>NZ_ATHT01000001.1:0-192500 GCF_000523335.1 Lebetimonas sp. JS138
TGTAGTTCATCAGATAAGAAACTCTTTAAAATTTGTCTCTTACAAAGACAGAAAAGAAATTGCAAAGGATTTAAAATCAGTATATCAAGCTGATACTGAGGATTTAGCCATTCAAAATCTTGAATATTTCAATGAAAAATGGGGCAAAAGATACCCTCATATTTATGATTTATGGAAAAGAAACTGGGATGAGCTTGCTACTTTTTTTAAGTATCCAAAAGAACTTAGAAAGCTTATTTATACAACAAATCCAATTGAATCTTTAAATTCTATCATAAAAAGAAAACAAAATCTAAAGGCTCATTCCCTTCAAAAGAAGCAGCTTTTAAAGTCCTTTTTACTTCAACACAGGAGGTTATGCAAAAATGGAAAAACAGTAGGATTAGAAACTGGTCGGAAATTTATCCTCAACTTGTGATATATTTCCAAGATATTTTAGTAAAATATCTTTAAAGTTTTAGTCTTTGGTTTTTATTTACACAGTTAATTTGATGGGCTCAAAAACTCCGCTTTTAAATATACCTGTCCGATTCCATCAACTCTGCAAGATACATGCCCAGGTACATCACACATTCTTATATTTTTTATAACTGTTCCTCTTTTTATAGTTTTTCCAGCGCCTTTTACATCCAAATCTTTTATAACTGTTACATTATCTCCATTTTTTAATTCATTTCCATTTGCATCTAAAATTTTTTCTTCTTTTTTATTAGCAATTGCCATTTCTTCATCTGTTAGATACATCATATCTGTTAAATCGTTTCTTCCAAGTATATTTAAAATTTTGTAACTCAAAATTTTTACAGCTGGAACTTCACTCCACATTGCATTATTTAAACAATTGAAGTGACTTTCATCATAATTTTCTGATTCTATTTGATTTCTACAGGTTTCGCAAAGTACAACATATCCGTCATTATTATCACTTTTAAAGACTTCGTATATAGAAAGGTTATTATCACTTTCACATAATTCACATTTATTGTTAGCTCTATTAAAGATTTCTTTTTCGTTCATTTATTTCCTTTTTTAAGCAAAATTATATCAAATCAGAACTAAATTAAATTATAAAACATAATTAGACTTAAAATTATTGTTACTACTAAAGTAAACAGGGTAAAAGCATTATTAAAAAACGTATTTTTATATTCTCCCATTATTTCTTTATTATTAGAAAGCATTAAAATTATTATAAGTAAAATCGGCAATAAAACACCGTCTAAAACCTGTGAATAATAAAGGGCGTCAACTACTGATAAAGGTGAAATAACAATAATATCTCCAAAAAGCATAGCACCTAAAAACACAATATAAAATCCTTTTGCGTCACTTACTTTATAATCCATTCCTTCACGCCATCCGAAAGCATCTGCTACAGCATAAGCAGTAGAACCTGCTAAAACCGGAATGGCAAGAAGTCCTGAGACAATTACGCCAATAGAAAATAGGGCAAAAGCATATTTCCCGGCTACCGGTTTTAAAGCTTCAGCTATACTTTGAATTGTATCTATATTGTTATGACCAAAAAGCATTACCGCTCCACTAATTATCATTGCATACGATAAAAGATTAGAATATATCATCCCAATAATTGTATCTATTGTAGCAGTTTTTGCTTGAACGACTGTTTTATGTTCTTCTTTTTCTTCTGCAGCTTGCCAAAATAATAAATAAGGGGAAATTGTAGTTCCTAAAAGCCCAAGTGCCGCTATAATCCAAGCTGTTTTCATTTCAATATGAGGAATAAAAGTATTTAAAAGAACTTCTTTAATGTTTGGATGGGCAATAATAGCATTTATAATATATACCGATAATATTAAAGTAAAACCAATAAGAACTTTTTTAATAGTTTTATACGAATGATAAATTACAAGATATCCAATAAATGCCGTTATTGGAATAAGAAAATAAAGTTGATTTTTACCTGTAATAATGCCTAAAATAGCAGCTAATGCGTCTAAATCTGCCCCTATTGTTAAAATATTAGCAACAGATAATATCAAAATCATAAATATTGTAACTTTTTTATTATAAAACGCATTTGTAAGTTCAGGTAAACTTTTACCCGTTACAAGAGCAATTCTTACAATTGTATTTTGAACACCAATCATCATAGGAGTTGATAATAAAAGTAGCCACAGCTGAGAAAATCCGGTAGTAGCTCCCACCATCGTATAAGTTACAATACCCGCAGGATCATCACCTGCGCCTCCTGTAATAATGCCAGGGCCTAATTCTTTAATTCTTTCACGGTTTTTTGCTATATCCGATTTGATTTTTTCTTTAAAATTTTCAAATTTAGACATATAGTTTTCCTAATTTTCAATATCTTTGTAATAATATTAGCATAGTTTTGTATATTTGTTTTGTATCTTTTACAAAAATAATAAAAAATTTAGAATAATTAAATATTTATAATTTTTATGTACTTTTATAGAAATAAAAATTTAATTTATTATTTAGTTAACATAATGTATATTCTCTTAAAAATTATTTTACAGCTTAATAAACCTCTGTGCATCTTTAAATGCACTGTTATCATCAGTGTTATTAAAATAAACAAAAGATTCATCTAAAAGTTTTAATTTAATACTTTTTAAAATATCATCAGGATAAGAGCCTACATATTTTCCGCTAAATCCGTGAAATCTTACATAATTAAAATCAGCAGTATACTCAAAAATAAAATCCTGATTAAAATCGTGCCAAACCAAACAAATATTAGCGTTCTTCATAATTTCATATACTTCATCGTTATACCAGGTTTTATTTCTGCATTCTATTGCATATTTTAAATTTTTATCCAAAGCATTTACAAAATTTAACAAAAGTTCTTTTTTATATTTTAAGCTCGGAGGAAGCTGAAAGAGAATCACCCCTAATTTATTTTCCAAAACAGAAACAACATCTAAAAACCCTTTTAATTTATCCGTATTTTTTAATCTTGATGTATGGGTTATTGTTTTATTTGCTTTAATCGAAATTTTAAAATCATTTTTTATTTTATATTTCCAGTTTTTTATTGTTGTAGTTTTAGGAAACCTGTAAAAAGTTGAATTAAGTTCA
Organism: Lebetimonas sp. JS138; assembly: GCF_000523335.1. Classification (NCBI taxonomy): domain Bacteria; kingdom Pseudomonadati; phylum Campylobacterota; class Epsilonproteobacteria; order Nautiliales; family Nautiliaceae; genus Lebetimonas; species Lebetimonas sp. JS138. The sequence continues at coordinate 3,067 of NZ_ATHT01000001.1, forward strand.
AGTGAATTAAAAAACTGTTTATAATAATCAAACCATTTAGAAGTTGGAAGCTCAGGGGGATAAAAATCCCCCTGCCAGTTACGGTAAAAATAACCGCTTGTTCCTGTATATACCATTACTTAACCATTATATGTACCAAATGCGGATAAAAAATCAGTATCAAAAGGGCAATAACCTGAAAAATAATAAAAGGAATTACACCTATATATAAATCCTTTGTCTGAATTTTATCCCCGGCTGCCCCTTTCAAATAAAACAGGCTGAATCCGAAAGGCGGTGTTAAAAAGGATGTCTGTAAGTTGACAGCTATAAGCAGTGCAAACCAAAGAGGGTCTATTCCAAACTGTTGAACAATAGGAATTAAGATAGGAATAACAATAAATGTAATTTCAACAAAATCTACAAAAAATCCTAAAATAAAAATAACCAGCATTGTAATTGCGACAAATATATCCGGATTTGAAATGTCCTGGGTAAAAAACTGTGTAATTAAATCCCCTGCCCCGCTTTCGTTAAATACCAATGAAAATGCCCTTGCGCCGATTAATATCATAAATACCATAGCGGTGGTTTTTACTGTTTCAACGCTTGAATATCTCAAAAGTTGCCAATTAAATGTTTTATATACAATTGCCAAAATAATTGAACCAAGAGCACCTATTGCCGCTGATTCCGTAGGTGTTGCAAAACCTGCAAATATGCTTCCCAATACTAAAATAATCAAAATAGAAGGGGCGATTAATGATTTTAGAGCATTAATTATTACTTTTGAATATTTTTCGTCTGTCTCAATGGCCGGAGCAATTTCAGGTTTTATAAAAGCCAGAATTAAAACATATATAATATAAAGTCCGACTATAATTAATCCCGGAATTACGGCCGCTTTAAATAAATCACCCACACTTATCTGCATAACCGCCCCTAAAATAATTAAAACAATGCTTGGAGGAATAATCTGACCAAGAGTACCGCTTGCCGCAATTACACCGCTTGCAAGACGTGGAGAATATCCGTGTCTAATCATTAAAGGAAGTGATATAACCGTCATCATCACGACGCTTGCACCTACAATTCCCGTAGATGCGGCTAAAATTGCACCGACCACGACAATTGCTATTGCAAGCCCTCCCCTTACGGGTCCAAATAATTTTCCAATTGATTCAAGCATATTTTCGGCAATTTTGCTTTTTTCCAAAATAAATCCCATAAAAATAAACAAAGGAACGGCCATAAGTGTAAAATTCTGCATAACACCGTATATTCTATAAGGCAAAAGTCCAAAAACGTCAAGTCCTATGTTTGGATCGATAAATGCAACAAAAATCGCACTTGCGCCAAAAGCAAAAGCAACTGGAATACCGAGCATTAATAAAACAAATGCCGCTGCAAAAAGAATTATACCTGTCATTTTACACCTTTTAATTTATAATATGCTTTTCTAAGTTCGGCTACACATTGTATTATTACCACTAAAAAAGCCCATATTATCGCCGATTTAATAATCCATCTGCAGCAAAGCCCGCCCGGGTCACCTGATTGTTCATGCATAGAATAACTCATTTGAACAAAAGGAATAGCTTCAATCACTATTAAAGTAGATAGGGGGATTACAAAAAAAATAATTGTAATTATTTGAATTACCGCCTTAATTTTTATCGGAAACTTGTCATAAAATATATCTACCCTTACGTGCTTATCTCTAGCTAAAGTATAAGCTATGGAAAAAAGAAATGTTATATCAAACAGATGCCATTCAAGCTCCTGCATAGCAATGCTTCCGCCATGCCACAATTTCCTTGCAATTACATCATAACTTACGATTAGAGCCATCGCTATAAGAGCAATTATAGAAATAATCATAAAAAATTTGCTTAAATTTTCAGCCATTAAATCAATTTTGGGAACAAAAGAAAGAATAATTACAGCTGTTGCTACACCGATAATACTTAAATCGATGTGATTACTTAAATTTAATAAAAAATCCATTTTTTTCCTTTAACTTTTAACTTTTCATTTTTAACTTTTAACTTTTATAGGTATTCGGGCAAATCATTGCTAAAAAGAATTAAATCCCCCGTTTTTGTAACATCAGCCAATATTTTTTCAAGATTATTTTTATCTTTAAGAATTATTTTTTTTATTGTTAAATTTTCACAAAGCGTTTTTCTGTTAGCTTCTCCCGTAATAATTGCAATATCAAAAACCTGATTAATTTTTTTTGCAATTTTTTCATTCATCTCTTTTGTGCCCTCTATAATTCCGGGGGTCACAATAATTTTTCTGCCTTTAAATTCTTTTACCAAATCATATGAGCTCAACATTCCTTCGATATTACCGTTAAAACTGTCATCAATAATAATTTTTCCACTTACTTCTATTTTTTGAAGTCTGTGGGGTACGCTTTCTAATTTTAGCACTTTGTTTTTTATTTTTTCAATATTTTTTATAAAATCCAATGCACAAAAAACAGCAAGTGTTACATTTACGGCATTGAATTCACCTAAAATTTGTGATTTAAAATGATGAAGTTCTCCGTTTATTTCAATATCCCATTCTATTCCATTTAGAGAGGATTTCACATTTTTAATTTTATTTTTTATTACGATTACTTTTTTATTGTTTACTTCTTCGTACGAAAAACCTTTTTTTAATTTTGGGGATTCAAATATTTCAAGTTTTGTTTTTTTAATATTTTCCATTGTTTTAAAATATTCTATATGCTGAGGCCCTATTTTTCCAAGAATCGAATATTCATTTTCCAAAAATGTCACTATCTCTTTAATATCTCCTTTTTCCCTTGCCCCGGCTTCAGCTATATAAATTCCCGTATTTTCAGGCAGATCTCTGTTTATATCTAAAACAATACCTTTTATTGTATTTACACTTCTCGGAGTTTTATAAGTTTTATAATCATTTTTTAATAACTGATATAAAAAATTTTTTATTGAAGTTTTTCCGTAACTTGCAGTTATTGTAATAATTGCCGGATTTATTTTATTTAATTTTTCTTTTGCCTTTCTTTTGTATGCTAAAAAAAGAATATATTCAATCAATTCAGAAAACATTACACTTAATATTAAAACACACAAAACACCGATACCCGGATTTATTTTAAGTTTATATATAAAAAGCAGATTTATTGTTTCAAGCAGCCCTAAAATTAAAAAAAATCTTTTTGCCCTTTTTGTAACATTTAAACCTTTGGTTCTTCTGGTCCATAAAAATACTGCGGGAATTAAACCGAAAAAAAGATATATCCAAAAAAATTTATAAGCTGCAATATAAGTAACAACAGGAACAATAAAATATATCAAATGCCAAAGAGGTTTATGAAAATGAAATATAATTCTTTTAACTTTATAGTTATACCATTGAAGCGTGGTAATTAAATAAAATCCCAAAACATAAGCAGTTATAAAATTAACAATCAATTCAAACATAGATTTCCTTAATATCTGATTTCAAAATCACTAAATTTAATTTCAGGTATTTCCTGATATTCGATATTCTCTACAATAGAATAAGGAGAGCCTTCCTTTAATATTTCTAAAAATTCTTTTAAACTTTTCTCATTTTCAATATTTGCAACTGCTTCAACCATTCCGTCAGGAAGATTTTTCACATATCCTTTAAATCCTCTCTTTCTTGCCCTCTCACTTACAAATTTTCTATACCAGACACCCTGAACCCTGCCTGAAATTAAAAATTTATAAGTCATTTATTTTCCTTTTGCCATTTGAATTTTGTTAATATACTGATAATCAATTATTATTTTTTCTTCCAAAGTTACACTTTTTGCAAGCATTTCCAATTTGTTTTCAAAATTGTCAAACAGATAATTAGCCATACTTCCAGGAATTGGATTTATTTCATTTAAATATATAATTCCGTCTTTCTCAAAAAAGTCACATCTAATCAGTGCGTTTTTAAAGGTGCTGTTGTAAATTTTTGTAAATTTTTCTTTTATTTTTATTTCGAAGTTTTGTTCAATATTACTTAACATAATATTTTTTCTACTGAAATCTAAATATTTTTTTTCAAAATCAAGATATTCTTTTTTTTCAACTTTTTCTATTTTTGAGAATATAAATTCTTCATCTGACAAAAAACCGGCAAGATTATATTCATTAATCCCTTCTATAAACGGCTCTGCTATAATTAAATCATCAAATTCCCTTGCAACATCGAACGCATAATCAAGTTCATTCTGATTTTTTGCAACGCCGACCCCTATGCTGCTGCCAAGTCTTGCCGGTTTTACAATTACAGGAAAATTAAACTTTGTCTTTGGCGAATTTATTATTTCATATTCAATTACTTCGACACCTATTTCTTTAGCATAAGCTTTAGTTAAAACTTTGTTATAACTTATTGCACTTGCCTCAATATTCGGAGATATGGCTTTTATACCAAAGAATTCAAGCATTGCCGGTATTTTCCCGTCTTCACCGTCTCGCCCGTGTACAAGATTAATCACAATATCAAAACTCAATTTTTCTTCTTTTTTCAAAAATCCTTTTTTGTAAAAAAATCCGCCCTTTTTTATTTCCAATTTTTGTGATTTTTTATATTCACCGCTTGCAAAAAACTTACTTTTCATATTTTCTTTTTCTATTAAGTAAAAATCTCTTGTCTGATCTATAAAAACGAATTTTAGATTATTGTTTTTTATTTTCTCTTTCAGTGTTATTGCACTTACAATTGAAATTTCATGTTCAAAACTCTGCCCTCCGAATATAATAAGAAAAGTCATTTATTTTACTCCTTTGCTAAGTCTTTTAAGTCCTTCTTTAATCATTTCTTCAACACTGCCGCCTTCTATCCCGTTAAGTGCTTTTAAAATATCTTTTTTATTAAAGCCCAAATTTTCAAGGGCTGTTAAAGCCTGATTAAAAACGGGATTTACATTTTCTATTTCAAATTCGCTCATTTCCATTAATATTCTTTTAGCACTCTTAGGGCCTATTCCAGGGACTTTTTTAAGTGCTTCGATATTTTTGGTTGAAATTATATCCATAAAAGTTTCGGGAGTGTAGGTTGAGCAGATTGCAAGAGCTACTTTTGGGCCGACTCCGTTTAATTTTATAAGCCGCTCAAAAAGTTTTTTTTCATTTTTATCTGAAAACCCATATAAGCTGTATTCGTTTTCTTTGATAATTTCAGTAATATAATATATTCCGTCTGATGCATTTGAAAAAGTCAGCATACTGACATTCAGTTCATAAATTACCCCGTTTACTTCCAAAAAAATTTTACCGCCCTCTTTTTCAAAAATCCTGCCCTTAAGAGCCGCTATCATTATTTTCCTTTATTTTTATTTTTACTATTTTTTTTATATTTCCAAAATCTTTAAGTTTAAATCCGCAAACTCCTTCGTTGCCTTTAGTGTCATATGTCAGTTTTATCGGGGGTTCTACAAAATCAAATTCTATTCTGTTATAAGGTGTCCACGGGCTTAAAGAAATAATTTTTGCATATATTATGGCATTTTGTAATTTATCGATTGTTTCTTCCATCTCTTTTATTTCCTGTTTTAATCCCTCGATTTTTTCTTTTAATTCAACCGTTTTTTGTTTAAAAGAATTAAATTCTTTTAATTTTTTTATTATAGCGGGTGAAGTTTTTATACCTTTTGTTTTATTTTGTAAGTATAATTTTTTCAGTTCATCAACAGAACTTTTATTTTCTTTCAAAACCCTTAATCTTTTATTATATACTTCTATATTTATTCTTAAATCCCTTTTTATTTCTTCCAGTTTTTTTTGTAATTTGTCTGTATCAATGTTTTCACCCAATACCTCGGCAGGAGAAATAATTAATTTATTTTCACTTCCTTTTAAAGTATGTATTTTAATCTCTTCCAATGCATAACATTTTAAATGGGAACCCAAAATTTCTATTTCTACTTTTTTAGCAAAAATTTCCCCTCCCACCACCTGGGAAATTACCGCCTTATTGGCTCTTACTATTCCGTTTTCAAGCCTTGTTATTTTTATTTCATCTGCTTCAACATATCCTTTATGAATATTTATTTCACCTTTTTGGGTATAAATTTTACTCTTTTGATGAGTCTGCCCCATTATTTTTAAATCTTTACATTTAATCAATGCGGAATTTCCGACGTTTCCCCTTACAATTAATGTTGTTGTTTCAACCGTGGTGTTGTCCCCTATGGCCTCTTTGAGCGCATCAGATTCTTTTACGTCAATTTTAATATCACTTTCTTTGGCACCTGTAACATCACCTGTTTTTATATTAATCTGTTTTATCTCCATTTCATCTTTTATTATGAACACTCCGGAATCATTATACAAATATCCGTTTTTTAATGCTATAAAAACTATTTTTTCATTATCTTCCTCTTTTTTTATTGTTTTTTGATCATATCCAATACTCGGAATTTCAAAATCTTTAACTTTTTCGGCCAAAATTATTTTTCCCCTGCAGTTTCTGCCGTTTTTACCAGGTTTGGGTTTTTTTATCTCTATTAAAACCTCTCCTTCTTTTACTGGATAAATAAGCTCTTTTTTTACAGCAGTTTCATTCTTTTTATAATGATAAACCACTTCTCCCTGAACAGTGGGAATTTCATCTATCCCTTTACATAACAATATTTCTTCTTCACTTTCCAAAGAACCTATTATCCTTAATTTTGCAACTATTTTTTCAACCGATTCATCCATTTTTTCATCAAACAAATCTATTAATAAAGAGTTTTTTATTTTTTTCTTGTTAAGTTCGGCTTTAAATTTTTCAAGCAGAATGTCACTGTATACAATAAGTGATTTTGGCGAAAGAATAAATTTTGCTTCGGTAAATTTTTCATTTATTTCCATTTTCCCTGTTAATTCAAAGTCACTTACTTCATATTTTATTATTTTTATCTCATACACCTGCTTTATCTCGTTTTTTTCATTTCTCAAAAAGTTTTCGTTTTTAAGTAACATTTTTGAATTTTCATCAATTTCTATAAACTCATGGTCGTTTTCTGTTTTTATAAAAGTTTTAACTTCCATTACTTCAAAATCAAGATTTGAAAGAGGAATATTGTATTTGGAGGAAATTTTGGCAAGAGTGTCATTAACATTTTCAGTTCTTACAACCAGAGGCAAAACTTGTATCTCTTTTTTTCCCACATTTTCTTTTTTAAAAAAATCAAACAGACCCACATTAGACCTTTTTTGATATAATACCGCTTATGATTAAAGCAATAATTATAAATTTTTTAGGTATTTTCAATTCGAGAATTCTCGGATTTATCAGGGATTTGCTGAGTGCCTCTATACTCGGGGCAAATATGTATTCCGATATCTTTTTTGTCGCTTTCAAATTTCCCAACCTTTTTAGAAGAATTTTTGCCGAAGGAGCCTTCAGCCAAAGTTTTCTGCCGACATTTGCAAAAACTAAAAACAAAGCACGGTTTGCATATGTAATTTTTATCAAGTTTTTTATAATTATACTTATTTTAAGCCTGTTTGTAACTATTTTCAGAGATTTTGTCACCGATATTTTAGCATACGGTTTTAGCAATGAGGCAAAAAAAATAGCTTCCCCTCTTATTGCCGTTAATTTTTGGTATTTGGATTTTATATTTGTAGTAACTTTTCTTGCGAGTTTACTTCAATATAAAAATCATTTTGCGGTTAGTGCTTTTTCAACCGCTCTTCTTAATATTTCGTTGATAGCGGCTTTAATCATTTCAAAAAATCTGCCTAAAAAAGAGATTATCTGGTATTTAAGTTTCGGAGTTTTAATAGGAGGATTTGCCCAGTTAATAGCTCATTTGATAATGGCCAAAAAGAAAAAAATTTTAAGACTGCTTCTTATCGGATGTAAAAGAGAGGAAAAAATTGACATAAGTGAATTCAAAAGACATTTTTTACCTTCTGTATTTGGAAATTCCACCGCACATATTTCAGCATTTTTGGATACATGGCTTGCCACTTTTTTAGTATCCGGAAGTATAAGTTATTTATATTATGCAAACAGACTTTTTCAGCTTCCTTTTGCTCTGTTTGTTATTGCAACTTCAACTGTGTTTTTCCCAAAAATCACTAAACTTTTACATAGTAAAAAAGAGGATAAAGCAATTGCGATGATGAAAAAAATATTTTGGATACTTCTTTATTTACTAATACTCGCAACAATTGTGGGAATAATGGATTCAAAAGATATTGTTAAAGTTTTATTTGAAAGAGGTGCATTTACAAGTAAAGATACTTTTTTTACAGCAAATGTTTTAATTATGTATTTAATAGGACTTATTCCTTATGGAATTAGCAAACTTTTTTCAAGTTATCTATATGCTGTGCATAAACATTTAAAAGCGGCAAAAATTTCTGCTATTGCACTTGGAGGAAATATTATTTTTTCAATTATTTTAATTTTTCCACTTAAAGTTTACGGCTTAGCTCTTGCAAGTTCATTATCCGGGTTTATTATGCTTTATTTATACATAAAAGAGTTTTCATTTAAACTTTTTTTTAAGTTTTTTGAAAAAAAGTATTTGCTTTATTTGATATTATCTGTAATAGCAAGTATAATTGCTGCTATAATTTTTAAAAAAATTCTTTTATTATTTTAAAGGAGCAAAATGAAAATATATGATTCACATTTAAAAGAAAAAGTTGAATTTAAACCAATAAAAAATAATGAAGTTAGAATTTATGTATGTGGTCCCACAGTATATGATGATGCACACTTAGGACATGCTAGAAGTTCCATCAGTTTTGATTTATTAAGAAGAACTCTTTTAACACTTGGATACAAAGTAACTTTTGTAAAAAATTTTACTGATATTGACGATAAAATCATAAATAAAATGAAAGCCACTTCTAAGAGTTTAAAAGAATTAACCGAATATTACATAAATTCTTATTTGAGAGACATGGATGAGCTTAATATACTAAGAGCGGATATAGAGCCAAAAGCGACCGAAACACTTGAAGAAATGTTTGATTTGATTGAAAAGCTTGTAAAAAACGGATGTACCTATACACTTCCTAACGGGGATATATATTTTGATACATCCAAAGACCCCCAATACTGTTCTCTTTCGAACAAATGCCAGGACAGTGAAGAAAATATTCAAAGAATAAAAACCGAAGGCAAAAAAAACCCAAGAGATTTTGCCCTGTGGAAAGCATGCAAAGGAGAAGATGATGTCTGTTTTGATTCTCCTTTCGGTAAAGGAAGACCCGGATGGCATTTGGAATGCTCCGCTATGATTAAAAAACATATTGCTTATCCTGAGGGTGAATATCAGATTGATTTACACGGAGGGGGAGCGGATCTGTTTTTTCCCCATCATGAAAACGAAGAAGCGCAGAGCTGGTGCGCATACAATCAGCATTTGGCAAAATACTGGATGCACAACGGTTTTGTAACAATTAACGGTGAAAAAATGAGCAAATCTCTTGGAAACAGTTTCTTTGTAAAAGACGCCCTAAAGCATTATCCCGGGGAAGTTTTAAGATTTTATTTGATGAGTACTCACTACAGGGCACCTCTTAATTTCTCTGAAGAGGATTTAATTGCCAGCAAAAAAAGACTGGATAAATTATACAGACTTAAAAAAAGGGTTTACGCAATAGTTAAAAAACAAAAAGATGAAGAGTTTGAAAAAAATCTGCTTCTTGCAATGGAGGACGATTTAAATATTTCAAAAGCCCTGGCTGCTATAGACGAATTTGTTAAGCTCTCAAATGAAAAACTGGATAAAAATCCAAAAGATAAAACATTAAAACAAAAAATTATAAGCAATATTGATTTTATTGATAAACTCCTCGGTGTCGGCGGAAGCGATGCTTATAAATATTTTCAAAGTGGCATAGATGAAAATTTAAAAACAAAAATTGAAGAATTAATTCAAAAAAGGGAATATGCCAGAAAAAACAGAGATTTTACCCTTGCCGATAAAATAAGAGATCAACTAAATAAATTGGATATTCAAATCCAGGATACTCCAAACGGAACTGTCTGGGAAAAAAATTAACAATGGAGAATGGATAATGGAAAATGGAAAATTATTTGATATGATAAAGCCTTTAATTTATAGAACCGACCCGGAATTTGCACATGATGCAGTTGAGGCAATTTTCAAAACTGCAAGACGCTGCCCTCTTTTTTTTAATCCTTTAACAAAAAGAAATTTTATTGATAACCCTATATTAAATCAAAAAATATGGGATTTGGAATTTAAAAACCCCGTAGGTGTTGCGGCGGGATTTGACAAAAATGCAACTATGGTTTCAGCCTGGCCCGCACTTGGTTTCGGATGGGGAGAAATCGGTGCTGTAACACCTCTGCCACAGCCTGGCAATGAAAAACCCCGTTCATGGAGGCATGTCGAACATGAGGCGGTTCAAAACGCTTTCGGATTTAACAACGAAGGAGTTGAAGTTATAAAAAAAAGACTTTCCAAGATATATCCTTTTATTTTACCGATAGCGGCAAATATAGGCAAAAATAAAACCACACCTGAAGATAAGGCGATAGAGGATTATAAAATTTTGGTAAAAGAACTTAAAGATGTAGTCGATTTTTTTGTAATCAATATTTCATCTCCAAACACGCCAAATCTCAGGAATTTATTAAACGAAGAATTTATAAATAATATTTTTAATGAATTAAAACCGCTTACTAAAAAACCGATTCTTATTAAATTTTCTCCGGATATGGAAGATGCTGATATTGTAAATCTGGCAAACATAAGCGTGGAAGCCGGGGCTGATGGTATAATTGCCACAAACACCACAATAAATTACGATATTATAAATTCCCCTATAAAAAGAGGTGGAATTTCTGGAAAACCGCTGGCAAAAAGAAGTTTTGAGGTTTTAAGAATTATTGCAAACGAAGTTTTTGGAAAAGTACCAATTATCAGTGTGGGAGGCATAGACAGTGCCGAAGAAGCCTATAAAAGAATAAGAATGGGAGCAAGTCTTCTTCAGATTTATACGGCAATAATTTACAAAGGCCCCGGAATTGTAAGGGAAATAAATAAAGGATTGATTGAACTTTTGAAAAAAGACGGGTTCAATCATATTTCTGAAGCAACAGGTATAGATATTCCAAAAAAAATTAAAGGATAAAAATGCTTCCAAAATTTTATTCTCATAAATTAAAAAACGATTTGGAAATTATAGCAATACCTTGCAACAAAGGAAGTAATGTAATTACAAGCAATATATTTTATAAAGTCGGAAGCAGAAACGAAGTTTTGGGAAAAACGGGAATAGCCCATATGTTGGAACATATGAATTTTAAATCAAGCAAAAATTTAAAAGAAGGCGAATTTGATAAAATTGTAAAATCCATAGGAGGTGTAGATAACGCTTCGACAGGTTTTGATTATACACATTATTATATTAAAACGTCTTCAAATTATCTTGACAAAACATTTTTCCTTTTCAGTGAAGTCATGCAAAATTTGAATTTAAATGATGATGAATTTCAAAGAGAAAGAAAAGTTGTTTATGAAGAAAGACTCTGGAGGGTCGATAATAATCCGGTGGGATATCTTTATTTCAGACTTTTTAACAATGCATTTGTTTATCATCCGTATCACTGGACACCTATCGGTTTTAAAGAAGATATATTAAGCTGGACAATAGACGATATAAGAGATTTTCATTCAACATATTACCAGCCTAAAAACGCTGTTTTACTTGTTGCGGGAGACATTACACCAAAAAGCGTATTTAAAGAAGCGCAAAAATATTTTTCAAAAATAGAAAATACAAAAGAAATTCCAAGTTTTCATTATAAAGAACCGGAACTTGACGGAGACAAATTTATTGAAATAAAAAGACAAACCGAAGTAAATATCGTAGCCCTTGCTTTTCATATACCTGAATTTAATCATAAAGACCAGATAATTTTAAGTGCATATTCAGAAATATTAAGCGGGGGGAAAAGTGCTGTTTTAAAAGAAAAACTTCAATATAAAAAAGAATTGGTCAGTGAAATATATGCATATAATATGGAGCTGATTGATAAAGGCATATTTTTAACCCTGGCTGTCTGTAACCCTGGGGTTAATCCTCAAAAGGTCGTTAAAGAAATTAAAAAAATTTTATTAAATACAAAACCGACTAAAAAACTCTTAAACAAAATAAAAAACGCCACAAAACTCGATTTTATAACATCTATGGAAAGCAGCGGCGGAATTAGTAATATATTTGGAGATTATTTTGCAAAAGGGGACATCAATCCTCTTCTTAATTATGAAGAAAATATATCCAAATTAAATATTAAAGATTTCGAAGAAATAAAAAAATATTTTGAAAAAGGGGTTAGTGTTATTTTACATTCTTAATTATCAATATATTTATCAACTATAACTCTATTTTTCCCACTCTTTTTTGCCATATACATTAATTTATCTGCTTTTTCTATTAAATTTTTTACAGGCACTCTATTTTTTAATTTTACAAAAAGGCCTCCAATGCTAATTGTTACGTTTATTGTAAAATTTTCAAAATTAATTTCTTTAGAAGCTACAGCTTCTCTAATTTCTTCCAATTTATTTTTTAAAGTATTGATATCTTTTATTGCGGAAAAAACAATAACAAATTCTTCTCCTCCATATCTGAATAAATAATCTGAAAGTCTTATTTTGTTTTTAACAGTATTTGCAACATTTTTTAATACTTCATCACCAGCTAAATGGCCATAAGTATCATTTACTTTTTTAAAATTATCAATATCAATAAAAGCTATTGCAAAGGGTTTTTGTGATACAATAGAGACATCTTCGATACCTAAAATTAAATTTTCCAAACTTGCTCTTGTTAACGTTTTTGTAAGAGGGTCTAATTTTAATTTTTTAATTTCCATTGCAGTTATATTTGTTATCAAAAAAGATAAAAACATTAAAGAATTTTTTATAAATTCGTTATATTTTTCAATTAATAACAAATAATTTTCTTCCTCTTTTAAAACAACTATTTGTTCAATTATTTCATTTAAATCATTTAAAAGTTTTAAAATTTTTTCTTTTTTATATTTTTTATCAATTGTTTCTATTCTGTTTTCAATATTTGCCAAAAAAACTTTTTCCTGGAATTTATTATCACTGTCAGTTAAATAGTTTAAAAAGTTTTCAGTCAAATTTAAAAAATAATTTACATATTTAAAAAGTTCCCTATCACTGTTTTTTAATGTATTTAAAATATAATCACTAAACAAAATTTTTTCTCTGTCAATATAATCTTGCAAATAACTAAGTGCCGAATAATTCCTAAGTAAATTAAAAAAATTGTTTGTTTGTATAAAAAGTTTTTCAATATCACAAAAATCAAATTTATCTCTATTTTTAAAAATATTTTTTAAAAAAGAAAGCTCCAAAAAATTTACATTTTCTAAATATGTATAATAATCTATTCCAAAACGGTCCAGTTTTTTTACGAATGTTTTTATTCTATCTTTTATTTCTTCATTTTTTTCATTTAAAAAAAACTCAAAATTTATTTCTAAATTATTTTTATATTCCTCTATCAAAAGCAAAAAATCTTTATTATTAAAAAATCTTTTAGTGTAATAGTCACTTTTTAATTTTTCAATTAAATTATCATAAGCTTTTTCTAATAATTGATTAAAATAAATTTTTAGATTGTTCTTATCCATATCAGTACTTATAAATAGCTGTTTAACAAAGCGCTTCCGACCCTTATCATATTGCTCCCCTCTTCTATTGCTATTTCGAAATCATTGCTCATACCCATTGAGCATATTTTTGCCCCGTATGGCATTAATTTTTCAAAAATATTATAAGTCAGTTTAAAACTTTTTCTAATCTCTTTTTCATCATCGCTGTGAGCACCTATTGTCATAATGCCTTTAAGCTCTATATTTTTTAAATTTTCTTTAATTTTTAAATATGTTTCAATTGCTTTTTCAGGTTCTAAGCCGTGTTTTGTAGGCTCCCCTGAAGAATTAATTTCAAGCAGGCACTTAACAGGTTTTTCAGCTCTTTTATCAATTGCTTCGGCTAATTCATAAGAATTAATTGACTGAATCATAAAAGGGTCAAGTGAAAGTAGTTTATTAATTTTATTTTTTTGTAAATTACCTATAAAATGCCATTCAATTGGGTATTCTTCTAAAGCTTTTACTTTTTTTTCCATATCCTGTACTCTATTTTCTCCAAACGCTCTTTGTCCTTCGTTATATAATTTAAGAAGTGGTTCAATTTTATCCGTATATTTTGTAACGGCTACAATCTGAACAATTAAATGCTCGCTTCTTTTGAGCCTTGCAGCTTCAACTTTTTGTATCAATTCATCCAATGTCATTATTTCTCCTTAATGAACTATTCTCATAATATCGTTAAATATTCCAATTATCATAAGAGCGCCTAAAACAGCCCAGCCTCCTATTGTGAGTTTTATCATAATTTCTTCGCTTATTTCTTTTTTAAACAAGGCCTCATATAAATTGAACATAATATGACCACCGTCAAGTGCCGGAATAGGCAGCAAATTTAAAACTCCCAGATTCACACTCAAAAGCGCCGTTAAAAACAGAAGGGGAATTATTCCCATATTTGCAACTTTAGCCGTCACATCCACTATTCCTATCGGTCCGCTTATTGTATTTAACCCTATCGCACCGGTTATCAGTTTTTCAATACTTTTGAAAATAAGCCCTGCATCATTTAAAAATTTTTGCCATGCAACAACAGGGGCTTTTATTATAGAATAATGAATTTTTATAATTTTCCCGCTGGGGGAGATTCCTATAATTTTTCTTTTTACAGGTTCGTTAAAAATATTTTTAGTAAAAATTATTTTGGGCTGAATAGTTAACATAATAATTTTACTATTTCTTTTTACTTCCAAATTAACTTTATCACTGTTTTGTATCAACACCGGAATTTCATCCCACGATTTTATTTTTACCCCGTTTACTTCAATAATTTTATCACCTTTTTTCAATACATAAAAAGCCGGTGTGTCTTTCATTACATTTCCAACCACAGGTGCAAGTTTTGGCCATCCTGCAACTGCAACAGACAAATAAATCAAATAAGCAAGCAGAAAATTAAACCCAGGCCCGCCCAAAAGAATTAAAATTCTCTGCCATGGATTTTTAGAAGTGTATGAATCCGGATCATTTGATTTCAAAGCCGGATTTGAATCATCCTGACCTTTCATCTGAACATAACCGCCCAAAGGAACAGCACTTAAACACCAGTTGGTTTCCCCTATTTTTTTACAAATCAGTTTTTTCCCAAATCCTATGGAAAAAACTTCAACTTTTACACCTACTAATTTTGCCATTAAAAAATGACCAAATTCATGAAAAAATATTAAAAAAGATAATATAAGTAAAGCACTAATCATTTTGATTCTTTATATATGCTAAAACATAATCCATTCCGCTGTATAATGTTAATATGACGGCAATCCAAAGCAATAAATTCGCAAAAGGCCAGTTCATAATTAAAAAGCCTATTGCAATCATTTGAAAAACTGTTTTTATTTTTCCAGCAAATGAGGCTTTTACACTCATCCCTTCTTCAACCATAGCAATTCTAAGACCTGTAATAAAAAATTCTCTAAGAAGTATTAAATATATTGCCCAGGAATTTGCCCTGTGTAAAAACAACAAGCCTAAAAAAGCACCCAAAACAAGCATTTTATCGGCAAGAGGGTCTAATATTTCACCAAGTTTGCTGACCGCATTAAAATTTCTTGCAATAAAACCGTCAAAAAAATCGGTTATGGAAGCGACAACAAACAAAAGAGCTGCAAAATAATCAAACCAGCTTGAATCAATTTCACTGAATAAATTTCTGTTTACTAAAAAGAAATACATTAAAAGAGCTAAAAAAACTCTTGAAAAAGCCAGTAAATTCGGGATATGTTTAAATTTTTTTTCCCATCTCAGATTTTTTTGAAAATTTATATTATCTTCCGTAATCAACCTATTTTCCCTCCAAACGTTGTGCCTCCGTCAACAATAACGGTTTCTCCTGTTATCCAGCTTGCCTCATCACTGCATAAGAAATAGACAATTCCGGCCAAATCTTCGGGTGTTCCCATTCTGTTAAGAGGACTTCTTATTTCTACCGCTTTTTTTACCTCTTCATAATTCGGAAATGCCCTAAGAGCATCTGTATCAATCGGTCCGCCGCTAACGGCATTTACTCTTATGCCCCATTCTCCAAGCTCTGCGGCAGCGTATTTTACCATGGTTTCAACCGCCGCTTTGCTCGAACCGTGTCCTGCATAATTGGGGGTATAAACCAAATTTCCGGTTGAACTGAGAGTTATTATACTCCCCCCTCTTTCTTTCATTCTTTTTGCCGCTTCCTGGGCACCGACCACAAAAGCGTTAACAGTTGCAGTAAAAATATTACAAATTCCTTTTGGCTTTAATCTCATAAAAGGTCCGAAACCTCCGACAACCGCCCTTCCGCTGATAATCGCATTTGATACAAAGAAATCCACTCTATCAAAATCTTCATCAATTTCTTTAAATAAATCCTTATATGTCTCAGGTTCAAGTATATTTAATTTATATGCTTTAGCTTTAATTTTATATTTTTCACTCCACTCATTCGCTAAATTCTCTGCAATTTCTTTATTTGAATTGTATGTAAAAGCTATATTTATATTTTCTTTAGCAAACCTTTCGGCAATAGCTTTTCCTATACCCCTTGTTCCTCCACTAATTACTAAAGTTTTTTTATTCAAATCATCTCCTTAACATAATATTTTTACTATAAATACTTTTTAATTACTTCTTTAATTTTTGCCTGTGATTCTTTAGAAGGTGATGTTAAAGGCAGTCTGTATTCAAGAGATGGAATAAGCCCTGCTTCATACATTGCAAATTTTATAGGAATTGGATTACTTTCAATAAATAAAACCTTGTTAAGTTCGTAAAGTTCCTCATTTATTTCTCTGGATTTTTCATATTCATCTTTTAAGGCAAGATGGATAAGTTTTGAAATTTTATCAGGAAGCAAATTTGATGTTACAGATATGCATCCGCTTCCCCCTGTTGCCATAATGGGATAATTTATTGCATCTTCCCCGCTTATTACGCTTATACCTGATTTCGTTTTCAAGGCCACTACATTTTCAATTTTTCCAGTTGCCTCTTTAATTGCCACAATGTTTTCAACATCATTAAACAGTTTTACAGCCGTGTCAACTTCGATATTAGAGCAGGTTCTGCCCGGAACATTATATAAAATCACAGGAATAGAAATACTGTTTGCCAGTTCTTTATAATGCTCATAAAGACCTTTTTGGGTAGGCTTGTTATAATAAGGGGCTACACTCAAAATTGCATCAGCTCCTTTACTTTCAGCAAATTTAGCTAAATCTATCGCTTCATGAGTGGAATTGCTTCCCGCCCCTGCTATTACTTTTGCCCTACCTTTACACACTTCAACCGCTATTTCAATACATCTTTTGTGTTCATCATGTGTTAAAGTGGCACTCTCCCCTGTGGTACCCACAGGTACAACACAGTCTATTCCGTTAACTATCTGCCTTTCAATCAGTTTTGCATAAGTTTCTTCATCAACTTTTCCGTTTTTTAACGGAGTGATTAAAGCAGTCATTGCGCCTTGCATTTTATTCCTTTTTTTTGCAATTATATCAAACTTTATCAATGACTAAATGGTAAAATATATAAGAATAACTACAAAGCTAAAAATATAACAGCTTCAGAGCTTCATTTTGCTAATGCACCGCTCAAATTTTGCTAAAAATTGCAAACGCAAGCGCCCTTACGGGTTGAGTGCAATTTTTTAAACGCAAAATTTTCGCTAAATTCCGCTACGCTGTCATATTTTTATTTTTTCGTTATTTAGTCAGTGCCCAAACTTTATTCATATCTTAATGTTTCAAGCACATCGGTTTTACTGGCCTTAAGCGCAGGATAAAATGATGCAAAAAGGACAATTACAAAAGCTCCAAAAATAATCAAATTAAAATCTGTAAAACTGAGATTAATCGGTAATTTACTGACCCCGTAAACATCTGCCGGAAGTTTGATTATATCAAATGTCTTCAAAACCCAAATACCAACTCCTCCTACCAAAGCCCCGCTTATTATACCTATAAGCCCTACAATAAGTCCAAGTCTTAAAAAAACAGCTTTAATCTCTTTTTTTCCGGCACCCAGACTCATCATTAAAGCAATTTCTTTTCTTTTACTCATAATCATCATAAGAAGTGAACTGATAATATTAAGTGAAGCCACAATAATTATAAGCATTAACACTAAAAACAAAGCTCTTTTTTCCATTTTTAAAGCTGCAAAAAAATTCCCATTTTGTTGCCACCAACCTATTATACCGATTCCGGGAGGCAAGATTTTTTTTATTTTCTCTATATCCTTAAAAGGGTTTGGAGAATAAATATGAATGCCACTGTAAAAATTCTGATGTAATATTCTTTTAAGACCTTCTATATTCATATAAGCAATTCCTTTGTCATATGCCACAAGGCCGCTGTTAAAATAAGATATTACTTTAACTTTTTTTATAATCGGAGATATTCCAAAACCCATAGGAGTTATTTTTGAAAAAATCATTATAATTTTTTCACCTTTACTTATACCAAGGTCAGAAAAAAGCCTTTTTCCAAGTACTACATCAAAAAGTCCTGTTTTATCAATTCCATTTATAGCATTTTTAAAAATATAATTAATATTTGCTTCTTTTTTAAAATCCACACCATAAAGAAGCACCCCGTTTAAATTGCTACCGTTTTGAACAACTGCCGATGTTTCGATATATGGGGAATATTTAAACTCAGGAAAGTGTTTTTTTAAAAGTTTTAATGTTGAATCATCAACATTCACTAATGATGAATAAACGGTTATGGGATAATTCATAACTTTCAGTTTTTTTTCAAACTCCCTGTCCATTCCGTTCATAATCCCCATAGCTATCATTAAAGTCGCAACACCTGTTAAAATCCCAAGAAAAGCTAAAATAAAACTTATATATATAAAAGGATGCTTTTTATCAAATCTTAAATATCTTTTAATTATAAAATTAACAAATTTTTTATTCACTTTCTCTCACCACTCACTACTCACCACTCACTACTCACTATTTAAAATCTCGGGCTTTTTCCACAGCAGTCTTTATATTTTTTACCGCTTCCGCAGGGGCAGGGGTCATTTCTTTTTACCTTTTTTTTAGCCTGTTTGGCCTCAAATTCAGCTTTAAGTTTTTTGGTCTCTTCATCTAATTCGTTTAATATTTCATCAACATCTTTTTCTTCCATATTTTCAGGTATTTCAGGTATTTTATTTAAAATATCTTCAACCTTTTTACCTTCCACTGCTTTTATAAATTCTGCGATATCAGGGTCAATTTCAGGCATTTGGTATTCAATTTGAAGATTGTGCAGTAATTTGGAACTTTCAACTTTTATTCTTTGAATTAATTCTTCAAACAAGGTAAAACTCTCTTTTTTATATTCAACAAGAGGATCTTTTTGATTATATCCTCTAAGCCCTATTCCTGTTTTTAATATATCCATCATATATAAATGGTCTCTCCAGCTTTCATCAAGTACCTGAAGTAATACCTGTCTTAAAATCCTTTGCCTGTCTTCTTTGCTTGCTTCTTTAAATTTTTCTTCGAATTTGTTTTGTAGTTTTTCTGTTATATAATTTTTTAATGAATCATAATCTTTATTTTTAAGCTCTTCCAAAGAAAAATCAATTCCCGTATATTCTTTCAAATGAGAAATCAAATTTTCATAATTGATGTCGTCTTCCTGCATTTCCGGAAAAACTTCACTCTCATTTAAAATATATTCTACAAAATCCTCTCTCATTTCTTTTATTTTATTTTCAATATCAAAATTTGTATCAAGTATCTGGTCTCTGAATTTATAAATAACTTTTCTCTGTTCATTTGCGACATCATCATATTTTAAAATGTGCTTTCTTGCTTCAAAATGCATACTTTCAACTTTTTTCTGAGCATTTTCTATGGCACGGGAGACTAATTTGCTGTCAATATGCTCACCTCTCTCAATACCGAGTCTTTCCATAATTCTTTTTATTCTGTCACTTCCGAAAATTCTAAGTAAATCATCTTCAAGTGAAAGATAAAACTGGCTTGCCCCCGGGTCTCCCTGACGTCCTGAACGGCCTCTGAGCTGATTGTCAATTCTTCTGCTTTCATGTCTTTCGGTGCCTATAATATATAATCCTCCGAGTTTTTTCACCTCATCGTCTATTTTGATATCAACTCCCCTACCTGCCATATTTGTAGCAACGGTAACGGCCCCCTTTCTACCTGCCTGTGCAATAATTTCAGCTTCTTTTTCATGATGTTTTGCATTAAGCACAGTATGAGGTATTTTTTCTTTTTTCAAGAGCCTGCTTAAATATTCGCTCTTTTCTACGCTTGTAGTTCCTACAAGTACGGGCTGACCTTTTGTATGAAGTTTTTTTATTGTTTTTACAACGGATTCAAATTTTTCTTCTGCCGTTTTATAAACCAAATCGTTTAAATCTTTTCTGATTACCGGCATATTAGTCGGTATTGAAATAACCTCAAGTCCGTAAATTTCTATAAACTCGGTGGCTTCTGTCTGGGCTGTTCCTGTCATGCCTGCCAGTTTTTCATAAAGCCTGAAATAATTTTGATATGTGGTTTCCGCAAATGTTTGTGATTCTTCCTGTATTTCCACACCCTCTTTTGCTTCAAGAGCCTGATGA
This sequence comes from Lebetimonas sp. JS138, assembly GCF_000523335.1. Taxonomy (NCBI): domain Bacteria; kingdom Pseudomonadati; phylum Campylobacterota; class Epsilonproteobacteria; order Nautiliales; family Nautiliaceae; genus Lebetimonas; species Lebetimonas sp. JS138. The sequence goes on from NZ_ATHT01000001.1 coordinate 23,776, forward strand.
AGCCCTTCGCTAAATCTTCTGCCTTCGGCAATTCTTCCTGTAAATTCGTCAACTATTAACACCTCGCCTTTTCTTACAATATAATCTTTTCCGTTTTGAAAAAGATAATTAGCCTTTAGGGCCTGGTCAAGATGATGGGCCAGAATGGCATTCTCAGGAGTATATAAATTTTCCACTCCGAAAAGTCTCTCAGCTTCCCTTATTCCCTCTTCCGTAAGTAATACAACCTTGTCTTTTTCATCAACTTTAAAATGCTTATCTTTTACCATTTTTTTGGCAACCTCGTCTGCTTTTAAATAATCTTCAACCCTTTTATTAGCCGGTCCTGAAATAATAAGAGGGGTTCTTGCCTCATCGATTAAAATGGAATCAACCTCATCCACTATGGCATAAAAATGTCCTCTTTGGACTTTATCGTTTATATCAAAAGCCATATTGTCTCTTAAATAATCAAATCCGAATTCCGAATTGGTGCCGTAAGTAACATCACATTCATAGGCCTTTTTTCTTTCACTTTCCTCCATTCCTGAAATTACAACACCTGTAGTTAATCCGAAAAATGAATAAAGCTCTCCCATCTGGGTGGCGTCCCTTTTTGCCAGATAATCATTTACGGTTACCACATGAACTCCCCTTCCAAGCATTGCATTAAGCACAACGGGAAGAGTGGCCACAAGGGTTTTACCCTCCCCTGTTTTCATTTCGGCAATTCTTCCTTCATGCAATACCATTCCCCCTACAAGCTGCACATCGAAATGTCTCATATTAAGTACTCTTTTACTTGCCTCCCGCACCATTGCAAATACATCATTTAAATATTTATCAAGCACAATATTTTTATCTTCTTTTTCCACCTCTTTTAACGCATTTTCTCTTATTTTATTAAATTCGTTTTTTATTTCTTCATCACTCATCTTTTGATATTTATCTTCTAATGCATTTATATCTTTTACTCTTTTAAAATATTTTTTTAGTTCCCTGTCGTTTTTTGTACCGAATATTTTCCTGAACACATGTTTTACCATTAAAAAAGCCTTTGCAAAGTTTTTTGTTATAATAACATATTCTTAAGTGAAAAGTTAAAAATGAAAAGTGAAAAATTAAAGGTGTTTTTATGAAATACATTTTTATCTCTTTTTTATTAATTTGTAATTTATTTTCCTTAAATTTACCAAAAGAATTTAAAGCCAAATTCACCCAGTATATATATTCTAAAGACAAAAAACTGACTTATAAAGGAATAGTTATACTTAAAAACAATGAAATTTACTGGAAATACACATATCCTAATATTAAAGAGATATGGATTAAAGATAAAGTTTATATTTATGAGCCTGATTTAATGCAGGTTACTATTTCAAAAAAAGCGAAATTAAATCTTTTTAAGATATTAAAAAATGCTAAAAAACTTGATAAAAATTTATATGTTGCAATTAATAACAAAAAAGAGATATATTTTATTTATGATAAAACTCTTAAAAAAGCATGGTATACGGATGATATCGGAAACAAGGTTGAAATTTATTTTAAAAAAACAAATAAAAACATTTCTATTCCACCGCTTAATTTTCCAAAAGATATTGATTTTATTTATCAGAATTAAGAAGCATTATATTCCTAAGCGATTTAATGTAACTTTTGGATAAATGCAGCATATTTATCATTATTGCGTTAATTTCGGCACTTACTTTTGAAGTTTTGGAAATCAGTTTGATTATATCGCTTGCCCTTTTATATGATTTGGCAATCTGGTCATATATATTTTCTATTTCCTCATACACATTTTCCCCGTTTAAATATTTTCTGAATAAAATTGTGGCTTTTAAAATCTGATATCTAATATTTTGTAAAAATTCTTCAAGCCCTTCTTCTTCATAAATTTTTTCAATATCTCCCAGCATATCTTTTATGGATTTTACAGCGGTAGCTAGATACATTGTTTTTTTAAACAGTTTTACAATATTTTCATCCTGATTCAGCTGTGATATAAATTTATAAATTTCCCCTTCTATTTCCCTGATTTCATTATACAGTTTATTAAAATCGACATCAATTAATTCGCTGTTTTCTTCTAAAATTTTATCTATAGACTTATCTGTTTTAGAAGGAGGGACAAATATCGCAAGAAGAGCGAAATTGCTGACTTTTTTGGCAAGCCTGTTTATTTCTTTGTTCAAAGCGTCGAGAGCTAAATTTAAAATATTAATGTCAACTGCATTTATATACTTAACAACACTTCTTTTTTTATCTTTTATTATTTTTTTAAGTAATTTTGAATAAAAATCAATAAAAGGAAACCATATAATTACGCCCAAAACATTAAATAACGTATGAAAAAATGCTATTTTTAAAACATTGTCCAGCCCGTTCGTAAAATAAAGGGTAATTTCAACCAGATATTTAATAAAAATAAAAGCAACCACCCCTACACTTATATTAAATAAAACATGAGCTAAAGCAAGCCTTTTTTTATCTGAATTTCCTTCAATAGAACCTATTACAGCGGTAACAGTAGTACCAATATTCGCACCTATTACAAAAGCGGCTGCCATTTTAAAATCAACCACACCGCTAAAAAGCGCACTCTGGATTATTGCAATAGAAGCAGAACTTGATTGAATAATTCCTGTTATTATAAAACCGACCAGTAAAAAAACAATTAAAGGATAATTCTTAAATTCGTTTATATCAATATTTTTAGAAAAACCCTCCATTGCATCTTTCATAATTTCAAGTCCGTAAAACAAAAGTCCTACAGCAAACACTAAAAGCAAAATTCTTTTTATTTTTTCATTTTCTATCAAAATACTAAATCCGCCAAGACCAATAAAAAAATAAAAAAGAGGTGTTAAATTAACTTCAAATCCAAAAACAGCAACTATCCATGCTGTAAATGTCGTCCCTATATTCGCCCCGAAAATCACTGCAACAGCATTTTCCAGATTAATTAACCCGACACCGATTAAAGAAAGAATTATTAAAGTTATAAAAGACGAGCTTTGAAAAAGAGCTGTAAAAAATATTGAAGAAAAAAACGCTTTTATTTTACCGCCTGTGAGTTTATTAATAATTTCTTTAAAGGATTTTGATGAAAGTTTTCTTAAAATATCTTCAAACAGATATATTCCGAATAAAAAAAGTCCAAGACCTGCCAGAGCCTGAAGCATCAGAAATACTTTAAAAATTTTATATGAATAATTCCATTACTTGCAATTATGCATTTATCTTCAAACATATTATATTCGCTTCCTTTTTCATTACTAACCTTGCCTCCGGCTTCACTTAAAATAATAATCCCTGCACTTACATCCCAGGGCTTCAGATTTGTTTCATAATATCCGTCAAATTTCCCTTCAGCCACATAACATAAATCTAAAGCCGCACTTCCAAATCGTCTAATATCCTGGCATTTTGGCAAAATTTTTGAGAGTTTTTCAATCACCCAGTTTAAATCATCCCTGTTTTCAGCACCCGAATATGGAAAACCTGTTGCAATCAATGCCCTCCCAAAATCACTGAATTTACTGACTTCTATTTTTTTACCGTTTTTATATGCGCCGCCTCCAGCCTCGGCATAAAAAAGTTCATCCAAAACAGGATTATAAACAATACCGAATCTTGGTTTTTTTTCTTCATAAACGCCCACACTTATTGCACAGTGAGGAATTTGATGAAAAAAATTGGTAGTTCCGTCAATCGGATCTATTATTATTGAATTGTTAAACTCTTCTTTTGTCGATTCTTCCGCAATAATGGAATAATTAAATTTTGAAAATTTTTCTTTTAAAAACTCTTCTATTTTTATATCGTAATTTGTAACTAAATCTTTTTTACCTTTTAGACTTACTTCTTTAGCCGAATAAAACCCTTTTTTAAATATCTCTCCCGCCTCTTTTATTATTTGAATAAATTTTTCCATAAGAAACCTTTTTAAGAAATTATACAGTTTTTACTATAAAACTTAAAAATATTACTTATTTTAATTTATTCATTACCAATTTAAAAACCATTGCCATTAAACTGACCCAAAAAAGCCCAAGTCCAATTCCTGCTATTACATCACTTAGATAATGAACATTTAAATAAACTCTTGTAAATGAAATTAACAGAGGATAAATTATACACAAAATAAGCAGTATTTTTTTATTCACTTTATCTTTAAAAATTAAATATAAACTAAAAGCAAGTGCTGTACTTAATGTGGCGTGACCTGATGGGAAAGAATAACCTCCTACTTCTATTAAATAATGCGGGGGCCTCGGTCTTTTTACTATATTTTTAATAATTTCAAATAATACCGCCGCACCTGAAACTGACGAAATAAAGAACAAAGCTTTATAATATAATTTTTTAAAAATTAAAAATAAAACTATTAAAATTATAATCATCGTAACTTCCAAAGGATTATCAAGAGATGTTATAAAAATCATTATTTTATTAAGTAAAGGATTGTAAATTTCATGAATATGTGAACTTATGTAAAAATCCCATTTTGTAATTAATTCCAAATCGGTTACATCTTCAAGCATTTTAAAAAAAAGATAAAGCCCGAAAATGTTTAAAATTAAAAGTTTTGTATCTTCTTTTTGAAAAAATTTTTGATAATGTTTGTAAAATTTATATATAAAATAAGCAATAATTGTGGCGGCTAAAACCCCAAGACCGAAATATTTTCCATAAATTTCAAATATATCGCCTAAGAAATATCCGCCCAAAATAAAAACAGACGCCCAGAAAACTCCTGTTAAAATATTTGCAAGAACAAATTTTTTAAAATTAGCCTTATTTGCACCGGCTAAAAATGGGACAATCCAGCGGGTTATACTGGTAGTCCTTCCTATAAAGAGGGCTTTAATTAAATTATCGTTTATTAAAAATTTTATTTTGTTATATTTTTGGGGTGTAATTTTTAATTTTTTAGCATGACTTTTTATATATTCTTCTCCTAATTTCCTGCCTAAATAAAACCCTATTATATCACCTATAAGCAAGCCTAAAAATGCAGTTAAAATAGCTATTTTTAAATCTACAATCCCTTTGTATGCGAAAATCCCTAAAATAACAGTATAAGTTTCCATTGGAAAAAACATTCCCAAAACCGGCAGGGATTCAATAATTGAACCGACAAATAAAACACTAAGCAGTATTAAATTAACTGTATCTTTTGGGAAAACAGACATGTAATTAAAAAATTGTTCAATAAGCTGATGCAGATTCATTTCTGATTTCCTTTAATTTATTTAAATTGAAATGTGTAAATAAAATTAATTGGATAATATAAACAAAAACACCAAAAAGGGGAATTAAAAATAAAGCAGCCAAAATAAATGATAAAACCAAAATAGAAAATTTATATCTTTTTTTAATAGTAAAATATTCTTTTTTATCAGCTATCATCGCTAGTGAATCATAAAAAAGGGGTTCTTTAATTAAAATTACCCATAAAATAAGATGTACCAACATATTTAATCCAGGTACAAACATTAAAGGCAGTGCAATAATAAACAATATAATAAATATAATATTATATTTTAATGAAACAACAACACTTCCTATAAATCTTCCAAAGCCGTTTGTTTTTAGATGATAATATTTTTCATTTATTCTCTCAACAATTTTATCTGCTATAATACCTGCAATCATAACAGATGTTATAATTAAAAGCTCATAATAAAGCAGTATTCCACCTATTGCTTCAACCAAATTGGCTATAAAATTATTAGTTCCTATAAAAGGAATATGAGAAATTATAAAAAGTATAAAATTATGTATTTGAGTGTGAAACACAAAAAACACAACTCCCCAAAAAAATGCCGCAATAATTATTGGAATAAGCGAAGTTAATAATATTTTTTTATCAAACAAATCTTTTATAGATTTTATAAATATTTCAATCATAAATCTCCTTTGTACCTTATTTTTAAAATATTAATAGTTTATACTGAAATGAAAATGAAATTTTTTTCATTATCATTTCATTGGCTCTATTTATAATAAACAAAAAAAAGGTAAAAAATGAAAAAAGCGCTTTTTGCAATAAGTTCACTTGGACTTGGACATGCAACAAGAACACTTCCTGTTATAAAACATTTTGCAAAAGAGTATAAAATTGATATTATAAGCTATGCAAATGCTTTGAATTTCTTAAAAGAGGAACTAAAAGAATATAATAATATTAATTTTATTGAAATTGAGGATTACCCTCCGCTTGAAAGAGGTGATGGAATTTGTTATTACCTTTATTTAATACAAGATTTGATAAAAACAAATTTAATAATAAAAAAAGAAAACAATTTTGTAAAAACCTCTTCGCAAAATTATGATTTTATTTTCAGTGACGGAAGATACGGAATTTATTCAAAAGAAATACCATCGTTTTTACTTTCTCATCAAATATCATTTGCAGTTGATAATTTTTTTAAATATTTTAAATTTTTAAGTGATATAGGTAATATTTTATATTTCAGGAATTTTAATACAGTTTTTATACCTGATTTTGAAGATATCAAATTTTCATTAGCCGGCAGACTTTCCCACAATTATCTAACCAAATTTTTTAATCATAAATACATAGGTATACTCTCTTCTTATAAAAAAATGGACTTGGAAAAAGACATAGACTATCTGTTTGTTATAAGCGGATATCTGTTAGAGAAAAAAGAACATTTTATATCAAAACTTATTGAAGAAGCTAAAAAACTTGAAGGTAAAAAGGTTTTTGTTTTAGGTGATCTTACAAAAAATGAAATTAGACAAATAAAAGAGCATAATATAACAATTTATCCAAATGTAACTAAAGAACTTAGACTTGAACTTTTCAACAGAGCTAAAAAAATAATTTCAAGAACAGGCTATACAACTATTATGGATTTGGTTGAAATTGAAAAAAAAGCAATTCTGTTTCCTACAAAAAACTCATCCGAACAGGAATATCTGGCCAGATATCATAAACATAAAGGATATTTTGTTATTGGAGATGAAGATAATTTTGATTTAACAGAACTTGACGCACAGACTCAAAACATAAAACCTTTTGATTTTCCATCAAAAACAAAAGAAGCCATTAATTTAATAGATAAAACCGTTAAATCGTATTTTAAAAAAAATTTTTTTTCAATTATTATCCCAGTGCATAATGAAGAAAAATATCTGCCAAAAGTTTTTGAAAAATTATCAGAAATTGAATATGAAAATTACGAAATTATTGCAGTTGAAAACGGCTCAACAGATAACAGCTATAAACTTTTAAAAGAATACGAACAAAAAAATAATAAATTTAAAGTTTATAAAAGCAAAAAAGGCATATCTATTGCAAAAAACGAAGGTTTGAAACATATTTCTCAAAACAGCGATTATGTTATTTTTTTAGACTGCGACACATATTTTGAAAAAGATTTTTTAAATGAGCTTAATAATTTTTTAAATAAAAACAGTAATAAACCTTATTATATAGGAACCACTTCAATAAAACCGTCTGATAGTAATTCAATTTATGATAAATTATGGTTTAAAATTTTTGACATTTTTCATAAATTTACTAAAACTTCATATTCTATTCAAATTGCAAAAAGCGATATTGCTAAAAAAATCGGGTTTGATGAAGAACTTAATTTTTCCGAAGATTTAAAATTTATAAAATATTTATTGATCTACGGTGATTTTTTCTTTGTAAATACAGATAAAGTTTATTCATCAACAAGACGTTTTATAAAAAACGGATATTTTAAAACTGTTTTTGAATGGATTTTACAGGCAGTTATGCCTAAAAGCAAAAAAAGAAATAAAGAATATACAATTTACAGATGAGCGAATTAATAAATCATTTTATAAAAATATTAATTGAATACAAAGAAATAGCGTATTTTATTTTATTTTTCGGTTCTATGCTTGAGACCGTTATAGGTTTTTCGTTTTTTATTTACGGAGAAATTGTTTTTTTAAGCGGCGCAATTTTGGCCGGAATGGGAATACTAAATATCTGGATTGTAACATTTGTTTTATATCTTGGAGGGATAGTTGGAGATAATATAAGCTATTTTTTAGGCAGAAAATATGGAATGCAGTTATACTTTTTAAATATTTTATAAACAAAAAAAATTATAAAAAAGGTCTGAAAATATTCAGGCGTTATGGAGCTTTTAGTGCATTTATGGGAAGGCTTTTAGGACCTCTTTCATGGGTGACGCCTTTTATTTTAGGTGTTTATAAACTTGATTATAAAAAATTTCTTCCTTTTGAAACAGCAGGAGTGATAATAGGTATAGGCCAGTTTATTATAATAGGCTATCTTTTCGGCAGACATTTTGAAAAAATTCTGAGCTTTGTTTCAGGATATTTTATATTTGTTGTTTTTATCTTATTGATTTGTCTGTTATTATTTTATTATTTAAAAAAAATAAAATTTTTTCATAATTTAAAAAAACATAAAAATATTTAATCAAATATTTAACAACACATTCTACAGTTTTTTTAATTATTTCCACAATAATTTATTTTTCTTTTCTCTTTTTTATATTTTTTATTAACCAGCCGCATAAAACACATTACAACCCCCATCCGTATAATACTAAATTACTTAAAAAAATAAAATCTTGCAAAAATCTCGGTACATATTACATTGATAATCCAAAACATATAATACAGCCTATAAATATTATTTTAATCTCTAAATTATCTTTAAGTGAAATTCTAAATCATGACTGGATAAAAAACGATATTTTCGGTCATAATCATATCTCTTTTAGAGAATATATTAATCTTTTAAAAGATAAAGTACCGCCAGTAAGTTCATTATATTTTTTAGGTGTGTCTCAAAATTTTGCTTATCAGTATAAAAGTAATTCACTTTCTAAAAGAGAGCATATAAGATTTTGGATTTTTAAAGATAAAAACAGTTCATTTAAAAAATATTATGCAACAATTTCATTTGATAACGGATATGATTTTACTTTTTATCATTATTTTTTCACTCCTATTCATAAAATATCTAAAAATATCGATAAAAGCAGGGATTTTTTCTATAAATATCTAAAATCAAGAAAAGATTTAAATGTTAGTTGTAAATATATTCAGACAAAATGCAAAATAAAAGAGATAAAAGGCGACAATGAAGCAAGTGAAGAGCAGATGTTTTATACAGACGGTAAAATTTTGGAGTGTAATATAAAATGAAACAGATATTTATCCACGCAGATGACTATGGCAATACAAAACATATATCAGAAGTTATATGTAAATGTATAGATGAGGGGGTATTAAATTCTGTAAGTATTATTGTAAACAGTGATGCATTAGATTATTCACTGCAATTAATTAAAAATAAAAACATCAGAAAAGTGCTTCATCTAAACATCACAGAAGGCAAACAGCTTTCAAAACAAAATTTTCATTATTTAACCGATAACAAAGGATGTTTTTTTAGAAGTTGGCAAAGACTTTTTTTTGAATACTATTTTTTATGGAATGAAGATAAAAGAAAAGCTATAAAAGAGGAGATAAAAGAAGAGTTTAAAAATCAGATAATATTGTATTGTCAAAAGCTAAATACAAAAGATATAAATATTGATTCTCATCAGCATTTTCACACAATCCCTTTTATTACAGATATTTTAATTGAATTAAAAAATGAAATGGATATAAAGATTTTAAATATAAGAGTTCCCAAAAGTGATTTCGTAATATCTATTAGTTCATTTGATGATTTGGTAAAATATTTGGGAATACCTGTTTTTGTATTTTTGTTATTAAATAAATTATCAAACAAAATGATTAAAAAATTTCAAAAAGAAAATATAAAACATAATGATAAATTCGTTAATACCCTGTTTTGTGGAGATATGAAACTGAAAACTATCAAAAAAGAGATAAATAATGCAAAAAATTCCAATAATATAGAAATATTACTTCATCCCGGATATATTTCAGAAGAAGAAGCGAAAGAATTTGAAGAGAATCAGTTCAAAAAATGGTATCTGCATAAAAACAGAAAAAAAGAGAAAAATTTATTGTTGTCTAAAGAGTTACAAATTTTTGTAAATAGCTTTAGATACAATTTATAATTTATTTACTTTTAGAAAATTTTTTACAATTTCTTCACAAATAATTACTCCTTTTTCATCTTTTTTAACGTTTTTTATTACAAAATTTATATTTAATTTATTTTGCAACTATAAAATTTTATAAAAAATTTTTGTTTAAAGGATAGCAAAATGAATTTAATTAACAAAAATAATTCATTAAAATTTACCTTTATTAAAACGCTTTTTATACCGGCTTTTACGTTTAATAACTTGCATGCATTTAATTACTCACAAACAATGTCAAAACATTATAAAGTCAAAGATTATGTAGTAGAAAAATTTTTATCGCCTGTTTTAATGGATAAAAGTATTTTAAAAATAAGAACATATTATACAAAAAAAGCTCCTTATTTACATATTCACACTATTTTTGTAAAAGAAAACTTTCATAATTTAGGACTATATAATTGGAATAATAGATTTCATTCTTATATAAATATATTAGATAATAAACCATTAATTCTAAAACCCAAAACAATATACTTGATATCAAAAATTAATTTTACAAATAAAAATGATGACATTCCTGATTTAAGAAATTTTACAACCAAAAAATTAAAAAATTATTTAATTCATTCTAAATTTTTATATCATTCTATATCTTATAAAAATTTTCTTTTTTATAGAAATATAATTAGAAAATTAATCAATGATAGATTAATATACCTAAAAAACAAAGAGTTTATATTTTTGGTAGATAGAGGAATTCAAAAAGCCTTTATTTTTAATTATAACAAAAAATATAATAATATTAGCTATATAGGCTCTTCAAAAGTATCAACAGGAAATCCGAGATTAAACAGCAGAAATGACAGATATTTTCAAACACCCATTATGATTATCAATAGAAAAAAATATCTCAGAGGTGACTGGAAGACAGATAAAACAAATTTTCAAGAATATGGAGCAAAAAATAATAGAATTTTTTATTTGGGAAAACACAATATACCTATAGATGATAATTCGCATATTTTTAGAGAAGTGCATTTGGCAATACATTCTACAAATCCTATAGATACTAAATTATTGGGTCACAAAGCTTCAAGGGGATGTATTAGAATTAGTTCTAATTTGGACAAAATATTAAATAAAAGCGGTATTATTGATGGTAAAAAAGGTAAATATGTAATTGTGATAGATTCTTCATTGAAATTAAAAGATAATATCAAACTGATTAAAAAATTTAGATAATATTTATTTCGTTTCTCTTTGAGAATGATTTATTCATCAAAGAGAAACGATTTTTGAAAATGCTTTTAATGCAGTTATTTGATTTTGCGTCTGCGCCACCACAATATTATCATAACAAAAATAATAATAAAAGGAACACCTATAGCTACAGGTAATATTCTTGATGGGACAACTGTTTTTTTAGGTGCTACATAAAAATGCACAATACTACTTGTTAATGGTTTGTTGCTATCAGGCAAAACAGCTGTAACAAAAAGTCCGTAATGACCTGAATTAATCAAACGAATAGTCCAGTTAGTTTGATATACCCCTTTAATAGGTAAACTGGAGATATGAACAGCCTTTTGTGCAGCCCAATCTTCCAAATCTACAGGATGTTCTTTCCCTTTATCTAAATTTACCAATGATAAATAAAGAACCACACCTTTTAGCTCACTTTTTGAGTTATTTGTAATAGTGGAATAAAATGTTGGTTTATCCCCCATTTGTAATGTTTTAGACAATTTTTCCGCTTTAAAATCAATAGAAACACTTTGAGCATACAGGGAAAATGACATAATTAAAAGAAATAAAATAATTTTTTTCATAATAATCTCTCCTTTTTAGTGGTTTTAACGACAATAACAATAGATACAATTGCATATATTAGAATAATTCCCATTCGGATTGCCTGAACAGAAAATGGTTCACTATCAATAATTACAGAATCTAATATATTTATCGCATCACCAAACGGATTTACATAATCCATAATTTTACCAAGCCCTGCTTTTCTCATTACCGGGGAAATAAGTAACGGAGTAGATGAAATAAGCACTATAGCAAGCATAATCATCAAACTGTTTTTCATACTGTTTATAAATTGAGATATTAAAATAGCAACAGATGTATAAATAATACTAAGCATCCAACCAATAAAAAAAAGATATACAAGTCCAACCACAACATTTTGCCCGCTACTTCCAACAGCTACAAAATATGGTAATCCTATAAAAAACAGTAAAAAGTAAAGAAATGATGAAAAAGCAAGCTTAGAAAGAATAATCTGTTTAGCGTCAATAGGGGTTATTAGTAATGTTTCAAGTGTTCTGCGCTCTCTTTCACCTGCAATAGCATCACTGCCGTAAACGGAAGATATAAGCATCATTAAAGCCAGTACAATTCCGCTTATCATATATAATGCCTGTGCATTGTCTAAAAGACTCAATTCCGTATTGGTAACCAAAAGTATAGAAAAGAGAGACAGTATAACAGATACCGCTAAGAAATAAAAAAGACCCTTTACTGAAAAAAACAGTTCCCCAAACTCTTTTTTAATTAAAGTTTTTGAAAAAGACATCATTTTACACCCCCTGTTACTTTAAAATAAAGATACTCCAAAGAACCTTCCAAAGCAATTGCTTGATTGATTTTTATACCTTTACTTAATAAATTTTTTAAAGCGGTATCAGGAGTAATATTGTTAATTTCACATTCTATCCATGACTCTTTTTTATTTATAAAATGAATATTTTCACTTTCACACTCTTTGGGGTTAAAATCCGCATCCGATATTTCATAACGAAATCTATAGTGCTTCTGTTGTGTGCGCTCATGTAAAGCACCCTCATATTGTAAAACACCATTAGCCAAAATTCCTATACGATTACATAAACGCTCAACATCATCCAATATATGTGTTGAAAGTATAACAGTAGTCTTGTTGTTACAATTAATCTTTAAAAGCAGATTATGAATTTCTCTGCGGCCTTTTGGGTCAAGTCCATTGGTCGGTTCATCAAGAATAAGAAGTTTAGGATTGTTTACTAAAGCCCTGGCAAGCCCCAGCCTTTTACGCATTCCCTGAGAATATTCACCAACAATTTTATTATCTTCAGGATCAAGACCGACACTTTCGAGTAAGCTCTTTATTTTTTGAGTGCTTGTATCAACACCATATAAATCTGCAAAAAACTGAAGATACTCTACATTTTTCATCCAGTTATATGCTTCAAAAAACTCAGGTAATGCATTAATCTCCTTACTTAACTTATGTATATTTTTTTCTAATGTTTCTCCATAAAGAAACACCTCTCCTTTTTCATATGGAAGCAAGCCAAGAATTACTCGAATGAGTGTACTTTTACCTGCTCCGTTTGGTCCAAGAAGACCATAAATTTCACCCTGCTTGATACTCATATTTAAACCTTTTAGAACTTCACTGATTCCGTAAGATTTATGTAAGTTTCTAATATTGATTGCATCCATAATATTTCCTTTTATATTTTAATCCTCAGCCGGTATTACATCCACTTTGCTAACAGTTAAATAAGCAACTACTGCTATGATAATGCTTAAGAATATAGTATTTACAACTCCTGCACTAATACCAAAACCTCCATCTACCGGTGCTTGAATTAATAAATCACCTAATGATGCTCCAACTGGTCTTGTAACTATAAATGCAAGCCAAAATGCTGTAACACCGTCTAACATTTTCATATAAAATAAAATACCAGCCAATACAAAAATACCGCCAAATAACATTAAAGAATTTAAGTAACCAAAATTTAAATGTTCAGATACAGTATCGCCTACAGCAGTTCCAAGTGCAAAAGTTATAAGAACTATAAGCCAGTAAAAAATCTCTCTTCTGTCATTTGTGATTTTATGAATAGAAAGAGTTCCTTCTTCTTTGTACCACAAATAAAATCCTGCCAACATAGCAATAGTAAATACCACATCAAGCGTAATTAAACTAACGCCTAATCCATCAACAAGTAAATCTGAGATTAAAGTCCCTTCAATACTCATCATAACTATCAAAAACCAGTATGCAGGTGCATAATATTTTTTTAATTTCAAATCCCAAATAACAGAACCTATTGTAATAACACCCATTAAAATAGTCGTTCCTACCAGTCCAACACCTAAATCCACATTAACAAAATCAGCAACAGTCTCTCCAACTGTTGTAGATAGTATTTTAACTATCCAGAAAAATACCGTTAAACCGGCAACTCTGTTAATTGTTGTACTTGCATTATTCATTTATTCACTCCTTGATTAGATTATTTTCAATAAAAGTTTACAAGGGTAAAATAAATCAAAAATAAATAATAATTTTTTTCATAAAATTACTGTTACTATAGTGCCTTTATTGAGTTGTGAAACAATTTGAAGATTACCGTCAATTAAATTTAAGAAGTTTTTAACAATAGAAAGCCCGAGTCCATAACCTTCTATTTTTTTATTTCTGCTTTCATCAGTTCTGTAAAATCTTTCTGTTATTTTATCTATTTTATCACCAGGTATTCCAATCCCTTCATCCTTAACAATAAAATATACTTTTTTATTTTTTAAATATAATGAAATGTAAATATTTTTCCCACTTGGAGTATATTTAACAGCATTATCAATAATATTTTTAAAAATAGTTTTAATTAAAAAGCAATTTGTTTCTTTTTCAATTTTTTCAAACTTCAATAATTCAATATTTATATTTTTTCTTTGAGCTGTTGAAGCATATTTTTCTATTACATCAAGTAAAATACTGTTAAAATCGCATATTGAAAATGTTTTTTTTACACTATATTTGTCATATTTTGTTATTAACAATAATTCGTTAATTATCGTTTCAATTTTTTGTATTTCAGTTTGTAATGTTTTTAAAGTATTTTTATAATATTCAATGTTTCTTTCTTTTTTTAACGCTAATTCAATGCTCATATCAATTACAGTTAAAGGAGTTTTAAGCTCATGAGAAACATCGCTATTGAATTTTTCAATTCTTTCAATACCGTTTTTTAATCTTTCTATCATATTATTAAAATTATCAACAAGTTCATCTATTTCTTTACCGTTATTTGAAAAATTTATATAAGAATTCAAATTATTTATATTTATTTTTCTTACTGTTTTATTAATTTGTTTTATAGGATTTAAAATTTTATTTAAAATATTATTTGCTAAAAAAATAAAAAGAATTAATAATAACACTTCAAGAAAAATTAAAATAGAGATAAAGCTTTCCATATTATCATCAAAATTATTCTTAGCAATTAAAATATAACGGTTATCATCTTTTAAAGCATAAAACACATCTTCATGACCATTTGTATGCAGGGCAAAAAAATTTTTTTTATTTTTTATACGAGTTAACAAAATTTTATCTTTTATTTCAAACTTCCCAAATTTATAAATTACTTTATTGTTTTTTACAATTAAAAAAGGATATTTAAATTTTCTGTTTTGATAGTTTTCAGAGTTTTCAATTTTTGATGCTTGTGTATATAATTCATTTTTGATATTTGAAATATTTTTTTGTTTTAAAAGGATATAAAAAGAAATTGTAAATATTGTAAATAATATAAATGAAACTAATCCAAAATACAACAGTATTTTTATTTTTATACTTTTATGTTTCAATTTTATAACCTAAACCTTTTATACTTTTTATAAAATTTTTACCAAGTTTTTTTCTTAAATGGTAAATTATTACAGGTACTAAATTACTTTCATTAATTTTTTCATTATTCCATAAATATTCTTCTATCATCATTTTAGAAACATAAGAGTTTTTTCTTTTTACAAGTAACATTAAAAGTTCGTATTCCTGTGCCGTCAAATCAATAATTGAAGATTTTTTTTTAACAATTTTCTTATCTGTATCAATAACAATATCTTTTATGCTAATAATATTTTGTCCGTTTAAAACCATTCTTCTATAAATAGCTTCTATTCTTGCCTGCAATTCCTGAAGGCTAAAAGGTTTGGGCAAATAATCATCAGCACCTGTTTTCAATCCTTTTATTTTATCTTCAATATCACCTTTTGCCGTAAGCATTATAACGGGTGTTGTAATATTTTTTTCTCTTAATGTTTTTAAAACATCAATACCGCTCTTTTCAGGCAGCATCCAATCTAAAATAATAACATCATATTGATTTAGTATTGCCAAATATTCACCATCTGCTCCATTTTGCGCAATATCAATAATAAAGCCTTCCTCCTTTAAATGTTCTTTTAATAAAGAGAGGATGTTTAAATCATCCTCTACAATTAAAATTTTCATTATTGTTTCCTAATTGTCATTATTGTCATTTCCGTTATCATTTTCACTTTCGTCACTGTTGTTGATATTTTCTTTATTGTCCATTTGATCAGAATCATCAACTTTATCAGAAACAACACTTAGTATTTTACCATTACCTGAGTCCACATATATATCTGTAGTTTTATTATTACTAAAAACTTCTGCTTTATACACTAAGTTTCCATCTATATCCTCAAGCTTAATACCAGTTATTTTACCGTTATGAAAACTGTTTTTAATTTTTTTAGCTACATCTAAAGCACCTATTTTTGCATCTTTTTTTTCACTGATTTCTGAACCTGCAATTTGAATGGAACTTTTTATTACTACATCTTTTCCACCATCATCATTTGTTTCAATGTCTCCCGCCATTGCTACACTTCCAACTAAACCTAATATTACCATACTTTTAACAAAATATGAATTTTTTTTCATGTCAAATCCTTTAATGTTTTTTTTATTGCAGCCAAATTATATATCTTCTAAATAAATCAAAAATAAAAAAATAATTTTTATTTGAGTTTTTCTTATAAACAAGAATCATTTAGCACTAATTTAATAGAATCTTTAAATTTCGTTAAAAAAAACAGAATATGAAGGCTTATTCCATTCAAAGTAGTAGCTTTTAAAATATTTTCCTTCAGTAGAGGAGGTTATTCAAAAATTTAAAAGCCCCAGAGCAAGAAATTATTATAATGAATGCTATTAGTATGAAGTTGATTGTCTGCTTTTAATATCATAAAAACAGACAATCGGAAAGTTTTAGAAATTATAAGTCAAATATAATCTATAGTTTTTAACTGGATTTTTATCATATTCAACATCTTCAAAGTGGAATTTTACTCCAAGACCTTTTAGAACATTTTTAAATTTATATGAAGCAATTAAATCATAAGCATTTAGATCTTTTCCACCGTTTAATGTTCCGTTTGAACCTACCATGTAATCAGTATATCTTCCCAAAAGCATTATTTTTTTAGCAAATTTATATTTTAAATTTAAAGATAAAGCATTTACATCTTTTTGATAATTTTCAAGACCTATGATGTCACCTGCGTATGCCCAATTTGATGAAATACCTACACCTGAGACCATACCTTTGTCCTTATTGGCTATCGTATAGCCTAAACTTGTAATAAAACCATTGTATTTTGTCGCCAATTTAAATCCTAAAAGATCTCCACTTACACTGTTATCATTGTCAACATTACTTGAGCCGTATTGGATTCCTGCAAGCATACCAAGACCGGCTGCTTTAAATTTATATTCAGCTTGAGCAAGAGCTACGGAGATATCACCCATATTATCACCTGTTTTGGCTATGGTTGCATTTTTTATTTTTAAATATTGTCCTGTTAGTTTTAAACCTTTTATAGTTTGATTTTGTACTAATGCAGTCCATATACCATCACCCAAAGTATACTTATATTTTGCTCCGTACATAAAAATCTTTTTATCGAATTTACCTACACCTCCCCCATTTGCACCTTTAAAGTTTGTTCTTGTTAAATATTTATCAACGTAACCGACAAATATTTTAGTTTTCGGCAACTCTTTTGTAGTAGCAGTATAACCTTCAAAAGATTCGTGGATTATTCTTGAACCGTTACCTGCAAGAAGAGGAGTTTGAATAAATTGTCTTCCTATTTTAAGCGAACTTTTTTTATATTTATATTTCAAATAAGCCTCTTCCAAGACAGCTCCCGGACCATAAAGATCTGCCTTATAAAAGTTTTTTGCTTCTGAGCTAGCCCAAGGGGAATCACTGCTTTGAAATCTAAAGCCGGCACTAAATCCATAAAAATCACCAGTTACATAATTTAGCATAACACCAAGACTCAAAATACTTTCTTTACCTTTTGAGCCTTTATCTACATTATAATTTATAGCTTTTAACTGGCCTTTAATTTTTCCATTTTTAAACGCATCACTTAAAGAGTCTCCCGCATTTGCACTCATAGCCAATGTTGCCAAAACCACTAAGCTTAAACTTATATTTTTTAATTTCATTTTTATACTCCTTTTACTTTTTTTATTTTTACTGGAATCGCATGTCTTGCATTTGAACCGCATACAAAGTCGCTTGCAGTTTGCATACCAGCAGTCGGATCTAAAAGACCAATCTTGTTTATGTCTACACCGCTTTTTCTTCTTATTATAGCTTTTATCGTTTTGCCATTTATAACAATATTTTCAGCTCCGCTAGCATCTCTTCCAAGGCCATGTTCAACACCTATGCATCCAGGCATTACCCCATTTCTGTATCTCAGATATCCCTTTACTTTTCCATATTCTGATGCAACTTCTACCAAATCACCAAGATTCAGACCAAACTCTTTGGCAGTTTTTGGATTTAGATCTATATATGTTGTAAATCTTATTTCGGCCAGATTATTGCTGTTTGCATCAGGAGTTGCCAACACATTTGATTTAAAAGAAAAAGCTGTTAACGGATACTTGTCTTTAGGATATATTTCGTCATATGTTTTTCCCCCAACTTGTCTTTGCTTAAAAAATTTGATAGTTCCGCTATATCTTTCACCTGTTAGTGAATTTCTTGTAGTACCAACTGTTTCATTATATATTTGTACAGGTTTTTTATATTGATGAGCGAGAAATTCACCTTTATAACTGTCTTCTACATCTTCATATCTTCCCCCTCTAGCCATCACATATGCTGTTTTTCTCCAGTTTTTTCCACAGATTCTTTTAAGTGAAGGGACATAATCTTCTATACCACTGAGCTTTATATCCTCATCAGTTGCATCTGGTACTGGTGTACCATCCATTGCAATATTTTCAAACGCCCTTAAATATATATCCTCAGCTTTATTTAACGGATACCAGTTACCATCATTTCCTTTTATGGCTTTTTCTCCAAAACCGGGAAGTTTTAACTTTTTACCAAGAGCTATCATAAAGCTAATCATTTCTATTGGTTCCCCGTTTTTAAAAGTAGCTTGTTTTGGCTTTACAACAGGAAACCTCAACGTATTACATTTAGTTAAATAACCATTCCATACATGCACAATTCCCCAAGTCTCATAAAGGACAGAATCCGGCACGATATAATCAGCATATTTGGATGTGTCATTTATAAATGGGTCAACTGCAATAAAAAGAGGAATAGATTTTTTTGGATCAGCTAAAAGCTCTTTCATTTTACTTTCTGAACCACTTGTCCCATATAAAAAGTCAGAACTATTAGTTATTAATACATCCAACTTATAAGGATAACCTTCGGCACTATTATTTAATATATGATGTGAAAGCTGGCTTGTAAATGGAAACCAATTCCCTTTTGCAGGATATGGATTTTCACCTTTGGCTAATTTATTTTTATACTCATTTGTTTTTTCATATGACATTCTTGCTCTATCTATTCTTGTAGCTTTTATATTCGGTTTTCCTTTATATGCAAAAAGATTATATTTTTTACCTATAAAATCTTTATAAGCTCCTCCGCCTGCACTCATTCCGCCTTTATAGTTTAAGCTTCCCACCATTGCACCTAACAACATTACAGCATAAGCTGTATAAAAACCTGTAGTATGCATTGTGCCTCCATGACAGTCAACACTTGCTTTTCTGCCATGAGTAACAAGTTTTTTCGCTACTTCCTGCATAGTTTCTATACTAACTCCGCACTCTTTGGAATACTCTTGCAAACTTAATTCATTTACATTTTCTTTTAACTCATTAAAAGAAGTTCTTACACTGTATGTTTTTCCTTTGTATTCAACACTGCCTTTAAAATCAAGCACTGCCTGAATCACATCATTTGAAGATTTTAAAGTATTGTCAGTTGCATCTAAAACCAAAGGAATTTTGCCATCTTTTAGTATTTTTCCAAACCCATCTTTATCTTGAATTATTAAATGTGCAGCATTTGTCCAGGAAACATCATTCAATGCTTTCATAGCTTTTGCTGAAGGCATAGATAGATATTTTTTATTATACATTTTATTATTTATAATAATTTGTAAAACTCCCATTACAAATGCCAAATCAGTTCCGGGCTTTATAGGTATCCAATGACTTCTTGTTCCGGCTGATATCATATCACTATTGCCTTGCATCGGAGATACTATAGTATAGTCTATATTGCCTTCACTTCTAGCACGAGCTAAAAGCTTACCTTGTCTTTTAAAAGGATTGCCTGCTTGCCCCGGAGGTGTTCCAATACTAAGCAGATACTCGGTATTTTCAAAATCAGGCTTTAAATGTGGATATTTTTTAAAATTACCAAGATATGCTGCTTCTCCGGCTCTCATGGATAAACCGCAAGTTGCACCATGACCCGCCCAATTACAGGTACCGAAAGATTTTAAAAATCTATTTACAACTACTTTAAATCTTCCTTCATGAGTAGTGCCAATAAAACATAACCCGTTTGATTTGGGTCCAAATACAGGCTCATCAGGATTGATAGGAGTTTTAATGTCTCTTACATCTTTCAATCCCTTCACATGTCCTTCTCCAAAAAGATTACCACCATTTACTATTTCATCTATAAGTTGCTCAATTTCAATCTCTTTCCATTTGTTTTCACCCCTTTTTCCAACTCTTTTTAAGGGTTTTAAAACTCTAAATTTATCATCTATTTTATCAAAGACTGCATTACCTCTGGCGCATACATTGGATCTATATTTTTCAAATTTACCATTTTGGGACAATATTTCATAACTTTCTTTTATACTTGTATTATACGGTAACCAAGGATCACTTGAGAGAAGATTATAAGGGTTGCCAAAAACTCTGAGTACTTTATCAGTTTTTTTATCTATTTTTACTCTAACACCGCACTGAGTTACACAACCTATACAAGTCGTGGGACAGATTTTAAAATCATCATTAGGCACGAACTGATCATTTACATAACTGTACTCTGGCTTGTAAGAATTTCCATAAATAGGATCTTTTGCTTTTTCACCATCCGTTGACATTGTCACAGCTTGTTTTAAAGTCTTTTTATAGCCCACAATAGAAGCAGAAGCTGCTACAGCAGATGTTCCAATTAAAAAATTTCTTCTTTTTTTATCCATTTTGCACTCCTTTATAACTATCTCTCATTTCTTCATCCCATGGAAAAATCACTGCAAATATTGAAATCGCTGCAATAACAAATGCAAAATTTGATGCAACTGACATTATGCTATCCGGTCCAAAAACTGGAGATATATACTCCATAAATCCGGGCACTGTTTTTGGTAGCTCTTGTCCTCCTATGACTAAAGTTTCCCTAAACATCCATCCTCCAACAGCTGAAGCAATTGCTGCTAATGAAACTAAAAATAGTGACTTTCTTAATAAAGTTAATCCTATAATTGCAGGTATAATATAACATATAATATATTCGCCAACTACCTTGCTTAAATGTAAATCAAAATATTTAAAAAGTATATATTTGTTTGATCCATTAAACGGCATTGCAAAACTTAACCAAAATACGTGTACAAGAAGTTCTATTAAAATAAACCAGGCTAAAAGGTTGGCAAGACTTTCGATCATCTTTCTGTCAACTTTCATTTTCTCTGAAAAGAATTTTTGAAAAATTATTAACAAAATAATCAAAACGCCTATACCTTCTACCAGCGCAGAAGTAAGAAATAAAACAGGCATCAATGGCGTATGCCATAATGGAACAGCATGAACAACTCCTATAATATAGCCGGTATAAATTTCCAAAGCCATAGCTAATGGAATACCCGCAGCAGCAAGAAAATATAAAATCTTATTATCCTTATTATCTATGTTTTGTGAAACTCTGCCCAAAGTTAAAATTTTATAAAACATTCTGCCTGCTGCACCAGAGTTTTCCATTCTTTTAAGAAAATATGGACGATAAAATGTCAGTATTGTTAAAATAATGAGTCCAGTATAAGACATAAGTATCAATACTCCCCATTTCATTGGTGATGTAGGAAAGTGTCCCCATCCATAAAGGAAAAAATTTATCAAACGGCCGGGTTGCTTTAAATCATCAATAAGATTCAATGGAGCCGCCACAATAAATGCAAATGCTATCAACAATGAAAATCCGGCAATGGGACGATACTTTTTTATACCAAATACAATAGCCAAGCTAAAAATAATAAAAGCAGCGGCTGAAGTACTCGTAAACCAAAAATAGTTAGGAATATCAAACCCCCAAGCTCTGTCAGGAGTAACTGAAGCTAATGTGGTTATTATTTGTGTTTCCATTTTACACTCCTTTTTCTGGATAAATAACCCATTCTTTTTCTAAAATTTTTAATTTAGAACGCACCCAATCATCAAGGACAGGCGTCGCATCCAAAACTTCTACAAGTCGATCATCCAAACCAATATAAAACACCTGGGGTTTATTGCCTTGTTCAGGTTTTAAAACATCGTGTGAATAAGTATTAAAAAGCTTTGAAACTTCTGAATTTTTATCATTCAAATCACCAAAAATTCTTGCTCCCCCCACACATGTTTCAACACATGCCGGTAATAGCCCTTTATCAACTCTTTGTGCACAAAAATTACATTTATCTACTACTTTTGTCTCTGTATTGATAAATCGTTTATCATAAGGACAAGCTTCTACACAGTATCCGCACCCCCAACAAACAGTATTATCAACGACAACAATTCCATCTTCTCGTTTAAATGTTGCTCCTGTTGGGCAAACACTTACACAAGAAGGCTCATCGCAATGATTACATAGTTGAGGCAAAAATCCTTTCCTAACATCTGGAAATTCTCCAATCTCCATCTCGGGAACATACGTTCTATGCTGTCCTTTAGGAACTTGATTTTCCACCATACATGCTGCTGTACAAGCTTGACAACCTATGCATTTTCTAAGATCTATAACCATTACAAAATGTTTACCTTTTTGACCAATATATTTTGGGTCATCTTTATCTCTACCAGGGATTTTTAAAGAAAAAGCATTTGCGTCAGATGCTGCTACCATAGCAACCGCTGTTGAAGCAATTCCTTTTTTAATAAAATCCCTTCTTGATTTTTCTTTAGGCATATTTACTCCTTTTTAAGAATTCAAACAATTATAAAACAAAAAAGGGGGAAAACAGGGGGAAAAATTAAATCATTATTAAAAAATTATAGTAAAAACTGCTCCCTTATCTTCATTTTTAACTTCAAGTTTTCCATTATTGTTTTTCTCAATAATAGTCTTTGTCATATATAATCCTATACCAATACCGCTTTTAGCGTGCTTTGTACTAAAGTATGGTTCAAAAATTTTATCTATAGGAATAACTTTTATTCCTCCTGCGTTATCCGAAATAAGAATTATTTTGTTTGAATTTTCTGTGAAAGTTTTTACATGTATTTTACCATTTCGTATACCTCTTTGAACAATTACATCTTTAGCATTAACAATGATATTTAAAACCGCTTGAGCCATTTCATTTGGATAACCGTTTAATGTAAAATCATCTTTTATTTCTATATCAAGCTTAATATTATTATTTTTCAGTGAAGCTATTATAAGTTTTTTTATTTTTTCTATAAGATTTGATACAAAAAAATTTCTAAAATCATCTATTGTTTTAGACATAAATGCAATTGCTTCATTTGCTTCTTGTATTTTTAACTTAAATTTTTCTTTTGTAAGATTGTTTCTTTCAGAATGAAGTTCCATACTTATTAGAATTAAAGACAGTTCAGTTAAAGGCTGCCTCCATTGGTGAGCTATATTTCCTATCATTTCACCCATACTGGCTAATTTACTTTGATGAAGTAATATTCTCTCTTTTTCATTTACTTCTCTCTCTTTTTTTAGCCTCTCTTTTATCTCCTTTTCCACTCTAATCTGTAAATTTTTATTTAACTTTTGCAACTCTTTTTGACTATTTACAAGTTTTGTATTTACTTCATCGAGTTGCCTTAAAATGATATCAAAACCATAATTTATAACTACAGCAGTAACTATAATAAATAATATTATTCCTATAACACCTTGTAAAATCGCTTTATTTAATATCATTCTCCAATTGGAAATATCCTGAAAAAAAATGATCTTAAAATCATTTTTTTTATTTATACCTCTTCCTTTAATGATATAAGTCAGATAATCTCTCTTTTTAAACTTAATCTCTTTAAAATTGGATAGTTTCTTATTTTTTATCAATTTTTTAACATAATCGTTTCCATGTAATGAAAAAATGAGGTTTTGCCCGTAACCGTCATAATATATATATGCATCCATATCTATAAGTTTTCTAATTTGAGATAGAAAATATCTGGGATCTATTACAAAAACAACATATCCTATTATATTGGAGTTTTTATCTCTTGCCTCAGACACGGTATGATAAAAAAACTTTCCCTCCCCATACCAAAAGCCGTCATATGGAAATTTTTTACCTTTGATATAAGGAAGTTTTAACTGTGCTTTTTGACCAAAATATGTCAAAAGTTTTCCATTATTATCATAAAAAGCAAAAGTTGTTAAGTATCTGTTCTCTTTTGTTATAATTTTCCATCTTGGAAGACTTAAATCATGCAACGCTTTTATATCTTTTTTTTCAAATGCTTTTTTTATCCCGTAAGAATTTATGTTGGCATATCCTCTTGTCGTATAAAACTTTCTTACTCTTTTTAATATTTCATTATAAACGTGCGTTACTTTTTTAAGCTCCATTTGCTGGTTGGCTTTGGCAAAATTCTTTATATCTATATATCGTATGGAAAAAAATATGACGGACAGGGTAATGATAACGAACAGGACAAGTATAATGGTTTTTGTTTTTACCGATACGGAGCTTGATAAATTTTTAAATTTCAAATATATATCCTATGCTGTATATATTTTTTATATTTTGGGAACCTATCTTTCTTCTAATCTCTTTAACAAGAGATTTGACAGCTTCTTTGCTTGGATATTCATATTCCCAAACATAATTGGAAATTTCATCAAAAGACACAACTTTATTTGCATTTTGAATCAAAAACTCCAAAAGTCTGCTTTCTTTTTTAGATAAGTTTATGTTTTTATTACCATAAGATACTGTTTTTTTTTGCAGGATTATAAATACAGCCATTTTTTAATTTTATGTTCATATTGTAATCAACTAGTTCTAAAGCTACTTTTTCCAATGCTTTTAAGAAATTATTTTTATCGAAAGGTTTTATTAAAAATTTTGTAATTTTAAGTTCAATTGCTCTCCACAAATAATTTTGTTCAGTATGAGCAGATAATATAATGACAGGAATTTTTTTTATTTTTTTTCTTATTTCTTTAACAGCATCTAATCCATCCATATTTGGCATACAAATATCAAATATTAAAACATCATAATTTCCAAAACTCATTTCCTCGACAGCTTCTTTGCCATTACAAACAGCTACCACCCTTTCAAAAAATATCTCTAAAATATCAATAACTTTATTTCGTATTCCATCTTCATCTTCCGCATATAAAACTTTTTTATCAGACAATATATTTAATATGTCAATATTATTTATTTTCATCTTTTAGCCCTCTAATGTATAATTTTATTTTTGATATAATTATACATAAAATTTAATAAAGAACTTCTGTATTTCTTTACTAAAAAACATCTTCTTCTGTACAATAAATCATTAAGTAAAATTAATATTTTTTTATAAAACATTAAATAAAACTTAGATGTTTGTTAGCTTTATAATATTCTCAATAAAAATTCCTATACCCATAATAATTGTAAAAACTGCAAAAATAAAACGCAATCTATTCTGATTGATTTTTTTAGCAAAATATGCACCGATAAATCCGCCTAAAGCACCTCCTATTGCAAAAACTGCACTTATATTATAATCAATTTCTCTGCCTTGAATTAAATAACTTAATAATCCAAAAACTCCAAACAAAAATATAATAAACAATGAAGTTGCAATAGCTTCTTTTATTTTTAAATTAGCTCCCATATATAATGCCGGTACAAGTAAAAATCCTCCTCCTACACCAAAAAAACCACTGGCAAAACCGGTTATAAAACCAAGAATTAATATCTTTTTATAATCAATTCCTGTTGTTTTTTTATTTATCTTTTGATTTTTTGGTTTGGTCATTTTAAAACCTATAAAAATCATTAATATTGCAAAACTAATTAAAAGATCAGGTCCTTTTAGAACTTTATTTGCCAATGAACCAAGATATATACTGATAATTCCTGGTGTTGCCATTAAAAATGCTATTTTAAAATTTACAAGAAACTCTTTAATATAAGAAAAAGAAGCGATAAGAGAGGTTATACCTACAGCTATAAGCGAAGTAATAATGGCTAAATGAATATCTTCCCCTACTAAATATACAAGTAAAGGAACAGCAATTATAGACCCTCCTCCACCTGTTAAACCTAAAGCAACTCCTGAGATTAAACCTCCTATTAATGCTAAAATAATATCAGTCATAAAGATTTCTTGATTTTATGCCACTACAAAATAAGTATAACCGGCTTTTCTATAAGCATTAATGGCTTGTAGTCCGCCTTCACTTGCAATTGATGTCCCTTCAGGCAAATCTTTACTATCTAATCCGAGTAAATGCATACTGTTTATACAAAAATTAAAATCTACTCCCTTAGCTGCAAATTCTTCAATTTTTTCTTTTAAATGCCCGTGTGCAAATGCAGGTAACACTGCCCCGCCAACAACTACAACCTTAATATCAACTTCTTCCATATTTGCATGTAACATATTGAATAAATGCACATAATGACTCGGTTCCAATAATTGCATTACCCATTTTTCTTGTTTCATAGTATTATCCTTTTTATGTATATTTTTTTTTATTTTGTTCAAACTTTTTACACTCCTCTTCTTCTTTTGGCAATCCTGTTTCAGGAGATAAACAAGGAGCATGGAATAGATATCCGCTCCACATTCCTTTTATAGTTTTTACAAATATAATTAACCAAAACACCATTAACTGTACGCTTAAAAGCATTCCGAAATATTCAAATGCATTTATGCCTGTTTCTTTCCAAAGTTGAAAAGTTGACGCTGTAAAAACTCCTACCGGGAAAGTAAATCCCCACCATCCCATATTAAAAGGCAGTCCTTCTTTGAAAAACTTTAATGTTATAAACCAAGCCATAAAAAACCACCATAATGCATATCCCCATATTAACAATCCCATAATTAATCCAAAATCGTATAAAAATGAAGATATTCCTTCTAAGCCTGTACCAGCTAATGCACTTTTAGCACTGTTTCCAAGCAAAAGCAATCCAAGTGCACCTGTTCCTAATGGTCCCAACGTCAGCCAGCTGGTAACAGCCATTGCTTTATCAGGAAGTTTATGAGTTGCAAGCCTTAAAAATAAAATCACCAATATTGAAAATGCCAATGGCACAGAAAACGTCCATAAAATGTAACTTAATATAAGCATAGTCTCACCCATAGAATTTGGAAAATATGGAGCCAACATTCCACCTGCAGATGCGGTAACTTCAGAAGCTACAATTGGTAAAAGCCATACAGCTGTCATATTTTCCAATTTATGTTCTTTTTGAACTGTAAACATTAAATAAGGCACTAACCATCCTACACCTACTGCTAAAATAACATCAATCCACCATAAATATAATGCTATATCCAAAGCTTTATCACCCATTATTGGTGGACCAAATATAGCAAATCCTTCTAATATTGGGACTAATGCCATAGGTATAGCTCCTAAAAACATAGATTGAACGGGGTGCTTTAACATAAGAGCAATAGCTTCAGGATATAAAATTATCCTGGCAATCATTAAAAATGAAAACAGTAAAAAGAAAAGAATATCGACTATCCAAAATCCAATACCAATTTGTGTTTGGCCGTAAAATATATTTGTATTTATATTATGTAATGTCAAAAAAGCAATACCGGTACCCATATTAAGAGTAAACCAGTTTGGTGTGAAGTCTCTAATTACTTCTGATAAGCCTTTATTTTGTAAAGGTTTTAAATTCATTTTCATATCCTTTTTTTTGTAATAATATATAAAATTTAATAATTAGTAAAATTAATTAAATTTAATGAAAAAATTATTGTTTTTAATAAATAAGATATTTTAATTTTATATTTTAAAAAACAACCTCTACTTTGGTGTCTTTATTTACTTCAGAGCTGATAATAATTTTTCCGTTATAAAATTCAACAATTTTTTTGACAATCGAAAGCCCGAGTCCAAAACCTTCTGTTTTTTTGTTTCTGCTTTTTTCAATTCTGTAAAATTCATCTGTTATTTTTGAAATTTCTTCTTTTTTTATGCCTATTCCTTCATCTTCAACAATAAAATGAATGTTTGAATCTTGGTATAAAGATACATAAATATTTTTATTTTCAGGTGTATATTTAATTGCATTTTCTATAAGGTTTGAAAAAACTACATATATTAAATTTTTATCACCCGTAAAAAGCACTTTTTCAAAATTTTCAATATGAAGTTTTAAATTTTTCTCTTTTAATTTACCCTCAAATCTTTCTAATACCTGCAATAACACATCATCAAGTTCTATTAACTTATTATTTTGATTATTTAAATTTTTTGTAAGTAAAAGTAACGAATTTATTATTTTTTGCAAATTTGAAATTTCATTATTTATTTTTTTTAATGCATTTTTATAATAATCAATATTTCTTTCTTTTCTTAAAGCTAAATCAATTTCACCTTTTATTATTGTCAAAGGAGTTTTAAGTTCATGTGAAACGTCGGAATTAAACCTTTCTATTTTTTTAGCTCCTTCATTTAATCTTTTTATCATTTCATTGAACGCAAGGGCTAAATTTTGAAGTTCTGTATAATTTTTAGGTATAGGCAGAGTTTCATTTAAATTTTGAATAGTGATTTTTTTTGCAAGTTCGGTTGTTTTTTCAACGGGCTCTAATATTTTATTAATCATTTTATTTGCAAAAAACAAAAGAATTATAATTAAAAGAGGGTCTAATACTAAAAGTGTATCTTCTAAATTTTCAACTTTATCAATAATATTCTTTTTTATTAAAATAATTTTATCCTCACCGTTTTTATAGACAAAAACAGCTCTTAATTTTTCTCCCTCATCTATAACTTGAAAAGTTTTATTAAAATCAATATTTTTATCAAAATTTTTGCTTTTAAAAATAATTTTGTTATTTTGATAAATTAAAACTTCAAGATTTGTAAGCTTTTCGTTATAAGAAAAATTTTTTAAGTGATTTTCAATATAAACTGCTTCTTTATAAAGCCTGTTTTTAATTGATTCTTTAATGGATTTATTAAAAAAATATACAGCCAAAAAGCTGAAAATAAAAATAATAATAATTAAAACTGCCCCAAACCATAACAGTATTTTTATTTTTAAAGAATTAAACTTCAAGCCTGTATCCTAAACCTCTGTAATTTTTGATAATATCCCCTACTTTTTTTCTAAGATGATACATTGTAACGGCAATTACATTATTATCAATATATTCTTTTTCTCTCCATAGTTCATCTTTTATTTTTTCATTTGATATATAAGCATTTTTGTTTTTTATCATAAATAAAAGAAGTTCATACTCTTTTGCGGTAAGCTTAATAATTTTATTGTCTTTTTTAACTTCCTTAGTATTTAAATCTATTTCCAAATCTTTAATTTTTAATATATTTTGATATGTTTTTAAATTTCTTCTGATAAGTGCTTCTATTCTGACTAATAATTCTTCAAATTCAAAAGGCTTTGTTAAATAATCATCTGCCCCGCTTTTAAAACCTTTTATTTTATCACTGAGTTCACCTTTAGCAGTAAGCATTAAAATCGGGGTATTTATTTTTTCTTTTCTCAAATGCTCAATTATTTCAATTCCTGACATTTTAGGCAACATCCAGTCTATAATAATCAAATCATAATTATTAATTTCTGCCAAATATTCCCCTTCTTCCCCGTCAAGGGCAAAATCTACTTTTTTACCTTCTTCTTCAAGCCCCCTTTTTAAAAAAGAAACAATTTTTTCATCATCTTCAACCAAAAGAATTTTCATTTTTAGCCTTTTGATATTTATAATAAATAAAAATAATTACTGCTAATATTACCAGTGTAATGGCAGTGATTTCTCTTAAATATTTATGAATAAGCTCCTGGTTTTGACCTATAAAATATCCAAGTCCCACTAAAACCAAAATCCAAATAAGACTTCCTAGTGCTGTAAAAAAACTAAAAATAATTCCGTTCATATTAGCAAGTCCTGCAGGAAAAGAAATATACTGCCTCACACCCGGTATCAGTCTTCCGGAAAAAGTGGAAATATGACCGTGTTTTTCAAAAAAATAATCAAGTTTATTTAGTTTTTCTTTGCTTATGAATTTTTCTAAAAATTTTCTGCCAAACTTACTTGCCAATAAATAATTAAACCACGCTCCGCTGAGCGAGCCTAAAACTCCTGAAATAATAACCAAAAACAGATTCATATCCCCCTTGTAAGCCAGATACCCGGCAGGTATCATAACAACTTCACTTGGAAAGGGAAAAAAAGAGCTCTCTAAAAACATTAATATAAAAATTCCAATATATCCCCAATTTCCGATGGTTGTAACTAAAAAATGAACTATTGCTTCCACATTTTCCTCCAAAAACTTTTAAATTTTTCTTTATAAGGTTTTATAAAAAAAGCAATTTTTTCTTTAAGCTGTTTGAATTTTTCTTTTAATTCTAAAAACAGAGGATTTTTTTCTATCTTTTCATACAGAAAATATCCAAACTGAATAATTTTATATTTCATAAGCCTGTCTTTATTTCTTTTAAAAATATCAACACTCGGAATATAAATAATTATTTTTAAAATATAAAACAGACTTCCTGTAATTACAAAGCCCTTGGCAGCTAAAAAAACACCTATTGTAGCCGAGGTTTCAGCAAGAATTACTATAAATACAAAAGAAAAAAGCAAAACCAAATCATTGCTGTTTTCAATAAATCGCATTATTCTTTCATAAAAATGAAAATTTTTTATAAATAAAAGAAGCTTTTTTGCCGAATTTACAACTACTTCTTCAAATAAAAACCATAAAAAGAAAAAAAGATATTCTAAAAACTTTTTTATTTTCTTAATTTTTAACTCCTAAAATTTTATTCCATATAAAAATAGCAATGTCATTTAATTTCTGCAATTTTTCTTTTAATGAATAAATTATTATTGCAGAAATTAATCCAACGAAAAATCCTCCAATTATATCAAAAGGCCAGTGAACACCAACATACACCCTTGCAATTCCACAAAGAAGAGCCAATAAAAACGCAAAAATTCCTATAATTCTTGTAGATTTGAACATCAAAAGCATAAATGCAATTGAAAAAGTTAGTGTTGCATGGTCTGATGGAAAAGAGTTTTCTGGCTTATGATGAATTAGCAGCGTTCCTATATGAACCATAAAAGGTCTTGGATGAAAATAAATAAGAGTAATTATTTGATTAAGTAAAAGTCCCATCATTGCGGAATAAAAAGCAAATAATGATTCATTTTTTCTTTTACTAAACCATAGATAAATTAAAATAATTGCAAAAATAAATGGTGTTGTTTTAGCACTTAAAATCATAATTTCATCTAACAGATGATTATATCCCGCTAAAGAATTAATATCTAAAAACCATTCTTTATTAAGCCCCATTATATTCCCTTTTTAAGGAATTATAATGGGGAAAATGAAAAAAGAATGAAAATATATTTTAATTCATAACTAAAACTCTATAATAAAAATATTTTGTCCATCTTCATATCTGTAATCTAATTTCATATTATGAAACTTCAAAATTGAAAAAACTATATACAACCCTAACCCCATTCCGTGATTATGCGTTTTTATATCATTATGAAAGGGATTAAAATAACTTTTTAAAGGTTTTGGAAGTCTATTCCCTTTTGAAATAAACAATAGCCGGTTTTTAACCTGTTTAATAATTATTTTATGGTCTTTTGAATATTTTAAACCGTTATCAATAAGATTCTTTAAAGCCAAAGACAAAAGTTCTATATCTCCTTTTATTTTAGTATTCTCATCTATTGAAACTGTTATATTTTCAATCTCTTTTTTTTCAAGTAGATATACAGAAAAAGCTTTTTCTGATAGCTCTTTTAATGTAAAAGTAGTTTTATTTAAATGATAATTTTTTGAAATAACCTGTTCCGCTTTTGCAAAATCGTTAATTAAATAATTTAATTTGTCAAATATTTTAATTAAACGTTTTTTTTGTTTTTCATCATTTACCAACTCACTTACTATTTTTCCTTTTGCAATAGGGGTTTTAAGCTCATGCATTATTGTTCTCAAAAACAGATTGCGCGAATTAAGCAATAACTCTTTTTCTCTTATATTTTTAATTATTAAAAAATATATAAAAATTAATATAATTAAAAACATAAAAAAAACCGCATATAAAAAATAACCCGTTTTTCGTATATTAGAAGGTTTTTGTACACAAATTTCAAAAAAAGGTGTTCTAATAAAAAGATAAATTTTATCTTTATAAAAAAAGAGATTAAAATTTCTTCTGTGAATTTTAAAATTATATTTTTTTAAAAATTTTCTACAATTTTTTACCTGTTTAAATCCAATACTATTCAATAATTCCAAACTTTCTTTATAATTTAATCTATTCTTGTGTATATATCTTATTATAGGTGTATATTGCCTGATAGTTTTTATATAGTTTTTATGCTTTATCTCTTTTTGAATAAAAAAAAAGCCTGTTGATATAACAATTAAAATTATTATAAAAAAAATACGTAATTTATTTTCTAAAGAAAGATTAATTTTCATTCGCTAAGCCTGTATCCCATACCTCTTATTGAAAAGATATATTTGGGATTTTTTGCATTGTCATTTAATTTTTTTCTAAGTCTTCCGATAATTACATCCAGGCTTTTACCGTAAAGGTCGTTTAAAGTTTCACAATTTTCAATGATATATTCTCTTGAGAGTGTGGTGTTTTTGTTTTTAATTAAAACGAGTAATACTTCATATTCCGCATATGTTAAATTCAGTATTTTATCTTTAAATTTTACAACCTGTTTTTTTTCATCGTAATCAAACAAACTTTTTTTAATAATTTCTTTCTTTTTGTTTCTTCTTAAAAGACTCATGATAACAGCATACATTTCTTTTGGGTCGTACGGTTTTGGAAGATAATAATCAGCCCCTCTCTCCAGCCCCAAAACTTTATCGGCAACATCGCTTCTTGCACTTGAAATAATTATAGGAATATTGCTTTTTTTCCTTATTTCTTTACAAACTTCCAAACCGTCAATTCCGGGAAGAGTCAAATCCAAAATCACTAAATCATAATTTGAAAAATTAGTAACAAGGCCCATATAAGGGTCTTGGTAATTTGTTATTTTAATATTGTATTTTTCTAAAAGCTCCCCTAAAAATTCTGCAAATTCAGGGTCATCTTCTATCATTAAAACATTTATCATTTTAATCTGCACTGTTTTAATTTTCTCATTTCAAGCATCAGTTTTAACTGCTCTTTTTGATTATCGTTTAACACGTTATAAATTTTTTCAATAAGTTCTGCCTGGCGTTTTATGGCATTTTCTCTTCTGTTTTCCAAAATCTGAATAAATTTGCTTTTATTAAAAGATGTTTTTGTAAATGCATCACTTACATTTTCACTGTTGCATCTTGCATTTTTTATAATATCTCTTATTTTCATTCTTTGCTCTTTTGATAAATCGAGTTTCATAACCATTGCTATAACAGAATTGCCTCTTTTATGTTTTTTACCGTCTTTTATATTATGCTTTGGAGGCATCGGTTGCATTTGATTTTGCATACTTTGAGGTCCAAATGCAAAAGCTGATGAGGTAATTAAAGCTACTGCCAACACTGAAATTAGTTTTTTTGTTTTCATTGAAAACTCCTTTTTATTTTTTTTGCAAAAAAATTATAACCCTTTAAAGTAAATAAAAAATAAATAGAAAGTAAATGAAAGTAAACAAGAGAAAAATTATACGTTATATCCTAATTCCCTTGCCACCCTTTTTATATTCTCAAGCCTTTTCTCAATTGGAGGATGAGAAGCAAATAATTCCATAAATCCCACAATTCCAAATGCTTTCATTTCAGCAGGAAGCGCAATTTTTTCTTTTGGAATCTCTCCAAGTTTTGCTAAGGCATAATAAATTCCCTCCGGCCCGTCTATTTTTACTGCCCCGGCATCGGCTTTATATTCCCTGTATCTGCTAAACCACATGGCGATTATTGTGGCAAATATGCTTAAAACCATCTCAAGTGCAAATGAAATTGCCATATATGTAAAAGGATTTACATTTCCTTCCTCATCTTTCGGTGCAACAATATTTGCTATCAGGCGTGAAATAAAAAACACAATCGAATTCAACACACCCTGGACTAATGTCATTGTTATCATATCCCCGTTTTTGATGTGATTTATTTCATGTGCTAATACGCCTTCAATTTCTTTTGTGTCCAGCATATCAAAAAGGCTTGTTGAAACAGCTACAAGTGCATTGCTTTTAGAAGGGCCTGTTGCAAACGCATTCGGAGGACCATCAAATATCCCGACTTCCGGCATAGGAATACCGGCGTTCCCTGCAAGTTTTGCAACGGTGTCAACAAGCCACTTTTCAGCTTCATTTGAAGGAGTTTCAATAACCCTGACACCCGCACTCATTTTTGCAAGCCATTTAGATAGCATTAGTGAAATTATACTGCCGCTAAATCCAACAATTACCGCCAAAACTGCAAGTCCGCTCACAGTTCCTGGGTCTAACCTGATGTGAAAAACAGCTTCTATGATAAATATTGTTAAATATATTGAAGCCATAACGGCAAGGTTCATAATAATAAGCATTAAAATTGCCATTTCTCCTCCTTAATTTTTTAAATTATACAAAAATTCAGTTAATTTTGGATGATTTTCTAATCATCAAATAATAGATAGTAACTGTAGGAATTGTAACATTTAAAACTGTTACTATTATCATTAAAATTCCAAGCTGCGAATAATCCTGAGGAACAATTATTTTCCCGTTTTGGACAATCTGTCTGCTGATTATAAAAATTTGATTCAAATACTTCGTGAGTATTCCCCCAGCCGTTAAAGCTAAATTCATAAGACTTGCCATAAGCGCAAACCATGTAGCCCTTTTCCCTTCGGGTGCATGTATTGCAATCAGTGTCAAAAGGGGTATCATACTAAGCTGATCAAACGGAGATTCAACAGCGGTATCTATAATTGCAACAGTTTTTGGAGCCAATCCCATTGCTTGGGGAATTCCATAATAAAGTCCGATTATAGGTAAAAACAGTATGGTGGTTACAATTGTAAGCCACAAAAGCGTGTAATGGGCAGGTTTTTTTGCTATAAAATCGCTGAAAAGCCACATTCCCAATATTGAAAGTATTGCACCTATTTGGGCAAGTGTACCGAAAAACGCTTTATTAAAATGCAATACATCTATTTCCCACCACTGAAGCCCCGGACCGACACTCGGCATTGCACGGTAAATAAAAATAACAATTGCCGTTTTTATAATAAATTTTCTTTTTATTTCATTTATATCTTTTAAAACCAGACTCAGCATATAACTTATAACAGCCAAACTTACAATAAAAATAATATCCTGGGAATGTTTAAAAAGAAAAGCCAATATTTTATTATCCCATTTTTGATATTCAGCATATCCCATTAAAACAACAAACACCGCAAAAATGAGCCCTCCGCACAAAATTTTACAGTTAATTGGACTCGGTTTTGCAACATCAAGTTTGACCAATGTAACTCCTGTAACCGAAATTAAAGGTATTAAAAGAGCAATTTCAAACACTTTTTCATAAGGAAGAATCTCGGCAATCCATCCGCTTAAGCCTGCCACCAAAACTGCAGCCAAAGATATTGCAAGTCTTCCTAAAATCTGAACATATGCGAGCTCTTCCTCCACTTTTTCTTCAGGCTGGTTTCTGTCCACAACCTCGGTGCTCATTGTATCCGCCACAACATCCTGAAGGACAAATCCTATAACACTTAAAAATGAAGCTATAATATAAACATTGTCTTTAGAGCTGAATTGTGCCCAGGAATGATTTCCAGCAAGTCCTATTAGCAAAATCGTTCCTGCTGCTATAAATCCAGCACCTATATACACATAAGCTCTTCTTTGTGAACCGAATATCGGAATACTGTCTACAAGTTGCCCGAAAACCATTTTTATAGTCCAGGGGACACTTAGCCAAACACCAAGGGAAATTAAAGCGGCAGCTGAAAGATGCAGCTGTTCTTTTACCCAGAAGGTCTCGGCAACCCCGCTTATACCGCTTGCTCCGTATGCAAAATAGACCATAAGTAGAGGTAAATATTTAATTTTAAAATGCTTTATAGGATTTAAAATGGATTTTTTTATTGCATCTTTTATATTTATCAACATTAGCCTTTTTTGACTATAATTATAATAAAAAAGGCAACATATGGTTAATGTAATTAAAGGTGATATAAGAGATTTTAAAGTGCTTAAATATTTGTAATCAAATAATTTTAATCAGATAACCGTTTTTGCCTGTTTTTTTGACCTCGTACATAATTTTATCCGCAGTTTTAATAAAATTTTCAAGTTTTAAATTTTTTGCAGGTTCCCTTACATAAACGGCTCCTATACTTACTCCTATTTTAAAATTATCTTTTATCTTAATATTATTGATTTTTTCTAAAAGAATATTTAAAAATTTTTCAAAATTTTCAAAATTAGACGGTATTGTAAAAATCAGAAATTCATCCCCTCCCAATCTGCAGTATGCATCGTTTGATCGTAAAAAGGTCTGTTTTACAATATCAGCAACTTTTTTTAATATTTCATCACCATATTTATGCCCAAAAGTGTCATTAATATTTTTAAAACCGTCTAAATCAAAAAAAATTAAAGCGAATGATAATTTTTCTCTTTTAGCAACGGAAAACAATTTTTCCACATCATACATAAATTTATACCTATTAGGCAACATTGTTAACATATCATAATGGGCAAGACCGGAAAGTTGCTTAGTGAATTTCAAGCCTATAAAATGATGAATTATAATAATAAACACAACAGATAATTGTATAAAAAAAGAAATTCTATTCTGTGTAAAAACAAAAGCGTTTATTAATAAAACAGTAATTAAAAAAAAGTGTTCGGCAATAATTCTATATTCAGATAATTTTATATTGAAATACATTGAAAATTTAAGCCCCCTCTTTTTCATAGAACAAAATTATTAATACCATATTAAAATTAAACTAATATTAAAAATTAAAGTTTATAAAAATAATATCAAAGACTTATTTTAACATAATAATATTACTCTAAATTTTTTATACCTTCAAAAGCAATATCTATCATTTTATCGATTTCATCTTTTTTTATAACATAAGGCGGCATAAAATATATTACATTTCCAAGAGGTCTAAGTAAAACTCCGTTTTTTAACCCGTATTCATATACTTTAAGGCCCATTCTCCTCTCCCATGGATAATCAATCATTTCTATTGCGCCAATCATCCCGGTCTGACGGATTTCTTTTACATTTTTTAATTTTTTAAATTCCTGCATTCTATCCCATATATATTTGCTTATCATTTCATTGTATTCTAAAATACTCAAATTTTCATTTTTCACTTTACACTTTTCACTTTTAACATCAAATTCCCATTTTTCATCATGGCAACTCTTCAAGTAGCCAGATGAGCAAAGCTCATTTTCCATTTTCCATTTTTCATTTTTCATTATAAGTTCCCATTCTCCATTACTTTCAATCCACTTTCCGTTCTCAAATATATCGAGTGTTGCATTGGCGGCCGCACACCCGAGGGCATTGGCAGTATATGAATGCGAATGTAAAAATGCTTTTAGTTCTTTATAATCACAGTAAAATGCGGAGTATATCTCATCTGTAGTAAGTACAACGCTTAAAGGCAGATAGCCACCTGTAAGCCCCTTGCTTAAGCACATAAAATCTGGCTTTATTCCGGCCTGCTCACAGGCAAACATGCTCCCGCTTCTACCAAACCCAACGGCAATTTCATCGGCAATAAAATGAATATTAAATTCTTCACACAGTTTTTTAAGCCCTTTTACAAAAGAAGGAGAATGCATTTTCATATAACCCGCACACTGTATAAGAGGCTCTATTATTAATGCACTTACTTTTTTATGATATTTTTCAAAAATTATTCTGGTTTTATCTAAAGCTTTTTTAGTTTCCTCTTCGCTTTTGTCTTTCGGAATCGGAACAGTCATGTTTTTTATTAAAATTTCTTTATATGTGTCTTTGTAAAGACCCACATCACCCACACTTAAAGCTCCTATTGTCTCACCGTGATAGGAATTCTCAAGAGAGAAAAAAAGAGGTCTGGTTTTACCTCTGTTTTTCCAGTAATGAAAGCTCATTTTTATGGCAACCTCCACGGCAGAGCTTCCGTTATCGGCATAAAAAACCTTATCAAACCCACTCAGTTTGCAAAGCCTTTCGCTGAGCCTTATGGCCTGGGGATGGGTAAATCCTGCAAAAATTACATGTTCAAGCGTTTCAAGCTGTTTTTGAATTTTTTTGTTAATATAATTATTGCTGTGGCCAAAAAGATTAACCCACCAGCTGCTTATGGCGTCAATATATCTGTTTCCTTCGAAATCCTCCAAATAAACACCCTCACCTTTTTTTATCGGTATTAACGGCAAAAATTCGTGATCTTTCATTTGAGTGCACGGATGCCAGTTGTATTTTAAGTCTTTTTTCATAATTTCTCTGTTTTTCATTAAAAATCCCTTTTTTCGGATGTTTTTTTTTATTATAATATCAAAAAACAAAAGGCAGTTAATGATTGAATGGATGCAGACACACAGAAAATGGCTGGTAATTACCATCTGGATAGCCACCATTGCTTTTATAGGGGCCGGATTTGTAGGATGGGGACAGTTTAATTTAAGCTCAAAATCTTCTACGGTTGCGGAAATAAACGGAAATACCAAAGTTAACATTCAGGATGTCCAGGAAATTTACAATAATCTTTTTATGGATTTAAATAAACAGCTTGGGGGAAAACTTGATGATGCAACAGCCGAAAAATTGGGTCTGAAACAGCAGGCTTTTAAAATGGCGCTTGAGCAGGGAATTCTGAGGGCGTATGCAAAAAATCTGGGACTTTATGTAACAGATGAAGAAGTGGCAAAAGCGATAATTGATACCTTCAAAAACACCAACACTTATAAAAAATATCTTCAAATTAACGGATTGAAAGCAAAAGAATTTGAAAATAATTTGAGAAAAAAACTTTTAATCCGAAAGCTTATGAGTGCATTACATTTAAAACCTTCAGATACAGAACTGCTGACACTCGCAAGCGCACTTTATAATGCAGACAATATTTCAATACAAATAATAAATAAAAATAATATAAAAGTGGATATAAGTGAAGATGAGTTAAGAGCTTTTTGGAAAAAAAACAAAGACAAATACAAAACACCCCCAATGTATAAAATTGCAATAGTCAAAACGCCTATCACCGGCGAAGTCAGCGAAAAAGAATTAAAAGATTATTATAAAAACAACAAAAATGATTTTAAAAACGAAAAAGGTGAAATATTGCCGTTTGAAAAAGCAAAAAGCCAGGTCAAACAGGCACTTTTGGCCCAAAAATCCAAAAGAGAAGCTATATTGGCTTATAAAAAACTTAAAGAAGGGGCAAACAATTATAAATTATACACATTGGGCATAAATAATAATTTAATTCCCCCGCAAAAAATGCAGGAACTTATTAAAACAGGATATTTAAAACCGTTTATAAAAAATAGTTTTTATATCAGCGCTTTATTAATAGAAGAAATAAAACCCTCCCCTATGCCGTATATAAAAGCAAGAGCTTATGTTTTAAAAGAATTATTGAACATAAAAACAAAAAAAGCACTTCTTCAAACAGCTAAAAACAGACTTAAAAACTTTAAAGGCAGGAATATAGGATATGTTACAAAATACGATGCCGTTAAAATAAAAGGTTTAAAACCTACTGAAGCTACAGAATTTTTATTTAATCTCTTTTTATCAAAAAAGCCTGAAGGATATTTTTTAATACCGTCCCAAAATCCTAAAAAAGCAGTTGTTTATAAAATTTTGGAACAAAAGTTGCTGGATAAAATTAAATTTGAAAAAAACAAAGCACAGGTTAAAATATTCGCGGATAATCTGATTAACACTCAGGCTATTCAGGATTTAATTAACGAATTAATGCAAAAATATCATATAAAAAGCTATGTAAAATAAAGGAATTAAATTGGCGATACTTGCTGTAGATGTGGGAAGTTCTAAAACAACGGCAATAATAGCTGAAAACAACGGTAATTTAACCGTCAGCGGTGTTGGAATATCTAAATCAAACGGTATAAAAAAAGGTATTATCACTAATATTGAAGAAGCCAGTAAAGCAATTAAAAATGCGGTAAACGATGCAAAAAGAGTTGCCGGCATAGAGCTTTCAAGTGCTGTAATATCTATATCCGGAGCATACACAAAAAGCATAAAAAGTTACGGCATAGTCAATGTTCCAAATAAAGAAGTAACATTAAAAGAAATTAACAGGGCAATCAACAGCGCAATGATAAATGCAGCTGTTCCGAGTGATTATGTTCCTATTCAGGCTATTCCGTATAATTTTAAATTGGACGATTCAAGTGAAATAGAAGATCCTATAGGAATGAGCGGAAGCAGGCTTGAAGTAACCCTTCATATTATAATAGCACAAAAAAGCGGACTTGATAATCTTAAAAAAACATTTAAATTGGCCGGTTTAAAAATTGATAAAATTGTTAATTCCGCTTATGCAAGCTCTCTTGCAGTTTTGAAAGAAGACGAAAAAGAACTGGGTGTGGGAGTTATAGATATAGGGGCTGCAACATGTGATATAGCCGTATTTGTAAATAAGGCGTTAAGTTACACCGATTATCTTCCGATAGGAAGCCATCATATAACCCACGATTTATCCATCGCACTTCATACAACACTAAAAGATGCGGAAAAAATTAAACTTGATTTTGAAGATTATGTAAATAATTCGGAGGATTTAATAGAAATATCTGTAATAGGAAACGAAAACGAAAAACAAAAAGCCTCTATTTCAACCATAACCCAGGTTATTTCCGCAAGGGTTGAAGAAACATTTCTTTTATTAAATAAAAAAATTGATGATTCGAAACTCAAGGACAAAATCGGTACAGGTATTGTTTTAACCGGGGGGTTTACAAATTTTTACAATGTAAAAGAAATTGCTTCAAACTTTTTTGACGGTTTGCCTGTAAGAATAGGATATCCCAAAGAAATAGAAGGTCTTGTAAAAAATTTAAAAACACCAGAATTTTCTACGGCAATCGGACTGCTGTTATATGCCAACGGGGGAAATAACAAATATGAAAAAGATTCAAATCAAAATTTCAACTCCCTGGATCTCGAAAAAACAAATAAAGTAGAAAGTGAAGAATTGTTTAACAAAAAAAATGAAAAAGATGAAAAACAAGAATTAGCCGATATTGTTAAAAAAGTAAACAAAAAAACAAATCCATTCAAAAAATTTATCAACTGGATAAATAATCTATTTTAAAGGGGAAAAAATGGAAAATGCGACTACCAATCTTTTCACAATAAAAGAAGAAATCGACGGACCAAAAATTAAAGTAATCGGTGTCGGCGGCGGTGGAAACAATATGATAAACTATATGGCGAACAGAGGGATAAAAGATGTTGAATTAATAGCTGCCAATACCGATATTCAGGCTTTAAAAACAAGCAAAGCCCATAAAAAAATACAGCTTGGTGTAAAACTTACAAACGGGCTGGGTGCTGGAATGAGGCCTGAAATAGGAGCAAAAGCTGCCGAAGAGAGTTTTGATGAAATAAAAGAAAGCCTTGAAGGGGCAGATTTAGTATTTATTTCAGCAGGAATGGGAGGCGGAACTGGTACAGGAGCAGCAAGTATCATTGCTAAAGCGGCAAAGGAATTAGGCGCCTTAACAGTAGGAGTTGTTACCAAACCTTTCAGATTTGAAGGCAACAGAAGAGGTAAATTGGCTGAAATCGGTACAAATGAGCTTAAAAAAGAGGCAAATTCAATAGTTGTAATACCCAATGACAAACTTTTAACAATAATAGACAGAAAAGTAGGAAGAAGAGAAGCATTCTCTCTTGTGGACGATGTATTGTTTAAAGCTGTTCATGGAATTTCAAATATGGTAATTTCATATGGTGAAAATGACATAAACGTTGACTTTAACGATTTAAAAACAGTAATGTCACATCAGGGATTGGCCCTTATGGGTGTGG
This sequence comes from Lebetimonas sp. JS138, assembly GCF_000523335.1. NCBI lineage: Bacteria > Pseudomonadati > Campylobacterota > Epsilonproteobacteria > Nautiliales > Nautiliaceae > Lebetimonas > Lebetimonas sp. JS138. The sequence goes on from NZ_ATHT01000001.1 coordinate 66,395, forward strand.
GTGAGGACAAAGGTGAATCAGCCGCATTTAATTCCATAAAAAAAGCAATTGAATCTCCTTTACTTGATAACATTTCAATTGAAGGGGCTATGGGTGTGCTTGTTCATTTTACTATGCATGAGGATTATTCTCTTGATGAAATTTATGAGGGTATGAATATAATTGAAGAAAAAGCCCATGATGATGCCGATATAATTTTCGGTACTTCAACAGATAACTCATTGGCACCTGACGAAATAAAAGTGACTATTGTCGCAACAGGCTTTGAAAAAAATGATGCGGCAAATAAAGAAGATATCAAAAAAAATATTGAAACAATGTTGGTAGGAAAAGAAAAAGTAGTCGGCGGAATAGAACTTGATGTGGATGAGCTTGATATTCCGGCATATATGAGAAGAATGAAAGATTAAAAAATTAAATAAAAGGCTGATATCACATAATCAGCCGCAAATACCACAACAGAAGAAACAACAACAGCCCTTGTGGTACTGATCCCCACTCCTTTGGCACCCCCTCTTGTATGATAACCTATATATGTTGAAATTGCACTTATCAAATAGCCAAATACAATTCCCTTTGTAATACCTTCGTTAAAATCGCTTAATTCTCCAAACTGTCTTATTTTATCCAGATACGCATAACCGTTTACATCAAGAGAATATATGGAAATCAAATAAGACCCCACATTGGCCACCGCATCAAAAAACAAAATCAATAAAGGAAGTGAAATAATTGTAGCAATAATTCTTGGAACTATCAGGAAATGTCTGGAATCCACAGCCATTACATCAAGCGCGTCTATCTGCTCGGTTACTCTCATACTTCCAAGTTCCGCTGCATAAGCACTCATTCCCCTGCTTACCACCATTAATGCGGCAAATACAGGACCGAGTTCTTTAATTACAGATATAAATATTGTATAACCCATAAAATCATCTATCCCGAATTTATGAAACGCATCGTATAAATTTACAGCTTCAACAAGACCTGTAAAAAAACCGGTTAAAAAGATAACACCGATTGAGCCGTAACCGATAAATGTAATCTGATCCAACAAATTTTTAATTCTATACGGAGGTTTAAAAAAAAGAAAAAATATTTTTATTTGGAAAATAAAAAAATCGCCCAATATATTGATAAAATTTATTGTGTTTTTCCCGATATTATAAAAGAAGCGGTTTATCAATTAAGCCCTTTTTTGATAAAATTATAACAAAAAAGGAATAAAATGGCGGAAGAAAAAGAAAATCAGGAAATTGGGGAAGAAAAAAAAGAAAAAAGCGGAAGTAAATTATTATTAATTATTATTATTGCATTATTGCTGATATTATTGATTATAGGTGGATTGGTTGCATATTTTTTACTTACAAACACATCTGAGCAAAACACAAATCCGCAGACACAAGAAAAAACTCTAAAAAAGAAAGTCAGTGATATGGCTCAAATTGGTCCGATTTATCCGCTTGATCAGTTTATAGTAAATTTAGTAAGCAACAATGCAGACAGATATTTAAAATGCAAGGTTTCCCTGGAACTGGATTCACCGGATCTTCAAAACGAAATTGATAAAAAACTGCCCGCTGTAAGAGACACCATAATAAATATTCTTTCCAGTAAAACAGTAGAAGAAATTCAAACGGCAAAAGGAAAAGAAAAATTAAAAGAGGAAATTAAAAGAAAGCTGAATGAAATGCTTACAACAGGCGAAATCAGGCATGTTTATTTTACGGAGTTTGTTATTCAGTGATAGGCATAGATATTGTAGTAATTTCAAGAATTGAAAATATGATTGATAAATTCGGTAAAAAAGCAAAAGATAAATTTTTAAATGAAGAAGAACAGAAATTTTTTTTAACCCCCTCTTCCGTTGCGGGGGCATATGCGGCCAAAGAAGCATTTTCAAAGGCTATTGGAACGGGTATTGGAAAAGAGTGTAATTTCAAGGATATTATTATTCTAAAAAATTCAAAAAATAAGCCCTATTTTTCAGAAAAAACAATTAAAAAATTTAATTTAAAAAATGCCGACCTTTCAATTTCCCATGACGGAGGATTCGCCATCGCCGCTGTTATAATTTCCAGATAAATTTGATATAATTTCATTCCTGTCCCCGTAGCTCAGCCGGATAGAGCGCCACCCTGCGGAGGTGGAGGCCGTGCGTTCGAATCGCGCCGGGGACGCCAAGATTTTAGAATTTTACAAATAAATTATAATAATTAAATTTTTTTTCACAAAATACAAAATAATATTAAACTTTTATAATTTTCACAAAAATTTTTTAAAATATATCTCTCCTTCTTTTCCAATAAAATCATAATTTAAATTCATATAAAGTCTCCCGCTTAATGCTAAATGGGGTAATGGGATAAATTTTTTAGATTTTATAAATTTTTGATAAATTGGATCAGCAATTATATAATAAAATTCATCATTAAACTTTTTAAAACCCTCTTCAGTTTCTGTGAAACTGAAATTTTTATTTTCAAAAAAACAGCAGTTATTATTCAATAAATCATTTTTTATTGGGGAAGCGGCAAATGCTTCAATACCTAAATTTTTTTCAAAATATTCTTTTATACTCAAAGCTATAATTGGCTCGTGAATTATCAATACTTTTTTATTATTTACAGATTTTTTATTAATTAAATTTTTTATTGTTTCTCCCACAGGAAAACCTACAATATATGGGATATCAAAATTCTTATGCATATATTCAGCTAATTTTAATCCGCTTGAAGTAATTACAATATTCAGAGCTGCTTTTGAACTTTCAATTAAGTTTTCAAAATTTTTTTCCATTCCCCAGATACTGATGATTTTATAATTTAAATTTTTCAGTAAATTAATTAATGGATTTAAATGCGTATGATGCCCTATATCGAGATGTACAGCCCCGAGAATGTTTACAGTTTTTTCCTCTTTTTTTTGAGGTTTTAAAACAGTTTTAGCCAATTCTAAAAAAGCTCTTGAAGCGCCTTCACTATATGTTTCAGTTCCTTTTGTATTAATATAAAAAAGAGGGATATTTAATTCTTTTTGAATAGTTTCAGATAAACCGTTTAAATCAGTTCCTATAATTGCGGAAACAGGGGTGCCCATTAATACTAAAAATTTCGGTTTTAAGTTTTTTGCAACATTTATAATTCTATCGATAAATTTAGCATCATTTCCGAATACTGCATCCATTTCTAAAAGTCCCGCACCTACTAATTTTGTTTTATTTCTATACCATCTGTATTCATCTCCGATATTTATATGCCATGCACCTCCTGCCGGACCGTATGTAATCATCAATCCTCCAAGTTCATATAGTGCTGAAGCAACCCCAAAATATCCTGAAGCAAGAGGTAAAAGATTATCTATTAATTTCATATTTACTCCTATATAAGATAGTTATATTTATATATCCAATCATAATTGCTGATTGGATTTTTAATATTTTCTTGTATTGAATCTAATAAATTTTTTAAATTTTCATATCCGTAAAAAGAGTGTTGATATCTTGAAAGAGGGATATTGACAGCATTTTGGCAAAATATACCGGCATCAACCCCAAACGCTAATTCTATATCGTTAAAAAAATTTATATTTTCATTTAAATATGGATGTGAAACGTTATAAATATAGGTTTCAGGGGATATTTTAGACAATTCATTAATGTATTCTTTTTCATGAAGTTTTGGAGAATTTCTCAAAAAAACTGCTTTAACATTTCCTCCTAATTTTGTTAAAGCCAGTGCCAATTCCAAAGGATTGCCGTAAACACTGCTTCCAACAGCAATATTTTTATTTTTTATAAATTTGTTTTTACTTATTAAATTTTCATTATTTTTCTCTTTTATATTAATTTTTTTATTTGTTATTTCTTCAATTTTAGAATATTGTTTTTTTATTTCCAAAATATCGTAACTTACCGGTGCGAATATATAAGGAATATCTAACTCATTATACATTTTTTTTGCTAAAAGTAAGCCTAAAGGATGAATCACGATATTTAATGAAGCAGAAGATAATTTATACAAATCATGGACATTTTTAAGTGTAGGAATTTGATAGATATTTTCATAACCCAACTTTTTAAGAAAAACCAATAATTCTGAATCTTCTTTCAATGGTATAAAAGTTCCTAAAATATTAACACTGTTTTTATTTATTTCTGTTTTTTTATCTTTTAAAATATCAATTAAAGATTGATATGCCAATTCAAAAGGGGAAGGTTTTAATCCTATCGTTAAAGGTGCCATTACTGTATATATTATTTCAATATTTAATTTTTTTTTCATATTTTCAACTACATCTGTATAATCGCTTTCTAATAAATAATCGCAACATGTTCCCGCCAATATAAGTATTTCTGGCTTTTCTTTTTTTGAAATTTTTAAAATAGCTTCTTCCACTTTTGAAAAATGTTTTCCCATTATAATATCTATTTCGTCAATATTCAGCATATAAAAACGCCCGTAAAAGTTTCTTGCATGGGACATAAAAGAGGAGTGTCTAAGACAGGCCAAAGGTCCCACCATCAGGCAAATACTGTTAGGCAAAAGTAAAGTGGTTTCAACCACTCCCCATCCTGCAAGATTCGGACCCATGGACTCCAGGGGTGCAAAAGGAAAATTTTTTTCATTTAATTCAGAAATTTTAACTCTTGTCTGTTCAATAAGCATCTAAAATCCTTTTTGCAATTGAATAAAAATTTTTACTTATTTGAGCATTTTTGTCATATTCTATTACAGTTTTTCCTAAAAGTTCCGCCTTATTAATAGATTCATCCCTTGGTAAAACTCCCAATATATCAACATTCATTTCTTTTGCAAAATTTTGTACTTTTTCCAATTCATTAGGTATATTTCTTAAATTGACAATAATTCCCAATAAAGATGCATATCCTTTGTTTTTAAAATTTCTAACAGCTTTTATAATATTTTCTGCCGCAAAAAGAGACAGTTTTTCTCCGGATGTCACTACAATTACTTTTTCGGCATATCCTTTTCTCATTGGAACCGCAAAACCGCCGCATACAACGTCTCCCAAAACATCATAAAAAACAACTTCGGGTTTATATATTTCATAAGCATTCAATTCTTTTAAAAGTTCGAGTGCCGTTACAATACCTCTGCCCGCGCATCCTTGGCCGGGTGTTGGACCGCCAACTTCAAAAGTCACAGTATTTGCAAAACCTGTTTTTACTATTTCTTCGATTGATTTTGGCATACCATTTTCTTCAATATAACTAAGTATTGTTTTAGGAGGCACTCCTCCTAAAAGATTTATTGTAGAATCTGCTTTTGGATCGCAGCCTATTTGTATGACCCTTTTCCCCATTGTTGCAATAGCAGCGGATAAATTGGATGTAATTGTTGATTTTCCAATACCGCCTTTACCATATATTGCTATTTTTTTCATTGGTATTCCTTTATTTTTAATGAATTCCCTTTAGTTCTTGAAATTTTAATACCCGCTTTTGTAATTACATTTGTAGCTTCATTTATATCTACATAACGTTTTTTAGGTGCACATTGAAATTCAAATTCAATTTTTTTATTTTTACTTTCGAAAGAAGGGTTGCAATTTGGCATCAAAACGTTACATCCACCTTTAGTAAAACATAAAAATTGCCCATTTTCAGGATTAAGTGTTGCAACTGTATTTGCGGCTGCAATATGCGTGTTTTTAGTTACAATTCTTGTTAATGCAAAAACTCTCAACATAAGATTAAAATTTCCGGAAGAAAACTTTTTTAAAGGTGTTTGCGGATGCGGAATAAAAGGACCTATATTTATCATATCGGGTTGAAAATCCTGAAAAAACAGGATATCGTCTGCCAAATCATTGAAAGTTTGTTTTGGTAAACCCACAATATTGCCAGCTCCTACCTGGAAACCTGTTTTTCTTAAAAATTCTAACGCTTTTATTCTGTCTTTTAATTTTCTGCCGGGTCTCATTTTTTCATATAATTTTTCATTCATTGTTTCATGTTTCATTAAATACCTATCGGCTCCGGCATCTTTGAATGCTTTATAATCATCAAAAGACAACTCTCCCAAGCTCAATGTAATGGCTACATCATATTTTTTTTTGATTTGTCGGATAATGCTGCAGATTTTTTCTCTTGTAAAAAAAGGGTCTTCCCCTGATTGTAAAACTATGGTTTTTATCCCTTTTTGGGCAATTTCACCGGCTATTTTAATTATAGTTTCTTCATCCATCCTAAAACGTTTCATTTCTTTATTACTTTTTCTTAAACCGCAATATAAACAATCACTGATACAATAATTGGAAAAATGTATAACTCCCCTTATATGAGCTTCATTACCACAGTGTTTATTTCTGATTTCTGTTGCTCTTTCAAAAATTTTATTATCGTTTTTTATTAACGATAGAATAATTTCAGTTTTATTTAACATCATTTTTCAACTTTTTTCTTTCATTTTCAAACATCATTAAAGCAGCGGGGAAAGGGCTCAAAGTTCTCTTAATAACTCCCTGTAAAAAAGAAATCGCCATACCATAATTTGTAATAGGAACGTTAACTTCTTTTGCCATTTGTATGCGTGAAAGCATTCCTCTTCTATTTAATACACATCCGCCGCAATGGATAATAAGTTTATAATCCGATACATTATCAGGGTAATCTTTTCCGGCATAAACATCAATTTGCAAATCCCCCCCTACATACTGTTTAAGCCATCTTGGAATTTTAACCCTTCCTATGTCATCCTCCAAAGCATGATGAGTGCATGCTTCAGCTATTAAAACTTTATCTCCCGGCTTAAGAGCATCTATATGTGCGATGCCCCTGGCTTGTTCTAATAAATCTCCTTTATAACGGGAGAAAAGTATCGAAAAGGTTGTCGCTTTTATATCTTTTGGAATATCCGCAACCATTTTTAATACCCCCTGTGAGTCACATACTACAATATCGGGTTTTTGATTTAAAATAGACATTGCATATGAAAGTTCTCTTTCTTTAACAATCAGTGCCATGGAATCGTTATCCAAAGTGTCTCTTATAGTTTGAACCTGGGGAAGTATCAATCTGCCTTTAGGAGCTTCTAAATCAATAGGAACAACCAAAACAGCCAATCCCCCTGAGGGGATTAAATCACCTATTAACGCCGGCGGTTGTAAAAAATCAGATGGGCAAATATCAATAATGTGTTTTTTTAAAGCATTAATATATTTTTCTTTATTATCACTGTCTAAACTTGAAACTTTAATAATGTTTTTTCCAAAAATTGATTCAAGTTTATTTATAAATTCATCCGAAGGCTTTTGTAAATCGATTTTATTAATAACAGCAATTAAAGGAATTTTTTTTTCTTTTATTATCTGAATTATATTTTCTTCATAATCAGTCCATTTATCAGGCTCTAAAATTAATAAACAAATATCAGTTTTTTTAAGAACATTTAAAGTTTTTTCTATTCTTAAGTTTCCCAAAACTGAATTATCATCAAATCCAGCTGTATCTAAAAAAACAACCGGTCCTATTGGCAATAATTCCATTGTTTTTTCGACAATATCTGTTGTAGTTCCGGCAACAGGGGAAACAATCGAAATATTTTGTCCTGTAATCATATTTAAAAAAGACGATTTTCCGACATTTGTTCTTCCAAAAACACCGATATGTAATCTTAAACCTTTAGGTGTTGATATCATTAAACAGCTCCTTTAATTTATTCTTATCATATCCAAGAGAATTAAGATTTTCAGGAAAAAATAATTCAAGAATTTTTTCGCCAAATCTATTTTTTAAAAATTCTTTTATATTCGTTATGTTTTTATTTTGTATTTCTTTTACAATTTTTAATGTTTTCTCATAACCTATCAAAGGGAGTAAAACGGTTAAAATTGAAAAACTTTCTTCAAAATATTTATTACATATTTTTTCATTTGCTTTAATTTCTTTAATATGTTCTTTCAAGTTTACAGTTATATTCAAAAGCAGTTTTAAAGATTCTATAAAACTAAATGCTATTAAAGGCATAAATTCAACAATTTGAAAAGATGACAAAGAAACACAGTCTCTTATTACATTAAAATCGGATTTAACTTTTATTGCTGTTTGTATTGCAGATTCAAGTATTACGGGATTTATTTTGCCAGGCATTATAGAAGAACCGGCTTGAACTGGCTTTAATTTTATTTCTTTTAAAAAATTCATAAGACGGATATCATTAGAAATTTTAAATAAATTTGAAGAATAAGCATCAAGAATACCTACAACTTCCACAATATCATCTGCAAAAGCGGTTACACTTACAGGATTTTCAGCACGGGAAATATTTAATCCAGTTAAATCTCTTAAAATTTCAATAACCAAAAAAATATATTCCCTAGGGGCGGTTAAACCCGTTCCTATTGCAGTAGAACCAATATTTAAGACCCTTATTCTCTCTTTGCATTTCCATATTCTCCATCTGTCTCTGGATATAGCTTCGGCAAAAGCCGAAAATTCCCTGCCGAGAGTAAAAGGGACTGCTTCTTGAAGTTCTGTCCTCCCGATTTTTAAAATGGAAGCAAATTCTTTTTCTTTTTTTTGTAGAATATTTTGAAAATCTGCTATAACTTCGCTTAATTTTTCCAATAAAAAAAGCGCCGCTATTTTTAATGCGCTTGGATATGTGTCATTGGTTGATTGATGAAGATTTACATGTTCAAGCGGATGTATCGGATAATGTTTACCTTTTGGATATCCTAATATTTCATTTGCCCTGTTAGCTATCACTTCATTTATATTCATATTTGTTGATGTGCCAGCGCCACCTTGCAATGCGTCCACTATAAAATCTTCCTGAAATTTTCCATCGATTATTTCGTCACAGGCATTACATATTGCATTAGCATATTCTTTGCTGAGATAATTTAATTTAGCATTTGTTGTTGCACAGGCTTTTTTAACCAATGCATATGCTTTAATCAACTCATTTGGCACTTTATATCCGGATATTTGAAAATTATTATAGGCTCTTGCGGTATTTATACCGTAATATCTATCAGATGGAATCTTTACTACACCTAAACTGTCTTTTTCTTCTCTAAACAACTAAGTAACCTCCGTGATTTTACTTGAAATAAAAAGAGCTGAACAGCTCTTTTTATTGTTTTATAGAGTTGATTTGAACTAAATCGTCTTCAACCCATTTAGGGGAATGATGTTCGGCGGCATCAAAAGGCATATAACCGCTGTCCAGTCTCCACATTGCTTTAAAATCTTCCATATTTATTATTGAAAGAGGCAAATGAACAAACGTTACAAGGGCTGTAGTTATTATAGAACCCCAAACATGGAAATAAAAGAAATAAAGCATAAGTTCTTTGCCAAGCCCTTGTTTTGCAAAATAAAGCGCCCATCCTGTTACTATCAATCCGAAAATCATAAATATAAAAATTAAATAAGCGACTTTTTGTCCAGCATTATATTTTCCTTGTGGAGCAGTTTTTTCAGGACCGAAAGGAATACCGAACATTCTGGGATATCCGCCTAAATTTTTAAACCATGCAAATGTGTCTTTATCCCATTGTAATAAATTTTTCATTATAATATAAAACCTGTCCGGTGCTATTAAAATAAAAGAAATAAAATTCAAAGTAAAAACAATTGCCGTCCAGATGTGAACTTCCATTAAAAACTTAGCACTTTCACCTGATGCCCATTTAAAATATACAGCCATTCCGGTAAAGGCCAATATATACCATGTAATTGCATTGATGTTATGAAACATTTTTTCATAAACAGGAAATCTCAATACCCTTTCATTTTCAGCAAGCATGTTTTCCTCCTTTTAAATTTAAGTTGGTTCTAACAACATATCCTTTTGTATGTAAAAGTTCTTCTGATATTTCACTCATCGGATGGTTCGCAAATTTTTTATAAAATTCCTGAACAGTAGGATTTTCGTGAGAAGCTGCCAATCCTTTTTGCTGTAATCTTATATCATCTTTATATAAACCTGTTTGCCTCATTTTTATATATTTATTCCTTTTTTTGAAAAGATCTGTAATTACATAACCTCCAACAGCGATAACCGATACTATAACCCCTGTAACTTTAAGAAAAGTTCTTCTGTCTATTAAAGTGGTGGCAGGTTTTTCTTCATATTGATAAGATAATTTTTCATTCATTTTATTCTCCTTTTTTATTTTAAGCATTTAATCTTAAAGGTAATAACGGGTCTATCCATGAAGTACCCATTGGATTAACAGGCTGTCCTCCTCCGTCAATACAACCTCCGGGACAATTCATTACTTCAATTATATGGTAAGGTGAAGTGCCTTTTATTACATCTTTAACAATTTTATCAAGATGATTTTTTATCCCGTTAACTACAGCGGCTTTTACCACAATTGTTTTTCCGGATTTAAGAGTAATAGGAATTTCTGCTTCTCTTAATCCGTCAGTATGTCCCCTTACTTCATAAAAATCCCATTTGGGCGGTTCTTTTCCAGAGAGAATATAATAAACTGTTCTAAGAGCAGCTTCCGTAACGCCTCCGCTGTTACCAAATATTGTGGCAGCTCCCGTGTAAATTTCCGTTTCCGTTTCATTTTCTTTTTCCGGTAACTCAAGAGGATTGATTCCTTTCATTTTAAGTAATGTGGCTAAATCCCTTGTTGTAAGCACTGCATCTGTATCAGGGAATGGAGGGGTGTCTTCTGGAATATAACCTTTTTCTTTTAAAAATTTCCAAGAAGAGTTGAATTCCGGTCTGCTTGCTTCAAATATTTTAGCGGTACACGGCATTATTCCGACAGTGTAAACGTTTCTCGGATCCACTTTCCAAATGTCTAAAGCAGCCCAAGTTTTTGCAGAAGGACCTGCCATTTGCATAGGGGATTTTGCACCGGATATGTGAGGGATTAGTTCTGGATAATATATTTCTGCATATCTAACCCAACCCGAACAGCAAGATGTAAAATGTGGTAAAGGATGATTTGCCATTTCATTTAATTTTTCGCTTCTTTCTCCTAACAGCCAGTATTTTACTTTTGCTATAAATTCGCTTCCTTCTTCCATAATTGTTTGATCGGCCGCTAAATTGTTTTCATAAATTTTAAAACCAGCTTTTTTTAATGCATTATGAAGTTTTCCAACTGTTAAAGTACCGGGAGGTGCTCCAAATTCTTCGGCTATTGCCACACGGACCGAAGGGGCTATTACCGCCACAACAGTTTTTTCTTTATTTTCCAGATTTTTCATTACCTCTTCTACAAAACTTAATTGTTCTATTGCACCGAATGGGCAGTTAATTAAACATTGACCACAAGCAATGCATTTCATTTCATCAATTGAGTGGGCAACACCAATAGCACCGTTTATCGCATCTGCTGGACATACATGTCTGCAGGTGTCGCAGCCTACACAGCTTTGAGAATTTATTTTAATAATACCTTTTAATTCTCCCGCTCTGTATGTACCGGTTGCTATATTTACATAATTTTTCTCTGTAGGAGAAAAAATTTTAACCTTGGCTGTTTTTTTCATTAAAAACTCCTTTCATAAAAATTTTTAAGATTAATTTTCGTTAAATTATAATATTAATTCTTAAAAATAACTTAAAATTTAATTTTTCTTATATAAATTTAGGACTAAATTAAATTTTAATAGATAAATTCATATATAAAATGTGATTACAGAATAAATTAATGACTTTTAATTAAGGATTTTTTATATTTTTTCATATGTAGAAAATTGTTTTTTATTTAAGAAGTTATAACATAATATTATATTTAAAATATTCAAATTTTTATTATAAAAAAAATTAACAAATAAAATCAAAGCTAAAATAATCAATCTAAAAAATTTAGATTATTCTCAAAATTATGATTTATAAGTGTCTGTCACTTATTATACTAAAATTATTATTAATTGTAAATACTTTTTTCATTTATTCATTCTACATTATACATTTTAAATTTTTCATTATTTTGCCCGAGAGGGCGTTCACGTAGTGACTTTGGGCTCCGCCAAGTCACAGTGTGGGGATGGGAGCATCGGTTTAGGGGCGAGTCCATCTCGCCGCACACCCCGAAGCTACCGTCTCCCCTAAAAAAAAGGTTGTAGGGCCCCAAAATGTACGGGTAGCGCTCCTCCCAGGCATTAAAATTATAACAAAAACTTGAGCTTTTGTCAATCAAGATTTTTAAAGAACACTTTATAAGCAAAAAAGAAGTTATATTATAATTTTACCGTAATTTTACATTTTTTGCAAGCAGGACGCATTCTTTAATATAAGGATTTTGCGGAGTTAAAATAGAATTTTTGGTAAATTCCAAAAGAATTTTTTTTGTTTTATTTCCTATTGCAATAGGTAAAATATTTTCAAAATCATTAATTTTTGAAAAACATTTAACACTAGAAGGTGAAGTAAAAATTACAATAGCCGGTTTTTTAATAAAAACACCAGGGTCGTTACAGAGTGTTTCATAAACAATTATCTCTTTTAATTCATTATTTTTAAAAATATTCTTTTATATTGGAAACTATCTCTTTTGCCCTTAAAAAAAGAAATTTTTTATTTTTATATTTTTTATTTATCTCTTTTGCAAATTCATCCCCATAGGCATTAGATGAAACAAATTCAACTCTTCCTCCTAATTTTTCTATTTCTTTTGCAGTTGCTTTTCCTATTGCCAGACTTGGAAAATTTTTCCATTTATCAGTTAATTTATTTATCGCCCTCACCCCGTTTTTAGAAGTAAAAATCAGATAATCAATTCCATCAAAAGAAATAGAAGAGGATAGAAAATTTATTTTTATAACAGGATAATTTATTACCCCTTCATATTTATCATTATTTAATAAATAAATAGGTAATCTTAAATTTTTCACTTTTAACTTTTCATTTTTAATTTTTGATTTTACTCCCACTCAATTGTTGCAGGAGGTTTACTTGAAATGTCATAAACCACTCTGTTGATACCGTCGACTTCATTGATAATTCTTGTTGAAACCTTTTCTAAAAATTCATGCGGCAAATGGGAAAAAGTTGCCGTCATACCGTCAGTTGAGCTGACACATCTTAAGGCAACCGCATTATCATATGTCCTGTTATCTCCCATCACCCCGACGCTTTTTACATTAAGAAGTACTGCAAAAGCCTGCCAAACTTTATCATAAAGTCCCCATGCTTTTAACTCCTGAATCAAAACGGCATCAGCTTCCCTTAGAAGATTCAAATCTTTTTCATTAACTTCACCCATTATTCTAATAGCAAGTCCCGGCCCTGGAAAAGGATGACGGTAAACTAAACCTTTTGGAAGACCAAGTTCAAGTCCAAGTTTTCTGACTTCATCCTTAAAAAGCTCTCTTAAAGGCTCAATCAATTCAAATTTCATCCACTCGGGAAGTCCTCCTACATTATGATGTGATTTTATTGTTTTAGAAGGACCTTTTACCGAAACTGATTCAATTACGTCAGGATACAGAGTCCCCTGTGCTAAAAATTTTGCGTCTTTATGTTTTTTGGCCGCTTCTTCAAAAACCTCAATAAAAGTATGCCCTATTATTTTTCTTTTTTCTTCCGGATCGGTTACACCTTTGAGCCTTCCTAAAAACTTTTCCCTTGCATCAATAGTAATTAAAGGCACGTGCAACACATTTTTAAAAGCATGCTCGACTTCTTCTCTTTCGTTTTTTCTAAGAAGACCCGTATCTACAAAAATAGGAATTAATTTATCTCTAATGGCTTCATGTAAAAGTGCCGCGGTAACCGAACTGTCAACTCCGCCGCTTAATGCGCATATTACCTTGTTTTCCCCTACCTGCTCTTTAATCTTTTTGATTTGTTCTTTTGCAAAATGAGCCATATCCCATTTGCTTGTTACAGAGCAGACTTCCCTTGCAAAATTTTTTAAAATTTTACTTCCCTCTACACTGTGAGTTACTTCCGGGTGAAACTGAATTGCATAAATTTCTTTTTCTTCATTTACAATTGCAGCATATGGAGCATTTGAGGTATGGGCTATTCTTTTAAATCCGTTAGGCAGTTTTTCAACCCTGTCTGAGTGGCTCATCCAAACTATTGTAGGATTGCTTACATCTTTAAAAATTTTATGAGGTTCATCTATAAAAAGCTCTGCTTTACCATATTCGTGATGGTCGGCCCTAACTACCTCACCTCCGAAATCAACGGTTATAAGCTGCATTCCATAACAAATTCCTAAAATAGGAAGTCCTAAATCATATATTTCTTTATCAACTCTGTATGCATCTTTATCATAAACGCTTGCAGGACCGCCGCTAAAAATTATCCCTTTTGGTTTTTTTTCTTTTGCAGTTTTTAAGCCTTCATAATAAGGTACTATTTCGCTGTAAATTCCCTCTTCTCTCAGTCTTCTGGCTATTAACTGGGTATATTGACTTCCAAAATCAAGTATCAGTATTTCTACTTGCATTTATATCCTTTTTAATGAAATTGTAACAAAAAGAAAGGGAAAATTAATACCAGTGAAGAATTTCGAACTGAACATACCAGATGGCACAGCTTAGGAGATATCCGATTAATACAGCCCAACCATATTTTATATGTGTATTAAATGTATAAATCCCTCTCATTCTACCCATAACTCCAACACCGGCGGCACTTCCAAAACTGATTAAGCTTCCACCGATCCCGGCTGTCATTGTAACAAGCATCCACTGGGCTGCATCCATTGGAGGGTCGGCTTTTAAGATAGCCGCCATTACAGGAACGTTATCTATAATAGAACTTATAAATCCAACACCGATATTTCCCCATGTTGGGCCTATTATTTCATAAAGTTTGGTAACATAAAAAAGCCATCCAAGAAAATACAGCGCGCCTACCGCCGAAAGAATACCGAAAAAGAAAAGCAGTGTATCATGTTCTATTTTGGTCATATTAACAAACACATCTATTTTTTCTTTATATTTCCTTTTATGATAAAAACTGTAAATTTCCAATAATGCCAAACCGAACATCATTCCCCACATTGCCGGAAAATGCATCACTATGTGGCCAAATACCGCAATGGCAATGGTAAGAGCGCCTAAAAATATAATAACTTTTCCACCGTTTTTTATTTCAGCTTTAGGGGTGGTCAAAGCATCAAAATGAGGCTTGCCTTTTGGTACAAAAAGACTTAAAAGCCATGCACTTAAAAGCCATCCTATAAATACAGCCGGAAACAGTGCTAAAAAATCTATTATTTCACCTTTTCCTGCAGTCCAAGCCATAAGTGTCGTAATATCCCCGAAAGGAGACCATGCACCTCCGGCATTTGCAGCCACCACTATATTTATGGCACCTGGAACCAAAAAATTGATATTATGTTTATCTATAGTAATCAGTACTGTTGAAAGAATAAGCGCTGTAGTTAAATTATCGGCAAAAGGGCTTATCCAAAATGAAAGTGTTCCCGTTATCCAAAATATTTTTTTATAAGTATAGCCTCTTGAAATCAAACGGTATTTCAAAGCGTCAAACACACCTCTTTCTATCAGGCTTTCTATATATGTCATGGCAACCATTAAGAAAAAGAAAATCTCCGCTATTTCTTCAATCAGATGTTTAAGCTCTTCGTGCAGCGGTGAAGGGTCAAGATGGTTTAACCAAAAATATGTACCTATAAGCAAAAAAGAAAAAGTACCTATAAAAAGTGCCGGTTTTGATTTATTTATTTCAAATTTTTCTTCTGTTGCAATAAAATAATATCCAACAACAAAAATAGCCAAAACAGCTATTCCTACCCATGTATGAGTGTAATTTACAATTTCTTCATGCATTTTAATCCTTTCTGTAATGAGCCCCGAGAGACTCTTTTCTTTTAATAGCCGCTTTTATTATTTCCCTTGCCGTTAGAAATCTCAACTTTGTAAGCCGCCCGAGCTTATCAATATGTTTTTCAACGAAATCCAACGCCTCGCTTAAACCGTCTTTTGTTCTAATTATACCAACATTTTTCCACATTATTTCCCTTAACATATTTTTATATTTTTTATCATTTTCTTTAAATAATATTTCATCATTTATATCGAATATTCTTTCATCAGTTTTAAATCTGTTTTTTAATATATCCCTTGCGGCTTTTCTGCCGAATACAAAACATTCAAGCGTAGAATTGCTTGCAAGCCTGTTAGCACCGTGAACTCCCGTATTTGCCACTTCCCCGGCAGCATAAAGGTTTTTAAAATTTTTTATTTTAGCATTCACATCAACCACAATTCCACCCATAAAATAATGAAATGCAGGAGAAATAGGAATTTTTTCAAAAGGCACCTTTATATCATAATCCCTCAGTTTGTTAAAAATTGTAGGAAAACGGTTTTTAAAATATTCCTCCTCAAACATACTTACGTCCAAAAACACTTTATGGCCTTTTTGCTGATGCATAAAAATAGCTCTGCTTACAATATCTCTGCTTGCAAGCTCCCCTCTTTCATCATATTCAAACAAAAACCTTTTTCCTTCTTCGTCAACCACCCATGCACCTTCCCCTCTCAAGGCTTCAGTCAACAATAATTTTTGTGAAAATTTACTTTGAATAAATACAGTGGGATGAAACTGTGTAAATTCCATATCGTTTATTTCCATTCCTTTTTCTATTGCAATACCCTGAATATCTCCCGAAATGGTTCTTGCATTTGTGTCATATTTATATAAAGCGCCTATTCCCCCGCTTGCAAGTATTATATTGTTTGCATATACATTATATTTTTTATTGTTTTTAAGCAGACTCACTCCGTAACAGACACCGTCTTCTATTAACAAATCAAAAACTGAGGCATTATCTAGTAAATAGCTTTTGTCTTTTTTTATTAAAAATCTGTGCAGTTCCCTTCCTGTAGCGTCTCCGCCCGCATGATATACCCTCGGGACTGAATGTGCCGCTTCTCTTGTAACACCTTCGAATTTAAAGCCGTAATTTTTTAAATCCTCTTTTAATTTAAGAGACGAGCGCGATAAAATTTCAACCATTTCTTTATTGTTGTGAAAACTACCCGCCTTAATAGTATCTTCTATATGCAAAGCTACATCCTCTTTATCAAGAGCCATTGTAACTCCGCCCTGTGCATAGAAACTGTTTGCATCCCACACTTCTTTTTTTGTAATTATTAAAGTTGACAAATCAGAATTGTCATTTATATATTTTGCCGCCCAAAGTCCGGCGATTCCGCTTCCTATTATAACTACGTCAAATTTCATTTTATCTCCATAGTATTGTTTATTTCTATAATTTTAAGTTCACTTGAATTAATTTCTTTGGTTATATTTTGTTCTTTACCTGGCCAAACAGGGTCTGCCTTATAGCCACATCCTAAAAAAACAGATATAATTATAATATGAAAAAAGCAAAAGATATACTTAAACATTTATTTAATCCCTTTAATGATAAATTACAAGAAAAACGTTGTTTAAAAAAAATTATAGCACTAATGCCCCGTAAATACAATAAATATATAACTTCTTATTCTTTAAAAGGAGAGATTTTGTATATAAAAGTATCACATCCCGCTTTAAGGCAGGAGATTTTTTATAATAAAAATATAATTTTTTCTATTATAAAAACACTCCACAGGGCAAATCAGTGCAACAGTATAAATCCAAAAAAAATAGTTACATTTTATAAATACCAAAAACCTTTAACACCTCCAAAAGAAATAAAATTTTATATTAAAGAGGCGGGAAAATTTAAAATAAAAGCAAAAAAAGAAAATTTAAGAAAAAAATTTGAAGAAATAAAAAATTTAATAAACTCTAAACCCGGTTAAAGCTTTTTTTGCTTTGTTTATATCCGAAACTTTAAATGCAAAAGAACCTTTTCTATCCGAATTAACTGTATAACAATAATTTATATCAATACCGTTTTCATTTAATGTTGAAACAATTTTGTTTAGAGCCCCTATTTCATCATCAACTTCAACTATTAACACATCGCTAAGAGTTAGAGAAAAACCGCTTTTTTCTATTGCTTCGGTAGCTTTTACAACATCTTTTGTCAAAATTCTGAGTATTCCAAAATCACTTGCTTCAACCAGTGTAATAGCCTTAATACTGACATTCTCTTTTGCCAAAGCCTCGGTAATTTCTTTAAGCCTTCCTGTTTTCCTTTCCAAAAACACTGAAATCTGTTTCATTTTATTTCCTTTTATCTACTATTCTTTTTGCTTTACCCATACTTCTTTCTATGCTTTTTGGCTCAACCAGATGAACAATGGCATTAATGTATAAATTATTCAAAAGTGCCTGTTGGAGTTCTTTTTTAATTTTTTCAAGTTTTGCAACATCATCAAACATAATACGCTCATCAACTTCAACCATCAATTCCAACTTATCCAAATAACCTTTTTTATCCACAACTATCTGATAATTTAAACTGACCCCTTCAGTATTTGCTATTACATGCTCAACCTGGGAAGGAAACACATTTACGCCGTTTACTATCAGCATATCGTCTGCCCTTCCCCTTACACTCTCCATCCTTACAAACGTTCTGCCGCATGCACAAGGAGTTCTATCAAGTCTTGTAATATCGCCTGTTCTGTATCTTATTATCGGAAGTGCATGTTTGGTAAGAGTGGTTAAAACAAGTTCGCCCTCTTCACCCTCAGGTAAGACTTCCCCTGTTTTCGGGTCTATTATTTCAGGATAAAAATGGTCTTCGTTTATATGAAGCCCTTCTCCCATGTTACAGCTGCAGCTGACCCCGGGCCCGATTATTTCACTGAGTCCGTAAACCTCGTAATAATCTATCCGCCACGCTTTTGCAACTTCTTCCCTAAGTCCTTTGCTTGTCGGTTCCGCTCCGAAAAAACCGGCTCTAAGCTTATAATTTTTCCTAAATTCAGGCCCCTCTTTTTTGGCCTCTTCTGCCAAATGCAAAGCAAAACTAGGAGTTGCGCAAAGAATTGTAGCCCCAAAATCACGCATTAACATTAACTGTCTTTGGGTAAATCCACCGCTTGCAGGCACTATTGCAGCCCCGATTTTTTGAGCCGCTTCGTGAAATCCGAGTCCGCCTGTAAAAAGCCCGTATCCGTAAGCGTTATGAACTATATCTTTACTTGCGACATCCGCCATATAATAACATCTTATCATCACTTCGTTCCATACATCCATATCATGAGCTGTATATCCCACAACAGTAGGTTTTCCGGTAGTTCCGGAAGATGAATGAATTCTCACAACCTCACTCATCGGCACAGTAAAAAGTCCGAACGGATAATTGTCCCTTAAATCCTGTTTTTTAGTAAATGGAAGTTTTTGTATATCTTCAAGTGATTTTATATCATCAGGAGTTATGTTTAATTCATCAAATTTTTTCTTATAAAAAGGGCTTAGATAATAAACCCTGCTTACCACTTCTTTTAATCTTTTAAGCTGAACTTTTTCGATCTCTTCCCTGCCTGCACTTTCTATTTTATTATAAATCATTTTATCTCCTTTAAATCTTTTTTTGTTTTATAAACAGTTCCTTTAAAAAAAGCAATAATTTTATCTTTATTAGTTATTTTAACTTCATATGTGCCCAAACGGTTACTCTCGGCAATAAGTTTTGCCTCGGCAATTAATTCATCACCTTCTTTTGCAGCATTTATAAAAGATATGCTCGTATCGATTGCCAGGGCAATTTTCCCAAAAGAGTTGCTTGCCACGGCAAACGCAAAATCAGCCAGTGTAAAAATAGCTCCACCGTGACAAACACCTGCCAGATTCAAATGAAATGTGGATACTTTCATTTTTGCCTTTGCATATCCGTATTTTACATCTATTAGTCCAATGCCTATATTTTTGCCAAATTCGGCATTTTCATTAAAATATAATTTAATTTTCTCCATAATTCATCGCTTTATCCAATATTTCAAAATTAGCTTTGGCAAATTTTGGATTAATATCTTTTATGGCTTCTTTTACCTCATCTACGCTGAAAGGAAAATTTTTAACATTTTTTAATGCAACTCCCAGCATAAACACATTAAGCCCTTTAACATCAAACAGACCCTCTTCTGCCAGTCTGTTTGCATCTACAATATACTCATTTGCATCAATTTCAGGAAAATTATCTGCATTTACAACCAAATCCCCGCCTTTTTTTAAATATGGAAGATTTATAAGTGCTTCATCCCGATCAAGCCCAATTAATAAATCAGCCTGTCCGTAATCAATCAATGGATTATAAAATTCGCCTATTTTAATATGAGAACTCACACTTCCGCCTCTCTGACTCATCCCGTGATTTTCCGTTCCTAAAAATTTATACCCTTTTTTAGCGGCACAAATACTGAGTACCTTTACTAAAAATACAACGCCCTGCCCACCAAATCCTGCTAAAAGTATCTGATATTTCATTTATCCCTCCTTATGAAGGCATCCGTAGGACAGACCCCGCTGATACACACACCGCATCCGACACATAAAAGCGGGTCTATTTCTATTTTTCCCCTTTCATTATAAGCCATAGGAGGACATACAAACTGGGTGGTGCATACATCACACGCAACACATTTTTCTTCGTCCACTGTAGCAAAAATACCTTTTAAGTTTTCTTTTGCTTTTTCTTTATCCAACACACAGAATTGTCTGCTAATTACAACCAAAGGGACTTCAACATTTTCAAATTTTTTCTTTACATCTTTAAAAAAGTTTATGGTTTTATTAATATCAGGCTCGTAAAAATACTCCATTACCTCAGCACCACATCCCTCAGCAACTTTTTTTAAATCTACTTTCCCGGGGGCAGCCCTCTCAGGCGTAGCTTGTCTTCCCGTCATTGCAACGGTTGAATTATCCAAAATCACAAGTATAAATTTAGCTTTTTGATAAACTGCATTAATTAATGGCGCTACACCTGAGTGAAAAAACGTTGAATCACCTATTGTTGCAATTACCGTTTTTTCTTTATCGGCAATACTGAAGCCGTGCGCCATTGACACACTGGCCCCCATACATAAAACTGTATCGATTGCTTTTTGATTGATTCCAAGTGTATAACACCCTATGTCTGAAGGATATATCGATTTTTTAGACCGAAACACTTTTTTTATTGCAAAAAAGATATCTCTGTGGGGACATCCGGGACACAAATTCGGTTTTCTATGCTTCACTTCAAAATTCTGGGTAAATATAGGTTTATAAATATTTTCCCCATTATATAAACCTACATTTTTTAAAGCCTTTAAAACCCTCTCTTTTGTCATCTCGTCAATTGAATGCACATCATTTGTCATTTTTCCGTAAACATTATGGCTTCTAATTTCTTCTTCAATTACCGGATAGGTCTCTTCAATTACCAATACTTTTTCATATTTTTTAATTAAATCTTTAAGCTGATTTAACGGCAGAGGATAAGGCATATCAATTTTTAATATATCGATATCTAAATTTAATTCATCAATTACCTCTTTTACATATCCAAAAGCCGCTCCGCTAGAGATGAATAAATTTTTTGTACCTTTGAGCTTATTGATTTTTGGTTTTATAAATACCTCATAATTATATTTTTTAATTTTTTCTAATTTTTCTTCCCTCTCATATGCCTGAGCCAGTCTTCCAGCCCTTGGGACTGCAGCCCATCTTGATATATCCCTTTGGAAATTTCCTTCCTTCGCTTCAAATTTATGCTCTTTTAGTTCCACTATTTCCCTTGAATGTGAAACCCTCATTACGCTTCTTAGCATCACAGGTATTTGAAATTTTTTTGATAATTCACTTGCCTTTATCGTAAATTCATATGCTTCGGCAGGGGTTGCCGGATCGATAACGGGAATTCTTGCAAACCTAGCAAATTCACGGCTGTCCTGTTCTGTCTGGGATGAATGAAAACCGGGGTCGTCCGCAACAATTAAAACAAACCCGCCAATATTGCCTATAAAACTTGCGCTCATTAAGGCATCACTTGCCACATTAAGCCCTACCTGTTTCATTGTGGCAGCACTGTTCAGTCCTGCTATTGCACCGGAAAAAGCCACTTCAAATCCCACTTTTTCATTAGTCGCCCACTTTGCATAAACAGGCAGATTTTTAGAAATTTTTTCAAAAGTCGTTAATATTTCACTCGAGGGGGTACCGGGATACCCGCTTAGAATTTGAGTATTGCTGTGCATTAGTCCATATGCAATTGCCTCATTACCCATTAATGTCTGTTTCATTTTTTCCCTTTTATTTATCAATTTTTATAATAATATCAAAAAAGTTTAAATATCAATTAATTTTATATTAAAATTTAAAAAAAAAGGAAAAAAATGAGCCATTTTGATATAGGCGTCTGCTCAGCTTTTTGGCTGACAATACTAAGTGCCCTGCTTTGTGTGATTTACGGTTTGATTAATTGGAACAAAGGTGATGAGGAAAGCAATGAAATGCTTCTAAAAAAATGGGCCGATGAAGAAAAAGAGCTTAACGAGGAGTTACTATGAGCTTTTGGGAAATTGCACTAATTATTCTTTATCTGTTCGCTTTGACATATCTTGGATGGATGGGATATTCAAAAACAAAAAATTCAACAGATTATCTTTTAGCGGGCCGTGAGGCACATCCGTTTGTAATGTCTCTTAGTTACGGTGCCACATTTATCTCAACTGCTGCAATTGTCGGATTCGGCGGAGTGGCGGCATGGCTTGGAAATTCGCTTTTGTGGCTTACTTTTTTAAATATTTTTGTCGGAATTTTTATTGCTTTTGTATTTATAGGAAACCCCACAAGAAAAATGGGCTTAAGGCTCGACGCCCACACTTTTCCTGAGTTTTTGGGCAAAAGATATGATTCAAAATTTATTCAGATTTTTGCCGCACTTATAATTTTATTTTTTATGCCGTTATATGCCACGGCTGTTCTAATCGGAGGTGTTCAGTTTATCAGTATCTATTTTCATGTGGATTATCACATAGCATTATTAATATTTTCACTGATAATCACTGCTTATGTTTTAGCCGGCGGGCTTAAAGGGGTTATGTATACCGATGCCCTTCAGGGTTCAATAATGTTTTTAGCTATGATTGTTTTAATAGTAATGGTGTTTTATTCACTGGGGGGGAATAAACGAAGCATTCGCAAAACTTGATAACGTTTGGCAAATTACGGTAATAGACAAGCTTTCAAATACCGGTTTAAAAGATTTAGTTCCGGGAAGCGGCGATTTTATGATGAAATTATCTCAGATATGGGGATTTCAGGGCTGGAATAAAATGCCGTCATTTTTATCTCCTGGTTGGCTTTTTGTAATAACCACGATTACTCTTGGTGTCGGAATCGGAGTACTTGCCCAGCCACAGCTTATAGTGAGATTTATGACCGTAAAAAGCAAAAAAGAACTAAACAGGGCTGTATTAATAGGAGGGATTTTCATTTTGGCAATGACAGGTGTTATTTTTGTTGTGGGAAGTTTAAGCAATGCATGGTATTTTGAAAATTACGGAGGTAAAAACGCCCTTGAAGCGGCGGGGGCAATTGGAAAAGTAATCCCCCATTTTATAAATACGGCGATGCCGCACTGGTTTGGATTTATTTTCCTTTTTGCTCTTATCTCAGCAGCAATGTCCACTTTATCAAGTCAGTTTCACACAATGGGGACGGCTGTCGGCAGGGACATTTTTGAAACACTCGGGGCTGATAAAAACAAAACCACTTTATGGACAAAAATCGGAATTGTCATTGTTATTCTGTTTTCAGTATTTTTAGCTTTTAAATTTCAAAAGGCCCCGGCAATTATTGCGAGAAGTACGGCTATTTTCTTTGCACTTTGTGCATCTGTATTTTTACCTTCTTTTATTTTTGGACTTTTTTCAAAAAGAATCACTAAAACAGCGGCAATTTCAAGTATGTTTGTCGGATTTTTTGTATCTTTATTCTGGCTATTGTTTTGCCATTTCAAAGAAGCAAAAGCTTTGGGTATTGCCAAGGCGCTTTTTGGTGTAAATTCTATTTTGGGCCACAGCAAATGGGCTTTTGTAGATGCCATGGTTATCGCTCTTCCTCTTTCAACAATAACTTTAATAATAGTTACAATGATTACAAAACCTGACACAAAAACGATAAAAAAAGCTTTTGGCGTTAGAGGATAAAATCTTCCAGCTCTTCCTCTGTAATTTCACTCGGCATTCTTTTCATTAAAACAGAGGCGGCCAAAGATGTTGAAATTATAATTAATAACAGAGAAACATAAGTATTTACATCAATAATTTTAAATTCGAGTCCGAAAACACTTGCCACTATTCCAAATGTAAGTCTCATATTAAAAAAAAGCCCCGCAATTTTATAAACACTTTTTTTAAAAAACGGTTTTGTCGCAATTACGGTCGCCAGATATTTTGTGCCAAAAGCAATAATTCCAAGTATTATACTCAAAAATAAAATCTTAAAATTAATAACGTCAAGTTTAATTGAATAACCCGCTTTAAAAAAGAAAAAAGGAGCCACAAACCCAAATATTATAGCCCTTAATTTTTTTTCTATCATTTCATTTTCTTTTAAAAATTCAGAAAAAAATATTCCCAGGGCAAACGCTAAAACAGCTTCGTTAATATGTATCTCTTTTGAGAGAAAACCGATTGAAATTAAAATTGCAATAATAAACCTTATAGGAAATTCTATATGATTGCCTGTGTATCTGGCAAATAATTTTTCACCGAATTTAGGCAAAACAAACATTACTATTAACAGTACGCCTAAAAAAATAATATTCTGATAATTTATTCCTTCAAACAAAAAGCTCAGTGAAAACATACTGATTATATCCACAATCATAGCCCCGGCCAGAAGCGTCTGACCGGAATTAAGATGAAGCATATTTTTATCTTTCAAAAGCGGATACACGAGTGCCAGAGAGGTGGTGGAAAGCGCTATGCTTATTAGCAAAGACGCTTTAAGGGAATAAAGTAAAATAAATTTGCTAATCAGAAATATTGAAACAAACGGCAATAAAAAAGAAGACACCCCTATAAAAACGGCTTTTATAAAATTTTTCTTAAGAAGTTTTAAATCGCTCTCAAGCCCCGCAAAAAACATAAGCCCCAAAAGTCCCACGTTTGCCAGAAATTCCGCCCATTTTAAATCGCTCATATGGAAAAAATTAGCGGCTATACTTCCCGCTATAATTTCAAAAATAGCGGGGGAAAAACTAATCTCAAGTGCAATAATTCCGGCAATTATTATTAATGCCACTACCACCAGACTCTCTATTTCAAGCTTCATTTTAACCTTTTTTAGTATAATTTTATCAAAAAGGAGAATATTGCAAAAAAAAATAAAAAATTTACCGCCTAAACCGGGAGTTTATCAGTATTTTGATAAAAACGGCAAACTGTTATATGTGGGAAAAGCAAAAAACCTGAAAAAAAGAGTAAAAAGCTATTTTAGATTTAATCCTTTCAGAGCGGCGGATAATTTAGCCCCGAGAATATATAAAATGATAAATGAAGCTAAAAAACTAAATTATATTGTAGTTGAAAGTGAAAGCGACGCTTTAATTCTTGAAAATTCTTTAATTAAACAGTTAAAACCCAAATATAATATTCTTTTAAGGGATGATAAAACATATCCTTATATTTATGTGGATATGGATGAGCTTTTCCCGAGACTTGAAATAACAAGAAAAATAATAAAAGGCAAAAATATAAAATATTTCGGACCGTTCAGCAGCGGTGCGGGTGCGATTTTAAAAACAATATATGAAGAAATTCCCCTTGTTCAGTCAAAAAGCTGTTTGAAAAATAAAAAAGCATGCCTTTATCATCAGATAGGAAAATGTCTGGCGCCATGCGTTGGTAAGATTAACCCGGAAGAATATAAAAAATATATAAATAAAGCAATTGAACTAATCCATGACAAAGAAAAAATTCTAAATATTCTTTATAAAAAAATGGAAAAATTTGCAAAAAAATTACAGTTTGAAGAAGCGGCTGAAATCAGAGACAGAATAAAATCTATAGAAAATGCCGAAATTTATTCTAATGTAGATTTGGCAAAACTTGAAGATTTGGACATTTTTGTTGTAGAAACATTTAATAATAAGGCTGTAATAATCAGAATATTTGTAAGGGAGGGAAAAGTAGTCTCCGGCACTCACAATATAATAAATGCTCAAACTGAAATAGATAAAAATGAAACCTATAAAAGAGCTATTTTAGAATTTTATAACAGAGAAACTCCTTTTACATCCTCAAAAATTTTAGTGGGTGAAGATTTTGAGGAAAGAACTGCTTTAAGCAAATTTTTAAGTGAAAAATTCAAAAGAAAAATTTCAATAGTTACACCGACCACAAAAGAGAGAAAAAATTTAATAAATTTAGCTAAAATTAATGCAAATGAAATTATGAAAAACCAAAAAGAAAACAATATTCTATTTGAAATAAAAAAGCTGTTTAATTTACAAAACATACCATATAAAATAGAAGTATTCGACACTTCCCATATGCATGGAGAGGCAACAGTCGGGGCAATGGTGGTTTGGGAAAATGAAAAATTCAAAAAGTCTGAATACAGACACTATCATTTAGAAGGAAAAGACGAATATTCCCAAATGAGAGAGCTTTTAACAAGAAGGGCAAAAAGTTTTGATAAAACACCCCCGCCGGAGCTTTGGCTCATTGACGGGGGGCCTGCCCAGATAAATATAACAAAGGAAATAATTGACTCAACTGGTGCAAACATTGATATTTTAGGAATTGCAAAAGAAAAAATTGGTGCAAAAGCCCACAGGGCAAAAGGAGGAGCAAACGATAAAATATATTTTCATTGGAAAATGGATAACGGAGAATATAAAATCGAAAAAATAGAACTTAATGAAAATGACAAAAGGCTTATGTTTTTGCAGAATTTAAGGGATGAAGCGCACAGATTCGCAATAGAATTTCACAGAATTACCAAAAGAAAAAATGACACACAGATTGAACTTTTAAACATCAAAGGCATAGGAAAAGCAAAAATGACAAAACTGATAAACTATTTTGGAACATTTGAAAATATTAAAAACGCATCTTTAAAAGATTTGGAAAAGGTTTTAAATAAAAAAGATGCATTGATTATATATAATTTTTATAAAGAAAAAAAATGAAAACAGTGGCAATTGGAGGTTTTGACGGAATGCACATCGCACATCAGAAAATTTTAAAAAAAGTGGATTTTTTTATTGTTATAGAAAAAGGAAGCTCAATCACACCGGGGTTTGACAGATGCGAATATACTAATTTAGGGTGTGAATTTATGTTTTTGGAAAAAATAAAACATTTAAAACCTGTTGAATTTATAAAAATATTAAAAAAAATGAATGTAAAAAAAATTGTGGTTGGTGATGATTTTAAATTCGGCAAAAACAGAAGTGGAGATATTAATTTATTAAAAAAATATTTTGAAGTTGAGGTAATAAAAGAGATTAAAATAGAAGAAATCGGGGTGCATGCCCATATCATCAGAAACTTTATAAAAAACGATATAAAAAAAGCAAATAAATTTTTAGGAAGAAGTTATAAAATCAAAGGAACACCAATAAAAGGTCAGGGGCTTGGAAAAAAAGAGTTGGTCCCAACAATTAATATAGAACTCTTTAAGCCGTATGTAATTCCTAAAGAAGGGGTTTACATAACCAAAACAAATAATTTTCAATCGCTTACTTTTATTGGAAAGCGCTCAACCGATGGAAATTTTTCAATTGAGACGCATATAATTAGTGAAAATGTGAAAATAGTTAGTAGTGAAAATGGATTTATAGAAATTAAATTTATTGATTTTTTAAGGGAAAACAAAAAATTTGATACTTTATCTGATTTAAAAAGACAGATTTTAGAAGATATTGAAAATTTAAATAGCAGCTATTGCCAATGAAGTAGCAATAAGCAAAAATGTTGCTATTAACACCAAAATATCTACTTTCATTTTCACCTCCTTTGTTATTTTGCAATAAAAGGATAACAAGGTAAAATTACAAAAAGATAACAAAGGGCAAAATTGGCACTGATAGATTTATTAAATATAAGCAAAAAATTTGAAGCTCAAAAAATATTATGCAATATAGAATTTCATCTTGACGAGGGCGAAAGAGTAGCGCTTATAGGTAAAAACGGAAGCGGTAAATCTACTCTTATGAAAATAATTGACGCCACTGTAGAAGCCGATGAGGGAGAAATAATTACAAAAAACGGCATAAAAATAAAAAGATTAAAACAAACCCCAACATTTCCCACAGGTCTTAGTGTGAGAGAGGCCATCGAAAATGAACTTACCGAATTCAAAGAAGCTTATCAAAAATACATGCATTTTGCGCAAGCATTTGCAAAAAACCCGGATAACCCTCAAATTCAAATGGAAATGGACAAAATTTCAAAATTCCTTGATTTCCACAATGCCTGGAATTTGGATGACAGGATTGAGAGAATTTTACACGAATTTGATTTAAAAAAATATGAATTTAAAGATATATCACTTCTTAGCGGAGGAGAACAAAGAAGAGTTGCTCTTGCAAGTCTTTTGCTTCAAAAACCGGATGTTTTGCTTTTGGATGAACCGACCAACCATCTTGATGTGTATATGACTGAATTTTTGGAAGAAATGCTGCTTAAAGAAAAATATACCTTTTTAGTGGTAAGCCACGACAGATATTTTATAGACAGAGTCGCCTCAAGGGTAATAGAACTTGAAAACTGCCGCCTCAGAAGTTTCAAAGGCGGATATGCAAGTTATTTAAAGCAAAAAGAAGAACTTCTAAAAGCAAAAGAAAAAGAATTTGAAAACGAAATAAGACTTCTTAAAAGAGAAGAAGAATGGCTGAGCAGAGGGGTTAAAGCCAGACTTAAAAGAAACGAAGGCAGAAAAAAAAGGGTATTGGAACTTAAAGAAAAAGTAAAATACGACAAAATGGAAATAAGACAGATTGAAATGCAGCTAAAGCGGGAACTTTTGGCAAAAGAAGAAGATAAAATCAATAAAAAAAAGGTTATGTTCGAAATTGAAAATTTAAGCAAAAGCCTTGGAAATAAATTATTAATAAAAGATTTTAGCACAAGAATTTTACAAAAAGACAAAATTGCAATAGTCGGTAAAAACGGGAGCGGAAAATCTACGTTTTTAAAGCTTCTAACAAAAGAGGAAACACCCGATGAGGGAATAATAAAAATCGGGGAAAATGTAAAAATAGGTTATCTAGACCAGAGAAAATCAATGCTTAATGACAGCAAAGATTTAATAGAAACTTTTTGCCCAAAAGGAGGAGACAGGGTAAATGTCAGAGGCAGAAATATGCATGTCTACGGATATTTGAGAGAATTTTTATTTCCTCCGGAATATCTAACAAAAAAAATAGGTGTTTTAAGCGGGGGTGAGAAAACAAGAGTTGCGCTTGCACTTCTTTTTACCAAAGATTTTAATGTATTAATTTTAGACGAACCGACAAACGATTTGGATATTCCGACTATTAATATTTTGGAAGAATACCTAATGAATTATGAAGGAAGTGTAATTTTTGTAAGCCACGACAGATATTTTGTGGATAAAATTGCAAAAAAACTGTTTGTTTTCAAAGGAAACGGAATTGTGGAAGAGAGTTTCATACCTTATACGGAATTTCTCGAAATTGAAAAAGAGCTAAAATTAATCGAAAACGAAAAATTAAAAATAGAAAATAAAAAAAAAGAAAGGCCAAAAAGAAAACAGACAAAACTTTCTTACAAAGAACAGCGTGAGCTTGAAGAACTGCCTGTACTTTTAGAAGAGCTTGAAGCAAGCATTGCGGAAATTGAAGAATGTTTAAGCAATCCTGATTGTTATAATGAAAAAGGTCTTGTTAACCTAACCGGGGAATTGGAAGAGATTAAAAAACTTTATGATGAAAAAGTGGAAAGATATCTTGAACTCGAAGAAAAAAAAGAATCCCTTATACAAGGATAAAAAATGGATACAAAAAAAACTATCAAAAATTCTTATATTTTTCTTAAACATTTAAAAGAAGATATTTTGGATGAAATTACACTATATGCCGCAGCTATGAGTTTTTATACAATTTTTTCTCTTGTCCCTATTCTTCTTATCATTCTTTCTTTTATAGCAGGCTCTCCATTTTTTTCGGATATATATGATAAATTGGAAGGTTTTATATCTTCAAACCTGCTTCCTACAAATAAAGAAATAATCTCATCTTATCTTCAAAATTTTTTAACAAATTCATCCAAAATGGGAATAATCGGAGGTATTTATATAGTGGTAACATCCATTCTGTTTTTTAACAACTTCGAGGAAATAGTCTCAAAAATTTTTAAACAGAACAAAAAGAATATCTGGGAGAGAATAAAACTTTACTGGACAATGATTACGCTTTTTCCGATTCTTTTCGGAGTTGCTATGTATCTGTCTATAAAATTTCAGTTTTTTCTTGACAAATCCACTTTAACCTCATGGATAAAATTAGGGAAAATTCTTCCTTTTTTACTTATATGGATAACATTTTTTTTATCATATAAAATAGTTTTAATAAACGAAAAAACAACATCAACGCTAATTTCCTCATTTATTGTAACAATCGCCTTTTTTACAGCTAAAAACACATTTATTTATTATGTGTTAATCAATAAAACATATACATCTATTTACGGCTCCATTGCCACTTTAATGTTTGTGTTTTTATGGATTTATATTAACTGGATAATCTATATAGGCGGAATTTACTTAATTAAATATTTAGATATAATTACAGAAAAAAAGGAGAAATTATGGATATTTCAAAAATTAAACCAACCGAAGATGAAGCAGTAAATGCTGTTATAGAAATTCCACAAAGAAGCAATATAAAATATGAAATAGATAAAGTTAGCGGTGCCGTATGTTTAGACAGAATTCTTTACGGAAGCCAGTTTTATCCTGCAAATTACGGATTTATTCCCAATACTCTTGCAGATGACGGTGACCCGATTGATATATTGGTTCTCTCAACCGAAAGCGTTGTTCCGGGATGCGTTATTAAATCAAAGGTAATCGGTGTTTTAATAATGGAAGACGAAAACGGGCAGGATGAAAAAATAGTAGCCGTTCCTGTTACTAAACTGGACCCTCAAATGGCAAAAATTAATTCTTTGGAAGATTTGCCTGAAATTAAACTAAATCAAATCAAACATTTTTTTGAAACATATAAAGACCTTGAGCCTGGCAAATGGGTTAAAGTTACAGGCTTTGAAGGAAAAGAAAAAGCGATGGAGCTTATAAATAAAGCTATCCAAAACTATAACAAATAAACTCTTTTTCTCTTTTTTTGTTACCAATCTTCACAATATTTAATTGACTTGTCTATTCTTTTTTTTATTTTAACATCATTGATTTATATTTGCATTACAATAAATAAAAAAAGGAGTTTCAATGACAAGTGAAATTTATTATCCTCATAAAGAATTATTCAAAAACCCTGTTTTTAAAAGTATGGATGATTATAGAGAAATGGTGGAAAAATTTGAAAAAGATTTCGAAGGGACATGGGCAAAACTTGCAAAAGAAAAAATTACATGGTTTAAAGAGTTTGAACAGGTTCTGGATGAAAGCAACGCACCTTTTTACAAATGGTTTGTCGGAGGAAAATTAAATGTTACTTTTCAGTGCATAGACAGACACCTTGAAGATAAAAAAAACAAAGCCGCTATTATCTGGGAAGGCGACAACGGAGAAAATAAAACAATCACATATCTTCAGCTTTATAAAGAAGTTAATAAATTTGCTAATCTGTTAAAAAATTTCGGTGTTCAAAAAGGGGACAGGGTCGTAATTTATATGCCTATGATTCCGGAAGCCGCATATGCAATGCTTGCGTGTGCAAGAATAGGAGCAATTCACAGCGTAGTGTTCGGAGGATTTTCCGCAGAGGCATTGAAAGACAGAATCATAGATGCAAATGCCAAAATAGTGATAACAGCCGACGGGGCATTTAGAAAAGGGGCTCCTTATATGTTAAAACCTACCGTTGACAAAGCTCTTGAAGGAATAGATTTTGTAGAAAAAGTAATTGTAGTGGAAAGAAACAATGAAGATATAGATTGGATAGAGGGAAGAGATGTAAGCTATAATGAACTTATTCAAAATCAATCAAGCAAATGCGATCCGGAAGTGATGGACAGCGAAGATCCGTTGTTTTTACTTTATACATCAGGCTCAACTGGTAAACCGAAAGGTGTACAACACTCCCAGGCCGGATATATCCTCCACTCACAGCTTACAATGGAATGGGTATTTGACATCAAAGATAACGACACTTTCTGGTGTACAGCCGATATAGGATGGATTACAGGTCATACATACATAGTTTACGGACCTCTTGCGGCCGGGGCAACAACGGTTATGTTTGAGGGGGTTGCCACTTATCCGGATGCGGGAAGAGCCTGGAAAATGGTAGAAAATTATAAAATCAACCAATTTTACACAGCCCCTACGGCAATAAGACTTCTCCACAAAATCGGTGCGGATGAACCAAAAAAATACGATTTAAGCTCTCTTAGAATATTAGGAACCGTGGGAGAACCGATAGACCCTGCTGCATGGAAATGGTATTATGAAGTAGTAGGAAATAATAGATGTTCAATTGTTGATACATGGTGGCAGACGGAAACAGGAGGTCATATGATTTCCCCTCTTCCTGCGGCAACACCTATTAAACCGGGAAGTGCAACATTTCCTCTTCCTGGAATTTTTGCCGAAATTATAGATGAAAACGGTAATAAAATGCCTGAAAACGAAAAAGGTCTTTTATGTATAACCAAACCGTGGCCAAGTATGATAAGAACTATCTGGGGCGATCCTGAGAGATTTGTAAAAAGTTATTTCTCCACTGCCAAAAAGAACGGAAAAGCTGTATATTTCTCCGGAGACGGTGCAATTTATGATAAAGACGGTTATATCTGGATTACAGGAAGGGTGGACGATGTTATCAATGTCTCAGGACACAGACTCGGAACCGCAGAAATAGAAGATGCCGTTAAATTCCATCCTGAAGTTGCCGAAGTTGCGGTTGTAGGAAAACCCGACGAAATAAAAGGTGAAAGTGTATTCGCATATATTGTACTTAAAAATCCTGAAAATATTGCAGAAGAGCTTGAATTCATTAAAGAAGTAAATGAAATTATCAAAAGAGAAATAGGAGCCATTGCAACAGTTGACAATTTTGCATTTGTTCCGGGACTTCCAAAAACAAGAAGCGGTAAAGTTATGAGAAGAATACTCAGAGCCATTGCAAAAGGCGAAGAAATTACGCAGGATACTTCAACTCTTGAAAATCCTCAGGTTGTTGAAGAAATTATCGCAATAGTTAACAGCTGCGAACTTTAATTGGCAGGTTTTCCTGCTTTCTCAGCAATAATCATGGCAACCTGTGAAAAATTAAACAGTTTAACTTTTTCAACCTCAAAACCTGCTTTTTTTAATAAATCATTTAGTTCATTTACCGTATAAAAATTTTCAATGGATTTAGGCAGGTATTCATACGCCTCTTTGTTTTTAGTAATAATTCCCCCTATTTTAGGTAAAAATTTATTTGTGTAAAAATCTATACATTTTCTAAATTTTTTCTCTTTATCCGATTTTACAAATTCCAAAATTAAAAGTTTGCCGTTTTCTTTTAAAATTCTGTTAAATTCTCTCAGGGCTTTTTCAATTTCAAGCACATTTCTTATACCAAAAGAAATGGAAATAACGTCAACGGAACTGTTTTCACAGGGAACATCGGTTGCATATGAGTTATAAAAATTAATTTCCGGAAACCTTTTTTTCGCTACTTCAAGCATTCCTTTGCTTGGGTCCAAACCGCATATTTTCAGTTTTTTATTTTTAATCGTATTTTTCCATATATCAATCATATCGCCCGTACCGCAGGCAACATCCAGTATTTTTAAATTTTTTTTGTCAATTTTACTAACAGCTTCCTTTACCGCTTCTTTTCTCCATTTTTTATCAATCCCCAAACTTAATATTCTGTTTGCAACATCATATTTGGGAGCGATGGAATCAAACATTTCAACTATTTTTTTCTGCACAATTTCTCCTTAACAAATTCTCGGCAGCAGTTCACCTTTTGGAAGTTCAATATATCTGCTTGAACCCCATGGTGATTTTAATACAACTTTATTTCCCTGTGTTACTTTTCCTATAACAGAAGCGTTCGGATTAAATTTTTTTAATATTTCCTCGGCTTTTTCGGCATCTTTTTCACTTACGGCTACAATAAAGGTTCCTTCATTTGCCAAATCCATAGGTTCAAATCCAAAAATTTCACAAAGACCCGCAACATCATTACTGACAGGGATTTTTTCCTCATTTATTTCAATACCAATGTTACTTGCATTTGCCCATTCGTTCAAAACAGCGCTTAATCCGCCTCTTGTTGCATCACGCAAAGCTTTTATATCTATACCTTCATTTATAAGAGATTCTATTTCATTCCATAATATTTTACAGTCGGTTTTTGCTTCGGTATCCACACCGTATCTGTGGGCCATAATGATACTGCCGTGTTTTCCAATATCTCTGCTAACCAATACAATATCTCCGGGTGTAAGATTATGGGCTGAAATATTTTCTTTTTGTATATGCCCCACTCCGCTGGTGTTTATAAAAATTTTATCAACACTTCCGGCAGGAACGACTTTTGTATCACCGCAGACTATTTTCGCCCCTATTTTGTTCAACTCTTCACTCATTGTTTTAACAATTTTTTCGAGTGTTTCAAAATCTAAACCTTCTTCTATCATAAAACCGCAGCTTAAATATTCAGGTTTCGCACCCATCATAGCCAAGTCGTTACAGGTTCCGGCAACTGCAAGTTTTCCTATATTTCCTCCGTTAAAAAAAAGAGGGCTGACGGTAAAAGAATCTGTCGTAAAAGCTATTTTTCCGTCTGCATTTAAAACAGCTGCGTCTTCGGCACTTGTTAAAATATCGTTATTGAAATATTTATAAAAAAGTTCATTTATGAGTTTATTGGTTTCTTCTCCTCCTCCGCCGTATGCAAGAGTTATTTTATTCATTTTTATCTCCTTTATACTAATATTACAACTCACTGCTCACCACTCACCACTCACTACTCACCATTCACTATTTTCACCATTTTTAATTATCTTGCATATCTGTAATAAGCATTGCATGCGCCCTCATCACTTACCATACAGCTTCCGTAAGGGGTTGAAGGAGTACAGGCCTTGCCGAAAAGTTTACAGTCGGTCGGTTTTGCAAGACCTCTTAAAATTTTTCCACAGATACATAATTTATGGTCGTCAATAGGTTCATTTGGCAATACATTCGCATATATTTTTTCAGCATCAAACTCGGCATATTCATCTTTTAATTTAAGGGCGGAAAAAGGTATGTCTCCAAGCCCCCTCCATCTAAAAGTTTCCCTCACTTCCATAAACTCATCAATCATTTTTTGAGCCAGCACATTTCCATCCCAGGTAGTCGCTCTTTTATACTGATTTTCAACACGGGGTTTTTTTTCAAGTTTTTGTTTTAACAGCATTAAAATACTTTCCATTACATCAACCGGTTCAAACCCGGCAACAACAACAGGTGTATTATATTCATCCACTAAAAACTGATAACTTTTAGTCCCTATTATAACACTTACGTGACTGGGACCGATAAAAGCGTTAATTCTTGCTTCCCCGCTGTCCATAATGACCCTCATCGGAGGCGGAACCAAAACATGATTTATATGATAATAAATATTTTTAACTCCCTCATCAAAAGCTCTTTTCATAAGTGCGGCGGTCATAGGTGTTGTTGTCTCAAATCCTATTGCAAAAAAAACAACCTTTTTATCAGGATTTTCTTTTGCAATATTTAAAACATCAAAAGTGGAATGGAGTGCTCTTATATCATAACCCTCCGCCCTTGTTTTTGCAAGACTTGATTTGCTTCCCGGAACCCTTATCATATCCCCGAGAGTTGCAAGTATAACGTCCGGCTGTTTTGCCAAGGTGATTGCATGGTCTATTCTTTCTTTTGGCATTACACATACGGGGCATCCGGGACCGTGGATAAATTCTATATTTTCAGGCAAAAGCTGTTTTATTCCGTATTTCATGATGGTATGAGTATGTCCTCCGCAAATTTCCATAACCCTCATAGGCTCGTCAAGATCTTTGGCAAGCCTGTGGATTTCTTTACTTAAAGCTTTTATGGTGTTTGGGTCTCTGAATTTAAAATATAAATCTTTTAAACTGAGTTCACTCATTCTCAGCCTCCTCCGGTTTATATAAAAGCGGGCCTTCTTCTTTTACCAAATCTTCAGGTGCAATCGGATTTTCATCCCCCATCGAAGCTTCAGCCAGCTGTTTATACACTTCAATACTTTCAAGTGCAAATTTTTCATCAATTTTACTCATAGCATATCCGACATGAATTAATACATAGTCGCCCGGTTTTACCTCTTCCTGGATTAAATCAAGGCTTACTTTTCTTTTAACCCCCAATGTATCAACCTCAGCCATATTTTTTTCATCAACTTTTAAAACTTTACTCGGTATTGCCAAACACATATTTACTCCTCATTTTATATTTTTCTCATATTCAACATTCATAATTTAACATTCATAATTTACTTAAGTGCTCTTTTCTCTTTTCACTGATCCAGTTTATTATTTCATCAAGACCTTCACCTGTTTTATTGTTTAGCAGAACTACAGGCACTCCCGGTTTTAGTTTATCGGCGGCAACTTTTGCCTTCTCAATATCAAAATCAAAAAAATCAAGCATATCGCATTTTGTAATTACTACAATATCGGCCCTTCTGAACATAACAGGGTATTTTTCAATTTTATCGTCACCTTCCGGAACGCTGACAAACACCATATTATAATGTGCTCCCACATCATAACTCGCCGGACAGACCAAATTCCCCACATTTTCAATAAAAGCGATTTCTGTATCTTCATATGGAAAATGGGGCATAGCGTTTTTTACCATACCCGCGTCCAAATGGCAGGCTCTTCCTGTTTGTAATTGGAACGACCAGATACCTTTGTTTCTTATTCTGTCGGCATCCCTGCTTGTTTCCAAATCCCCTTCAATTACGGCAAATTTAAAAGGAAGTTTATCGGAAAGATTTTCAAGTGTCGTTGTTTTACCGCTTCCCGGGGAGCTCATCATATTAAAACATGTAATTTTGTGTTCATTGAATTTTTCCCTGATTTCATCAGCCATTGCATTATTTTTACTTAAAATTTTTTCTATAACTTTAACTTTATGATTCAACTGAGGATTGTTTTTAATATCTTCATTTATTAATTCCTCTTTATGATCATGCCTGTGTTCATGATGATGTTCATGCTCATGATTATGTTCATGCTCATGTGTTCCGCATCCGCATTCTGTACACATATTTACTCCTTTATAAATGATAATTCATTTTATTTTGTTGTATTATATCTTATATTTATTAAAAAAAAGTAAAAATAAACTTTTCTTATACAAAAAAAAGACTAAAAATGTAAATGATAATGAGAATGTGCAAAATTTTTGTGTTTATGTTTATGTTTGTGAATAAGATTGGCTTTTAATAAAACATCCAAATCTTTCATAAGTTCTTCCATATCTCCGTCATAAATAATTTTATGTTCCTCATTCATAACCACGGCCCTCTCGGTTGTTTCATAAGCCACACTCAAATCATGAGTAGCCAAAACAACGGTTTTATCAATTTCAAGCAAAAAATCTATAAACCAGCCTGTTGTTTTTGGATCCATGGCTGTTGTCGGCTCGTCCAAAAGTAAAATTTCAGGTTCGTAAGC
Source organism: Lebetimonas sp. JS138 (assembly GCF_000523335.1). Classification (NCBI taxonomy): domain Bacteria; kingdom Pseudomonadati; phylum Campylobacterota; class Epsilonproteobacteria; order Nautiliales; family Nautiliaceae; genus Lebetimonas; species Lebetimonas sp. JS138. The sequence continues at coordinate 104,100 of NZ_ATHT01000001.1, forward strand.
TAAAATAGAAGCCAACATTACTTTTTGTTTTTCACCTCCGCTTAAATTAATCGGGGGTTTTTTAAGATATTTTTCTATTCCAAATTCTTTTGAAATATTAAACACCCTCTCTTCAATATCTTCAAATCCAAATTCTTTGAGTGAAAATGAAATTTCGTCAAATACAGTAGGGTTAAAAATCATCGAATCCGGATTTTGAAAAAGTATACCTATTTTTTTTCTTAATTGTTTGGATAATTTTTTATTTACTTTCTTACCTTCAAAAAAATAGTTTCCTTTTTTGGGGAAATAAAGAGCAGCCAAAATTCTAAGAAGTGTGGATTTGCCGCTTCCGTTGCATCCAAGTAAAGAAATTTTTTCATTTTTTTTAATTTTTAAATTTATATTATCAAGTACTTTTTCATCATAAAAAAATTCCACATTTTCAAGTTCAATAATATTTTCCATTTTACATTCTCCGTTATCCATTATCAAAAAATCCCCTTGCTTTCATAGCCAGCGTCCTTTCATTTGCATCATGTAATGCTTTATTTAAAAAAAATTCAAATGTTCTTGTTATAAATTTCGGATCTTTGTCTGTGAGTTTTAAAACCCTGCTTTTAAATGCCAATTTAAAATCTTCGAATGTTTTTTTATAAGAAAAAATCTGAGAGAGTGTAATTGTCGTTAAATATCCCAAATCTTTTGAAAAAGCCATAAACTGTACGGGAGAAATTATAGCAAAAAACCAGAAGACAAAATATGTAAGGGAATAAACTTTAAGATTGATATACAAAATATAGTGCCATGGAGAAAGATGTTTAATAAAAGCCATTATAATATAACCCAAACTGACACCTAAATTAAAAACAATAATTGATTTTATCACTCTTATATTAAGTTTTAAAATTTTTTTGAAAGAAACAATCCATAAGAACAGTATACCAACTGATATAAATTCAATATGCTTTAAACTAAGTAAAAGAAAAAAAGTCAGAATAAAAAATATTCTAACTATGAGTATTTTTTTTGGCAAAAAATTTTCCTATCAAATATAAGATTATAAAAACTACTGCGCTTCCAACTACCGCACTGACATAATATCCCAAAACATCATTTGTCCCCGGAAGAGAATAATCCGGAAGCAGAGGATGGGCCAACTGTGGAAAATTAGCCAGTCCTTTTGGAATAAATCCTAATACTTTTTGATAATAATCATTGTCCCATTCTCCAAAAGCGGGTGCACTTGTTAATAAGCCAACTGGAACAGCCGCAATCATAATAACCATTATAATCAAAGCAGTTTTAACTTTCTTATTCATGCCGCAACCTCCTGAGAATTTTTTTCTCTTCTTTTAAGAAAACTGTATACTATTTGAGTAAATACACCGTCAACTACACCGAAAACTCCCAAATGCGCAGCCATCATTGCAGGAATTGAAACACTAAGTCCAAATGGGAAATATAATGGATGTCCATTAGCAGTATGCCAGAAAATTGGCTGAATCCCAAGTATTATTGAATCTGACAAAGCAGCAACGTTAATTGATATATATCCAGCTAAAAACGGAGCAAATCTAGTTTTATCTTTTAACCATTGAAAAACATAATAACCAACAAATGCGGCAATAAAAGCCATATCAAACGAATTTACGGCCCAGGTGCTTATTCCCCCGTCCCCAAACACTACCGCCTGAGTCAACAAAACAAACGATACAGAAATAAAGGCAATCCACGGGTCAAACATAATAGCAATCAGGGCCGTTCCTATTGCGTGGCCGCTTGTTCCCCCCGGCACAGGAACATTAAACATCATAATTAAAAAGCTTAAAGCGCTTAATGTTCCAAGCAGAGGAAGAGTTTTTTCATCCAGTCTTTCTTTTAATTTTTTAAATCCGTATGCCCACAAAGGCACCATTACCGCATAACTCACAGCAACAGTTGTTGGTGAAAGATAACCATCAGGTATATGCATTTTAATCTCCTTTTAATTTTTTACAGTGAATTATAACTCATTATCTTAAAAAAAACTTAAATTATATTGGTTCTTGTATTGTTTCAGAACTAAAATTTATAAGCAATTTGTGCTTTTATGGCATTTGAATCTTCATCATTATTATCTGAGTTATATTTATCCAGACAAATTTCTGTGCTCATTGCTTTTGAAACATCATAATCTATATATAAATCAATTTCATTTGCTTTTTTATTTTGAAAATCAATATGGCCATAATTTGCTGATAAAGATAATTTGTCATTAACAGGGACTGAAATATTGGAATAAATTGTTTTTGCATCCTTATCAAAAATATGATTTCCCTCTTCTAATGGATTCATATTGTCATATACGTTTCTGTCTATTTTCATAGAGCCAAGCCCACCTTTTTTATCAGTTTTTATAAACCCTATATTTAAAGCAGCAACTTCAAAATCAACCCCGCCTTCAATATTAAAATAACTTCCGTTTGGTTTGTTTGTCATTTCGTTACTTTTGGAAAATACTAATTTGCCACTGTAAATATCTTTATCGGCATTTAAAGTAACGCCATACCAGTTAGCCAATGTAGGAGCATTGTAAAAATAAACATTTGTATTTAAAAAATCCTGTTTACATTCTACATCCAATAAATTCAACCCTTTTCCGTTATTTAAAGTGCTAAATGCTTTCAGTTCCTCATGATTGTTTGCCCTGCCGTGTCTGAATTCATGCAATATTGTATACTGAAAATTATCAATATTTCCGCTTAGTTTCAATTCTTCCTGAAACCCGTGTATCCATTGGTAAGTTTCTTTGTTTCTACCTGCTATAAATTTAAAATTTTTACCGTAATATGTAATATTTGCGGTATGAAGAATAGCTTTTGTAGAATTGTCAAAATCTCCGTCATGCAATTCGTTTATTTTGTCATTTGCCCTGAAACCTAAATTAATATTAAAATTATCAAATTTTGCGCTTCTATACATAAAACCAACTGAATACATACTGTAACCGCTGTCTTGCGCATTTTTATTATGATATCTTTCAAAATGCAAAGCAAAATCACCTTTAAACTTCCCGTTTTTAAGCGCATTATCAAATTCATTAGCGCATAATAATGTAGATAAAATCAGTGAACATGTTAAAATTTTTTTCACTAATACTCCTTTCATATTTGTAATATAAATACAAAATGAATTATAACTCACGTACTTAAGAGAAACTTAAATCACAATCATTCTTGTATATTTTCAAGCCTGTATTTAATAAATAATCACAGGATAATCTTTATAAAAACAGATATCAATATTAATTTCATAAATATCTTTTAAAATATTTTTATTAATTTCATTCTTTTTACACTGATATTTAATTATTCCGTTTTTCATAAATATCAGCTTATCCGAATATTTCAAAGAAAGATTTATATCATGTATAATAATTATAGTTATTAATTCTTTTTCTTTTGTAATTTTTTTTATAAAATTAAGAATTTCCAACTGATTTTTTAAATCAAGATTATTTGTGGGCTCGTCAAGCAATAATATTTTGCTCTCCTGTACAATAGCTCTCGCTATTGCAATTTTTTGAAATTCCCCTCCGCTTATTTCATTTATCTGTTTATTTTTTAATTCATTTAAATTCAGTTTTTCTATTATTTCATTTACTTTATCAATATCTTCTTTTTTGGGAAAGAACTTAAAATAAGGCTTTCTTCCAAGCATTAAATAATCATATGTATTCAAATCGGTAATATCGTTTTTTTGTGATACATAACCGATTGTTTTGGCAAACTCGTTTATTTTTAATTTGTTTAAGTTTTTCTCATTTAAATAAACAGTGCCTTTTAAAGGTTTTAATATTTTTGCTATATTTTTAAGCAATGTGGATTTCCCTGCTCCGTTCTTTCCTGAAATAGAAACAATTTCCCCTTTTTTAGCCTCAAAAGTAATATCTTGTAATATTTTTGAACTTTTATAAGAAAATTCAAGATTATTTATTTTTAATTTCATTTTAACCCCTGTGAAGTTTAAAGAGCAAATATAAAAACATAGGGGCACCTATAAAAGAAGTAAAAATTCCCACCGGAATAATCACAGGAGAAAGAACTGTTCTTGAAACATCATCCGCAATAAGCAATAAAACAGCACCTATAACGGCACTCAAAGGAAAAATATATTTAAAATTCGAATTATTTAATATTATTTTTGAAATATGGGGAGCTATTAAACCTATAAAACCTATAATTCCAAAATATGCCACACATATTGAAGTCAAGATTGTTACCAAAATTAAAGAAACAAACAATATTTTATTTTTATTAACCCCTATATTTTCTGATTCTTTTATATTAAGAGCATTAAAATCCCACGATTTTAAATAAAAAAATATAAAAAAAATTAAAAACACAGTTCCTAAAACAATTAATTCTTGAAAATTAGCTCTTCCCAAATCCCCGAAACTCCAGTTAATTATTGCAGAAAGCTGGGTTTCATCGGAAAAATACTGCAAAAACATACTACCTGAAGAAAAAAGGGCACTAAAGGCAACACCGGCCAAAATAAGCGATTCGGCTGCAAAATTTTTCATTATTCCAAAAAGCAGTATAAAAACCATAACACTCAGTGCGCCCAAAAAAGCACTTTCAATTAAAAACATATTATTAAAGAAAACAACCGCTATACTAACCCCAAACAGCGCCCCGTGGGAAATACCCAAAGTAAACGGAGACGCCAAAGGGTTTTTTAAAACTGTTTGCATAACAGTACCGGCAATTCCCAAACTTGCACCGCAAAGCAAGGCACTTAAAATTCTCGGAAGTCTTATATTAAAAAGGATAAAATGATTTTGATTATTTAAGAATAAATCTTTTAAAGATATACTGAAATCTCCTATTTTCAGGGATATAAAAGCTATCCCCAATAAAAGGAGAAAAAAGAAAAAAATTTTACTTTTCATTCATCTCCAATTTTTTAAATCCGCCAAAAAATTTAGCCATTTGTTTGTAGCACGCTTTTCCAAGTAAAAATTTATATAATTCGTCTGCTTTTTTTACAGGATTTACATCTTTAAATTTATCCGGAAATACGACTTTTCCTATATAATAAGTATCTGCATATGCAGTTGCTATGTTTGTCATATATAAATTATACGGAAGTATGCCATAAACCTCGTTATTTTTTACAGCCTTTAAATTTTTAAAATTACTCATTTCTTTTTTTACAATTTTAAAACCTGATTCGTCTAAGAATATAATATCCGGATTTGCTTTATATAAAGCCTCTTTAGAAATAAAAACCTGAGATTTTGCATTGGATTTAATTACATTATTTATTCCGATTAACTCAAAAGGAGGAAATTTTGGCATTGTAGAGGTTATACCGTGAATTCCTTTAAATGCAACAGCTCCGATATAAATTTTTTTATCTGTTTTTGACGCCCTTTTTCTCAAATCTTTGTCTGTTTCAGTTAAAAATTCTTTTAACTTCTCGGCTCTTTTTTCATTATGAATAATTTTTCCGATAAGATTTAAAGAATAAAACAGTTTATCATTTGCGAATGTTCCTATTTTTCCGTAACTTAATACAACTACCGGAATATTTGTTTTGTTTTGAATGTTATCAGCCTGAGAAGCGTTAATATATCCTGCAAAAATAACATCGGGTTTTAAAGCAATAATTTTTTCCAAATCAGGATTAGGATTTGGCCCGCCCATTCCGATTACCGGAAGTTTTAAAAGATTAGGATGTGTTAACATATAAGGTTTTTTAGAATAAAAAGGAGATTTTTCTTTTTTTTCAATACCAACAACTTTATCTCCGCCCTGCATATAAACAACCAGTCTCAAAGCACCGGGGCCTATGGCAATAACCCTTTTCACATTATCTGAAACGTTTACAACCCTACCCAGTGAATCTTTAACACTCAAAGCAAAAACTGATACAAAACAAACAGCAATTAATAAAATTTTTTTTAACATAACAAATCCTTTAAATAAATTGAACCAAAAAAAAGGAGGAATTTTCTAAGATGGTCAAAGAAATTATATAATACAAACTTAAAAATTACTTAAAAAAACTTTTTTCTTGTATAATTATAGAACAGATTTTTAAAAAGAAGAAAAAGAAGGAACTTTCTAAAAGGTTCAAGTGAATTATAATTCATTTTTATTAAATAAGAGTTAAAAGGTCTAAAAAATGAGCTGCATCTATTGTAATCATTATATTTTATACAAATTAAAAAACGGATATTACAAATGCGCAAAATGCAAAAGAAAATTTTCACCGAAAAAAATTGAGCGGAAAGCAAAAATATTAAAAGGATTTTTAGATGAATTAAATCCCACGGAAATTGCTGAAAAATATAATATTTCATACGCAACGGTGGTAAAAGAAATACAAAACATAAGAAAAATAGTTGTAAATATTTGTGAAGAGGAATTTTTAAAAAAGCAGGATTTAAAAGAGTTTAATGAATATTTATATATACCCAAAACAAACAGAAAAAATAAAAATTCCATTTATAAAGCGCAAAATTTTTTAACTATCGATTATGGAGGGAAAATATACAATATACTGCTAAGCGATATGCAAAAATACAAAAATTTAAGTTATGAGGAAATTAAATCTCTTCTAAGGCAATCGCAGTTGATTAAAATACAAAAACAGATTTTAATATATCAGTTTTGGGAATATTTTGAAACATTTATTACCAAATATAAAGGTATCAAGGAAAAAAATTTTATATATTATTTAAAAGAAGCCGAATTCAGATTTAACAATTTTAAACTAAGCGTAAGTGAACTCGTAAATTATGAGATTCATCTATAAATTCCAAACTCCGTATGCTGCCTGCCCAACGCTGATACCCCCGTCGTTAACGGGAATTTTCTGATTAAAATAAAAACCATCTACTAAAGATAACATGGTTTTATTTTGAAAAACACCGCCTGTCAATAATACAGGCAGATTATAATTTTTTGAAATCTTTTTTATTAAATTGGCAAGGGAGTTTAAAAAAACAGAAGAGATTAATTCAAAATTTCCCCTGTTTTTTGCCACAAATTCAATTAAAGGATAAAAATTTATTTTTTTATTGATTTTTAAATCAATATATTCTTTTATTAAAGGATTGTAATATTTTTCAATCAGCATTCCGGAAAACCCCTCATATTCATTTCTTTCTATCATTCCGCCTAAAAATGCGACCATATCAAATATTCTTCCTACAGATGAAGTTAGAGGAAAATTTCCGTTTTTTAAGGAAGAGGCCAATTTATAATTTGAATATTTTTTTCCAATTTCATCATTTAAAAGACTGACCGCCATATTAGCAGGATATTTAACAGCTTTTTCTCCCCCTATTAATTTAAAATATTTAAAATGATGTACTCTTTCAAAATTTTTTCTGTTTGCTATAAAAACTTCACCTCCCCAAATAGCCCCGTCGTCTCCGTATCCGGTCCCGTCCCATGCAAACACCAAAGCTTCATTTAAATCAAATTCAAAAAGCCCGCTTAATGCATGTGCGAAGTGATGTTGAATTTGAATAATTTCTTTTTTTTGATTTTTTGCCCATTTTGTAGATTCATAATACGGATGTTTATCACAGATTATAATATCTTCTTTAAAATCATAAAGTCTTCTAAAAGTCTCAATTGTCCTTTCAAAATACTCAATACTGTCAATTGTGCCTAAATCCCCAATATGAGGCGATAGTATCATTTTATTATTAAAGGCAAGGGTTATAGTATTTTTCTGATTAGCTCCAACTGCAAGTATATTTGGTTTTATATTTTGTTTAATACTAAATGATTTTGGAGCATATCCACGTGAGAGTCTCATAGTGATAAACTTATTTTTAACACTTTGTACAACCGAATCATCGCATGCGTTTACAATATCCCTGTTATAATCAAGTATATAATCTACAACATTTCCAAGTTTTTTAATTAACTCATCACTATCTCTTATAATTGGATCGTTGCTTATATTTGCACTTGTTGCCACAATTGGAAAATCAATAAAATCAAAAAGTAAAAAATGCACGGGGGTATAAGGCAAAAACACACCGTATTTACCGATATCCGGGGCAATACCGGTTAGCTCTTTTTTCTTTTTTACAATTACTATAGGTTTTTCTTTTGAAATAATTAATTTTTCATCATTTTCATTTATTTCACAGTATTTTTTTATACATTCAATATTCTTAAACATAATGGCAAAAGGTTTGGAAGGTCTTCTTTTTCTTTCTCTCAATTCCAAAACCGCTTTTTCGTTTGTCGCATCACATACTAAATGAAAACCTCCAAGTCCTTTTATTGCAACAATTTTCCCTTCTTTTATTTTTTTAGCAATAAACTCGATTTTTTCTATTTCTTTATTAAACTCAATTTCTCTATATTTTTCATTTTTAACTTTACACTTTACACTTAATTTTGGTCCGCAGTCATAACAGCTTATCGGCTGGGCATGATATCTTCTGTCCATCGGATTTGTATATTCCCTGTAACATTTTTCACACATTTTAAATTTTTTCATGGAAGTGTTTTTTCTGTCATAAGGAATATTTTCTATAATCGTATATCTAGGACCGCAGTTTGTGCAGTTAATAAACGGATACAAAAACCTTCTGTTGTTTTTATCATACATTTCTTTCAAACACTCGTCACATACACAGATGTCCGGAGATATGGATGTGGTTTTTGTTGTTTCTTTTGATTCTTTTATTATAAAATTTTTATATCCTTGAATGGGTAAAATTTCTTTTTGAATAGAATCAATTCTTGCAAGAGGAGGTAGATTTTTTTGCAGGGTATCTATAAATTTATCTTTGTTATTACCCTCTATTTCAATAACAACACCGTCAGAACTGTTTAAAACATATCCTCTGAGATTTAATTTTTTAGCAATTTTATATACTGTGGGTCTAAACCCTACACCCTGTACTATTCCGTTTATTTTATATCTTATTCTCATAAAATACCTTATTTAAAGAAGAAAAAAGGAGAAAAAATGAAAAAAGCGACTTACAAATAAAATTATACAAAAATGTTATTAAACTATCGTTAAGATTTTGAATTAATAACTGCATTTCCGTATGCTTCTATTGCACCGCTCATAGGAAGCGCTTTTGGCACAAAAACAGGATAGTTTTTAGAAATATAAGTATAAATTTTATTTAAAAATTCACCTTCAAACATGTCACCCGCCAAAACAGCTCCGCTTAGTACCATTTCTTTATTTAGAGTTTCATAAATATTATTCAAAAATTCCGCAAAACTCTCAACCACACCATAACTTAACAAGTAATCGTCAACACCGGCAAGCCTGAAGCTCATAGCGGTTCTGATTGCCCAGAGAGGATTTAAATTCCTCTCATCCATTTTATAATCAATTCTTGGACCTTTTTTAGTCATAGCAGAACTTGAAAATTCCATTATTTTTTCGGCAGCTTCGTCAATATTATCACTAAATCCCAAAACTATACCTATAAGGCCCCACAAATAATAAACCCCTTTTTTATCGGTGTTTAAATTTGCTTTCATTGCATTTAAAAACAAATCATTTCTTTTTTCCGAAAAATTCTTTACAAGTTTTTTGCCTGTATCGTTCATTGCGGCAATTGATGCAAAAATTTCTTCAAAAGAATTAAATTTAAACTCAAACGAAATATATTCAACAAGTCCGAATTTTGGAGAATTTAATAAAATTTTACTTTCATCGCTTTTATACAAAATATATCCAAGCGTAATTTTATCTTCTAAATTCCACATATCTACAACACCGTAAAAACCGGCAAGATATTTAGGATTTTCTTTTGCCTTAATTTCCGGAAAATTTACTTTTAAATCTAAAACAGTTTTTTCTTCTGTGGAATAAGCGGCATATTTATCATTAATTCCTGCAGAATTACCAAGTGATTTTTCAAATTTGGGAATCAACCCCCTGTCCCCTCTTACAGGGATAATTACATGCTCTTTTGTATCTGTTACAACAGCCAATATTTCTTCATCTTTTTTAACATCAAAATTAAAAAATTCAGCTTCCTTCACAGCTTTTAATCCTATAAGTTTAATATCGTTTTTAATTTCTTCGCATAAAAGTTCAAGTATCATATCATCAGGCAGTTTTACATAATATGCAGGAGTTGAAAGTCCAAACGTTTTTTTAAAATCTATATTGGTTTTTAATTTAATAAAAGGCTTTTCAATACTTGCCAAAGCCTTCGCATCTCCATCAAAGCTCATAAAATAATTTGCAACAGCACTTAAATCAACCGCCAATATTGCATCAACATTTTCTAAATTTGTTGTTAATTTATATTTACCGTTAAACGTACCAACAGAAACTTCACCGTCTTTTTTCAGTTTCTCGGCAATTTCTTCATAATATTTTTTTCTTTCGTTTTTATCATTTAATTTTTCATTATCAATTTTCAATTCTTCATTTAACTGATATCCGCATATTTCACAATGATGCATTGGATTATAATAATTTTTATTATTTACATCTTTTACCTCACTTAAACATCTCGGGCACGGAGGCAGGTTTCTTTTGGGAAATTCATTTGGTAAAAATTCACTAAATTCTTCTGTAACTTCCGCATTTAAAGAATTTAAAAAAATAGACATAGGAAGTTCATGGGCTAATTTTGAGGAATATTGCTCAATTTCTTTTTCACTACCTTTTACATATACATATAAATATTCATTTTCTTTTTTAATACCGATTGATAAATTTATCTCTTTTGCAACTCTTATAAAAAATCTCTCCAGCAAATCTCCACTCTGTTTTAAAATAAATTTTATAATCATATTTCATATCCTTTTAAAGCTTCCTCTGGCACTCCCTTTTTAAAAGATTCTTTTGCAATTTCTGTAAGTTTAATATTAGGATTTTTAATTTTTGCCTCAATTCCTAATTTATTGAGTTCAGTAATTAAAATCTTTTCCATTAATTTTGCGGCTTCCTGAACCTCGGGGGTTATACTAAAAGTGGTATCTTCACCGATTACATAAGGCACAACACCTATTATCTTTGTTTCAGGCAAATCACCCATTATATCAATCATTTGAAGGGTTTGAAGCATTTCAACCTCATGTGCGCTTCCCTGCCAGCTTACACATTCAGGAACAGCTCTGAAATCAAAGAAATAAACATCTCCTATTTTTGCCTCGTCAACATCCACACAGTCAAATACAAAAACCCTGTCATATTCAACAATTATAGGAATAAGCCTTTGTGCCAACGTTCCTCCGTCAATTATATCAATTTCATGAGGACCAATAAAATCATATTTTTCATCAATATAATTTGTAAGATGGACTCCGATTCCCTCATCACCGAATAATATATTACCTATTCCCAAAATTAATATTTTCATTTATTGCCTTTTGATTTTTAATATAGTAGGTAGAAAACAGGGCTCTGTTCACTACTTACTATATAAAAGAGAAAAAGAAGGTTATTCTTCTTCTTTTTCCCATTTCATACCTGAGAATATTGCATCCATTGAACCGTTTTTATTAAATACACCGTTAAATACTGCCATATAAATATGAATAGCTACAATAATAATAATTCCCCACATAAATATATGATGCCAAAGTCTTACATAAGCAAGTCCTCCAACTAATGTTTCAATCCATTTTGCAAATGGATACAACATTGCACCAAGTCCTTGATGATAAACTTCTGCATATAAAGCAAGCCCTGTAATTATAATACCGTAAAAAAACAGATAAAGTGCAAAATATGCCCAAAATTGCAATGGATTATAAACACCTTTTGTATGTGGATGTTTAGAAACCAATAAATAATATCCGACTTGTTGGAGAGCCACTTTTATATTAAACGCATCTTTTAATGAAGCTCTTTCATATTTTCCCTCTCTAAAAAAGAAGAAATAAAAAGTTTTATACAAAACTGCGCCAGTCATTGCAAAACCGAAAATAATATGTAATTCCCTAAAATATCCCTGTGTAAACCTGGTAGGATCTACTGAAGCATCAGCATAAGTTATATATGGATTAGCAATATAAAACCCGGTTGCAATAAGAACAAAAATAGAGATGGCTCTAATCCAGTGTTGCCATCTATAACCGGCGGAAAACTCTATTCCGCCTAAATAATTTCCCATTACTTTTAAAAATTTCATTTGTGCCTCCTTAGCATGCACCGTATTGCGGGTCTACTTTAAATTCACCTAATTTTTTACCTTTTACATCCATTACATGAACTGCACATGCAATACATGGGTCATAGCTGTGAATACTTCTTATGACTTCCAAAGGTTTGCTTGGATCAGCCAATTTCATACCAATTAAGTTTGCTTCGTAAGCGCCTTTTTTACCGTTTCCGTCTACAGGACCAGCATTCCAGGTTGATGGAACAACTGCCTGCCAGTTTTCGATTTTTCCGTCTTTAATTCTACACCAGTGACTTAACATTCCTCTTGGAACATCCCCGATGTATCTTCCTTTATATTTTTTATTAGTATCAATTTTATATGGTGTGATTGTTGATTTGTCAGATTTTAAATTTTCAACCAAATTATTAAATGCCGCAATTCCATAATCTGCAATAACTTTAGTCTGTAACATTCTTGCCGCTGTTCTTCCAAGAACAGTAAACAATGCTTTAGCAGGAAGTCCTGTTTGAGCTAAGAATTCATCTACTACTTTTTTAACCCTTGGATTTCCTTTTGCATAATTAACCACCATACATGCGAGAGGTCCCACTTCCATAGGTTCTCTGTTATATCTTGGAGATTTAACCCATGAATATTTTCCTTGTGGATTAACAACTTTTACATTAACTTCATTACCTTTACCGTCAACGGATTTACCGTCAACATATCCGGTATAATTAGGAACAGTTTCTCCGTTATATGGTTGTAAAAATCCTGTATCTTTATACCAGCTGTGAGTTACGTCTTCTGCTATTTTACTTTCGTCAATTTCATAAAATTTACTTAAATCATGGTTTTTAATATATCCGCTTGCATCAAACAGCCATTCATTTGCACCCACCTGATGTTCTCTGTATGTCAAAAAATTACCAAGATTAGTAGGTTGAACAACACTCGGTTCATTTCCAAAAGCAGCAGCGGCCATTACTATATCTGCATAATATGCCCTGTTTGCATAATCAGCCAAATCTTGGAATTTTTGCAAATATTCTCCAAGTCTGCTCGGATTTTCCAAATCCATAGCACATGTAACACCGCCGACTGTTAAACTTTGCGGATGTGGATTTTTACCGCCGAAAATTGCCATTGCCTGAGCTGCAATTCTTTGAATTTCAAGTGTTTTTAAATAATGGCTAAGTGCAATTAAATTTTGCTCAGGTGTAAACTTCATTGTAGGATGACCCCAATATCCGTTTTTAAATGGGCCCAAATCACCCCTCTCAGCAAATTTTTCTACTCTTTTTTGAACTTCTGCTAATTCATCAGCACCGGTAGCAATTGGCTCATATCCTTTTGGAACATATTTAAACGCTTCTTCACTTGCTTTTTTAGGATCTGCTTTAAGTGCACTTATAATATCCACCCAGTCAAGCCCGTGCAATTGATAGAAATGAACCATGTGGTCATGGAAAAAAAGTGCTATATTCATCAATTCTCTTGTAAGTTTTGCATTTAGAGGAGGTTCTATCCCCAACGCATCTTCTACAGCCATAATTCCGGCTTTATAATGAGAATATGTACAAACACCGCATATTCTTTGTGTCATAAATCCTGCATCTCTTGGATCTCTTCCTTTTAAAATAACTTCTATTCCCCTCCAAAGTGTTGCAGAAGAATAAGCATCTTTAATTACATTGTTATCATCCAATACTACTTCTACCCTTAAATGCCCTTCAATTCTTGTAATCGGGTCTATTACTACTCTTTTTGCCATTCTCTACTCCTTAGGATTTTTAATTGCACTAAGTGCTGCGTGAGCTACAATTGCGACACCTGCCACTACTAAAATAGTTGCACCGATTTTATCTGCTGTAGCATCTACTGTAGCTGAAGCAAATTTATGATTTGCAAGCGGTTCTTCATATGGAGCCATAGAATCCCAGAAATCTGGTTCAGAACATCCTATACAACCGTGCCCCGCCTGAACCGGCCAAGATGTATGTTGGTTAAATCTCTCACGAGAACAGTTATTAAATGTATAAGGTCCTTTACAACCTACTTTATATAAACAAAATCCGTTTTCTGCACCGTGATCACCGAACTCTTCAACAAATTCACCGGCATCAAAATGCCCTCTTCTTTCACATAAATCGTGAATTCTGAGTCCGTATGCAAATTTTGGTCTGTTGAAATTATCAACTGCCGGAAGCGCTCCGAATAATATTACATATAATATAGTTCCAACAATATTATTTGCACTTGGAGGACATCCAGGCACATTAATTACAGGTTTGTTGATTACCTGATAAACACCTTTTGCCCCTGTTGGATTCGGAGCGGCAGCCTGAATACCGCCAAAACTGCTACAAGTACCGACACTGATAATTGCAGCCGCTTTATCGGCAGTTCTTTTTAATTTTTCAAGCCCGGTTTCTGCAAATGGACCTATTGTTAAATCTTCTCCACCGCCTTTTGTAGGCACTCCGCCTTCAACGCATAATACAAATCTACCTGCAAATTTTTTCATAGCTTCTTCAAAATTTTCTTCTGCCTGCCATCCGGCTGCAGCCATGATTGTATCATGATATTCTAAATTTATATAATTAAAGATCAAATTATCAATTGTAGGTGAATCAGTTCTGATTAAACTTTCACTACATCCTGTACATTCAGCCAAATGAAGCCAAACAACAGGCAATCTGTCGCTAACTTCCGCCGCTTCGGCAATTAACGGAGAAAATTTTGTCGGAAGACCGAGCATTACAGCCATTGCTGCAGACCATTTTAGAAAATCCCTTCTTGTAAATCCATGTTCTTCCAAAACCTCAGCTACACTTTTTTGTCCAATTCCTGGAAGTTTTTTGAGAGTTGCTAATCTCTCTTTAATTTTTTGGATAGTTGCTTCATTCATTTTATCCCTCCAATTTTTTTGTTCAACATTATTATATACTAAATAAATGTTCATTTTCAATAGTTATAAGCAAAATTTATCAAATTTTATTAAAATTTTATTAATTTAATGGCTTACACATACGGCACAAATATCAAAACATTTAAATATGGAGTCAATATATTCTTTTTTTTCATTTATCATTGCAGACTGGGCGGCGGATAATTTATTTTTATCCTTTGAAGAGGAAAGGTTAAACTGTGTGGGAACTATAATATTGTAATAAGCGATTTTTCCGTTTTTTATTTCTATCTCATGAATCAGGCTTCCTCTGGGCGCTTCGACAGCGGCAATCCCTTTTGAATTACTCATTCCACATTTTATATATGAAGGCTCGCATATATCTATTTCTTTTATTTTATTAATTAAATATTCTAAAATGAGTAAACCTTCATATACCCTTGTAAGAATTCTCGTAAATATACTGTTTTTGTAATTATTATAAATTTTTCTTATATTTTCATTGTTTATATTTCTTGCAAGAGGACCTACTTCCACAAACTCCCCGTTATATAAAACATTTTTGCTTAAAGACGAATTTTCAACTTCTTTAACCAAATTGACATCACCGTTTTTTTTAAAAAAAAGATTATCTCCCAAAACCAAAAACCTGTTAATACTTTTACCAATATCTTTAGGCAGATTTTCAAAAAAAAGCTCAATATCCTCTGAATTTAAGTTCAAATCCATAATTTTCTCTTGATATTTTTCATAAATTTTATTTAATAAATCTTTTAATTTTATTATTTCCAAATTTGTGGGGTCTGAGGTAACACCTCCGGGAACCATATAGGAATTATGTGGATACTGCCCCGCAATAAGAGCTATTGCCTTTGAAATCAACGCGGCAAATTCGCCTGCTTTAAAAATATATTTTTTATCTTTTATCTGTGTTGGGAAAAGTGTAATATAAAACCATTTGATATGATTTTCCACAATTTCAAGCCCAACAGTAATATCTCTTAAAATTTCAGCTTTCTTTGAAACTTTTGCATTTACAGCATTCTCAATTGCTTTTACGGTGGCAAACAGATGGGAATGGCCGCAAATCCCACAAATTCTCGGGTTAATAACCAAAGCATCCATTACGGGCCTGTTTATTAAATAACTTTCAACACTCCTGTATTGCCAAAATTCTATTTCAACAAAATCCACTTTTTCTTCACCGTAAATTTTTAAGCTTGCTTCACCTTCTATTTTGTTAACAATTTTTTTTGTTATTTTCATTCTCACATCCGTCTATTAATTTTTTTGAAAGTCTTTCGTTTTTTAAACTTTTAGCCATTCCGCTGATAGTAAGATATGCCCTTTTACTGACTCCAAGAGGAATTTTTGCAGGAATTCCCATAAAAGTTTCTGTCTTAAAAAGCCCTGTTTTTGGAAAACTGTTTTCTGTACAGCCAAAACATGGAGTTCCGGCTCTCGGTTTTGAATTTACTTCATTCCATAAAATTTTATTACAGTTACTGTGTGTATACGGCCCCTGACATCCCTGTTCGTAAAAAAGACACCCTTCTTTTGTTCCGAAAGCATCAGCATCTATTTTCCATTCAAAATATTCATTCCTGCTGCATCCGCTATGGGAAGTGTATGAGAAAATTTCTTTTGGCCTGTTTTCTTCATCCAATAAAATTTTTTTATTTTCATACAGCATATTCAACACATAAGCAAGCCATTCGTAATGAGCGGGGCATCCGGGAATATTTATTATTTTGTCTCTGCATTTATAAAAAGCCCCTTTTTGTTCTTTATTAAACATCAGGCCTTCCCCAAATACTCCGCCGTATACGGCACAGGTTCCGAGTGCAATTATTTTGTCTGCTTTAAAAAAGAGTTTTCTTATTAAATCTTTAAGATTAAACCCGAGTCTTGAAAAATTATTTTTTAAAGCACCTTCTACAATTAATATGTCACTTTTTTGTAATTCAAACGGAGGAGAATCAAAAACAGGATGGTATAAAAAATCAAATTTTTTATAAATTTCATTTAAAAACGGATAATTTATAAAAGAATGTGTACAGCCGTTACACCCTACAGCGTCTATCCATATTATTTTAAGCTTTGAGCGCATTGTAAATATTCTCACTTACACTTTCAACATATTCTTTTAAAGGTTTGGGTAAAATTCTTTCTTTGCTTAAAAACACAAGACCGCCTAAATATCCCATAAAAAGACCGAATGCTGAGAAAAAATCCTGGTTTTTAAGTTCTTTTTTTCTTACACCCTCTTCTAAAAATATCATAATTTCCGTTACAAATGCACTAACACAAAGCATTCCTTCACACCCGTTTGCAAATATTTCTTTATTGGAAAGATAAACCCTCATAAAATAATCCACTAATTCCGGCTCACTTTCGGCCATGTCAAAATATAACTCGGTAATTTTTTTTATTTTTTCTTTGCCTGGAATATCCATTTCGTTAATTTCTTTTAATTTTTCTCCGAATCTGTTTGAGGTGTAAATAAGAAGCTCTTTTGCCAGCGATTCTTTAGAGGGAAAATAATTATACATATTCCCCACGCTCATCCCCATCTCTTTTGCAATATCTGCAATAGTTGTATTATAAAAACCGTGTTCAGCAAAAAGTTTTAAAGCTGTTTTCATTATTTGAGTTTTTTTAGTCTCTTTTGCCACTTTTTAGCCTTTTTTTATAATTATAATATAATTTCACAAAAAAGGTAAAAAAATGCACGAATATTCAATTGTAGATTCTCTTTTACAGCTTGCGGATGAACATGCAAGAAAAAACAATGCAAAAAAAGTTACAAAACTGGAAATAAAAATCGGAATACTCAGCGGAGTTGAACCGGATTTATTACAAACGGCATTTGAAACCTTTAAAGAAGGAACTATCTGTGAAGAAGCTGAATTTATAATGAAAATACAGCCTGTTGTTGTACGCTGCAAGAATTGTGGATATAAAACAGAGCTTAAAAAAGACGAATACCGCTGTCCAAAATGCAACAGTGGAAATCTGGAAATAATAGACGGGGAAGATATGTATTTAATGAGCCTTGAACTTGAAACAGATTAAATTTTCTCTTTTATTTCCTTAATAATTTCAAGCTGTTTTTGGGCAATAAAATGTGATAATTTTTCTTCTGCTTTCTTTTTATCTTCAAATTCCAAATATAATATAAATCCGTCAACAATTCTTTTTACAAATGTAATTTTAGATTTTAAATCAAATTTTTCATTTAAATCAAATTCGATATTTATTTCCATATCCTTTTCATAATCATATATAAAAGTAGTCTGAACTGTAGCATTTATTAATGAAATTTCTTTTATTATTGCTGGAATTTTTATATTATCCCATGTTAAAAAACTTTTTAACGGAGGGTTTAATTCTAAAGATATTAACTTTTTTTTATAAAAAACAACATCAAAATTTGTCAAAAATATAGTATTGTTTTCAATATCAAAATCTTTTACAACACCCCTTATTAAAATATTTTCAAATTCTATATCTATAAAATTTCCAATTTCAACTATTTTTATTATTTTTTCAGAGGTTTTAATTTCAATATTATTTTTTTCATAATCAATCTTATAAATGACCGCTTTGTCACTGATTGATAATTTATTATAATACGCCCTTATTGTTAATTTTTCTTTTACGGCGATAGAATTAAAAAATTTTCTTAAAATTTTTTCTCTCTTTTCTTCAAAATAAATATATTCGCTGTCATCTTCTATTTCATTAATATCTGCTTTTGCCAGAATATCCTCAATCCTCTGCATAATTTTTAAATAATTATCTTTTTCTCTTTTTTTTATTATTACAATTTTTTCTTTAAAAGAGATAAGTTCATTTTCATAAAAAAATTTATTGTTTTTTAAAATATTTTCTGCTAAATTTTTAATCTTTTCAAAATTATTTTCTTCAATAATCAAATAAAACTTATTTCCGTCCACCCTTGCGGCAAAAAAATTAAGTTCCTGTAAAAATTTCGCAAATTCTTTAATAGCAAAATCAACCTTGGACCTTCCGTAAATATAATTTAATAAGAGTAAATTTTCAAGTTCAACACAAACAATAAAAAATTTTTTATTCAAAGATATATATTCTTCTACTTTATTTTTAAATAATGTATCAGTATACAAATTGGTAAGAGCATCATAAAAATTATTTTCTTTAACTTTTTCAATGATTACAGGATAAAGTGAACCGGTTATTATATTCTCATCAATAATCTTTAAAACCAGATGAAAATCTTTATTATTTACTTTTATAATACATTCTAATATTTTATTATCTATTAATGCCTTAAACCACTCTTTTTTATCTTTTTTGAATAAATCCTCAAAACAATTAGCTTGGTCTATTTTCGCAAATAAATCATTTCCAAAAATCTTTTTAAACAGTTTATTTGAATATGTAATTTCAAAATCAACTATTTCAAAAATTGCAAATGTTTGATTATCTAATAACTGTTCATAAAAATTTGTTTTTCTTTTATATAATTCTTCGTAATATTCCAAAATTATTTTTGTAGGATAATCCAAAAGTTCCCTAAACCACAGATCTTTAACTGCCAATACATTAAGTACTGCATTTTTAAATTTTGAACACAAAAACATAATATCTTTTAATGTAAGCTTGTCTTTGGTTATTTCCATCAACCGGTGTAAATAAGAGCATTTTCTTACATCATTTTCTATTAAATCTATAAAATTGTTTACAAAACCTAATGCGAATCCTTTTTTAAATTTTGTTAAACTTAAATTGTTTTTATCAAAAAATTCTTTTACTTCTTTATCCTCAAGCCACAATTTAATTATTTCTTTTTTTGAATGTTTTAATTTTAATGCTATTTTTTTTCTAAGTTCCATATTATATCACCTCTCTTGGCTCTTCAATATAATATCCCTGAAAACCGTCTATTCCGAGTTCTACCAATACATCATAAACTTCCTTATTGTGTACAAACTCGGCTATAGTTTTTATGCCGAGGTCGTGTGCGAAATAATTCACATGTTTTACAATAGTATAGTATCTTTTGTTTTTATTAATCGTTTTTATCAAACTTCCGTCTATTTTTATGTAATCTGGATGAATATCTGCTAAATAACTAAAATTACTGTAACCTGTGCCAAAATCATCAATTGCTGTTTTAATACCATACGGTTTCATCTCTTTTATAAATTTGATAACTTCTTTGAAATCTTCCATTGCCTCTGTTTCAAGAAGTTCTATTATTACCCTGCCTTGCAGGTTATATTTTTCAATATGTTCTTTTAAATACCGTTTAATTTTATCGTTATGTAAATCTTTGTATGAAAAATTAATTGAAAAATCTTCTCTTCTGTTTTTAAAAACTTCGCAGCTTTTTCTTATCATTGTTTTAGTTATTTCAAAATATAATGCGGTATTTTTAACATTATCCAAAAAGAAAAACGGACTTATTAACCTATCTTTTTCTTTTATTCTAACCAGACATTCATAACTGATTTTATCAGGTTTAATTATTTTTTGAAATACTGGTATTATCCTGTCTTCAGTTAAAGCTTTTTTAACCATTTCTATTGATTCAAATTTTTTAATTACTTTTTCTTCAATATCCATTTTTTCATTATAAAAAACTATATTTAAATCATTTTTTTTAGCATATAATAAAGCTAAATGAAGTTTTTTAATTATATTTTCTTTGTTGCCATCCTTAATTATTGCCATAATTAATTCTATATTAATGGGGATTTCCTCATTTTTATATTTAATATCAATTATTTTATATTTAAAATAAGAAAATATTTTCTCAACCAATTCTTTACATAAAATCTCCCCAAAATTTAATACTATAAATTCGTCCGCGCTGTATCTGTATAATTTACAATTATCAGGCAGCAAATTTTTTAAATTTTTAGCTAAATTTTTTAATACCATATCACCAACTTCTATTGAATAATAATTGTTTATCAAAGAAAAATTTTTAATATCTACAATCATTGAACCTTTTGGATTTAGCTTCTTTAAATCTTTTTCAAGTTTAAGCTTGTTTGGAAGGGATGTTAATTCATCAAAATATGTTTTATATTCTATATTTTTTAATAATTTTGATTTTTCTTTTAAAAGTTTTATTATTTTAACTGCTAAATTTCTAAATTCTTCAAAATAGATTTTATTTTTATATATTTTTTCTTTTTTTACAAATTTTTCAAAAACAGTTAAATCATTTTTCAATTTATTTTCAATATTTTTCAATAAAACATAAAAGAGAGCTGTTAATAATAAAATTAATAATAAAAACAGAACCATTGAATCTAAAAACTCATTTAAATATTAAGTTTTTATTTCATTTTTTATTTTATTAATATCATTTAAAAATATCCCGGAGCCTATAAAATAGGGAGAATGTTTAATATGCCTTACATAAGAAATTTTTAATTCTTTTTTGCCTGTTTTTGGATTTATCCATTCATAAACAATAAAATGCTCTTTTGAATGGGAAGCTTTTATCAGCATCTCTTTTAATTTTCTTAATTTTTCATTATTTGATTTTAAAAGATTAATTCCCAAAAGTTTACTGTCTGGATAAACTAAAATCCCTCCTTTTTCACTGTCTATAAAAATATATTTGTCCAAATGATGTTTATTGTAATTTTCTATGATTTTCTTAAAAGCTTCTATTTTATGTTTTTTAGGGGCATTTACATTATTTAAAATATATTCAAACTGTTCGGCAAATAAATCTACTTTTTCTTTTAATTTACTTTTTTCGATTTGAATATATTTCTTTGTCTCTTTACTGACTTCCTCTTTGTATATATTAAATTGCTGAAAAATATTAACTATTAAAAAAACAAAAATAGTTACAAAAAAAAATTCCATATGTCACTATTTTAAATTGTTTTGACAGTTTCATAAAAAACCTTTTTTCAGTAATATTAGCAAAAAAACTTTTTTTTACTAAGAGTGATTATTCATTTATTTAAAAATAAAATAAATCTAAATTTAATTAATCAAAATAATTCTTATTAAAATATTTTCCTAAATCAATCCCGTAAATTTTTTTATTTTTATACATTTTTTCAAGTTCTGTTATTGCAATTTCAAGCTCATGAGATTTTATACCATAATGAATACTCATATAACTTTCCACAAAAGCTCCGAAATGATCGGCCGCTTTAATAAAATTTCCGTCCACTGAATTTGCAATATTTTTAATTTCTTCAATATTTTCAACAATTTTATAACACCCATTTTTAATAATTTTATTTTTAAATTCATCTTTTAAATAGATATTCATTATTTTTTGCATATTTTTTGGAAGAAGCGGCAAAATTTTCTCATCTATTAAAAAATGCTCATAACTTTTAAGTATTTCATCAAGCCCTTTTACCTTGTGTTTAACAGGGGCAATAATATCTCTCGTAAGGGCTTCCGGCAGGTCATGAAAAAGGGCTGTAAAGAAATTGTTAATTATCTTTTCTTTAATAAGCCCGGCCTCTTTTGATAGAAAATATGTAACAACTGCCACAAAAAGCATATGCCCAAGAACTGAAGTTTCAGGAACCCTCGGAGTATTTGCCCATCTTTTTTGAAATCTCATATTTCCGCATAAAGAGATAAAATCATAACTTTTTCTTTTAAGACTAAGTATCCTCACACCCTCTAAGTCATAAAAATCCTCAAGTTCGTTTTCTATATTGTTTTTAATCTCATCCATTCCATATATAAAAGGGGCTGTGTTGTAAATAATGTCAAATTCCCATTTTGTGGCAATAAAACTTGAGGCTGAGTGAAGTCTGTTTTCTATTGAATCATCTTTTTTTAAAATTTTTATATATTCTATCAGTTCATCACTGATTTTTCCCCTAAGCTGATTTATTACAAACTCGTCAAGTTCTTTTCCTCTTTTTTTTCTTAAAAAATGATAAACGGGAGACTTTAAATCGGTAAGAACCGCCCTGTATAAAAGATTGGCAATTCCTAAATTTATAAATTTGTAATAATCTATATCTTTTTCAAAAAAACTGATTAAATAAGCTATTATAAATTTGTGTGCCTGTTTGTCAAGTTCAATAAATTTGACAGGACGTGGCAGGTCGTTCCATCTTTCAATTGTAAATGCGGTAAAAATAAGTCTAATAATTTCGGCATTCATTTTATGCCTTTATATCAAGCAGACTTTTAAACATTTCATCCTCTGTTTTTATGGGTTTACTTTGGGCTTCAAAAGCTTTTGCATTTACATTTTCTTCTATTAAATTTTTGGCTAAATCTTTATTTTTGGCAATATTTTCAGCATTTTTATTAAATTTATCTGCATAATAATTCATGGCACTTATATTTGCATTTATTCTCATAATATTCCTTTTTGTATTCAACATTCATAATTCATAATTTTATTATACCACTTTTGTTATAATTTCACAAAAAAGGTAAATAATGAAACTTTGGGGCGGAAGATTTTCCAAACAGGCTGCAAAAATACTTGATGAATTTAACGCATCACTTCCTTTTGATAAAAAGCTTTATCTCGAAGATATAGAAGGCTCAATAGCACATTCTCAAATGCTGGCAAGTCAGGGAATTATTACACAAGATGAAGCTGAAAAAATAAAAAAAGGTTTACTTCAGATAAAAAAAGAAATAGAAGAAGGTAAATTTCACTGGGATATATCCGATGAAGATATACATATGGCTATTGAAAAAAGACTTATTGAATTAATTGGTGATACAGGAAAAAAACTGCATACTGCAAGAAGCAGAAACGACCAGGTGGCGGTTGATTTTAGAAGATGGGTATTAAAAAGAAACATAGAATTTTCTGAAAAAATAAAAGAGCTTATTGAAGTTTTTATTAAATTAGCAAAAGAAAATATTGACACAATAATGCCCGGGATGACACACCTTCAACACGCTCAGCCAATTAGCTTTGCTTATCATATGCTGGCATACGCCTCTATGTTTAAAAGAGATTATGAAAGGTTTATTGAGAGTTACAAAAGAAATAATAAAAACCCGCTTGGATGTGCGGCACTTGCAGGTACGCCCCATCAAATTGACAGGTTTAATACAACAAAAGCTCTCGGGTTTGATGAACCTACAATTAACTGCTTAGACAGCGTAAGTGACAGGGATTTTGCGTTGGAAATATTGTTTAATATTTCAATGCTTATGATGCATGCAAGCAGAATAAGCGAAGAGATGGTTTTATGGTCAACAAGCGAATTTAGATTTATTACTCTGAGCGATGAATACTCAACCGGAAGTTCCATAATGCCACAGAAAAAAAATCCGGATGTGCCAGAACTTATAAGAGGAAAGACAGGAAGGGCTTATGGGAATTTAATGGCACTTTTAACTGTTATGAAAGGGCTTCCGCTTGCATATAATAAAGACACCCAGGAAGATAAAGAGGGAGTGTTCGACAGCGTAAAAAATGCATTAATTTCTATTGAAATATTAAAAGAAACACTAAAAACCATGAATGTAAATAAAGGAAATATGTATAAAGCGTGTAAAAAAGGTCATTTAACTGCCACTGATTTAGCAGATTATTTAGTAAAAAAAGGAATTCCGTTTAGAGAAGCACACCACATAACAGGAAAAGCAGTAGCATTAGCGGAGAGCAAGGGAGTTGATTTAAGCGATTTAAGTATTGAAGAATTAAAACAAATAGATGAAAGAATAGATAAAGATTTAGATTTAAGCCTTGAAAATTCAATGAATTCCAGAAAAAGTTTTGGAGGCACAGCCCCTGAGAGTGTAAAAAAACAAATTAAGTATTTTGAAAAGTTTTTAAAGGAGCATAATGATAAAAATTAGACATATAAATAATCATATTTACGAAGCCACAAATGGAAAAGATATAATAATAATTGATCCTAAAAAATACACCCCTGTAGATATGTTTGTAACAGGTCTTGCAAACTGTTCGGCATATGATGTTGTAGAACTTTCAAAAGCAAAAGGAGAAATAGAAAATTTTACTTTGGAAGTTGAATATAAAAGAAAAGAAACTTATCCCAAAATTTTTACCGAATTTCATTTTATTTACAGTTTTAATTCAAAAGCGGATAATATGACGGCAAGAAGATGGGTATTAAGTTCACTTGAAACATACTGTTCAACTATAAATACCGTTCGAAATACAAGTAAAATTTATTATACTATCAAACACAATGGAGAAACCATAGCTTTTAAAGAAAGCATATTGTCAGGACAGACACACGAAAACATTCGTGAAGAATTTGAAGACGACGACGGATTTGGCTGTATAGCCTGAGGAGGATAATCAGGGCTTCGTTGAAGCCAAAACATTTCACAAAATCAAATAAAAGGAAGAAAAATGAAAAAATTAATATTGGTTTTAATAGCTGTTTTTGCCTTCGCAAAACATGGCCAGACTAACGACCCTGCCCTTCAGGAAGCACTTCAGGGACATTACATAAAAGCATTTAGAATGTTTGATAAAAGATGCAGTGAAAATGACGGATATGCCTGCGGAATGGTTGCATATTTTTACGACAAAGGTTTGGGGGTAAAAAAAGACCTTAAAGCCGCAATTGATTATTATACAAAAGGATGTGCCCTAAACGACAATGACAGTTGCACTATTTTGGGATATTACTATTATAAAGGAATTGGTGTAAAAAAAGATTTAAACAAAGCTGTAACTTTACTTAAAAAAGCGTGCAACAACCATTCAAAAGACGCATGCAATTATTTAAAAGAAATTGCCAATATAAAATGAAATACGTCATTTACGGCGATATTCACGGATGTCTGGAAGAATGGGAAGAGCTTAGAAAAGAAACAGCAAAAGGGGCTTTTGAAATAAGTGTTGGAGACATACTTGATAAAGGTCCCTATCCTGTTGAAGCTTTGCGTTATGCTAAAAAAAACAAAATTTTTACAATTATGGGAAACCACGAATACAAACATTTAAGAAAATTTTGGGGGAGAAAAGTTCATTTGGATGAAGACCAGCAAAAAATTTATCCAAAGCTTAAACAAAAAGATTTTGATTTTATTTCTTCTATGCCGTTTTTTTTAAAATTAAATCATTTAACAATTCTTCATGCGGGCATTACAAACAGAATTTATCTAAACAATCCACCTTTAAATATTATGACACTGCTTTTATTTTTAAGGGAAGTGGATGAAAACGATAAATTTTTACCTTTAGACAATAATAATCCAAATGCAAGATACTGGGCAGATACATACAATGGACACGAAGGATTTGTGGTATATGGACACAATCCTTTTTTAAATCCAAAAATCAATAAACACGCCATTGGAATAGATACAGGCTGCGTCTATGGAAACAAGCTCACAGCAGCAATTATCGAAGATAGTGTAAAGATAAAATATTCAATTATTCAGGTAAATGCAAAACAAAAATATGCCGAGCCTCACGCACCTTTACAATAAATGGAAAATGTAAAATGGGTTTTGCCCATCTGGCTGCTTGAAAAGCAGCTATAATGATAAAAATGTTGAAATAATGTACATTTTAAATACTTTTAAAATTTGCTGTTAATTCAAAATTGATAAAATAATTTCAAAATCTTTTAAAGCAAACAAAAATAATTTTACTCCAAAAAAGAAAAATAATACAGCTGCTATTTTATTTATTATATTTAGCCATTTATCTTTTATTTTAATTTTAGAGCTTATTACTGCCCCAAAAACAAATGCAGCAATGATTCCTAAAAAAAGACTTCCACAACTTAACATAATATTTTTACTCATAAATGGAGCAATAATTACTGCAAAAAATATCATAGCCTTTGGATTTGATAAATTAAGCAAAAGTGCTTCTTTATAAATATCTTTTGAATTTTTACAAGCTAAATTCAAATGAACTTTTTCCTTAAAAATAATTATAGAGATTCTAAACAGATAAATACTACCTGATATTCCCACAATTATTTGGAAATATATATTTTTACCTATGCTGCTAAGCCCAACGGCCACAAGCGTTAAATAAACAATATTTCCTGTAAGTATTCCGGCAACCGCCGTTAGTGAACTTTTAAGACCATGACAGAGTCCCTGCCTTATTACATAAAATATATCCGGTCCGGGAGTTAATGCAGCAACAAATCCAATACTTGCTAAAATTAAATATTCCAACAAATTCCTTTTTGATAAAATTATATAAAAAAAGAGGTCAAATGAAACCGTTTATTGTAATGGATATTGTAAAAGAAGCCCAAAAATATGAGAATGTTATTCATTTGGAAATTGGAGAGCCTGATATACTGCCCTCACCTAAAATTAAAAATGCCGCATTGAAAGCTATCGAGGAGAACAAATTTTTTTATACAGAGTCTAAAGGATTAAAAAAATTAAGAGAAAAAATTGCAGACTATTATAAATATTTTTACAATGTTGAGGTAAATCCTGAAAATATAATTATTACCACCGGAACTTCCACCGCATTTTTAATTGCTTTTTATTTCAGCAAAATTATTGCAACCCCTACTCCCGGATATCCTTGCTATGAAAATTTTGCTAAGCTTGAAAATAAAAAATTTATAAAAATACCTACTAAATTTCCCAACTATGAAATTGATTTAAAAGCATTAAAAAATATGGGCTTTGACACATTAATGATTTCAAGCCCAAATAATCCTACAGGAAGCGTAATTGAATCTAAAAAACTAAAAGAAATCTGTGAATTTTGTGAAAATAACAACAAACTTTTAATAAGCGACGAACTATATCACGGACTTGTTTATGAGAAAGATTATACAACAGCCTTAAAATTCAATAAAAATGCAATTGTTATTAATGGATTCAGTAAATATTTCTGTATGCCAGGCTTTAGAATCGGATGGATAATTTTGCCTGATAATTTAGTAAGAACTGCCGAAATAATCGCCCAAAACATCCTGATTTCAGCCCCTACTGTTTCTCAGTATGCCGCACTTGAAGCTTTTAATTATGAATATCTTGAAAATACAAAAACTGAATTTAAAAAAAGAAGGGATTTTTTATATAATGAATTAAAAGATGTTTTTAAAATAGCAAAACCTGACGGGGCTTTTTATTTATGGTGCGATGTTTCAAAATATTCAGATAATTCTTTTGAATTTGCAAATGAACTTTTAAAAAAAGCAAAAGTAGCCGTTACACCTGGAATAGATTTCGGTGAATTTAAAAATTATATAAGAATAGCTTATACAAAAGATATAAAAGATTTAAAAAAAGCTCTAAAAAGAATTAAAAATTATCTAAAAATTTGATATAATTACACTCCACGCGGCGGTGGCGGAACTGGTAGACGCGCAAGATTGAGGGTCTTGTGGGCGTATGCCCGTGGGGGTTCGAGTCCCCCCCGCCGCACCACTTAATAGCCTAAAAACCCCATAAATCAATATTTATCAAAATATATAATTAAAATTTACCCACTTGTTTACCCACTAAATTGATTAACAATAACTTTTTGAATCTGAATTAAACTATATGTATTTTATTATCAGTTTATATAATTTTTTAAGATTTATTTGTTTAGTTCTGTTTGGTTTTGGTTTGGAAATTTATTTTTTATTGAATATCTTGTAGCCTTATAAAGAGGAAAAATAGAAGTGAATTGAAGTAATAATTAGTCTTAATTATCAAATAAAAATTTAGCAAACTCATCTTCTTCTTTTTGCAGCCAATCTTTCATTTTTTCGCGGCTTTTTATGCTAAATCCCATTTCTTTTGCAATTTCAAACATTCTTTTAAAGGCATTATCTCTTATCCCTATTAAAGCAGCTTCTGCTTCATTCCATTCTTGAAAAGCAAGTGCATAAGCTCTTATCTTCAATTTAGCTAATCCATTAACTCTATTAAAAATCTTTTTTAATTTTGGGTCATTAACTTTTGCCCTTCCAGCTCCTGGTCTTGCTCCACCTGTTTTATTTAATAACTGTTCTAATTCTTTTATTTGTGCTTTCCAAGCCGCAATAGCTTTTTTATATTCATTCAAATAGTTTTCTTTTTGTTCTTTTTCTCTACTGACATAATAATTAATAAGAGTCGTATTATATTCATCTTCTGGATATTTCTCGCCAAGTATTCTATAAGCCGCTAATTTCAATAAATCATATTAACTGCTTGATATATATTCATTTTCTCTCCTTTATTAAATTGTGTTTTTTTAAATAATTTTTTAATTCTTCAAAATCTTTTTTTATTTTTGATTTGTCAATGTATCTTAATTTTGCAAGTGATAATGCTTCTTCTTTTTTCATTTCCACTCCTTTTTAAGCACGGCTCAAATTCTATTAATTTTTTTCTTATATTTTGGACTTCTTGGATAAATTCATCATTATCAATAACCTCAATATCTCTTTTAATCTTATTAATCAATTCATTTGCCTCATAAGAGATAACAGCTCTTGGGTTATCCCTAATTATTTTTTTCATTTCTTTCCAATAAGAGATATTTTTTTATAATTTTTATAAATAAATTTCTTTAATTTTTTTAATTTATTTTCCAAAATATTAACCTCGCATAATTTTCCATTGTGAATGGTTTGCCGTATTTTTGCCCCATATAAAAAAGTTGACATGAATTGAAGCCATAATTCATTAACTGCTTTTTCATCATAAGCATCTTTATAATCAAATTTTACTGCATATTTTCAAGGTCTAATGTTCCATTTAAAAGATTAATCACACTTAAATTTGTTTATATAGTTTTTCTTTGAAAAGTTCGTCTTTTGCTTCAATAAGAGGTATTCTCTGTTTATTTTCCTTTTCATTTACTTGATTCACATCGCTTTCATATAGTAAAATATTTTTAAGGTTAACATCAAAATCGCTCATTTCATTTCGATACTCCTTTCTTTATATCTTGTGTAGCTTCTTCATTTGATTGTAAAGCAATAAAGCAAGCTAATAAATGAAATACCTGATATACTGCATAAATCACTTAAATCTTTAACTTTTTCTATATCTTTAAAATGTGAAAATTTTTTTCTCAAATCCCATACTGATATACTTCTTCTATTTTGCTGCAGTTCTTTTTTTAATTTTTTATAACTTTCATCTTGTTCGTTTTTATAATCTAAATCTGGTAATACAATAAAATCTGATTCTTATTTGGGAATATTTATTAGCTTGTGTTTTGGATAATGCAATTTTTTATCATATCTGACTCAACATTTTTGCCCTTTTTATTCATTCCCACATATTCAACTAACACATCAAACACATCTCCATTGAATCCAGTTCCAAAATCTTTTGCACTGATTACAATTCCAACTTTTCCAATGATAATTTAATAAACCTTGTTCTGATTTTTGTTATTTGTATTTCTCTTGCTTTCATTTTTTTTGCCTTTAAAGTGGAAGTATTAAGTTTAATGTTCCGCTTATGATTAAAATCTCAATCTGTGCTAAACCTTTAGAATTATTATTTAATTTTATAATACTGTTAAAATGTGGGGTATAGATAGAAAAGTTCCCAGCTGGGTAAAACCTTTCATTGAAAATTACATAAAAGCCAAAAAGTTTGAAACTGCAAAAAAAGCTCTTTGTGAGAATAATTTTTCTTTTTTCTATTTTAAGTATAATCATATTGCTAAACCTTTTAAAGGCTATTGAATCACTTTATTTTTATTGCCTTGTAAAAGAAGATGGACTTGTTTTTCTTTTATAAGGCTTTACCTCATTGGCTTCTTGAAAATTAATCTTTTTATCAGTTTTTAAAAATTCATCTTTTGCTTCTTTGAAATAATTAGTATTGTCAAATATCCATAACTGCACTAACTCGTAATAAGTCAATCCTGCTTTTAAAGGTAAAAGTTCTCTTTTTATACCTAAATATTCCTCAAATGCTTTTTTGTTGATTAAAGTTATTTTCGGACTTGGTTTAAGTGGCTTTGGGAATTCTTTATCTTACTGCTTTTGTTTGTGCGTGTATGGGGGCAAAAGAAAAAATTTTAAAACTTTCATCGGGTTTGTATAATATTTTTTTACTAATAAATTTATAAAATAAATTTTTTAAAGTTTCTTCATCATCAATAAAATAGCTTTTTAAGTTTGAAGTTTATATTTTTTAAAAGTTTCTTTAATAAATGTATTTTTTACAGTTTCATATTTTCTAACTTAGGCTCTTCTAATATTTCATTTGGAAAATATCTTTTTAAAAAATATGAAAAATCATTTTTTAAAAGTTTTTTTATAGATTTTGTATGAATACTATCCACCCAAAAATTGCTATTTTAGGATTACAAGTTAAATAACATAATATGCGGTATTTATTTTATGTGGTCTTATAAGATTTTATAATATATTTAAGAAGTTTTTTAAATTTTTTGGTTTCTAATATCTTCAACTTCTTTTCTCATTTCAAGCATTGAAGTATTGAAGTCAAATGTAACTAAATCTTCATATAAAAACATTAAGCTCTTTTTAATATTTTTATAAGTTCTTCTTATTCTTTTTTTAAGTTTAACATTTTCTAAAAAACTATTATTCAATACTGCTTGCATTTTTTCACGCTCCTGTTTTTTAGTAATACAATTATAGCACATTGAGACTAAGTGAACTTATATTGATACTATTTTTCTTTATTTTTTAGGTGCAAAAAATTTCCTTAAAGAAATACCGTAATTTAGGGGTTTTAATTAATTTAGGGTGCAAAAGGTGCAAAAAATTTGCTAAAAAATTATTTTTGTAAAAATTTAATATTTATTTGCCTTTTAAAGGAAAAAGTTTAATTTTGATGTCAATGGGGTGTAAAAACTGGTGTAAAAAAGGTGTCTTATAACTCATTCTCTATTCTCTTAATAAGCTCATCAGCATTAGATACAAAAGCCTCATTTTTTTCGTTTGTTGCTTTTAGATAATTTTTGCATATTCTTCAATACTTTTTTTATCTCTTCTTCATCATAATATAACCTTTGATGTGTATTTAGATATACATATTATAACATATAATGCCTTTAAAAGAGAAAAAAAATAAAAAAAAATTAAAAATTAATTAAAAACTCTTTTTCTTCTCTCTTCTAAAAAATCGCTTCTCATATAAGCTCTTGTTACTTTGTTACCAACTTTATGAGTTTTTGATTTTCATAAGCAAGTGTTGAAAATGTAGCTCTCCATCCGTGGGGATTATGTTCTTTGGTTAAATATTCCCTGTAATATCATTTTTGTTTTTTCTTGTTTAATGATTTCAATAATATCAGTTCTTGTTATTTCATTAATTTTTTTATTGCCTATAAATGGTTGAATATAATGAATATATGTCCCTAAATAATTCCGATTCTGTAACTTCTTTTCCTTTTAAAAGAAGATTTCTTATTTCTTGTGCTATTTTCCTTGCTTCTGATAATCCAATAGTTGGATAATCTCCAATAGTATAATAACTGTCTTTTTTACCAAGTTTATACCTTAAACGCCATTTATAGCCTCCCCCGCCGCACCAGTATATTTTAATAAAATTTTATAAATTCATAGCTTAAAATTAAGTTTCTTTGATAGTCCATCTAACAGTCCAAAAATTAAATTTTATTTTACATCGCTTTATTACTGATAAGCTTAATACTTCTTGCCAATAAATACCAGGCAAAAAGAGGGCCGAACATTATTCCGTAAGCTAATCTTGAAGCAAGTCTAACTCCCTGTTTTTGAAATATTTTTTTCATTGCTTTTTCAAATTGAGGATATGTTATCTTTTTTTTGTGATATGCCATTAATAATGGCCAAACTAATGCAACTGAACTCATTGTAACTCCGGAAACTACAACTTCAGTTTCATTTACAGGCTCAATGCTGTCTATTAGTTTATCTACATTTTCTTTTGTAATATTTTCAAGCATTTCATTTGATATATCAGTCCCAAATACTTTATGGGCATATTCAGGATTATGTTCAAAATAGTCTGAAATTTCTTTTGTAGTTAAGATGGGAGTATCAGGATATTTTAATAATGCATGTTCAATAATTTCAGGATTATGCGTAGCTTTTAGGGAGAGTGCAATTTTTTCTCCTGTATCTGTATTTGTAAAAATTATATCAGAATCGGGATGTGATTCATTTGTAAACATATGGGCTTTAATATCATCATTATCGCTGTTTTCTAAATCTGTTACTAAAATTTCAAACATTTTGCCTTTTATTGTATTGATAGCCCCTTCTAACTGCTCTGGAGAATATTCGGAAAATCTTTTTGCAATTTCTTCAATTGGTGTATTTTCATCAAATTGAGAAGACCATCTAAGTCTGATAGCCTCTTCAAATATTTTTCCCAAAGGTCCTTGTAATTTATCATAATGACCGCTTAAAAGATAAGCCATAGCAGCTGATGCAAAAATTTCGCCCCTTACTTCTTTTGTGTCGTAAATATCGCCATTAAGCCACATTTTAAGTCTATTGGCTACTTTTTTTAAGTTTTCAGTATTAAAAGTATTTTTTAAAATATTTAATTGATGAATATACAAGTTTTTTGATTTATTAAAAATTTCAAACCACAATCTTTTAGGTATTTTAAAACTTCCGCTTTTTTTTACCTCTTCAAAACCTACCCAAAAGGCTATTCCAATAAGATTGGTAGTAAATATTTCTGCCAATATCAAAGGATTAAGTGGAATTATCGAAAAAAGTGAAAAAGAAAAACTGAGAATTGTTTTAAAAATAAACAATCCTCCTCCTATAATTCCAATATATTTAAAAATTTCAGTAGGTCTTAAAATACTTATGCCTACATGTCTTGCTATGACATATCCCATCCAAGCCTCAAATGCAATAGATACATAAACCCCAACTCC
Organism: Lebetimonas sp. JS138; assembly: GCF_000523335.1. Lineage (NCBI taxonomy): Bacteria > Pseudomonadati > Campylobacterota > Epsilonproteobacteria > Nautiliales > Nautiliaceae > Lebetimonas > Lebetimonas sp. JS138. The sequence goes on from NZ_ATHT01000001.1 coordinate 137,862, forward strand.
GAGCTGTCCTGGAAGGCCTGCTAAAATTGCATTTATTATTGCTACTTGTGTAATTACATTATAAATATCTTTATCTAAAGTTTTATCAGGATAATAAAATACTTCTTTAAAAGGTTCAAATATAAAATCTCTTAATTTTATATCTTCAAACAGAGCTGAAACTTTATTTATATTATTAGAGAGCCACTCTTGTGCTTTTTGAATATTTATTTTGTTTTTGTAATTGTGGAATTTTGATTTTATGTAATTGTAGATTGTCATAGCATATCCTTGTTATTTAAATAAAAAAGAATTTCTTTCTTTAAAATTTTCAACTTGTTCTTTGCTCATATCCCAAAATATAAGATTTTCATTTTTTTTGAAAAGATTTTTAATTGCACTTGGTTCTTTGTTTATAATATCTTTGTTACTAATTTGTCTATAAATTTATTTTAAAAGATTTTTTTGAAAGTTTTTTATTTCTTATATAATCTTCTATACAATAAAAATTTTTTGATTTAGATAAATATGAAATTTTTTTATAAGCTTTATTAATAACATCCTTAGTTAAAATATCATCATCCTCTATTAAATTCTTTTAAAATACAATTTCTTTAATTTCTCCGTATTTTATTAGTTCTTTTATTATTTCAAAAGTTTTAGGAGTAATATCTTGATACTCATCTAAATATAATACCTGTAAATTATTTAATCTACCTTTTTGTTATAAATATAATTTTTATATTTTTTTAAAAATTTTTTATCTCTTAATTTAATACATTTATTTCTTTTTCTTTTTATTCATTTTAATTCTTAAAACATTCTTTTTAATTCTTATATGTATTATTTAATCTTTTATTAATATTTTTTATCTAATCTTTGTTTTTTATTGTTTTGCTTATTATATCTTTGAAAATTTTTATTTGTAGATTGTTTAAATTTTTCAGCAATTTCACGAAGCTTTAATATTAATTATTCCCTTTTCTTTTAATTCTATCTTTTTCTTTTTTACATAATAGTTTCGATTTTATAGCTAAATCTACTGGGTTTAGATAAATTTTATCTTTTTTGAAATCTTTCAAAGCTTGATAACAATAATATCAATATAATTATTAATAAAATTTTGCAAAATTTCTTCTCTATTTTCTTTTTTTGAATGAAAACTCTCAACCCTATAACCAGTTTCAATATTAATACATTATTTTTATTTAATATCTTCAATAACTTCTTTAGATGCTGTTGCACTAAATAAAGAGTTTTAAATCTCAAAGATTCAGGTGCTATATATAATAAACTAACTTTCCCATTTTTTGCATCTTCTATAAGTTTTATTCTTTCATTAGGAGTCAAAAAACCGCTCAAAGCTCCAGCTAATGAATATTTTATAATGTCTTCTTGGGAAATATCATCATTAAATAAATCATCTTCTAAAGGCTTAAATCATTTTTTACCTTTTTTAAATCTTTCAAAACCTTTATAATATTCATTATTTTTTAAAAGATAAAACAATGAGCATTTAATATTTTTAGGTAATACTGTTTTCCTTGTTTTTTATATTCTGTTTTTAAAGCATCCATTAATTGTATCAATATCAAAAAAAATCAAATTATAATTCAATACATTTTGAATATATTTAATTAAATTTTTTTCATCTAAATTCAACTTTTCAAAATTTTTATCAGATAATTCTTTTAAATCCTTATAAGCCTTGTCAAATCTTCTTTGTTTCTAAAAAATGTCCCTTCATATTTCTTTATCTATATCATATATTTTTCTTTTGGATAATAATTTTATATTCTTTAATAAGAATCATACTCTTTTGTATTTAAATTATTTAATTGATATAAAAGATTTTTTTCATTATCAAAAATTTTTGAATCATTTCTATTTTAAATATTTGTAATCTTCTTGGTGAAAATTCTTCGTTCAATTAATAATGGAATATTATAATTATCTTTTCTGTGATAAATTTCGTTAACCCAAGGACAAATAGATATTATTTTTTTCGCATAATTTTTTCCCGCTTCCATTTTTTCCAATAATAGCCTTATAGTTACAGTTATATTTTGAGGAGAGATTAAAACCTTGATTTTTGATATTTTTATATTCTTCAATCCAAAAATAAAATTCCTTTTCTATTATTATATATTCTCTAAATGCTAATATAATTACAAAAAAAGGGAGAAAGATGAAAAAACATCATCCAAAAATTGAAATGCTAAAACAATATTATGATAAATATAAAAGCTATGACAAAGCTACCCAAAAAATGTTAGAAGAAGGAATAATAGAAGATATAAGAGAAGTAAAAGGGCTTACCCTTGAAGAAATAGGCTATGTTTTAGGAATTACAAGAGAAAGAGTCAGACAGTTAGAAAGCAACGCTATTAAAAAATTAAAACAAATAGCTTTTAAAGAAAAAATAGATTTGAGGGATTTTGTTTAATCAAAACAAAAACCCAAACGGCCAAAGTGGAATTTCATCAAATCCTATTTCAATATCATCTTTTATAATATATGCATTTTCAAGGTTTTTTATTTGTCTTTTAGTTTTATTTTTCCCTCCTATTTCAAATACGTAATTTTCATCCACTATATAATCCCCCTGTTTTGAATATCTGATTGTATGTTTAAAAAGTTGTGATACAAAAAACGATTCTCTTATTGCTCCTTTATTTTGATTTGAACATAAAACATTAAAGAGATTTGGATTATCTAAAAGAATTTTATCCGGCTTTTGAAACAGAGCATTTCCTTTTTTATTGTAATAAAGAAGATGTATTAATTTTCCTCTTAATAAAGCTTCTATATAGTTTTAAATTTTATCTGTTGACTTTTTAAAAGCTGTTTAGTTTTGTTTAGTTTGTTAACTTTTGTTTACTTTTTAAATTACTTGTAAACTTTTAGAAACTTCAAAAAAGAAACTTTTAAGACTTGTTTCCTTTTGTTTCCTTTTCAATTTTCTCTATTAGCGTGATAAAAAAAATCAAGGTATTTTTTTAAAAAAAAGTGTTGCTTTTTTATTTTTACAAGTTCTTAAATCACCTGTAAAAGGGAGCTAATGAAGTTTTTTACCTGTTGCATAAATGTTGCTATTTAAAAAGCTGTGAGTGAGTTCCAATTCTAACGAGGATTAATTCTTCGTCTGTTTTGATGTATATAACTAATAAATCGCCTCCTATATGAAATTCTCTTGTATCACTCCATTCACCTGTTAATGAATGGTCTTTTGCTTCTGCTGGAAGTTCTTCATTATTTAATAGCAGAGAAATATAATTGATAAATTTTTGAAACTGAGTATCACTTATTTTAATTTTCTTCATATCTTTTATGAATTGCTTATGTCTTTTGAGTTTAAGCATTAGCAAATCTTTTAAGCTCATCTATACTTGTTTTTTCCACATTTTTACCAGTTCTTGCTTCTTTAATAGCTTTTTGAGTAGTTTCATTTGGAATTTTTACTTCAAAAGGAAGTCCCTTATGCTTTACTATCATTGCAGTGAAAATGTTAACTGCTTCTGAATAGCTCAAACCTACTTGTCTTAAAATCTCTTTTGCTTCTTCAAAATATTCTTTTTCAATTCTGATACTTGTTTGAGTTTTCATATCAATCCTTTTTTTTTGTTTATTATACACCATTTGGGATATAAAAGCAATCATACCCCCACCCCCCTGAAATTAGTTTTTGTTTTTTCGTGACTGGGCAGCCGACTGATACACCCTAACGCCCTGAAAAGCCCATAATTTCGGCATTTTCTTGGGGTGTAAACCCTTGAAATGCTTACACTTACTTACACCCTAATTATTTATTAAATACTCTAAAACTCTCATAAATAGGGGATTTTGATATGTTTATGTCTTTACACCCTGTAAAAATAGGTTTACCCCCTTTATTGATTTTTAAGCAGAATAAATTGATAAGAGTTTAAGGAAGGATAATATATTTAATGCCTTTAATAGTAAGTAAATTTTTATCGCTTAAAAACTCTGGGTCAATTGCTTTTAATTCCTCTAATAGTTTTTGAGCTATGATATTTTTTTGATACATTGCATTAAAAAGTCTTGTAACTAATGGTCTTTTTATTTTCCCCTCTTTAAAAGCTTATTTTCCTTATTCTGACATTCAGAAATGCACAGTTCATCTTTCAAGAAATATTTATAAACATATGAAAAAAAAAGATGCTTCTTTCGTTAATAAAAAAATCAAAGAAATTAAATATTCTTGTGATACTTTTGAAAAAGGATTATCTATTTTTCAGACTGAAATAATTGAAAAATTTAAAAATCACTATCCGACTTATATCAAATATCTTAATTCAAAAAAAGAAGAATTTTTAGCTTTTTTAAAATATCCCGAAACTATTAGAAAACTTATCAATTCAACAAATGCTGTGGAATCCGTTCATTCTACATTTGAAAAACAGAGACTTAAAAAAGGTGTTTTTTTTCAATCTATGGATATTTTAAATGTTGCTCTTTTTATTGTAACTGATAAATTACATAAAACTTGGAAAATTAACCCTTTAATTAAATCTAAAAGATATGAATTAAATCAAATGTTTGTTATGAATTTTGAACATGGAGTTGATGAATGAAAAATATTTGTTATAATATCACAGACACAAAATTAATGGTATGTCTCAATTTTTTTAAAGTATTGAAGTATATTAAGCAGTGTTATCCGTTAAAGGAAGTCTAAAAGGCTCTTTATTATCCTTATATGTATTTGGAGGATAAATAATAATCTTTCTTTTAAAATCAATATACTCCCACTTTAAGCGGTAAAGTCCTACATTTCTTAAAGCTGTAAGTGCTTGAAACTGCATTATGTAACGGCTTGCTTCATAATCGTAAGAGAGGATTTTTTGATATACTTCTTTGATTTTAGTTTCATTAATAACGGCTTTCATTTTCTCTTTTTGTTCTCTTGGTAATATTTTGCTTGGATCTATTCCGTAAGCTGGATTATATTCTATAAGTCCTAAATTTAACGCATAATCAAGGCAGTTTTTTACATAATTAAATACTTCTTTTGCTGTGTAGATTTTTCTCTTGTTCTGGTAGCATTTGGAAGATTTACTTTTGGTATCCATTTTATAAAGTCTATTAAATCATATCTTGTAATTTTGTCTATCTTCTTATAACCCATAAAAGGAATAGCATATTTTTCAAAAGCTCTTAAATAATTGCTCTTAAATCTTTTATTGCTAACACTTCCTTTTTTTAATTCTAAAAACTCATAAGCTATTGTCTTAAAAGTCTTTTTTTTCTTGCTCCCTTTTAACGGCTTCTTCTTTTTCTCTCTTATGCTCTACTGGGTCAATACCTTTTGCTAAAAGTTCCTTATAACCTCTTGCAATATCTCTGGCTGTCTTTAAAGTAATATCAGGATAATTTCCTATTTTAAGGCTTGTGTCTTTTTTAGTTCCAATCTTTTTATATCTAAACTCCCAAACTATACTTTTATTTTTTTTAACAAGTCTCAAACCTTTTACCATTCCATCTGATTACTTCTTTCTTTTATCATCTATTAAAAAAGAATTAATTGCTGTTTGAGTTAAAACTATACTCATATTAAACTCCTTTTTAATGAAATATGGTGCGGTTAAAAAACCGACCCCACTACTGACCCCACTTTTTTTTGTGCTAATATGATACAAACTAAAACTAATAAAAACAACAATATCCCGATTTTATGGTAATATTTCAAAAGAAGTGATACAATCTGAAACTGAGAAAAACTAAAAAACTACGCACCTCCGCCGCACCACTATCCTTCTATAAATTTTTCTCCAAAAGAATTTCATATTAAAATTTAATTTTAGTATGTGTAACTTTTTGTTACATTACAAAAATAAGACTATTTTTATCTTTTTTATTTTCATACTTTTTGATATACTCCAATAAAAAAAGGAGACAATATGCCTGTAACAACAAAATTAAAAGGAAATGATGTAGCACTTTATGGGAATCAAGTAAATGTTGGAGATAAAGCTCCTGTTGTAACCCTGCCAAATAACGCACTTGAAGAAATAACAATTGGTGGAGCTCAGGGAAAAGCTCAGTTAATTATTGCTGTACCAAGTCTTGATACACCTGTTTGCGCAACTGAAACTAGAAAATTCAATGAACAAGCTGCTGCAGTTGATGGAGCGGTAGTATGTGTAGTAAGTATGGATTTACCTTTTGCTGCAAAAAGATTTTGTTCAACTGAAGGAATTGAAAATCTTCAAGTATTAAGTGATTACAGAGAAAAATGTTTTAGTGTAAATTATGGAACTTTAATTGCTGAAGGTCCACTTAGAGGTCTTAGTGCTAGAGCAATATTTGTAGTAAACAAAGAAGGAAAAGTAACTTATAAAGAATTAGTTCCTGAAATCACTGAAGAACCAAACTATGAAGCAGCTCTAAATGCACTAAAAGAAGCCGCTAAATAGTTTTATAAATCCCTTCTTTTTTTATATATTCAATCAAATTTTTATAAGTTTTATTTATTCTTAATGTTTTAGCATCACCTATTATAACAAGTTTTCTTTTAGCCCGTGTTATTGATACATTCAGTCTTCTTATATCCTTTAAAAACCCGATTTCTTCATTTTCATTTGCCCTAACAAGACTTAAAATAATTATTTCTTTTTCCCTGCCCTGAAAACCGTCCACAGATTTCACTTCAACTGAGTTTTTCATTATTTTTTTTATATATTCTTCATGGTCTTTATAAGGGGTAATTACTCCGATATATTCTTCTTTAGCCCCGTTTTTTATTAATTTTTCAACTATTTTTTTTACATACTCGGCTTCAAGTGGATTATATTTTGAAAAACTTCCGCTTTTTGATTTTTCTATAAATTTACCCAATGTATCTATAAAAACAATCGGCGCATATCCCCCATACATTTCATTTTCTTTAATTTTTAAATCTTTTATAGTTATATTTTTAATTTTTTCATATGTTTTTACCCTGCATTCATAAAACTCCGAGCTTGAAAAATTATTTATTTTTTCATTCATTCTGTATTGAATACCCAGGGTATAATAAATATCTTTATACAAATATGTAAGTCTCTCAAAAAGTGAAACCATAAGCCTTTTATCATTACTTAAAATTGTTGGAGGCAACTGTTTATGGTCACCCGCAAAAACAGCCTGCTTTGCTTTTATTAAAGGAATAAGCGTTGATGGCTCCATTGCCTGGGCTGCTTCGTCTATAAAAACAACATCAAATTCTTTTGTTTCCAAAAATTCACCGCCGGTACCTGAATTGGTTGCAAAAATAATATCAGCATTATTTAAAATATCATTCATAATAATTTCTATTTTTTTATTTTTTTCGTCATATAACTTACTGATATTTTTTTGCAGTTTAAGCCATTCGGCCATCTCTTTTATCCACTCGGCCTTAATACCTCTTTTTGCTTTTCCTTCTTTTGCTAATTGTAAAATCTCCTCATCGCTCATCCCTCTTCTTCTGCCGGGAGTCGGTTTTTTGCATCTTTTTTCCTGCATATGTTTTAAATCATCTATTTTTTTATTAATTTTTTCAATTTCTTTATATCTTTTATCCCTTCTTATTCTTACATCCAGAGAAAATTTCATAAGTTTGGAATCAATTTTTGCAGGATGACCGATTCTTACAATATTAAATTCACCCATTTTTTCCATAACATTATCAACCGCCACGTTACTGTCTGCCGTAACTAAAATTCTTTTTCCTATGTGCTTTTTTATAACTTCAGCCAAAGTGGTAGTTTTTCCTGTTCCCGGAGGACCATGAATTAAAAAAACATCTGAGTTAATACACTTTCTAAGAGCTGCATTTTGACTTTCATTTAAAATATCGCTTCTTTCATCAACTTCAATAATTTTTGGGGCTTTTTTACCTATTAATACATCAATACAATTTTTCATTTTACATTTTCCATTTTTCATTTCATCTAACGCTTTTATCATTCTTTTAAATGTAATATCATTAACATACAAATCAAGTCTGTATAATTTACTTCTGAATATTGCTTCTTTTGAATAAACTTCTATAAAATTTTTGCCAACACTGCTAACGGTTGCTTCTTTGGAAAATTTTAAAGGCTCCCCCCTGCTCACTAATACAATATCCCCTACTTTAATTTGGTGTTCGGGCATATTATTCCTGTTGAACATGTATATTTTAAAATCTAAAAACTCTCCTATATATTTCATTTTAAGCCCGAGCAGTGCCCTGCCTTTTTTTTGTCTCTCTTGTGGCGTTAGTTTTTTTATTTCATTTAAATAAAATTCTTTTTCTGCTTTTCTTTCTTTTTCAATTAACTCACTAAAATATTTTTTATACTCTTCAATATTTTCAAATTTATACATTATTTTCATTTAATATAACCTTTTTAAATTTTTATTAAAATAACTATCAATGCAAATAAATTTATACCATAAAAAGCCCACTTTCTGTAATAAGCAAAAAAACTTAAAGATAAAAAAAATAAAAGTATCCAAAAATCTACATTAACATAATAATTTTTCTCTCCCATATTAAGATACCACTGTAAAACTTTATCAAACAATCCGCCAAACCCTGTTAAATGCAAAAATATACTTACAGGATAAAAAACAGAAAACAATATGTTTACAACAGGTGAAAAAAATGAATAAAAATTGAAATTATAAAAAAAATAATGCCCCAATATAAACATAACCAAATACATATAAAAGCTCAAAATCAAAGAATTGACAAAAGTCGGTTTAAAATATTTAAAAAATAAAAATATATAATATACACCCATAAAGCTTAAAAAATATCCGATACTGAAAACTTTTTCAAAAAATATTAAAACACTTATTAAAAATGTCCATATTAAAACACTCAAAGGCTCTTTTTCCAGATAAATAAGACTTATAAAAATAACCGTTTCCATAACAAAAGCCCTGACAAGCGATGAAGGAAAATTAGTAAAATAAAGATATAAAAATTCTGTTGTTAAAATAAAAATACCCAAATCAAAATATCTGTTTCTATACGAAAAAAAACGGCTTTGAAAAAATTTATAAACAGGATTTAACATAAAAAACAAAATTGCGCTTAAAAACCCCAGATGCAATCCGCTAAGGGCAAAAAGATGACTTATTCCAAGAGTCGAAAGGTCTTTTCTTGTGCTAAAATCAATAGATTTGCCAAAATACAAAGCTTTGTATAAATTTGTTATTTTTATATTTTTATGCTGATTTTCAACATATTTTTCAATTTTTGAAGGTTCTTTTAATTTCAAATCAAAACTTGGGGCAAAAAATCCGAAAAGATAATTTTTAAAAGAGATATGTTTGGTAAAAATTTTAACAGAGACATCTTCATTCAAAAGATTTTTTAAATCATCCCTGTTTATTGTATAAAAAGTTAAATTTTTTGATTTTATCTTCAATACATAGTAATTTTTCTTTTTATACTGATTTGCGACAAACCCGTCTATTTTAACCACTTTTTTTGAAATAAAATTTTTATATAAAATATAAGAAAAAGCCCCTCTTAAACACAATAAAAAACTAAATAGCAGGAATGTCAATATGAGCTTCTGTATGCTCAACTTCTTTAACCTTACTTAATTTATCGCTAAATTTGGTGTATTTTTTATGAAACAGCATTTCAACGGTGCCAGTCGGTCCGTTTCTCTGTTTTCCGATGATTATTTCCGCATCTTCTATTTCCTTTTCATTATATGTCACTTCCGCAGCTTTTCCTTTTTGAATTGCTTCTTTTTGTTTCTGTCTGGCTTCCAATGCTTTATATACGTCATCACGATAAATAAACATTATAATATCTGCGTCCTGTTCTATTGCGCCTGATTCTCTAAGATCACTCAGCATCGGTCTTTTGTTAGGCCTGCTTTCAAGTGCCCTGTTTAGCTGGGAAAGGGCAATTATGGGTATTTGAAGTTCGCGCGCTAAAAGTTTAAGACTTCTGCTAATTTCCGCAATAGCCAAATGCCTTTCTTTAATATCTGAATTTATCAACTGAAGATAATCTACAATTGCAAGGGAAATATCTCTGTTTTGAGCTTTTAATTTTCTGAGTTTTGCCCTTATTGTATGAATATTGACACTTCCCTCGTCATCCACAAAAAGAGGTTTTTCGCTTAAATAATCACTTACCTCGGTAAGTTTGGACCATTCTTCATCATTTAAATTCCCCCTTCTTAAATCCTGAAGGGGAATATCGCTTGCCGAACTTATCATTCTAAGCATCAGCTGCTCCGCCGGCATTTCAAGAGAAAAAATTGCCACCCCCCTATCCTGCCTTAATACATTAAATGCCAGGTTCAGTGCAAAAGCCGTTTTACCCATAGAAGGCCTTGCGGCAATTATTATCAAATCGCCTTCTCCGAATCCGCTTGTTTTTCTGTTAAGTTCAACAAATCCGGTATCAAGCCCTGTTACAATTTTATTTTGCTTTGATACCTGTTTTTTAATATAATCCAAAGTTTCGTTTATTATTTTGTTTGAATCTTTAAAATCCCCGGAAAGATTGGATGTTGCGATGCTGAAAAGTTTACTTTGAATCTCTTCAACCTCTTCAACAGCCCTTTTGTCTTCTTGCAAAACTGTTTTTTTAATTTCTGTTGAAAGATGTATAAGCTCTCTTTTTACCGATAAATCTTTTATCTCTTTTGCATAAATTTCTACCGCTTCTATCGGGGCGGTTCCCAAAATTTCTAAAAAAAGCTCTTCATCAAATTTGTTTTTTTTATTTAAAACATCCCTTAAAAAAATTTCATCAATAGGCATATCTTTATGATACAACTCTTCCATAGCTTCGAAAAGATATTGATGAAAAGGAAGGTAAAAATCTTTAGGGCTTAAAATAGCCGCCACATCTTCATATACTTTTCCGTCAAAAATAACAGCACTCAATATTCCCCTCTCAATATCCAAATTATATAAATCCAATTTTACTCCTTATGTTATAATTATAAAAAAGGTTATAAATGGTTGTAAAAATCACATATCCTTTCAAAGACACACCGGGTTCAATCCAGTTAAAAGATATTTATATACAAACCCACGATACAGATTTGGTTCATCAGTTAAAAACAACAAACAATCCTGTCGAAATTGGTATTATTTTATCTGAAAACGAAGAAAAATACAAAATTACAAATCCCCAAAAAGCAGATTTACATATTGAAATTGCCGATGTATTAATGGATCCGGAGCTTAGAAAAAAATTTAAACCTTAAAATGTTCTTTTACACCGTTTATAACATCTCTTACATCCTGAGATTCAAAAAGCGTTTTTAATTTCATTTTTGTTTTATTGTCCAAACTTCTTATAATTTCTTTCATTTCTTTTTCATTTTCAGCATTTTTTAGTTTTTCAATTATTTCTTTTTTCAATATTTTTTCAAGCTTTTCTTTAGTTACCTTATTTGGTTTAATTACCATAATCATAAAAATAACCGCCAAAGAAACAATAGTTAAAGCGACTGCATAAATTAAAGCGGGTGTATTCATTTGCATTCCTTTACATATTTATTTATCTCCTCCAAAAATTTAGGAAGCAGTTCTTTTTCTTTATATTTCCCTATTATTTCACCTTTTTTAAGTATAAGACCGTATCCTTTTCCGCAGGCTATTGCCAAATCAGCTTCTTTTGCCTCACCGAGAGCGTTTACAACACAGCCCATAACAGAGAGATTAAGAGGCACTTTTATATTTTTCGTTGCTTTTTCAACCTCTTCGACAATAGGAGGCAGGTCAACTTCTATTCTTCCGCACGTAGGACATGAAACTATATTAACTCCTTTAATAAGTCCCAAATCCTGTAAAATTGCACGGCCCACCCTAATCTCTTCTTCAAGTTCACCCGTAATGGAAACCCTTAATGTATCCCCTATTCCTTCAAGTAAAAGTGCTCCAAATGCCGCAGCGCTTTTAATAGTAGCATGGAATTTAGTCCCTGCTTCCGTCACTCCCAAATGAAAAGGATAATCCACTAAAGGTCTTAACATTCGATAAGCCTCGACCGTTCTTATAACATCGCTTGCTTTAAGTGAAACTTTTATATCAAAAAAATCCAAATCTTCCAAAAATTTAATATGCCAAAGCGCACTTTCAACCATTGCTTTAGGACTCTGTCCGTATTTTTTTTCCAGATGTTCTTCCAAAGAGCCGGAATTTACCCCTATTCTTATGGGCAGATTCCTTTGCTTACACGCTTTTACAATTTCTTTTATTTTTGTCTTTCCCCCTATATTTCCAGGATTAATCCTGAGAGCATCCACATATTCTGAGGCTATAAGACCTAATTTATAATTAAAATGTATATCGGTAATAACCGGAAGCGGTGATTTTTCCACAATAGTTTTAAGGGATTTTGCATCTTCTTCATCAAGCACTGCAACCCTTACCAAATCGGCCCCTGCAAAATAGAGCCTGTTTATCTGCTCAAGTGTTGAGTTTATATCTTTTGTTTTTGAATAAGTCATTGACTGAACGCTAATCGGGGCACCTCCTCCTATTTCAACATCTCTTATTTTTATTTTTCTTGTGGGATATCTTTTAATCATTATTTTCCTTTATAAAATGGTAAATATATTCAATATTTCCTTCTTTTCCCCTAACGGAACTCTCTTCACTTCTTAATAATTTCCACCCTGTATTCTTACAATTGATTTCAAATTTTCTTCTTGCTTTTTCTATTGCAATTGTATCCAAAACAACACCTTTTTTATCTCTTTTTATTCCTATTCCAACTTCAAATTGGGGCTTAAATAACAAAATAATATCTTTTTTGGCATATTTATCTATTTTATCAATAAGTTTATTTAAAGAAATAAAACTTACATCACTTACAATATAATCAAATTTTTCCGGATATTCAAAATTTCTGAAATCTGTTTTTTCATAACAAATAATTTTAGGATTTTGTTTTAATTTTTTATCAAGCTGATTGCTCCCGACATCAACCGCTACAATTTTTCGGGCACCTTTTTCCAAACTTACCTCACTAAACCCCCCGGTACTTGCCCCTATATCCAAAACTGTTTTTCCGTCAAACGTTATATTATATTTTTCCAAATAATTTTTAAGCTTCCGGGCTGCCCTGCTTACATAAATCTTTTCTTCCAAAATTTCAATTTTATCCTTTTCATCTACTTCAAAAGAAGTTTTATTTACTGTTTTACCATTTATTTTGATTTTATTGTTTTTGATTAACTCCCTTGCTTTGTTTCGTGAGGTTACAAATCCTTTTAAAACCAAAAATTTATCTGCTCTCACATAAAACCTTTTTGATAATTATATTAAATTTGTTATAATTTTTAAAACAAAAAAAGGAGACGTTATGGGATTCAGCGGATTTATGGCTTTAGTATTATGTGTAGTGGCAACAGGGGCTATGCTTTATATTGCATTAGATGCAGCAAAAAAAGCTAAATAAGCAAATCTTTTAAAGATTCCACCGGTTTTTTACCGGTATAAATTATTTTATAAACTTCATTCGCAATAGGTGTGTAAATATTATGTTTTTGGGCTAATTTATAAATGGCTTCGGTAGTGTAAACTCCTTCGGCTACTTCTCCGAGTTCATCCAAAATATCTTTAAGCAGTTTATTTTTAGCAAGATTAAGCCCTACCCTGTAGTTTCTGCTCATTGTGGAATTTGCACTCAAAAACAGATCCCCAGCCCCCGCAACGCCTAAAAAGGTGTCTTTTCTGGCCCCGAAAAACTCCCCAAATCTGTCCATTTCAACAAGACCCCTGCTGATTAATGCGGCTTTTGCATTGTTTCCGAGATTGAGCCCTTCGCAGATTCCTGCGGCAATTGCTATTACATTTTTATATGCACCTGCAACCTCAACGCCTTCAACATCATCATCAATATAAATTTTTAAAAAATCCGGAAAAAATTTTTTAAATTCATTTGCCAAATTTAAATTTTTAGAAGCAATAACAAGGGCGGTAGGTTTGTTTTCCTTTACCTCTTTTGCAAATGAGGGGCCTGATATAAACGCTAAATTTTCAGTTTCAATATATTGTTCGAAAATTTCATTCAAAAATTTAAGCTCATCTTTATCTATTCCCTTACTTGCAACTAAAATTTTTTTACCCCTCAAATCATATTTTTTTAAAAAATCTTTTATAGCCTGCGCTGCAATAACAATAATTATATATTCATTTTCTAAAACTTTTTCAATATTTACAAAGTTTTCTATATTTCTTTTTCTTCTCGAAGTAATTACAGCATCTTTATATTTTTGTTTTATGGCATGATACAAAGCGCTTCCCCAGCTTCCCGCTCCTATTATTCCTATCATTGTCTCCCTTTAAATATTTCCAAATCTCTTTTAAACCTATCTATTTCATCTGTATCACCCACAGCCACCAAAATATCGCCTTTGTTTAAAATATGATTTATACCTCTAACTATAAATATAACATTTTCACTTATTTCTTTATCCACTATTCCAATAATCAGTAAATTATATATGCTTGTTATCTCTTTATACACATCCTTTATTGCTTTACCTTCCAAAAAAGAATTTTCCGGAATTTCAATTTCTGCAAAAGAGAGCTTATTATCTTTAAAAATAATTTCTTCTATAACTTTTAATGTTAAAGGTTTTTTCAAAATAGTCATTATTCTGTTTGCTATAATATCAAAAGGGTTCAATAATTTATTTGCACCGGCCAATTTATATTTATATTCGTTTTCTTTATTGCTTATTTTAACAACAATTTTTAATTCAGGAAACAATTCTCTAAGAGACAACACCAAAAACAGATTTTTTTCCTCATCTTTTAATGTACAAATTGCATATTCTATATTTTCTATCTTTTGCAACTCTTCATCATTGATTTCGTTAAGTTTAATTACGTCAAAAAATTTTTCTTTTGCTTTTTGTTCTTCATTTTCATCAAATACAACAATTATAACATTGGATTTTTTTAATGTAGCTGCGATTTTTTCCCCGTATTTGTCAAATCCGAAAATAGCTATTTTCATAAACTACTCTTTTCTATATGATATTTAAAATAATTTATGCTTACGCTGTATCCCATTACAACAATAATGTCTCCGGCTTCAAGTCTTAAATCAAAAGGCGGGTTAAAATAAAAATGGCCTCTGCTAAGAGAAAAAGTTTTTTCAAGCATTTGGGATTCTTTGTCTTTTAAAACGCCGAAAAGCAATATTTTATATTTGTCAAAATCAATCTCTCCTATCAGTTTTCCATCAAGTATTGAATTTTCTATAACCTTTATTTCATCAATAATTGCATTTTTCTTTTCACTTAAAATTGCGTCAATTACGGCAAATGTAATGGGGCTTCCTATATAAACACTTGCAAGAAGTGCAGTCGCCTTGGTAGGGACAACAACATAATCAGCCCCTACTTTTTTAAGTTTTGAAATATTTTTTTCATCATTGGCTAGGGCAATAATTTCTGCCCCTTTTGAATATGCCCTTAAAGTCAATGTTATAAACGTATTTGTAACATCCGAGTTTGTCAATACAAAAATTTTGGTAATTTTTTTAAAATGGAGATTTTTCAAAAAAATTTTTTGGGTAATATCTCCTTTAACTGCCTCATATCCTTTTAATGCAGCTTTTTCAACCCTGTTTTCATCAGTATCGACGATTAAAAAATCTTTTTTTTCTTTTATTAATTTTTCTCCTAAAATTTCTGCTTCATCCGAAAAACCGCAGATTAAATAAATTTCATTAAAATGCTCAATCTCCCTGAAAACTTTTTCACTTTTTAATTCATGTAATTTCTCGGTAAATGCACTTGCAATAATAGAAGTGGTAAATGAAATAATACCGACTCCAGTAATAATTAATAGCATTGTAAGAGTTTTACCTTCATTTGTTACCGGCGTTATGTCCCCGTAACCAACGGTAGATATAGTAATTAAAGCCCAATAATATGAATCAAACAGATTTTTTATTTCAGGATTTGTATGAGCTTCAAACACATAGATAACCGAGCCTCCGATAAAGACAATAAAAACAACAGCCAATAATACAATTAACAATTCAAATTTTTTACTTCTTAAAACATCTAAAAATATATTGACGTTTTTTGTATATCTTAATATTTTAATAAGTCTGAATATTACAAAAATTCTAAGGATTCTAAGGGTTCTGAAAGCAGGTAAAATGGCAAGTAAATCTATAATTGCAAAAGGTGTGCTCATATATTCAAGTTTTGTTTTAATAATTTTTATTAACACATTTTTTAAATGAAAATTTCTGCCTAAGAAATTAGATTCCTCATATTCTTCCAAAATTATTTTATGAATATCATTATAAACCCAGACCCTAAAAATATATTCAATTACAAAAATAGTGGTAATTACATAAAAATCAAATTTTTCAAAAAACGGATTTACATTGTGTTTTATATCATAAAGGAGTATGGCAACGCTTAAACTTACCATAATTAGCATAAAAATATCAAATATTCTGTTACCTATATAAGAAGTGTCATTAAGAAGCCTGTCAATTTTTCTTTTAAATTTTATATATTTTTCACTGCCATCTAAATAAAAAGCAAAAGCAACTAATGCTTTTACTATCTTAGATTCTTTCTTCAAGAAAGCTTACTTTTTAGTAATTTATTTACAACCTGAGGATTTGCTTTACCGCGACTTGCTTTCATAACCTGTCCCACAAAAAAGCCGAATAATTTTTCTTTTCCGCCTTTATATTCAGCAACTTTATCTTCATTGGCGCCCAAAACATCATCCACTATTTTTTCAATAGCGCCTTCGTCACTTACCTGTTTAAGTCCCAATTTTTCAATTGCCTCGTCAACTTCCAAATCTTCTTCCATTAACAAATCAAGCACTTTTTTACCCCCTGCCCCACTGATAACAGCTTCTTTTTCCCTAATGGCAATAAGTGAAAGTTTTTCGGCAGGCACAGGAGAATTTTCAATTGATATATTTAATTTATTAAGTCTTCCCAAAAGTTCAATTGCAAGCCATCTGTTTGCAGCATTTGGTTCAACCCCCCTTTGAACCATTTCTTCAAAAAATTTGGCAAGTTCAGGCTCACTTGTAAGTACTCCCGCATCATATTCTTTTAAGTTAAATTCTTTAATATAACGCTCTTTCTTTTCATCCGGAAGTTCTGGAATTTCAATATCAAAAAACTCATCAGGCACTTCAAGCGGAAGTAAATCAGGGTCTGGAAAATATCTGTAATCCGCACTTTCCTCTTTTCCTCTCATACTTCTTGTTTTACCAGTTTTAGAATCAAAAAGCCTGGTTTCCTGAACAACTTCTTTTTCATATTCATTATATTCATAAGCTTCTATTTGCCTATCAATTTCATATTCAATCGCCTGCTTTACAAATCTGAAAGAGTTTATATTTTTAAGTTCAACCCTTGTGCCGAATTCTTTTTGCCCAAAAGGTCTAACTGATACATTTGCATCACACCTGAAACTTCCCTCTTGCATATTGGCATCGCTGATTCCTAAATATTTAACAACAGAATGGAGTTTTTTAAGATATGCAATGGCTTCATCGCTGCTTCTCATATCCGGTTCGCTTACAATTTCAAGAAGAGGTGTGGAGCATCTGTTTAAATCTACTTTAGAATATTCGCCTTCATGGATGTTTTTACCTGCATCTTCTTCCAGGTGAGCCCTTGTTATTCCTATTCTTTTGGTTTTTCCGTCCGCTTCAATAAATAATTCGCCATGTTCAACAATGGGAATTTCAAACTGGCTTATTTGGTATCCTTTTGGCAAATCAGGGTAAAAATAATTTTTTCTTGCAAAAATACTTTTTTTATTAATAGTCGCATTAACAGCTTTACCAAACATTACAGCCTTTTTAACGGCTTCTTTGTTCATTACAGGCAAAGCCCCCGGAAGTCCGAGACATACGGGGCAAGTATTTATATTAGGTTCATCTCCGAAACTTGTTGCACAACTGCAGAAAATTTTGGTTTTTGTATTCAACTGCACGTGAACTTCCAATCCTATTACTACTTCATATTTCATTAATTCTCCTTATTGAATTACAAATTTATATTTATTTTTGTGAAGCGCCCTTTTAATGGCTTCCTGATGTTCAAATCCTCTTGTTTCAAGTGCTATTGTCACATTTGCATCACCAATTGCCAGATTTAAATCTGTTCTGTCGTATCCTATTTGAACAATATTTGCTTTTTGCTCGGTTAAGATTTCAGTCAGTTTCATAAGTGAACCCGGTTTATCTATTAAAGTAACTATCAATTTCATTTTTCTGTGTGATTTTAAAAGACCTTTTTCTATAATTAAGTTAACCATTGTTACATCAATATTTCCGCCGCTTATTACAACTCCGACTTTTTTTGGAGCACTAAAATTTATTTTATGATGTAACAATGCAGCCACACCGACTGCCCCCGCACCTTCCACAACTACTTTTTGTCTTTCCATCAAAAATAAAATTGCATTGGCTATTTCTTCATCATCCACTTCCACAATATCATCAACCACTTCTTTTATTATATTATAGGTTACAGGGGAAGTGTCTCTGACGGCTATGCCGTCTGCAATGGTTTTTACAAAAGCACTGTCCTGAACTGAACCGCTGAGAAAACTGAGCCTCATGGCAGGTGCACCCGCCGCTGTAACGCCTATTACTTTTATTTTAGGATTAATCTGTTTTGCCGCAGAGGCTATACCGCTGATTAACCCTCCTCCTCCTACAGGAACCAATATATAATCCAAATCCGGAATTTCTTCAAGCATTTCAAGGGCTATTGTCCCCTGACCCGCCATTACATCAAAATCTGCAAACGGGTGAATAAATTCAACTCCTTTTTCTTTTGCCAAATTTACGGCATATTCATATGCTTCATCATAATTGTTTCCGGCTAAAACAACCTCACCACCGTATTCTTTGACACCGCTGACTTTTGTAAGAGGGGTGGCTTCAGGCATTACTATAACCGAAGGAACATTAAAATAACTCGCCGAATACGCCACCCCTTGTGCATGATTCCCGGCACTGGCGGCAATTACTCCTTTTTTTCTCTTTTCATCCCCAAGTGCGGCAATTTTATTAAATGCGCCTCTTAACTTAAACGCACCTGTAATTTGCAGGTTTTCTTTTTTTAAATATATTTCGTTTCCCACTTTTTGTGAAAGAGTGGGGGCATAGGCAAAAGGCGTTTTGTAAATTACCTTATTCACCCTCTTTTGGGCTTCTTTTATTTTACCGAGTTCAATCATAATAATCCTTCATTTTTACATCTTTTGTGTTCAACCATAATACATTTATCTTCCACATAAAAAATTCCCGCATTCTCAGCTATTTTTTTTGAATTTTCATTTTTTATGCCTTCTTGTAAAAAAACACATTTTACTCCGGGAAGCTTGATGGCTTTTTCCACTATCGGCGGGGTGTCTTCACTTTTTCTGAAAATATCGACAATATCAATCTCAAAATCTATCTCTTCCAAACTTTTATAAACTTTTTCTCCCAATATTTCATCTTCTCTGGGATAAACAGGAATAATCTTATATCCGTTTTCCTGCATATATTTTGCCACCTGATTTGAAGCCCTGTGAGGCTTTGGAGAAAGACCGACCACAACAATAACCTTTGAATTTTTTAATACACTGCAAATAGATTTATCGGCATTTTTTGCCGTAGGTAACTCACAAGAGAGCATTTTTTACCTTTTTTTACAAAATTATATCAAAAAAAGCCCTAAACACTTGATTTTTAATAAAAAAAAAGAGTAAAATTTTTTTGTAGACTAATTTAAGGAGGAAAAATGAAAAAATCAGAACTTATCGCAGCTGTTGCTGAAAAAACAGGTTTGAGCAAAAAAGATACTAACGCAGTAATAGATTCAACTATTCAAACAATTGAAGAAGCGTTAAAAGCTGGAAAAAAAGTTAGTTTTATAGGATTTGGAAGCTTTGAGAGTGTCACAAGAGCTCCAAGAACAGCAAGGGTGCCGGGAACAGGAAAAGAAATCAAAATTCCTGAAACTAAATCTGTAAAATTCAAAGTAGGGAAAAAACTAAAAGAATTATTAAACAAATAATTCTTTTTTTTCTTTTTTTTGATATAATTTCACTCCAAGCCGGCGTGGCGGAACTGGTAGACGCGTCGGACTCAAAATCCGATGAGCTCTGCTCATGTGGGTTCGAGTCCCACCGCCGGTACCATTTTAATAATTTATACTTTTCAAAATTATTTTTGTTTTATAATGGCAAGAATCAGCAATACCCCCAAAACAAATGCAAAAACAAATCCTCCAAGCCCTAAAATAGAAATATGTCCCATCATAGGCGGAACATAAAAAGATAAAAGCATTGAAGAGCCTATTAAAATAGAAGCTATAATAACTGCTAAAGAGAGTCTGTTGAAAGAATTCTTCATACTCTCTTCTATTTCATCTAAACCGACATGTTCAAATTCTATTTTTAACTCGCCGTTTTTAATTTTATCTATTATTTCATTTATATTGGAAGGGGTTTTTTGGAAAAACTCCATTATAGAAAGATTTAATTCATGTGATTTTTTAAAAATATTAAAAACAGAAAAAATTTTTTTGTATGTTTTTATTACAAACGGCTTAATTTCCTCGGCGGCGTTAAATTCAGGATATAATTTTTTACCTACCCCCTCCATCGTCACCAAAGATTTTAAAAGTAAATAATTGTCTTCTTTTAAAAAAATTTTATATCTGTTCATAATTCTAAGCAAATCTTCCATTAAAGATTTTAATTCTATATTTTTCAAAGAAGAATAAAAATATGTGGATATTATGTCAGCCGCCTCTTTTTTAAAAGATGAGACATCAATTTCTTTTGGAACTTTAGAGAGTTTTAAAACATATTCAGCCGCTTTTTCTTCCTCATTTTTTATTACATAGTAAATAAGTTCTATAAAATATTTCCTGTCCTCAACGCTCAGCCTTCCCATAATTCCAAAATCTAAAAATACAATTTTATTCTTATACACCATTAAATTTCCCGGATGCGGGTCGGCATGAAAAAATCTGTGTAAAAAAATCTGCTCACATATTAAATCAAAACCTTTTTTTGTAATTTCTTTTAAATCATAACCGGATTCTTTTAATTTTTTTATATCTGAAATTTTAATTCCATCAATATATTCCATAACGAGTAGTTTTTTTGAAGAAAAATAGAGCTTTGGAATCTTTATATCATTATTGCCCTTAAAATTAGCGCTGAATCTTTTCATATTAAGAGATTCTAAATTAAAATCAAGTTCTTTTTTTATAGATTTTGCAAATTCTTCCACTATTCTGACACTGTCTATTCCATAAATTAAAAGCCGGCTTCTTATAATTTCAGCCAGTCTCTGCAAAATGGCAATATCTAATAAAATTTTATCCTCAATACCAGGTTTTAATACTTTTACAGCTACAATTTCACCTGTTCTTAAAGCAGCTTTATAAACCTGACCAATTGATGCACTGGCTAATAAAGTAAAATCTCCTATAAAATAATCTTCTATTTTTTTATTTAATGCCTCTTCAATAACACTTTTTATTTTTTCAAAAGGCATAGGAGAGACATTATCCTGAAGTTTTTCAAACTCTTTGGCTAAATCTATGGGTATTAAATCCGGGCGCAAAGAAAGAAGCTGGGCCATTTTTATAAAAGTAGGGCCCAGCTCTTCTATTGCTTTTCTGATTCTTTCATTTCTGGATAATTTCGACTTGTTTTTTTTGAAAGGGACAGGAACACCTAAACTCTCTATTATATCTCCAAATCCATACTTTGCAAGAACAAAAATTATATCTTTTGTTCTTTTTAATTCATAAATACTATTTTTTAACATTCAAATTATCAAGTTTTTCTTCAATTCTTTTAATATCCTCTTTTGTTGCAACTCCGATTTCGGATAATTCTTTTTTTACTTCTTCTTTTATCAATCTTTTTATTTCTTCCATTTTTTGCTCGGATTCTTTTTTCATCTCATTTATAAGTTCACTGGCTTCTTTTTCGCTAAGTTCTCCCCTCTTTTTAGCTTCTTCAATTAATTCTTCCATTTTCTCTTTTGCCAAAAAAACACTTCCTATACCAATTTTAACTAAATCCTGAATATTCATACATCCCTCCTTTTTTTTATTTATTATATTACATTTTTATTATACTACATTTTTTTAAAATTTCATTAGCAATAGAATTTTCATCCACACCTAAAAATTTCTCAACTTCTTTAACATTCCCATGAGGAATAAAAATATCCGGATATTCAAAACTTTCAATTTCAACATCCAAATTTTGTTCATTTACAAATTCACTGAGCATTTCGGCAATTCCGCCTTCTTTTGCATTATCACTGATTACATACCACTTTTTAGCTTCTAAACTTCTTAAAAGCTCTTTATCAAACGGTTTTACAAATCTTAAATCAACTATTCCACTGTCTATTCCTTTTTCTTTTAACAGTTTATAAACCCTATAAGCTTTCCCCACACCGTTTCCATAAGCAATCAGCATAATATTTTTACTGTCTATTAGAATTTCGCCTTTTCCAAGTTCAAAATCTTTCGGTTCAAATATCTTATCTTCAAGTTCAAACGCCCCCCTCGGATATCTAAACGCACAAGGAGAGCTGTTAAATTTATAGGCAAATTCCACGGCCTTTCTTAATGTATTAAAATCCCTCGGTGCAAAAAGGGTCATGTTTGGAATTATTCTTAAATACCCCACATCAAAAACACCCTGATGTGTTTCCCCGTCGGCTCCTACAATTCCCGCCCTGTCTATTGCGAACCTAACCGGATAATTATCAAGACAAACATCATGAATCACCTGATCATATCCTCTTTGTAAGAATGTTGAATAAATTGCAACAAAAGGAATAAAACCTTCTTTTGCCATAGGAGCCATTGAAGTTACCGCATGCTGCTCTGCAATTCCCACATCCCAAAACCTTTCGGGAAATTCTTTCATTAACTCTTTCATTCCTGTCCCACTCGGCATTGCGGCGGTAACACCGACCACTTTTTCATCATTTTTGGCTATTTCAAGCAAAGCATTGGCAAAAACCTTGGTAGCGTTAAGAGAGCTTTTTTTAAGAGGCTCCCCGGTCGCTATATCAAAAGGAGATACGCCGTGCCAGTGTTCATAATAGCCTTCAGCCTGTTTATAACCCTTGCCTTTTACCGTTTTGGCATGGACAACAACAGGTTTTTTAAGCTCTTTTGCAATTTTTAACGTTTCTATTATTTCTTCAATATTGTGCCCGTCAATAGGGCCGATATATTCAAGCCCCATTTCTTCAAAAAAGATACCGTTAACACTGAAAAACTCTTCCATTTTTTTAGCAGTAAATTTTACATCTTCGGGCATAAAATTGAGTATTTTTTTAAATTTGTCTTTAAAATTCTGATAATGTTTTTTAGCTTTTAACTTTGTCAGATATTTACTTACTGCCCCTATAGGTCTTCCTATGCTCATTTCATTGTCATTTAAAATAATAACAACAGGAAGTTTCAAATCGCCAAGTTCATTCATTGCTTCATACACCATTCCAGCACCCATAGCACCGTCGCCAATTAATACTACAGGAATTCTTTCTTCTTTTTTTAATTTTATGGCTTTTGCAGCTCCAAGTGCCACTGAAATAGATGTAGACGAATGCCCGGCACTGAAATAATCATATCTGCTTTCTCTTGGTTTTGTATACCCGCTTATTCCCCCAAACTGCCTTAAACTCTCAAATTCTTCCCATCTGCCGGTTAAAAGTTTATGTGCATATGCCTGATGTGAAACATCAAAAATAAAAGGGTCTTTTTCAACGTCAAAAACATAATGCATTCCTATAATTAAATCTACAGCCCCAAGTGTGGAGCTTAAATGACCCCCTTTTCTTGAAACAACATCAAGTATCCTCTCTCTTATTTTCTTGGCTAATTCATTCAATTCTTCTACACTCATTTTTTTAACATCAATTTTCACTGTTTCTCTCCTCTAAAATCGACTCTTTTATAGCTTTAAACCTGTTAATTATTTCTGCGTCAATATTTCCTATATCGCTTATTATAACAACCCCGCCTTCTTTTATAGCAGGGTCTTCAATAATTTCAACATTTTTTAAATCTTTGTTTTTTAGAAATTCGGCATCTTTTGGATTAACTTTTATTTTTATTTTTGTAGCATCTTTTACCTCATCCATTAAAGATTTGGCCAAGTTATATGCTATTTCTTTGGAATTTTCACTGATTTCTTTTTGGATTACCTCTTTTGCAATATCGAGTGCTACAGAAATAAGCTCTTTTTCAATAGACACTATTTTCTCTTCAAACGTTTCATTTATTTTGTCTATTTTTTCGATTGAAGTTTCCAATAATTTCATTTTTTCGCTAAAAGTATCTTCAATCTCTTTTTTACCCTCCTGGATTCCTTTTTTGTACCCTTCTTCAAAAGCCTTTTGTTTTTCAATATCTGTCTGTTTTTTACATTCATTTAACTGATTTTGAAAACTGTTTTCAATATTTACAATATTATTGCTCATCTCTTCAATTTTAGCGAGCAGTCTTTCTATCAATTCATTGCTTGATTCCGTGTTTTTTTGCATATTATTTTCTTCTTTTTCAATTTGCTCATCTTTTTTTTCAATTGTTGTTTTTTCAGATTCATTATTATTTAATTCTTTAAATTTATAAGGTTTGACAATATGTTTATTAGAATTTTCGTTAGAAATTATTTTACTCAATTACCTCCTCCTCGGCACCCACTGCTATTTTACCTTCTTCAGCAAGTTTTTGTACAATTTCAACTATTTTTCTTTGAGCTGCTTCAACATCTTTTACCTTGACTGGCCCCAAAAACTGCATCTCTTCTTCGAAAGCCTGGGAAGCACGTTGAGACATATTGGACAAAAATTTTTGCTTAAGCTCTTCAGGTGCACCTTTTAGGGCAATCATCAATGTATTTTTATCTGCCTCTTTTAAAATTTCCCTTATAGCGGTATTATCGAGTTTAAGTATATCTTCGAATGTAAACATTTTTTCTTTTATCTTTTCAGCCAGATCAGAATTAATCTGTTCAATATATTTTAATGTTTCTTTAGCCGCTTTCTGACCGAGCCTGTTGAATATTTCAGCAACAAACCTTACACCTCCGATTTCCACTTTGTATCCTGTAAGCGATTCAAGTTTGGTTTCAAGAATAGCACTTACTTTTTTAATTATCTGAGGAGAAATATCACCTAAATTACTCATTCTGATTAATACTTCTGCTCTTAATTCATCAGGGAAATAACTTAGAGTTTCAGCCGCACTGGTTGGATCCATATGAGCCAAAATCAAAGCAATCGTCTGAGGATGTTCATTTACAATAAAATCTGCAAGCTGCTGCGGTTTTACTTTTTGTAAAAAACCAAATGTCTGCTCACTTTGAAGGGATTTGGAAAGCTTATCCAAAACTTTTTTGGCTTCTTCAGGGCCTAAAGCTTTATAAAGAATTTCTTTTGCATACTCAAGACCGCCGCTTGCAATGTATTGATTGGATTGAAAGATTACATAAAATTCTTCTAAAACAGCGGCGGCAACTGCTTTATCAATAGCTTTCGCTGTTGCTATATATTTACTAATTTCAGTAATTGAATTAACATCCATATAAGAAAAAATCTGCGCTGTTAAATCTTCGCCCAGTTGAATCAATAAAATAGCTATTTTTTCTGGCATTGATAATTCATCTAAAATCGCCTGCTGCTGGGGTGTTAAAGCCATTTATATTCCTTTTTGATGTTCTTCCTCTTTTAATAAATTTTCAAGTACTTTAGCCACATCTTGCGTTTTATCCTCCACCATTTTTGTAATTCTTTCAAGCAAAACATCATATTTTAATTCTTCTTCATCAACATTTGAAGATATTCCAAGCTGTGTTTCAACTTTTTCTTTGAGTTCTTTTATTTTATCATATGTATTCTCTTCTTCCTCTTCTTCAATTTCAAGTGTTTTTTTAGGTTTTTTAATTTCTTCTCCCGATTTGACTTCTAACATTTTTTGGGAAAAAGGAGCAATGACCTTTTTATAAAAAACAAACAATATAATTAACAAAATTAAATATTTTATTATATTTTCAACGGGTCCTAAATATACTTGCACATTGTCCATTATATTTTCCACTGATGATTTTTTTTGAGAATTCAGATGATTAAACTGAAAACAGCTGACGCTTACACTATCCCCTCTTTTTGAATCAAAGCCTATAGTATTTTTAACCAGATTATTAATATTTGCCAGTTCTATTTTATCCAACGGTACAAACACAATTTTGCCGTTTTTGTCTTTTTTATAATTTCCGTCCACCACTACGGCTGCGGTAACCCTTTTTATCTTTGCAAGAGGTGCTATTGTGTCTTTTATAGTGGTTGATATTTCATAATTGGTTGTGTCTTCGCTTTTTGTATATTTATTTTTGATCTGATTGGATTTACTTCCCTGAACCGGCCCGATATTACTTACTGCCCCGGGAACTCCCCCTACTTTTTTTTCTCCGTATCCTGTTTTTTCTTCATCTACAGTCTGTTCGCTTCTTACAACATTGTCCGGGGAATAAATGGTCGAATGCGATTTTACTTTGGAAAAATCAATATCCAGATTGACTTTTGCCACAATTTTATCATCTCCTCCCACAATTGGGGCAAGAATGGAAGTTATTTTATCTTCAAGTTCTTTTTCAAGTCTTTTTTTATATAATATTTCTGTTCTCAAAAGCTCATTATTAGAGCTTAATTCATCATTTTCACCAAGTAAATTCCCGTACTGGTCTATAATTTTTACATTTTCCGGTTTAAGTTTAGGAACTGCGGCGGCAACTAAATATTTAATACCTTTAATCTGCTTAGGGGTTAATATCATATTCGGCTTTAATTTAATCATTACAGATGCACTCGGAGGAGTCTGTTTGGAAACAAAAACACTTTCTTTTGGAAGTGCAATATTTACTTTTGCTTCTTCCACCGCATCTATTGCTTCAACAGTGTTGGCAAGCTCTCCTTCAAGAGCTCTTAAGTATTTAATTTTTTCTTCAAAAGCAGTTGCCCCAAAACTGTTTTTATTAAACAGTTCAAAACCTACATTGCTCGCTTTCGGGAGGCCCTGAGCTGCAATTTCAATTCTTAGTTTTTCCACTTTGTCTTTCGGAACTTCTATAATACCGTCGCTTGGAATAACATATGAAATTTTTTTCTTATCTAAATATTGGGCAATTAAAGCAGCGTCTTTTGGTTTTAAATTTTCAAAAAGAACACTGTAATTATCTTTTTTTAAAGAAGTCGAAGAATTATAAACAACCAAAAAAGAAATCAATAAAACAAAAGCGCCTATTGTTATACCGATAACAATTTTCTGTTTTTTATTTAAATTTTTGCTAAAAGCAATTATTTGTTTAAATAATTCTTCAAAATTCAATTAATCAAACCTTTTAATAAATTTAAAACTTTTTCATTTTCTTCTTTTTTACCTATCGTAATCCTTATTGCATCAAAGCCATAACTGACCATATCTCTTACAATTATACCTTTTTTTAGCAGATTATTGGCAACTGATGTAGAATTTTTTAAAAATAAAACAATAAAATTTGTATAACTTTCAATAAAATTCAAATTATTTTCTTTTGCGAAGATTTCATATCTTTTCATTTCTTCAAAATTAAGCTCAATTCCCATTTTCACAAATTCTTTATCTTTCAAAGCTTCTATGGCAGCTTTAAGCGAAAGCGTGGTAATATTAAAAGGGGGTCTTAATTTATGAAGGTTTTTTATAATAAATTCATTGGCAATTCCGTATCCAACCCTCATACCGCCAAGTCCGTAGGCTTTTGAAAAAGTTCCGGTGTATAGCACATTTTTATATTTTAAAATTTCTTTTGGTTTTATTTCTTTGTTTTTATCTTTGAAAGAGGCATATTCCTGATATGCCCCGTCTATTATTATTAAAGTATCATCATCTATTTTTTCTATAAAGCTAAAAACATCCTTGGCATCTATACATTCCCCCAAAGGATTATTAGGAATACATAAAAATATAATTTCCGGATTTTGTTGTTTATAGATTTCATAAAACTCTTCTAAATTATGTTTATCTGATTTTGTTTTTAATATTTCAGCCCCGAACTGTTTTGAATAAATTTCATACATCGCAAATGTTATACCTGCCATTAAAACTTTTTTTGGCAGTATCGCATGAATTGCAAATTCCAAGATTTGATCGCTTCCTGCCCCTATAATTATATTTTCATTTTTTATATCAAATCTTTCAGATAAAGCGTCTTTTAATTCATAATAACTGTCGTCAGGATATCTGTGCATATTTTTAGCTGTCTTTTTTACGGCTTCTATCGCCATAGGGGGAGGACCGTACGGATTTTCATTACTTGCAAGTTTTATTATTTCCGAAGGCTTTATACCGTATTCCCTCACCACCAATTCTATAGGCTTTCCAGCTTCATATGTTTTTAAATTATTTAAATTTTCAAACATTTTCTTCCTTTATTATCAATATTTCCTACTCACAACTCACCACCCCGCCGCTTTGCAAGCGGCCGGACAGGCTCACCACTCACTATTTTAGCATTCCCTGAGATAACTGCCGAGCCAAAGCATATTTTCCTCTTCTATTAAGTTTTTAACAGCTTCATCTTCTATATGTCCTTCAAAATCTATATAAAACCATGTATTAAATGTATCGTCTTTATTAGGTCTGCTTTCTATTTTTAAAAGGTTTATGTTCTTATCTTTAAATTTTTTAAGCAAATTAAACAAAGCCCCTGTTTTATGGGAAGTTTTTGCAATTACACTTGTTTTGTCATTTCCACTTTTTTGAGTTTTAAAATCGCTTATTATTATGAATCTTGTTCTGTTCGCCAGATTGTCTTCTATTTTTTCAAAAAGTAAAGGAACATTATAAAGTTTAGCTGCTATTTTTGAACATATAGCAGCACTTTTTTCATCTTTGCTTGCAAGTTCAGCAGCTTTTGCCGTTGACTCGGTCGGAATAAATTCAACATCCAAAAGTCCATGCGTTTCAAGAAAATTAAGACACTGATTATAACCCTGCGGGTGTGAATACACTCTTTTTATATTTGCAAGTTCGTCCTGAACAGAAGCAAAAGAGTGATGAATGTCAAGACAAACCTCTGAAACTATTTTTACATTATATTTTTTAAGTGAATCAAGAGTTATACCCACAACACCTTCTGTATTGTTTTCGATAGGCACAACCCCGTATTTAGCCTCTTTATTGTGTACGGCTTTAAATACGGCTTCTATATTAAGTAAAGGCAGATATTTGGCGTTTGCCCCGAATTTATGTTCCGCCGCCTGATGTGTATATGTTCCGACAGGGCCTAAAAAAGCAATTCTTTCACTTCTTTCAAGCGTTCTGCTTATTGCAAAAATTTCCAAAAATATCGCCTCTATATGTTCTTTTTTTAATATTCCGTTTTGTGCTTGGCTTAATCTGTTTAATCTTTCTATTATTTCCTTTTCTCTTTCCGGCCTGTATACGGGGGTATTGGAAGAATTTTTAATCTCTCCCACTTTTTTGACAATTTCCATTCTTTTATTAAGAAGTTTTAAAATATTATTATCAATTTTATCTATTTCTTCTCTTAATTTTTTTAAATCCAAAATTCTTTCCTTTTTAAAAATTCTCCAATATTTTCAGCTGTAAAATCCACTTTTTGATTTATTTCATCTGAATTTTTAATTTTACCGCTTAAAACCAAAGCCGTTTTCATACCAAGTTTACCGGCAGGCAATAAATCCCCTATTAAATCATCACTAATTATGGTAATTTTATCATAATTTAAAGAAATTTTAATTCTTGCAGCTTCAAAAAAATTTAAACTTGGTTTTCCAACAACCTCATAATTTTTGTTTGTGGCATATTTCAGCATTTCCAAAATTGCCCCGAGTCCAGGATAACGCTTATTGTTTTTACGGTAAAATGAAGTTTTATGCATTCCTATTAAATTGGCCCCCCTTGTCAAATATTCAATAATATCTGCAATTTCATCTGAAGAATAGACTTTTATTCCCAAAATTACATTATCAGGATTATCAAAATCAATTTTAAAATTTTTTTTCATTATTTTAACAAATTCACTGTTACCAAAAGGAGCAATACTGCCGCTTATAAACTCACAACCCCGCCGCTTTGCAAGCGGCCGGGCAGGCTCACCACTTACTATTCACTATTTTTCACTTCTTCAAATAATCAATTTCACATGCTATTAAATCCTCAAAAGTTTCCCTTCTTCTAATAAGCCTGTCTTTCCCATTAATCACCGCAACTTCCGCTGCTCTGGGTCTTGTATTGTAATTACTGCTCATTGAAAAACCATATGCCCCGGCAGAATGTATTAAAACCAAATCCCCGGGATCCGTTTTGGCAATTTCCATATCTTTTGCAAAAAAATCTCCGCTTTCACAAATCGGGCCCACAATGTTAGCTTTGCTTTTTTCTTTATTTTCATTTAAAACCTCAATTTTATGATATGCCCCGTACAGGCTCGGTCTTATCAAATCATTCATTGCCCCATCAACTATTACAAATCTTTTATCGGAATTTGTTTTTTCATATAAAACTTTAGTTAAAAACCATCCCCCGTTTCCAACTAAAAATCTTCCAGGCTCGCATATAATAGTTACATCAAGTCCGTTTAAAGTGGATAAAATTGCCTGGGCATAGTCATATGGTTCAATTAATTCTTCATCCTTATATCTTATTCCTAAACCTCCTCCGACATCAAAAAATTTAATATCAATATTTATAGCTTTTAAACTCCTTACTAAATCAGCAACTATATGACTAGCCTCTTTAATAGGCTCAAGTTCTGTTAACTGACTTCCTATATGAAAATGAATTCCTATCGGATTTAAATTTTCACTTTTTTTAGCATAAATATAAAGCTTTTTAGCTGTTTCTATATCAACGCCAAATTTATTTTCATGAAGACCTGTTGAAATATATGGATGAGTTTTTGGGTCTATATTTGGATTTACTCTAATGCTAATTCTTGCAACTTTTCCTAAATTTTTAGCAATTTCTTCAATTCTTTTTAATTCCGCCTCGCTTTCAATATTGAGCATCAAAATATCTTTTTCTAAAGATTCTTTTATCTCATCATCCCTTTTTCCCACGCCGCTGAAAATTATTTTGTATTTATTTATTCCCGCAAGCAAAGCTCTTTTAACTTCGCCTATACTGACACAGTCCGCCCCGCTTCCAAGAGAGGCAAAATGATTTATTACACTTAAGTTCGAATTGGCTTTAACAGCATAGGCTATAATACTTTTTCTTGCTTTAAAAACTTTTTTTAATTTGTTGAACTGCTCGCCAAAATAATTAAAATCATATACATACAAAGGCGTGTCATATTTTTTTGCCAAATATTTAAAATTCATTAATTCTCCTTTTTAATAACATAAATATCCAATACTAACACAAAAAACAGAGGCAAAGTCAAAATAAAGGGGTTTATCACGCCCTGTTTTACAAATTTATAAAGAAGTAAATTTGCCCCCCATAAAAACACGGAAAAGAAAACTGATTTTATCAAAAAAAATGAAATTGAAGAAATTCTCTGATGCACAGGCGCACTATACATTAAATATATCAAAAACAGTATTAAACTCAGAGGGGTTAATATCTTAAACATTAAAATTGATATAATTTTATTTAATTTTATACTTTTGAAAATTTTCATAGCCAAGAGAGCATCTTTTATAGAAATTGATTCCAGTTTTTTCAAATTTGATAATACAAGTGGCTCAAAATCAGCTAAAACATTTAAATGGTTTTCTTTTTTTATAATAAGTCTGTTTTTATCAAACATTTCAATTGTCACATTGTTTCCCATCCATTTATTGTTTTTATATTCGGCTTCTTTTATATTTATTATTTTTTTTACTTTCATCCCCTCCAAAGTAAATATTTTAACACAGTAAGCTTTTTTTAAAAGAGGCTTTAATTCTTTTATATACACAATACTGTTTTTATATTTTAAAAAAAGATTTTCTTTTTTTAATTTTTTATTCAACAGAATATTTTGAGCTTTTTGATTGAAATAAACATAATTTGTATTATCTAAAACAATAAATATAAAATAAACAGATAAAGAAAAAATTAAAAACACAAATAATATTTTATTTTTGGAAAATCCCAAAGAATAAAAAGAGACCAATGTATTGAATTTTATAAAATGATAAATAGTATATAAAAAAGAAAAAATCAGAGCCAAAGGATAAAAATTTTCAAATGAGTAACTGATAACATACACGCTATATAATATCAGCAAATTTGAAGAATGAGGCAGTTTTGAAAAATTACCTATTAAATCCAGTAAAAGATACAAAAAAGAAAGACTGAATAAAAACAGAAAAAAATTTTTGGAAAATTTTTTCAGAATATATAAAAAAAACATTAACAGGATTTCCTTGTATATTTTGAAGCGGCATTTTCAATATCTTTTACGGCTTCTTTAATCACGGGAAAAAGCTTTTTAACACATTCTACTTCATCATTTTTAAAATCGCTAAGCACGTAGTTTACAACTTCTTCTTTTCTCTCAGGCCTGCCTATACCAATTCTTACTCTGTAATAATCATTTCCTATAAATTTATCAATGGATTTTAATCCGTTATGACCGCCGTTGCCACCGGCTCTTTTAAATTTAAGCGCACCCAGTTTCAAATCCAGATCATCATGAACGACAATTATATTTTTATTGTCCAATTTATAAAAGTTTTTAACCAAAACTACGCTTTCACCGCTTAAATTCATATATGTCGCGGGTTTTAAAAAAAGAAAATCTTCTGATTTAAAAAGTTCACCTTTAAAATTACCGTTTTTGTAGGCGTTAAATTCGTTTATAAGATAATCAACCGCCAAAAAACCAACATTGTGACGATTAAGCTCATATTTTTTACCAGGATTTCCAAGTCCTACAATAAGTTTCATTTTTTACTTTTCTTTTATTTTTTATTCCCCTAAAGGGGAGAAGATTATTTGGCTTTAATAACTCCAACTACCGGAATAGAAGGATTTAAGAAACATTCAACTCCATCAGGCATTTTAATATCTCTGATTAAAATATTGTCCCCCACATCAAGATTGCTTATATCAAGTTCGAAGAAATCCGGTAAATTTTCTGGTGCCGCTTTAACTTTGATTCTTCTTCTGTGATAAATTAAAACACCTTTGTTTTTTAAACCTACAGGTGTTCCTTTTACTCTGATAGGAACATGGTAATATGATTTTACACCTTCTTGCGCAACCAACAAATCAACATGCAAAAGTTCTCCTGTTACAGGATGTTTCTGATATTCCTGAACAACAACTTTTAATTCTTTATCTCCTAATTTGACAGGAAAAATTAAATGTTCTTTATTTTTCATATATTTAATAAAATCACCCATTTTGAATGCAGCATTTATGTTTTCAATTCCTTTTCCATAAATGTTTGCAATCAGATAACCATCCCTCTTAAGTTTTTTGGTTTCTTTTTTTGAGGTACTCTCTCTGATAATTCCTTGTAACATTTTAACTCCTTAAATTTTTTGAAAGGAAATTATAACAAAAAATTCAATTAATTGCTATCTTTTAAACCTATTTTCGCGTCATTTACCACTTCTAAACCTTTTTCAAGTTTTGCTTTTCTGAGTTTAAGAAGAAAATCATCCCTGCTTGATGCATATTCTATTGCCGTTTTTTCATCAACTCTTCCTTCGATAACCAAATCAACAAGATGTTGGTCAAAACTCTGAGTACCGTAAATATTTTTACCTTCTTCAATAGTGTCCTTGATTTCTTCATCCCTTCCTTGGAAAATAAGTTCTTTTACCCTCGGGGTTTTTATCATTATTTCCATTGCAGCCGTTCTTTTTCCGTCAACAGTAGGAACAAGCCTTTGAGATATGACCCCTTCAAGTACGCTTCCAAGTGTCATTCTAATTCTATGCTGTTCGCTTGGCGGAAAAACACCTATAACCCTGTTTATTGTCTCTTTTGCATCCAGTGTATGAAGTGTCGAAAAAACCAAATGGCCCGTTTCAGCTGCATGAAGTGCTATTTCCATAGTTTCCAAATCCCTCATTTCTCCCACCAAAATAATATCGGGGTCTTCCCTTAAAGCAGCCCTTAGGGCATTGGAAAAGCTTAATGTATCCTCCCCCAGACTTCTTTGGTTTATCAGACATTTTTTATCTTTATGGACAAATTCAACAGGATCTTCTATAGTAATAATATGTTTTGCTTTTTTATTGTTTATTTCATCGATCATTGCGGCAAGTGTAGTGGATTTACCGCTTCCTGTAACACCTGTTACCAAAACAAGACCTCTTTCAGATTCAGTAAATTTTTTTATGATAGGAGGAAGTTTAAGCTCTTCAATGGTCGGTATATTTATTGGAATTGTTCTAAAAACAAGACTCGGTCCGTCTATTTGAAAAAAAGCGTTCCCCCTAAAACGGTAATTTTCATCCAATTTATAGTTAAAATCTATCTCTTTTTTTCTAACCATTTCCTCAAATCTGCTTCTTAAGATTTCTTTTAATAATTCAACAATACTTTCCCTTGTTAGTTTTGGACTCTCAACGGGAACAAGTTTTCCCTGAATTCTCATTCTTATCCCATCCCCCGCTTTGATATGTAAATCACTTCCTTCTTTTGAAACCAAAAGATTAAGATATTTTACCAGTTCTTCTCTTGTCATATTATTCCTTTATAGAATCAAGCATACTATTAAATGCATTTTCAAAAGCTTCAACACCCTCGTTAAATAATTCCTGATAAATTTTTTGCATATTAATTCCAGCAGGTGTCAAAAACCCAAAAAACGCATCTATATGTTTTGTCTGAAAATGAAATGATTCTTCAAGTTCTTTATCCTTAATGGCTTCTATTACATCAAGAGGCAATGTTAATACTGAATTTGGCAAAAATAAATTTTGCACATAATAATCCTTAGGCAAATAGCTTTGTTTTACACCTGTTGATGCAAAAAGTGTTTTAATGTTTTCACTTTTTTCATTTTCTATCATATTATATATTTTTATAGCGTTAAAAAAACCGATTCTGTCCTGCGCCAAATTTAAAGAAGCAAGAACGGGATTTAATTTTCTGTCAAATCTGCTTACAAAAACGGATATTACCCCTTTTACATTCCCTTTATCAATAGCTTCAAAAGCTCTCATCGCCTGATTCGGGGAAAAAACAAGAGTAGCGTTTATATTTATATTTTTTTTTGCAAGTTCTTCCATCGCTTTATATCCGGTTTCATTTGCCGGAATTTTTATCATTACATTTTCCCTCTCAATTTTATCATACAGTCTTAAAGCCTCATCTATTGTGCCTTTTGTATTGTTAATAAGTCTCGGGTCAACTTCAATACTTGCAAAACCGTCGTTATCATTTTCAAAATTTTCTTTTAATATATCGCAGGCTTTTTGTATATCTTTAACGGCGTTTTCTTCATAAATTTCTTTTGAAGAGTTCTCTTTTAAATTTTCTATATCATTTTTGTAGATATTTTTTTTCATGGCATTTGCAAAAATCGAAGGATTGCTTGTAAGACCGTTTACCAAGCCGCTCTCAACCATTTCTTTAAATTCACTCTCCAAAAATTCCCTGTCTAAATAATCCACCCATATACTCGTCATATTCTCTCCTTAAATAAATTCCAAAATTTTTGTTAAATCTTTTTCTTCTATTATAATATTTGCTTCTTTTTTCAAAATTTCTTTTGCACAAAATGCAATTTTTGTTTTTGCGTATTTAAACATACTCAAATCATTCGCACCATCCCCTACAACCATTGTTTCATCAGAAGAAACCCCTAAAATGTTTTGTATCCTCTTTAATATTTCCCCTTTTGAATGGGAAAACATCATTTCTCCCCCAACAAGACCGGTTAATATACCGTTTTTAGAATGAAGAGTATTGCTAAAATCGGCATCAAATCCCAAAACTTTTTTTGCATAACTTGTAGCATTTCTAAAACCTCCGCTGAAAACAACTATTATAATATCGTCTTTTTTTAAAGCTTTTATAGTTTCTTCAGCCCCCGGCATAAAAGGAAGATTATGACATATTTCATTAACTTTTAGCTCTTCCAGACCTTCAAGCAGTTTTACCCTCATTACAAGACTTTCAAAAAAATCAAGCTCACCTTTCATAGCCATTTCGGTAATTGCTGCCACTTTATCTTTAAGCCCAAGCGGTTCGGCCAAAAAATCTATTGTTTCCCCGTCCATCAATGTTGAATCAAAATCAAAAACAGCTAATTTCATAATTTTCCTTTATTTTTACAAAATTTTATCAAACTTTTGTAAATTTATGCTAAAATTTTGCAAAAAGGATTTATTATGGGAATCGGAACTTGGCAAATAATTGTAATTTTAATAATTGTTTTACTGCTTTTTGGAGGTAAAAAAATTCCGGAACTGGCAAGCGGTCTTGGCAAAGGTATTAAAAATTTTAAAGACGCGGTAAAAGAAGGTGAAGGTAAAGAAGAAAATCAGGATGTAGAAAAAATAGAAGAGAAAGACGCTGATGTTAAAGACGCTACGGTTGAAACAACAGAAAAAAAAGATGTAAATGCTTGAAGAATTAACACCTCACATAGCTGAGCTTAGAAGCCGGCTTATTAAAATAGTTGTTGTATTTTTCATACTTTTTATTTTATCTTTTCTTTTTTGGAAAGATATTTTTGTTATTTTGGCAAAACCTGCAACAGATGTTTTACATACTTCCAGCAATTCAGAAATGATATTCACCAACCTGGTGGAACCATTTATGACGGCAGTAAGAGTGTCACTCTATACGGCTTTTTTTGCATCTTTACCTGTCATTCTTTACCAATTATGGAAATTTATAGCCCCGGGACTTTATGACAATGAAAAAAAACTGGTTTTACCGTTTGTTGTATTCGGTACGATAATGTTTTATTTGGGGGCTGCATTTGCATATTTTGTAGTTTTTCCTATCGGATTTAAGGTATTAATCAATTTTGGCGGTAAAAATTTTGTTGCAATGCTAAAAATAAGCGAATATGTGAGTGTCGCGCTTAAAATAATGATTGGTTTTGGGATAGCGTTTGAACTTCCCGTACTTTCGTATTTCCTGGCAAAACTGGAACTTATTACAGATAAAACGCTAAAGGATTTTTTCAGATATGCTGTTGTTATAATATTTATAGTAGCGGCAGTTTTAACTCCTCCCGACTTGTTTTCCCAACTTGCAATGGCCACACCTCTTTTAATTCTTTACGGATTATCCATCTGGATAGTAAAAGCTGTAAATCCTTATAAAGAAGAAAATTAATTTTTTTCTTTTTCTGCAATATTATTTAAAAAAAACAAACAGTTATAAAACATATAAATATTTAGATTAATAAAAATCATAAGTATAAATCTATATCTAAGTTTAGTATTATTGACTAAGTTTTTTTGATTTGCTTTAATTATAAAAATTAAAACAGGAGGCGCAAAGATGATTATAAAAAAGATGCGGAAAAATTATCTTAGAGTTATTAAAATCAGATACAAAAACAATAAAAAATGAAACACTTAATAATGAAGCATTAAAAGAGTTAACCTTAAGCGGAATTATAAGATTTCCAATGCCGGCGGTTGCAGAATTTACATATGGAGGTTCAATAGTAGCTGAAGTATTAAATAAAATAAAAAATATTCAAGCAACTGATGAATGGAAAGATGATTTTAAATGGATTAGCAGTGAAGTAATTGCAATGATAGATGCAAGTATTAAAAATAAAAACAAAACTACAAAAATAACTAATGAAGAACTAGAAAAAAGAGGGTTTGCCAAAAACGGAGAATTAACCCAGGAGGCAATAGATTTATATGAAGCATACAAAGTAATTAACCCAGAACTTGCAATAGATGCAAAACTTGCTGAATATATCAGAAAAACACCTATAGGACCAACAGACGCTCATTTTTTACCTGTTGAAGAGAATAACAAAGATTTACTTGAAGCTATGAGACTTATAGCATATTCAATTCCAGTTGGAGAATATTTTACATTTACAGAACTTGGCCAGGCTGTAAAAGAGACATTAACTTACGGTGGTTGGGCAAGTGAAGGAAGTGTACTTGATTTATCAATTTTAGAAGACATTGCAAAAGTGGCTGACGGCGAAGAAATTGACATTGATTCACTTACAGACCTTGAATCCCTTGGATATGTTACAAATATAGACGAATTAACAAAAGCTGGAGAAAAAGCACTTAAAGTTTATAGAATTTATAGAGATAAAACTCAAAAACCGCTAAAAACATTTGCTATTGAAAAAGAAGAAATCCAAACTCTAAAAACAATTCAAAAAATCTGGGAGGAAAAAGTCCCTGAAAATCCTGAAGAAACACCTACATTTGATGAAATAAAAGCACAATTATTAGAAAGAAAAATTAAAGAATATAAAAAATTGATTGAAAAATATGGCAGAAGACTTGATGAAATGCCAAAGAAAAAACAAGAAATTGTCAAAAAATTTACAGATTTAGAAAATGAGAAAAAATGGTTTGAAGAAAATTTTGATTTAAGAGAATATTTATATTCATTGGAAGCTTTCGGATTAATAGAAGAAGGTGTTGATGAAAAAGGAAAAGCAGTATATTTTGTTACAGAAGATGGCAAAAAAGTACTGCAAGACCAAAAAGATGAAAGAGCGATCCACAGCTGGTCGGTTAAAACTTTGGCAATTTCAAATAAAATGTTTAGTGCACCAAACAGAGAATGGGTTGAAGAGGCTAGACGTGAAAGAATTTTAGGTACATATGAACCTACAAAATCCGGTTTGATGTATGAAGAAATTGCAACTCATAAAAAGTTACCATTTATGACAAAATATGAAATGGATATTTTCAAAATAATTCCAAATAACGGAATTGCATGTGAAGATATTTTAAAAGGAAAAAGTGAAGAAGAAAAAACAAGAATTTTTGAAGCAATAGATAAATTAGAAGCAAAAGGATTTGTTGAAGTATTGCCTGATGGACATATTATAGAAACTGAATATGGAAAAATGATGGATGAAGCTATAAGCTCAGTTCCTGAAGGATTTGGAGCGCCTATTAATCCGACAATTTACAGAGTTGTAAAAGCTATAGCTGAAACTGGCAGTATGTATGTAAAAGAGAAAAAAATAAGAATTCTTCCTGAAAATATAAAAGAAGCTGTTAAAAAATCAAATCTTGGCAAAGAAAGCTTTGAAAAAGCATATATTGCTGCAAGAGAAGCCAAATATTTAGGAAGAAACAGCGTAAACGAAGCAGGCTTACTTATGCTAAAAGCCGTTGAGATTTTCAACGGTTAATTTTTTTCTTCCCAATGAAGTTCTATTCCTTTTGAAGTGGTTACAAATCCGGTTATTATTATTTTTCCAACATGCACCATTTTATGATGCTTTTTACAAAGAGGAATTAAATTAAATTTATGATTTACGGGGACATGGTCAATAAATCCTTTTTCTGCCTGTTCTTTTGGGAAAATATGATGTACATCATCAACCGGTGCCCCGCATATTGCGCATGTTGTAACAATTACTTTTTTATTATATCTGCTTTTTCTTTTTTTTATTAAAAGTTCAAGTTCGCTGTATTCTTCATTTAATTTTTTTCTTATATTTTCTGCAGTTTTTAAAAATTCACTGTCCAAATAAATTGATTTTGCAAATTCAAGCCCGTATACGCTGCTACCGCTCCCCTCTTTTAGTTTTCTGTCGTATATTAATTTTTCACCGTCAAAATAAACCTCCAAATGCCTGGCGACGACATTGGGCAAATTTTTTATTTCTTCTAAATCCATCAACTGATGCAGATGTGTTGCAAATAAAAAATTTATATTCTTTTTTGCAAGCTTAATTACAGCACTTGCGACAATGGACATAGCAGATAAAGTTTCTGTTCCATGTGCTATCTCATCACCTAAAACAATGGAATTAGAATCGGCTCTGTTGAAAATATTTTTAAGTTCAAGCATTTCTACCGCAAATGTAGAAAGTCCTTTTGAGAGATTATCTTTTGCTTCAATTCTTGTAAAAATTCCGTTTATCGGTTTAAATTCCATTTTGGCAGGGACAAAAAAACCGCTTTGAGCCAAAAAAATGGCTATTCCTACACTTTTCATAAGAGAGCTTTTTCCAGAGCTGTTAATTCCATACAAAAGCATTCCGTCATATTCATTGAAATCTATATCGTTTGGAATATAAATTCCGTTTTCCTGATTCACTTCTATTAACGGATGCCTTAAATCCCTAAAAATTGGTCTAATATTTGAAATTTTAGGCATAAAATAATTAAATTGTTTTGCAACCTTGGCACTGCTGACCGCTACGTCTATTTGTGCGATTTCATCCGAAAGAGATTGTAAAACATCAAATTCCCTTGATATTTCATCCAATTTTTTTAAATATAATTTTGTAGTTTTTTTTATTATTTTATTATCAAGAGTTATAATTTTATCACTTATTTCTTCTATAATCTCTCCTGAAATTTTCACACTGTTAGTTAAATTTTTAATCCTAAAATCTTTAAAAAAAACATTTTTACCGTTTATTTGTGTAAACGTATTTAAAAATTTATCTTTTATTAAATTAAATCTTGTTTTTGTCAGGCTCAAATAATAACCTTCTTTCTCCAATTGAGAAAGTTCTACTTTTACATCACCCAATTTTTCTATTTCTTCTTTGATTTTTACAAGTTCATTAATATAATGTTTTTTTTCTTTATTCAATTCATCAAGCTCTTTATTTATACCCTCGTTAAAAAAATTTTCTTTTATATCTTCAATTTTTACATTTATTTTGTTTAAATCAAAATGCCTTTCAATATAATTTAAAAAATTATCGATTTTTAAAGATTTCTTTTTAAGCAGAAGATAAATTTCGCTGCATGATTTGAGGGAACTCACTAAAAAACTTAGCTCAAACGGATGAAGTCGTTTTAATTTTATTTTTCTGTCTATTTTTTCCAGATCATATATGTCTTTAAGTAATTCTTCAAATTTCTTAAACCTGTTAAGCATAAAATTTACGGCTTTATACCTTTTTTTTAATTCTTCTTCATCTTTTATGGGATTAAAAAGCCTCTCTTTAATTAGCCTTTTTCCCATTGGGGTTTTAGTTTTATCTATTAATTTTAAGACTTTACCTATTTCAAGCTGTTTGATGGGATTGTTTCCTAAATATACAAATTTTTCATCTTCTATAAGTTCAGGAAATTTAATGTGTTTAATCAAATCTTTATTGTGGGAAATGACAAATTCAAGCAAAATACCCAAAGATTCTGTAATTAACGGATATTTTTCCAAATTCATAATTTCAATGGGAGTTAAAAGCGAATGTATTTTATAAACTCTTTTAAAAATTTCATTTTGATAATTTATGTTCATTCTTGTTCTGTTTATAATTATATTTTTACCGTCAAGTTCCAAATAATTCACAATTTCATCACAATCAACATTTTTTAAAGTTAAAATAATTTCGTTTGATTTATATGTCTGAAGAAGTCTAAACAGTTCATCCAGGGCAAAGCTAACATCATCTTTTGTAGAATAGTTTTCGTATATGTAACTTTTTCCTGTATTTATATCAATATTTGCATATCCCACATGAAAAGCATTGTATTTTTCGACAATTATGGAAGTTACATAATTTTCATACGTTTTTGAATATTCTAAATTTACCCCTGGTGAAATTATTTCAGAAAGATATCTTTTTACATTAGGAGGTGTGCCTTTTTGTTTTATAAGAATCAGAGTGTATTTATTTTCTTCTATTAATTTTTCTAAATATCTGTCAAGCGCATGATTTGGAAAACCTGCCATTAAAGGATTTTTCACATCAATATTGGGTATTGATTTATTTTTTTTTGTAAGTTGAATATTTAAAATATTTGCTATTTCTCTTGCTTTTCCAATTCCATCTGTTTCATATGTTTCAAAAAAAGTTCCGACTTCCATTAAAACAACGGCATTTGGATACAAATTATCATAATATTTTTGAAGTTCAAAATATATTTCAGTTAAAAGTTTTCCTTTTTTATTAAGGAATTTATTAATATCCATTATTACCTTTTTTATATATAATTATATCAAAAAGGAATTTTATGAAAAAATTAATTTCTATTATTATTTTTGCAAATTTTGCCTTGGCAATAAACTGGAACACAATAGTAGGGGTTTTTAAAAAAACTGTTAATACTATCTCTTATACGATTGAAACAACCGGCGCCAACCCGAGGGTTTATGAATTTGACACTCAGGGATTTCCAAAAATGCATTGTATTGTTATTTTCAGAGACAATACAAGCACATCACCTGCTATGCAGTGTGTTGAAACAAAACCTGAATATATAAAATTAAATAAAAAAATAATAAAATGATTGTAAAAATAACCCTTACACTTTTTTTAATAATGGACCCTTTTGGCAATTTACCTGTTTTAATATCTTTATTAAAAAATTATGATAAAAAAACAAAAATTAAAATACTTATAAGAGAATTATTAATATCACTCTTTTTAATTTTTATTTTCATATTATTTGGAAAGCAAATTTTAGAGCTTTTTGGACTCAGTGAAGCGTCTGTTTCAATTGCAGGCGGAATAATTTTATTCTTAATAGCATTAAAAATGATTTTTCCATCAAATGAAACAGAAAATACGGATAAAACTGATTTATTAATAGTACCGATTGCCATTCCGATGATTGCCGGACCGTCACTGCTTGCCGTTCTTTTATTGTTATCAAACAGTTACAATTTTCATATTTTATTTACTGCTTCTATCATCTCATGGGCTTTAACATCATTTATAATTATATTTTTTACCTATTTGGCTG
This sequence comes from Lebetimonas sp. JS138, assembly GCF_000523335.1. NCBI lineage: Bacteria > Pseudomonadati > Campylobacterota > Epsilonproteobacteria > Nautiliales > Nautiliaceae > Lebetimonas > Lebetimonas sp. JS138. The sequence goes on from NZ_ATHT01000001.1 coordinate 180,690, forward strand.
AATTTATTCCATATAAATTTTTCAATGCTGCAGAAAAACTTATGGGAATGTTGTTAATCGCCCTTTCAGTTCAAATGTTACTTGATGGAATAGCTAATTATCTACATTTAAAATAATTTCAACTCCTCTTATATTTCCAGCTAAATCTTTAAAAAATTCAAACTTTTTTATCCCTTTTTCTTTTAAAAATTTACTTAAAAGTTCTTTTTGATTATACCCTATCTCAATTATTGCATAAGGGATTTTAAATTCTATTGCTTTATTAATAAGTTTTTTTACAATATCAAGCCCATCACTCCCACCATAAAATGCCTCATCAGGTTCAAATTTATTTGGTTTAGGATAAGAATTTTCCACATACGGAGGATTAGCAATAAGTAAATCGGCTTTTTCATTAAATAAATCACATTTTTTAAACTCAATTTCTACATTATGTAGTTTTGCATTTTTTTTAGCAACTTCAATGGCAATTTCATTTATATCAGTTGCTATCACTTCAGCCCCTGTGTGTTTTTTAATCTCAATTGCAATTACCCCGCTTCCAGAGCAGCAGTCAATTACTTTAAACTTGGTACTTGGTACTCGGTACTTGGCAACTTGGCAACTTTTTATAAATTCTATCGCCCTATCAACCACAACCTCAGTATCATCCCTTGGAATTAAAACCCCCTCACTAATATAAAATTTATCTCCGTAAAAATAGACCTCTTCAAAAATATATTCAATCGGATATCCGTTTTTTACTTTTTCCTGAATTTCAAAAAATTCTTCTGGTACTTTCAAATCATCATTCAAAAAAAGCCATGCTTTATCTTTGTTTAAAAGTTTTTCTAAAATATAAACACTCTCAGGAAATTTTATAACATCTTTAATCCTCAATTGTTAACCTTTTTATTAAGTTTAAATAAACACTGTAAGCACTGCTAAAAGCCCATTGAAAATTATATCCCCCAAGCTCACCTGTCACATCTAAAACCTCCCCTACGAAATAAAGTCCTTTTTGAAATTTACTTTCCAAAAATTCATTTAAATCATTTGTATCAACTCCCCCTTTTGTAACTTCAGCTCTATCAAATCCAAAAGTTCCGGCCGGGGCGAATGCATAATTATTTAAAAGTTTAAGTTTTTCTTTTTCAGCATTGCTTAATAATTTAACTTTTTTATCTTCTAAATTTTGGGCGTTTAAAAACTCTTTTACAAATCTCTTTGGGAGTGGGAGCTGAGTAGAAATTTGTTTATTTGGGTTTTTAAGAAAAGTAAATACATCTTTTTTTAAAAAACCGATACTTATTTTACCTTTATCCCACCATAAAGATGCATTTAATATTGCAGGTCCGGTAAGTCCCCTGTGAGAAAAAAGAATATTTTGCCTAAATTTTTTCTCACCTGCTTTTACAACAGATTCAAATGAAATACCGCTTAAATTCTTAAACCAGCTTTCACTTTTTTGCACTGTCAATCCAACAAGCGCCGGACGCAGAGGAGTGATTGTATGTCCAAAATTTTTGGCTATTTTATATCCAATATCGCTTGCACCAAGTTTTTTATAGCTTATCCCCCCTGTTGCCACAACCACATTTTTAGCATAAAAAAACTGTTTATCAGTAAGAATTTTAAATCTGTCCTTTTCAAATTTAACCTCAATAATTTCTGCTTTGAGTATCTTTTTTACATTTCTTTTAAAAAAATTAAGTAATATTTCACTGCTTTTAAAAAAATATTGATTTTTTTTAGCTTCAATTATTTCTAAATTATTTCTTTTCAGCCAACTAAGTAAATCTTTATTTGAAAATTTTTTTAAAACTTTTCTAACTAACTCTTTATCGCCTCTGTAATTATTTTCGGTTACTATTTTATTGGTAATATTGCATTTTCCACCGCCGCTGATTCGTATTTTAGCTCCGATTTCTTTATTATGCTCAATAACTAAATAATTCTTTTTTAAAAGACTTCCCAGAAAAAGACCGCTTGCCCCTCCTCCTAAAATTGCAGTATCAATCAATCTCGACATTTCTTATATCTATAAAACTGCCGCTTTCAAATTTATCTAAATTATCAAAAAGTTTAACAAGTTTTCTCACGCCTTCATTTAATTCAATTTTACTTTTATCAACTCTCTCAACTGAGCTAAATTTTTCCCTCTCAGCTGAAATTACTTTTCTTACCATATCTGTATCAATTACCCCTGGAGCTACGGCAAAAACAGGAGTATTAATTTCTTTTGAATATATACTTACCATCATATTTAAAACACACTTACTAAGAGCATATCCTCCCCACCCGGGATTTCCGTTTACTGCAGCACCGCTGCTGATAATTACAATTTTTTTAGCCCATTTTTCAAGCAAATCTATTAAAACTTTATTAGCCCACACATTTACCATGAAAATGTCATTAAGTTCTTTTACACTCCATTCTTTCATTAATTTAATTTCACCCAATATCCCCGCATTTAAAATAACTAAATCAAAATCAGTGTTAAATGCTTCAACTGCTTTATATAAATTTTCAATATTTGTTAAATCAATTTTATAAAAAGGAATGTCAAAAGGACAACTTCTCCCAATCCCATAAACTTCATCACTTCTTTCAAGATATTCATTTACCAATCCATAACCTATTCCTCTACTTATTCCTGTAATTAAAACTTTCATATTTGCCCCTAAATTAATTCAATATAGATTTAAAAAATCTTTTTAATGAAATTTCTCCAGGATATTTAGAAATTGATACCGCATTATTTATTAATGCAATAGGTAAAATTGAATTTTCATACATATTGCATTTTAAAGTTTGTATTATATTCAATATCTCATTTAAATTAACAAAATCTTCAACATTAGGATTTTTTATTTTATCATAGTTTTTAATTGGTATAGTACATACATTTATATTTTCATATTTAGAATTAAATATTACTTTGCCTCCATAGTAAGTTGTTCTTCCATACAAATTTTCATCATTATATAATCTTGGCAATATATTTTTATAAATATAATCATTACTAAGTAAAATATACTCTCCTTTTTTTAAAACATTTTCTTCACTTAAAATTTTTGCATGCTCAACAAAAGCTCCACTTTTTTCAATTCCTATAATATTTAACTCAATTCCTTTTAATAAAAAATATACTATCATCTCTCTCATAGGTTTATGTAAATTTGCAGTCTGTCCAAAAAATGCTAAAGGTCTATCAAGTATAAATAAAAATTCGGATAACTTAGATGGATTTCTTGTATATATTTCTTTAATAATAAATATCATTAATAATTGCTCAATAGCGGATAAAAGATAATTAACAATTCCTTCCGCCCCGGTATCTTCATCAATTAATTCATGAAGTCTTAAAATATCTGTAATATAAATTTCACCATTATTATTTGTTACAAAATTTACAAATTCTGACCTTTTTAATTTTATATTTTTAATATTAGGATTTATAGGATGAGTAGCTAAATTCCACTCATTTTCAGGAATATCACGAAACTCTCTAAAAATTAACCACTTTAAAGCTGATGCAAGATTAAAATTTTCTTTACTAAAAAAATTAAAAATTGTACTTCTAACAAAATGTGTAAAACTTTCATAATTATCATTCATTATATTCTTTACAGGTAAAATAAATTTTGATTTAGCAGCATCTTTTATGGTATTTATTTCTTTTGGTGAAATAAATTCTTTATCTTTTAAATTTTAAATCTTTTTTAGAATCTAAAAATAAAGCCCCTATTTTTATAGCTACTAACTTTGAACTTGGAAATTTTTTTGCTGTTATGGAAGACAATCCACCATCTATTGCAATTACATATTTTATATTGCTATCTTTTTCATCTAAAGCATTAAATAAATTACTGAAATTATTTAAATCAAATTTTTGCTGAGGTATATAACAGTGTGATAAAAATTTTTTACTTTCTTCATCTATAAATTCACTATGTCCTGTTTTACCTGCAAATTCTATAGGTTTTTTTCCACTACTATTATAACCCATTTATAACCCATTTTGATTTTCTTTTTTAAATTTATCTATTTGCACAGGTATTACAAAAGGATTAGATAATAATTTCATTCTTACAAATCCTTTATCAGTATCAACACTAAATTTTTTTAAAGAATTTAAAAAATCTTCAAAATCATAAAATTTTTTTATTTCTTTTAACTCATCTTCATTATTTAAATGTGCTATAAACCAATTTTGCGTATTTTTTAATATATTTGAACTAATTGAACTAACTTCTTGTGTAGCATATATCATACCAAGATTTAATTTAGCACCCTCTTTTGCTATTCTATTATAAATTTGAGTTAAATCTTTATCTTCTTTTTTTGGAAACAAATTATGAGCTTCTTCAAAATAGAATTGAATAAAATTATTTGGTTTTAATTCTGTAAATCTTTTCATAGAATCATTAAAGATATATTCACAAATCCTTTCAGAATAGACTTTTTGAATTTCTTCATCTCCTTGCGATAAATCAATTATAACTATTTTTCCTTTTCTAAGATTTTTTAGAATCTCTAATTCAAAAGATTCTTTCAAAGTATTTGTATGATATTTTGCCATTGGTCTAATTTTTAAAAAACCACTAATTGAATTATTAGAACCAGGTTTATTAATCTTTGTCAGCATTCTTAAAATCGATTGAATATCTTCATCAAAATATTCTTTTCCTTCTTTTTTCTTATAGTTAGAAAAAAACTCCCATTTATTATAATTTTTCCAAGCTTCTTCAAACCAAATACAAGCTTCTTCATATGAAATTTCTTTATATGGATTTATTGGACTATTAGGTTTTACAAGTTCATTAATTTTTTCCTTTCCTGGAAACTTAATTTTATTTTTATAAGGTTTAAAACCTGCTTTATACAACATACATTTATATGCTGCTATTTTTCTATCATATCTTGTTTTTATACTATGATTTTCATCATAATCATCTGGTTTCGTTAAATCTATTGACAAAAAACTTCTAACATAATCACTATTATCACCACTTTCTTCAAGAAATTTTTTAATTAAAGAAAAAGCCTCTTTTACATTTCGAGACCGCTTCATTTTTTGTGTAAAGCATAAAAATCATTTTAAATAAGGTTTTAGTCTGTTTTCAAAAATTATACCAAATTGAGAGATAATTTCAGCCCAATTTGATATGGATTTTAGCCATTTTTTTGAAATATCCTTATATATTAAATATACCAGTCTTTTTAACGAATCATCATCATTAAATCCTCCTTTCGTTTTAGTTATTTTTCTAACTTGTCTGTTAAATCCTTCAACAGTATTGGTAGTGTAAATAATCCTTCTAATAGGTTCTGAATACTCAAAGTAAGTTGATAATTCTTCCCAGTTGTTTTTCCAAGAATTAACAGCTAATGGGTATTTTTCTCCCCATTTTTCTTCAAGTTCAAGTAATGCAATTTCAGCTGCATCTTTTGTTGGAGCTTTATATACTTTTTTTAAATCAGCCATAAACTCTTTTTGGTACTTAGAACCAACATATTTCATTGAATATCTAATTTGATGAATAATACACCTTTGTACTATAGTTTGAGGAAAAACAGAGTTTATTGCTTCACTAAACCCTTTTAATCCATCAACCGAAGCTATTAAAATATCTTTTACTCCTCTGTTTTTAAGCTCTGTTACAATGTTTAACCAAAATTTTGCACCTTCATTCTCTGTTATCCACATACCAAGTAAATCTTTTTTGCCTTCTAAATTTATTCCTATTACAAAATGTAATGCTTTGTTTTTATAAAAACCGTTATCATCTTTTATTTTAAACACCATAGCATCCATATATACTATTGGATATATGGGGTCTAATGTCCTATTTTGCCACTCTCTTATTTCAGGAGTTATTTTATCTATTATTCTTGAAATTAAGCTATCACTCATTTCTACATCATACATCTCTTTTACCTGTTTTTCTATATCTCTTAAACTCATCCCTCTCGCATACATTGCTATTATCTTATCATCTATCCCACTGATAGTCCTTTGGCCTTTTTTTACTACTTGAGGCTTGGAATATTTAACCTAATCTCTCCACTGTCACTACGAACTGTTTTTGAGTAATAACCATTCTTTGAAATATCATTATTCTCTACGAACTCTTCAATCTCTGCTTTTAGCATATTCTCTATCATATTCTTCATAAATTCTTTTGTTAATTTTGATATATCTTCTTGAGTTTTACATTGTTTGCTTAATTCTTTAAAATCTATATTATTTAATACCGCTTCTTTTCTCATAATATATCCTTTCATTTTATTTTTTTCTTATTCTAATTTATCTTACACAAATTTTGAAGCGGTATCTTACATTTTCAAAAAAGTTAATTTTTAATACTTTAAAATTTGGCTTATCAACAACACTATATCTTATAACATCTTCTTTATATACATCATAAATTGCTGTTCCTTCATCCTGTAAATTAGGATTTGCATATTCTCCATTTATGTCAAAAATTATTTAACCTACTTTATATTTTGGTTTACCTTCATTATTAAAAGATTTAGCATCATCTTTTGATAAATCTATAGGAGCATTAGGTAAATACTTATTTATAGCTTTTTCAGAAATTTCTTTTACTGCTTTTATAATCATTTTTACCGTATTCGACTTACCGGTTCTAGTCATACCAAATAAAGCAGTTCTTGTTCCAAGAAAATCCTTAGAAGAAATATAAGCAGGAACTTTTGATTCTTCTTGTTGAAACCTTTGTGTAGAAGAATATCTTACATTACCTATTTTAAATATTCCTGATTCACTCTCATTATAAATAAATTCTTTCATTCCTTGATTTACTATAAACTTTAAAATCTCACTATTAGCTTTATAAACTTTATAATTATTTGGAGAATAATAATTCTCAATATCAGCTCCAAATCTTACTTTTCCTTTTTTATCTTTATAAAAAACTCCTAATATGCGACATTCAATACCAGAAAAACTTAATTCATATCTTGTATATGGGTCTAATTTACTCTCTTTTTTTGAACCTTCTCTACCTGTTATATCTTTATCTTCTTTATAATATGCTATCATAGTAGTGATAATATCATTATCCATCGGCAATTTTGTTGGATTTATAACTCTTAATAATAAAGCCTCTTTATTTTCTTTTTCTGCTTCACCTTTATAAAAAGCTAAAAGAAAACACCCTTTTGGAATACCTTTTACATTACATTTCCAAAAATCACAAGTTAATAATTTAATAGTTTCATAGTCTATATAAAATGGATTTCCAACAAAAAATTCTTCTTTATTGCCCTCTTTTAAAATGTCAATTGAAACAATTTCATCTAATTTATCAAATAAACTACTTATACTCATTGTTTATTCCTTTATTATGTTTTCAAACCTTAGTTTAGATTGCTCAACATATTCCTTTTTTAACTCACAACTTATCCATCTTCTATTAAGCTTTTCTGCTACAAATCCTGTAGTATTACTGCCTGCAAATGGATCTAATATCAAATCTTCTTCATCAGTCAAAAATTCTACAAAAAAAGAAACTATACCTGGATGCATTCTGGCTGGATGAGGTGTAATGCCAAGTTCTCTACATTTTTTTAAAAAAGAATCATTAGACGATGTATTAGAAAAACTTAATACATTATAAGGCAATCTAACTTCTCTATTTTCATCCAATGGCTCTAATTCAAACAAATTATGAGAAATACTTCCCCCATTATTTTTAAGAAAACTTTTTTCGCTTATATTATGTTCTGATGGTCTTTTTCCTGAATTATAATTTTTTCTTTTTAATAAATTTTTCATACTTTTACTATAAGGTCTTAAAACTTTTCTATTATCTGCTTTTGGAAAATCGCTTTTTGCTATCCACCAAATTCTTGTATAACTATCAATAGTGCGAATTCTATTTACTGTTACCCATTGTGCTGGAGATGGTAATCTTGAAGGATTATATACTATAAATTCCTGAATAAGCCTTAAATTTGCTTTTTCATTTTTTACTAATCTTAATAAAGCTTCAAAAGGTAATAAAGAATGAACTGGTCTTTTCTCTTCCCACGAATTTCCAATTTCAATTACTAAAGAACCATCTTCCTTTAACAAATCTTCAAAAATAGGTGCAAGAGATTCAAACCAATTTAAATATTTTTCCCCTTTTAAATTTCCATACTTTTTTTTATTATTTAAAGGAAAAGGAGGAGAAGTAATAATTAATTGAAATTTATTTTTATAGTTTTGTTTTAAAAAATTATCATATAAAGAAAAAAAATCTTCACAAAACATTTTACCTTTTATAGTTTTATATGAAAAACTCATACTTTATCTTCCTTTTCAAGTTTCTCTAACCTCTCTAAAATCGGTGGATGTGAATAATAAATAAATGAATATAGTTTGCTTACATGAGGAAAATGTTTGTTTTCTGCTACGAGCTTTTTAAGAGCGCTTGCCAAGTCTTTTTTGCTGACCAATTCACTTCCCATTTCATCTGCACCAAATTCATTTTGTCTGCTTATTAAATTAACAAAAGGCTGCAATATAAACATAATCATATCCATAAATAACAATGCCAAAATAATTATATTTACCCCGTTTTTAGGTACATGAATCTCTTTAAACAGATTATCAGGTAAATTTCCAAAAACTGCAAAAATTATAAAAAGCATAACTCCGACAACCGCAATATTTTTTAATATATCTTTGTGTTTAAAATGCCCAAGTTCATGCCCGAGCACTGCCAAAATTTCATTTTTATTCAGTTTTTTTAAAAGCGTATCAAATAAAACAACTCTTTTACTTTTGCCAAGCCCTGCAAAATAGGCATTAAGTCTTGTATCTCTTTTGCTTGCATCCATTACAAAAATACCGTTGCTTTTAAACCCGACTTTTTCCATCATATTTTCAATATCGGTTTTAAGTTCTTCGTCTTGTAACGGCTCAAATTTATTAAAAATACTTGCAAATATAGGATATAAAACATTTATTAAAATCACTACCAAAAATGTAAAACCAAACCCTATAATCCACCAGTTTTTAAAATGTTCTATAAAATAAATCAACCCTGCAAAAAATGCCCCGCCTAAAATTAAAAACAGGACTATTTTTTTAACTTCATCCACAAAAAAAAGTTTCCATGGAGCCACGTTAAATCCAAATTTTTTATCAATATGTTTTTCCCATATATTTATAGGAAGTGTTAAAAGATAATTTACCACAAAAAAAACAAATAAAATTTCCAGTTCACTAAGCAATGTATTTTTGTAAAGTAAAAAATTTATAATAAACAATCCCCCACTCATCCAAAATACAACCAAAAACATACTTATTAATGCGTTAAAAATATTAAGAGTGTGTTTATAAATAGCATAAAATGCAGAATTTTTATACTCTTCTACATTCATAAATGAAACAATTTCAGGAAAAACTTTTTTAATATAAAAAACTTCTTTTATTTCTATAATAATTTTTACAAAAATATAAAGACCAAATAAACCTACCAATAAATTTACCAAAATTTGTCCTTTTTTAAAGAATTTTATCAAATTTAATTAATTATATAAAATCATTATAAACATAGGGACTGACTAAATGTAAATATTTTAAAATAACTTCAAAGATAAAAATATTACAGCTCAATGCTTCATTTTGCTAAAGCACCACTCAAATTTTGTTAAATTCCGCAACTCTGTTATATTTTAACTTTTTTGTTATTTAGTCAGTACCTAAACATAAAGGAAAATAAAACATAAATTAATTAATATAAATAAATTAAAATAAGCAAGGAGCCATAATAACGATATATATAAGGAGATAATGAATATTATACTCTGCATATCAAAGGTGCCAGACCCAAAATGATAGTAAGTAAACAATAAAAAAGGATTAATGATAAAGAAGATAACATATTAAAGCTTAGCGGGGACCTACTTTCCCACACCCGCAGGGTGCAGTATCATCAGCGCTGGAGGGCTTAACTTCCTGGTTCGGAATGGGACAGGGTGTTTCCCCTCCGCTTTGCCCACTAAGCTTAAATATATTATCTTATAAATTAAAAATTAGCTGTTAAAAGTCTTGTCTCACGTCCGCTTAAAAGCCATTCGGGTTATTAGTACTGGTCAGCTCAACCCCTCGCAGGGCTTACACCCCCAGCCTATCAAGCAGGTAGTCTTCCTGCACCCTCATGGGAAGGCTCATCTTGGAGTGGGCTTCCCGCTTAGATGCTTTCAGCGGTTATCCCTTCCGAGCTTGGCTACCCAGCGCTGCCCTTGGCAGGACAACTGGTACACCAGTGGCTCGTCCAACCCGGTCCTCTCGTACTAGGGTTAGCTCTCCTCAACCTTCCTGCGCCCACGGCAGATAGGGACCGAACTGTCTCACGACGTTCTGAACCCAGCTCGCGTACCGCTTTAAATGGCGAACAGCCATACCCTTGGGACCTGCTCCAGCCCCAGGATGCGATGAGCCGACATCGAGGTGCCAAACCTCCCCGTCGATGTGAGCTCTCGGGGGAGATCAGCCTGTTATCCCCGGGGTACCTTTTATCCTTTGAGCGATGGCCCTTCCACTCAGAACCACCGGATCACTAAGACCGACTTTCGTCTCTGCTCGAGGTGTCTCTCTCGCAGTCAGGCTGGCTTGTGCCTTTACACTCTTCAGACGATTTCCAACCGCCTTGAGCCAACCTTTGTGAGCCTCCGTTACTCTTTAGGAGGCGACCGCCCCAGTCAAACTACCCGCCAGGCACTGTCCCCCAGAAGGATTACTCCTGCGGGTTAGTAGGCAGGATATCCAAGGGTGGTATCTCAAGATCGGCTCCACCAGAGCTGGCGCCCTGGCTTCTCAGCCTCCCACCTATCCTGCACATGGATATCCCACCTACAATGCCAAGCTGTAGTAAAGGTCCACGGGGTCTTTCCGTCTTGCCGCGGGTAGGAGGAATTTTCACCTCCACTACAATTTCACTGGATCCCTCTCTGAGACAGCCCCTCATTCGTTACGCCATTCATGCAGGTCGGTATTTAACCGACAAGGAATTTCGCTACCTTAGGACCGTTATAGTTACGGCCGCCGTTTACCGGGGCTTCAGTTCACCGCTTCGCCTTATGGCTAACGGATCCCCTTAACCTTCCGGCACCGGGCAGGCGTCACACCCTATACCTCCTCTTACGAGTTAGCAGAGTGCTGTGTTTTTGGTAAACAGTCGACAAGAGCGCTGTGCTGCGACCCCTTTCGGCTCCACTCGCAAGGAGCTTCACCTACTCGGGGCACACCTTATCCCGAAGTTACGGTGTCAGTTTGCCGAGTTCCTTAGAGAGGGTTCTTCCACGCGCCTTAGAATACTCATCCCGCCCACCTGTGTCGGTTTACGGTACGGGCTACTAACAACTCAATCGCCTTAGAGGCTTTTCTCGGCTCAGGGCATCTCCGATTCCCCCTCCGCTCCGAAGAGCTTTGGAGGCCTGTCGGGTCTCGGGCTATTGAAGAGCGGATTTGCCTACTCTTCACCCTACACCCTTCGAACCACTATTCCATCAGTGACCTCGGTTAACCCCAAGCGTCCCCCCTTCGGCTCATTGTTAGTAGGTAACGGAATATTAACCGTTTCCCCATCGACTACGCCTTTCGGCCTCATCTTAGGCCCCGACTAACCCTACACTGACGAACATCGTGTAGGAAACCTTGGGCTTTCGGCGAATGGGATTCTCACCCATTTTATCGCTACTCATGCCTGCATGCTCACTTGATGACGCTCCACCGCTCCTTACCGGTACGGCTTCTACGCTCTCATCAACGCTCTCCTACCACTCTTACAAAGTAAGAATCTACGACTT
>NZ_ATHT01000001.1:197500-660000 GCF_000523335.1 Lebetimonas sp. JS138
TATCAGGAGTAGCCACAGAACTAATAGGAATACCTGCATAAACAGCTTCTTCTCCCCTATCGTCACTGATTGTACAAACAAAATTTCTTGGTTTTCTAATTTTTCCTGCAGCAAGAGCTTTTGAATAATCTTCAGGAACAGGCGGAACATTAGGTTCTTTAATTTCTTCAATAACACCTTTTCCTTTTAATTCTTCATATACGCCTTTAATTACAAGAGGTAAATCGTTAAAGTTATCTGGAACGTGAATTCCGGCTTCTTTCATTGCTCTGTTTTTAGCTTCAGCAGTTTCAGCCTGGGCATTTGCACTGGCTCCGGCATGTCCAAATTGTACCCCACTGCTGAAATATTTTGCAATAGTACCTATACACCATCCGATAACCGGTTTAGTAATTTTACCTTCTTTTATTGCTTCGATTACTTTATATTCTTCTCTTCCACCTACTTCACCAAGTAATATCATATATTTAACTTGAGGATTTTTTTCCATTCTAAGTAAATGGTCGATAAATACGCTTCCTACGAATCTGTCACCACCAATAGCAACACCTTCGGCAATTCCGTCTGCATTTAGAGCTATAATATTTGAAAGTTCGTTAAATAAACCGCCACTTCTTGTTACAAGTCCGGCACTTCCGGGTCTATGAAGTTTAGATTTTACAATATTTTCAATGGTTCCGCCAATGTTTGCAACTTTAAATGCTCCTGGAACAATAGCACCCACAGTTGCAGGTCCTATTATAGTTACACCTTTTTCTCTTGCTTTTTTATTCATAAGCCTTGCAAGTCTTTCCGGAATTCCCTCAGCTGTTATCATAATTACTCTGAATTGATTCATATCAAGTGCTTCATTTGTTACATCATAAGCAGTTCTAAAAGAACCAAAATTAAGCAAAACATCTGCATTTGAATGATTTTTCACAGCTTCAGCAGTATTTTTATAAACAGGAATCATTACTTCATCTGTTCCAAAAAAGAATTTCTCAAATTTATTAGAACTTGTTGGAGCTACAATAGCTGCAACAGACGGTTTTTCCCTTTTAATTACATAATCATAATCAAGCATTCTTTGAATTGCTGATTTATTGTTATTCCAAAATATTGCCTGTGTATCCCTTGTAAATAGTGCATTACTCATTATTCAGCTCCTTTTTTGTCATCTTCAAGTGCCATTCTAACAATATCTGTAATATGTGTTTCAGGTCCGAAAACTTTAATTGGAAGTCCAAGTTTTTCAGCCGCCGCTTTTATATCTTTAAGACCTTTTTCATAATTCGGTCCGCCTCTTCTTACATAAATTCTGACACCTACATCTTTCATTTTATCTGCATATTTGTTAAATGCCTGGATAATACCTGTAAATGTTTTGGCTACATCTGTAAAGTTTGCAATAGCTCCACCAATTATTAAAATTTTATCTCTACCCTGAGGATCTTTTTCTCTTGTCATTAAATCAAGAACAGTCTCAGTATAAAATCTTGTTTCATCAGTAGTAGGACCACCTGAATATTCACCATAATTTGCTAATTCATTAACTCCACCGGCCAAATCGGCAATAGTATCCGCATAAACCACTGAAGCTCCTCCGCCTGCAACAAGTGTCCAAATTCTTCCCATTGGATTTAAAATAGTAAGTTTTAATGAAGCACCGCTTTTTGCATCAGCTTCGGCTATTGATTTTTCCTCAGGTGATTTTTCAGGCATACCAAAAGGTGTTGGAAATTCTATATCTCCCCATTTATCTTTCATTAAAAATCCAGCTGTATCGTCCAATCTTGCTACTAAATCTAAAATATAAACATTATTTCCTTGCAATACTAACGGATTTATTTCTAAATATGCAAAGTTTAAATCTCTAAAGAATTTATAAAACTGTTCCGCAAAAGTAACAAATCTTTCTTTGTTTTCTTCAGGAATGTCAGCCGGAACATTTGCCCTTACTAAATGCTCTAAATTTGCTTCATCCATATCTATCGGAATTTTAATTTCAGTAACTTTATCCCAATTTTCTTCTACTTCCATTCCACCGTGGGCACTTAGATATAATACATCATGATCAGCATCTAAAGTGGTAGCTGCTATATAATATTCTTCATCTTCAGTGTGCGGTGTAAAAGGTTCAACTATAAAATGGGTAAGCCTTCCTTTTTGCCCACTGAGCAAAGTCACATCATGGGAAGCTTTTTCATCTATCCATTTAGCCGCATCTTCAAGGGTAACATCTCCTGGTTTATTAACTTTAAATAAAACTAAATTGTTTTTACCCCTTTTACCAAAAAGCATATCAGGTTTTGCAACTAAAGGTTTTTCATTTAACCATGAATATTCTTCTTTTTTGGCCAATTCTCTTAACTCGTCTCCACTGGTAACCAATACACTTTCAAACGGATAATATAATCCGCTGAAATACTTTTCCCAATTTTGTTTAAAAAGTTTTTTTCCGTCATATTCACGAATAGGTTTTTGAGCCATTAATACTCCTTGAATTTTATTTTAAAAATTGTATCATTTATAAAAAATATTTGTGTTTAAATAATATATATTGAAATATTTTTCTTAAATAGTGTTTAATTTTGAAACATTTATTTTTAAAATTATCTTATTTTTGTGAAAAATCGAAACGCTGTTTTTATTTTTACTGTAAATCAATTTATATTTATCACCTTTTTTAATACCGTAAAACTCCAAAATTTCAGATAATTTTTCATTATTGCAGCTCATACTATATATTTTTTCTTTTTTTAAAATTTCAGCCAGATTTTTAGGAAAATAAAAACTGTAGCTTAATTTTTTTGCTGGCGTATATTTATTAAAAAACAAAGATATATCAAACATTATTAAAGATGTAAATAAAACAACAAATAATATTTTATAAAATTTTCTGAATCGTGGAAGTCTGACTTTATAAGATTTTAAAAACACTTTAACCATATTAATTACGAATCCTAAAGTATATGGAGCATAATCGTCTATTTTTATTTTCTGTCTGAAAGATAAAATCAGAGAAACAAAAAAAGCCGTTGCGGAAATAAAATATATTAAATCTTTTTTATAAAAAATATTTTTATATAATGCATACAAAAAATAGACAAATATAAAAGGCGAAAAAATTAAAAAATATGTACCGAATAGATCTAAAAAATAACCTTTCGGTCTGCCGTGTATTTTATATTCAAAGTAATTTGCATTAAAAGCCAATAAAATCAGACTAAAAATAAGCAGTTTTGTATCTCTTTTATAAATAGAATAAAAAATGAGCGCCAGATATAATGAAATTAAACTTTTGTCAACAAAAACATACAAAATTAACAGGATATAAGAAAAATTTCTGAATTTTTCATAACTATAAATAAATAACAGACTTAAAAAAATCAAATACACAGATTTATTGACTATCACAGAAGATATTATCATTCCCGGAATTAACATAAAAATATAAGTTGTGTAAATTATTTCTCTTTTTGTTTTCAGTTTTAATTTTGCTATATTATAAAAAATAACAACACTCAAAAATCCTGTAAATAATGAAGGGATACGCAACGCATAATCGTTTTTCCCAAATAAATCAAAAGAAAGATGTAAAATGTTTTTTAAAAAAGGAAAATGATTAATACTGTCTATTTCAACAAAAGAAAATGATAAAAATTCAACGCTGTATAAAAACAAAAAAAGATAAAAAATTATAATAGGCAGAAATTTCATAATTTAAGAAAATTGTTGATTATTTCTTTTCCGTGTTCACTCATAATCGATTCCGGATGATACTGAACTCCGAAAATTGGTTTATTTTTTACCCTCAGAGACATTACTTCATTATCATCAAGAGAATAAGACGTAGGTATAATAAATTCCGGCAGAGTTTTTTCATCCACCACAAGTGAATGGTATCTTGTAACCCTAAATTTTTCGGGAATATTTTCATATATATCATCATATATAGTTATTTCAATATCGCTTGTTTTTCCGTGCATCAAATTTTTTGCCCTTATTATTTTTGCTCCAAACGCATACGCAATTGACTGATGCCCAAGACATACACCAAGAATCGGTTTATCTATTTTCTTTATAACTTCCACACTGACTCCGGCTTCTTTTGGAGTCGAAGGGCCCGGGGAAATGATTATTTTTTCCGGATTTAATTTTTTAATTTCTTCTATATTCATTTCATCGTTTCTGATTATCTTCAAATTGGCCCCTAATTCCAGACAATACTGAACTATATTGTAAGTAAAAGAATCATAATTATCAATCATTAATATCATTAATAGCCTTTTTTAAGAAATTTTATCAAAATTTATCGTTATATTTTTCATTTATCTTTTTTTTAAATTCATTAATTTCTTTTTGTAAATTTTCAAAATTTTTAATAAGTTTTTTTCCGTAATCTGTCAAATATGTTCCTCCTCCGCCTTTTCCTCCACTTTGTTTTTCCACTACTTCTTTTTTAGATAAAGAATTAATGATATCTATTGCATCCCAAGCCGCCTTATAACTCATTTTCATCTCTTTTGCGGCTTTTGAAATAGAACCGTATTTATCAATTAATTTTAATAATCTTATCCTCCCTTTTCCCAAAAAACTTTTATTTTTTTTATCTATCCAGTAATTTATTTTTATTTCCATTTTTTTACTTTTTTAAAAATTATAACAAATTTGATAAAATTTCTTAAAAAAGGCTGTTAATGAAAGAAAAATTATTTAGTGAGAGTTTTTTAACGCTTGAAACAACTCCGCCTAAATTACCGACAATTGATCCTATGATAGAAAAATTAAAACATACAGAGGCATATAAATATGTAGACGGATTTACCACAACAGACTGCCCTTTAAGCAGACTAAAATACAATTCAATTATAGCAGCTTTTAAAATTCAGCAAACTTTTAATAAAAAAGTTATTGCAACAATGAGCATGAGAGACAGAAACATTATAGCGCTTCAAAGCGATTTACTTGGGGCAAACGATTTAAATGTTACAAATATTTTGGCACTAACAGGCGACCCGGCCAAAATGTCGGATCAGCCTAATGCAAAAGCGGTTGTGGAAGGAAGCAGTATAAAACTTCTTGAAATAATAAGGGCATTTAACAGCGGAATGGATTATGCGGGTAAAGAATTTAAAATAAAACCAAAACCAATAACTCCTTTTGCAGTAAGCAATTCATATGCAAAAAATTTTTATTCAATAGAAAAAAAAATTTATAAAAAAGTTAAACATTATGCTTTGGGAATAATTACCCAGCCTGTTTATGATATGGAAATTGTTGAAAAAATGCTTGATATTAGGGATAAAATAAGAAATAAATTTAAAGATGAAAGAAAAAAATTTGATATCGTTTTCGGTTTTTTTCCTATAACAAAACTAAAAACAGCCCAGTTTTTACATTCTCATGTTCCAGGCATTTATGTACCTGATGCATGGATAGAAAAATTAATAAAAGCACATAACATCAGCGAAGATGAAGAATATAAAGTTGGACTGGAACTCAGCAGAAATTTATTTAACAATTTGCAAAAAAAACACCCTAAAATTCACATCATGACAGCCAACAGATTTGAAATAGTAAAAGAGCTTTTTTAAAAAGCTCTTGAATATGACAACACATAAATATTTGAATAAGAATCCCCATTATCATCAAATTTATCTCTTTCAAATGAAACTTTAATATTATTAACTTTTTTGAAATTGTAATTTATATCTATTCCATAACCATTTTTATATTCGTCTCCGGTATTATAAACAACAAAACCATCATTTGCGATTTTATAGGCAAATTTACCAAATGTAGTTTTTAATGTTGTTGTCCAAGGACCTTTAAAATTTTGTAATTTCAAATCAAAGTTATTGTAATTTTTTTTAGGTGCAATACCATCTTTTGAAATATGAATATTATTATATTTTCCTTCCACGTAAAAACTACCAATATTTGAATAGTAATTACCAAAATTAAACCCTACTTTTGGAGTAATTTGTTTAACATTAAAATCTTTATAATCAGAAAAATAATAATCAACTCCAATATTATATTGTAAATATTTGTAATAATCAATTCCTCCAAAAAGTACTTTATTATAATGATATTTATCATACTGTTTCACCCAAAAATTATGCACTCCTGCATTAAATAACCAATTACTTTTATAATAAAAATTAATTTTTAATGTTAAATCTTTTTGTAACCAGTCTGGAATATTGTTTTTATAATCAATATTTAAATATTCCCCATCAATTTCAAATTTCACAGGCCATTTATAATAGCTATAATAAATTCCTCCTAATTTTGCTTTATCTTTTGATGTAGAACCGCTATAATTAATATAATTTCCATATGGCATAACAACAGATGAATTATATGCAAAACTTAAAACTGCAACACTTGATAAAAAAAGTATTTTTTTCATTTTTGCTCCTTTATTTTATTTTATAACCTAAATTTTTTTTATTTATAATATCAATACCTTTTTTTCTCAGGTTTGAAATTATAACTTTTATTGAATCAATATTTTCTATATAATCACAATTTTCAATCAATTCAATTTTTGAAATGTATCTGTTTTTATTGCTTAATAAAAAATCAATAATTTCTGTTTCAGCTTTTGTTAACTCTATTAAAATGTTTTTATGATATAAATGTTTTGTTTTAAAATTATAAATAAACTTTCCAAATTTTATTACCTCTTTTTTTGAAATTTTATTTCTTAAATATTTAAGTCTTAAAATAATTTTTTCATATTCACTGTATAAATAACAAAAATCACCAATATACAGAGCTTTTTTATAATATAATTCATCACATACATAATTTAAAAAAATTATATATCCATTATAAAAATTTTTTATTTTTTCAATTTCCCTGTAATTTGAAAAATCAGCTAAAATAACATCATAATGTTTAAAATTTACCTCATTGAAAAATGTTTCATTATCATAAACTTGTTTAAAATTAAATTCATTTGTTTCAAAAAAAGAATAATTCAATATATTCATTTTAAATATTTTTTTGCAATTATATTATTGGGATCTAAAATAATTACATTTTTAAATATCTCTTTTGCTTTTTGTTTATCCAACATTTCATATATTAACCCAAGTTGTGTTAAAAACAATACATTTGTTGGATAGAGTGTTAACATTTTATTTGCAACAGACAAAGATGATTTAAAATCTTTCTTATAATATAAAGCATTTGCCAAATAATAATTTGCATAAAAGTTATAATAATCTTTTTTTATTATAAGCTCTGAATATTCAATTGTTTTATCATATTTTCCCATATATAAATAAACTCTTGCTAAACCTAAAAGCGGTTCAATAGAATAAGGTAATATTAATGAGGCTTTTGTATAATGCTTTATTGAATTATTATAATTTTTATTTAAAAAAAAGAGATATCCTAGTCTTAAATTTAAAGTGTATCCATTAGGATATTTTTTATATAAAGGAATTAATACTTTTATAGCATCTTTATAATCCCCCATTTTTTCATAATTATAAGATTTATAATAAATATCTTTTATATTTAAAGCAAATAGATTTAAACTAACTATTATTAACATAATCCATTTTTTCATAAACTCTCCTTAACTCAAAATTTTTACTCTTAATCTTTTCAAAACCTTTTTCATAAAATGAAAAATAAACTTCACCAAAAGAAGACTTTACACACAAATTTTCTTTAAAATAACTATCTTTTTTTAAGAAAAATTTAAAATTAAATGGTAACAAAAATTCAATTAAAATTAATTTAAATTTATTAAGCCTTATGTCTATCGGTAATATATCTTCATAATTTATATTTTTATTAATAAGAGGAATTTTTGGAACTAATTTAAAAATTTCCTTAAGATATGAATCTTTTCCATCATACACATAAAAATAAAACAGTTTACCCTGCATATAAAAAAACAGTTTGTTTTTACCATCAAACAGGTAAAATTCCCCTTTGTCATTCATTTTTACAGTAAATTCAATTATATTTCCGTTATTATCTTTAAATTTGTAGATATCATCTAAAATAAAATTAAACCTTAATTTCATAGACTTATCTAAAATCGTAGCTTCTATTTCATCATCTTTTTTAGGCAGAGAATAAAAATAGAGTTTGTTATTTTTTATATAATCAAAAAATTTAAAAGGTAATGTTTCACTTCCTAAAACTCCGTACTTTTGAACCTGAATATGTATGTGAGGTTCTGGGGAATAACCGCTGTTTCCACATTTTCCTATAATATCTCCAACTTTCACATAATCTCCGACATTAACTTTTGCAGAATACTGCATTAAATGGGATATTTCTACAAAAAAACCTAAATCACTTTTTATAATTACATAATTCCCCCAATTATTAACCCTATCTACCTCTCCAATGATGTTGTCTTTTAAATCATCTCTTTTGGCAACAACATATCCATTAACAGGAGATAAAACATCTTGAGAAAAAGCAAAATAATCTTCTAAAAAAAGACCATCATTTCTATAGGATTTTCCGTTTTTTTTAATTACAAAATCATATGCGTATTTCCATTTCCCTTTATGGGTCCATTCCCCATCAAATGCCTGATAAACGCTCCATTTTCCTGAAAATGGCAAATGAATTTTAATATCGTTGCCTCCAAACCTGAATGTAGAACTCAAAAAAGAAATTAAAGATTTTTCAGGTGTCCCTTTTATTGAATAATTAAAATAAACATACCCTACACTATATAAAAGCAAAATCACCATTATTGTTATAAAATTAAAAGGAAGTGTATAAACCGGAAGTGAATATAACTGAAAAAATACTTGCATAGCATCAACAACAACAACTGAAACAATAACAGACAAAATTGCAATAAGATAATTTTTAAATGTTGGAAGTAAAAAAACACCCCCTATAGCCATTGCAATTAATATAAAATTAAAATTATATGCAGAATTTAATGCTTCATATTTATTTACAAAAAAAGAATGGAAAATAACTCCTGCATAAAAACCGATTATTGAAAGAAAAAATAAAATTCTAGAATAAATTAAAATTAATAAACTTATAACTACACCAGCCGCTTCAAAAGGTAAAAAAAATATTGTCCCCATAGAAATGAAATATTCTTTTAAAAAAGGAAAATTAACATCAAAAACAGGCGTATGGTTTAAAATATTATTAACAAGTGTTGTATATTTAAAGCTCGCTAAATAAAAAAACATACTCACTATTGCAAAAGGAAAAGAAAGAATAGGAAGTGAATATTTTATAAAAATTCTATTTAAAGAAAAAGAAATTAAAAAAGTCAGTATTGATAATATAAACGTCAATAAAATAGTGGCAATACTTACATCAAAATAAAATCCAACCCCCATTCCAACAAGCAAAGAGTTGTATAAATAAAAACCATATTTAATATATTCTTCTCTTATATTAATTAATTCTGCAAAAATTATAGTAGAAATAATGGCAACTAATCCTAATATACCTACACTTGGCAGTAAAAAAGAAAGAAAAAACAATATTACTGCTGCTTTTACATCTCTTAAAAAGAGAATAGAGATATAAGGCTTAAATAATATTTTTAAATCCATTTTTTTCCTATTTTAAATAATCCGGAATAATCTCTTTTTCAACAACATAATCCAAATCATCAGCTTTTCTTATTAAATGAATATTAGAATTCTTGTCTATAAGTACAACTCTTGGACGATATCTGATAAATTGCATTGACTGAGTGTAATTATATGCACCAACCGGCCAAATACTTAACACACTTCCTCTTTCAAGTGGAGGCAACATTATATTTTCCGCTATTACATCTATATTCATACAAAGAGGACCGTTAATTTGGCTTGGTTCATTTAAACCTTCATATCTTTTATCAAGAGCTATATCAAAATTATACCAAAATGCTGTATATAGTAAATTTACTCCAGCATCAACAATATAACTTTTTTTGCCATCAGGCATTCTTTTACTTGCAAAAACAGAAGTTAATAAATAACCTGCTTCATCAATTAATGCTCTTCCAGTTTCTAAATAAAGTTTTGGAAGTTTTTTTTCATTAAATTCATAAATTGCGTTTGTAATGGCTTCTGCATACTCATCTGCACTTGGTACAATTACTTCTGGAGACTGATATACTCCTTTTAGTCTATTTCTACTTGCAAATCCTCCTCCAATGTCAATATATTCAATTTCATAACCAAAATCATTTTCAACTTTTTGTTTTAAATTCATAAGTTTTCTAACTTCATTGGCATAAGCATTTGCACTTAACATAAATGTTCCTATGTGAGCATGAAGACCAATTAAATAAAGTTTTTTTCCTTTATATATTCTTTTTATTGCTTCATATGCTTCACCATTGTCTATATTAAATCCAAATCTTGACCATTGGGGATAAATCCCAGTATCCATATTACATCTTATAGCCACAGGAATATTAATTCCAAGTTCATCTGCAATATCTTCTAAATCATTTATTTCATACAAATGGTCTATATGAATTTTAGCACCCTCTTTAACAGCAACTCTTAAAGCCTCTTTTGGCTTATATGGGCCGTTAAAAATAATATCTTTCCCTTCAATCCCGTTTCTTCTTGCTTTTTGATATTCAAACTCACTTACAACTTCAGCCTTACTTCCAAGTTTATGATAAATTTTACATATTGCATCTAAATAATTAGTTTTATAACTCCACCAAAACTCAACTTCTGGATATCTACTCGAAAAAGCTTCTTTAAACTCTAAATATTTATCTTCAATAACCCTCTGACTAAAAACAAATAGTGGTGAGCCAAATTTTTCAACTAAATCCCTAACTTTTACTCCATCTATTTCACTTCTTATTTTTTGAGATTTAAGATGTGAACCATATTTACTTGCAAGTGCAAAATCAACTCTGTTTATTGTCGGTTTTTCATAATTCATTTTTTTCTCCTTAAAGTTCTTTTTTATTCATAAGTGTTAAAAATTTATTAAAATCTACACTCTTTTCTTCCACATATCTTATATACATTTTTTCAAGAGGATATTCCAAATTTTGTTTAACATTTTTACCATTTATTAATTCTATTAATATCTGAGGAAGATTAACTCCTAAATCAGTAGCAAAATACACCCATGCAGGAAATCTTGGATTTATCTCAATTAAGTAAATTTCATTTTCAAAAACCATTGCTTCAAGTTCAAAAGCCCCTCTCCAGTTTTTAGAAAATTCTATTGCCAAATTTAAAAGTTTTTCATTTTTAATACTAACAGCACTCCAAACTTTCCCTAAATCTGTTGTGGTTAATTTTTTAATAGCAACCCCGCCTTTGAGTTCATAGTTACTAATTCCTACATAATTAATTTCAATTCCGTTAATGACTTCCTGTGCCAAAAGAGGAAATCCCCATTCATTTGAAATTTTGTAAAAATATTCAATTGCCTCATCCAAATTATAAGCCTTATAGGCTTTGTAATAATTTCCTTTAACCATTACAGGAAAACCTAATTCTTTTGTAGCTATAATTAAATCATCAAGAGATAAAATTTTAATAGTTTTAGGATGTTTAACACCAAGTTTTTTACAAAATTCGCTAAGTTTTGATTTATCTCTCATTTCAAACTGTTTAAGGGTTGGTAAAAATGTTTTTAATCCCAATTCTTCAATGTTTTTCTGATATTTAATATATAAAGGTAGTTCAGCATCTAAGTTTGGTATTAAAACATTAATATCAGATTTTTCCTTAATATATCTGATTCTGTTTTCAAACTCTTCATAACCAAGAGTTGGATAAGGCATTAAATAAACTTTTTCAAATAAATCCTGATAAACTCCCGGCTCATTTGGGTCATAACTTAAGCCAATTAATTTATATTTATCTTTTAAACTTTTGGCAACTCCTATACCAGGAGCTGGATTGTCAGTGTTATTTAATCCACTAATTGCTATTTTCATTGATTAGCCCATAAATTTTTAATTTTTGAAAAAAATCATTAACATCAATATAAACTTCTCTCCAATCTTTATTAGTTTCAGATGAAATAATAGATATTATTTCATCTTTATTTTTACCTTCTTTAATTAGCTCAATAATTCTTTTTGCTGTATCATTTAACTGAAAGGTAATACCAAGAGATGGAATAAATCCCATATTATTTTCATCAATAACCATTTCATTTATCAACATAACAACTCCTTAATTTTTTAAAATGATAAAAAAGAAAGGTAAATGGAAAGTTAATGAAGAAAAAAGAAAATTATTGGTGATAATTAGGAGCTTCTTTTGTAATAGTTACATCATGCACATGTGATTCTTTAAGACCGGCACTTGTAATTTCCACAAATTCAGCCCTTTCCCAGAAAGTCGGTATATTTTTTGCACCGCAGTATCCCATAGAAGACCTAAGACCACCAATCAACTGGTGAATTACATCGGCAATTTTCCCTCTGTATGGAACCATACCTTCAATTCCTTCAGGAACCAACTTATCAGCCGCTGTTCCCTCCTGAAAATATCTGTCATTGCTTCCTTTTTGCATAGCACCGATACTTCCCATACCTCTGTATGCTTTATACTGTCTTCCCTGATACATAATAGTTTCACCTGGACTTTCTTCCGTACCTGCGAGTAAGCTTCCAATCATTACACAGCTTGCACCGACTGCCAAGGCTTTTGCGATATCTCCCGAATATTTAATACCTCCGTCCGCTATTACAGGTACATCAAATTCTGCCGCAGCAGCCGCACATTCATCAATCGCACTGATTTGAGGAACCCCTACGCCTGCGACTATCCTTGTTGTACATATACTTCCCGGACCTATTCCTACTTTTACACCGTCGGCCCCCGCTGCAATTAAATCTCTTGTTGCCCCTGCCGTAGCTACATTCCCGGCCACCACATCAACATCAAATCTTTTTTTGATATCACTAACCAAATCTAAAATACCCTGAGAATGACCGTGGGCCGAATCTACAACGATTACATCAACGCCGGCTCCTACAAGCGCGGCGGCTCTTTCAATTCCATTTCCGACCCCAACCGCAGCAGCCACTCTTAATCTTCCGTATTTGTCTTTATTTGCGTTTGGATAATCTTTTTTCTTTTGGATATCTTTAATGGTAATAAGCCCTTTTAAATAACCGTCTTCATCCACAATAGGAAGTTTTTCAATTTTATTTTTATGCAGGATTTGTTCTGCTTGCTCTAATGTTATTCCCTCTCTTGCGGTAATTAACGGCATAGGAGTCATAAGATCTTTTACCAATCTATTATAATTTTGTTCAAATCTAAGGTCTCTGTTTGTAAGAATACCGAGCAGTTTATCATTTTTATCAACCACAGGCACGCCAGAAATTTTATATGTTGCCATAATTTCAAGAGCTTTAGCAATAGTGTCTTCAGGGTAAACTTTGACAGGGTCTATTATAATACCGCTTTCACTTTTTTTAACTTTAATTATTTCTTTCGCCTGAGTCTCAATATCCATATTTTTATGAATTACCCCTATTCCTCCAAGTCTTGCCAATGCAATTGCAGCTCTTGCTTCTGTAACAGTATCCATAGCAGCAGAAACAATGGGAATATTTAAAGACACATTTCTTGTAAATCTTGTTTTTAAATTCACTTCTTTAGGCAAAACATTAGAATGCTGTGGAACTAAAAGTACATCTTCAAAAGTCAGAGCTTTATATTTTATTCTCATTTACTATCCTTTACAATGTTTTCAACTATTTTTGCACCGTCAAAAAGAGTCTGTTCGTCAAAATGTTTTGCAATAAGCTGCATACCTATTGGCATATTATCTTTATCTTTTGCAATAGGTTGAGAAATTGCAGGAACTCCCGCTAAGTTTACACTTATTGTATATATATCGCTTAAGTACATATCAAGGGGATCTTTTTTAGAATTAAATTCAAATGCTGTTGTCGGTGTGACAGGTATCAAAACCAAATCAGCCTCGCTGAATAATTTGTCATATTCGTTTTTAATGATATGTCTTACTTTTTGGGCTTTTAGATAATAAGCGTCATAATATCCGCTTGAAAGAACGAATGTTCCGAGCATGATTCTTCTTTTTACTTCTTCTCCAAACTGTGCTCTTGTCAATTTGTAAGTCTGTTTTAAATCTTTTCCTTCAATTCTGTTTCCGTATCTCATACCGTCAAATCTCGCAAGATTTGAGCTTGCTTCGGCCGTTGCCACTACATAATAAGTTGCCACATCTATTTTGGAATTCATCAGACTCTTATGAATAATTGTATGACCTTCTTTTTCAAGAGTGTTTATTACATCAAAAATAGCTTTCTTTATCTCTTCGCTTGCTTCATCTATATAATTATCAATTACCGCTATTTTTAATTTTCTGTTTTCATTAAATTCTATTTTTTTATTCTCAACAGGTGCTGAAGTTGAATCATTTCTATCATACCCGGCAATAATATTGTATAAAATTGCGGCATCTTCAACATTTTGTGTAATCGGCCCGATTTGGTCAAGACTGCTTGAAAAAGCCGTGAGCCCGTATCTGCTAACTCTTCCGTAAGTAGGCTTCATGCCCACAACCCCACAAAATGCGGCAGGCTGACGAATTGAACCTCCGGTATCACTTCCAAGAGCGGCAATTGCAAGATTGGCACCGACTACTGCGGCACTTCCCCCGCTGCTTCCGCCAGGAACCCTGTTTGGATTATTGGGATTTAATGTTTTTCCGTAAGTGCTTGTTTCTGTAGAACTTCCCATTGCAAATTCATCCATATTTGTTTTACCAAAAGGACTTAGTCCGTTATTTAGCATTTTTTCAATTACTGTTGCATTATAAGGGGCCACATAACCTTTTAAAATTTTAGACGCACACGTAATTTCCCAGCCTTTTACGTTTATATTGTCTTTTATTGCAACAGGAATTCCGTCTCCCAATTCATTTAAATCAGTACCTAAAAACTGTTCAATATACCCACCGAGCTCTTTTTTTTCTTTCGCTTTTTTCCTTATATCTTTTTTAATTTCCTTTATCTCTTCTTTAGGTAATGTTAAAGCTTCTTTCAGTGTTATCATTTATTCTCCTTTAAATTTTTAAGCCACAAATATATTAAATAACTCCCTACCGCCAAAAAAATTGCAGTTAAAGCAACAAGCCATGAAGGAACAGGTTTATCCATTTATAACCTTATTGCATCTAACACATAATCCGCCTTCTTCTTTTGCCAGATATCTCCAGCATCTTGGGCATTTATGCAGAGGAGATTTTTTAATTTTTATAACAAACTGCTCATCTTTTGTATGAAATTCGCCAAATTCCTCTCCTTCTATTTCATCACCAATCATACTGACAACAAAAAAATCAGCCATTTCTTCATTTATTAATTCCACATAATTCGTTTCAATGGCAAGTTCAAGAGTATCTTTTATAACTTTTTCTTTTTTAAGTTTATCAACAAGTTCAAAAAATCTTCTTCTTATTTCGAGAATTTCATCACTTATAGGATTTTCCACATCTGCCAAAGGGGTATATACAAAATCAAATACATCCTTTGCGTCTTCTTTTATAACATTAGGTGCATGCTCAACCGCTTCATCCATTGTATATGTAAGAACAGGTGCCAAAATAGAAACAAGACCTCTTGCTATTAAAGCCATAGCACTCTGGGAATTTCTTCTTTTAGGAGAATTTTTAGCCTCACAATAGAGTCTGTCTTTACAAACATCAAGATATATTGCGCTAAGCTCGGTAACTATAAAATTATTTAAAATATTAAGAGCTTTCGAAAAATCATATTTGTTAAACAGATATATAACCTCATCAAACACATTTTTAGCCCTGTTTAATATCCATTTATCTATATTTGAGGGAGCACTTAGATTTATTTCTTCCAAATCATTAACATTGGCAAGTAAAAATCTTATTGTATTTCTCAGCTTTCTGTATTGTTCAGAAACCTGTTTTAATATATTTTCCCCAAGTTTTATATCTCCGCTGTAATCACTGCTCGCAACCCATAACCTCAGGATTTCGGTTCCGTATTTTTTGGCAACTTCACTAGGTGCAACAACATTCCCTTTTGATTTGCTCATTTTTTCACCGTTTTCATCAACAGTAAATCCGTGTGTTAAAATTGATTTATACGGTGCTTTATTTTCAACTGCGGTTGAAACAAGCAATGAACTTTGGAACCAGCCCCTGTGCTGGTCGCTTCCTTCAAGATACATACTCGCCGGATAATTACCAGCATCGTATCTGCCTGATTTAAGCACTGCAAACCATGTAGAGCCGCTGTCAAACCAAACATCCAAAATATCATCTATTTTTTCAAGTTTAGGCGCCATTTCTTTTTTATTTTCAGGTAAAAGTTCCTCTATGCTCATTTCATACCAGGCATCGGCACCTTTTACTTTAAAAATACTATAAATATTTTCAATAATTTCATCGTCTATTATTAGCTCACCTGTTTCTTTATTTCTAAAAAACGCAATTGGCACTCCCCAGTCTCTTTGTCGTGAAATACACCAGTCAGGTCTGTTGCTGAGCATTGATGTTAATCTGTTTTTACCGGTTTTTGGGGTAAATTCAATATTTTCAATTTCTTTTAGGGCTTTGTTTCTTAGTGTATTACCTTCGTAATCTTTATCCATTGCTATAAAAAACTGTTTTGTCGCCCTGAAAATAACAGGATTGTGACATCTCCAGCAATGAGGATAAGAGTGGGTAAATTTAGAGGATTTTATTAAATTCTCACCAAGCAGTTCCAAAATTTTTTCATTTGCCTCGAATATATGCATTCCTACAAATTCGCTTGAAACTTCTCCCAAAAGTTTTTCAGTTTCTAAAGTTTTTGAATATTTACCTTCACTGTCAACCGGCTGTAATATATCCGAATATCCGTATTTTAACCATACTTTATAATCTTCTTCCCCGTGCCCCGGAGCCGTATGAACGCAGCCTGTTCCGCCGTCCATTGTCACATGTTCTCCGAGTAAAATCACAGAAGTTCTGTTGTTTAAGGGATTTATTGCTTTTAAACCTTCAAGTTCTTTCGAATCAAATTCTTTTACAATATCCCCTCTTACAACATCTTCACTTCTTAATGTCTCATAAAGAGGTTTGGCAACTATAAAATCATCGCTTGTCAAAACATATTTAACTTCAGGAGAAAGAGCTATTCCCATATTTGCCGGAAGCGTCCAAGGTGTTGTTGTCCAGATTATTATTTTGGCATGTTTAGTTCCAAGAGTTTTGTTTGCCTCTTTGCTTAGAGGAAATGTAACATAAATGGAATAATCTTGCTTTTCTTCATATTCGACCTCAGCTTCAGCAAGTGCTGTTTCATCATGCATACACCAAAAAACAGGCTTGCTTCTTTCTACTAAAAGCCCTTTTTTCGCTATTTCGCTTAATGCTTTATAAATATCCGCTTCAAAAGCAAAATCCATCGTCTTATAAGGATTTTCCCAATCTCCTATAATACCGAGAGCCTTAAATTCTTCTTTTTGTATTTCTATAAATTTGGCGGCATGAGTCCGGCAAAGTTCCCTTATTTTTGTTTTAGGAAGATTTTCTTTTTTTGCCCTTCCGATTTTCTTTTCAACCTGCTGCTCAATAGGAAGGCCGTGACAGTCCCAACCGGGTACATATCTTATATCAAAACCCTGAAAATAATAAAATTTATTGATTATATCTTTTAGAATTTTATTTAAAGCATGCCCTATATGAATATGACCGTTTGCATAAGGGGGACCGTCATGAAGATTAAATCTTTCATTGCCTTGTCTGTTTTGTTTCATTTTTTCATAAACATTTTCACTAAACCATTTTTTATATCTTTTTGGTTCGTTTTGAGGTAAATTTCCGCGCATGGGGAATGTAGTCTTGGGCAAAAGAAGAGTTTCTTTATAATCCATTAAAGTTTCCTTTTTTTGCGAAGTATTATACCATAAATGTTAAGTGAAAAATGAAAAGTGCAAAATGAAAAATAAATTATCTACAATTTTTCACTTTTAATCTTTAACTTTCCATTTTATTCAATATGCGAAACAAATTTCACAATAGTAGGATCAGGCAGAAAAAAATAATCTTTATCATCATAATCAAACTGGGAGATAATATCCCTTATTATATTAATTCTTGCTCTTTTTTTATCATTTGCATCAACTATAACCCATGGTGCATAAGGAGTTGAGCTTGCGGCAAACATATCATCTTTTAATTTTTGATATTCATCATAATGCTCATAACTTTTCCAGTCAAGTGTTGAGAGTTTCCATTTTTTTAGCGGATCCGTTTCACGGGATTTTAATCTTTTATACATTTCCTCCTTGCTGATGTTTAAATAATATTTAAAAAATTTTATTCCATCATCTACTATAAGTTCTTCAAATCTCGGACACTGACGGATAAATCTTAAATATTCCTCATGGGTGCAAAATCCGAAAACAACTTCAACCCCTGCCCTGTTGTACCAGCTTCTGTTAAAAAATACCATTTCTCCACCGGCCGGGAAATGAGGTACATATCGCTGAAAATACCATTCACTTTTTTCTTTATTGCTTGGTTTATCAAGAGCCACGCTTCTGGCAAACCTTGGATTTAAATGTTCAAGTATTCTTTTTATTGTTCCGTCTTTTCCCGCGGTATCCATTCCTTCAAAAACTATTAACATTCTTTTTTGATTTTTTTGAATCCATGTCTGAAGTTTTACAAGCTCTATTTGAAGATTTAAAAGTTCTTTTTCATAAAATTTATCTTTCAATTTTCCGTTTTTTTTAAACACTTTCTCTTTAGGCAAGGTATATTCAGGCAAATTGTTTTTTTTCATTTTTTACTCCTTTTTGATACAATAACTTAATTATAACAAAAGGATAAACAATGGAAGTAATTTTTGTAGGAAAAGCTTGGAAATTTAAAAAAAATCTAAGAGATGAACTTTTAAAAAAAATTGATTATGACAAACTTACATTTTTAGATAAATTCGATATTAATTTTAAGCCCCAAAAAGAAACACTGATTGTCACAGATGAAAATTCTTATCCTCTTGTAGCCAAAATATTTGCAAACCTTACAAATCAAAATTTAGTGGTAAAAGACAATTTTTTGGTTCCCGAAATGGCAAAATATTCTAAAAATTCCTTCTTAATTGATTTTTATTATCAAATAAATATAATATTATTAAAAGACCAAATACCTGAAATTTTAATAATATCCCCGGAATATGAAGAAATAAACATATTCAATCTGGATATAGAGAGTGCGAAACTGCTATTGGAGCCTGTTTTTAACGCCTATAAAATAAACCCCGTTATTTTCGAAGAAGCGGGAATAATAAAAATTTACACCGAACCTATTGATTTTAATATAAAAAAGGAAATTTTAAGCACTGTTCCCTATACTGTTTTTGGAAATATATTCGAGCATATTGTAAACAATCTACCTCCTAAAAAAATTACTTTTGCAGAAAGCTGCACAGGAGGGCTTATTGCAAGCACTCTAACAAAAATTTCAGGAAGCAGTAACTGCTTTGATGGAAGTGTTGTAAGCTATGCAAACAGAATAAAACACGAATGGCTTGGAGTTGAAGAGCTGACACTTGAAAAATACGGTGCTGTAAGCGAACAAACTGTAAAAGAGATGCTCCTCGGGGCACTTGAAATTTCTAAGGCAGATTATGCCCTGGCCGTTAGCGGAATAGCCGGACCTACAGGGGGAACACCTCAAAAACCAGTGGGAACTGTATATATAGGCGTGGCAAACAAAAAAGAACTTAAAGTAGAACTTTTACACCTCAAAGGTGACAGAAATTATAATCAGTATCTGGCAATGATGAATGCAATAAGACTTTTTATTACATTTAGCGGCCTTTATAGTAAAATTTCATAAAAAGGCAATTAATGGATTCAATTGAAAGAGTAAAAAAAGCAATAGAAGAAATTCAAAAAGGCAATATCATTATAATGATTGATGATGAAGACAGGGAAAACGAAGGGGATTTGGTTTATGCAGGAGTATTTTCAACTCCCCAAAAAGTAAATTTTCTGGCAAGCAAGGCCAAAGGTTTAATCTGTGTGTCTTTAACAAAAGAAATAGCGGACAATCTTAATTTAACCCCCATGGTTCCGCAAAATAAAGAGAATTTTTCAACAGCCTTTACAATAAGCGTGGATGCAAAAGAAACCAAAACTGGAATCAGTGCATATGAAAGAGATATGACTATAAAAAAATTAAGCTCACCTGTTTCAAAACCGGACGATTTTGTGCGACCGGGGCATATATTCCCGTTAATTGCAAAAGACGGAGGGGTACTAGTCAGAACCGGCCATACAGAAGGAAGTGTAGATATTTGCCGTCTGGCCGGGGTTTACCCCGTAGCGGTAATTTGTGAGATAATGAAAGAAGACGGAACAATGGCCAGAAGAGGAGATTTGAAAGAATTTGCAAAAAAACATAATTTAACAATTGTATATATTTCCGACATTGTAGAATACAGACTTCAGTATGAAAGCCTAGTGAGCATTAAAAAAAAAGAAAAAATAACTATTCAAGGTGTTGATTTTGAAAAAATAACTTTTATTGACCATTTAGGCAATAGACATTATGTCTTAGCAAACAATCCAAAAGAAACTACAAATGTAAAATTTTATTCTGTTATGAGTAATGTAGATTTTATTTTAAATGAAAAACTTATAGATGAATATAATAAAATATTAGATTATATTAAATATAATTCTGGTGTTATTGTTTTTATCAATTCAAATTCAAATGATAAAAATAAAGAGTTCGGAATAGGGGCTCAAATACTCAAAAACCTTGGAATAAAAAATTTAAATCTGTTTTCACACAAAAAAAGCGAATTTAATTCTTTGAAAGGATTCGGCTTAGAAATAAACAAATATCTGGAAATAAAATGAAAGCGGTAGTTTTGATGAATATGGGAGGGGCAAGAAGTGAAAAAGAACTTAAAGAATTTTTATTTAATATGTTTATGGATAAAAGAATAATAAACTCGCCTTTGAGATATTTTCTTGCGCCCCTTATTTCAAATATAAGATATAAAAAAGTATGGAAAAATTATGAAAAAATCGGCGGCAGCAGAATTTATAAAATTACTGAACAAATATCTAAAAAACTTAAAAACAGCAGTTTTGATGTTTTGTATTCCATGCGATACACAAAACCAAATTTAAAAGATTTAGATTTACAAAAATATGAAGAAATTATCTTTTTACCACTTTATCCACACTACTCTTTTACAACATACCAAAGTAGTGTTGATGAAATAAAAGAGCTTAATTTAAAAATTCCATATAAAATAATAAAACCTTTTTATAAAAATGAAAAATTTAATGAAATAATTAAAGCAAATATTTTAAATTCAATTGATAATCCTAAAAATTGGAATTTAATATTTTCAGCCCACGGACTTCCAAAAAGTATCATAAAAAAAGGTGATTCATACGAAAAAGAAGTAAATGAGCATGTAAATATTTTAAAAAAATTATTACCTGAATTTAAATCTATAAACTTAGCATATCAGTCAAGATTCGGACCGAGTGAATGGCTAAAACCTTATTTACACGAAAAGCTTAAAAAATATAAAAATGAAAATGTTTTAATTTATCCCATTTCATTTATGATAGACAATTCAGAAACAGATTTAGAACTTAAAATTGAGTATAAATACCTTGCAGAAGAAATTGGTATAAAAAATTATAAAGTGGTTGAATGTCCAAATGACAATGAAAACACAATAAATTTTTTAAAGGAATTAATTAATGAAAGCAATAATTCAAAGAGTTAATTATTCTACCGTTTTTGTTGAAAATAAATTAATTAGTGAAATAAATAAAGGATTAAATGTTTTAATCGGATTTGAATTAACCGATACAGAAGAAAATATTTATAAAATGGCAAAAAAAATTGCAACCTTAAGAATATTTGAAAATTTTTCAAAAAGTGTTTTAGATATTGACGGAGAAATACTTTTAATTCCAAACTTTACCATAACCGGAGTTACCAAAAAAGGGAGAAAACCCAATTTTCAATATGCTATGAAAAAAGAATTGGCACAGCAATTTTA
Source organism: Lebetimonas sp. JS138 (assembly GCF_000523335.1). Lineage (NCBI taxonomy): Bacteria > Pseudomonadati > Campylobacterota > Epsilonproteobacteria > Nautiliales > Nautiliaceae > Lebetimonas > Lebetimonas sp. JS138. The sequence goes on from NZ_ATHT01000001.1 coordinate 219,522, forward strand.
TGATAAAATGTTAAATGAATTGAATAATTACTGCACCTGTAAAAGCGGTAAATTCGGAGCCGAAATGAATGTAATAATACATAATGAAGGACCTGTAAGTTTAATATTGGAGATATAAAATGAAAAAAATTGCTTTTATGTTTTTGGCTGTTTTTGCGTTTTCATATAATTTAAAACAGTTTACAACATGCAAGAATGTAAAAAATCTCACACCTGTTGAAATAACTAATGTATTTACCACAAAAGACAAAAAAGTTTTTGCATTTGCAAAATTTACAAATATAGAGGAGAATAGACTGATAGATTTTGTATGGGAAAAAAATGTTAATGATATATGGAAGCTGTATGCCGATATACAACTTCCTATATACAAAGGCCTAAGATGGAGAACATATTCAAACATAAAAATCAGACCTTTTTTTACAGGTCATTGGAGAGTAAGTATTTATGACGGTAACAATCTAATTGCCATTAAAGAATTTAAAATTGTAAACGAAGAACGAAACAAATTCCGCTCAACAACATTAATCCATAATGTAAAAATTAATACACTGATTAAATATGCGGGATAAGAGAACAAATTTTTTACTACTACAGAAGGCAAAAGGCAAATAGCTACACAGCCTCCTGATTAAGGGTACTTTTTATTTCATATTATTTAATCAGTTTTAAATTTAAAATTAGGCACTGAGTAAATTATGCTTTTTATATTAAATAATAAAAAATATATACTAATTACAGTGACAGACACTTAATTTTAAAATAAAAAAAGCAGAGGATTATTCAACCTCTGCATCTATTACGTCGTCGTCCCCGCCTTTATTTTGTTGTTGATTCTGTTGTGCTCCACCTTGAGCCTGTCCGCTTGCCGCCATATTCTGAGCCGCTTTTTGCAACTGGGCTTCAAGCTCAGCTTTTAAGCTGTCAATTTTTGCTTTGTCTTCGCTTTGTGCCTGAATAAGTTCTTTTGCTTCTTTAATCTTAGCTTCAAGTGCGCTTATATCACCAAGTTTATCTTTATTGTCTTTTATGAATTTTTCAGCCTGATATGCAACAGCATCAAGTTCATTTCTTGCTTTTATAGCTTCAATTCTTGCTTTTTCTTTTTTATTTGCTTCTTCAGCTTCTCTAATCATTCTTTGAATTTCTTCTTCATTCAAAGTTGAACTTCCTGTAATTGTAATTTTTTGTTCTTTTCCGCTTGTTTTGTCTTTTGCGCTAACATTCAATACGCCGTTTGCGTCTATATCGAATGTAACTTCTATTTGCGGCACGCCTCTTGGTGCTGGCGGAATTCCTTCAAGATTGAATTGTCCAAGTGATTTATTGTCTTTTGCAAGTTCTGCCTCACCTTGCAATACATGAATTGTAACCGCTGTCTGGTTATCTTCAGCTGTGCTGAAAATTTGTGATTTTCTAACAGGTATTGTTGTACCTTTTTCAATAATTTTTGTCATTACCCCACCAAGTGTTTCGATACCAAGACTTAATGGTGTAACATCAAGTAACAATACATCTTTTACTTCACCTTTAAGAACTCCTCCTTGAATTGCCGCACCAAGTGCAACCACTTCATCAGGGTTTACAGATTTATTAAGTTTTTTACCGTTAAAATATTCGCTTACCAATTGTTGAACTTTTGGAATTCTTGTACTTCCTCCAACCATTACGATTTCATTGATTTCGTTTTTGCTAAGTCCTGCATCGTTTAACGCAGTATCAATATGTTTTAATGTTTCAGCCAACAAATCGTCAATCATTGCTTCAAATTTTGCTCTTGTCAATTTTTTAACCAAATGTTTTGGCCCTGTCTGATCTGCTGTAATAAACGGTAAATTTATTTCAGTTTCTTCTTTACTTGACAATTCTTTTTTAGCATTTTCCGCTGCATCTTTTAATCTTTGAAGAGCCATTTTATCATTGCTTAAATCAATTCCACTCTCTGCTTTAAATTCACTAATCAGCCATTCCATAATTCTTTGGTCAAAATCATCACCACCCAAAAATGCGTTACCATCTGTTGAAAGAACCTGGAATGTGCCATCTCCGATTTCAAGCACAGTTACGTCAAATGTACCTCCTCCTAAGTCATATACAAGAATTTTTTCTTCACCTTTTTTGTCAAGTCCGTAAGCAAGCGCCGCAGCTGTAGGTTCGTTGATGATTCTCAACACATTAAGTCCTGCAATTTTTCCAGCTTCTTGAGTCGCTTTTCTTTGTGAGTCGTTAAAGTATGCAGGTACTGTAATTACAGCTTCTGTTACTTCTTCTCCAAAGAATTCTTCTGCGTCTTTTTTAAGTTTCATTAAAATTTTTGCACTAATTTCTTGCGGAGTATATACTTTTCCGTCCACTTCCACCGCACAAGCTCCGTTTTTATCCACAATTTTATATTGAACGTGTTTTTTAGCTTCCTTGGCTTTTGGCTCATTACACATCATACCCATAATTCTTTTTACTGAATAAATGGTTCTTTCCGGATTTGTAATTGCCTGTCTTTTGGCAGGTTCACCTACCAACACTTCGCCTTTGTCTGTAAAAGCCACTACTGACGGGGTTGTGTTTCTACCTTCTTTATTTGGTATAATTTTTGCATCTTTTCCGTCATAGTAAGCCATTGCTGAGTTTGTTGTACCTAAATCTATTCCTATTACTTTTGCCATTTTTCCCTCCTTAAGATTTTTTATTTATTGTAACCATTGATGGTCTTATAAGTCTGTCTTTTAATTTATAACCTTTTTGATAAATATCCACTATTGCACCGTCTTCATGCTCTTCACTTTGAACATGCTGAATCGCCTGATGAATTTCAGGATTAAATTCATCATGCTCAACAGGCTCTATTCCGTGGTTTTTAAATGTATCAAGCATTTTTTTAAGTGTAAGTTCAACGCCTTCGAGAAGTTTATCGAAAGCTTCTTCTTTATTTTCTATATCACCGGCATGAACAATTGCAAGCTCTAGCGAATCAACTACCGGCAGTAAATCTTTTGCAAATTTTTCATATGCATATTCTATCAGTGCATCTGTTTCTTTTTTAATGATTTTTTTATCATTTTCACATTTTGCATAAGCCCTGAGTGCTTCATCGAGCTTTTGCTTTAATTCTTCATTTTCTTTTCTCAAAGCTTCCACATCAATTTGCTGTTTTTCATTTTGTTCTTGGTTTTTTTGATTATTTTTTTCATTTTCCATTTTTAACTTTTCATTTTTGTTCATCAGCCCCTCCTTCACTGAACAGGTTCAAAAAATTTGAATATATATCGCCTATCAATATATATTCATACCATTTGTCTTCAATTTTTTTCAAATCTTTATATATAAGTATGCTGTTCATAAAATTTAAACCTTTTCGAATTTTTTCAAATTCAAAATTTATAAAAGGTTTAATGTCGATTATTTGAGAAAATTCAAATAATCTTTTTTGATTATAACATAAATATTCATATACAGAATCAATTTTTTTAATTAATTCAGTTAAATTTAAATGATACAAATATGATTCAATCTGAGTGATATATACACCTTTAAGTGATTTTAAAAAATTAAAGATATTTTCATCATATTTAAATATCAGTTCATTTTTTTCAAATTCAAGAATTATAAATTTATGATATTTATAAACCTTTTTTAGCAACTCATTTTCAAAGATCTTGGCCGTAAAATAAAGGTTATTAAACTCTATTTTTTCTTCCAGCTTGTTAAAATCCAGATCAAATTCCTCAAAATATTCTCTCCAAAAAGCTTTTAAGGCTTTTTCGGAAGGTTTGGAACCGCTTGCCAAATGCTCTTTTTCTATCAATCCTGATTCTTTTAATTTTTGCAAATAGCTTCTTATACTCGAAGCTGAAAAAGGCAAATTTGCTTTTTCTTTCAGTTTAGTTGAGCTTATTGGAGATTCCTCTTTTAAATAATTTTTTATTAACTCCTCTAAAACTAACTCAACCTTATTTTTCATTTTGTCACTCTTTATGTTTAATTGACAATGTAATTATACAAAATAAATTTTATATTGTCAAGTTTTTTATATAAAATATTTAGGAAAATTTAGTCTATTTTACTCAATCTTCTCATAAAATCTAATTATTGACAAAAACATAGCGGTTACGGCGGGCCCTATAATAATTCCCCAAAGCCCGAAAGATGAAAGCCCGGCAAGAATAGAAAAGAATATAAGGAGTGAATTTACTTCAAATTCCCCTTTAAACAATTTTTTTACATTATCTATAATTATAGGTTTTATAAATGTATCCGCTATAACGGAAATCATAGCCACAGAATATATTGCAACTATTAACGCCCCCTCACTGTTTCCCTGAGCATATAAATATAAACTTACAGGTCCCCACATCAAAACACCGCCTACAACAGGAATAAGCGATGCAAAAGCATACATAACTGTAAAAAATATAAAGTTAAGCCCATATATACTTACAATAAATCCGAACAGTACACCCTCTAATAATGCCGTTAACACAGTGGAATAAAAAACTATACTCATCACTTCGCTTGTTCCAAAAAATATTTTTTCAAGCTTTTCATTTTCAAGAGGTATTATTTTTTGTAAAAACAAAAGTGTTTCTTTTCCGTATAAAACGGCAAAAAAGAAAAATATAACTATCAAAAACGCATCTTTTAAAAACACGGCGCTTTTTGCTGTAATTGTTCCTACAAAAGGCATAATGGTATTATAAATTTGAGTAATATGCTCCGGATTAATATAAGTTTTTACTTCATCTTGCATAAATGATGGAAGATAATGAATAAGATTCTGAGCTTTAGTCAAAATATTTTTTATTTCATTTATATCTATTTGAGTTATAACACTTCCCGCTTTGAAAATAAAATATAAAATAGGCCCGAAAATCAAAAAAGCAAAAATAAATGTAACTATTGTACTTACTAAATATTTATTTTTAATTTTTAATGAAATAAAATATATAACTTTTCCAAAAGCCACAGCCATTAATGAAGCAATAGCAATATCCAGCAGATAGGGTTTATATGTCAGATATACAAAATAACCTATAATTAATGTAAGAATTCCCAAAATTTTCATTTTTCCCCCTAAAATAGACTGCAAGACGTAAAATTTAAAATTTCATATGTTTTTCTTGTTGCAATTCTGCCTTTTGGCGTTTTTTCTATAAATCCGTTTGCAATTAAAAAAGGTTCAATCACCTCTTCTATTGTATCTGTATCTTCACTCAAAGCCGCAGAGATAGTTGAAAGTCCTAAAGGTTTTTTAGCCTCGGCCAGCAAACTTAAAAATCTGATATCAAGTTCGTCAAATCCGTATTCGTTAATTCCCAAAGCGTCAAGTGCGAAATCGGCAATATTTTTATCTATTGTTTTTTTATTTTCCACTTCGGCAAAATCCCTTACCCTTTTAAGCAGCCTTAAGGCAATTCTCGGGGTTCCACGCGAGCGTTTGGCAATTTCAACTGCGGCATCGTTATTTATACCGATATTCAGTTTTTTACTTGCAAGTTTAACAATAAGGCTTAATTCTTCAACATTGTAAAAATTAAGTCTGAAGCTCATTCCAAATCTGTCCCTTAAAGGATTACTCAGCATCCCGGCTCTTGTAGTGGCTCCTATAAGGGTAAATTTTGCAACATCAATTTTAATGCTTTGAGCCGCAGGTCCGCTTCCTATTACAATATCAAGCCTGAAATCTTCCATGGCTGAATATAAAACTTCTTCGATTGTAGATTTTAATCTGTGAATTTCATCTATAAACAGAATGTCACCGTCTTCAAGATTAGTTAAAATTGCCGCCAAATCTCCACTTTTTTCAAGCATTGGAGCGGCTATTGTTTTAATACTCGCATTCATTTCGTTTGCAATAATATTGGCCAAAGTTGTTTTACCAAGTCCGGGAGGGCCGAAAAAAAGAATATGATCAACCGTTTCGCTTCTTTTTTTAGCCGCTTCAATAAAAACTTTTAAATTTTTTTTAATCTGTTCCTGACCTATATATTCATCAAAATTTTTAGGTCTTAGTGATTTTTCGTATGTTTCTTCAAAACTTACTTTTTCTATTTCGACTATTCTCATTAATAAATCTCTTCAACGCTCGGAAATTTAGAATTTTTAACATCATCTACATATTTTTTGACAGCAACTCTAACCATCTCAGCCCCGTTTAAATAACGTCTTACAAATTTAGGTTTAAAGCTTTCAAAAAATCCAAGCATATCAGACCAGACTAAAACCTGGCCGGTCGTATATCTCCCTGCGCCTATTCCAATTGTAGGAATTTTTATTATCTCAGTTATTTCTTTTGCGACTTCTTCTTTTACTCCTTCGATTACAAGCATAACCGCACCCGCCTCTTCTATTGCTTTGGCATCTTCAAGCAGCTTTTGGCGGGAAATTTCGTCTTTTCCCTTTACTTTATACCCACCTTCACTTCTGCTAAACTGAGGCATTAAACCTATATGCCCCACCACAGCTATGGCGTTATTTGTCAATAATTTAACGGTATCCGCTTTTTCAGCTCCACCTTCAAGTTTAACGGCATCCGCTTTTGTCTCTTTATAAACCCTTATTGCGTTTTCAAGCGCTTTATTGGGTGTAGAATAACTTCCAAATGGCATATCGCATACAATAAAAGCTTTTTTTGCCCCGTTGCACACGGCTTTGGTATGATATATCATCTGCTCCATTGTAGCTGTCAATGTATCGTTTTCTCCCATAAAAGACATATTTAAACTGTCTCCCACCAAAATAATATCTGCAATATCATCAAAAATTTTTGCAAAAAGAGCATCATAAGCGGTAATCATAGTAAGTTTTTCTTTTTTTTGTAATTTTGAAATAGTATTTTTCATTACCTGCCTTTTGATATAATTTCATATAATTATATCACAAAGGAAAAGAATGAAAAAACTCATAGCATATATAACCTGCGCTTATCCGGATAAAAATTTCACCATTGATTTAATAAACTCTTTAAAAGAAAACGGGGTGGACGGAATTGAACTCGGTATTCCTTTTTCAGACCCCGTAGCTGACGGTCCAATAATTCAGGAAGCTGATAAAAGGGCATTGGAAAACGGTTTTAAAATGGACGATTTGTTTGAAGTAGGTGAAAAAACAGGAAATAAAATAGATACCTATTGGATGGGATATTTTAATAATTTTTATCATAAAGGTTATGATTTTATGGTAAAAAAAGCAAAAGAGACAAATATCAAAGGTTTTATCATTCCGGACCTGCCGTTTGAAGAAGCACAATATTATGAGAGTAAATTCCCTTTAATTTCCTTTGTGGCACCAACCGATTCTAAAGAAAGAATTAAAAAAATTCTTAAAAATCCAAAAGAATTTATATATCTCGTGGCGTATGCCGGAATTACAGGTGCCGCAAAACAGGAAGATTTAAAAGAGATTATTGAATACATAAAAAACATCACTTCAACCCCTTTATTTATAGGATTCGGTGTTAATGAAAAAACAGCCAAAGAAAAAGCAAAAGGCGTTGACGGGGTAATTGTAGGAAGCGCTTTTATAAAAATTCTTTTAGACGATTCGCTTAAAAACAGTGAAAAAATAGAAAACATTTCAAAAACGGCAAAAAATATAAAAGAAATAATTAATTCCTGAGCGTTTGTCTTATTTTTTAATTATAATACTTTTATTAAATTTAAACCTTAAATTTTTCTTAAAAAGGACTTGATTTTTTAAGGAAAAATTGATATAATTTTACTGTCAGCCGCAGTAAATGTAAGTTGAAAATGAAAAATTAAAGTGCAAAATGAAATGTTTTATAATATATTTTTAACTTTACACTTTTAACTTATAACTTATTTTTACTGGGGCTGACACGGATTTCGACGTGGGTAGAAAGCCCTAAGCTGCACGCGTGCCTGAGTAAGCACTAAAACGGCTCATTAAAAATAAACGCAGTAAATAACACAAATTACAGCCCAGCAGTAGCAAGAGCTGCTGCCTAATCATTAATTCGGGCGCCTTCGTCCGGTGAGGTTCGCCACAGCCTCGGACGAAGAGTAAAGTGTGGATAGAAATAAAGGCTTCGGATGCGGCCTTTATTTCGAAACTTTAGCATCCCTCTTTCCAAAAAGGCTTTGTTTGTTGGGCCTTGGAAAGAAGTAAAACCAATAAACTAAGCGTGTAGGCGCTTGGGGTACTCTACTGGCGGACTGGGGTTCGATTCCCCACAGCTCCACCAAAAGTTCAAGTTCTTGAATTTTTGATGGAGCTGGCATACCGGGAGGCTGCCCAAAAGGAGGAAAGTCCGGGCTGCGGCAAGGCAGGAGTCAGCCTAACAGGCTGCCGCCGAAAGGCGAGGGAAAGTGCCACAGAAATCAAACCGCCGATGGGGTTAATCCCACAGGCAAGGGTGAAAAGGTGAGGTAAGAGCTCACCGGGAATGTAGCAATACATTCCGCCGGTAAACCCACTCCGCAGCAAGAAGGGATGGTAAAGCCTTGCATATTTACCCTTCGCTCAAGCGGCACTGCAAAGTGTGCGCAAAGATAAATAGCCTCCAAAACAGAACCCGGCTTACAGGTATGCCTAAAGCTCTATATTCTTAAGATTTCTTTGCTCGGTTAAATTAAATATAACTTCTTCACTGAAAAGTTCATTACAGTTGGGACATCTTTTGGAATAAAGAGGAAAAGTTTTTTTACAGTTTTTACAAACATACTCAAATTCCAAAGTGGCAAAATCTTTTGGAAGATAATTTAAAACTTTAATTTCAAAAGGTGTAAATTCAGTAATTTTCCATTTACCGTTTTCTTTAAATTTTTTTGGTATATCACTCCTGTAAAAAATTAAATCAAAAAAATTATAAATCTCTTTATCATCAATTAATTCATAGGCTTTTTTAGGATTTGTTTGTAATAAATATGAAATATATTCCCTTTTAATAAAAGGATATTTTTTATAAACATCATCTATATTTTTAAATTCTTTGCAAAATTCTTTACAGCTTCCAAGTTTAAGATAATTCAAAACTGCGTTTGCTTTTTCTTTTTCCAGATTGACACCAAGTTCTTCAAATATTTCTATAATATCTACCGTTTCTTTATAATTGCCGAGTTTTTCGTCTATTATTAAAAGAGTTTTAAGCGTTTCTTTATCCCTTGGCCTGATTTGAAGAATCTGATATGCAACGGTTTTTGCTTTTTCCAAAAAACCGGCTTTTACATAAAGAGCTGTTATTTCTTTTAATATTTCAACACTTTTTACATTTTTATTTATCCACAGATAAATTTTTAACGCTTTTTCATAATCCCCCTCTTTTTTATAAGCACGGGCAAGCAAAATAAGCGCTTCAACAGAAGAATAATCAAGTTTAACATTTTCAATTTCCAAATATTCAAAATCTTTTAAAAAATTATGAAGTTTCTGTTCTTTTAAATATTCCCTAAACCTTCCGATGGCTATAGTTATTAGAGAGCTTAAAAGTATAATTATTATAAATAAAATAATCTGAAACAGAGGGTCACGCATATTTAATCCTTAAATAAATGAAAAATTAAAAATGTAAAGTTAAAAATTATCTTCAATTATACATTATTTTATTATAATTCCATTATGATAAAAAACGAATCGATAGAAAATTTAAAAAGTATCATAGATATTGTAGATGTTATAGGAAATTATATCCAGTTAAAAAAAGAAGGAAGCAACTATAAAGCCCTTTGTCCTTTTCATTCGGAAAAAACCCCTTCATTCGTAGTAAGTCCCGCCAAACAGATATACCACTGTTTCGGATGCGGTGCAAGCGGCGATGCCATAAAATTCGTAATGGATATGGAAAAACTCTCTTATCCGGAAGCTATAGAAAAACTTGCAAGTATGTACAATTTTAAACTTGATTACACATCATCAAAATCGTTTATAAAAATTGACATTTTAGAATCGGTTAATAATTATTACATTTCAAATTTATATAAAAACAAAACAGCTCTTGAATATCTAAAAGAAAGAGGCTTAAAAGATTCAACCATAGAAAAATTTTTCCTCGGATTCGCGCCCGATTCAACAACACAGATAAAATATTTTAAAAACGCCAAATTAGATTTTAAGGCTTTAAATGAACTTGGCGTTCTTGTAAACAACGAATATCCTCGTCTGATTGAGAGAATAACATTTCCTATTTTTTCCTCAAGCAATAAAATAATAGCTTTCGGGGGAAGAACCATAACAAATCATCCCGCAAAATATATAAACTTTACAAACACAAAAATTTTTAACAAATCAAAAATACTTTACGGGCTTAATTTTGCAAGGGAACATATTTTAAGAAAAAAAGAAATAATAATAGTGGAAGGATATATGGATGTGATAATGCTGCATCAGGCGGGATATGAAAATGCAGTTGCAACGCTTGGAACGGCACTTACCTTGGAACATCTTCCGATTTTAAAAAAATTAAATGCAAAAACAAATATTTTATATGACAGCGACAGTGCAGGAATTAATGCGGCTTTGAAAGCGGCCAAAATGCTTTATAGAGAATTTTTCGAGGGAAAGGTTATTTTGCTTGAAGGGGGCAAAGACCCTGCCGATATTGTTAAAAACGGCGAAAATTTAGAAAATTATATAAATAAAAGTATAAATTTTAAAGATTTTATAATTGAAAACACTATACAAAAATATGATATAAAAAATGCCGTTCAAAAACAAAAATGTCTTAATGAATTAAAAGAATATATAATAAAATTACCGGAAATTTTAAAAGAAGATTTTATCTTAACAACATCCCAGCTGTTACAAATAAACCAGAGACTTTTTTATATAAAAACAAACAAAAAACCTGAAAACCAAAATAAAAAACTGGATATAGCAGAAGCAAGCATTATAAAAACACTCTATGAAAACCCCGGTATAATGGATGAAATTGTTGAATATTTAAGCGTAGACGTTTTTAAAACCCACAAAAATGAATTGCAGCTTGTATATGCCGAAGATTTCAAAAATCCAGATTTGCTCGATATAGTTTTAAGAGATGAAGTTAAAATTCTTTCTTTCGAAGCGTTAAAAAATCAAATCAGAAAACTTTTAATTCCTTATTATCAGGAAAAAGTTCTAAAAATAAAATCAGATAAAAACTTAACCCCAAATGAAAAAATGCATAAATTAAAAATTTTTAATTTAAAACTTCAGCAACTTAAAAAAGGAGAGCTTGTTGAAAGCGATAGCACTCTTTAGCGGGGGGCTTGATTCAGCCCTTGCTATAAAACTTATTCAAGAACAAAATATTACGGTAGAAGCACTTTATATTGATATAGGATTTGAAACAAACAAAGAAAAAATTGAATTTTTAAAAAGAGCTTCTGAAAAATTAAATGTAAAATTACATATTGAAGACATAAAAGACGAATATATTAAAAATATACTTTTTTCCCCTAAATACGGATATGGTAAAAATCTTAACCCGTGTATCGACTGTCATGCGAATATGATTAAAGTTGCTAAAAATATTATGGAAAAAATAGATGCAAAATTTATAATAAACGGTGAAGTGGTTGGACAAAGACCTATGAGCCAGAGACTTCCTGCAATGAACGCAGTTACAAACCTTTCAGGTGCAAAAGGGCTTATTTTAAGACCGCTAAGTGCAAAATTACTGCCTCCTACCATTGCTGAAATAAAAGGATGGGTTGAGAGGGAAAAACTTTTGGGTATAAGTGGCAGGGAAAGGAGAGTGCAGCTTGAACTTGCTAAAAAATACAATATCGAGGATTTTATAGAATCTCCTGGCGGCGGATGCCTGCTTACCGATGCAAATTTTTCAAAAAGAGTTATTGACTTAAAAAACAGTCTTGGATTTAGCTCAAAAGAAATAGATATTTTAAAAGTAGGAAGACATTTTAACATAAACGGATATAAAATAATTATATCAAGAAACAAAGACGAAAATCCTGTACTTAAAAACTACAAAGGAGACTTGTTCGAAATAATGACATGCAATAATTTCCCTGGCCCTGTCGGTCTTATCCAAAAAAACACATCCCAGGATATAAAACAGCTTGCAAGTGATATGATGGTAAGTTATACAAAATTTGAAAAAGGAGAAATATTAATAGGGAACAAAAAATATCTTGGAGAAAAAAAAGATAAAAAAGAGTTTTCTAAGTATATAATTTGATTTTTATTAATTTTTCATTTTACATTTTACACTACTCACCACTCACCACTCACCACTCACTATTTTATGTATCCTTTTTTATAAAGCCAGGTATAAATTTTACTTACAATATCTCCCGCAGCTGAGCCTCCGTGCCCCCCGTGTTCTATTAAAACTGTTACCACAAACTGCGGTTTTCTGTAAGGTCCGTAAGTGCTCAGCCATGCATGAGAACGTTTAAAATAAGCAAGTTCGTCTTCTCTTTTTCTTTTTTTAACAGCCTGGGGGATAGAATAAACCTGTGCCGTACCTGTTTTCCCTGCTATTTGAAAAGGGGTATGAATATGTCTTGTGGCTGTTCCCCCCGGGGAATTACAAACTTCCCACATTCCTTTTCTTATTATCCATAAACTTCTTTTTTCTTTTTTACTTAAAACATCTTTTAAAACCGGCTTTTTAATATTATTGTCTATTTTTTCAACCAAAAAAGGTTTTGGCAATTTTCCACTTGCAATCAAAGCGGTATTTACAGCAACTTGCAAAGGAGTGGCCAAAAAATATCCCTGCCCTATAACAGCATTTAATGTTTCCCCTATAAACCACGGTTGGTGATATTTATTTACCTTCCATTTTTTATCAGGAACAATACCTGTTTTTTCATTCGGCAAATCTATTCCCGTTTTTTTGCCAAATCCCATTTTTTTAAGATTTTTGGACAAATAGTCTATTCCTATTTTTAAACCGAGCTGATAATAATATGTATCGACACTTCTTTTTATCGCTTTTATCAAATCTGTTTTTCCATGGCCTGAAGGCTTCCAGTCTCTGAATTTTCTTCCCCCTATTTCAATATACCCGGGACATTCTATTTTTTTCCACGGATTCCATTTCCCGCTTGCGGCAGCAATTAACCCTTCAGCGGGTTTGACAATGGAACCCGGAGGATAAAGACCGCTAACGGGTTTATTTAAAAGGGGATTATATATGTCAAATAAAAGTTTATTCCATTTATCTACACTTATGCCTTTTACAAAAAGATTGTCATCATACGAAGGATATGAAACAAGTGCCAAAATTTCTCCGTTTGTTTTCATTACCACAACCGCAGCACCTCGTTTATGTTCTTTTTTTAATAAATTGTAAATAAACGTTTGCAGATTTGTATCTATACTTAAAGTAATATTATGAGTAACAGGTTTTTTGACACTCAGTGTTTTTAATATTATGTTTCTTGCGTTTACAATAACTTTTTTTTCTCCCGCCTCTCCTTGCAAAATATTGTCATAATATTTTTCCACTCCTCTTTTACCGCTGATTTGGGTAAGTGATATCACACTGTTGTTTTTTAAATCGTTAATATTTGCACGGGAAACATATCCCAAAACATTAGCCAAAATTTCCTTATACGGATATTCCCTTAAGTAACTTGGCAAAATATAAAAATCCTCGTCTATTGACAAAAAAGGCTCTATTTTATAAATAGTGTTTTCATCCATATATTCAAGAATCGTCACAGGTTTGTGATTATATAAAGAATCATACATTTTATATGTTTTAATAAGCTTTGTTTCATTAATATCCGGAACAAGCTGTTTTAAAAAATCAATTTTTTCTTTTAATATATTTTCTTTTAAATGCGGTTTTAAAGCAATATCGAATCTTAATTTATTAAAAGCTACCGGCTTATTGAATCTGTCAAAAATAATTCCCCTTACAGGCGGCAGCAATATAGTTTTTTCTTTGTTTTCCTTTGCAAGTTTATTATATTTGCAATAAGAAAGAATGCTTAAATCATAAATCCTGTATATAAGAATTAAAAAAAACAGAAAAATAAATGTTATAACGATTTTGCTTCGCACTTAAAAACCTTGATTAATAAAATATCAAATGAATAATTGAACAGCATATACATTAACAAAACATATATATTTACAGACTGAACAAAATAGATAAATAAAAAAATATACACAATTAAGACAAATACAACATCCTGATATTCAGGATTAATATAATCTATAATTTTATTTACTAAAAAAAACTTCAAAAAAAGATAAATAAATAATAAATAATAAATATTTACATTATGAATAATTGAAAAAAAGCCTATATAAACCACTCCTAAAATCCATTCGTCACAAAATAAAAAAAATCCTATCAATATAGGAAAAAAAGGCAAAAGAGCACTAAAAGAATTTATAAAAAATATTAAAATTATTTTTATAAATGTGTTAAAAGTGCTGTTTCGTTGCAATTCGGAAAAAATTTGCATTTTATACAATCCGCCCATATTTTTTTATCCGGTATAGATTCTTTCGGTATTTCCACAAAACCGAGTTTTTCAAAAAATTCTTTTTTGTAAGTAAGCACCAAAACTTCTTTTAATCCTAAGCTTTTAGCTTCTTTTAATAAAGTGTTTACTATTTCTTTACCGATTCCTTTTCCCTGATAATTCTTTTTTACCCCGAGTGAACGAATTTCCCCCAAAAAAGGGGAAAAAATATGAAGTGCGCCTACACCTACGGGTTTTTTCCCATCGTAAGCGACAACATAAGAACGGATATTTGTAGCAACTTCGTCATCATCTCTTTTTAAGATTATACCCTCGTCTACATATTCTTTTACGACTTCCTGAATATCTTTTATATTTTTTAACTTCGGTTTTACTAATTTAATATCTTTTAATTTTTCATTTTTCATTTTTCATTTTCCATTTTATAATTTCCCCATAAAATCTGATTAATTTTTTCTTTTACTTTGTCAAAGCCTCTTTTTTTTATATTGGACACCAAAAGAGCATTTGGATAATCTTTTTTAAGTTTTGAAATTTCGCTTTGTTTTAGTTTGTCTATTTTTGTAAAAACAGTAATTATCTGCTGGTCTGGTCTTATAAATGAGTTTAAATAATTATCTACATTTTCATCTATTTCAAGATTCGGATGTCTTGCGTCCCTTAAATGAATAAAAAGTTTTATATTAAATCTGTTTTTTAAAAATTGATCCAGATTTTTACCCCACTCCTTTTTTAGCGACTTGGAAACTTTTGCATAACCGAATCCGGGTAAATCAATTAAAATAAATTTTTTATCATCATCTTCAATTTCAAAAAAATTAATAAGCTGAGTTTTTCCGGGTGTTGAAGATATTTTTGCTATTTTCTGGTTTAAAAAAGCATTTAAAAAACTGCTTTTGCCCACATTACTCCTCCCAAGAAGCGCTATTTCAAGCATACTCGGCTCAATCGCCTCTTTTATACTCGGGGCCGATTTTAAAAATTTCACTTTCATTTTTTAACCTTTATAATAATTACCGCAGGTTTGTTTACACCTTTTACAACCGCTTTTTTTGAAAATTTATTCAATTTTATATATCCGCCTTTTACGCTCTCATTAGTTTCTGTTTTCTTTACAAAAGCATTACCTTTTAAAATAATATCCCCGGAATTTACTTTATAATCCAAATAATCGCAGTATCCTTTATAAGTGGTGTTTTTATCCAGATTCAAAATAAATTTAACCCTCCCCAAAGCGACTAATTCTTTTAAAGATTTGTCTTTATTTAAATAAACTTTTATTTCATCGGCCAAAATATTGTCAATACCTTTTGTGGCGTTTACATCCCCTTTAAAATCCGAATAAAATTTATCAGGATAATAATTAAATGTTTTGCTTACAATTTTCAAATCATCCGCATGTAAAAAAACCAGCATTAAAAAAATTATTAATTTTTTCATTTTTTAACCTTTATATAATAAATTATATTTTTAGCATAAATATTCTTATTTCTGTCTATTTTAAAATATTTTCCTTTTCCTTTTGCTTTACCGGACGTGAAATTAAAATCATTTCCACTCAATGCTTTTTTTACTTCATAATAAATTACATTTTTGGAATGCAGGATATAATCACTGTTTTTATAAGTCGCATTTTTAGCTTTAATAACATTATTGTTTTTTAAAGCCCATTTCGCAAAATATTTTTCTTGTTTTACTATATCATTGGCATAAAGGTTATTGAATTCATAATAATTTTTAAAAATATTCAATTTTTTAAAAGTTCCGTTGATTTCCAAAACAAAATTATATTTTTTAAATGTTCCGTTAGCAACCTCGATTAAAGGCAGTGTATTATTGTTTTTATGTTTAACACTTTTATATGTTTTCGTAGACATAAAAACGGGAAACAACATTATAAATAATATAAGAAAAAAAAATATTATTTTTGCCATAATTCTAAAAATTTATTATATAAATTTTCTTCTTTTAACAAAATTTCAATCATTTCCGCAACGGCTCCTTCTCCGCCTTTTTTATTTAAAGGATAATTTACATATTCATAAATAAAAGATGAAGCGTCATAAGGGGCAAATGTTCTTTTTACAAGCTTTAACATAGAAAAGTCGTTCATATCATCACCTATAACCGCCACTTCATCCAATGTTATTCCAAAATGATTTGTTATTCTTTTAAGCTCATCCGCTTTATTTCTTATACCCTGCCTTACGATTGTAATATCAAGTTCTTTTGCCCTTCTTTCAACAATTTTAGAAACCCTGCCGGTGATAATCGCACTTTTTTTACCCAAAGCGTTCCACGATTTTATCATCAACCCGTCTTTGGTATTAAATAACTTTATTTCATCCCCGCTTTCACTGTAATATATTTTCCCGTCCGTCAAAGTCCCGTCAACATCAAGCACTATCAATTCAATCATATATTTACCTTTAATTTTTCACTTTAAACTTGGCTTTTGGCAACTCACTACTCACTACTCACAACTCACCACTCACTTATATAACCCCTTTTGTAGAAGGCACTCCGCTTTCTCTAAACTCAAGAGCCCTTCTAAGAGCCAGGGCAAAAGCTTTAAAAGCCGATTCGACTATATGATGTTTATTCGTTCCTCTTTTATAAATTATATGTGCACTTATTTTAAAATTAAATACCAAAGATTTAAAAAATTCTTCCACAAGTTCTAAATCAAAATCTTTTATTGCTCCGTCTATTGGCATTTCATAAACCAAATAAGGTCTGCCTGAAATATCCATAGCAACCTCAACTGCGGCTTCATCAAGAATTGCCACGGAATTTGAAAATCTTTCAATATTGTTAATCGGAAAAACTTCTTTATTTAAAGCCTGCCCTAAAACAATTCCGACATCTTCGACACTGTGGTGATAATCCACAAAAATATCACCTTCGCAGAAAATATTCATATCTATTCCGCTGTGTTTTGAGAAGGCTTCAAGCATATGGTCAAAAAAACCTATCCCCGTGGAAATTTCAGATTTTCCGCTCCCGTTTATGTTAACACTGATTTCTATATTTGTCTCTTTTGTTTTTCTTTTTATTTCAGTCATCTAATCTCCTACAATAAATCCGTTGATATTATTTTGAAGCTTAAATTTTTTGGCTTCGTTGTAACTTTCAAATCCGGTAATAAAAACTTTGTTTAAACCGTTTATAGTTTTAATAACCGTATTATAACCTAAATTTTTATATTTTTTAGCTGTAATTTCAGCTCCCTCATATCTTTGAAAAGCACCGATTTGAATCATATATCCGTTTACATAATCTTTTCCTTTAAAACCGACAACTTCCACTCTTACAGGTGCGGTTCCTGTAGCATCTATTCCGATTTTTTTGGCTGCCGCATAACTTAAATCTATAATTCTTCCTTTTACGAAAGGGCCTCTGTCGTTTATCCTTACAATTACACTTCTGCCGTTGTTTAAATTTGTAACTTTTACCATTGTGTTCATAGGAAGTGTTTTATGGGCTGCGCTATATTCATACATATTGTAAATTTCACCGTCGCTTGTATATTTTCCGTGAAAATTAGGTCCGTACCAGCTTGCTGTCCCCGTTTGTGTCCATCCGATTGGAACATGTTTTTTTGGAATATAAATATTACCGTTTACGGCATAAGCTTTTTGAGTCGCCTTTTTAGCCCCGGGTGTCGGATAAACCACTGTTTCATATTCTTTTTCGCTGCAACCCGTAAAAATAAGCAAAATTATCCCTATTAAAAACACTGTTTTTTTCATTTAAACTCCTGAGGAATTTTTAACACTTCTCCTATTCTTATTAAAGAAGATTTCAAATTGTTAATTTTTTTAATTTTATTAAAACTCACGCCGTATTTTCTGGCAATTTTTCTTAAAGAATCGCCTTTTTTAACCTTATAACTGACAAACACGGAATTTAAAGGGATTACAAGCTTCTGACCTATATGCAAAAATTTTCCTATTTTATTAAAATCCCTGATAAGTCTTATTTTAGTATCAAATCTTTTTGCTATTTTACCTAATGTATCCCCTTTTTTTATTTTATACACAAAAAAATGTTTTTTAGGATTAAAATGCAGCTTAAAATATGCAAGCTTTTCATAAGGAATATAAATATAATATTTATAAGGGGGTGTAAAAATATAATTCAGATGATAATTATGTTCCCTTAAATCTTTTAAAGAAACATGTAAAAGTCTGCTTACATATATAAGGCTTGTTCCGGGAGGCACTTCAACCTTTTCCCACGAAGCCGTTACCCCGCTGTTTAAAAGATAAGAATTCGAATATTTAATAAATTCATCACTGTTAAACAAAAAAGACATTGCCAGGATTTTTAAAATATATTTTCTTGTTTCTTTAGGGAGATACTGCCTTTTTAAACCTCTTTGATACTTTAACAGTCCGTTCAGACTTAAAGGCTCTTTTTTTAATTTCAAATAAAGTTTATGAAGAGGGGCATAAGCATATCTTCCGTGTCTTTGATAATTTTTAATTATTTTTCTGTATTTTTTAATTGTTTTATCTCTTTTACATTTTTTCCCCAGTTTTTTACACAGTTTATCCACTTTTGCCCTTACCACGGCCTCTACAATTCTGGCTTCCCCGGCATTATAAGCCATAACGGCCAGATACCATTTGCCAAAAAATTTATGCAAATTTTTCAAATATTCAATTGCCGCTTTTGTGGATTTTACAGCATCTTTTCTTTCATCGACATATTCGTTGATTCTGAGTCCGAATCTTTTGGCGGTAACGGGCATAAACTGCCAAAGTCCTATGGCTCTTTTATTTGACTTTGCGTCTATATTCAAGTAACTTTCTGCAAATGCGACAGAAATAAGCTCTTTTGGAATTTTGGAGGATATTATCTGATTTCTTATAAGAGGCAGATAATCATATCCGTTTTCCAAAAGATTTAAAAAGTAGTTTTTTTTCCTTTTTGAATAAATTTTATATAAATAATTTAATTTTTTATTGTTTATAAAACTGTTTTCAATATCCAAACTGTTTAATATTTGAATATTTTTATTAGTATATAAATCTCCATACAAAAAAACGGCTATTATAATAATTAAAAATTTTTTCATAATTTAAAAATCCTTTTAGCATTATTGGTTGTAATTTTTTCAACCTCTTCAGGACTGAGATTCCAGAGTTCACTGATTTTATCCCTTACATAAACAGTATACATAGGTTCGTTTCTTTTGCCCCTGAAAGGATGAGGTGTGAGATACGGGGCATCTGTTTCTATAACCACTTTTTCTTTTGGGATTTTAGGAAACACATTTACAAGTTTTTTAGCATTTTTAAATGTAATAACCCCGCCTATACCGTAATAAAATCTATCAGAAAATCTTAAAAGCTGCTCAGCCGCGTTAAAACAGTGAAAAACCCCTTTTATATCAGGGTTGTTTTCAATAATCTCTTGGGTATCACTTGTTGCATCTCTTACATGAACAATTATAGGTTTGTCATATTCCTTTGCAATATCAATTTGTGCCTGAAACATTTCTCTTTGTTTTAGACGCTGCTGTTCATCTTTTACCCAATAATAATCAAGCCCTATTTCCCCCACCGCAACGCATTTTGGATGATTTATATGTTCAAGCAGCAGTTTTTCTTCATATTTATCTATATCAACAGGATGTACCCCGACGGCAAAATATATTTCATCATATTTTTCAGAAAGTTTTATTGCCCTTGGTAAATCTTTAGGATCTGCCGCCGGAATTATAAATTTTTTAACCCCGTTTTTTTCTGCTCTTTTTATTACTTCATCAATATCATTTATAAATTTTTCATTATCCAAATGTGTATGTGTATCTATTATCATACTGCTTCCTTTTGTAACATTATCTTATAAAAAAGTATATATAGTTGTAAAGAATAGTAACTTTTAACTATAATTGTACAAAAAAAGGAGATTAAATGGCAAATAGACCAACTTTTACAAGAGAGGAAGCCTTAGAATACCACGCAAAACCGGTCCCTGGTAAAATTGCAATAGAAGTTACAAAACCTGTTAAAGATTCAAAAGACCTTTCAATCGCATATACCCCGGGAGTTGCAATTCCTTGTCTTGAAATAGATAAAGATGAAAACCTGGCATACGAATATACCAATAAAGCAAACCTTGTAGCGGTAATTTCTGATTCTACTGCGGTTTTAGGACTTGGAACATTAAAACCGGTTGCAGGCAAACCTGTAATGGAAGGGAAATCAGTATTATTTAAAAAATTTGCTTTTGTTGACGCATTCGATATAGAACTTCAGGTTCACGACATTGACGAAATTGTAAATGTTAGCTGGGCAATGGCGCCGACATTCGGAGGAATAAACCTTGAAGACATTAAAGCGCCGAAATGTTTTGATATAGAAAAAAAACTTCAGGAAAAATGCGATATTCCAATCTTTCACGATGACCAACACGGAACAGCAATCATTTCAGGTGCAGCTATAATTAACGGAGCAAAACTTACAGGCAAAAAATTAGAAGAGCTCAGAGTAGTAATTATAGGTGCAGGTGCCGCCGGACTTGCCGCTGCTGAAATGTATAAAGCTCTCGGAATTAAAAATATTGTAGTAACAGATTCAAAAGGTGCTATTACAACAAAAAGAACTGATTTAAATAAATACAAACAACCTTGGGCAGTAGATGAAGATATTGAAACTCTTGCAGATGCAATGAAAGGTGCTGATGTAATAGTTGGAAACTCAGTTGCAAACTGTATCACTCAAGATATGGTAAAAACTCTAAATCCAAACGCCATGCTTTTTGTTATGGCAAATCCAGACCCTGAAATCAAACCTGAACTTGCCCTTGAAGTAAGAGACGATTTAATCATAGGAACAGGAAGAAGCGATTATCCGAATCAAATAAACAATGTTTTGGGATTCCCGTACATATTCAGGGGTGCGCTTGATACACACGCAAAAGCGGTAAATATGGAAATGAAAATTGCAGCCTGTCATGCTTTGGCCAATCTAGCTCAAAAACCGGTTCCTCAATATGTAAAAGATGCATATAACGGAGCTGATTTGAAATTTAGTAAAAGTTATATCCTGCCTAAACCGTTTGACAGAAGGGTATTTGTTGACGAATCTGTAGCAGTTGCAAGAGCGGCACTCGAAACCGGCGTTGCAAGAATTAAAGTTGACAATATAGACAAATGGGTAGAAGGATATAAAAACCACCTAATTAATATGCTAAAAGAAAAAGAAGGAATCGATTACTACGCCGAATAATTTTTCCTCCTTCTTTTAAAACCCATAAAGATAAATTAAAAATAACTTCAAAGAAAAAAATAACAGCTCAATGTTTCATTTCGCTAACGCACCACTCAAATTTTGCTAAAAATTGCAAACAGCTACGCAGCTCTTACGGGTTAAATGCAATTTTTTTAACGCAAAATTTTCGTTAAATTATACAACGCTGTCATTTTTTTCTTTTTCGTTAAATAATTTAATCTTCTTTTGATATAATTTAGCAAAAAGGTTTTTTTATGCTAAAAGTTGGAATTGTTACAATGAGCGACAGGGCAAGTGCCGGAATATATGAAGACAAAAGCGGAAAAGAAATAGAAAAATTTTTAAATGAAAATATACAAAATGAATTTGAAATTATTTACAGACTGATTCCCGACGAGTTTAATGAAATTGTTAACACTTTAAAAGAATTAATTTCACTTAAATGCTCTTTAATTTTAACAACAGGAGGCACGGGACCCGCACCAAGGGACGTAACACCGGAAGCAACAAAAGAAGTAATAGAAAAAGAACTGCCGGGATTTGGGGAACTTATGAGAATGCATTCGTTAAAATATGTACCGACTTCAATTTTGGCCAGGGGAACTGCAGGGGTTGTCAAAAACACATTTATTTTAAATCTTCCTGGAAGCTCTAAGGCCATAAAAGAAAATTTAGAAGCGGTATGGGCGGCAATTCCGTATGCCGTTGATTTAATCGGAGGAGATTATATTGAAAGTAAAAGTGCTTTCAGACCCAAAAAAAAATCATAAAAGTGCTTCAATTTTATTTTCAAGGTCTTTAATCTTTTTCTTAAGCTGCTCATTTTCTATTCTGTATTGGGAATTTCTGTTTTTTACAGCTTTTAAATCACTTTTTAACTTATTAATTTCATCTTCAAGCAAAGACAGATTTCCAAGGGCCCTTTGAAGCTGAATCTGATATTTTTTTATCAGTAATTCCGCTTCTGCAAGATTTTCTTCCAATAATTTTTCGTTTTCATTAGTTTTTTCCCACAAATGTTTATAATAAAACATTTTAAATATTAAAAACAAAATTACTAAAATTGTAATTGATAAAAAAATCCAGTTAAATATCAATTTTTTTAACCCTTCTTTCGTGTCTTCCACCTTCAAATTCATGGGTCAGCCAAGCTTCGAGAATAGATTCCACTACACCCAAACCTACAATCCTGGCACCGAAACATAAAATATTGGCATCATTATGGCGTCTTGCCATTTCAGCCGTATAATAATCGTGACAAAGAGCGGCTCTAATACCTTTATGTTTATTTGCAGCCAGACTCATTCCAATTCCGCTGCCGCAGATAAGTATTCCTCTTGTTCCGGGATTAGCCAAAACCGCTTCGGCTACTTTATGTGCATAATCAGGATAATCCACACTTTCTTTTGAATAACACCCCAAATCCTCTACATCTATTCCTTTTTTTTGCAGATACTCTATTACAAAGGGTTTTATCTCAAATCCCGCATGGTCTGTTCCGATAAAATACTTCATATCTTTCCTTTTTGATAAAATTATAACAAAAAAGGAATAAAATGAAACTCGGAGTAAACATAGACCATATTGCAACATTAAGAGAAGCCAGAAAAATAAACGAACCGGACCCACTAATGGCTCTTGAAATTTTAAAAGAAGCGGGAGCCGACCAGGTTACAACCCATTTAAGGGAAGACAGGCGCCATATTAACGATTTTGATGCTAAAAGAATAATTGAAAGCAGTTTTTTACCGGTTAATATGGAATGCAGTATTAATGAAGAAATTATAGATATAATATGCTCTTTAAAACCCCACAGAGCGACAATAGTGCCTGAAAAAAGAGAAGAGGTTACAACGGAAGGCGGACTTGATCTGTTTAAAAATGAAAAAAGAATAATTAATGCCATAGAAAAATTACATAAAAATGATATTGAAGTTTCCCTTTTTATAGACCCGGATTTTGAACAGATTAAAAAAGCAAAAAATTTAAATGCCCAAATGATAGAATTTCACACAGGAAGATATGCAAATTTACATTTGGCGCTTTTTAGCAACTTAAATCATACACCTAATAAAGTTTTTGAACAAATGGATAGAATTACACTAAAAAAAGAATTAGACCTTGAACTTGATTTAATAAAAGACGCTTCAAAATTAGCAAAAGATTTGGATTTGGAAGTGGCCGCAGGGCACGGACTTAATTATCAGAATGTAAAAGAAATTGCAGATATTCCCGAAATAACCGAACTGAATATAGGTCACAGCATTATTGCCAATTCCATTTTTATGGGATTAAAAGAAGCCATTATTAAAATGAAAGAAATTATTTCATAAAAACTCCTTTTCATACCATCTGCTGAAAAGATATAAACTCCATAAATGCTGTTTATATCTCTTATGGCCTGTTTTTATAATTTCTTTTAAATATTCTTCGTTAAAAATTTTATTTTTTCTATTTATATCAACAATTTTTTTCAGTTCGTTTTCTTCTTTTAACCACTCCAGAAAAGGAAAAGCAAATCCCTTTTTTCTTCTGTTAACAATTTCTCCGGGCAGATATTTTTGGGCTATTTCTTTTATAATCCATTTTTCACTTCCTCTTACATTTTCTTCTAAAGAAAACACAAAATTCACCAAGTCCCTGTCTAAAAAAGGGCTTCTTGTCTCTATAGTATTACTCATAAACATTTTATCAAGTTTATTTAGTAAAACTTCTCCAATCCATACTTTCAAATCAAAATAGGTAAAATCAAAACTGCCCCACCCTTTTAAAAACCGTTTATAATCAACCTCTTTTGCCCTGACTTTCAAGACCCTGTTTATCTGCCTTTGAAAAAAAGTTTCGTTTATCCCCCTAAACACATCAACACCAGCAAAAAACCGCCTGAAAACCTCCCACTCTTTTATATCTTCATAATGCCTCTCAAGATATTTTTTAAGCCATTTTTTATTGGGCAGATATGCGTTTAAAAAACCTTCATATTCTTTATATCTTCTGTAGCCCAAAAACAGCTCGTCACTCCCCTCACCGCTTAAAACAACTTTTAGCGGGATATGTTTTGCAAGAAACCTTGCGGCAAAAAAACTACTGTCAGCAATCGGCTCGTCCATATAAAAAAGAGTTTTTTCAAAATTTTCAAAAAAATTATTTTTAGTAAAATTCACTTCAAAATGCTCTGAATTAATATGCTTTGCCGCAATTTTTGCATAATTTCTTTCATCATAATTATCATATCCATCATAACCGACGGAAAAAGTTTTAAGCTTTTGGAATTTAGAAGTAATTGCCCCGATAAGACTGCTGTCCACCCCTCCGCTGAGAAGCGAACCAATTTCAACATCCCCCTGAAGCCTTTTTTTTATGCTTTTAATAAGCAATTTTTCAACTTCTGTACAAACATTTTCCTTTTTCCATTTTCCATCGTGGCCGCTTTTCAAGCAGCCAGATGAGCAAGGCTCATTTTCCACTCTTTCAAAGTCGTACCATATTTTTATTTCTCCGTCATAATAACAACCCGCCGGAAGTTTATAAATTTCCTGATATATTGTATTGGGAGCGATGGAAGAATTGTATGCAAGATACTCAGCCAATGCATTAAAATTTAATTTCTTCCCTGTAAAAGGCAATATTGCTTTAATTTCACTTGCAAAAATACCTGTTTTTGTAAAATAAAGAGGCTTTTTACCAAATTCGTCTCTAAATAAAAAAAGCTTTTTGTCATAAACTGCAATTGCAAACATACCCTCAATTTTTTTCACAAAATCCACTCCAAATTTTTCCCAAAGCTTTGCAATTACTTCTATTTCAGTTTTTACATTTAAATTATATTTTTTTATTAAATTTTTATAATTATAAATTTCGCCGTTAAATACAAAAATCCTGTTTTCTACTTTTAAAGGCTGCATATTGATATTTACATTTTCAATTGCCAAACGGTTAAATCCGAAAACACCGCTTCTGAATTCAACAATATTTTGAAAATCCCTGCCTCTGTGAATCATCAAATCAAGGGCTTTCTTTACTTTTTTTAAATCATAACTGCCTATTATCCCAAATATTGCACACAAAATATTCCTTTTTTGATAGAATTCTAACAAAAAGGAAAGAAATGAAAGAAGTTTTCAAATATACCTTTATAACATTTGCGCAGTGGCAAAAATTATTATTTGTTATTTTGATTGTATCAATTTTTACGCTCATTGAAGCATATCCCGTAATCAGTATTATCGGATTTATTTTAGAAAAAATAATATATTTAAGTATAGGCGGTTTTTTAATTTATCTTGTAAACAACACAAAAAATACAGACGAATATTTCCATAATTTAAAAATTCAGCCGATAAGCAGTTTTTTATTCCATTTTATCCCTACCGCAATCGGAATTTTAACAGGTAATTTTATCATTATTTCTTTTTGGGCTTTTTTATTTGTAATAATTTTACAATTCAGCGGGAGCATGTATCTAATGGCAGATCCGCACTCATTTTTAATAAATCTTGAAAATGCTTCTTTCATTGCTCAGATTATGCTTGGAATTTATTTAATTTATTTACTTTTTTTCAGTTATATTTTTCTCGGTAAAATAGGGGAAGCTTTGAATAAAAGTGATTTTAAAGGCTCTTTTATTTCCATAATAAGTTCTTTAGTAGATTTTAGATTTTGGATAAGAACATTCAATTTCAGATATTTTATAATTTATCTTATCTGGTCTGTAAGTATTTTAATAATTTATTCAATTCTTTCATTTGCTTATTTATTTTATATTTTTCCTACAATTGCATTAAATCCAAATATAAGTTTATTAGTAATTCCTATTTTTGTAGGAATCACCACATTTATTAGCTATTTTACGTTTTTCTGTGCCCATTTCAGTTTTGTTACTACAAAGATTAATTGGCATTAACTAAAAAAATATAACGAAAAAGTAAAAAAATGACAGCGTTGCGGAATTTAGTGAAAATTTTGCGTTTAAAAAATTGCATTCAACCCGTCAGGGCGCTTGCGTTTGCAATTTTTAGCAAAATTTAAGTGGTGCTTTAGCAAAATGAAGCATTGAGCTGTCATATTTTTATCTTTAAAGTTATTTTAAAAATAATTTTTTTAATCAGTACAGATTAATTATTAAATTTTTTTTTATAAAAAATCAGGTAAGCAAATGTTACTGCAGGTACGACACTTAAGCCAAAAAGAAAACTTAATACATCAAATCTGTTTGATTTGCTTAAATATAAAAATCCTGCAACCAAAAAAACATATCCTAAAATCCTGATGATATTCATTCCGCCTTTAAAATTAAGTAAAATTGCCTCATACCATTTTAATCTGTTTTTTTTATATTTTTTAACTTCAATCTCTTCTTCATCGTCCATATTATGCGGGTCTTCATATTTTTTTAAAATATCCTCTCCTACATTGCCGTTTTGAAGATTATGCTTAACCATTCCGGCATAACCGAGAAAACTTCCTAAAATTATAAGTGAAGTCGAAAAAAAGGCAATCTGGGTATTATACAGCCAAAGCAAATTATTTTCCAAAAAACAAAAAACAATAATCCCCACATCCACTGCAAAAAGGATTTTAAAAACATTAAAAAATTCTTTCATACATACGCCTTATAAAATTTTACTCCGCCAACCCAAATTTCTTCAAGCATATTTTCTTTAATCAAATCATTAAAAATTTTTAAAGTATGCTCATCCAAAATATTTTTTACATCACTTTCACTAAAAGGTCTTTTTTTAAGTGTTTCAATAAGTTCTTCTTTTGTCAGATTTTCTATTTTATAATTAATTTTATCTCTTGTTGGAATAAAAATATTTTGATTTTTAATATTTTCTGCAAGTTCAAAAAGTTTCTCTATACTTACACCCTCAACATTATAAGCAGGGGGTCTGTCTATTGTGGATATATCTACCCTATCCGGCTTAATATTCGCCAAAACTTTGTTTAATTTTTTAAATTCCTCATCTTTGTCATTTATACCTTTTACCACCAAAATTTCTATAATCAGTTCACTTTTGTAAATTTTCCTAAATTCAATAATTCCTTTTATAATCTCTTGAATATCGATACCTTTGGCTGGTCTGTCAATTTTTTTGAAAATATTTGGGCTTACGGCATCAAGGGAAAGTTTTACAATATCAAGTTTTTTTAAGGAATTTTGAGTTTCTTTTTTCATAATGGTGGAAGAATTACTTAAAATTAAAAGTTTTTTATTTAATGTTTTTAATTTACCGATAAGTTCATCTAAATAAGGATAAAGAGTGGGTTCACCGTTACTTGTAACAGTCAATACATCAAACTGGTATTTTTGTACTGCATCTTTTACTTCATTAAAAATATCATCTACTTTTGGAGGATTGTCATAATTATTAACCGGTTTAGCCGGAGATAATTCACAGTATATGCAGTCAAAATTACATCTTTTTTTATCAGGGCTTAAATCAATTCCAAGGCTCATACCAAAACGGCGGGAGGCCACAGGACCAAATATGTATTTCATATTTCACTTCCATTTTTCATTATACATTTTTCATTATACATTTTTTTAATGAGCTCCTTTATGCATATAATAAAGTGCAAGGGCTAACGCTAAAATACTGCCGGCAAGATAAAGCATTTCAAGGGGTGTTGAAAAATTCATATGAATTACTTTTTTAAAAAAGCTTACAATCAACACCATTACGACAACTTTTCCGAGTTTGTCTTTAAGCTCATCTAAACTGTGAATTGCAAGAATTTTACTTCCTGTTTCACTTCCTTCCGCATCATCAATTTTGGAAATAAAAAGCTCATATAGGCCAAAAGAAAATAAAAGCATCACCACCGCAATCAAATACAAATCAACAGCACCTATAAGCCCTCCTATAAGCAGTGAATGGAAATTTTGGGGATGATAATGCGCAAAAAAGAATTTATAAGTCACAACCACCATATTCCAGACATCGTAACTTGCAACCGCAAATAAAGCTATTGCACCGAACATTCCGAAAATTACCGCCAGTATTACTATTATCCGACTGTTCCAGAGGGTACTTTCAAAAACTGCTTCAATTAAATTTCTTTTTTCCATTATTTCTCCATTTCTATCCATTTTTTTGCAATTCTCACGGCGTTTGTTGCAGCACCAACCCTTAACTGATCTGCAACATTAAAGAAATGAAGAATATTATCATCATATAAATCTTTTCTGATTCTTCCCACATACACATAATCGGTATCCGTAGCAATTACAGGCATAGGATATTCATTTTTTTCGGGATTGTCTATTACCTTTACATCTTCAAAATTTGCCAAAACTTCCCTTGCCTTTTCAACAGACACTTCTTTTTCACAATAAATACTAATAGCTTCACTGTGGCTTCTAAGAACCGGAACCCTCACGCAGGTTGCAGCCACTTTAATATCAGAATGCAATATTTTATTGGTTTCATTTACCATTTTCATCTCTTCTTTCGTAAAACCGTTATCCATAAATTTATCTATATGGGGAATTACATTAAGTGCAATCTGATATTGAAAAACTTCCCTTTCTTCCACTTTTTTATCCAATTTGAAATTAAAAACCGCCCTCATCTGCTCTAGCAGCTCTTCCATACCTTTTTTACCGGCACCGCTTACAGCCTGATAAGTGGCCACATCCACCCTGTTTATATTAAATTCTTTATGCAACGGTGCAAGAGAAATCACCATTTGAATAGTCGAACAGTTTGGATTGGCGATAATTCCTGTTTTTTTCCATAATGCAATATCCCCGGAATTCACCTCAGGTACAACCAAAGGAACATCCGGATTCATCCTGAAATAACTGGTATTGTCTATTACAACAGCCCCCGCTTCGGCTGCACACGGTGCAAATTTTGCACTCACACTCCCTCCCGCAGAAAAAAAAGCAATGTCTATTTCTTCTTCTTTGAATACATCACAGGTTAATTCTTTTACTTTTAATACATCACCTTTAAATTCAACTTCTTTTCCAACACTTCTTGCACTTGCAAGGGGAACAAGCTTTTTTACAGGTATTTCATATTCTTCTATAGCCCTTAAAAGCTCTTCTCCTACCGCTCCTGTCGCTCCTACTACTGCTACGTTAAACATTAATTCTCCTTATAATAAAAATAAATTTTCTTTTTTTATAACTTTTTCGCTTAAAATTGCCGCTCTTTCAATTATATTGATAAGCTCCCTTATATTTCCTCTGAATTCATAATTCAAAAGAGCTTCTTTTGCCTCATCGCTCAAATTTTTTTCTTCCAAACCGTATTCATTAATTGTTTTTTTAAGTATATCTTTTGCAATTGGAATTATATCTTTTTTTCTCTCTCTAAGCGGTGGGATTTTGACAGGAATTGTAGCAAGCCTGTAATATAAATCTTCCCTGAATTTATTGTTTTTTATCATTTCATCAATATTTTGATTTGTAGCACTTATTATTCTTACATCAATTTTAGTCGGTTTTGTGCTTCCAAGCCTGTTTATTTCTTTTTCCTGAAGCACCCTAAGGAGTTTTGCCTGAAGATTAAAAGGCATTTCAGCTATTTCATCTAAAAAAAGTGTCCCGCCCTGGGCCAGTTCAAAAAGTCCCGGTTTTGAAGCGGTAGCATCTGTAAAAGCCCCTTTTTCGTATCCGAAAAGCTCACTTTCTATTAAATTTTCAGGAATTGCACTCATATTAATTGCAATAAATTTACCGCTCCTGCCGCTGTTTTCGTGAATAAATTTAGCAAATTCCTCTTTTCCGACCCCGCTTTCACCAAGAAGCATTACACTGGCCATTGTAGGCGCCACTTTTTTAGATATATTTAAAACTTCTTTTGTTTTTTCATCTTCGGCAATAAAGGAAGGTTTAACCGCAGCTTTTTTACCCTTTGTTTTAGTTACAACTTTTTGATTTCTCTCAATCGCAGCAATTAAATCCTCGATTTCAAAAGGCTTTGTCAAAAAATCCTTAACCCCGAGCCTTAATGCCTCAATCGCCCTGTTTAACGTGGCGTTTCCCGTAATTAAAATTACTTCATATTTACCGTTTAATTCTTTTGCAAAGTCAATACCATCCATTTTAGGCATTGTAATATCAGAAATAATCAAATCTGTTGAATCATTCAATTTTTTAAGTGCGTCAATAGCATTTCTAAATTCAACGACTTCATATCCTTCGGATTTAAGTGCAAGTGAGAGAGATTTTCTCATATTTATATCATCTTCAACTACAGCTATTTTCACTTAAAAACCTTTTTTTAATTTTTATAAATTATAGAGAAAAATTAAAAGGTAGTCAAATGAAATTAAATAAACAGGATAAGAAGTTTACTTTTTTAATATACTCATTTTTTTAAAGAGAAGTATAAAAAAGTTTAACTGTTAACCAAACCTCTTCTTAATCTGTCTCCACGGCAGCATGTCCAAGATTATACGGAATTTGTGCCCGATAGTGATTTGGTGACATATTAAACCATTTTTTGAATGCCCTTGAAAAAACACTAATCTCCGTATAACCCAGGTACAGAGCGATTGTGGCAATATCAAGACTAAAATTGTGCAGGTAATGCAAAGCAAGTTTTTTGCGCACCGATTCAAGAAGTTTTGTATAAGAGTACCCTTCTTTTTTAAGATTATTTTGCAGAGTTCTAACAGAAACTGATAACTTTTTAGCTATAAACTCTATACTTATCCCATTATTTCCAATATGTATCAGAATCTGTTTTTCAGTCCGTGTATGCCAAGAGTTATCGTAAAGGTCTTCAATTATTTTCTTTGCCTGCTGTTCAAAATATTTTACCATCCCTTCATTTGGAGTTTGCAGCTCAACACAAAGCTTCTCTTTTGAAAACACAAGGGCATTTTCATAGGCATTAAATATTAACTTTTTTCCAAAAAGCCGATGATACTCTTCCGGTTCTTCTATCTCATTATGTTGAAAATAGGCATATTCCGGTTCAATATTCACTGCCGAAAGTTGTCTTATAAGGCTAATTACGGCAGCAAGATGAATTTCACTTTGATACCGGTTTAAAGCAACTAAAGGATTATTATAAAGATGAATGGCCAGTTTGTAACCTTTTTTAGTTTCTGTAAGAATAAACTCAAGGTTTTTACCTACTAAATGTGAATAATAACAAAGTTTTTCAAGCATTTCACTTACGGTTGCGGTATTGCTGAGCATATATCCAAGCAGTCCTAAAGATTGTGGGGAAGAAGCTTCTCCAAGATGAAGCGCTAAAAAAGGGTCATCACAAAGTTGTGAAGCCTTTTGAAAAAGAAAACGCAATTTAGAGCTTTTTATATATGAATGTTCCTTTGTAAAAATCTTCCGATCAATTCCCACAGCTTTTAATAAAAAATTGATGTCTATTTTATAATGTTTTTCTAACATTAATAAAACATATTGCAGAGTAATTACTGAAACATGTTCCAATTTTATCCTTTTTTTTCGCAATTTATCAAAAATATTTCTTTTTTTGTATATATAATTATACTGAATTTATTGGATAATAAGTGTAAAAAAGGATTGAAAATGGATAAAAAACCGAGAATAGATGAAAGATATACCAGCTTTGCCAATATAGATTGCTTTACTAATGCATGCAATGTTATCGGACACATGTTAAGAATCACAAAACAGCCGAATATGATGAATGCATACTGGGAAAAATATATTCCGCAAATTCCGGAAGCATATTTTAAACCTGAAAATAAAAATTTACAAAAAGAGGATGTTTTATATTTTGTATGTTCTAAGAAATTTTATCTTGAAGAGCTGTTTGAAGATGCCGAAGATGAAGCTGCACTTGCTGCATTAAGTGTTTGCGAATTAGAATGTTGTTAATACAACACCTATGATAAGATTTTTATAAAGTAACATTTGTTCTTTCAATCTT
The DNA here is from genome assembly GCF_000523335.1 of Lebetimonas sp. JS138. Taxonomy (NCBI): domain Bacteria; kingdom Pseudomonadati; phylum Campylobacterota; class Epsilonproteobacteria; order Nautiliales; family Nautiliaceae; genus Lebetimonas; species Lebetimonas sp. JS138. Next base: position 252,042 of record NZ_ATHT01000001.1, read on the forward strand.
TAAATGCCTCTTTTACAATTTCAATACTTCACATAATAAGGGGATCAGGATTTTACTTTTTCTTGACATTAAATTCCAAGGGCTTAACGCAAGTTTATCTAATTTTGCTTTAAGACTTAACGACCTTGAAAACAGAGCTTTTGATATAGTTTGCAAGTATTTAGAAATAAATAACGATATAACAATAACATACCCTAAAACTTTCAGCATAATCGACACGCAAAAAGAAATAACGGTATTACAAGAAATGAAAGAACTTGTAAATTCTCCGACTTATTTTAAACTTAAAGCAATGCAAATAATAAGCAACGATTTAAACACTATTGACCCGGCAGATTTTGCGATTATTGCAAGTGAAGTGGAAGACAGTTTTAAGGAAACTTAAGCGGTTTCTGCTATTCTTTTGTTAAGATTATTTAAAATAATTCCTTTCAATTTCTTTAAAAATAGTTTATCACTCCCTTGACTTTTATCTTTTTCTATAATCTTTAATGCTTTTTTATCAAGTTCTATAACTTCTTTTTTGTTTTCAAAAGGAATTAATGCCTCTCTATCAGCTAAAAATAGATGTCCTTCTCCAAAATCACTCTCCCAAGTTTTTATATCTATCTTGTAACTTTTTAAAAGCTCTTTTAATTTTTTCATTTATTTTTCCTTTTCTAATTTCTCCGCCTACTTCTTTATGTAATTCTTCAAAACTTTTCTCATCAGGCTTAATTTTATAACTTGTCATAATTTCACCATTTTCATTAAAAACAACAACCCAATTATCTTTTTTATTATAGCACAAATTATCCCAACTGTTCTTATGAATTGCTAAAATATATGTATCCGCTTCAATTATACAATCTAACGTTTTCAAAATATAATCTTCTTCATTTGTAATATGTCCTAAATTTTTTCTTTTTACTATATGATTTTTAAATTTCTCTTTACTCATCCATAATTTATAAAAATCTTTTTTAACATTTTTTATTAATTCCACTCTTTTTAAAATTTTATTTTCAATTTCCAATTCTCTTCTTTTTTCAAAATTATATTTCCTATTGCTAAATAAATCCGCATATTTCCTTATCGGATACTTCGGTCTGATAGTATTAAAAATCTTTTCAATATCTTCGCCCTGCTTAAACCTGTTCAGCATATCGTAAGTGCCGAGTATTTCTCTCTGCTCTCTTTCGTCAAACTCATTCATTGTATCCTGCACGGTTTGTTTCCAGCTTTTCCTTTTGCCTGTAACTTTGCCGTAATACGGGGCATAAATACATCTGCAGTGAGGATGCAACGGTGTAGTCCTCATTTCCGCTTTTGGAACTATCCCACGACCAAATCCCATATTTAAATTTGCATAAAAATCACATATATCCGTTTTTGGATACTAAATGTTCACTATTTCAATACTCCAATTGTATCGGTTTAATATGATTATATAGTTCTTAAGTTAATCAATAATTTTAAAATTTCAATACTCCAATTGTATCGGTTTAATACGACTACAATAACATTCAAGTAATTTTGGGGATTAATTTCAATACTCCAATTGTATCGGTTTAATGCTATAAAAGGGCAAAACTTTTTGAAAGTATGAAAGCGATTTCAATACTCCAATTGTATCGGTTTAATACGAAAATTTAGAAGAAATAACAGATAATAATAAAATATTTCAATACTCCAATTGTATCGGTTTAATGTTTTCCGATAGAATGCGTAATGCTATTTTGAATTGATATTTCAATACTCCAATTGTATCGGTTTAATGTTTCTATACACAATAAACTTCCTTTTGAATAATATTTCAATACTCCAATTGTATCGGTTTAATTTCTTCAATATGATTCAAGTAATCTATTGGATCATATTTCAATACTCCAATTGTATCGGTTTAATAATTGCAAAAACTTAAATTCACTAATTGTTAAAAAAATTTCAATACTCCAATTGTATCGGTTTAATGTTTCTATACACAATAAACTTCCTTTTTTTAAATTATTTCAATACTCCAATTGTATCGGTTTAATAAATATGGCAGGCGATATGGAAAGACAAAGCAAAAATATTTCAATACTCCAATTGTATCGGTTTAATTTTATGATTTTATGCAAGAAATGAAGTAAACAATGAAATTTCAATACTCCAATTGTATCGGTTTAATCTTAATTCTTCCTTTTGTTTATTTTTTTCTTCTTCGTATGATTTCAATACTCCAATTGTATCGGTTTAATATAGATGTTCCTTTGATTGTTTTAAAAATTAAAAAATTTCAATACTCCAATTGTATCGGTTTAATATAATATAGTGCTATACTTTTTATAGGAATAAAGTTATTTCAATACTCCAATTGTATCGGTTTAATATTCTTCCGATAGAATGCGTAATGCTATTTTTTCAAATTTCAATACTCCAATTGTATCGGTTTAATAAAGCAGGATTTAACTCACTGCAAGCAAAAACAGTAATATTTCAATACTCCAATTGTATCGGTTTAATTGTCCTTCTAACCCACTTGATTGGGAAGATTATTTCTAATTTCAATACTCCAATTGTATCGGTTTAATCTACGGTTATCCAAGAAACAACAATTTGCATCTTTATTTCAATACTCCAATTGTATCGGTTTAATTATAAAAGCGAATGGGTATGCGAATAAGTTTAAGTATATTTCAATACTCCAATTGTATCGGTTTAATAAATAAGTGAAAAAGTAGCATATTATCTAAAAATTAATATATTTCAATACTCCAATTGTATCGGTTTAATTGGATTTCTTCCTTTTGTTTATTTTTTTCTTCTTCGTATCATTTCAATACTCCAATTGTATCGGTTTAATGAAGCTGAAGGTTTAGTTGATGAATTTGAAAAAAAATTTCAATACTCCAATTGTATCGGTTTAATACTTTAACTCTATTCATACCCTAACTCCCTTAAAATATTTCAATACTCCAATTGTATCGGTTTAATGAACCATCATTCCTTGTAGTTGGGTCTATATCTTTATTTCAATACTCCAATTGTATCGGTTTAATATTTAATGAAAATAATCGAAGGTTATCTGCTAAAAAATTTCAATACTCCAATTGTATCGGTTTAATAAGTAAATTTATGATGAAGATATTGGGAGATTAGATATTTCAATACTCCAATTGTATCGGTTTAATAGTTAACTTTTATTCATTTCAATACTCCAATTGTATCGGTTTAATATAGCTATGGAGCATATCCACTTACAAATCCAACCGTATTTCAATACTCCAATTGTATCGGTTTAATCAAATTAACATTCCTTGTAGTTGGGTCTATTTCTAATTTCAATACTCCAATTGTATCGGTTTAATATAAAGCCAACTGGGTATGCAACAGGTGTAAATAGATTTCAATACTCCAATTGTATCGGTTTAATACATCAAATTTCGGGCTTTTTGAAAAGTAATATCCCGAAAATTGGGGTTTTTCCAACCAAATTCAAAAAAAAATTAAATTTTCAAAAATCTTTTTCTAATTACGATTTTATCGATATTTGAGAATATTGTCAAGAAAAAAAGGTTGGAAATCAGATAAAAAGATTATTCTCTTTTTTACCAATTGTATCTTCTAAAAAGCTCTCTTTATTTTTAAGTTTTATTAAAGTTATAAAATCAAGTTCTTCATCTATGACTTTTTTAAGTTCTTTTTGAAGTTTAATTAAATTACTCGGCGATATTTCACCTCTGAAAACAGATTTTTGATGATGATTTAGATATTTTTTGCAGATTTTAAAAACCTTATGCACCCTTCTTTTTCCGGCTTCACTCTCTTCATCAGCAATATCATACATCAAAAAAACATAATTAACTTTATAATCTTTTTTCATCTCTTTTCCTTCAAGCTAAAAGGTTTAAATGGTTTATTTTGAATTAAAAATTTAATAAGTTTGTACCCATCAAGCTTAATAGCACTGTTGTAACTCACCATTCTTTTAAGTGTTTTATGTTTAAATTTTTCATTTAGTCTTTCCTCAAAAGCACTTATAAAAATTTTTTTGCCTTCTTCATTTAAAAGGGCATAATTAAATTTTTTATCAAAATGTTTTTCAACTCTCAGTTTTTTTCTGTTTACCAAATCAAAAATACTTCTAAAAACAATCACGGGCTTAAATGCTTCGCTTAAATCAAGGCTCAGACTAAACCTGCTTTCACTCGGAGTATGCAGAAAGCTAATAGACTGGTCTAAATGTGTCTTATAAATTGCACTTACTGTTTTAGTATAAAGCAGGGTATTGCCAAAAGAAATCAAAGCATTCATAGGATTATCAGGCGGTCTTTTAACCCTTTTATTAAACAAAAATTCCTCAGGCAAAAAATATTTGAAACTATCATAAAACCCAGCCCATATATTTCCTTCGATAAATAAAAGTTTATTGATATTATCCACTTTTTCAATAAACCTTGGAATATTCTCTCTTAAATATCTCAAAAATTCTTGAAGTTCATTTTTACCGTGCCTGAAATAGTGATACAAAACTTCATATATATTTTCACTAATCCCTAAAACAATCGCTTTTGCAATAATTAATCTTTCATTTTCATATGCTTTAACCTGTTTAATAGTCAAATTTCCACTAATATACTTTTCTTTTGGATAAAAACTCCCACTGTAATTTCCAAAATAATTAAAAAAATGCAAAACTATCCCAGCCCTACTGCAAAAATCCAAAAATTTTGAATTAAGACTTACTTCATTCATAAAATATATTTCCCTTACCGCCTCAACAGGAATATATTTCCACCCCTTTTCATTTCTAAAAGCAATTGAATTATCTTTTCTTTTAATTTCACCCATTGAAAAAATATATTTTGTTTTCATCCTATCCCTCACAAAAAACAAAATTCATAATAAGCACATTTTTTGCATTTACTCTCAAACACAGGCTCAGGCATAGGTAAACTCAGCAGATTTTCAATCTCTTTTATTATTTCTAAAAGCCTTTTTTCATTTTCATCGTTAAGTTCTATTTCAATTCTTTTTTTGTTTTGTTTTCTCTTTTCAAAAACTTCAAGCTTGCCTTTTTTTATAATTCCTTTTTGTTTAAGTCTGTATAAATAAAAAAGCAATTGCCATTTTGCCGCTTCCAAATCAGAATCACTCTTTTTTACTTCAATTACATAATCTTTTGTGATTTTATCTACTTTTATATTTTCGAAACTAACTTCATTTACTTTTGTTTCATCTATTTCGTGCAAAACCTTACCAATTCTAACATCTTCGCTGTTATCTTCAAGATTTATTTTATTATAAAAAAGCCAAAGTTTAGTTTTGCAGATAAAGTAGTATGAGATTAGCGTTCCCGTGAGGTCTACCAAAACAACCCTTCAACCCTATCTTTAACAAACTCAACTATTTTTAAACTACCAGTATCTTTGTCAAAAAATTCATTTGTGGATAGATAAATACCAAGTGCGTTTTCAAAATTTTCTTTTATCGTTGAAATAACTATATCTTTATCACTATCTTTCCAATAGTAAAAATTTTGATTGACCGTATATAAACTTACATTTTTCTTAATTTTTGAATATTTGCTTTCAATCTCTTTCATATTTTTTTTTTTATTTCTCTTTTTCGTTTATCTAATTCCACTAATTTTTCCCATAATTTTTTAGCTTTATCATCTAAAGGTATGAAAAAACTAAAACTAAGCGGTGATTCTTGAATAAGTTTAAAATTTTCATCAATATTTTTAAAATTTAATTCATTTAAATCTTTATCTATTATTTTATTATTGGGTTGTGGGTTATAGTATTTATCCAAAATTTTTTGTTCATATACATCTTTTTCATTAATCTTTTTGTATTTATCAAGTATATTTATAGTTTGTTTAATATCAAATTGATTGTATATTTTATAACCTTCAAACTCTTTATTATTAATAAATCTTGCAATTTTGATTATATCAGCTTTTCCAATCTCTTGTTTCTCTCCACTTCTATTTCTTCTTCCCATTGATTGAATAATCAAATCAAGTGGTGCTAATTCTTCAAAGCCATCTTCTAAAGATATATCAACACCTGCTTGAATTAATTGGGTTGCTACAACAATTTGTTTTATACCATTTTTTGAGTTTTGTTTTATTTTTTTGATAATAGATTTTCTAACAATTGGTGCAACAGCACTTGTGAGTAAAAATATGTTATTTTTAGCATAATTACTATCTATTTTCATAAGATATTCATATATATCATTTGCAATATTTACAGTATTTACCCTAAAAAGTAACTCTTTATTTGTTTTAAGTTTTTGATCTATTTTTTCATATAAGCTATCTTGTGAATATGTTTTTGAAATATCTATATTTATTTCATATCTGTTGAAAAAGTTATCTATCTCTTTTTGTTCTAATATCTTGTTTATTTCTTTAAATGTATAGCTATCTTTTAAAATCTCTTTTTTAATATTTGGAAAAGTAGCACTTGCGACAATAATTTTACAATTAAAAATTTCGCTCATAAATTTTAAAAATTTAGTAATTGTATACATATGTTTTAGTGGGATTAATTGAACCTCATCTATTAGAATAACACTATTGATAAATTGGTGAAATCTTTTTAAGAGAGCATTTTTTCTTTTAAAAATTCCATAAAATAGCTGGTGAAAAGATGTAACTATAAAATTACTTTCTAATGTATCTAATAAAAATTGTTTTTTATCTATATCATATTCATCACTACTATTGTCATTTATTTCAAATTCTCCACTTAATGAATGCTTTTCTAAAAATAATCTATTATCATTTGTATCAAATCCCATAAAATTTAAAAGTTCTTTTAAGATAGAAGCATTCTGCTCTATCAATGTGATAAATGGGAGTAAATAAAAAACTCTTTTATTTTTATCTTTTTCTTGTATCATCATAGCAAGCTTATAAAGCAAAAGTGTTTTTCCTGCTCCTGTTGGAAGTTTTATAAAAAATATTTTATTAGAGCTAATATTTTTATTTTCAAACTCTTTTATTAAACTTTTGTAAATTTTTTCTCTAATATTATCAAGTGGAGTTTTATTTTTATTTTTGAAATAATTGCTTTTAAATTTTTCAACTTTATTAGAATCTATTCTCAATTCATCAAAAGTTTTTAAAATGTTATCTCTAAAAATTGCATCTTCTTTGTCTGCATAAATGAGTAATGAAAAAAGCACCATAAAAATAAAAATATCATTATCTTTATAATCCTTAAACCTAAAAAAATATGGGTCTATATAATCAATATCTTCCATAAAAACTCTATTTTTATATTCATTTAGAAATTTTTCAAACTTTTCTGTGATATTTTCTAATTTTAAAAGTTTATAGTAGATACTATCTACTTCTTTACTATTTTTCTTTATACCTTTAAAAATTTCTAAAATTTTTTCTAATTCATCAACTTTTTGCATCTCTTCTGAATTATCTAAATTAAGATGATGATACCTAATAGCCATAAATACAAATGAAGCTAATCTTTCATCAAGTTGAAATTCATTAATAGCAACAAAATATCCAAAAAATGCAGAAATTAAACCATGTTCAGAAAGCTTTTTTTCTTTTATGCTTAAATTATCCTTTTTTAATTTATTTTGAAAATATATAGAAGTTTTTCCAAAATCATGACAATAACAAGCTATTTTTAACAATTGTTTAAACTCATCTTTTGAAATATTTAATAGTTTAAAATTAATATCAAGTTCATCAAATTTTTTTTTAGCTTTTTTATAAACTTCTCTTAAGTGAACTATCAATTTTCTATCTGGTTCAGTATGAGAAATCAAACTAAAAGAATTGATAGAGTCTATCTTTTTCATCTTTATACAATTTTCCTTTTAATTTATCTTTATTTGTAATTTCTATTGCATAATCACCAACAAAACTTATTATCTCTTTTGTTCTTGGCAAACTTCTATCTTGGTTAAAATAAACAGGAATTAATTCATTATAAAATGTTACCGGTTTGTTAATTTTAAATTTGATAAAATCCTTTTCAAATGAAGTATATAAGTTATTATTGATATTTTTTGCTAATTCAACATCAAATTTTTCACTAAACTCAATTTTTGCAAACAAAGATTGTAAGCCAAGATATGGATTATAAACAAATCTATTATTTTTTAACCTATCAATTAATTCCTTTTTTATTTTATCATCATCAATAATTAAAAATATTTTCCATTCCATATCTTTTAAAAATTCAAATCTTGTTGGACTCCTCTGTCCTCTTTGGGGAGGATTTCTTAATGGATTTTCATTAAAAGTAAATTTTGCACTTTTCCCTTGCATTAAATTAATTCCAATCAGATCTTTTTTAATTTTTGGGGTCAATAATTTTACTGAATACAAAAATTTTTCAAATGGTAATTTTTCTATATATTCATTTTTACCCCACCCCATTATAGCCCCAATCATTCCTAAAATTGCAGTTTTAGGCGGTATTACAAATGATTGAGGCTGAGAGTTTGCAAAAGGCTTTTTAAAAAGTGCATAATCACCATTTAAATTAAAACTAATTACCTCTTTTATCATTTTAAAGCTCACTTATAGTTTTACCTTGAATAGCAAAATATTTTATTTTATCTTTTAGTTCATTATCAACTTTTAAAAAATCTTTTTCAAAAGAAAATGTATCAATGTAAATTTTTACATTTTCTATCAAATCTTTTGAGTTATTTAAAAATTTGATAAGTTCATCAAAATTTAAATCATCTTTCATATCGTCAAATTCTCTATATTTAAATTTTTTTTCATTTTTTAACTTTATAGAATACTCAATATCAGGGATTTTATAGTAATCATCATTGTATTCTATCTCAATCAAAAGCCTTGATTGTTGAGAGTTTTTTGAACGAGTATTTTTATTGTTTATTTCATTCCAAAGTGCTATTTTCATCTTTTTCAAATCTTCTTCTTTGACTTTATTTTCTATACCAGTAGTTGGGTTAAAATAGCCTACACAAGAAAAAAGCCCATAAGGAAGATAACTATATGTTGCTATTGCTCCTTGTGCATTTCCTTCACTACTTACCATTATTGATGTGTTTTGAGTTGTTGGCAGGTAAACTTTATTTAGAGTTCTGTTAAACATTTTAAATTGAACTGCACCTGTTGCTTGAGTATTATATTCATCATTTTTTCCAGCAACTACAACACCAAACAATCTTACATCTATACATTTTTCTTTTAGTTGTTCTAAATTTTTTACGATATCAAATTCTTCTGTTTTTTTACTTTTCTTTACAACTTCCATTTTTTCAGATGATAATTCCACTGCTCTTGAACCAGTTGTTTTTTTGCCACTTTTATCAGAATAAAAAACTGTTTCATCTTCGTAATTATTATCAATGAAGTCACGAATATATCTTTTTAACCTTACATCAGATACTAAAGCAGTTTGAGTATCTTCATCATATCTTTGTTCACCTGTAAATGGATCTCCATTTGGAATACAATCTTTTGCATCATATAAAAACAAAAATTCTCTTTTATTTAGTTTTCTAATATCACTCATTATTTTCTCCTTCATTTTGTGGATTTGAATCTTGTTCAGATTTTACATTATTATATAACTCATTTCCTAAAAATAGCCCAAATATAAATTCATCTTTATTAAAAGTTACATTAGTTAAATGAATCATTTGCATTGTTGCTAATTTTATATTTATACTTTGCAATCCTTCATATTCATGAAATTTTGTTTTTGCAAAAATTTCGTTCATAAATGCTTCTACTGAATTTAGATTATTTCTTTCAATTCTTTTACCAACAAAAGATAAAATTTTTTTATCATAACCGTTAATTGACCAACTAAGTATTTGTAAACTTAGCCCAACACAAACTCCAAGTTTCATAGATGGTGAATCTTTTACTAAATTTGCATTATTTAAAAAGTAGGTTAGTTTTTCTTCATAAGTTTGACCAACAAAAAAATCTATGCTTTTTTCATCATTGTTCATTTTGATTTCTCCTTTATTTATTTCATTAATCCAGTTCAAAAACAACAAATGTTTAATTACTGTGCCATAATAGTATTTGTCTTTACTGTCCTCAGATTTGCTAATGCTATATTGCATATTTTCATTCATAACAATCATTAATCTATTTATATCTATTTTATCACCCAAAGCGATTTTTCTAAAAAGTGAGGTTCTAAATTTTTTATTTGAATCTTTATAAAAAATATTATAAATATGCTGTTGCCACTTAATATTTAATGTTTTATTAAATTTTGTTTTATAAGAATCTTTTAATTTTTCAAATAATTTTATTTTTAACACTAATTGTGAAGGAATAATATCTTTTACAAACTCTATTATTTCCTTACCACCCCCAGTTTTTGCAGGTTCCCAGAAATAAAAATTCAATAAAATATCAAAACGATTTGGATTTGAAATATTTTTATCTATTAAATTTATTAATCCATCTAAATTTGATTTAGACTCTTTTATATCATTTTGAAAACTTTTTAATACATTATCATTTAAACTAGTAGCAGTAATATAACTATATAACCCCATAAAATAAAAGTTGTTATGTGTTTCTAAAAAAGTTCTTCCAATCATAAAGTCTATATAAGCTTCTTTTGACAACAAAAAGAGATTTTCGTCATCTTTAAGATTGTATTTCACATTATTTTTATCAGTAGAAAATGGATAATAAAACCCCCCACTTGGATAAGCCTTTGCTTTTTTATTTGTATATATGTTGCAATTTGAAGAGTTTTTCTTTTTTATTAATTTTGCAGAATTGTTAAATTCAATATTTTCAAAAACTTTAAATAAAAGGCTATGTTTATAAAAATACATTTGTTTGTTATTTTTCTGTATAGTTATAATTATAGGAATTTTTTTACATAGCTCGTTTATTGTTTTAGTTTCTATTTTACCTTTTAATTCTGATTTTATTTTTGATTTCGCTAAATTGGCTAATTCATCTATTTTATCAATATTAGACAAAATAGCCTTAAAATATTTTGTTATTCTTGGATAAAATGGTATCTTATTATCAATTAACATTTTTATAATTTCTGGATAAATTATTCTATCAGCATCTTTTTTAGAAACTTTTTTCCCTTTAAAGTAATTTTTTTTGATTTCTTCATATACTTTATGGTATTTTGTTTCCATAACTAAAAAATTAATAATTTGCTCTAATGTTTTTTCCTTATTCTCGTATATAAACGAGCTTGGAAAAATATATAAAATATTGCTTTTTTTACCTCTATGAACACCATATTTTAAATATAATTCATTTCCCAATTTATCATAATCTTTATCTTCAGATAAATGTCTAATTTTGCTTTTTTCATCATTATATTTAAAATCTTTACCATTCCATTCTAAAATAATTTCTACATAATATTCAGGTAAACCTTTAAAAGTAAATACTGAGCCTAGTCTATTAGATACTCTTCCAATATCTATTATTTCTTTAATCATAATACACCTTTACAAAATAACTTTAAAAGTTTATCACAAACTTTTATCCCCATTTCAAAAATCCCCCTCCAACTGCACTGTTTTTGTGCCCTAAACCTGTGCCAAGAGCCGTGAAAGCCAGCTTTTGGAAGACTTCGTCACTTCTTGGTACAATATAAAACTTCCAGCCGAAAAATTTAAGCCCTTTATAAAAAAATGTCTGGGGTTTATTGTTTTTTATTTGAATATATTCCATGAAATTATTTTCAGGTTTTAATTTTTCATTAAAGACCATTTCGTATTTTCTTATTAAATTATCCTGAAGGGCGCTCATTAAATTTATTAAATCCCCGTTTTTTTGAAAAGTCCAAAAGTCTCCGTTTTTCATAACTACAAAAACAGGATTAAGTGAGAGCATATAATTTATCTTTTTATATTTTATTTTTTTAAATTCCACGCCTTTAACTTTAAAAATATTGTCTTCATATAAAAACAGTGAATTTAAAACCTTTTTAGCCAAGTTTTCATCGAAAGAGCGGAAATAAATATTTCCTTTTTCAAAAAATCCTTTAGCGTCAGCTTTTCCGAGATTTGAAAAAACATAATTTTTAGGCTCATTATTTTTATGTCTTTCAAAACCTGAACTAATCAAAGAAGTGGCAATAAGTTTTGAAACAGCCTCGGGTGATTTTTGAAAGTGTATAGGGGTTTTTAAATTTACATTTATTTTTAACTCAAAAAATTTCATTATTCTTCTTTCAAATAAAAATAAGCAGTTCCGTTATTTATAATGATATCAAATCTTTTAGGAGGAAAAGTAAGTTTTAAATAATTATTTTTTGAATATATATAACTTAGATTTAATATTATTTTATCTTTTTCTTTTTTACATAATTTTAAAGCATCTGTTTCATCTGATTTAATGGAAAAAATCAGTTTTTTGGGCGAATTTGAAAAAGTTAAAGCTTTTGAACAGTTAAGAGTATACTTTTTTACAGTTGCATTATTTGAAACTAATTGAAAAGAAAGATAATAATCGGCAAAAAGAAAAAGGGGGAAACTAATTATTATTAATAAATTTATTCCACATCCTTACATCAAGTTTTAAATTCATAGTTACATAATAAATCCCGTCTTCAAATTTTTCCGCCTGAATATCGGCTCCTCTAATAACGCCTTCAACGTAAGTATTGACATCTGAATTTTTAAGCATCAAGTCTTTTACAGTTTCTTTTGCATTTACTTTTACACCGTACATTTTTTCTGCAAGCTGTCTATAAGCATCTGCTATTGCAGCTCTTCTTGCAAGTATTTTAGCCTGGGCGGCATTTAGGGCATCAACAGGGGCAACACCTTCACCAGTTACATAAAGAGTGAGTATGTCACTTTTTTTTGATTCTGGTTTATTTAGAATAATATTTTCATTATATTCTTTATTTACTGCAACTTTTTTAGAAACCGGCTCTGTGTTTTTATTTGTCACCTTTGTACCTGCACATCCTATAAACAATAATGACACTGTAAGAATGATTTTTTTAATCATTTTTAACCTTTTTGTTTTCAAAATCGGAAAAAAAAGAAAAAACTTTAATTATTTTCTTCTTCTATTTCATCAGTTTCACTTGGAGTTTTGGCAATACTGACTACTTTATCCCCACTGTCGAGTTTTACTATTCTTACGCCCTGGGTATTTTTACCTGTTTTGGATATTGAATCTATACTGACCCTGATCATTTTACCGCTGCTTGTTAAAACCATCAAATCATGATTTTCTTCTGTGGCCACCACACCTACCAAATCACCTGTTTTGTTGGTAAGCTTCATAGCAATTACGCCTTTTCCGCCTCTGTTGGTTAATCTGTAAAGGTTGGCTTCGCTTCTTTTACCAAAGCCTTTTTCACTTACGCTTAAAATTTCCTGATTCTCATCTTTAAGAGCAAGGGCGCCTACCACCTCATCGCCTTGAATTTTAAAGGTAATACCTTTAACCCCTCTGGCCCCTCTCCCCATTTCCCTTACAGTATCCACAGGAAATCTTATGGCCTGTCCTTTCTTTGTAACAATAAAGAGTTCTTTATCCTCAGGCTCTACAATTGTAGCTGTTACAAGTTCGTCATTTTCATCTATCGTAATTGCCCTGACTCCTGTACTTCTTACATTTTTAAATTCATTTAAATTTGTTCTTTTGACAATTCCGTTTTTTGTAAAAAATGCCAAAGATCTGTTTTCATCAAAATCACTCGTTCTGATAATAGTCTGAATCTGTTCGTCTTTATCAAGGTTAATTAAATTAACTATTGCTTTACCTTTGCTGGTTCTGCTTCCTTCAGGAATTTTATAAACTTTCAGCCAGTGAAGCTGACCTTTGTTGGTAATAATCATCAGTGTATCATGCGCATTGGCAACATAAAAATCCTCTATAAAATCATCTTCATATGTTGTAAGTGCTTTTTTCCCTTTACCGCCTCTGTTTTGTCTTTCATATATTTTAAGAGGAACCCTTTTTACATAACCTCTGTGAGTTATAGTTAACACCATTTCTTCATTTGGAATTAAATCCTCTATATCTATTTCATCATAATCGTCTACAATATCGGTTAGTCTTGGGGTAGGATATTTTTTCTTAATTTCAAGAAGTTCGTCTTTAATAACACCGTTTAAAACTTCTTCACTTTTTAAAATGGAATTTAAATATTCAATTTTTTCCATTAACTCTTTATACTCTTTTTCAAGTTTTTCTATTTCAAGAGAAGTCAGGCGGGAGAGTTTCATATCAAGAATCGCCTGGGCCTGGATTTCACTGAGTTCGAATCTGTCTATTAAATTGGCTTTTGCTTCTTTTGTATCGGCAGATTTTTTAATTAATTCTACAACTTCATCTATATTAGCGAGTGCGATTCTAAGCCCTTCTAATATATGAGCCCTTCTTTTGGCTTCTTCTAATTCATAAATTGTTCTTCTGATAACAACAGTTTTTCTGTGTTTAATAAAAATATCAAGAAGTTCAAACAGGTTAAACAGTTTTGGCTGTTTGTCATAAATTCCAAGCATATTCACGCCAAAACTGACCTGCATCTGGGTATGTTTATAAAGATTGTTTAAAATAATTTCGCTCATTGCGTCTTTTTTAAGCTCTATTACAACCCTGATTCCCTCCCTGTCGCTTTCATCTCTTACTTCACTTATTCCGTCAAGCACCTTATCTTTAACCAAATCACTGATTTTTTCTATCAGTTTTGCTTTATTCACCTGATAAGGGAGTTCGTCAATTACTATTACTTCTTTATTTCCTTTATGTTCAATATGATGTTTTGCCCTTATTTTAATAGAGCCCCTTCCTGTTTTGTAGGCCTCTATTATTCCACTCTTACCGAAAATTGTACCCCCTGTAGGAAAATCCGGACCTTTTACAAATTTTAAAATATCCTCAAGTTTTGCATTTTTATTATCTATCATATAAATCAATGCGTCAATTAATTCACTTAAATTATGCGGAGGAATATTTGTAGCCATACCGACGGCAATACCGCTGCTGCCGTTTACCAAAAGATTTGGAAACCTGGCGGGCAAAACAACAGGTTCTTTTTCGCTACCGTCATAATTTGGAATAAAATCAACGGTATCTTTATCTATATCTTTAAGAAGCTCTTCGGCTATTTTGGTAAGTCTGGCTTCTGTATATCTCATAGCAGCGGCATTGTCTCCGTCAATACTACCGAAGTTACCCTGTCCGTCAATCAAAGGCATTCTCATAGAAAAAGGCTGGGCCATTCTCACAAGCGCTTCATATACTGCACTATCGCCGTGAGGATGATATTTACCTATAACATCCCCCACTATTCTTGCAGATTTTTTATATGGAGAACTGGCACTGATACCCATTTTATACATTGCATACAGGATTCTTCTGTGAACCGGCTTTAGACCGTCCCTTACATCAGGCAAAGCCCTTCCAACAATCACACTCATTGAATATTCTAAATAACTTTTTGCAAGGGTTTCTTCAATACTTACAGGAATTATTTGCATTCAAATCCTTTTTTAATTAATATTATACCAAAAAAGACGCAGAAATTAAGGAAAATAAAGCCTTTAAATACTGACGTAAAATTATTTTTGCAAATCATTATTTTTATAAAGTTTAAGACAAATCAGCCAGTACTATACTCAAATAAACATTCACACCATATTGGGATAAAACCTCTTTTGCCTCATTCAGGGTAGTGCCGGTTGTTTTTATATCATCGACCAAAATGACATCTATATTTTTAGGCCCTGAATATTTAAAATTTCTTGGATTTTTTAATCTAAATTCAAGAGACTCTCCAGCATATTTAACATTATTTGCGGAATGTAAAGAGTTAAACAAAGGAGTTAAAAATTTATTTTTCATTGATCTTGCAAGTATTGCCGTATGGGAAAAACCTTTTTTTATCCTGTCATCAACAGGAATTACAAAAAATTTTTCATTAATGTTTTGCGCAAAAATTTTAAATGAATTTTCGGCCAGAATTTTAAAAACCCTGTCTCCGAATCTGTGATATTTGTATTTGACAAGCCATTCAATTTCGTCATATCTGTAAAAACTTACGGTATTGTTTTTTATTTTTATATCAGGCTTTAAATATTTTTTCTGGCATTCATTACAGATAATTTCAAAACTGAAATTATTACAGATTATACATTTAAAAATCTTTATCCTTCGGTTTGTGTTTAAAAAGCAAATACAGAGCAATTGCGGCACCTATACTAAAAACACCCCCGCCTGCAAGAACCAGATTATCATTACCCGCCGTGGTTCCGCCCATAATCATACCGACAGCCACAAACATTATAAGTGCTGCGCTTACCCCCATTTTTTCACCGGTTGTTAGTTTTCTGTTTTGTAAATCGCGCATTAATTTCCTTTAAAATGAATCATATAATTATAATTGAGCAAATCTTCTTTACTTTCACATTCTGTAATTGAAATATATTCTCCCGAATTATAAAAAAAAGAATGCTGGTCAAACTCTTTTGCAATATTCAGTGCGTCGTCTTTTTCTATATCATAAACTATAAAAGAATATTCACCGTGGTCAAACAGCTCCCCCACACTCGAAAAATATTCATATCCAAATGTTTTCAATATAACTTCAAGTTCGGTATTTTTCAAAAAATTTAAAAAATCGTTTAAAATAAGACCTTTGGGATTATGAGCAGTTATTATTGCAAATTTTCTTTTTAAGACATCATAATCATCGGGAATAAACTGAAAAGAAAGCCACCCTCTCCCACTGATTGAATTAATTAAAAATTTTGTATATTTTAAATAATCTTTATATTTTTTTTTAAAATCAAGAACTATTTCTTCATCCACCATTAAAGCATCTTCCGCTTCGTCATAAATACATTTTCCTTTATAATCGCCTATTCCAATAACATTAAAACGCATTTTTGCCTCTTTTGGTTTTTTTCCATTTTACACAATTTTTTTTATTTAATCAATATGTTATAATACAAATTAACAATAATAAAACGGAGTCTGTAATGAAAAAATTGTTATTTATCTTGTTATTGATTTTTTTTAGCGGATGTTCTATCAAACCGGCATTAAAACACGACCCTTTTTATGAAAAAACACTAAAATATACCCAAAGGGCGCAGATAATCAACTCACTTGAAACCAAAGCACTGATTGACGCCGTTTATTTAAACGGTTTATACAAAAACAAATTTCAAAATCCGACATTTTTAATAGGTGTTTATAATGATTTTGATAATCAGTTAATAAATCAGGAATTTTCAATTTGTTTAAACGGACAAAAGCCTGTTAAAATTTCCTCCAAAATACCCGAATTTGTTTTATATAAAAATTTTCCTTTTTACAATTCATGGATGAGTTATTATTTAGTAAAATTCCCAGATACAGGCAAACCTTATATTTTAGAATACAAAAGCAAAGACTGGGGAGAAGCTAAACTTATTTTTTAAGAAGTTTATGGAGAGTTATATTTTCATCTCCGAAAATATGGGAATAAATAACATAATTTGTTATTACCTTTTTTCCATATTCTCTTGATTCATCTAAAGGTATTAATTCCATACTCAAAAAAGGCTCATATTTCCCTTTGTATTTAAAATTTGGAATTATTTTTCTCTTTACAAATCCTATTCCTCCGTTATAAGCATAGGCAACCGTTAAAGGGTCTTTAAGTTTTGAAAAAAGCCATTTCAAATGTTTTACCCCCAATATTATATTTTCTCTGTAATTAAACTGCCTGAAAACATCTCCTTTCATAGCTCTTACCAAAAACGGCATTATCTGCATAGTCCCGAGTGCGTAGCTTCTGCTGACACTTGAAGGAATAAACCTGCTCTCCTGCCTGGCTATTGCATAAACAAACGATTTAAAACTTATGTTTTTATCTTTATAAATATCGGGGGTTATAAAAATATTAATTTTATAATTAAAAGCCTTGTCCAAAACCAAGGCTTTTAAAGCAAGCGTTGCACTATTGTCAAGCTTTCTGGCAAAAGCAAATAAATCTTCTGACTTTTTAAAATCATTAAAAAATTTTAAAATATCCCAGGGGTTGCTTTCATTGTATTCAGGAGATTTTACAGAATTATAAATGATTTTATTTTTTATGAAAAATTTTTTATTCGCCTCTTCATATGCATATAAAGTATAAAAATCTATTCTTGTCCTTTTAAGAAGAGCATTAAAATATTTTTTTTCATCTGTTAAACGCCACAGCCAGAAATCTGTTTTTGAATTTTTCGTTATGCTTTTTAAGATATTTAGTGCTAATTTCTCTTTATTGCATTTCATAGCATTTAAAAAAAGCCACCATTTTGTTTTATCATCAAATTTTTTATAATCGATTTTTAAAAGAGAATCGGAAAGTTTAGGCAAATTGTTTAAAACAACACTTTTTACAAACATATAAAAATAACTGTCTTCAAAAATAGAAAAATTATTTATATACTGATCAATTCTTTTGTCCGGAAAATTCAAAATAAAATAATAGCCCAAATCCCTGTTTTTGAAAATTTTGGAAAAATCGTTATCAATAAAGCATTTTATGGCTTCTTTTACCTTGCCGTTTGCAAGTTTAGTATACAAATTAATCAATGTTTTTTTATCAAGCGTTGAAATTGTTTTTAGGGTTAACCCTCCGTCCTGAATACAGGAAACATCCACATCGTTTAAATATTCTTTTTTTACATTTATACATTTATAAATGTTTTCAAAAAGTTTATCTTTTTGAGCCAATATTTTTAAATGTAAAAAAGGCTTTGGTTTATAAAGGGAATTATATGCTTTATAAGCCAAAACAGTGGAATTTGTCTCTTTCATAAATTCCGTAAGATAAAAATCGCGTACATAGCTTTTTGGATGTGCAAGTATATTTGATAGATTCAGCGAAAAAAGAAAAAGAGGAATAAATAAAATAATTATCATAAGCTCATAATTATATTATTAATAAGTATCTGCAAAAATTCCAAAGCCAATATTAAAACAATCGGTGCAATATCAAACCCTCCGAAACGAGTAGGGATATAACGTCTAATCCATCTGTAAACAGGCTCCGTTACATTCCACAAAAACTGAACAATCGGATTGTAAGGATTTGGCTGCACCCAGGTTATCAAAGCGGCAATAATCACGACCCATACATATATGCTTATTATTAAATTAATAAACTGCAAAATCGATATTAAAATAGCATTCATTTTATCTCCTCTTTATTATTTCTTTAAGATACTGCAACATTGCCGTATATAAATCTTTTATTTCCGCCCCGTGTTTTTCATTTATTAAAAGCTCCCTTAAAGGCATAAACAGCTTTTTACCTTTAAGAGATGTGTTTTTCATTACTCTTTTTTTAAAATCGTCATAACTCTCTTCCAATTCATTTTCTAAAATCTCTTTTTTTAATATTTCTCTTTGCTGTTTAAACTCTTCATCTACGCTTTTTTCAAAAATCTTATTAAATTTTTCTTTTATCTCTTTTAAAGTAGAACTTTCGTCTCTTAAAATCTCAAGCAGATTTTCATAAATTTCATTTACTTCAAAAAGTTTATATAAATCAGTTAATTTTTTCAAATGCTGCTGATTTATAAATTTTAATTTTTCAATATCAAATTTGGCAGGTGCACGGGAAATTTTGGTTAAATCAAAAAATTCCACAGCCTCTTCAAGGGTGAATATCTCTTTTTCGAAGCTGTTTCCAAGCAATATCAGGTAATTGGCAATGGCTTCGGGTAAAAATCCCTCTTCTAAAAGCCATTTTACACTGCTTGCATTATCCCTTTTGCTCATTTTTTTACCCTCAGCATTTAAAATAATAGGCAGATGGGCATATTCTATTTTTTTATCATATCCGATTAAATTTCTTATATGAATCTGCTTTGGGGTGTTGCTTAAATGGTCTTCTCCCCTTATTACAAGAGAAATATCATAAATCATATCATCAATTGCGCAGGCGAAATTGTATGTAGGGGTTTTATCGGCCCTGAGGATAATAAAACTGTCGACTTCAAACGGGGAAAATCCCATCTCTCCTTTTATTAAATCTTTAAATTTTATATTTTTATCGGGCTTTTTAATTCTTACAACATATTTTTTATTTTCTTTTATATATTTTTGGAGTATTTTTTCGTCTAAATATTCACATTTACCGGAATATCTGTAAGGTCTTTTTTCGATTTTCGCCTTTTCTCTTTCAAAATTAATATCAGCTTCCGTGCAAAAACAGGCAAACGCTTTTTTTTCTTTTAAAAGTCTGTTTGCCATTTCCCCATGAAGATGAAAATTTCCGGACTGATAAACAACCTGGTCATATTTTATTCCAAAAAGGTTTAAAATATTAAGTATTTCTTTATCTTTTCCCTCGATATTTCTTTCTTTGTCCGTATCCTCAATTCTTACAAGATATTTTTCTTTTCTCTGTTTTGCAACTATATAATTAAAAATGGCAACCCTTAGGTTTCCAATATGCATATCCCCTGTTGGACTCGGCGCAAATCTTAACATTTATTTCCTTTAAAAAAATTTAAATACGGCTAAAACAATCATAATGATAAATACAAAATAGTTAATCCAGTATAAAATATTATAAGAATTATATGTAAATTTTTTCTTTTTTATTAAAAAATAAAATAAAATTATATTTTCTATCATAACTGCTATAAAAAATGTAAGTTTCACATGCAGCCAAACACCGGTTTTTGCCGCCGCCGGGTTTAATAAAATCAGTTTTGTCCCGTCAAATAAAACCAGCAACATAAAAACAAGGCTCAAAACACCAAAAAAAAATTTATCTTTTAAATCATTTTGTAAAGATTTGATAAACTGCAGAAAAAAGACTCCGTAACTAAAAAATAAGATTATATGCATACCATAAATCCAAAAATACATTTTTTAACCTTTTTGATGGAAATTATAACAAAAATTAAAACAAAAAACTCAAATATTTAGTGTCTGATACTTTTTTAAATTTTAATTAATAAAAGCCCGAAAGGGCTGAGAATTATTTATGATATCTGCCGGCTTCTGTACCGTTTACCTTAACCACTATAAAGTCTCCGTCTATATCAAATTCCACTTTGTCACCATCTTTAACTTTGCCTTCAAGAATAAGTTCTGCCAATGTATCTTCTATAACTTCAGCCATTGCCCTTTTAAGAGGTCTTGCACCGAATACCGGGTCAAATCCGACATCCGCAATAAAATCTTTTGCGCTTTCGCTTAAGATTAATTCAATATCCCTGTTAGCAAGTCTTGTTGTAATTTTTCTTAAAAGTATTTCAACAATCTGTTTAACCTGTTCTTTTCCTAAAGGATTAAATACAACCACATCATCAAGCCTGTTTAAAAATTCAGGTTTCATCCTTCTTTTTAGTTCCGCCCAAACAGCTTCTTTTCTGGCCTGAGCATCTTTTATTTCCATAATAATATCGCTTGCAATATTACTTGTTAGAATAATTATTGTGTTTTTAAAATCAACCGTCACACCTTTATTGTCTGTAAGCCTTCCGTCATCAAGCACCTGCAAAAGAATGTTAAACACGTCCGGATGTGCTTTTTCAATCTCATCAAACAATACCACACTGTAAGGTTTTCTTCTCACAGCTTCGGTTAACTGGCCGCCTTCTTCATATCCCACATATCCAGGCGCGGCACCGATTAGTTTTGATACAGAAATTTTATCCATATATTCGCTCATATCAAATCTTATCATTGCCTTTTCATCATCAAACAAAAATCTTGCTAATGTTTTTGCTGTTTCTGTTTTACCAACTCCTGTCGGTCCTAAGAACATAAAGCTGCCTATCGGTCTGTTTGGATCGCCAAGCCCGGCTTTATTTCTCTTAATTGCCCTTGCAACAGCTTTAATAGCCTCATCCTGTCCGACAACCCATTTTTTAAGCTCGTCTTCAATATGCAATATTTTTTCAAGTTCGCTTTGAAGCATTTTATTTACAGGAATTGCAGTCCATTTGCTTACAACATCGGCAACCGCTTCTTCATCTACAGCATTTTTAAGAAGAGTTCCCTCTTTTTGCATTTCTTCCCATTTTTTCTCAAGTTCTTCCACTTTTTTTCTGAGTTCTACAATTTTTCCGTATTCAATTTCGGCAGCTTTTGTAAAATCACCTTCTCTTTTTGCAATTTCAGCCTGGGTTTTTAGTTTTTCAATTTCTTCTTTTGTTTCGGCAATAGATTTTAATACTCTTTTTTCTTCTTCAAATTTACTTTCAAGTTTTCTTTTTTCTTCTTCAAGGTTTGCAAGTTCTTTTTCTATTTCATTTAATCTTTTTTCTATTTTTTCTTTATTTACGCTGCTTTCAAGCTCAAGCTGCAAAGCTTCTTTTTCCACCATAATCTGCTCAATTTCTCTTTTTATTTTGGCAAGTTCAAACGGTTCGCTTTCTATTTGCATTCTAATCTCAGCTGCAGCTTCGTCAATTGCGTCAATTGCCTTATCTGGTAAAAACCTGTCACTTATATATCTGTCGGTAAGTTTTGCCGCCGCAACCAAAGCTTCGTCTTTAATCAATACCTGATGGTGGGCTTCTAATCTTTCTTTAAGACCTCTTAAAATTCTGATTGCCTCATTTACACTCGGCTCATCGACCATTACAGGCTGGAATCTTCTTTGAAGCGCAGCATCTTTTTCAAAATATTTCCTGTATTCTTTCAAAGTTGTCGCACCTATGGTTCTTAACTCTCCTCTTGCAAGTGCCGGTTTTAAAATATTTGCCGCGTCCATACTTCCTTCGCTTGCACCTGCCCCCACAATTGTATGAATTTCATCTATAAATAAAATTACATCTGGATTTGCTTTTACTTCATCAACAACCGCTTTTAGCCTGTCTTCAAATTCACCTCTGTATTTTGCCCCTGCAATTAATGCCGTCATATCAAGCGCAATCAATCTTCTGTTTTGTAAACTTGTAGGCACTTCCTTTTTTACAATTCTCTGGGCCAGACCTTCGACCAGTGCCGTTTTACCGACACCAGGTTCACCGAGCAATATAGGATTATTTTTTGTTTTTCTGATTAAAATCTGCATCATTCTGTTTATTTCTTCGTCTCTTCCGATTACCGGGTCAAGTTCACCCGCCCTTGCTTTTGCCGTTAAGTCAATTCCATATTTGTTTAATGAATCAAGATTTTCATCCGCACTTTTACTCTCAATCTTTTTCTCTCCTCTTATTGCTTCAAGTGTTTTTTTAAGTTCCATTAAATCTACAAATTTACCAAGTGTATCTTTAAATGAATCAATATTTGCAATAAGCCATGTGTCAACAGCTATATATTTATCCCCAAATCTTGTGGCAAGCGCTTCGGAGTTTTGCAGACTTTGGATTAATTCTCTTCCTATTTTAATAGATTCTTTTGTAATATTGTCTACCTTTGGGAGTCTGTCAACAGCGCTTTTTAATTCAAGTTCTATTGCCGTTTTATCCACCCCCATTTTATTGAATGCCTGGTTAAGCACTGTATTTGTATTTGTTACAAGCCCCCATACCACATGCAACGGATGCACTTCAGGGTTTTTATTATGAAGCGCCAGACTTAGCCCGCTTTCAATTGATTCCATCATCTGATTTGTTAATTTTTCGAATAATTTTTCCATTATCTTCCTCCTTAAAGTTTTAGTTAATGTTATTATATCAAATTGAGTGCGTTTATGTCAAGTTTTTAATGCATTTTTTTATAAATTTTTTAATCTACTCACAACTCACTACTCACTATTTTCACTACTCACTATTTTCACTACTCACTATTTTCACTACTAACTATTTTATGCCATTGAAATTTATTTCCAATTATAATAGAATTTCATAAAAAAGGAATTTTTTAATGAAAAAATTAATCTTAGCCGTTTTTATGGTGGTTTCATTATTTGCAGAAACCAAAGAAACTCGTCTCGCAGCTTACGAAAAATTTGTAAAAGTGGTAAATATTATAGAGGCATATTATGTGGATGAACTTAATACAACCACTATAATTAATAAAGCACTAAAAGGTCTTTTACCAAATCTTGACCCACATTCGAGCTATCTTGACAAAAAGGCTTATCAGGAATTAAAAGTTCAGACAACAGGCGAATTCGGAGGCTTAGGAATTGTAATAGGCATAAAAAACGGTGTTTTAACAGTTATATCACCAATTGATGACACCCCGGCATATAAAGCGGGACTAAAAGCCGGAGACATTATTTTAAAAATAAACGGCAAAGCAACACTTGATTTGACACTTGACGAAGATGTCAATTTATTAAGAGGAAAACCTGGTACAAAAGTAACTCTTACAGTCGTAAGAAAAGGAAAAACATTTGATGTAACAATTACAAGGGCAATTATTAAAATCAAATCGGTTAAAGCTTATGCTCTGCAAAATTATCCTTCCATCGAATATATAAGAATCAGCAGCTTTGATAAAAATGTTGTAAGTTCTCTTAAAAAAATCCTTCTAAATCTTAAAAAATACCATAAAAAAGGTATTATAATTGATTTAAGAAACAATCCGGGCGGACTTTTGAACCAGGCTGTGGGCACGCTCGATTTATTTATCGACAAAGGCGTTTTAGTTTCACAAAAAGGAAGGGTCCCAAGTGAAAATCAGGTATTTTATGCACACTCAAGCGGAACATACAAAAACATTCCTATCGTTGTACTCGTTAACGGGGGAAGCGCAAGTGCAAGTGAAATAGTGAGCGGGGCACTGCAAGACAAAAAAAGAGCAGTTATAGTGGGAGAAACCACTTTTGGAAAAGGAAGCGTTCAGGCGATTATTCCTGTTAATAAAAATGAAGCGGTAAGATTAACGGTAGCTAAATATTATCTTCCGAGCGGAAGAACCATTCAGGCAAAAGGAGTTATACCGGATATTATAGTTCACCCTGCAAAAATAGAAAAAGTTAATGAAAACAAAGAAGGTTTAATTAAAGAATCCGAACTTAAAAACCATTTAAGAGCTGAACTAAATAAAACTAAACCTAAAAAAACAAAATATAATCAAAAAATTAAAAAAACAGACAATGATTTACAACTGATTACAGGGGCGAATATTTTAAAAGCACTGATAATTGCGAATCAAAAATAAGGAGAATAAATGCAACTTTTATATGAAGGAAAAGCAAAAAGAATATACAAAGCGCAAAATCCGGATGAAGTAATATGTGAATTTAAAGATTCCCTGACAGCTTTTAACGGTGTAAAAGCGGCAAGCGAGAGTGGAAAAGGAGAATTAAACTGTGCCATTACCACACTGATTTTTGAAGCTTTACAAAAAGAAGGAATACCGACACATCTGATAAAACAGATAGACAACACTAAACTGCTTGTTAAAAAAGTCGATATAATTCCAATAGAAGTGGTACTCAGGAACATTGCGGCAGGAAGCCTGTCTAAAAGGCTTGGACTTAAAGAAGGTAAAAAACTGCCTTTTACCATAATAGAATTTTATTATAAAAATGACGAATTAAACGATCCTTTAATAAATGACGACCATGCAATGATTTTAAATTTGGTAGATAATAGAAAAGAACTTGACATATTAAGAGAATACGGCAGAAAAATAAATGAATTCTTAACCGGATTTTTCGATAAAATCGGGCTTATTTTAGTTGATTTTAAAGTGGAATTCGGCAAAGACAAAAACGGAAATATTATTTTGGCTGATGAAATAACACCCGACAGCTGCAGATTATGGGATAAAAAAACAGGTAAAAAAATGGATAAAGATTTATTTAGATTCGATTTGGGAGATATTAAAGAGGCATACAGTGAAATATTGGAAAGATTAAAGGAAGCAAAATGAAAATAGCCATAAATGTTCATTTAAAAAAAGGGGTACTTGACCCTCAGGGAAAAGCTGTAAAGCATGCTCTTGAAACGCTCGGCTTTAATAATGTGGAAGACGTAAGGGTCGGAAAACAGATTTTACTAAACATAAATACAGATAACAAAGAAAAAGCAATAGAGGATGCTAAAAAAATGGCAGACGAACTGCTTGCAAATCCTGTAATTGAAAATTATGAAATAGAGGTTAAATAATGTTAGTGGGGGTCGTTGTATTTCCGGGTACCAATTGTGACAGAGACACCAAATGGGCTTTTGAAAAAATAGGAGCTAAGGCTGAATTCATCTGGCATACCGATAAATTAAAAAATTATGATTTGGTAATACTCCCCGGGGGATTCAGCTATGGAGATTATTTAAGAAGCGGGGCAATTGCAAGATTTTCTCCAATAATGAATGATGTAACAGAGTATGCAAAAAAAGGCGGCTTTGTTCTTGGAATTTGTAACGGTTTTCAAATTTTATTAGAATCACATCTTCTCCCTGGTGCCATGACAAGAAATGAGAATTTGCATTTTATTTCCAAATTTCACTATTTAAAAATAATAAACAATGAAAATAAATTTTTACAAAATTTTGAAGCCGGAGATATTATAAATATTCCTATAGCACATGCGGAAGGCAATTATAAAGTGGATAGTGAGACTCTAAAAAAAATGTATGATAAAGGGCAGGTAATATTAAAATACTGTGATAAAGACGGAAAAGAATTAAATCCAAACGGAAGTGACGACTCCATAGCCGGTATATGTAACGAAAATAAAAACGTATTCGGGCTTATGCCCCATCCGGAAAGGGCAATGGAGAGCATTTTGGGAGGAAATGACGGTATAAAAATGCTTGAAGGATTCTTAAAATGAAAAAATTATTACTTTTTTTACTTATACCGGTTTTTATTTTAGCGTATAGAATTGATATTCAAAAATGGAATAAATTTTCCACATTTTACGGATTTTTAAAACAAAACAGCCTTCCATATTCAATTTATTATAATTTACCGGCCAAGCTTAAAAGATATGTAAGAAATATTGCCAAAAACGAAACAATTTTTATATTAAGGGAAAACAATAACTTTAAAGAAGCCTTGATTCCAATAAATTCACAAAAACAGCTGCAAATCATAAAAAATAACAACAAATACTTTACCAAAATTATTCCTATAATTTACAATACAGAAGAAAAAAAAGTTCAGGTTACAATAAACAGCTATTTAAGTTATGATTTGTATAAAGCCACACATTTAAGCATTTTAACCAATAAAATAATTAATATTTTTAATGACAGGGTAAATTTTAGAACACTTCCAAAAGGAACGACAATTTCAATAATTTATGATGAAAAGAAAAGGTTTTCCGAAATCAGGGATGTAAAAATTGTTTTTGCACAGATTAAAAACAGATTTTACAGCGTTAACGCATTTTTAAATCCTATTGATAACAGATATTATGATGAAAAAGGAAGAAGTCTTAGGGGAATGTTTTTAAAAGCTCCTTTAAGATATACCAGAATTTCTTCACCTTTTGGAATGAGATTTCATCCTATTTTACATAAATGGAGAATGCATGACGGTGTTGATTTTGTAAATAAAATAGGAACACCAATCCACTCTGTAGCCGACGGTAAAATAATTTACAAAGGATGGATCAGGGGATATGGCAGAAGCGTTGAAATAAGACATAAAAACGGATATATGACTTTGTATGCGCACCTTCACGGATTCAAAAGGGGAATATATGTAGGTAAATGGGTTAGACAGGGGAGCGTTATAGGATATCTTGGAAACAGCGGACTCTCAACCGGTCCCCATTTACATTTTGGCGTTATGCACAATGGAAAATGGGTTAACCCCTTAAAATTAAAAAACAATGTAAAAATCACCCTTTACGGGAAAAAGAGAAGAAAATTTTTTGCATATATTAAACAGTTTACAAAAGAAAACAATATTAATATTGCTCTAAAATGAGAATAATCTTTTTTTTATTTTCTTTTTTATTTTTATATGCAGGCAATTTAATAATTACGTACCCCAATTTACAGAAATTTTATTACAAAAACCAAATTATTAATTTAAAAGCCAAACTTATTACCCCAAATATAACGGATTTAAATTTTTCTTTAAATAAAGGAGAAATAAATTACACAAAACAAAATCCTTATGTTTATTTATTAAATTTAAGATATAAAAACGACGGAAACAATACATTGTTTATTACATCCGGCGATTTTAACAAAAGCATAAATCTAAGTTCATTATATAAAACAAAAGCCGTTGAAAATATTCCAAAATTTTGTAATGTTACAGCACAAAATTTAGAGATAATAAATCCTATTTCTACCAATATAAACAATAAAATTTTATTATCATTTACTATTAAAACAAAAAATGCAAATTTAGAGGATTTTAAATTAACAAATGATGAAAATCTTACTGTGATTAATAAAAACGAAGCCGCCTATTTTACCTATTTACCAAAAAATACCAAAAATTTTATTTTTTATTATTTTAATACCGATATTCAAAATTACAAAAAAATATCTATACCGATAATTTTAAAAGAAAAAACAATAAGTACACAAACAGATATTAATCCGGAAGAAAAAACGTTTTTTACCCCTGTAAACATTCTTATTTTAGTTATAATTGCATTTTTTATATTAATTTTCTTAATTTATCAAAAAATTTTATTATTGATAATTCCGATTATTTTATCAATTTACCTGATTATCTCCATTTTTCCAAAAGGAGAAAAGGTATTAAAAAGAAATTCCAAAGTCAGAATTTTACCGACACAAAATTCAACGGTTTTTTATTCGCCTATAGTGGATACAAAAGTTGAAATTTTAAATATCAAAAAAAATTACACAAAAATAAAAATTGACGGTAAAACAGGATGGGTAAAAAATGAAAATCTTAAATAGTATTATCTCTTATTTAAAATTAATAAAAGCCGGTATCTGCCTGTTAATTACAGGGGCTTTATGCGGAATCGATCCTAAAAATGAGCTTAAATACCGTAAAAAATGCTCTCACATTCTTACAAATATGATTGCAAAAAAAGTAATTATAGAAGGCGAAATTGACAAAAATGCCAATATATTTTTAGGAAATCATACTCACAATTTAGATATAGCATTATTTGAATCAGTAATTGATGAAAAAATAATATGGATTGCAAAAGCGGAACTTGGCAAAATACCTGTCATTAAATATATGCTTACAAAAACAGATATGATTTTAGTGGACAGAAGCAATAAAGCTTCCACAATCAAAATGATTAGAGAAATAAAAGACAGAATTAAAAGAAATCTTAAAATAGCGGCTTTTCCGGAAGGCACAAGAAATAAAAAAAACCCTAAAAAATTACTGCCATTTAAAAAAGGCCTCAAAGGGGTGGTTGAAAAACTAAATTTAAAAGTTCAGCCGTTTGTAATAATAAATTTACCGTTTGCTTTTAAAAAAAATCCCTTTAGGGTGGAAAAACAGACAATAAAAGTTATCTTTTTACCATCTTTTTATCCAAAAGACAATCCAAACTGGTATGAAGATATGAGAGAAAAAATGCAGGAAATATTAAATAAAGAATATAAAAAATGTTGAATGATAAATGTTAAATGTTAGATAATGAATATTGATGTTGAATTTTAAATTAAAGGAGAGTTATGAAAATTGACACAATGTTAGCTATTGGAATAGGAGGATTTATAGGTGCAATTTTAAGAGCCTATACCGCAGGACTTGTAAACAGCGCTTTTAAACATGATATCCCTTTCGGAACATTAAGCGTTAACTTAATAGGAAGTTTTTTACTCGGAATATTTATAGCATTAATTCAATACGGAGCCATACAAAACGCCCATTTGAAATCACTCCTTACCACAGGGATGATGGGAGCATTTACAACCTTTTCAACATTTGCGGTTGAAAGTTTTTTTCTTATAAAAAACGGCCTTATTTTCGAATCACTTTCATATATTTTACTTAATGTAATCGGAAGTATAATATTGGCAGCCGCAGGATTTAAAGGTATAGAAGCCATCCTTAGATGAAAAATTTTAAATATCTTCTAATTTTTTTATGGTTTTTCCTTTTTATTTATCTTTTTTTTCAAATAATTGAATATATCAAATACAAAAAATGGTTAAAAAAAATTGAAAAAAACCCTCCTCCCAAAAAAATTTTGGATATCTTAAAATCTATTAAATATTATGAATTACTTCCTGAAAATCTAAAAAAAATTATAAATTTTAAAATTCAATGGTTTTTAAAAGAAAAAAAATTTTTCGGTATTTATACAGATATAAATGATGAAATAAAAACAAAAATCGCTTTTTATGCATGCCTACCCACTGTAGCTTATAAATATTTCTGTTATCCAAATTTAAGTTATATTTTTGTATATCCCAATACAATCATTTTACACAAAAAAGAAATTGAAAATATCATCTCCAATGAAGAAATATTAATAGAAGGAGAAGCGACAAAAGACGCCGTAATAATAGTATGGGACAAAGCAAAAAAAGAAATTCATAAATGTCACAGAAACGTAATAATACACGAATTCGCACATGAAATAGATTATAACAACGGAGCTATGGACGGAATACCCCCTTTGGAAGAAAGTAAAATAAAAGAATTTGCAAAAACAATGTTTAAAGAATATGAAAAATTTAAAGAAAACACCATTAAAGGAAGATTTTTGGGAAAATATCATCTTCTTGACAAATATGCCACAACAAACAAAGCAGAATTTTTTGCAGTTATGAGTGAATATTTTTTTGTAAGACCGGCAATTTTAAAAAAACATTTTCCTGATATTTACAAAGAATTGAAAAATTTTTATAAAATAGATACATATAAAATTTTAGGAGAAAATATTTTTTGCTGAAAAAAATAACTCTAACTAAATGCAGATAATAAAAAAAACTACAAAGATAAAAATAATTAGTTAATTATTTTAAATTATATTATTAATAGAATTTTTTATATTATATTTATAATATTAAATTTTAAGTGTCAGTCACCATTAAATACAATTTTTAATCTCCCATTATCCGTTAAATAGTGGCGGAGCCGACGGGACTCGAACCCGCGACCTCCGGCGTGACAGGCCGGCATTCTAACCAGCTAAACTACGGCTCCGTATGATAAAATATATGGTGGTCGCTGCAGGGCTCGAACCTGCGACCCCCAGCTTGTAAGGCTGGTGCTCTCCCAACTGAGCTAAGCGACCCATGGCGTCCCCAACGGGAGTCGAACCCGTGTCGCCGCCGTGAAAGGGCGGTGTCCTAGACCTCTAGACGATGGGGACAATGGTGACCCGTGTTGGATTCGAACCAACGGCCCTCTGCTTAAAAGGCAGATGCTCTACCGACTGAGCTAACGGGTCAATTGCCTTTGTGGACTGAAATTATAAGAAAAATTATACTTTATGTCAATAGAATCTGGCTTATTTTTCATATTTTTATAAAATTATTTATTTATAATAGGGTTTTTAGGAATATTTAAAATATCATTTACACTGTCTTTGTGACACTTCGTACAGGTATTCAATTTTTGATGCTCCGGAACAGGCGTATGAATAAGTTTTTCCCTACTGTGACAGTCAAAACAGTCGGCACCGCATTTATCCATTCCTTTTTGAGGATGGTTTGGATGGCATTTTGTACAGCTTTTTAAAAAATGATGTTCTTTGTAATATCTGTTTTGGGGATTATTTTCCATTTTCTTTAATTTTGGATGACATTCTATACAATCACTGCTGCATGCAAATAAAACAGCTCCTATAAAAAGAATCAATTTCTTCATTTACACTCCTTGTAATCCTTTTTACAGGCTTCTTTTAAGCAATATCGCGGTATTTTTCCGGTTAAAAAGTCCATTAAATTATCAAGACTTATTTGCATTATTCTAAAAAGAGCTTCTTTTGTATAATAAGCCATATGAGGGGTTGCAATAATATTTTCTTTTTTGCTCAAATTCCAATCGGGCAATACATCTGCGGCAATAATACCGTCAAAAGTTTCATAAACTTCTTTTTCAATAATTTCGGCTCTTGCCGGATTTATAATTACACTGCCTTTAAATTTTGAAATATTGTTTTTATTAATCAAATTTTTTGTATTAGGAGTCAAAGGAAGGGCAATAAATAAAAAATCACTATTTTCCAAAACTTCATCAAATGTGCAAAAATTAATACCTAGCTTATCATATATCTCTTTTTTTGTTCTTGAAAAACCGAATATTTCAGCACCAAATCCTCTTGCTATTTTTGCAATTTGTAAACCAATAGTACCTAATCCTAAAATACCTATATTTTTACCCTCAATTTCCGTACCTTTTAAATCTTTATAATTCAAATTGCCGTTTTTCAGCCTGTTTATTGCAATATAAAGTTTTCTATTTGCTTCAAGCAACAGTCCGTAAGCAAATTCCCCTACGGCAGGACCGGCATATCCTCTTACATTACTTACTTTTATTCCCCTTTTATAACATTCAACCAAATCAATATGGTCATATCCTGTTGAGCGGGTTTGTATATATTTTAAATTAGGAAATTCATCCAAAATATTTTTATCAATTTTAGAATGGACAAAAACACTTATCACATCAAAATCATATCTTTTTGCCTCATTGACAGTTTTTTTGTAAAAAAACGCTTCCACATCAATATTTTTTAAATTTTGCTTAAAAAACTCTTTTTCTTCTTCCTTTATTTCAAAAAAAGCTATTTTCATTTCCCATCCTTTTTGAACAGATATTCATATTATAACTCTAAAAATAATTAGTGTCAATAAAAAAATCACTTAAATAACTTGTAAGAATTTAATAAAAAAGAAGAAAATTAAGAAGAAGCTTCTTTTTTTGCAGCCTGTTTTTTTAATCTTTGCTGTTTTTTATAAACTGAAAGTTTTTCCCTTGATTCTTTAGCCCTCGCTTCCAACTCTCCCCATTTTTTTTCCAGCTCTTTAGGATTATCTATTTCTTTTATAAAATAGCCAAGCCCTTCTTCTTTATAAACTACACGTCCCAAAGGAGGCATTCTTTTTTCAGACTGCATAAGAGCTTCATTTACTTTTGGACATACACTTATACAGGCTCCGCAGTAAATACATAAATAAGGATTATAATTGTATTGCTTTTTTCCGCTTTTAACATCTACCACTTCAAATTTAATTGCTCCGGGAGGGCAGATATTTTCACATTTATCGCAAAAAATACAGTGCTCTTCATTGTAAATAATTAAACCTCTGTATCCTTTAGGTTCGGGGGAGGGCTCGAACGGATATTTTATTGTTTCTGGTTTTGAGACAAGGTTTTTTATTGATTCAATAAACATTTTTACCATTATTGCTCCTTTATCTTGCCGTACAGCTCATACAAGGATCAAAACTGAGCACAATTGCCTGGGCATCCGAATATTTAGCACCTAAAAACAGCTCTTTTAAAATCGGGATATTTGCATATGTAGGCACTCTTATTCTAACCCTGTCCATTACTTTTTTATTGCTGCCTTTTAAATAATAAAAACACTCACCCCTAGGTGCCTCAACCCTCACCACAGTTTCTCCGTTCGGTCTGCCTTTTACTTTGACTTTATGTTCACCTTCAGGCAGGTTATCCAATATGTTTTCACACATTTCAATTGAATTTAAAACCTCATCAAACCTCACCATATTTCTGGCCCACACATCACCCTCTCTTCTTAACTGCATTTTATACCCGACTTCTTCAAAAGGAAGATAATCAAATTCAACCCTTGCATCGGTTTCAAGCCCGCTGGCCCTTGCAATAGGACCCGCAATATTATATTTGGCAGCCATTTCTTTGGAAATGACCCCTACTCCTTTTGTTTTAAGACCAAATGTATAATCGCTGTCGTTAAAATCCATTACTTTTAAAACATTTTCTTTTAATTTTTTTAGTTTTTTCTTTGCAAATTCAACTATTTCCAAATCAATATCCCTGCTGACACCACCTATTACCTGATAATCGTACTGAACCCTGTTTCCGGTAATTCTCTCGAGAATATCCATAACATCTTCTCTTGCCCTGAATGTCTGCATAAAGAGATTTTCATAACCCACTACCTCGGCCACATGTCCGTTTGCAAGCATATGTGAATGAATTCTGTCGAGTTCAACTACAAGCATTCTTAAATAATCTATTCTTTTATTAACTTCCACATTCATCAACTTTTCCAATCCATGAACAACCGCCCCTGCATGGGTAATAGAACAAAGACCGCATACCCTTGCCGTAAGATAAGGTAATTGATTATATTCAAATTTTGTAATGGCGGCTTTTTCTATACCTCTGTGAACATATCCTATATGGGCTTCTACTTTCGTAATAATTTCATTTTGGGTTTCAAATAAAAAACTAATCGGCTCTGGCAAAGCTACATGTTGAGAACCAAAAGGAATTACTATTTTTCCCATGAGCTGTCCTTTCTAAGAGGTGCTTTAGGCGCATCAGGTGCAATAAATACACCCTTTGCCGCATTTTCCACATCAAGTCCGAATAAATCTGCAAGTTCCCATTCGCTAAGCCAGGCTGACGGAATAATATTTACAATACTTGGTATTTTTGCATCATAACTGACTTCCGGAATTCTGAAAATTTGAATAATATTTTTTTCTTTATATTTGGAAAAAAGCCAGTCAATCTGCAGTTTTCCGCCTAAATCTGTGGCATTTACGGTTATATAATGCCAGATATTTTCGTCATAAAAATTTTTAATCTCTTCTATTACATTTTCAAGTGTAACTTCTTTTATTGTAATTTGTGGATTAATCGTCATTATTAACTCCTAATTTCTCATAAATTTCCCCATGATTTCTCATATATTCCTTTTCTTTTGATTTAGTCTGCCAGATTTCAATAGCTTCAACGATTCCGTCAATCAAAGCTTCTACCCTCGGGGCACATCCGGGAATCCAGACATCAACGGGAATAATATTATCCACCCCGTTTTCAACATGGTAAAAATTTCTAAAAATTCCGCCTCCGTGCGCACATGCGCCCATCGCCACAACTACCTTGGGTTCAGGCATTTCAAGATACAGCCTTCTTAAAACATCTTTGCAGTTTTTTGTAACAGGACCTGTCACCAGTAAAATATCAGCCTGTTTAGGATTTCCTTTATTTAACGCTCCAAATCTTTCAATATCGAATTTCGGGGCAAGAGCCGCCAAAATTTCTATATCGCAGCCGTTACATCCGCCGGTGTTGTAATGTAAAATCCACGGTGATTTTTTTCTGTATTTACCAAATAAACCCATAACTACCTCCATAAAGCGAGTAATATAATATTGAGTGCGGCAAGAGGGATTAAAACAACCCATGAAAATTTAACCATTTTTCTAAAATCAAGTCTTGCAGTGGAATTATCAAGTATATTTACAAATAAAAAAGCAAAAATAACCAGAATTGATCCTAAAATATAATTACTTCCTCCAAATAAAAATACAAAGAAAAAGACATAAATATATTCTATCCACTTACCTGTATATATTGCTTCGTAAAAAGGGCCGCTATATTCTATTTCCGGACCCCCTATAATTTCCTGATGGGCTTCCGCAATATCAAACGGTGATTTTTGAAGCATCATAGGAATAATTAATAAAAATGATAGAAAAACAAGAGGCAGCTGATAAACAGGGGCTTGAGAATTTAAAATATCTTTAAAATTAAAACTTCCGCTTACTAAATAAAAAGCCACCGCCATTAACACCATAAATGGCTCATAACTTATCATATGCATAAGCTCCCTTAACGCTCCCAGTGCAGAATATGAACTTCTTACACTGCTTGCACCTATTACGAGAGCCAAAACAGCCAAAACATGGAAAAATACAGCTATTAATAAATCATTTCCCAAAAACAATACAAACAGAGCAAACCATTCCGCCACAAAATACATTATTCCCATTAAAGCGTGAAGAGAATGTATCATCATAGGTCTTTTATCCATAAGTTTTGCAAAATCATAAAACGGCTGCATAAGCGGAGGCCCCATTCTTCCCTGTATTCTAGCTTTAACTTTCCTTTCAATTCCAAAAACAAATCCTCCGATAACAGGAGCCAAAATGGCAAATATTAACCAAATCATAACAAACCTCCTCCGAGAACTACAACTAAAATAAATAAAGCTATCGAAAATGCTATAAGAATATTTTCATATTTTTTAATACATTCAAAATTAAATGTACCTATATACTTTGGAAAAATTTCACCGCAGTTATAAGGATGAACTGTGTCTACCTTAAATTTAACAAGATAAGGCAGGGCGTGAATCAGTGTAAGTATTACCATAGCTCCTAAAATCTGCCAAAAATAAAGCGTGGAATTACCCACATATAAAGTTAAATGATCGGAAGTAACAGCGGCATACGCCCCTGTTATGCTGTTTGCCACGGGAACGACAAAATCGGCTATAAAAGGCGCAATAAAAAGTCCGAGGGCAAGAAGCCATAAATAATACCAAATTGATACAAAATTAAATCTTTTAGGAAGCGAAATAAATTTAATATTTGAAATTCCGTGAGTTTTTCTAACACTGACTCCAAGAACTTTCATATATAATACGCTTAAAAAAGCACTTCCGGCACCTACATATAAAATCAATATCATATAACTCCCGTGACTTAAAAAATTACTTGCTTCCTCAATCATTAACCATTTACCTATAAAAGTACCAAACGGAACAAATGTCATATTTAAAAATCCGAAAAATAAAAACATAAGTGTAAGGGGGGCTTTTTCAATCAGTCTTCTCATCTGTTCTATATA
This sequence comes from Lebetimonas sp. JS138, assembly GCF_000523335.1. Classification (NCBI taxonomy): domain Bacteria; kingdom Pseudomonadati; phylum Campylobacterota; class Epsilonproteobacteria; order Nautiliales; family Nautiliaceae; genus Lebetimonas; species Lebetimonas sp. JS138. The sequence continues at coordinate 288,604 of NZ_ATHT01000001.1, forward strand.
TTTTATCTGAAACACTTTTTCAAGTATACCGGCTTCAATGAATAAAAATCCTTTTGCAAACGCATGAAAAATAATAAGAATGATACTTGCAACCACTGCAACCGGAGTACCTACTGCGGCTGAGAGCATCATAAGACCAAGCAGGGATATTGTTGAATAAGCAAGTATTCTCTTAAAATTATTCTGTGTCAGAGCAATTATCGCAGCCACCACAAAAACATATCCTGTGGCTATTATTAACAGTTTTGCTAAAAGTGTCCCTTTGATAATGGGAGAAATTCTTAAAATTAAAAAAGGGGCGATTTTTACCATTGTAGCGGAATGAAGTATTGCACTTACAGGAGTTGGCGCCACCATTGCACCGAGAAGCCATTTATGAAACGGCATCTGGGCACCTTTAACAAGCGCACTGAGAGACAAGAATCCAAGTCCCGCCAAAGAAACAGATGCGGGATGATTTAACAAATCACTAAAATGATAAATTCCGTTTACATGAATAAAAATCATCAAAGCGATTAAAATTGCAACACCGCCTATCTGGTTCATCCATAAAGCCAAAACAGCATTATTAGTGGCTTCCTCATCTTTTCTGAAACCTATTAAAATAAATGAAGCAAGGGTGGTTGTTTCAAACAGGGCAAAAAACCATTCAATATTATTAACGCTTACAGCAAAATTCATAACACCCAAAAACCATATTATAATAGCCACAAATCTATGTTTTTCTTTTTCGCCATATTCCATATATTTTGTGGCATATATAGCAATGGGAACACCGACCAAAGCAACAATAAAATAAAATAATTTTGTTAAATTATCCACAAAAATATCAGGAGTGTCTGAATAATTTTTCATTAATAATACAATTATTAAAAAAAGAATTTGAATTATTGCCAAAGATGTTACCAAAAAGGATTTTTTAATAATCCCCTGGTATAAAAAATATCCCAAAAGTCCGAAATCATATACACCGATAAGATAATTCAGGAATTCGGGGGTTGAAATCAGAGGATATGAATGGTTGATATAAGCAAGAAATGCAAATATAATAAGCAGAGGTAATGTCAAAAATGTTAAAAAATTTGTTACTTTGTCATTTTTGGCATAAAAAATAAAAAACGCCAGAATCCAGGGAGTAACTATATTAAAAAAGACTATCCAACCCATTATAGCTCCTTGAAATTAAATTAAAATAAATTATACCTAAATGAACACTCATTTACAAGAAATATAAAAAAATTTTATATTTTATATTTCCTTTTATAACGGCTAAGCATACTTATATTTCCTTTTAATCCTCCCTGATGAATATATAAAATATTGTTTAAATTATAATATTCAACACTTTCCCATCCTATCGGGTCGTATAACAAATCAAACTCAATCCCAGCATTTTTAAGCTCATTCCATATTACAAATAAGTTTTTATAAAGTTTTCCAAAATGGTATTTTTTCCTCGGAGATAAAATTGTAGGTATTTTTCCTCCTCCGAGCATACAAAACTGTTTTTTTAAATACTTTTCATCTCCGACACACGGCAGAGTTAAAACCTCTACATCCAGATGTTTTGCCAAAAAATATGCCGTGGTTCCTGTGCCGCTTGGCAAAAAAACTTTTAAATTATTTTTTTTTGCGTATTCGTTTATTTCATCAGCCAGTATTTTAATACCCTCTTCGCTTTCCCTGATTCTTCCGCCCTCTTCTATAATCAACGTGTTTTTATCTTTTAAATTCAAAACGTATTCTCTTAACGCATCACCCCTTAAATTTATTTCAATTATTTTTGCGTCGTTTTTCAGACTTTCCAAATAGTTTCCTTCAGGATTTTGCTTTAAATATGCCGGAATATGATTTGTAAAATAGATAAATTCCCAGCCTTTGATTTTGCATAAACGGCTAAGGGAGGCAAAAGCGTTTGACTGATTAGAACCGAAAGATATTACCCTTTTAATTTCAGGAAACTCATTTTTATAAAAATAATAAAATTTTCTTGCCTTATTACCCTCAAACGGCCTAAGTAAATCGTCCCTTTTTATATGAAAAAATTTACCTCTAAATTCAAAAGGCGTTATTGGAGAGTTTTGCATAAAATATCCTTTTTGATACAATTTTACAAAAAGATGAATATGAAACCAAGAATAGCTATATTTGGAAGCAACGGATATATTGGTAAAAAATTAACAAGAGCTTTGTATAACCTTGATTATCAGTTAGTTCTTTTTTCAAGAAACAAAAGAAATTTAGAATATATAAACCACTCTCCTGTATTTAACGGATATAAACCAAATATCTGCATTGTAGAACAGATTATTTCGGCTTCTTATTACAAAGAACTGGTTGAAAATTTAAAAGGCGTTGATATTGCCTATTATTTAATCCATTCTCTTAGTGAGACAAAACAGGATTACAGAAAAAAAGATAATGATTTAGCTTCAATTGTTGCATGTGCGGCAAAAGAAGCCGGGGTAAAACAGATTATATACCTCGGGGGCTTCGGGGAAAGAGACAATCCAAACACTTCAAAACATCTAATTTCAAGACAGGATACTGGTAATTTTTTAAGAAAATATCACCCAAACGTTACGGAAATCAGAGCCGGAATTATTGTAGGGGCGGGATCTATGAGTTTTGAGCTTATAAGAAGCGCTGCTGAAATTTTACCGGCAATTCCATATTTTAAAAACGAAGGAAAATGTCAAATTACATTTGCGGATGACGTAATTGAGGCTTTAATAAAAGTTTTGGATAATTCCAAATATTACAATAAAATTATAGAGGTTGCTTCGGATGAAATTTTATCCTATTCAGAAATGGTAAAAAGATACGCCAAAGAGATTTTAAATAAAAATATAAAAACAATAAAACTTCCTAAATTCTTAGAAGAGAAACTGCTTAAAAATTTTGAATTAATTTCATTTATTCTCTCAAGAATAAGCGGAATTGAAAAGCATTTTATAAAACCCCTGGTTGAAAGCCTCTATTCTAATGCATTAGTTAAAGAAAAATCCGATATTATTCCAAATCCAACCGATTTTTCAACGGCAATAAGACTTGCAAGTGAAAGAAGAAATAAAGGCGAGCTTGAATGTATGTGGAATACACCTTATGAATATTCCGTATTCAATATATTCAAAATGAAACAGTTTTCAACCGCACTTAAAAATCATAAACTCTTAACAGAAGTGGTAAGCAATGTAATCCCAAAAGAAAAAGTTAAAAAAGTCTTTTATAATTTAAAAAGCCTCAGTTACAAAAACTGCGGATATTTTTCCCCCCAATGGATGTGGAAAGTAAGGGCTTTTATTGATAGATTACTTGGCGGCAGGGGTCTTGGTGTCAGAATGATAAAACCTGAAAGGTTAAAAGTAGGTGATAAATTTGATTTTTGGGTAGTAACAGCACTAAAAGACACACCAACACATAAATTAATAAGATTTAAATCAACTATGAAAATGCCAGGTGTTGGTTGGCTTCAAGGGGAAATTAAAAAAATTGATGAAGAACATTTCAAATTTTCTCTAACAGCCTATTTCTTACCAACAAGTGCTTATTCATATATTTACTGGTACTTTTTCTTCTTTGTACATAAATATATATTTGATGAAATGTATAAAAATCTGCTTGAGAGAGATTGTAAAGAGCTTAAATAGCTCTTAGGTCTTTATAAGCTTTAATTACTCTTTCTTTCATAGATTTTTCGCCCTCTCTTAACCATTTTCTCGGGTCATAATATTTTTTGTTAGGTTTATCGTCACCTTCAGGATTACCCACTTGAGACTGTAAGTAATCGTGATATTTTTCAATATATGCTTTTACTCCAGACCAGAACGCCCATTGGGTATCTGTATCTATATTCATTTTTACAACACCATAATCTATTGCTTCATGTATTTTACTTAGTTCGCTTCCGCTTCCTCCGTGGAACACAAACCTGATTGGTTTATCTGCATCAAGATTAAATTTTTCTTTTACATATTCCTGAGAATTTTTAAGAATAACCGGTTCTAACTTAACATGTCCCGGTTTATAAACACCGTGAACATTTCCAAAACTTGCCGCAATTGTGAAAAGGTCACTTATTTCACTTAATTCTTTATAAGCATAGGCAACATCTTCAGGCTGAGTGTAGAGTCTGGAATTTTCAATTCCGCTATTATCAACCCCGTCTTCTTCCCCGCCTGTCACACCTAATTCAATTTCAAGCATAATATCAAGTGCGCTTAATTTTTTTAGATATTCTTTAGATGTTGCAACATTTTCTTCAAGCGGTTCTTCGCTAAGATCTAGCATATGAGAACTAAAAAGCGCTTTTCCGTATTTTTCAAAATGCTCTTTATTTGCTTCTATTAGTCCGTCAATCCAAGGAAGAAGCTTTCTTGCCGCGTGGTCTGTATGTAAAATCACTCTGATTCCATAAGATTGCGCAAGAGTGCGAATATGTTTTGCCCCTGCTATTGCTCCAAGCACTGCGGCTTTTTGCCCTTCGTTATCAAGCCCTTTACCTGCAAAAAAATGCGCACCGCCGTTACTGAACTGAATAATTATAGGCATATTGACGTCTTTTGCCGCTTCCATTACCGCATTAACAGAATTTGTCCCTACAACATTAATAGCGGGAAGGGCAAAACCTTTATCCTTGCATATATCAAGCAATTTTGCAGCTTCGCTTCCACTTAAAACACCAGGTTTAAATTCACTAAACATTGTACCCCTCCTTTATTTTTGTGGAATTGAATATTTAACTTTATAACTTGCTTTTAATTTTTGAAGTTCTTTTTGAAGTTTAACTCTTTTTAAATAGCCGATTATTTGGGCTTTAACTTTATCAAAAGGAATATAAGCATTATTATTTTTATCTTCCACTAAAATTACATGCCATCCAAATCTTGTATGAACCGGTTTTAAAGTGATTTGTCCCGGTTTGAGGCTTTTTACAGCTTCGGCAAAAGGAGCAACCATCTGTTTTGGATTAAACCATCCAAGTTCACCGCCGTTTACTTTGGTAGGCCCGGTTGAGTATTTTTTGGCAAGCTCAGCAAATTTTTCTTCAAGAGCTTTTCCTTTAAGCCCTTTTAATTCATTAATTAATTTTTCAGCGGTTTTTTCATCTTTTACCAAAATATGTCTTGCTTTAACTTTTGGTGTTGTTTTAAAATAAATATCTTTATTTTTTTCATAAAAATTTTTAGCTTCCGAATCGCTTATTTTTATAGCATCCAATTTACTTTTTAGCCAAAATTCTATTGCCATTTTCTTCTCAAGAGCTTTAAACTGAGGCAGTTTTTCAACTTTTTTCGCTTTAGGATATAATTCAAGAGTCTCAATATACTGATTAACAAACTGTTTAACATGCTGAGCCGGAAGGTCTTGAAGCCTTATTCTTTTATCCCCTGTAATTCCCTGCAAATAAATATTTATATCTTTTACTGTTATTTTCTTACCGTTAAGAGTTGCTAATACGGTTGAGTTTTTAAGACCTTTGATAGGTGCTCCCTGAAGTCCGGCCCCCATCATACCTTTACCCTGCATTCCGGGAAATGCCATTAATGCACCTGCAACCAAACCAATACTAATTAATTTTTTCATAATAAATTCTCCTTAATTTTTTTATTTAAAATTTAGCATTTATCATTTAGCATTATACTATTTTATGCCATATTGTGTATAACATCATGCACATCATCAAGTTCTTCCAAAGCATCAATAAGATTTTCCACTTTTTCAGCCGTTTCGTCATCTACATCGCTTTCATTTGTTGCAACAAGTTGGACATTGCTTTCAAGTATTTCAATTCCGTCTATTTCATTTACCGCTTCCAAAACAGCGTTAAAATCTTCTGGGGCGGTTTCTATAACCAAAATATCTTCCATTTCTTTAATATCTTCTGCCCCTGATTCGATTGCCTTTTCCATAACTTCATCATCCCTGTCACTTCTGTTAACCACAATTACACCTTTTTTTTCAAACATCCATGCAACGCTTCCACTTGTTCCAAGCGTACCCCCGGCTTTTTTAAAAGCATGCCTGATTGCAGCCACGGTTCTGTTTTTATTATCTGTAAGACATTCAACCATAATGGCCACACCGCCCGGTCCGTAACCTTCATAAGTAACTTCGCTTAAAGTTACGCCGTCAAGATTACCTGTGGCTTTGTCAATAGCCCTTTGAATATTGCTCATAGGCATTGCATCCGCCCTCGCCCTGTCTATCGCCAGTCTTAAAGCGGGGTTATGCTCAGGATTACCCCCTCCGCTTCTTGCCGCTGTCATAATCGCTCTTACGTGTTTAGTAAAAATTTTGCTTTTTTTAGCATCCTCTTTTGCTTTAACATGTTTTACTTTTGACCATTTATTATGTCCAGCCATTATACTCCTTTACTAAAATATTTGTTATTATACTATAAAAAAAAGGGATTATATGGTACTGAGAACACCTGAAGAGCTTGAAGAGATAAAAAAAAGATTTTTAAAAAAATATAAAGGAAGCAAAACAGAGCTTGTTTATCATAACGATTATGAACTGTTGGTTGATATTATCCTTTCCGCACAATGTACAGATAAAAGAGTCAATATGATAACACCCGCTTTATTTAAAAAATACCCCGATATAAAAAGCCTTGCCGATGCCAAACTTGAAGATGTAAAAGAAATAATAAAATCCTGCTCGTTTTTTAATAACAAAGCCAAAAATTTAATAGCAATGGCAAAAAAAGTAAAAGAAGAATACGGAGGGGTTATTCCGCATGACCACTCCAAATTGATAAAACTACCGGGAGTCGGAAACAAAACGGCAAATGTTTTTTTAATAGAACTTGACAATGAAAACAGAATGGCGGTGGACACCCATGTTTTCAGAGTTGTACACAGGTTAGGAATTACAGATGCAAAAACGGTAAAAGAGACAGAAAAAGATTTAGTTAAAGCTTTTAAAACCGATTTAAACGAGCTTCATCAGGCTTTCGTATTATTCGGAAGGTATTTATGCACGGCAAAAAACCCAAAATGTGAAAAATGTTTTGTAACAGATTTTTGTGTCAGTAAAGACAATTTTAAAGCAAGATAGCTATTTTTTGACTCAATAACGGAAAAGTAAAAATATGACAGCGTAGTGGAATTTAGAGAAAATTTTGCGTTTAAAAAAATTGCACCGAGCCCTTAGGGCCTGCGTAGCTGTTTGCAATTTTTAGCAAAATTTGAGCTCTGCGTCAAAATGGAGCTCTGAGCTGTAATATTTTTATCTAGTTAATGCCTATTTTTCAAAAACCAAAATCAGTTTTTCCGCCTCTTCGCTTCCGTAAAGCGAAATCGGAATTATATCTTTGGGTTTTAAATTTGTATTTTTTTCCAAATCTTCCACACTGTAATAATATTGGGTTATATAATTTTGTTCTTTTTTATAACAGCTGTCCTTTTTTTCAAAAAGTGTAATTTCTGTAATTAATTTATTTTCTTCAAATTCAGAATATAAAACACCGAATTTATCATCACTTTCAGCTTTTAAAGTACCGACAGCCAAATCCTCCATGGCGTAAAATGTATTGATATCAAAAATGAAATATTTTTCTATTTTTTTTTCGACACATTCAAAAAATCTTTTTAATTCATCTTCTTTTAAATAATTGACAACATCAAAAACGGCTGAAGCTGAATGATAAGTTTTATCTAATTTACAGATATCAACCGCCTCACACTCACACCCTTTTTTTACCGCCTTTTTAACCTGTGCTTTGCTTAAATCAATCCCTTTTGCATTAATGCCGTTTTCTTTGGCCAATAAACAAAAATCCCCTCCCCCGCATCCTATATCCAAAATTTCATTTATTCCGAGGTCTTTAAAAATATCAATAAATTTAGTCCACAAAATCAGTGCCGCTTCTTTATCTAAAAACAGCTCTTCAACTTTGGAATAAAGTTCAAGCGCCATATATTTCCTTTACTCTCTCAACTAAATCCAAAATTTCTTTTTTCTTTTCGATAAAAGAATTTTTATTGGCAATCAGTCTTGCAGACGAATACATTATAATTTCTTTTTCTTCCATTCCGTTTTCCCTTAAAGTACCACCGGTTTGGACAATATCAACTATTACATCGCTAAGCCCTACAAGAGGTGCCAATTCGATAGAACCGTTAAGTTTGATAATTTTAGCGGGAATTCCTTTTTGGTTAAAATAATTTTTTGCAATATTTACAAGTTTACTTGCCACAATAATTTGTGTTTTATTTTTATAACTCTCATCCCCTTTTATTCCGGCAACTGAAACCCTGCATTTTCCAAGCCCCAAATCAAAAAGTTCCAATACATCCGAATCTAATTCTGTTATTACATCATATCCGACCACTCCTATATCTGCGGCCTGTTTTTCAACATATGTTGCAACATCCCAGTTTCTTACATTCATAAATTTAAATCCGCTTTTTTCAAAAACCAGTTTTCTGTTTTCAAATTCAAATTTTTCGTTAAAAATACTCTTAAAAATATCCAAAACTTCCTCGGCAATTCTGCCTTTTGGCAATGCTATTTTCATTTATTACCTTTATTTTTCATTTTTCTTCTCCATTTTCAATTATTACTTTTTTCATTCCCCTAAAAACCAAATCCTTAATATAAATTCCGTTTATGAATTCGGATAAATATTTACCGTCTCCCCCTGTTAAATAAACCGGGTTTATATTATATTTTTCCACAATGCATTTAATACTTCCAATACTTCCGCACCATAAGGCTTCTTCGGTGGAAGAAGGAAAATTCGCAGGTTTTATCAAATTTTTATTTAACTTATCTGAAATTGTAACAAAAGCTTTTTTATATGCAAAAATTCCCGGGAAAATCACTCCCCCCAAGTGTCTGCCATTTTTCATAAAATCAACTGTTACAGCACTTCCGGCATCTATTACAGTTCCGGTTTTGATACTTAAAGAGGCCATTATTCTATCAATTCCCAGATTTTTATAATCAGTGTCAAATTTTACATAATTTTTTAGATTTACGGCTTTTGGATTTAAATTTAAAAATTCTTTTTCTTTTGTCTCATTTACACTTATATAATAGATTTTACCATCAAATTTTTTAGACTCTTTTAAATCATATATTTTCCCTTTATCCCATATGTGATAATGAGTATTACCTATATCAGCCAATATCCATTTTCCATTTTCCATTTTCCATTTTCCATTATTCATTTCACAACTCACAACTCACTACTCACTATTAATTATTTTCCACTCTTTCATTCTTTCTTTTACTTTAGAACAAATCGGAGAATGTAAAATCAAAATCTTTTTTTTATATCTAAAATTAATTTCCGGCAAAAATTTTATTAACTCTTCATAATCTTTATTTAAAAACCTGCTTTTTTTCATTATTTCAAAAATCACACAATATTCATTTTTTAAATTGACCCCGAAATAAGCATTAATTTTTTTTCTTGTATTTAAATCAATTTTTTGTAGTTTTTTACAGATTATTTTATTTTTTCTCAAGATATCCACAATGTTTTTCATTCACAACTCACTTTATTCTATTTCTTCCAACGGATGATATTTTAACACTGTATCTTTAAGATTTTCTTTTTGAATATGTGTATATATCTGGGTGGTATTAAGAGAGGCGTGACCGAGCAGTTCCTGAACAACCCTTAAATCGGCCCCGCCCAACACAAGCGCTGTGGCAAATGAATGTCTGAGTACATGAGGAGATACATTCAGATATTTTTTGGTAATGTTAAATGCGGATATTCTGCTTAATTTATCACAGTTTTTATTTACAAAAACAAATTCATTGACGCAGGGTCTTTTATGTAAATATTCATTAAGTGTATTTAAAGCAGCATCCGCTATTGGCACTATCCTTTGTTTTTCACCTTTTGCCATTTCTACTTTTACCCAGCCGCCTTCTATATCACCTGTTTTTATATTTAAAGCTTCGCTTATTCTAAGCCCAGTGGCATACAAAAACAAAATCAAAGCCCTGTCTCTGAGCTCAAACCATGAAGATTGGGAATTTATATGCGATATTGAATTTAAAATTTCTTCTTTATTCAAAAATTTAGGAAGGGTTTTTGGGAGTTTGGCCTGTTTTATTTTAAATTTTTCATCAACAAAATTTCTTTTATATGCAAAATCAAAAAAAGAGTTAATAGCACTTAATTTTCTGTTTAAACTTCTTTTATTTTCAATTTCAGATAAAAACCTAATTACATCGCCGCTTTCAGCCTCAATAATTGGCTTTTTAATAAATTCTTCAAACTGCATTAAATCTCTTTTATAAGCATCATAGGTGTTTTTACTCACACCTTTATTTATCAAAAGATATTCTAAAAAAGCTTCAAGATATCTACTCAATAAAAAACACCTTGTTTTTATTATAAATCTTACAGTTTTGAATTTTTAAAGGAGAATCTGTATCAAAATCACCTTCATACACTTTATAATTTAAATTTTCATCTATTTCGATTAAATAATCTTCATGCTCAACCGTATAAATTTTACCCCTGCATACGCCTGGAAGTGAAAAAGAAGCATATGGAAGTTTGATTTCTTTAATTTTTTTAAGATTTAAATCCAATTTTACTATTCTGCCGTCTATTGTAAAAACATATAAATAATTTCCCAAATTTATTACATATTTTATATCGTCGTTGTAATGAATTAAAAAATTTGGATTAAATAAAGTTAAATTATGAGGGGTAGCCATAAACAGTTTGTCATTTACTATTTTAAGATAAATTACATTATCGTTAATATTTTTTTGTGAAACAATCAAGTTTCTAATAAAGCGTTTTTTAGTCAAATCCACAACAGCCACATTTCCGCTGAGAAGCGGGAACAAAACCAAATCATTATAAAAAACCGGGCTTGCATGTATGTATCTGGCTTCAATCATTCCGTCATCTGAATTTTTAAATACAAGAGCCTTTTTATCCAAATCATAAATACCGTATTCGTTATCTTCAAACACTACCGCAATTAGAGCGCCTTTTTTAGTGGCTGAATATATAAGCTGAGGCATTTTAATTACTCTTTTTTGAGAAATTATTAACAGTTTATCCCCGTTTACGGCCAAATCGTCGTTTATTTTTACAAAACTTCCCAAACTTTTATTGTTTTCATCAAAATATTCTTTTTTTTCTTTAAAAAAACCTTTTGTTTTTACAAACGTTAAATGTTTATATGTGTATTCGGCCAGTTTTTTATCCTGGGTATTTATATTTAAATTTTTATTATATACTTTTTCGGGTTCAAAATGTTTTGTTGAACAGCCCGCAAAAATTAAAGCCGCTAATAGTAAATATTTTTTCATTTTATTATCCCGTAATGTAAAAGATATTTTGCAATATCAGCAAATTTTGAATTTGGTTTGATATCATTGCTTATTTCAAGCGCTCTTTTTCTGTTTCCCTTTACCAGATATGCCCTGATTAAAGCAACCCTTACGGCATCTTTTAAAACTTTATAATCGGGATTTAATAAATAATTCTCCAAGGTCTTAATATCCCCTTTTAGCATAGCCGTTTTATATGCCGCAAATTCTTTAAGTTCGGGGGTTGAAATTTTATTAAGATTTTTACCTTCCCTTAAAAGATAAAGTTCATAGAGTTTTTTATTTTCCTTCAATGTTTCAAGTGCTTTTTTATTATCAGGGTTAACAATGAGTTCATCAAAAGCATTGTTTGTTTTAATAAGTTCCTGGGTCTTAATATAATTGTAAGAAGCCTGCCAGATTACATAAACAATTAAAATTACCGCAGCAATAATTAAATGTTTTTTATATTTGTTTATAAATTTTTCAAGTTTAAAAACCTGAACCAATAACTGCTCGTCCTGTTTTAATTGCTCTTTTATTTCCATTATTTACCTTTTTTATGAAATTTTAACAAATATTCGTCTATTTGCTTTAAAATATTTTGGTTTAATTCCAAATTCATTTGAATAACTTTCAGATTAAGACCGAATTGTTTCAATTTTACATAATCTTTTTTTGTAGTAACTATTTTTTTATCTTTAAACTCGTTTATATCTTTTTTCTTAAAGCAGTAATGGTCAGGAAAAAATTTATATTCTTTTACATCAACATATTTTAAAAGTCTTTTTGGATTCGATATAGCTGAAATTAGAACATCCCCGTTCACTTTTTCAACATTTCTTTTAAAATCGATATTTTCTTTTAAAATAATATCCGCAAATTTAAGTGCAACTCTTGGATATCTGTATCCTCCTGCCGGCAAAACAAAAGGATTTTTTAATTTTTTATCTATTACAATATTTAATTTTTCAAAAGGTTTGTCAAATCCGTCATCCAGAATGACAACTTCGGCCCCTATTTTTTTAGCTTTTTCAATTGCCTTTTTCCTCTCTTCACTCACTATAACGGCGGCTTTTGTGGAAGTAGCTATTTCCATCGCCTCATCTCCGCTAATTTCAACAGGAACAAGTATTTCATTAAAATCTTTAACTATAACCAATCCGCTTGAGAGTCTTTTATATCCCCTTAAAATCACAGCGACTTTTTTTTCTTTCAAATAATTTGCTATTGCTATCGTTATCGGGGTTTTTCCGCTGCCTCCCACAATTATGTTACCCACCGAAATAACGGGTATACCCATATCTGTATATTTTCTGGGAAATTTAAAATGTGCTATTATCATATAAAGAAATGAAACTGGTAAAAGAGAAACGATTACCGGCCAATGATACCATTTTGGTTCATAATACATTTCTTCGAAAAAAGTAAAAATTCTCATATTTTTAATAAAATCCATATTTCTTTATTTTCTTTTAATTTAAAAGTATTTGGAAAAATAGATAAATAATATTTTGTTAAATTAATATTTTGCATATCAGGATATAAAGCTAAATATCTTACACTAACATAATCTTTAATTTTTTTACCTAATTCAATAGCATAATAAATTAATATTTCAGATATTTTTTTATTACTTAATTTCTTTATTTTTTTACCTCTATAAGATTTTGCCACAAAAATGTAATCAATACTTATAACAGGTGAATTAGCTACCCTATCAAATGTTAAACCTATTAAACCTGCTTTTTTATTTTCAATTTCTAACACATAAACTGTACTTTTATTTTTATTAGTATCATTAATTAGTTTTTTTAAAAACTCATATTCCCTATTATTAAAAATTTCATCTTTAAAAAAACTTATAAAAGATTTATTTATTTTTTGATATTTAATAAATTTAATTACCATTTATTGTTTTTATATTAAATTTTTTTAGAATTTTATTTTCAAAAGCCGGAGTTTTTTCCCAATATTTTTCTAATAATTCTTCATTTTTTTTAGATAATTTTTTAGGAAGAGAAACCCTTTTTATTTTGCCATTTTCCAATTTATATGCCATTTTTAACCTTTTTTACAAATTATAACATAAATTTATAATCTGACATCTCTTTCATATAAAAAATCATGGCCCACAGTTCTTGATTTAAGTTTTGCAATAATAGGCATTTTTCTTTTAAACTGGTTTTTATAAATTTTGTTTATTACAAATTCCACCAAATCTTTATCAAATTTTTCCAAAAGCTCTTCTTTCGTAGCCCTGTTATCCACAAACTCCATTAAAACAGGGTCAATCTCAGCATATGAATACCCAAGTTCTTTTTCGTCACTCTGGCCTTTCCACAAATCCGCACTCGGAGGTTTATTTATAATAGCTTCAGGCACACCTAAATATTTTGCAAACTCAAAAATTTCCGTTTTATACAAATCCCCTATCGGATTAAGTGCACTTGCCAAATCTCCGTACAATGTTCCATAACCCAGCATTAATTCGCTTTTGTTACTTGTACCGATTACTAATGCCTTAAGTTCGGCACTTTTGTCATATAAAACAGCCATCCTCATTCTTGCAGAAAAATTTCCAAGTCTTACTTTATCATCTATAGGATAGGCATCAAGAAGTGGAGCAATAGATATTATTTCATATTCTATATCAAATTTTTTACATAATGTTTTTGCATCTTCTATACTTGAAGGGGAAGAAAACTGGCTTGGAAGCATAAAAGCTTTGAAATTATCACCTAATGCTTTTTTAGCCAAAACTGCCACAACGGCTGAATCAATCCCGCCGCTAATGCCGCAGATTCCTTTTTTCAATCCTGTTTTCGTTATTTCTTCATAAATAAATTTAACTAAGAAGTTTTCAATCAATTTCCATTTACTGTTTTCCATTTTACATTCTCCATTCTCACTACTCACCACCCCACCGCTTTGCAAGCGGCCGGGCAGGTTTTTCACTATTCACCATTTTCACCATTTATTTAGCTTTCAATATAATTTTTAAGAAGTTTACCTATATTTGGATGGCGCAGTTTTTTAATAGCGCTGCTTTCAATCTGCCTTACCCTTTCACGGGTTACATTAAGCGCTTTTCCAATTTCTTCAAGCGTTCTTTCACTTTTATCGGGCATAAGACCGAATCTCATTTTTATAACTTCTCTTTCCCTGTCATTAAGCTGAGAAAGAATTTCATCAATATGTTTTCTCAAATCTTCGTGAACCACTTCTTCATAAGGGTTAATAAAGGTTTTGTCTTCTATAAAATCTCCGAACTTTCCGTCTTCCTCTTCTCCGACCGGAGCTTCAAGGGAAATCGGTTCTTTTGAAATTTTTAGAATCTGTTTTACCTTTTCTATCGGCATTTTCATATCTTTAGAAATAATTTCAAGGGTAGGCTCTTTTCCGTTTTCCTGAACATGTTTTCTGATTATTTTATTAATCTGATTGATGTTTTCTATCATATGGATAGGAATTCTCACAGTTCTAGCCTGATCGGCAATGGCACGTGAAATTGCCTGCCTTATCCACCAGGTTGCATATGTCGAAAATTTATATCCTTTTTCAAATTCAAATTTATCAATGGCTTTCATAAGCCCTATATTTCCTTCCTGAATCAAATCAAGAAAAGGAAGCCCTCTGTTGGTGTATTTTTTGGCAATACTGACAACTAATCTTAAATTAGCCCTGGCCATCTTTTCTTTTGCTTCTATGGCAATTTTTTTACCTCTTTTTAACTGTTCAAGTATTACTTCAAGTTTTTCAGGTTCCATTCCGAATGTATTGTCGCTTGCCTTTTTCGCTTCAACTAATTTTTTTATATCCATATAAATATTAACCATTGTGTGTTCCGGAACCATAGCCGCAATATCCTCTTTGCTAAGAGAAGTGATTTTACTTAATATTTCCCTGTGGAGTTTTCTCAGCTGCTCGTTAAAAAGAGGCAGTCTGTATTCTTTTTTCTTAAGTTCTTTTTCAAAATCTTTATCGCCTTTTAAGGCAGTTTCAACAGTTTTTACTATTTCATTGATAAGTTTGGAAGTATATCCAAGTTCGTTTAATGCGAGTTTTACTTTTTTCTTTTTAAACGTAAGCGTCAAAATTTTCTGAAGCCTTTCAAGCTCATCCATATTGGTGGCGTTTATTACCTGGTCGTATTCGTCTAAAACTTTTTCCCACTCTTTTTTTGCTTTTTCCAGATTTTTAAAAAGTTCGTTTATTCTTTTTTCCCTGATGGATATTTTTTTATTTCTTTTTCCCTCTTTTGTATCTTCGTCTTCAACCTCTTCTTCGTCAACAAAATTTTTAAAAAGTTCTTTTACCCTTCTTTCCCTGTTAAGTAAAGGCTCTTTATATTTTAAAACCAAATCAATCAAAAAAGGGATTGAGCATATCGCATCAAGAATTATCTCTTCCCCGAGCTGGATTCTTCTGAAAATTTCCACTTCTTCATCTTTATCCAAAAGCGGAATATGACCCATTTCTCTCAGATACATCCTAACGGGGGAATCGGAACGGCTCCATTCGAGAAGCTCTTTATCTTTTAAGATATCCTCCGCCAGCTCTTCTTTTTTTCTTTCTCTCTCTTCTTCATTTTTTACAACATCTTCAAGATTTTTAAGTTTGGCGACTTCTGCTGCAGTCATTAATTTGATATTGTTTTCTTTCGTTTTTGTCAGAATTTCTTTAGTTTGAGATTTTGTAGGAGTTTTTGGTAAAATACTGACTATCTTTTCATAAGTAATAATGCCTTTTTTGTTTTCTTTAAATAACTTTTCAAGCTCTTTAGGTAATGCCATTAATTTTCTCCTTGAATAATAATCTGTAATTATATAATAAATGAACGGAACGCTATTTGCTTTCATTATACAAAAAAAAGGTTAATCAATGATTAACGGTTATTACGGCGCAACCGGCGGTATGGTTACACAATTTAATCGTCTTAATGTAATATCAAACAACCTGGCAAATGTAAACACTTCCGGTTATAAACAAGACGATATTATAATCGGCGATTATGAAAGAATATTTAATGAAAAAAGAGACAATCTTCCACTTGAAAACAATACAAAAGAAGCGGCAAAATTTTTAAACAGGGCGCTTAATAAAGTTCCTGTTGTTGTGGAAGAATATACCAAATTCGATATAGGCAATCTTCAAAAGACGGGAAATCCTCTTGATTTGGCTCTCAAACAAAAAAATGCATTTTTTTCAGTAAATACGCCTGATGGGGAAAAACTGACCCGTGCCGGAAATTTTTCTATTGATAAAAACGGCTATTTAGTTACAAAAGACGGATTTAAAGTATTAAACAATAAAAATAAACCTATACAGCTTAATACATCATATCCGATTAAAATAGGCCAAAACGGCAATATTTACCAAAACAAACAGTTAATCGCAACATTAAAAATAGTAAAAATTGATAATTTAAACACACTCAAAAAAATAGGAAACAATTTATTTGATTTTATCCCTGATACTGCAATAATAGATTCCAAAAACAGTGTTTTACAGGGATTTTTGGAAAAATCAAATGTAAATCCGGTTAAAGAAATGACAGATTTAATTGATACAAATAGAATGGTTGAAAGCTATCAAAAAGTAATGACAACATTTATGGACGACCTTAACCGTGATGCTATTGAAAAACTTGCAAATGTAAGAGGATAAAAATAGTGAGTAGTGAATAGTGAGTAGTGAGTTGTGAATAGTGAAAATTGGAATAATTTTTGCTTTTTAATAAAAAACTTTAAGGAATTAATATGCTAAGAAGTCTTTATTCGGCAGCTACTGGGATGTTGGCGCAACAAACACAAATAGATGTTGTTTCAAACAATATTTCAAATGTAAACACAATAGGATATAAAAAACAACGGGCCGAATTTGCAGATCTGTTTTATCAGACAATGGAATATGCAGGCACCGCAACTTCAACAGACACCCAGTCACCAACCGGAATAAGCGTAGGGCTTGGGGTCAGACCTACAGCCATCAGTAAGATTTTTACACAGGGAAATTTTAAAGAAACAGGAAATAACCTGGATTTGGCAATCCAGGGAGACGGTTTTTTCCAAATTCAACTGCCTGACGGAAGAATAGCATATACAAGAGACGGAGCTTTTAAACTCGACAAAGACGGGAATATCGTAACAAGCGACGGATATAAATTAATTCCCGGTATTACACTGCCGGCCGACACCGTTCAGGTTTCTGTGGGGACAGACGGAACAGTAAGCATACTCGAAGCCGGACAGACGCAAATGCAGCAAATCGGGCAAATTCAGCTTGCAAAATTTATAAATCCTGCAGGTCTTCATTCACTTGGAAGCAATTTATATATAAACACCTCTGCTTCAGGAGACCCTATTGTTACAACTCCCGGGGAGGACGGCACGGGTGAGATTAGACAGGGATTTTTGGAAATGAGCAATGTCCAGCTGGTTGATGAAATGACAGATTTAATCACAGGGCAGAGAGCTTATGACGCCGCTAGTAAAGCAATCGTCACAAGTGATGAAATGCTCCAGACTGTAAATAATCTCAAACGTTAATTTTTTTAAATAATTTTTTCCCCCGCCGTCACAACGGCTGAGAGCCCGAATTTACTTCTTAATTTATAAACCGCCCTGTTTAATTTTTCCATTTTTTTATCTTTTTCATAATCAAACAAATTGCTTGTTTTTTTAAATTTTCCGACACTTAAGGCAATAGAAACAATATAATCCTCTTTATTATCGGCCGTATAAAAAAGAGTGGTCATAATTTCCTTTAACAAAAGTTCATTAAAAATCCTTTCAATATTTATATGGGCTTTTTGGGGCTTTGAATATTTATATTTTATTTTTAAGTAATAAAAAGTGGGATTAAGTCTGTTTTTAGTAATTAAAAAAGACAAATATCTGCATAAAATTTCAACTCTTCTTACAGCTTCGCTCCTATCATAAATCGGATCAAACCTTCTTGAGATACCTATACTTTTTCTATTTTCCCTCTCTTTTACCTCTTCATTATCCCTGCCACAAACTCTGTTATATAAAACTACGCCGTTTTTTCCCCACGAATAAAAATATTTTTTATTGTTTTTTACATCTCCTAAAGTTGTAATTCCTTTTTCTTTCAGTCTTTTTTCTATTCTTTTGCCGATTCCCGGAAATTTCTCTATTGGAACATTTTTAATAAATTTATCAATATTTCTTACTGTTTTTACACCGTATGGTTTTGCGTAATTTGTGGCGAGTTTTGCAATCCATTTGCTTTTTGCCGCACCTATGGAAATCGGAAGTTTAAATTTTTCATAAATTTCTTTTTGAAGATTTTTTAAAAATCCTTCAATTTTTTCATCTTCGATCCAGCCTGCCAAATCCCCGAAAAATTCATCAATGCTATATTGTTCCACTGCCGGAATTTTTCTTTTTAAAAAAAGTTTTAATTTGTATGAAAGCAGATGATAAAGTTTATAATCAGGTAAAATAACCTCTAAATTAGGATAAATGATAAGAGCTTCTTTTAAGGTCATACCTGTTTTTATTCCAAGCTCTCTTGCTTCATAACTTGCAGTAACCACAATTCCCCTGATTTTGCCATTTTCTAAAAAATAGCTTTTATCAGGCTTTTTTTCGCTTACTATTATTTCTGAGGTAAAAGCGCCTTTATTTAAATTGTAAACATTTGCTTTTTCACTGAAAATTTCTTTGTCATTTCTTTTTACTACAACGCAGGGTTTATTTAATAAAGTTGAATCAATGCTTCTATGAGCCGATACAAAAAAAGCGTCTAAATCAAGATGTATTTTCATCTTTAATCCTTTAATTTATTTACAAAATATTAACATTTTGATAAAATTACTCTCAATAAATTAACAAATTGTTAAGGACTGAAATGGATTTTGAAAAAATAATAGAAAAAATTAAAGATATAATCTCAAATGAAGTGGGAGAGAGAAAAGTTTTAAATAAAGATGTGGCAAACGCTCTTGGAATTACACCTGAAAATTTATCCATACTTAAAAAAAGAAATAAAATCCCTTTTAAAGAAATAGCTCTTTTCTGTGCAAAAAGAAAAATATCTATAAACTGGCTTTTGTTTGACCAGAGCATTGATTCAATAGCCACTGAGACTGAAAAATTCTCTGAAATTAGGTATTTTAAAGATATAAATGCAAGTGCGGGCGGCGGGGCAATAAACTTTGATGAAAATTATGAAATTTTATATATTGACAAAAAAATAATAAATAAAAATTTAGATGCAATCAACGTAATAGGCGATTCAATGGAGCCTACTTTAAAAGACGGCAATATTATATTTATAGACAGAAATGACAAAAACATCATAAACGGGGGAATTTTCGTAATTTCCACAAATGTCGGAGTTTTTGTAAAAAGAATAAATTTAAAAAGCACAGGGGAAATTGAAATAATTTCAGATAATAAAATCTATCCAAAAGAAATAGTTAGCCCAAATGAAATAAATATAATAGGAAAAGTGATAGGAAAATTAGAGATTTAAAAACCCGCTTGCTTTTTGAATCATTGGGATAAAATCTTTTTTTTCATATATTTTTGCACCCATTCTCTGAAGATGTGCACTTGGGACCTGGCAGTCAATAAATTTAATTCCGTTTTCTTTTAAAACATTACAAAAATAGATTAACGCCAGTTTGCTTGCATCCGGTTTTAAGTGAAACATACTCTCACCGCTGAAATATTTGTTTATTGCAACCCCGTAAAAACCCCCAACTAATTCTCCCTCATAATAACTCTCAACCGAAAGGGCAAATCCGAGTTCGTATAATTTGGTATAAGCTTCTATAAATGGATCATTTATCCAGGTTCCGCTTTGCTTTCTTTTTACATTTGCACAATTTCTGATTACATCCTCAAATCTTGAATTTATTTTAAATTCCCATTTTGAGCTCCTGAGTTTTTGAGCTAATTTTTTAGTAATTTTTACCTCATCGACTTTTAAAATAAGCCTTTTATTTAATACATACCAGTGAAAAAGCCCGTCCTCATCCTGATACCATGGGAAAAAACCTCTTGAATAACCTTCAAGCAGTCTTTTGGGGTGTAAATCATAACTTGCCCCTACAAATCCTTCATCAAATTTTTCATAAGGGGAAGGAAAAGTGAAATCATCAAGAAGATATAAAGGAGGACATTCCCTAACTTTAATCATATATTTTTAACCTTTATTTTACTTTTTAAATTCATAATTTATAATTCATAATTCAAAACTCACAATTCACAACTCACTATTTTTTAACTTTTAAACTGAATTTATCTTTTATATAATCAAATCTTGCCACTCCTCCGTTTTTAAGCTCCCCAAATAAAATCTCTTCGCTCAAAGGCTCTACTATATTTTCCTCAATCACCCTTGCAAGAGGCCTTGCCCCCATTTTAGGGGAATATCCTTTTTTAGCAAGTGCGGCTTTAGCCCTTTTTGTAAGAGTTAATTTTACTTTTTTGGCATTTAATTTATCCTGAAGCTCATTAATAAACTTATCTACCACCATTAATACATTTTCTTTGCTTAAAGGTTTAAATCTCACTATGGCATCAAGCCTGTTTAAAAATTCAGGTGCAAAAAATCTGTTTATTGCATCTTCTTTAAATTCACTGAATTCCTGCATAAATCCAAGATTATTTCCCTCACCAACACCCAAATTGCTTGTCATTATCAAAACAACATTTCTAAAATCAGCTTTTCTGCCGTCATTATCGCTCAAAGTCGCATTATCCATAACCTGCAAAAGAATCTGCACTATATCAGGATGCGCTTTTTCTATTTCATCCAAAAGTAATACACTGTGAGGGTGTTTTCTTATGGTTTCTGTAAGTATTCCTCCTTTTTCATATCCCACATATCCGGGAGGTGAACCGATTAATTTGGCGACTGAATGCTTTTCCTGATATTCGCTCATATCAAATCTTATAAAATTAATACCGAGCAATTTAGCTAGCTGTTTTGCAACTTCTGTTTTACCAACACCTGTAGGTCCTACAAACAGAAAGCTTCCTATCGGTTTATCTTCGCGGGTTAATCCTGCTTTTTTCCTTTTAATTACCTTAACAAGCTCTTTTATAGCCGTCTCTTGTCCGAAAACTTTTGATTTTAAACTGTTTTCGAGATTTTTTAATTTTTCTATTTCATTACTCGTTGCACTCTCTTTTGGAATATTGGCGATACTTGCGATTATTGTTTCGATATCGTTTTTTGTAATTAATTTTTTGCCCTTTAATTTATATTTTGCACCGGCTTCATCTATTAAATCTATTGCACTGTCGGGGAGATATTTTTCTCTTAAATATTTTTTAGCTAAAATTGCCGCACTTTTTATTGCTTCTTTTGAATATCTAACTTTATGAAACTCCTCATATCTTGATTTTAAACCTTCAAGTATTTTTACTGTGTCTTCAACAGACGGCTCTTTTATATCTATCTTTTGAAATCTTCTGTTTAAGGCTCTGTCTTTTTCAAAATGGTTTTTAAATTCTTCGTAAGTAGTAGCCCCAATGCATCTTATTTCACCTCTTGCAAGTGCCGGTTTAAGAAGATTTGCAACATCCATATTGCTTCCGCCCGCAGCACCCGCACCTACAATCATATGTATCTCATCTATAAACAAAATAGGCTCTTTTTCTTTTTTAAGTTCGTTTAAAATAAGTTTCATTCTTTTTTCAAATTCACCCCTGTATTTGGTACCCGCTATCAAACTTCCCATATCGAGAGAATAAATTTTTTTATTTTTAAGCTCTTTTGGAACCTGGTTAAAAGCTATTTTTTTGGCGAGACCTTCAACAATTGCAGTTTTACCTACTCCGGGCTCCCCTACCAAAACAGGATTGTTTTTTTTACGTCTTACCAAGATTTGCATAACCCTGTTTATTTCTTTTTCCCTTCCTATTACATCGTCAAATTCTTTAGCTTCTTTTACAAGTTCGGTTGTAAATTCCCCCAATACTTTCGGCTCATTCTTTTCTTCTTTTGTTTCTGTTACATATTCGACTATTTCGACTCTTTCTATTCCAAATTCTTTTAAAAGCTGATTTGCATAACTTGTTTCATCTTCAAGAAGTGCAATAAAAAAGTCGATTTCATCGGCAACGGTTTTTTTAATTCCCTGAATATGCTTTATCATTCTTTCGGTTGCTTTGTGAAAAGAAAGGGTTTCCGTAGGTGTTACCACCACAGAGGCTTTTTCAATATATCTGTCAAGATAATAATCAAGTCCCCTTCTTATATAATCAACATCAACCCCTACATCTTCAAGTAAATTTCTTATGTTTTTATCTTTCAATAAAATATAAAAAGCATGGTCTATTGTTATATATTCGTTTTGTCTTCTTTTAGCTTCATTTATTATTTCGTTAAATATATTTTTTAAATTTTCAGTTATCTGCATTTATACCTCCTCTATTTTTGCTCTCAATGGATAGCCGGATGAACGCGCAAGGGTATGAACTTTATCTACTTTCATCTGAGCTATTTCATAAGGATAAATACCCACAACAGCGCTGCCTTCCCTATCCACTTTGAGCGTAATGTTTATAGCTTCGTCTTCACTTTTATTAAAAACTGAACGTAATATTTCTATTACAAAATCAAAAGTTGTGTAATCGTCATTAAGCAATATAACTTTATAAAGTTTTGGGGTAATAATCTCCAAATCATCTTCTACCAAAACTTTAGTCGGCATTTTGCTCTCCTATCATTTTCCACATTTCATCTTCGGGAAGAAGGGTAACACCAAGCTTTTTAGCCTTATCAAATTTGCTTCCCGCATCTTCCCCGTAAATTACATAATCTGTTCTTTTGCTTACACTGCTGCTTACATGTGCCCCAAGAGATTCAAGAAGTTCTTTTATCTCATCTCTCGGTTTTTTCATAGCTCCTGTTAAAACCACTGTTTTGCCAAGAAAAGGAGATTCTTTAATCTCTTTAGCTTCGGGGCTTTTAGGCTGAATTAATTCTATAAGCTCTTCAATTTTTTCTTTATTTACTTTTACATATTCTTCAATAGATTTTACCATCTCAGGCCCGAAACCATCTATGTGCATAAATTCTAAAGGGTCGTGTTTATAAAAACCAACCCCGAATTTTTCGCAAATTTTTTTGCTTGCGACTTCTCCTATATGTTCAATTCCGAGAGCATTTACAAATCTCCAGCATTCAGTTCCTTTTGTTTTTTTAATTGCGTTTATCAAATTCTCGGCTTTTTTTCTTGCAAAACCGGGGAGCCTTTCAAGCTCTTCAACTTTAAGTTTATATAAATCCCTTATATCTTTTACAAGCCCTTTTTCATATAAAAGTTTTGCCACGCTTTCACCAAGACCTTCTATGTCCATACAGTTTTTACTAGAAAAATAAATTATAGTATTCACAACCCTTGCCGGGCAGGAAAGATTTTGACATTTAATCAGAGCCCCTTCGTCCAGTACCTCGCTTCCGCATACGGGACAATGTGTGGGTCTACTTATTTTCTTTTCATTTCCGCTTCTTTTCCATGCCAAAACTTTGGTAATTTTAGGGATAACATCCCCGCTTCTGATTACTATTACATGATCACCTATTCTAATATCCATTCTTTCAATTTCATCAAAATTATGAAGAGTGGCCCTCTCTACTATAACCCCGCCTATTTCAACAGGTTCCAAAACGGCAACCGGAGTTAAAACGCCGGTTCTTCCGACCTGAATAACAACATCTTTTAAAATTGTCTCTTTTTCAATGGCAGGAAACTTATATGCGACCATCCATCTTGGATATTTTTGAGTGTAACCTAATTTTTCAAGTAAATTAAGCTCATTCACCTTAACAACCATACCATCAAGCATTACAGGCAAATCATCCCTGATTTTAACAAATTCGTTATATTTTTTTTGAATGCATTCAATTTCGTCTTTTTTGCACTCCCCTCTTTTAGGGGGTTCCCTGAATCCGAGAGAATAAACAAAATCCATTAAATTTTTATATGTTTTAAATTTATCAAAAAACATTTTTTTATCGTTTTCATACCTGTCGTTTTCCACCTCCGTGGAATTTAATATTTCAACAGGATATCCCACACCCCAAGGTTGAAACAACAGATGTCTGCTTGCCGTAATTTTAGGGTCAAGCTGCCTTAGACTTCCTGCCGCCGCATTTCTCGGATTTGCAAAAGTGCTTTCGCCTTTTTTAACTCTCTCTACATTTAATTTATCAAAATCCTCTTTTTTTATTAAAACTTCCCCCCGTATTTCAATAAGTCCTTTATAATTTATCTTTAAAGGTATGGAGTTTATAGTTTTTGCATTTAACGTGACATTTTCCCCGATATCACCGTCGCCTCTTGTTTCCGCTCTAACCAATTCCCCGTTATTATAAACCAGATTTAAACTGGCTCCGTCAAATTTTGGCTCTATGTATAAAGTATAATACTCATCAATTAATTTATTCACCCTGTTTAACCAGTCTTTAAATTCGGCTTCACTGAACACATCTTCCATAGACCACATTCTTGTTATATGTTTGGCCTTTTCAAATCCCTCAAGTACCACATCGCCTACCCTTTGTGTAGGAGAAGTCGGATCTATTTCATCAGGGTGCGCTTTTTCGTATTTTTCAACTTCACGGTATAATTTATCATATTCTTCATCTGTAACCAAAGGATTATCCAAAACATAATAATAATATGAATATTTTTTTAAAAGCTGGACAGCTTTTTTATATTCCTCATAATTTTTAATCATCTATCCTCTTTTTGTGTTTATTGTATCATATTTTGCATTATGTATACTGATTATATCAAAATTTATTTTAAATTTCAAGTTTCTTTAGTTTATATCACTAAACTTATAATATGCTATAATTTTTAAAAAAGGATTTCAATGAAAAAAATATTAGGATTTTTTTTAATCTTGATAATTTCAGGATGCACTCAGGAACAGCAAAATAAATTGGGCCATTCCATTCAGAATTTTACAGGCGTAAACGGTGTTGTGGATATTTATTCCGGAGGCAGGATTGTAATGAGATTTTTAAAAGTGGACAAACTTACAACTGCTCACGGAACTGATGACAACAAACCAAGACCTTACAGGTTCGGATACGGATATCTTGATAAAAATTTTAATTATAAAGTTGACCCCAACGAAAAGAAAAAATTATATTTTGAAATAACAAATTACGAGACATATGTTTATTACGAAAATCCTGTTGATTAAAAAACTTAATTAATTTAATTTATTTACCCTTTTTTTATCTTTTAAAATAAATTTTGTCAGTTTTTTACAATATTTGCTGTAACAGACATTTAATTTCTCTTCTATTTTATGCCTGTTTTCAAATTGAAGTCTTAAATAATCCATTCCATCGTACCTATAAAAAAGTATACCGCTGTAAAAAAATCCCTTTTTATTTGCAAATTCCACTATTTTTTCTGCATAATGGGAATGAAGATTAATATCAAGATATACCATATCCGCTTTTATTTTTGCTTTTGAAAAAATAAAATTAAATTTTTTTTCAAAATTTTTAACCCTGCTATCACATCTAATTATTGCAATTTTTAATATTTTTTTTATTTTTAACTTAAGTTTCGGTTTTATTCTTTTAACTTTTGTTTTTGTAACGGTAATTTTTAATTTTTTGATTCTCTCAAGCATTATTTTTTTATAAATCTCGGGAAGATAATAATTTCTTTTTTCTTTTTTAAATAAAAGGTAAGAAATCAAAACGCCGCTTCTTTTTTCAAATTTAAATTCTTTTTGAGATATCCAATGAGCGACTTCCCCGAAATGAAGGGCAGTTTCAACCATTGAGTGGGATAAATTCGCTTTTTGTGAGAAAGGATGAAACATAATGGCCTCGCCGTATATTGCATAAAGTTTTATACTTTTTGCTTTTTCTATCAGATAATCAAACATCTGATTCATAATACCTCTTCCTTTAAAATCAGGATGAACTACGGCGATACCGATTTCCGCATTGTATTTGTCATTGAGTATTAAAGAAAACTGACCTACTATTTTTCCCTGATATTCGGCAATTATAGGGATTAATCTTTTTTCATTGTATGCTTTTATCCACATATTGGCATCATAAAAATCTTTTCTATAATAAGTGTCTGCGTAATTTTTTCTAATTAATTCAACTATCCCGTTTGCATCTTCTTTTTTAAAATCCCTTATATTGACAAAAAGTTTTTCCTGTTTCACAAATAAAGGTGAAAATATATTACTAACTCTCATTTTTAAATTCTTTCACTAAATTTGCCATAACCTTTGCCCCTAACGGCAATGAATCTTCGTCTATATCAAATTTTGGATGATGTTGCGGAACACATCCTATATTTTTTTCCCTACTGCAGCATCCGAGTCTGAAAAATGCCCCCTTAACAATTTTTAAATAATTGGCAAAATCTTCCCCTCCCATTACCGGCTGTTTCAAGTCGATTGGCTTTGCCCCAATCTCTTTTGCAGATTTTATTACAGTCTCAACCATTTTGTCATCGTTTATAAGTTCGGGATTTCCAAAAAAATAATGAAACTTATAATCAGCCCCCATTGCAAAACAGATTCCCTTAATCGCATCTTCCATCATCTTTTTTATGGAATTTCTAACTTTATCGTTAAGGGTTCTAACCGTTCCGGTCATTTTTACATAATCACATATCACATTCGGAGCTTTTCCGCCCTCAACCGTACCCATGGAAATAACAGCGGGATGGAGAGGATCGATTCTTCTTGAAATAATATGGTTTATTGAATTGATAGCAAGTGCACCCGTTAAAAGCGCATCAACCCCTTCATGAGGTCTTGCCCCATGTGAGCTTTTTCCAAAAATTTCAATTTCAAATGTATCGGCACTTGCCATCATTTCCCCATATTTATAACCAATTTCTCCTGTATTTAAATATGGATACATATGAAGCCCGAATATTGCATTTACATTTTCCAATGCACCATCTCGTATCAAATCTTCACTGCCTCCCTCGGTGTCTTCTTCGCTGTGCTGAAAAATACCCCTTATATTAATCGGTAGTTTGTCTTTATGTCTGTTTAATGCAATAAGTAATCCTGCCAGCACTGCACTGTGTCCGTCATGCCCGCATGCATGCATAATACCGTCTTTTCTTGATTTATAAGGAACATCATTTGCTTCTTGTATAGGAAGAGCGTCCATATCCGCCCTAAATGCCAAAAAAGGCCTGTTTTCATCGACAACAATATCACAAACCATCCCATAGTGGTCTTTAAAAGTTTTACATTTAATTCCTTCACTTTCTAAAATACCTTTAATATAATCTCTTGTCGGTTTTTCTTTGTGTGATAAATCGGGATACATATGAAGGTGACGTCTGATGTCGATTATTTTCTTTTTCAGAGAGTCAATTTCTTTTAATATTTCTTTCACACCCTCTCCTTTTAATACTGGATTAATATATTATAACACATATTTAATAAATCCTTATAAAAAGTTTTATCTAAAAATTTTTAATCATTTGATTTAGTTTATTTTTTACACAAAATTTGCTATTATTAAAACAAAAAGGGAAAAAGTGGATGTAACAGAACTATTTAAAAAACTTTTAAGTTTTAAATCAATAACTCCGGATGACGCAGGGGCAATGGAGTTTATAAAAAATTATTTAAATGATTTTGAAGTAATTGAGAATGAAAAAGAGGGGGTTAAAAACCTTTTTTTATATAAAAAATTCACAGAGGGAGAGCATCTATGTTTTGCAGGGCATATTGATGTAGTGCCTCCGGGTGATGGTTGGAATACAGACCCGTTTACTCCGACTGAAAAAGACGGCTATATTTTTGCAAGAGGCGCACAGGATATGAAAAGCGGTGTTGCGGCTTTTCTCTGGGCGCTTAAAAATGCCAAAAATTTCAACGGCACATTAAGCGCACTGATTACAAGCGACGAAGAAGGCGATGCCATCTGGGGCACAAAATACATGCTTGAAACATTAAAAGAAAAAAATATGCTTCCAGAGTATGCAATAGTGGCTGAGCCTACTTGTGAAAAAGAATTCGGGGATGCCATAAAAATTGGTAGAAGAGGAAGCATTAACGGGGTTTTAAAAAAAACAGGCCTTCAGGGGCATGCGGCTTATCCGGAAAAATCAGTTAATCCGATTCATAAAGTAGCACAGGTGCTTGGAAAAATAGCCGGGGTCGATTTAGACAGCGGAGATGAATTTTTTGCTCCGAGTAAATTTGTTGTAACGGATATCAGAGCCGGTATGGAAGTTACAAATGTAACTCCGGGTGAGCTTAAAATGATGTTTAACGTAAGAAACAATACCCATACCACAAAAGAAGATGTTAAAAATTTTATTCACAAATATTTTAAAGATATGAATTACACCCTGGAGCTCAAACAAAGCGCTGAACCTTTTATAACCGACCCTAATACAAAGGTTGTTAAAAATCTGGATAAATCCATTCAAAAAATTACAGGGCTCACCCCAAAACACTCTACTGCAGGCGGAACAAGCGATGCAAGATTTTTTGCCAAAAATGGAGTAAAAGTTGTTGAATTTGGCGTAAAAAACGATACAATCCATGCACCAAATGAAAGAACAGATAAAAATGAAGTTATAAAACTATCACGTGTTTTTGAAAATGTAATCAAGGAATGGAATTGAGAAAAGTTTATGAACTTAAAAAGGGAATATTAATTAAAACAGTAGAAAACGAAATTTTAGAATTCGATGAAATAAGGGGAGATAAAGCTGTTTTTTATAACGATTTCGGAATAGAAGTAGAATATCCGGATTATCTGGATATAGATGAGATAGGGGAAATAATAGATTCAGACAGTCTGAAAAATCCGGATACACATTCCCCTACTCTTTTTTAAATTCAACATCCACAATATCTCCGAATTTTAAACCTTTTCCAACTAATTCTACTTTATAGCTCGTTACAAATTTTTCATCCGGCACATGCCAGATTTTAGTAATTTTAAAACTGCTTAATTTATTGTTAATATAAATTTTTTTAGTTTTTATCGAATCTATTTTATCAATAGGCACATAAATATAAAGTTTTTCCCTGCTTGTATCATACACCTTTGCCACCAATCTTCCGGGTGTAAGATAATCACCCCTGTTTACATAAATTTCGTAAACATATCCGTTTGCTTTGATGTTTTTTTTATTAATTAAATCCTCTGTTTTTTTAAGATTTGCCATATCACTGCTTAAGCTTAGTTTTAAATTAATAAGCTGATTATATGTGTTTATATAATCATAAAACTTTAAATCTTTTTCTATTTGGGATTTTGTTTTAAGATCTTTATATTTTAAATAGGTTTTTTCTTTTCTTTTCAAAGCTTCTTTGGTTTTTTTTATTTCATTTTTTAACAATTTAATTTGGGTTTTTAAATTGGTTTTATTAACTTTTTCCTGATAATCGTCCAATTTTACAATTGTTTTGTTATTTACGTTTTCGGCTTCAAAATTTTTGTCTGCAAATATCACCTCCCCGCTTACACTTGCTTTTATATCAAATTCATCAAAAGGCAGAACTTTTGCATCATAAGCCAAAAGCATACTTGCTAAAAAAATAAGCAATTTTTTCATTTATTTCCTTTTCGTTTAATTAAATTCCATCCGCCATTGCTTCGTATTTTTCACTGTTACCTTCTATAAAAGCCTGGACAATCGGATTTTTTGAATTTTTAAATTCCTCTACATCGCCGAATTCAATAATCTTCCCATTAAAAAGCAACGCTATAAAATCGGCACTTTTAAAAGTTTCTTTTAAATCATGTGAAATAACAACACTGGTCATATTATGTTTTCTTGTAAGACTTTCTATCATTCTTGTAATTTTATCACTGATAATTGGATCAAGCCCGCTTGTAGGTTCATCATAAAGAATATACTTAGGCTCCATTATAATTGCTCTTGCCGTAGCCGCTCTTTTTCTCATTCCCCCGCTTAGTTCGTGTGGGAATAAAAAAGCCACCCTTTTTGCCTCAAGTCCAACCATTTCAAGTGTTTGAAATACCTTTTTTTCTATCTCTTTTTTGGATAATTTTGTGTGTTCAACCAAAGGGAAAGCCACATTGTCAAAAATATTCATACTGTCAAAAAGTGCACCTTCCTGAAAAGTAAAACCTACCTTTTTTCTTATTTCATACAGTGTTTTTATATCCGCTTTTGCCACATCCACTCCATCTACCAGTATTTCTCCGCCTGTTGGTTTAAGAAGCCCCACTATATGCTTGATAATGGTGGATTTTCCCTGACCGGACATTCCCAAAATATATGTAATTTTCCCTTCAGCTATATCAAGGTTTATATCTTTTAATACCTCTTTTTTGCCAAATGTTTTTTTCAAATGACGAATCTCAATCATTTATATCCTTTAAAATTATTTAACATTTTATCAAAAATATGATATAATCAATTATAAAGGAGTGGGAAATGAAAGTTCAAAACCTAACACAAAACCATATAAACAACCATTTACAAAAAATTCAAAAAGATTTAGATAAAATATCCAATCCAAATATAGAAGAAACAGTAAACAAATTTGTAAATGATGTATTCCAAAACGATATTGATTCCAATTTACAGGAAATTAATAATTATAATGAGGCGATTGGTTTTACACAAATTGCAAACGGGGCTTTAAATTCAATCAGGGATAATTTACACGATATAAAAACACTTCAGGCTGCATTAAACAATGCCGCACTCAGTAATGATAATTTAAACATAATCGATTCCCAAATTCAAAAATATACCAAAAATATAAATAATACTTTAGAAAATACAACATATAACAATAAAAATGTTTTTGGAAGTTTTCAGTTTAACGAAATTAATATAAATACTTCCATGCCAAATTTTGATGCTGACAATCTCGATGAATTTGAAAAATCATTAAACAGTGCATTTTCAAGTATCGGAGCGGCCCAAAATGCTTTGAGAGACAAAGTCAATAATCTGTCACAAAATATAGTATCAGAATCTGCAGCTAAAGCTCAAAATGAGCCTGATGTGGCCAAAAAAGTTATAGATATGGAAAATGAAAAAATAAAATTAAATGCCTCTGTTTTAGCGCAGGTTCATCAAAACAGTCTAAATATAGAATATATTACATCTTTATTAAGAGATTAAAATTTTCTTTTTTTTACCGTTTAATGTTTTAACACACTTCTTTTTAATTACCCGGCCTTAATTATAAATACTTATACAAACAATAATTGATTAAAATATATGCAAAAAAATTTCTTTTATTTGTCATTGTTTTGTTATAATGATTTGAAAAAAAAATTCAAAGGAGCAAAAAATGAAAAAAATACTTGCCCTGTTTGTACTTTTAGGAGTAATTTTTAGCGGTTTAAATGCTGATTTACTCCAAGATGTTCAAAAAAGAGGTGTATTAAAAGCAGGTGTGAAATATGACTTTCCACCGTTTGGTTATGTAAACGAAAAAGGTCAGGTTGTAGGTTTTGATATAGATTTGGTTAAATACATTGCAAAAAAACTCGGTGTGAAACCTGTATTTACACAGGTTACTTCAAAAACAAGAATTCCAATGGTTCAAAGCGGGACTGTAGATATTGCAGCTGCCAGTATGACCCACAAAGTAAAAAGAGATTTACCGATAGATTTTACAATCAGTTATTATTTTGACGGTCAGTCAATTATGGTTAGAAAAGATTCCACAATTAAAAACTATCATGATTTAAGCGGTAAAAAAGTCGGGGTAATTCAGGGGGCTACAAGCGGAGACAATTTAAAAAGAGTAAATCCAAAAGTTA
This sequence comes from Lebetimonas sp. JS138, assembly GCF_000523335.1. Taxonomy (NCBI): domain Bacteria; kingdom Pseudomonadati; phylum Campylobacterota; class Epsilonproteobacteria; order Nautiliales; family Nautiliaceae; genus Lebetimonas; species Lebetimonas sp. JS138. The sequence goes on from NZ_ATHT01000001.1 coordinate 320,674, forward strand.
AACTTGTATATTTCCAGGAATATCCTCAGGCTGTTATGGCATTAAAAAGAGGAAAAATCGATGCGGTTTCAACAGATTATACATGGTGTGTAACCCAGGCTAAAAATTCACACGGTGCATTCAAAGTTGTAGGCGGAACATTTACTTTCGAACCTTACGGAATGGGAGTCAGAGAAAATGAATCAAACTTCAGAGATGCGGTAAATTTTGCAATACAAGATGCTGTAAGGGACGGAACTTATCAAAAACTTTATATAAAATGGTTCGGGACAAAACCAAACAGACTTCCTGAAGTTTGGCCTAAATAATTTCTCCCCTTTTTCGGGGTAAAGGTAAATAATGGGTTATGAATTTGACTGGCATGTGTTAATTGAATATAAGCAGCTGCTGATAAATGGATTAATTACTACAATAAAACTTTCGGTTTTAGGAATAATTTTTAGCTTTATAATTGGTTCTATCGTAGGAATCGGAAGAGCTTCCAAAAGCTTTTGGCTGAGTCTTATTTCAAGTTATTATGTTGAAAGTTTCAGGAACATTCCGTTAATTGTACAAATGTTTTTTATATATTTTACTTTCACTCTTTCACAAATTTTTCCGTTTTTAAATACATGGGGTGATTTTTTACATATAAATGACGTGGATGCATTTTTTTCAGCCCTTTTAGCGCTTATTTTATATACGGGCGCTTATATAGCGGAAGTGGTAAAAGCGGGGATACGTTCCATTCCAAAAGGGCAGTTTGAAGCTGCAAGATCTCTTGGAATGAACAGATTTCAGGTAATGTGGTATGTAATATATCCTCAGGCTGTCAGAATTATCATTCCACCTCTTACAAGCCAGTTTTTAAATTTAATAAAAAATTCTTCTTTAGCTATGACAATAGGTGTGGCGGAGCTTACTTTTTCAACGCAACAAATAGATGCTGAAACTTTTAGAGGCTTTGAAGCGGCAACAGCAGTTACAATCCTTTATATTATTTTAACTTTGAGCACTTCGTTTATAATGAATCTCATAGAAATAAAATTTTCAAAAGGCGTAAAAAATGCTTAAAAACATAGAAAATTATTTCAAAACACATAAAATAGTATTTTGGATTTTCAATATTATTGTAATTGCTGCGCTGCTTAAAATTTTTCAAATGCTTGCATACCCTGAGACCCATTACGAAGAACTTTTTACAAAAGATAACTTAAGATTTCTGTTTTTTGGAAGACCTGGGGAAATTGGAGGACTTGCCTTAACTTTTATTTTGGCTGTTGTTTCAATAATTTTAAGCTTTATACTTGGTTCAATTTTTGGAATCGCAAGATGGTCTAGTATTAAATTAATTAAAATACCATCGATTTTATATATTGAAATAGTAAGGGCAACCCCGCTGCTTATGGTGATATTCTGGGTATTTTTTGCAATACCGGTATTTTCAATGAGCTTTTTTCACACTCAGGCACATGTGTCACCTACCGTTGCGGCGATAATTGCATTTACCATATTTACAAGTGCTTATGTTGCCGAAATAGTAAGAGCCGGTATAAATTCCATTCCAAAAGGACAGTTTGAAGCTGCAAAATCTCTTGGAATGAATAATTTTCAGACATTTTTTTATATAATTCTGCCTCAGGCATACAGAAAAATGATACCGGCGTTTGTATCACAGTTTGTTGCACTTTTTAAAGATACGTCTCTTGCTTATACAATAGGCGTAATTGAATTTTTCAGGGCTGCAACAATTATCAATAACAGACTTTATATCAGTTTTGAAGTATTTTCTTTTGTAGCATTGGTATATTTCAGTATAGCATTCAGTATGAGTAAATTTTCTCATCATTTAGAAAAAAAAGTTGAAAAACAGCTTAACGCATAGGAGCATAGATGGATAATGACAAAATCATTCAGATGAAAGATATTGAAAAATATTATGGAAATTTCCACGCCCTAAAAGGTGTAAATTTCGACGTAAAAAAAGGAGAAGTTGTAGTAGTCTGCGGACCAAGCGGAAGCGGAAAATCTACACTTATCAGATGTATAAACAGACTCGAAGATATTGACAGCGGAAAAATAATTATTGACTCTAAAGATTTATATCACAAAAAAACAAATATAAACAAACTCCGTCAGGAAGTTGGAATGGTTTTTCAGCATTTTAATCTTTTTCCGCATTTGACAATACTCGAAAATATTACTTTGGCTCCGGTTAAAGTAAAAAAAATGCCAAAAAAAGAAGCCGAAGAACTTGCTATGAGCCTGCTTGAGAGGGTTAAAATTCCTCATCAGGCAAACAAATACCCAAGTGAACTTAGCGGAGGTCAGAAACAAAGGGTTGCAATTGCCAGAACACTGGCAATGAAGCCTAAAATCATTCTTTTTGACGAACCGACAAGTGCACTGGACCCGGAAATGATAGGTGAAGTACTTGATGTTATGAAAGAACTCGCAAAAGAAAATTATACAATTGTGTGTGTAACCCATGAAATGGGATTTGCAAGGGAAGTGAGTGACAGAATTGTATTTATGGATGCAGGCCAGATAGTAGAAGAAAATACGCCTGAAGAATTTTTCAACAACCCTCAAACAGACAGGGCAAAAAAATTCTTAAGCGAAATCTTACATCATTAAAAGGAGATAAAAATGAAAAAATTACTATTTACGGTTTTAGCTTTGGTATCAATGGTTTTTGCTGCCGATTTTAATCTTTGGCAAAAATCTACTTTAAATCAGGTTGTAAAAAAAGGCGTACTAAGAGTCTGTCTGGAGCCGGGTTATGTTCCTTTTGAAATGAGAGACAAACACGGAAGAATAATCGGTTTTGATGTTGATGTTGCAAAAAAAATGACTAAAGATATGGGTGTAAAACTAAAACTTGTTCCGACAGCATGGGACGGCATCATTTCTGCACTTATTACCAATAAATGTGATATCATAATGTCAGGTATGACCATTACCCAGAAAAGAAACTTAAAAGTGGCATTTACAAATCCATACTTTTTAGTCGGTCAAACGCTTCTTGTAAATAAAAAACACAAAGGTGTAAAAAGTTATAAAGATTTAGATAAAAAAGGTATGGTAATTACTACAAAACTCGGTGTTACAGGAGAAATTGCAGCAAGAAAACTCTTTAAACACGCCACAATCAAAACATTTGATTCAGAAAGCGCAGCTGTTCAGGAAGTTATAAACAACAGAGCAGATGCATTTATATACGATAAACCTTACAATGAATTATTTATGGCGGGTAAAGGAAAAGGGAAACTAATTTTTCTTAATCAGGATTTAACTTACGAACCTCTCGGATTTGCTATTAACCACGGTGATCCGGATTTTCTAAACTGGTTAAACAATTTCTTAAGACAAATCAAACATGACGGAACTTATGAAAAACTGTACAACAAATGGTTTAGACATACTGATTGGTTAAAAAGAGTTCAATGAAAAAGTCAATATTAAAAAAAAAAGAAACAGGCTTACTTTTAGCCTCTCTTTTTTATGTATTGGTAGGATATTTTTTATATAACGCTGCAAGCAAAATAAATTATACATGGAAATGGGATATGATTCCCAAATATTTTGTATATAAGGCTAAAATTCCTCTTACATCTCCATGTGACGGAAAGCTTCAGATAAAACAAAATAAAGCGGTAATAATCTGCGAAAATAAAAAAATTTATCAGTTTGATATAAATGGTTATAAATTACAATTTAAAAATGGTGAATATTTATTTCAGGATGATGAATTTGCATATAAAGAAAAATTAAAACCGGGTCCTTTTATTTTGGGAATTTGGGTAACTATTAAAATTTCAATTATTTCAATGCTTTTCGCTTTTTTAATAGGCCTTATAATAGCAATAATAAGGCTAAGCGGCATCCCGGCACTTGATTATATAGGAAGTTTTTATGTTACTGTTATCCGCGGAACGCCTCTTTTGGTGCAGCTGTTTATTTTTTATTTTATAGTGGCAACTATTTTTGCACTTCCGAGATTTTGGGCGGGTGTTATGAGTTTATCTATATTTTACGGGGCTTACATTGCAGAAATTTTAAGAGGCGCAATCCAGGCGGTTGATAAAGGACAACATGAAGCGGCAATGTCACTCGGATTTACACCGATTCAAAAAATGTATCTGATTATTCTGCCGCAGGCCTTAAAAAAAGCGCTTCCGGCTCTTATAGGTGAGCTTATCTCATTAATAAAAGACAGTTCACTTGTATCGGTTATATCCATTACAGACCTTACAAAAGTGGGAAGGGAAATTGTTGCAAACACATTTTCTCCATTCGAAGTATGGCTCACGGTAGCTGTTCTTTATTTGATGTTAACTTCAATATTAAGTTTTATCGGACATAAACTTGAAAAAAGAATGAAAGCGCAGGGCGGAATTTAGTGGATAGAATATTTGCAAAATATTCTGATTTTTTATTAATTTTAACAGCCTTTTTCTGGGGCTCCACTTTTATTCTAATGAAAAAGGCAATAGAAGATTTACCAACATTCTCTTTTCTTTTTGCCAGATTTTTTTTGGCATTTTTATTAATGCTTTTGATTTTTTATAAAAAAATTACTTTAAAAAAAGAAGATATTCTTGCTGCTTGTATTCTGGGATTTTTGAATTTTATAGCTTATGCCGCACAGACATATTCTCTTAATTTTGTACCCTCAAATATTGTTGCCTTCATAACAGCGTTATTTGTGGTATTTACCCCGATATTTTCTTTTCTGCTGTTTAAAAGAAACATTAAAATATATTCCATCATCGGAGTTATAATTGCTGTTATAGGATTATATCTATTAACACTAAGCGGAAAACTAATTTTTAATGTTTATGAAATTTATCCTCTTTTGTGTGCAATATTTTTTGGTATGCATGTAAGCGTAACAGATGTCTTTTCTAAAAAATACAATATTTATACACTGGTAACTTTTCAGTTTTTAGTTGTTGCAATTTTAAGCCTTTTGTTTGTACCGTTTGAATCTCACAAGATAAAAATCACACCCCTTGTGATTTTCGCACTTTTTATTACTTCGTTTTTTGCAACGGTATTTGCTTTTTTCGTTCAAACTTATGCCCAAAAATACACGTCTCCGACAAAAACAGCGATTATTTTCGCTTTAGAGCCGGTTACGGCTGCATTTTTTGGAATTATGTATGGAGAAAAATTAACCTTATTTCAAATATCAGGTGGTTTTTTAGTTATTTTTGCAACAATCATAAGTGAAATAGGAGATAAAATAATTAAGTTATTTAACCCCAAAAATTATTAATAAATTCTTGGGGCGATTTTTATTTCAAACAGATTTCTTTTTATATATAAATTACCGCTCATCGGATCATATTCAATCTCTTCAGGAATAAATTCATTTACTTCTTCTTTTAAATCAAAATAAATTTTCCTCTCAAAAAACCTCTCTATTACGACTTTTGAATCAAAAAATTTTCTCTCATTTCCAAAAACATATTCAATTAATGCGTCAAATTCTCTGTATTCATCAAATTCACGTATTTTTCCATGCCAGCTTTCAAGAAAATAATCCAATGCTTCAATTCCCCTCATTTTAAACTCCTTAACAAAAATCAGCCAATAATCCTGCCTTTAACTGATTATAAACTTCCTCACCTGCAAATTTTTTAACAATTTCAAGACCAAAACACATAGCTGTTCCAGGACCTTTACTTGTCAAAACATTTTTATCCTCTACAACTTTAGCATTACTTACATATCCTTCTTTTCTTATATTTCCTTCCCATCCGGGATACGCTGTGTATCTCTCTTTTAAAACTCCGGCGGTTTTAAGTGCATACGGACCTGCACATATAGCACCCACATATTTTCCTTTTTCATCCATTTCTTTTAAAAGTTTTTGAACACTCTCATCGTTTGCTAAATTAATTGCACCCGGAAGTCCGCCCGGTAATACAATTAAATCCAGCTCATCTGCATTTATAAGTTCTATTTTTGTATCTGGAATTACCCTTATATTATGGGCTCCGTAAATCACATCCCCGCCGACACCGGCGACAATTACATCAAGCCCCCCTCTTCTCATTACGTCAATAAGTGAGGTTGCTTCAATTTCTTCAAACCCGTTAGCCAAAGGAACACACACTCTTGCCATTTTTACCCCTTTTTTTTAAATATTTTACCAAAATCAATCTCTATATCACAAATATCAAACTTAAAATTTTTATCTCCTTCATAAACTTTATCAAATTTTGAATTCTTTAGCTTAAATATTCTTACCTTTTCAAAATCTGGATAAACCAAAATATAATATTCAACTTTTTCTCTTTCATAAAGTTTAAATTTAATCTCCTCATCTTTATTTGCTGTTGAATCAGAAACAATTTCTACTACAATTTTTGGAGCTGTTTTTGGATATTTTTCTATTTCTTCGCAATAAATTGCAATATCCGGCCTTACAACCGTTTTTTCATCAATAATCCAGTCAAGCTCTGGATAACTCTCACACTCACACTTTTCTAATCCATTATTAAAATATTGAACTAACCTGCTCATTAACAATTGATGCTTACTTACAGGACTTGGTGCCATTGCAAAAGGATATCCTTCAATTAATTCCCAGTCACCTTTCCAGTTTTTATAATCGAAGTATGTATAGGTCGGAGGATTAAAGCTCATATTAAGCCTTTTTTTATATTATTATACCAAATTTTTAATACTAACTCTTAAAAAGGGATACTCATCAACTTTTTTATAAATTATTCCAAACGTCCCTTTAAGTTCCGGAAGTTTTTTAATTTCTTTAACCTCTCCGTCAACCTCAACTTTAAAAGATTTAATTCTGTTTGCAATAATAAACTGATGTGAACATAAAAGTTCATTAGCCCTTATAACAAAATTGTCATCGCACGCATAAAGCACACTTCCGTCAAAACTCGGCAATTCATCTATTTCTTCCAAACAACATTCAAACTCTTTTTGGGTTTCCACTATCTCAGCCAAAATAGGATCGCTGGGTTCAAAAAAATTAGGCAAATCTACCCCGCTAATTTCAAATTCGCCAAACTCTCTTAAAATAGTTAAAAATTTTTTTATATTTTCATATTTTGGATGCAATAAAACATCTCTGCCAACAATTATTTCACCTCTTTTAAGTTTTTCCAAATCATATTCATCAAAATTACTTTCACTCATCAAATATCCGTCATCCATATCGTCAAAATAATTTTTTACCCTTTCAGGCACTTTTTCGTAAGTAAAATGTTTGGCAATCAAAGCAATTACAGCCTCTTCCGCCATCGGTTCGTAAGTTATTGAATCTTTATATTTTACCGGATGCAAAAAAATATCTGCATCTATTTTTTTTAAAGGCAGATTTCCTATTGAAATTTTTAATTTTTTATCCATTTTCCTCTCTCCTAATTTATACAGATTTTGAAAATACTTTTTGATTTTTCATTTTTTTAAAATATTCATCAAAAGGCAGCACTATATTTCTAATAAGCAAACTCCCTGTCCTGTTGACTTTTATTTTATTATTGTCAATTTCAACAAGTCCCCCGTCCACAAATTCCTGCAGCTCATTTATTTCATTTTTAAATTTATCAAAAAAATTAATACCAAATTTTTCTTCAAATCTTTTTATATCAAAGCTGAAATTTGCCATCATTTCCATTATTATATATTTTCTGATTTTATCCTCTTTATTTAAAATTATACCCCTAAATGTTGGAAGTTTCCCCTCGTCTATTACTCTTTCATAATTTTTTAAATCTTTATAATTTTGAAAATATGCATTCTCAGTTTCACTGATGGAAGTAAGGCCGACTCCTATTAAATCAGCCCCGCCTTTTGTGGTATACCCCTGAAAATTCCTGTGAAGTTCTCCTTTTTCAATCGCTTTAAATAGTTCATCCTCAGGCTTTGCAAAATGATCCATTCCAACCATTATATATCCGTTATTTTCAAAAAAATCTATCACATATTTGAAAATTTTTTGTTGTTCTTCAAGGGCTGGAAGGGTAGTTTCATCTATTTTTCTCATACCTTTTTTAAGCCATGGAACGTGAGCATAGTTAAACACTGCAACTCTGTCCGGATTTAACTTAATAACGAGTTCAAGCGTTTTCTTAAATGTTTCTAAGCTTTGATAAGGAAGGCCGTAAATCAAATCGATATTTATCGATTTTATTCCTGCATCCCTTGCAATGTCAACTGCTTCTTTGGTTATTTCAAAAGGCTGAATTCTGTTAACAGCCTTTTGAGTTGCTTCATTAAAATCCTGAACTCCAAAACTGATTCTGTTTACTCCAAATTTTTTCATAACATCCATATGAGATTTAGAAAAAAACCTTGGGTCTATTTCAACACTTATTTCGGCATCACTCTCAAAATTTTTAAAATAGCTATAAATCAATTCATAAACTTCTTTTAATTCATCAGGGGTGAAAAATGTGGGTGTTCCCCCTCCAAAATGAAGCTGTCTGACAATTCTGCCTGTATCAAGATATTCACTTAATATTTCAAGCTCTTTATTTAAATATTCAATATATCTTTTTCTTTTGTCTGCTTTTGAAGTATATACAACATTGCATCCGCAAAAATAACAGGCACTCCTGCAAAAAGGCAGATGAAAATAAAGACTTACAGGTTTATCGCTTTTAAATTCATTTATAATATCTTCAGGCTTTAAATCCTTAAATTCAACCGCTGTCGGATATGATGTATATCTCGGTGCGTGTCTTGAATATTTGGATAGTTTTTCAAAATCTATTTTTTCATTTATCATTTTTTACCTTTTCACTTGGAACTTGGCTACTTGGCAACTCTCAACTAACTCACCACTCACAACTCACTACTCACTATTTACAAAAATTCCTTTGCAAAGTCTTTTCCTGCATTTTCCCATTCGTCAAATGCAATAACCACCTCTTTTTTTATTAACTTACCATTTCTCTCAAGAATACCTTTTATTTTAATGGAATCATCAGGCATTATTTTTGCATTTACCCCCACAGGTGCATGACATCCCATATTCAAAGTATCGACAAAATCCCTTTCTATACTGACTTCTACAAATGTTCTCAAATCATGGAGCGGCTTAACGGCTGCGATTACTTTTTCATCATTTACAGTTTCAATTCCCAAAGCCCCCTGTCCCATTGCCGGAATAATTAAATCTGTGTCAATAATTTCTATATATTTAACCGATTTTTTAAGCCCAAGTCTTTTTATTCCAGCATGAGCCAAAATTATTCCGTCATATTCACCGTTTTTTAATTTATTGATTCTTGTATCGACATTTCCTCTTAAATCACTAATTATTAAATCATCCCTGAAAGCTTTAATCTGCATAGCACGTCTAATTGAGCTGGTTCCTACAACCGCATTAAAAGGTAAATCGGCCAGTGTTTCAAATGTTTCACTTAAAAAAACATCTTCAACTGCTTCTCTTTTAGGAACGGCGGCCAAAGTGAAATGTTTTGTGTCATACTCGGTTGGAAAATCTTTAAGAGAATGTACAGCAATCTGGGCTTCTCCTCTTAAAAGGGCTTCTTCAACCTCTTTAATAAAAAGCCCTTTTCCTCCAATTTCAGTTAAAGGCTTATCTAAAATTTTATCCCCTGTAGTGGTCACAATTTTTAAACTTACCTCATGACCCAGATTTTCAAGCCTTGCTTTAACCCATTCAGCCTGCCATAAAGCTAATTTACTCCCGCGAGTAGCTATTGTCAATTTCATTCAAATCCTTTAAATTTTTTGCATATTATACATTATCAATTTGAATTTTTCACTTTTCACTTTTCATTTTTAACTAAGTAATTTCGCCGCATCTTTACTGTGATAACTTATAACCATATCGGCCCCGGCTCTTTTAAAGCTTGTTAAAATTTCCATCATTAATGTAGAATAATCCATCCAACCATTCATACTTGCCGCTTTTACCATGGAATATTCCCCGCTTACATTATAAATGCAAAGAGGCTTAAGTGTATTTTCTTTAACCGTTTTTATAATATCCATAAAGCTAAGAGCAGGTTTTACCATTAAAATATCAGCGCCTTGTTCTTCATCTATTAAGCTTTCAAGCAGAGCTTCCCTTGCATTTGCCGTATCCATTTGATATGTTTTTCTATTTTTTGGGAGATATTCGTTTGCGACAGGTGCACTCTCAGCGGCATCCCTGAACGGTCCGTAAAATGCGCTAGCAAATTTGGTTGAATAACTCATAATCGGAATATGCGAAAAGCCGTTATTATCAAGAGCATCTCTTAAAGTAATGACAATATCATCCATCATACCGCTCGGTGCTATCATATCTGCTCCTGCCTTGGCATGAATTAGTGCCTGTTTTGCGCTGATTTCAAGAGTTGCCTCGTTATCAACCGTTTTTAGTTTCGGATTAATAATTCCACAGTGCCCGTGGTCAGTAAATTCACAAAAACATAAATCTGTAATAATGGCTATTTTATCGCCGAAAGTCTCTTTGGCTTTTCTTACACTTCTGGCAATCAGCCCTTCTTCGCTTAAAGCATCGCTTCCGCATGAATCTTTTAGTTTTGGGATTCCAAACAAAATTACGGCTTTTATTCCAAGGTTTATACACTCATTTATTTCATCCAAAAAAGCATTTTCTCCGTTTTGATAAATTCCCGGCATTGAAGGAATTTCATTTTTACCATCAAGCCCCTCTTTTATAAAAACAGGCATAATTAAATCATTTTTTGTAATATAGTTTTCCCTTACCAAATCCCTGATATTAGCATTAAGTCTTAATCTTCTTAAATTCATTTATTCTCCTTTTTCACTGTACATTTTATTTTTCTTAATCCTTATTCCTAAATCCTTCATCCTCTTTTTAACGTAATTTCTTTACATAAATCCACAAAATATTTTGCATTATCCACAGACACATCCGGTAAAATTCCATGCCCCAAATTGAATATATGTCTGTGCCCTTGCATTGTATTAGCAATTTTTTCAACAGCCTCTTTTGTCGCACTTTTTGAATAAAGACGCGTCGGTTCCATATTTCCCTGAAGGGTATAATTATCTTGAAAAATTTCAAGAGCATAATCCATTGGCGTATTCCAATCAACCCCCAATACATCAAAATCCCCGTCCATATCACTCATATAAAGCCCTACACCTTTACTAAAAAGTATTACAGGAACATTTGGATATTTTTCTTTTATCTCTTTTGAAATTGTTTTCATATAATTCCAGGAAAATTCAAAAAATTTATCCCTTTCAAGCGCACCGCCCCAGCTGTCAAAAACCATTACGGCGTTCGCTCCGGATTCAATCTGATTTGAAAGATATTCAATTAATTCTCTGGTATTAAAAGCTAATAGTCTATGAAGCATCATAGGATTTGTATAAACCATCCTTTTTATTTTTGCATATTGTTTGCTTCCCCTTCCTTCCACCATATAAGTGGCAATTGTCCAAGGACTCCCGCAAAATCCGATTAAAGCTTTTTCTTTACTTAATTCACTTCTTATTATTTTTACCGCTTCATACACATAAGATATTTTTTTATCTGCCCTGCAATCAAGTCTGTCTATATCTTCTTCAGAATCTATTGTTTTGTCAAAAACGGGACCGACCCCTTTTTCGAACCTCAGAGGTAACCCCATTTCCATTGGAAGATTAAGTATATCGCTAAATAAAATAGCAGCGTCCACATTAAGGTGTCTCACAGGCTGAATAGTAATTTCAGCGGCAATTGCAGGATTTTTTGTCATATCCAAAAAATTACCAACTTTCCTTCTAATTTCCATATATTCAGGAAGATACCTCCCCGCCTGCCTCATCATCCAAACAGGGGTATATGGAGTTTTTTTCCCAAAACAGGCATCAATAAAAATCATCTTATTCCTTTCATCTCACTACTCACAATTCACTATTCTCTATTTAAGTATCCCCTTATCCATATGATAATCACATTTATTAATATCCAAAATATCACCTTTTAAATTAAAAAGTCTTTTTAAAGATGAAACTAAAATATCAACTTCCGGGGAATCACGACCTATTTTTTAAGAGTTATATTGGGATTGTGTAAAAACCTTTTAAATGCATTATGAAGTACTTTTCCACTTCCTCTTTATATTCAGCCGGAATATTATTTTTTTCACAGCATTTTCCAACGAAGCCCCAGCACACTGTTTAGCTTTATCCTGCAAAAATTTTATAATAGGTTCAATTGATACCGACTGAAGATATTTATAAAATTCAACAACGCATTTTTCTATTAAATCATTTGCAAAAACAAGTTCTTTTTTTCTTTTTTTAAGATTTTCTTCGGATATATTTTTTAAATCATCGACTTTAATAATTTCTATAGCTTCATTTTCTGTTATTTCTATATCGCAGGGAATTGCCAAATCAAACCAGATTCTTTGATAATTTGTCACTTTAATATGTTCTTTTTTTATAATAGGATCTTTTGATGAGGTAGCTGAAAAAAGAAGTCTGTAATTATTTATAAGTTTTGGCAGTTTTTCCAAAGGGTGCACGTCAATATTCACCTCATCTCCCAATTCCTCTTTAAGGGCAAATGCGTTTTCCACGGTTCTGTTAACCAAAATTATATTAACACCTTCTTTTATCAAATTTTTGCATACAATTTTGGCAGTATCACCCACTCCTACAACAACAGCGGAATAACCGCTTAAATTATCGAGTCTGTCTTTTGCTTTTTTTACGGCAATTGATGCCACAGAAACAGGTTCTTCTGAAATTTGTGTCTGATTTCTGACTTTTTTTGCACATTTAAAAGAAAAATGAATAAGTCTTGTCAAATCCTGAGCCATATAATGTTTTTCATAAGCTTTTAAAAAAGCTTCCTTAAGCTGCCCTGTAATCTGTGCTTCGCCTACAACCATCGAATCCAGACTTGCAGCAACCCTAAAAGTATGCCTTATAGCATCTCTACCTTCATAAATTTCGGCACTGGTAAATTCTTCTTTTGTAATTACCTTTGAAAAAGCTTTTTCAAACAGCTCATTCAAATCTCTTTTTTGATCAAAAAAAACTTCGAATCTGTTACATGTGCTAAGGAGCATTACTTCTTTGAAATCTCTAAAATCTTCCAATTTCAAATTGGCAAGCTTTCCCCTTAAATTTATATCTGAATTTCTGTAATTAAAACTTATTATAAAATACATTTTAAGCCTTTGGCGAATATTCGTTTTTTTCTATTTTAAGCGGCTTATTTACCTTTTGGTACAGCACCATCGCAAGCCCTAAAATAACCACTGCAAACCAGGCACCCATTCCGGCAAAAATAATATTAATCCATCCGTATCCGTTCACCACTTCCTGACCGTAACTGTGAAGTCCCTGGGCAATATAGAAATTTACTCCGAAATATGTCATTAAAATAAAGAAAAAGCTCAAAAACGCCAATAATGAAAAAATAAATTCACCTCTGAGTTTTGGCATCATTTTAGCATGAATAACAAGTGCATAAACCACCATTGAAATTAAACTCCATGTTTCTTTCGGATCCCAACTCCAATATCTTCCCCAGCTTTCATTTGCCCAAACACCGCCAAGAAATGTTCCGACACTGAGCAAGGCCAAACCTATATATAAAGCGATATAAATGATATTATTGAATTCTTTAATTTGTTTTTTAAGTTTTTCTTTGTTAATAGCAAACAAAACAAGATTAAGAAGACCCAGCATCGCCCCGACTGCTAAAAATCCGTAACTAGAGGTAATCACCGCCACATGAACCAAAAGCCAGTATGATTTTAATACCGGAACCAGGTTTGTAATTTGAGGGTCAATATTGTTTAAATGCGCAACCATCATAAACATCCCAGCTACAAATAATCCAGCACCAAGTGCGAGCATTGATTTTCTAAAGAAAACAAGCGATGCAAAAGCGGCACCCCATGCAATAAATATAATTGATTCATACGCATCAGACCAAGGGGCATGTCCTGCTACATACCATCTAAGCCCCATATTGAATGTATGAAGCAAGAGGGCCAATGCACCTAAAACCACAAAAAAAAGTTCGGTTTTCGGATATTTTTTAAGTCTTAAAACTTCAATAAATCCTAAAATAATAATAATGAGTCCAAGTGTCGAATAAATGCCTATAAGCATAGGAAAAATTTGTAAATGATTGTATTTAATTTCCCATTCTATTCTGTTTTTGGAAGGAAGTATATCGGGTGTGTATGTTTTTTGAAGTTTATAAATATCATCTGCCGCTTTTTTCATTTCATTTATATCAAAAATTTTTATACTGTTTACCAAAGAATTAAATACATTCAAATATGCAGTGGCACTGAAAGGGTCCATCATACCCTTGTTTACACTTTTTTGAATTTGATAAGGAGAAAACCAAGTATTATTCATTTTTTTTGAATCAGGCGTTGGAAAAATTTTAAAAATCTGAGCAGTGTAAACCATAAAAGAGACATAAACCCTTTCGTTTATTTTTATCCATTCCCTGTCTAAGAGTGTTTTTTGAATATCGGGTGTATCAAAAGCCCTATTCACCTCTTTTGTAAATTTAAAATCCCCGTTAGGTAAAAAGAAATCGATATAAGGTGCATATTTTCCTTTTAAATGCAGGAGTTTTCTTATTTTAGGATGACCTATATAAATAAGGGGCAGTTTTTGAAAATATTGTGGGTTTGCAAGCATTCCCATAACTATCTGATTATAATCCATTCCCAATAATTTATATTTTTTTGTAATTTTATGCGCTATATCCAAATCCAACGTATCCATAGGTTCAATTCTGCCGCTTTTTTGCACCAAAATTCTCTCCCATACAGATTCAATGGATTTAGATTTTTGTATATAAGAATCAATATCAAAAGCATTCGCCGAGTGGGGAAATGTTAAAAATAACAGCAATGAAAAAAGACCACCTGTTTTTAATTTTTTAACGGTGATTTGAAATCTGCTTTTTTTATAAAGCATACTTGCTAAAAAGCCTATTGCCATTAACAGATATCCGAGATATGTCACATACATTCCGGGGTCGTGATTGACTGAAAGTATACTTCCGCCTCCGTCCGGGTCATAACTTGCCTGATAAAACCTGTATCCTTTATAAACTAAAATATGATTCATATAAATATGATAATGAATTTTTTTATTCCCGTCAATAATTGTTACGAAACTATCATAACTGCTGGGCTGCATACTTCCCGGATAATGTTTTAAAACAAATTTATCAAGCCTTACCCTAAAGCCCAAATCCTTAATTTCAATATCAGTAGGTTTGGCCCTGTTTTTAATAACGGTTATTTGATTTGCACTTTGCCCGTTTCTTAAATGTAAATTTCCCTCATATCCAAAATATCTTGTAATTCCTGCACCGAGTAAAATAACAATTACAGAAAGATGAAGAAGGAATATAGGCGTCTTTTTATAAGTTTTATATCTGAACATTACCCCTGTTAAATTAATTCCCAAAAGCCACATAATAAGTTCAAACCATTTGGTGCCGTAAACATACTGCCAGGCTTCAAGATCCGTTTTTAACAGTGTGGCGGCAGCCATTGCAACAATAAAGATTAAAGAAAGTATTACCGCAAGTTCAATAGAAAAGAAAAAATTATAAGTTTTTTTTATCATTTACCAGCCTTATATTTTTGATTTACATCCTGAAGAATTTTTAAAAAAATCTTAGGAGGTCTCGCGCCTATCATCCTGTAATAAAGTTCCCCGTTTGGTTTGATAAATAATATTGTAGGGGTTGAACCTGTAAAATAATTCTGAACCATCAAAGGCAGATTATCCTGATCCGCAAGATAAAACACAGGCACAAAATTTTTATTAATAAAACCTGCCACTTTATCATCAGTATAAACCTTTGTGGCAAGATACCTGCATGGAGGACAGTTTGTAAGTGACACATCGACCATAATCAGTTTATGCTCTTGGGAGGCAACATTTTTTGCCGCATTAAAACCCATTGCCCAATTAACCTTTCCGCTCCATTCAAACGCAAAAGCAAAAACGGCAACCATTAAAAACAACCATTTTTTCATTTAATTACCTTTTTTTCTGTATTGTAACAAAAAAATTATATGAATACTGATTAAGTATATAAAAAAAATTATTCCGATTTTTCGGAAGATAAGTTTTCTAAAAGATTAGGATGTGCAAAATGATGCATTGTATAATCGTTATGGCATTTTACACAGCTGACTTTTCCTCCGTTTTCTTTGACATTCCAATAATAAATTTTATGAATTTTTTGAATATTCCCATCAAGTCCAACAACGTGGTTTTTATCTTTAAGTTCTTCTATTCCTTTATGGCAGTGCAAACACGCATTATCATATACATAATTTTTCATTTCCCAGAAATTTTCTTTAAAATCCACTCTTTTAATAAGCCCTATATGAGCCATTGCATCTCTTGTACCGCTAATTCCTTTTGTTAACAGATAAGAAAACAGACTTTTATGGGAAAGATGACAGTCGGTACAATGATGGGCAGAAAATCCGTGAGGATTGTTTCCTCCGTGCACACTGAATTCAAAACTGCTAACCTCCGGTTTCATTTCATGACAGCTTCCACAAAATTGAGGCGTCCCTGTAACATCCACCATTACCGCTGCAAAATACGAAATTCCAAGCCCGATAATTGCGCCTATAATCAATGCGCCGAGTGTTGTTTTTTTCATTGATTTCCTTTTTTTATTGATATTATATATATATTTCGTGCTTAAAAAGTGCTTTTTAAATTTTTATTACAAAAACCGCCCCATTATTTGAATTATATGCGTGTAAATTACCGTTAAAGTGCTTTGTAATAATTATTTTACTCATATAAAGCCCTATTCCAGTCCCCTGGGATTGAAATTTGGTTGTAAAATAAGGCTCAAAAATTTTATCAAAAATATCTTTTCTAATACCTCCGGCATTATCTTCTATTTCTATTTTTTCTCCTATTTTAATCCAGATTTTTTTATTTTTTATATTTCTTTCATTCAAAACATCTACTGCATTATTTATTATATTCATAATTACCTGTAAAAATTCATTTTTGAAACCTATAATATTTTTTTCTTTTTTTTCAATTAATTCCACATCGATATTGTGATTTTTAAGTCTTCCTTCCAATAAAAACAGAACTTCTTTAACAGATTCATTGATATTAAATTCTTTCTTTTCTTTATCTTCTTTAAAAAAGTTCCTGAAATCGTCTATCGTTTTGGACATGTATTCTATCTGTTTAATTGCCTTATTTTTAAAATTTTGGATATATTTTTCATCTATTTTATTTTTTTTATATGCTATTTCAATATTTTGTACAAGCAAGGAAAGATGTGTTAAAGGGTGTCTCCACTGATGCGCTATATTTCCAAGCATCTCTCCCAAAGCCGCAAGTTTGGACTGCTGCATTAAAAGCTGTTCATTCTCTTTTACTTTTGCTACCTCTTTATCTATTTTTTTATCAAGTTCGTTATAATAATTATATAAAGGTCTTGAAAAAAATATTCCGAGAGGAACTGCGACAAAAACAGATAAAATCATCATAATAATTGCCAGTTTTTTGGAGATTTCACTTGTTTCGCGGATTAATTTCTTGTTCTGTAAAAAAATAATGTTATATTTGTCATTAAAATTCAGCACATAAATATCATTACTTATAAACCCCTGGGATTTTTTCATTAAATCTACAACAGGGTATCCGTATATGTCATATATATATTTGGCATTTGTAAAATCACTGTAATAGATTTTTCCTTTTTTATCTATAACCATAATGTTAAACATATCGTTATATTTTTCAAAAATATTTTTATATTTATAAACAATATTTAAAACTTTATTTTTAAGAGGTACCGAAATATTAAAAACAACATTATGATTTTTTATATTTTCTTTTAAAATCAAAGTCTTTAATTTCGGTTTTTGTGATTGATTTATTAAACACGCTATAGAATTATTTTTTTTACAATAAATATTTTTATTGTTTTGTATTAAAGAAATTTTATATATATTGTCTTCACTTGAAAGAATAAGTTTAAAAACCCCGAAAAGCAGATTTTCATTAATGTTAAACTCACTTGAAATTAACGGACTTTTTGATATTGCAATAGCCTTATTTACAGCTTTTTGCTTTTTTGTTTTATATTCTTTTACCAAATTTTTAGCATATAAAATTACATTCTGCTGAAAATTTTCATTTTCAATGTTTGTAAAAAAATATATACTTATGTATATAACAACAATAATTATCAAAAAGGCAAATAAAGCAAAGGCTATTGTTAAATCAAACTTAAATTCACTGTTTTTTTTCAATTTTATATCCGCATCCTCTTACATTTTTAATAAAATTTTCTTTTAATTTACTCCTTAATTTTTTAACCTGTGTTCTTAAAGTATTGTCACAAATGGCTTTTTCTTCCCAGACATAATCTTTAATTGTTTCGGAATCTACAACATTGTTAATATTTTTAACCAGAATTTCCAAAAAATATTTCTCATTGGGGGTAAGTTCCACTTCTTTATCATTATAAAAAAGCTTTAATTTTTTTATATCAAATGAATAATTTGCTGTAATTTTTATCCTGTCCGTTTTTTTGAAAACAAGCCTTTTTATTCTCAGTTCAAGCTCTTTTAAATCAAAAGGTTTTTTAATATAATCGGCAGCACCAATATTAAAGGCTTTTTCAATATGTTCTACATCTGAATAAGCGGTTATAAAAATCACCGGTGTTGAAGAAGAATAATTTTTTAATTCTTTATAAAATTCATATCCGTTCATTTCGGGCATATTTATATCCAATAAATATATATCATAATGCTCAGGATAAATCTTTTCAAGCGCCCTTTTGGGAGTTGAATAATAATCCACTTTATTTCCGCTCATTTCAAAATATTCTTTTATACTCTCACCGATAAATTCATCGTCTTCTACCAAAAGTATTTTCATTTTTTTTCCTTATTTAAAATAATTGTTTAATTTTATCATAAAGAGTGCCTTTTAAGTGCCGTAAATGTGCTTATAAAGTGCCTTAAAATTAAATTTATTATAAAAATATGTAACATTTTTGTCAATAAGTTGTATCATAATAGTGTTAAAAAGCGAAAAAGGAGTGCTTATGTCAATGACAAGAAGAGATTTTTTAAAAACAACTGCCGCAGTGGCAGCGGCTAGTGCAGCTGGAATTACTGTTCCGGAAGAATTAAAAGCACAGGCCGAAGCAAGTGAAGAAGGATGGCAATGGGATAAAGCCGTATGCCGTTTCTGTGGAACCGGATGCGGTATTATGGTTGCTACAAAAGGAGGAAAAATCGTTGCTGTAAAAGGTGACCCAGAAGCTCCGGTAAACAGGGGTATTAACTGTATTAAAGGTTATTTCAACGCAAAAATTATGTATGGTGCAGACAGACTTACCCAGCCGTTATTAAGGCTTGATGAAAATGGAAATTTCAGCAAAAATGCTCCGTTTAGACCAGTCAGCTGGAAAAGGGCATTTGATGAAATGGAAAAACAGTTTAAAAAATATTACAATGAATTGGGGCCAACAGGTGTTGCAATATTCGGTTCCGGCCAATATACAATTCAGGAAGGTTATGCGGCTGTAAAATTAGTTAAAGCCGGATGGAGAAGCAACAATATCGATCCTAATGCAAGACACTGTATGGCAAGCGCCGTTGTAGGATTTTATCAAACATTTGGAATTGATGAACCAGCCGGTTGTTATGATGATATAGAACTTACCGACACAGTAATAACCTGGGGTGCGAATATGGCCGAAATGCACCCGATTCTTTGGAGTAGAGTTAGTGATGCAAAATTAAACAATCCTGATAAATATAAAGTAGTTAATCTTTCAACTTATAGAAACAGATGTTCAAATCTTGCAGATATGGAAATTATTTTCAGACCAAATACAGACCTCGCAATTATGAATTATATCGGAAGGGAAATTATAAAAAGAAATGCCGTAAACTGGGATTTTGTAAAAAAACATACCATCTTTGCAACTGGAACCGTAGATACAGGTTACGGTATGAGAGAACCAAGTGTAGCTAAAAAACTTGGATATTCAGATAAAGAAATGCAAACAATTAAAAAACAGGCTGCAAAAGAAGTAAGCAAAGAAGAAGCAGTGGCATTAAGCGCAATCGGCAAATGGAAAGCCGGAGAAAAAATGGAAATGACTCACAGAAAAGGTCACGCACCGTTTTTCCATTGGCAAATAACTTTTGATGAATTTAAAAAAGCGGTTGAACCTTATACACTTGATTATGTAGCAAGCGTTGCAAAAGGCGACCCTGATGAAAGCATTGAAAGTTTTAAAGCAAAACTAAAAAAATTAGCTGATTTATATATTAATCCAAACAGAAAAGTTGTATCTTTCTGGACAATGGGATTCAATCAGCATGTAAGAGGTAGCTGGATTAATGAAATAGTTTATATGGTTCATTTACTTCTTGGAAAGCAATCAGTTCCGGGAAGCGGAGCATTCTCTCTAACAGGTCAGCCGAGTGCATGCGGAACTGCAAGGGAAGTTGGAACATTTGCCCACAGACTTCCGGCAGACTTATTAGTAGCAAATCCAAAACACAGAAAAATTACAGAAAAATTATGGAAAATACCATATGGAACTATTAATCCAAAAGTAGGAAGCCATTTTGTAAAAATTATGAGGGATATGGAACCAGGAAAAATTAAATGGGCATGGGTTCATGTAAACAACCCTTGGCAAAATACTGCAAATGCTAACCACTGGTTGAAAATGGCAAGAACCATGGATAACTTTATTGTTGTAAATGAATGTTATCCTGGAGTCAGCGCAAGAGTGGCAGATTTAATTTTACCAGTGGCTATGATTTATGAAAAATGGGGGGCATATGGTAATGCTGAAAGAAGAACCCAACACTGGAGACAGCAGGTTGTAGCCCCTGGAAATGCAATGACAGATATTTGGACAATGGTAGAATTTTCAAAAAGATTTAAATTAAAAGAAGTATGGCATATTGGAAGAAGCTAAAAAAATGGGTTATTCACCTGAAGACACATTATATGATGTACTTTATAATAGAGAAGAATATCGCAAAAACTTCCCATGGCCAGATCCTATTGCCAAAAATCCACAAACAGGAAAACTTCATCCAAATACTGAAGCAGCGGGAGACGGCAGAGAAATTATAGGAAGTGACGGCAAACCGTTTACTGGTTATGGATTCTTTATTCAAAAAGCTTTATGGGAAGAATACAGAAAATTTGGTATTGGTCATGGACATGACCTGGCAGATTTTGATACATATCAAAAAGTAAGAGGTCTAAGATGGCCTGTAGTTAATGGAAAAGAAACAAAATGGAGATTTAACACTGAATATGACCCATATGCAAGAAAATTCGCAAAACCAGGTGAAAAATTTGCATTTTACGGATCGCTTTTAAAAACAATTAAAAGAGGAAATCTGGCTCATCCTGTTAAATCAATGGGTAAAGTTCATTTGGCAAACAAAGCAAAAATATTCTTCAGACCGTTTATGGTTCATCCAGAAGACCCTAAATATGATAAAGACGGATATAATTTCTGGCTTTGCACTGGTAGGGTTCTTGAACACTGGCATAGTGGAACTATGACCATGAGAGTACCAGAGCTTTATAGAGCAATGCCGGAAGCACTTTGTTATATGAATCCAAAAGATGCAAAAGCTCTAGGTTTACAAAGATTTGATTTAGTTGTAATTGAAAGCAGACGTGGTAAAGTTAAAGCAAGGGTTGAGACAAGAGGAAGAAACAAACCTCCAAGAGGACTTGTAATGGTTCCATGGTTTGATGAAAAAATATTAATCAATAAAGTTTGTCTTGATGCAACCTGTCCTATGAGTAAAGAGACAGATTACAAAAAAGCGGCAGTTAAAATTTATAAAGCATAAAGGTAAATTTTGGATAGAAGAGGATTTTTAACACAAATGGCTCAGGCAGCAGCTGCGTCTGCTGTTGCCGGCACTGTTGTCGGAGCTTTTGTAGAGGAAGATAAGGTTAAACCTTTAACTCTTAGACCTCCCGGGGCATTAGAAGAGAGAGATTTTATAAAAACATGCATAAGATGCGGATTATGTGTTGAAGCATGTAAAAACAGAGAAAATAAGATGATAATAAACGGAGAGGAAATTGATACCTTAAAATTGGCAAGTCCCGGAGATAATGCTCCAATCGGTACACCTTTTTTTATAGCAAGAACGGGGCCTTGTTTTATGTGCGATGATATTCCGTGTATGTATGCATGTCCAACAGGTGCTTTAACACCTGAAATGTGCAAAAATGATAAAGGCGAAGTTACAATTGACTCGGCAAAAATGGGAATTGCTGTAATAGACCCGAGCAGCTGTATTGCTTTTTGGGGTCTTCAATGTACAGCATGTTACAGAGCATGCCCGGAAATGGATAAAGCTATAACTATTGAATGGAAACAAAATAAAAGAACAGGAAAACACGCTTACAGGATTCCTGTTGTTCACGAAGAATATTGCACAGGCTGCGGAATGTGCGAAAGAGCATGTGTTACTGAAAAAGCAGCCATTAAAATATTCCCAAGAGAAGTTTTTCTTGGAAAAGCGGGAGACAGATACGTTAAAGGATGGAGTAAAAAAGACCAGCAAAGGGTTAAAAACGCATCAACAAAAACAACGACAAAAACACCTTGGAGTAAAAAAAGCCCATTAAATAACTTAAATCAAGGTATAAAATGGAATCAATAATTAAAAACAGATATTTAATCTTAAGAAGGATATCCCAGCTTACAATTTTATTTTTATATTTTGGCGCTAATGCGTGGGGATGGAAAATACTCGTTGGAAATTTAAGTTTATCTAAAATTTTTGGCAAAATTCCTTTAACGGACCCGTATGCATTTTTACAAATGCTTTTTGCTGGTGCCGTAATAAGTACCGATATGATTGTAGGAGTTATTATTATTGCTGTTTTTTATGCTCTTATCGGAGGACGTGCGTTTTGTTCCTGGGTTTGCCCTGTAAATATGATTACAGATTTGGCCGCATGGCTTAGAAGAAAAACACATCATGAAAAAGACAATTTAATAAGTGCTATGAAGATTAAAAATTTCAGATACTGGTTTGCCGGTATTTTACTTATAATTTCAGCCATAAGCGGCGCAGCCGCATTTGAATTTATCTCTCCTATCGGTATTTTTACAAGAGGTGTTGCATTTTCACTAGGATTTGGATGGGTATGGCTGATAGCTATATTTTTATTCGATGCTTTTGTTTTAAAAAACGGGTGGTGCGGACATGTTTGCCCGTTAGGGGCCACTTATTCAATAATAGGGGCTAAAAGTTTAATCAGAGTAAAACATAATAAAGACAATTGCACAAATTGCGGTAACTGTCTGATGATTTGCCCGGAACCACAGGTTTTAGCACCTATAATCGGGAAAAAAAGCGATTTTATATCAGGAATTGAGTGTTCAAACTGCGGAAGATGTATTGAAGTGTGCGAAGATAATGCACTAAAATTTTCTATTAGAAATTACATAAAAGGAGAAAAAAATGAAAAAGCTAATAATTAGCTCTTTAACTGCTGCGGCAATATTAACAGGATGTCAAATGGCAAACACTCAAAAGACATCTGAAAAAACAGTAAAAGTTACAGGTATAAGACAAACATCATTAAATGCCGGAAGTGAAAATTTACCGGTTGTAAAATATAATAATCAGGCACCGGTTCCAGGACAGGTAAAACTTTATAAAAAATCTTTTGTAACGGCTCCCCCTATGATACCTCACAGCGTTAACGGAATGGTACCGATTACTATCAAAAACAATATGTGTCTAAACTGCCATATGCCTCAAAGTGCAAAAGCTATGGGCGTTACACCTATGCCAAAAGACCATTTTGTTGATAATTTTGAAGGAGACAAAAAAGAACCTAAAGTTGCTGGAAGCAGATATAACTGTACATTATGCCATGCTCCTCAGGCAAAATTAAACCCTGTTGTTGAAAATAAATTTGAAAATTTAAAAGCAAACACAGGAATGTAATGTTAGATAAATCAAAAAGAAATTTTTTCAGGAGAGTAACCTCTCCTTTTAAATCTTTTCTATACCCTCCATATTATAAAAAAAAAGAAGATTTTTTAAATTGTATTGAATGTAATGAAAAAGCCTGTGTTAAAGCCTGCCCCGAAAAAATAATAAAATTAAATAATGAAATTCCTATTTTAAATTTTGCATTTAACGGCTGCACTTTTTGCGATGAATGTGCAAAAGCATGTGGGAAAGTTTTAAAAACCGAATATAAAAAAAATAAAATAAATGCCGAATTTATAATCAATACAAGAAAATGCCTTGCCTGGAATAATACAATCTGTTATTCCTGTCAAGATATTTGCGAAAAAGAAGCAATAATTTATAAAGGAATGTTTAATCCAGTGATTGATTTAGATAAATGCACGGCATGCGGGTTTTGCATAGGTGTTTGCCCCAATGATTCGATAGAATTAATAGTTAAATAAAGGAAGAAAATGAAAAAATTAATAATTTTATTTTTGATAATTATAAATCTGTTTGCTTATAAAAAAATCATATACCCAAGTTATATTTCAAAACTTACATTTAATAAAAAATATTTAATCGCCGGACTTGAAAACGGTGAAATTATTATAAAAAATTTTAAAACACTTAAAAATATAAATACAATAATCCTACCAAAAATACACGATTTTATGGATGAACTGATTCCCATGCCGATATATTCACTCGATATATCGCCTGAAAATAACAATTTATTAATTCTTGCCCAGGGGGAAAATGCATTTAAAATAATCTATTTATATAATTTTAAAACAAAAAAATTAACAAAAATATTTTCTACAAAAGAAAATTTAATAGAAGCAAAATATATTTCAAAAAACAAGATTTTAATAGGTACACTTGCTGATGAGGCAATTTTATTTGATTTGAAATTAAAAAAAGAAATTTATCACAAACAGATAGGAAATTATGTTTTTTCCCTTTTTGTTTTAAATAAAGATAAAAATCTTGCCGCATTCGGAGATGAAAGCGGTATTGTAACAATTATAGATATAAAAAATGGAAAAACGGTTAAAACCGTAAAAGGCTTTAACAAAGGGAAAACATTAACTCTCGATTTTAAAAAATATTTAATTTTAAATGCCAGTGAGGACAGAAAAGTAAGTATTTATAATTTAAAATATGATAATTTTACAGTTGAAAACAACGTAAAATTTTTACCTTATGCAGCAGGTATTTCACCAAATTTAAAATATTATGCAATTCAATATAATGAAAAAAACAATATTGCGATATTTGATATGAATAATAAACTTATACAAACATTAAAAGGACACACAATGGCACTAAACGGGTTAAAATTTATTAAAAATAATGAAATTATTAGTTTTTCACCGGCAGAAATTATAATTTGGAAATTAAAGGAGAACAAATGAATATATCAAGTATAATAGTTAAAACAAAACCTGAGCATTATGATGCGGTTTATATGAATCTTATGGAAAGTGATTTATGTGATGTTCATATAGGCGATAAAGAAAAAGGAATAATTATTATTACAATAGAAGGGGAAAATGTTGAAGAAGAAATTGAAAAACTTTCCAAAATAGAAGATATGCCTTTTATAATAAGTGCAAATATGCATATGAGTTATAATGAAGAAGAATTGGACAAATTAAGAGAAAATATTGATATTAATCAAACTGTAAAAGAACTCAATACAGAAAAAAAAGCCGAAGAAATAAATTATAAAGGAAGTTTAAAAAATAAATATTAATTTAATAAAAAGTTAATTTTGGCACTTTTTGGACACTTTTTTATAATACAATATTAAAGAGTAAAAATAAACTCAAAGGAGACAAAATGAAAAAGGCACTTTCAGCCGGAGTTAGTATTGCAGCACTAACAAGTGTAGCATTTGCTGCAAACAGTTTGGATTCAAACCCAAATTATGTAAAACTTAAAAATTTCAAACCAAATCCTGCGGTTACAAATGAGCAGTGTTTAATGTGTCATAAAGCTCAAGATCCTGGTATTGTAGCTGACTGGCAACATTCAAAACATGCAAAAGCAGGTGTCGGATGTGTGCAGTGTCACGTTGTACCAAAAGATTATCCAACTGCATTTAAAGCGCACCCTATGCAGGGAAAAAATTGGACAGTTCAAATTGCGGTTTCATCCGTAACATGTGCAAAATGTCACGCAAAAGAAGTTACAGAATACCTTAATTCAGGACATGCAAGAGGTGCAGCACAATGGTTGGCATCAAATATGGGTAAACACGGCTTTTTAATGAGCAAACTTGCGTATAACTATGAAAATATGAAAGGAAAACATCCTTCATTAAACGGTTACAGTGCAAAAAAAATGGCTGCGGGAATCAGAAAAGACAATTCTGTATTCGCTTCAAACCAAAACAATCCAAGACAGGCAGATTTAGGCGTTGCAAATATTTGTGTACAATGCCACGGAACAACTGTAAAATTAGATTCTCAAGGCAGACCGGATGCGGCAACATGGCCAAGTGACGGTATAGCCACACTTTATCCAGATGGAGGCGTTGGAAACTGTTTAGCATGCCACAGCAGACATAAATTCTCAGCTGCCGAAGCAAGACAGCCAGCAGCATGTTCAAACTGTCACTTAGGGCCGGACCATCCGGATAAAGAAATTTTTGAATCAAGTGTTCACGGGCATATTTTTGATACAAATGAAAAAGATTACAATTTTGAAACAGGAAAACAAATTCCAGGTAAAACCCTTAGAGCCGCAACATGTTTTACATGTCATATGAGTGGAATTAACGGACTTAAAGCAACTCACAATGTTTCACTTAGACTAAAATGGAATTTATGGGCACCAAAAAGTTTCTTAAGAACAAAAGGTGCTGAAACAGCCGGATGGGCGTTCTGGAGTCATGGCGGAAAAATCATACCTGGAAAAACTATATTAAGAGGTAATCCAAAAGCAGGTAATCCACAGGGACCTGAAGCTGCAAGAGCCAGATGAAACAAGTTTGTGCGGCTTGTCATGAAGCTACATTTGTAAACAACTATTTCCAAAGAGTTGACGCTCAGGTAAAAAATTATAATAATTACTTTAATGCGGCAAATAAAATGCTAAAAGAGCTAAAAGCTAAAGGTTTAATAAAATCTGACGTATGGAGTGATCCGTTCTTTAAATTATATTATTATCTATGGCATCATGAAGGTAGAAGAATGAGACAAGGTGCAGCAATGGGAAGCCCGGATTATGCTCACTGGCATGGTGTTTTCCAAGTAATGCAAGATATAAGAGAAATGCAAGACATTTACAACTACAGAATGAAAATGCTTAAAAAATACGGCAGCGCCAAAAAAGTTCTTGAAAACGAACCGCCAATGCCTGTTGTTACTCACGAATAATTTCTTTGCCCTTTTTGGGCATTGTTTTCAATAATACATTTTAAAGTGTCTGGCACTTATTATTGCTAATCATAAAGATATAATTTTTTTATTTATTAAATTATTTTATATTAATTTTCCAAAACAAATCAAATATTTGTTTTGGAATTTCTATTTTATTTTTTACCAAATTCTTTTGCTACTCTTTTGATATCAGCTTCTTTTAAACCTTTTGCAACATTAACCATCATAGGATTACCTTTTCCGGCTTTATATTCTTTCATTTTTGCTTCGATTTGAGCTGGAGTTAGTGTATCTAATTTTTTAGCCATACCGCCGTTATGGCACATAGCACAGTTATCGCCTGCGAATAAAAATCCGGCCAATCCTATAAATACAAATAATTTTTTCATATTATCCCTTTTTATTATAATTCAATTTTATAAATTATCAGCATCATTAAAATTATACCTGTCAATTCTATTAAAACTGCTGACGTAACTACTCCTACAGCTCCCAAAAGGGTTCCTATTATACATAAAAACATCCCGAGTAAAAAAGTTTTATCACTCCAATATTCTTTTACAGCATCCATTGTTTCTCCTTATTTAATTTATTTAATTCCTTTATAAAAAAAATAAATACCTACTAATATTAACAAAATACCGCTTGCTTTTTCAATTAAACCCATATAATTTTTTGCTTTTTGTATAAATCTGATACTCCAAACGGTAAAAATAGCCATAAGTAAAAACGGAAGAGCAAGCCCGAGAGAATAAACAATCATCATAGAAACACTTTTTGCCGGGTCGGTTGCCGCCATTCCAACAATTGTGCCAAATATAGGCCCTATACATGGTGTCCATCCAAATGCAAAGGAAACTCCAAGTAAAAAACTCCCGGCATTTTGCAGATTTAATCTTTTTTCATACTGAAAAATTTTAAATTTAATAAAACCTCCAATATTAAGACCAAAAACAACTATTATAATACCTGCAATTACATTTAACCATTTATTTGCAAATATATTACCTATTAAATTTGCGGCAGCTGCACCAATCAAAACAAATACCAAAGCAAAACCCAAAATAAACAAAAAGGAATTAATTAAAATTTTAAGTCTTTCTTTTTTATTTAAATTCCTCTGTTCAATTTCTTTTGCACTTATTCCTGTTATATAAAAAAAATATATCGGCACAAGAGGCAATACACAGGGAGAAAAAAATGAAAGAACACCTGCGATAAAACTTACGACAAAAGGCATCTTGTCAAAATAATCAAACAGAGAATAAACCATATTTTCCATTATTTGCCTTTTTGATATTTTTCGTTATACTGTTTTAAAATTTCAAGAAAAATTTTGGCCGATCTTGAACCGAAAATTCTGTAATAAAGCTTATCATCAGGTGTAATCAACAATACATTAGGAGCCGCACCAGTAAAATAAACAGAAAACTCAATGGGAACTCTGTCTGTATCGGCATAAATAAATATAGGTATAAAATTTTTGTTTACATAATCAATTACAGGTTTGTATTTATAAACAATATTTGCCATATACCAACATGGAGGACAGTGATGAACGGAAATATCGACCATTAAAAGCTTATGCTCTTTTTTAGCCAGTTCAAATGCATTTTTATAATTTTTTACCCAATGAATATTATTTGCAAAAATAGAAGTCAAAAATAAAAAAATCAAAAACAATTTTTTCATTTCTTTAACCTTTCAGCAAGTTCGAAAGAATTTTTAATACAGTCATTGAAACTGATGCCATTATAAGCATTGCCTGTTAAATAAATATTAAATTTTTCTGCTTCGGTGAATATATCTTCAACTAATTTCTGATGACTCAGGGAATAATTAGGAATTGCGTTTTTATGAAGCTTTAACCACGTTATTTTCGGATTAGCATTTTTGATAATTTCATATATATCATCAAGCGCTGTTTTAATTATTTCTTCTTCATTTAAATCTTTAATTTCAGAATATCTGGCACCTCCGAGCATTGCCCTGATTCCATTTCTGTTGGGAAAAATATATTTGTCCATCAATATGCCAAGTGTTTTGTTTTTAATAGTTAAAATACCGAAAGATTTAGGTGTTATGCTCTCAAAATCAAGTCCGACAATGGCAACAGGGTTATAAGGAATTTTTTTTAACAAATCTGAAAGTTTTTCATATTTTTTTAAAATTTCTGATGCCGAATAAGCCTCCGTAGCTATTACAATTTTATCAAAATCTTTCAGTTCATCTACATCTTTTATTTCTTTAATTACAAAATTTGCTTTTGTTTTTTCTTTTAGTTTATTAATAAATTCACTCATTCCGTATTCAAATGAATGAAGTTCCCCCGTAGGTTCCCCTCCTCTTTTTAATTTAATCATGCCTTTAAAAAGAGAACCGTATTCACATTCAATTTTTTTCAGTTTGGGAAAAGCGGCATTCATAGAAGTTATTTCAGGAGTAGAGGCGTATATACCGGCCAACATAGGTATCATCATTTTTCTATAAAATTCTTTGCCAAGTCTTCTTATTGCAAATTCTTTTACACTCTCTTCCCTCTCACATACGGGTTTTATAAAAAATTCTTTCAAAATCCTAATTTTCCCTTTCAGGCTCATTATATCACTTGTTAAAAATTCAACAGGTTTTGAAGGAAGTTTAATCAGTTTATCATCATAAATATATCTGATTTTTGCATTTTCATCGGCTTTTATAGGTTTTATGCCTATTTTTTCACATAATTCAAGCGTTTTGGGAGAATTATTTAAAAACCCGTTTACACCTTCTTCAAAAAGATAATTCCCAACTTTTTGCGTATAGGCTTTTCCGCCCCATTTATCTTTTTCAAAAACAGTTATTTCATAATCATTCTGAAGATAATATGCAAGGCTTAACCCGCTTATACCTCCCCCCACAATTGCTAATTTTTGCATTTTTTTCTCCTGTAATAAAAAATTATAAAACCAATTATAACCAAAAAAGAACTTAAAATCTGTCCCATTGTTATATGACCGATAATAAATCCAAGCTGAGGATCCGGCTGGCGCCAAAATTCACACAGACTTCTAAAAATTCCATAAGTTATAAGATATAATGCTATCAATTCCCCTTTGCATTTGTAAAATTTTTTGTAAAACCAGTAAATAATTATAAAACTAACCAGCCCTTCAAAAAAAGCTTCATATATACCGATAGGATGCCTTAAAGCACCGTCTATATAAACCCCCCAGGGAACATCGGTAATTCTGCCGACAATTCTTTCGTTTAAAAAATTACCGAGTCTTCCGAAAATATATGCAAGCGGAACAGCAAGGGCTACAACATCCACAAGTTTCCACAAATCAATTTTTTTTATCTTTACAAAAAGCAAAGTGGCGAGAATAAATCCTATTACCGCCCCGTGGTAACTCATACCTGCAATACCTACAAATTTTCCGCCTTCAAACGGGTTAAACATTTCCCAGGGATGAAGCAGATAATAACTGTTATCCCCGGGCATATAAAATAAAACATATCCGAATCTTGCACCCAAAATAATTCCTATTTCAGCCCATATAAAATATTCGTCTATTATCTTTTTACTAAAACCCATTTTTTCACCGAATTTAATCCCCAAATAATAACCTAAAACAAGCGCTGTTATATACATAATTGCATACCAGTGAATATGAAAAGGGCCTATATTAAGGGCAACAGGATTTATATAAGAGTAGATATGCTGCCAAAAATTTATCAAATTAGCCATTTTTTATTCTTTTCTCTACTCACTACTCACTATTTTCACCATTTTCTATTGCCTTGGCAATAAGTTCGACAGGATGCATAAATTTTTTATTATCTCCTACTTTATCAAGATGTTCTGTTATCTGCATTCTGCATGCACTGCATTCCGCACTTACAATTTCGGCGTCTACCTTTTTAATCATTTCGGCTTTTTTCAACCCTTCTTTTCTTGCCAGATGAAATTTTTCACTCTGAATTGTAATACCGCCAAATCCGCAGCACATATCCGGATTTTCCATTTCATTTATTTGATAATTTTGACTTATAAGAGCTCTCGGTTCTTTTCTTATATTAAACACCTTACCGAAATGACACGCATCATGATATGTGATTTTTTCTTTTTCTTTTGGAAGTTTTGCAAGCCTTTCTTTTAAATCGGTATATTTATAAAACCATTCGGTGGTTCCAAAAATTTTGGATTTTATTTTTTTATGCCTTTCCAGCCACTCCGGCATATGGTATGTTATAAATTCTTCATAATCTTTTTTTAACATTGCGGTACATGTGGCTTCCGGGACAATAATTGCATCAACCTCATCGATAAAACTTTCAAAATATTTAATATTATATTCTACAAGTTCTTTTACTGTTTTAAAATCACCCGTAAAATAAGCCGGTGCCCCGCAGCAAAGCTGCTTTTTAGGGATAAAAATATCAACATTCAAAAATTTAAGCACTTTTATCAGGGCATCGCCAACTTCGGTATAATTGTAATTAGCCATACATCCGATAAATATAGCAACTTTTTTTTGAGGATTTTTTGCTTTTATCCTTTCTGGATATTTTTTTAAAAAAGGTTTTTTCTTAAAATAAGGGAGTAATCTTCCTTTATGTAAAAGAGGTATGGAAAAACGTGAGCGCATAGCATTTTTTTCTTGCTCGATCTTAAACCCGCATGTCTGAAAATAAAAACCGAGCCTGCTTACTAAATCATAAGCCCATCTGTTTTTTAAAAGATAAAAAAATGCTCTTTTAAACCAGGCTATTCCAAATTTTTCGGCAATTTCGGCTCTAACATTTTCAATCATAAAATCGGTGGGAATAGAATTGGGGCATATTTCAACACACTGGTTACACAAAAAACAGCTTTCAAAAATATCTTTTGCATTTTTATCAAGCTCAATTTCACCAACTTCGACACCCTTCAAGAGATCCAAAAAACCCCTCGGAGATGTGGCTTCGTCAGGATTTATTCCATGAATTGTACATCCCGGAATACACTTTCCACATTTTATACACATATCCGAAAATTCACTGAATTTAAACACCGCGTACCTTTTTTAATAGCAAAATATCAAAACAAAACTATTTTGTCAATTTTCACAACTCACTACTCACCATTTTAACTATTTTTTAAGAGTATTGAGTCTCTCTTCTTTTGTCCCTATAGAAGTAATTTGAATCCCGAAGTTTCCGTCAACTATTACAACTTCTCCCTCACCTATTTTTTTATCCTCTATCAAAATTTCAAGCGGTTCGTTTGCAAGCTGATTAAGTTCAACGATTGAGCCTATATCCATAGAAACAACATCTTTTAAAAGCATAACCTTTGTTCCAATCCTCACACGAAGCTGTAATTTTACATCTAAAAGCATTTCCAAATTTTTAACCTCTGGAAGAGACTTGGTTTTATCTGTCTCTTTTTTTTCTTCAATATGTGTTTTTTTACCGCTGATAAGAGAATATATTTTATTATCCAAAAGAATATGACACTCTTTTTTTATATCTTTTATAGAACAATTTAAAACGATGTCATCTGCATAATCAAATTTTTCTTTTTCCTGATTAAAAGTAACATCTTTAATCTGAAATTTTAATTTAGGCAGATTTTCCTGTGCTTCAAGGGTTGTTGAAAGTGATCCGAATATATTGGATACAATTTCTTTTATAGCATCCAAATCGTCTTCATTCATTTCACTTTTTGCCTCTCCCTCCCCTGCAAGCATTAAATCTCCGAGAATTGTGGCAATTTCCGGAGGTATAATAACCGTCAATTCACCTTCTTTGGACTGCAGGGTTATTTTTGCATAAGGAGGCTCAATATCTACTTTATGCTTTTCTTCTTTCAAAATTACATCAGGAGCTATTCCTATTAACCCCTCCACCACAGATTTTATTTCATTTATCAAAATATCTATAAAATTATTCATTTTTCTCCCCTGATGTTATATTTTCGATTTTTTCTTTTCTCATTTGTTCAAGTTTTTCCAAAATCTCTTTTACCTCATCGTGCTCGGTTTTTAAAATGTGTTTGATTTTGATACTTCTTCTGTATCTGCTGACCCCAAAATCTGCAATAAATTTTTCTCTGCCGTCCACTTTAACAACAACTGTGTCATTGGCCGGCCTGTTTAGCTTTATTATATCACCGACTTCCAAATCAATAATTTCCTTCATACTCATATAAGCATATCCGAGTATTGCCTCGAGCTCTATTTTTGCCCCTCTTATAAGAGCTCTCAGTTCCGTATTTCTACTTTTTCTGCCTGTTGTCCCGCTTAGCATTAAATCTCTGTTTGCAAGTTTTGGAAGAAGGGATTCAATAGAAATAACAGGATAACAAATATTCATCATTCCGCTTGTATGACCAATGACAATTTCCATAACAATCATAACAACAATTTCATTCTGAGCAACAATCTGAACAACATTGGGGCTTGATTCTTTTGCTTCTATTACCGGAAAAAGTTCCATTATAGGTGACCAGGCCTCTTTCATATTTTGTGTAATAACCCTTAAAATCTGGTCGAGCAGACTGAGTTCTATATCAGTAAATTCCCTGTTAGATTCATAAGAAGAACCCTCCCCTCCGAGTAATCTGTCTATCATAGGGAAAACAATTGAAGGGTTAATTTCAATTACACCTTTTCCGTCAAGCGGTTTTAAAGAAAAAACGTTAAACGACGTAGGACTTGGCAGAGACATTAAAAATTCACCGTAAGTCATCTGGTCGACAGAATGAAGCTGAATTTCAACAATACTTCTCATAAGTGCGGAAATATCACTTGCAAGATTTCTGGCCATTTTGTCATGTATCGCTCTTAAAGAACGGAGCTGCTCTTTACTGACCCTGTTTGGCCTTTTAAAATCATATAAAGTAATTTGACGCTGTTCTAGTATATCAGGAGCTTTTTCAAGCTCCTCAGGTGCCACGTTTTCTTCCTGAACAACTTCTAAAAGCGCATCAATTTCTTCCTGCGATAATAATTCAGCCATTTAATTTTTTCCTTATTTTTCTTATAGCATGTGAATGTATCTGGGAAATTCTGCTTTCGGATACATTTAATATCTCACTTATTTCTCTTAATGAAAGCTCTTCAAAATAATAAAGTTGAATCACAAGCTGTTCTTTTTCGCCCAACTCTTTTAAAACTTTCTTAATTATATCAATTAATTCTTCCTCTTCAACTTTTTTAGAAATATTTTCAAAATAATTTAGCTGCTCTTCTATGGGAAAAACATTATATATTTCTCCCGCTTTTTTTGCTTTTTTTATTTTTTCTATATTTTCGTTTAAAACTTCGGCCAAATATTCGTCACTTGGGGCAGTTCCGAATCTGGACATATAATCCTCCGTAATTTTATCAATTTCCTTTACGAGTTTTCTCTCAGCCCTGCTTATGGTATCAATACTTCTTAAAAAATCAAGCATTGCCCCGTAAACCCTTTTTTGTGCATATCCCCAAAAATTATCATTCATTTTAGGGTCATATCTTTTTGATAATTTCACAAGTTCTTCAAGCCCGATTGAAACCAGATCATTAAAATCAATACTGCTTGGCAGTCTTTCTTTAAGTCTTGCCGCCATTGCCTTTACCGCGGGCATATAATTAACCGCCATAGAATCCCTGTATTCTTTTAATGTCTGTTCGTAAGGATTACACATGTTTCTTCTTTAGAATTTTTAGTTCTTCTTCTTCAAATTTTTTTAAAAATTTATAATTTTCATAAATAATATCCTCTTTTTTTTCAAGTTCTTTTATCTGGGAATTAACAATTTTTTCTATTTCGTTTTTATTAAAAATAATATATTTTGAAAGCATTGTATATTTGATAAAAAAAGAAACACTTGCCAAAGAAAGAATATAAAAAGCAGATGTTGTGATAATCACAAACCACAAAAAATTAAAAGCATCAAATCCTTTTAAAATACCAAAAATAATTGAGATAAAAAACCCGCTTACAGTAGAAAAATAGATAAAATTTTCCGCCTTCATTTATTTCCTTTAAAACTGAGAAAATATCTTTTTAAAAAATCTTCCGATTCCTTTATTTTCAGTTTTAAGCACTTTTCGTTCCGAAATTTTTGCCAGTTTTTTTGCAATATTATATATCTGTTCACTGGAAAACGAATAAGGCTCCTGCTTTGTAAAAAGAGCCCTGTTTATAGAACAGTTGGTAATTATTTTATCTTTTTTTAAATATCCTATCATTTGAAGTCTTAAATCTTTTTTTAAATTATGTTTAGCCACATTGTTTATTTTTGAAAATATATTAATTGCTTCTTTTTCGCTGTTAACCTCATTTAAAAACATAAAAATTTTATCTTTTTTTTCACTTATCAGTTTTATCATGGCATATGCATCGGTAATGGCGGCAGGTTCAGGCACCGTAACTACAATAATATCATCGCTTGCCTCAAGGAACATTTGAACTTTTTTATCTATTCCTGCACCCGTATCAATAATAAAAAAATCATAACCATTTAATATTTCAAATTCCGAGAAAAATTTGCTGAGGGTAACTTCGTCTGCAAAATCCATTATTTCTTCACCGCTTTTTCCAGGGATTAAAATAAAATCCTTTTCTATTTCAACAATAATATCTTTTAAGGAGCATTCATTTTTAAGTACATTATATATGTTTTTATCACTTTTAACTTTTAATATTACATCCAGATTAGCTAAGCCTATATCAGCATCAAAAAGAGCAACTTTAAACCCCAATTTATGCAGGGCATAACCCAAATTTGCCGTAATTGTACTTTTCCCCACACCTCCTTTTCCACTGGTTATCGCTATAAAATGAACATTTGAGGGTTTGGTATTTTTTTCTTGAACCAGTTCTTTGAGTTTATCGGCTTGAGTTTTCAATTAAACTCCTTATTTAAAATACCTTTAAGCAAATAATCGGCCCCGGCCTGTGTTAAATCGTCCGGAACTTCCTGTCCTGTCGAAAAATAACTGACAGGTTTTTTTGTTTCAATTAAAAGAGAAAAAATATTTCCATAATTTTTTGTTTCATCAAGTTTGGTGAAAACAAGTGTATCGATAGGCAAAATTGAAAAATTTTTATAAATATCCAGTAAATCATCATATTTAGTTACAGCTGAAAGAACCAAATTTATATTAATTTCGGCAAACGTATCCACTTTTAAAAAATTTGATAATTTTTCAATTTTTTCTTTATCATGCTGGCTGCTTCCTACCGTGTCAATTAATATATATTCATTATGCCGCAGACTTTCAAGAGCCAGTGAAAAATCGCTCGGGTCCACCACTGTTTCTATAGGAAGTCTCATCATTTTTGCATAAGTCATTAATTGCTCAACCGCTCCTATTCTGTATGTATCTAATGTTATTATCCCAACTTTATGGCGTTTGGAAAGTTTGTAAGCAAATCTGGCGGCCAGTTTTGCAATGGTTGTGGTTTTACCAACCCCGGTAGGCCCCACAAACATCATAATTTTTTTATGTGGAGGAGTTATTTCCCTTTCCATTCTTACAGGTATCATTTTTTTAAGAAGTGTATAAAAATATCTTTTTATCGTTTCAGAATTTTTTCTCATTTTTAAAGGCATATATTTTATTGTAAGTTTCATTATTTCGTCCAAATGTTTTTCATTTATACCGCTTGCGCGGGAAAGTGCGTATATTTCACTGAATTCGGGAGGAAGTTCCAGTTCATTTTTATTTGCAATTTTCCACATACTCGCCTGTAAAAATTTTAATGTGTCACTTATTTTTGTAACCTGTTTTTTAAGTTCAATTATTTCGTCATTTTTTTTTGGCGTTAAATTCGGCTGATTTATAATTTCTTTATTTTCTTTTTTTGAGATAGAAGATATTTCTTTTGCCGCACTTGAAAGTTTTAACATAACCTCTTGTGCATGTTCTTTATCACTCATCGGTTTTCTGGGCCTGATATTGGATTCTTCAACAGCTACAACAATTTCATACAGACCCGGGCTTGTAAGGGTTTTTTTCTTAATTTCTTTGCTTGAAACAATTACAGCGTCATCCCCCACCTCTTCTTTTACTTTTTTCAAAGCCTCGGTATAACTTTCAGCCGTATATGTTTTTAACTTCAATTTAATCCTTTAAAATAAGTGGAATTAACACCGAATCCCTTTTTTTGAAAAAAGGATGCGGTAAAATTAATTTTTTTGTATTAATTTTTATTTCATTAAATATAATTATATCCAAATCCAACGTTCTTGGTGCATTTTTAAATGCTCTAACTCTTCCGAATTTTTTTTCCACATATAACAAAAAATTTAAAAGCTCAATTGGAGAAAAATTTGTTTTTATTATCATAATGGTATTATAAAAATCATTTTGAGCCAAATATCCAAAAGGGGGGTTTTTATAAATTATTGAAGTTTTTATAATATCTATTTTGGGATGGTTTGATAAAAACAGATAAAGTTTTTTGAATCTTCTTATGCAGTTTCCGATATTACAGCCAATTCCAATTAAAGCAATGTTTTTTTTATTGCTTTTTTTATAACTGTCCGGATAAAATGTAGTTTTTATAATTTTTCTGTTGTCATTAAATTTAAACCTTACATTCATTCTTAATTTTCCATTTTTAATTTTTCATTATCCACCGTGGCCGCTTTTGATAGCCGGGTGAATTTAATTCGCTTTGCTCATTTGCGCTCATTTTCCATTCTCCATTTTACATTTTTCATTTTTAACTTATCTTGGCATTCCCCTCCCTACAATATATCCGTATATTCTTCTTATTATTCTTTTGATGACAGGAGTAAAATCTCCTTTTTTTATAGCTCTTTTTATTGCGTTAATATCGCCTAAATATTTAGCTGTTTTATAAAGAATACTTCTAATTTTACCAATGCTCATTTCCCCCTCCTTTTTTAATACAATCCACTATTTATAATTTACACATTTTCGCTTAACACCTTGGTTTTACCGTTAAAATCAATCATAACCATGTCCTCTATTCTTACACCAAATTCATTTGGCAGATATATGCCCGGCTCTATTGTAAAAACCATACCTTCTTGAATAATTATATCATTTCTTGAATTAACAAAAGGCCATTCGTGAATATCAAGCCCTACCCCATGTCCAAGGGAATGGACAAAATATTTCCCGTATCCGGCATCTTCTATAACTTTTCTGGCTGTTTTATCAAGAGTGGAAATTCTCTCCCCCACCCTTACGGTTTTAATAGCTTTTTCCTGAGCTTTTAGAACAATATCATATATTTTTTGCATTTTTTGGTTTTTAAATTTTTGAAATTTACCCATCGATATATTCTTATTTATTGAAACGGTTCTTGTTCTGTCAGAACAATATCTTTTATATTTGATTCCCGCATCAAGTAAAAGCAAATCATTTTTTTTAAGTTTTTTATTTGTAAGTTTTGCATGTGGTTTCGCGGCATTTTCATTAATTGCCACTATCGGAGCAAAACTGAGTTCTCTTTTCCCCCTACAAGTTAGTTTTTCTTTAAATCTGTATGAAAGTTCATATTCATCAATACCGCTTTCAATTGCTTTAGAAAATTCATCAAAAGCTTTTGCACCAAGTTTCGCTGCTTTTTTAATTATTTCAAGTTCATTTTGTTTTTTTATCATTCTCTTTTTATGTGAATAGTTTTTATCATTTTTAAGTTTCACAGCCGCTGATAAATAATCATATTCTTCTTTTGACCAGTTAAGCGGGTCGATAATTAGTTTTTTAACCCTTTTTTTAAGAATAATTTCTCTTGCTTTTTTTATTAAATTTCTCTCTTCAATAACTTCGGCTTTTGCTTTTTTGGCCTCAAGGGTATATCTCCCGTCTGTTATTAAATATTTTTCTCCGTCAAGTGAAAGTAAAATGCAGTTATCGTTTGAATAACCGCATTCATAATAAATTTCGTTTTCTTTATTTAATATAAAATTTTCCATTTTTACCACTCACTACTCACCACTTTCACTACTTACTTTTTTTTGCGCTTCTTTTGCCATTTTAATTTCATTTAAAATCTGCATCATTGCAAGCAAGCCTAAATGATAACTAAAAGGTCCGAACCCGCTTACCGTTCCGGCTGCAACATCCGAAATAAGGGATTTTTTTCTAAAATCTTCTCTTGATTGAATGTTGCTCATATGAACCTCAACTACAGGTATAGGAATATTTCTAAGGGCACTGACGGCATCTCTTATTGCAATTGAATAATGAGTTAAAGCGGCGGGATTAATTATAATCCCGTCTGTTTTATCACTAACAGATTCCTGAATTGAATCCACAATATCACCTTCGTGATTTGATTGATAAAATTCAATTTCAAATCCGTTTTGTTTGGCTACAACCTCCATATTTTTATTGATGTCTTCAAGTTTCATAGGCCCGTAAATATTTACTTCCCTGATTCCCAACATATTCATATTTGGTCCGTGTATTACTTTAATTTTCATAAAATCTCCTTTTTTATTGTAATTATATTAAAATTTGGCATATAATTTGCTTTAACTTAATAAAAAGGAACAATTTTGCTTAAACTTAAAGCTGATTATGTATTAACTTTTAATGAAAAAAATGAAATTCTTTTAAATGCCGAAGTATTGTTTGAGAAAAAAATAATAAAAGTCGGATATAATTTAGATGAAACTCCCGCTGTTTATTTAGGTAAAAATTCGGTTTTAATGCCTGCACTTATCAACAATCATACCCATTTAGAATTTTCTTCAAACAAAACCACACTAAAATATGGAGATTTTATTACCTGGCTAAATTCTGTCATTCAAAACAGAGAAAATCTTTTTACAGGATGCAATTCCAAATGTTATAAAGATTCAATAAATGAAATGAAAAAAAGCGGAATATGTGCTTTCGGGGAAATAAGTTCAAGTGGAAACGATTTAAAATATTTAACCAAACAACCATTAAAAGTTGTTTATTTCAATGAAATTATAGGTTCAAACCCTGCTGTTGCGGATATACTGTATCAAGATTTTTTAGCACGCCTTGAAAACAGCAGAGAATATGAAAACGAGAAATTTAAAACAGGCATTTCTGTTCACTCCCCCTATTCAGTCCATCCTGTTTTAATGGATAAAGTTATAGATATTGCTAAAAAAGAAGAAATGGTCATGCAAACCCATTTTATGGAAAGCAAAGCGGAAAGACTCTGGCTTGACCAAGGAAAAGGAGAATTCAAACTTTTTTTCGAGCAGAATTTTAAACTCTCACATCCGCTGATAAAACCGATTGAATTTATACAAAAATTTAAAGACACCAAAACAACTTTTATACACTGTGTTCATGCCAATGAAAAAGAATTGGAAGAAATAAGCAATATAAAAGGATTTATATCACATTGTCCCATATCAAACAGACTTTTAAATACCGGATTACTTAATTTGGAAAATGTTAAAAACAAATTAATAGATTATTCGGTTGCAACAGACGGAAAAAGCTCAAATTATTCACTTAACCTTTTTAAAGAAATTAGAGCCGCCCTGCTTATGCAAGTTGAACTTCATCCAAAATATTTAGCAAAAGATTTATTAAAAGCGGTAACAATTAATGCGGCGAAATCTTTGGGACTTAATAACGGCAGTATTGAACCAACAAAAGATGCGGATTTAATAAGTTTCAAATTGCCTGAGAGGGTTAATGATATTGATAATTTGTTTCTTCAAATTATTTTACATACAAATGAAGTGGATTATTTATACATAAACGGAGAGGAAATTAATCTGTAATATTTATAATTTCCACTCTTCTGTTTAATGCCCTGTTTGTTGAAGTTGTATTTGGAACTAAAGGATAATCTTCCCCACATCCTTTTACAACAATCATTTTAGGATTTACACCGAATTTTATCAATAATTCAGCCACAGCCTTTGCTCTTCTCAAAGACAATTTTTTATTATACTCTTTTGAACCAATATTATCAGTATGTCCGGCAACTTCAATTTTTTTAATCTTAGAATTGGATTTTATAGCAAGGGCGATTTTTTGAATATCTTTATAATATATTTTTTTTACATCTGCCTTGTCAAAATCAAAATTAATTCTTAATGTTGCAATTATAGGACATCCATTATGGTCAACTGCCAGTCCTTTCGGTGTGTTGGGGCATTTGTCAAATTTATCTATAACACCGTCTCCGTCGGAATCTTTTACATTTTCACTTTTATACACAACTTTTTCTTTACATACAGTTTTTACTTTTTTTAAAGCAGTTTCATTTTTATCTTTCCATCCCGCCACTTTTTGATTACCGGCCAAATCAACAACATTTGTTGCCAACGGTTTATCTGCACATCCTGCGAATAAAAACACCAAGCTTCCCAAAATAATTAATCTTTTCATATTATCTCCCTTTTAAAATTTCTCTTTGTCCTTTACTGTTAGGTTTGGAGAGTATCCCCATTTTTTCCATCTGTTCAATTAAATTAGCTGCTCTATTATACCCAATATTTAGTCTTCTTTGAAGATAACTTATGCTTGTTCTTTTTTCTTTTAATACTATTTCTTTCGCTTCATCAAATAATTCATCCAGATCATCGATATTTTCAAGCATTTCACTCTCTTCGTCAAGGGTATTCAAAAAGCTTACGTCATATTCAGGCTCTCTTTGTTTTTTTAAGAATTCCACAACTTTTTCAATTTCCTCTTCACTGGCAAAAGGGGCATGAAGTCTTATTAAGCCTGTAATTCCCGGAGGCGTAAAAAGCATATCCCCACGCCCTAATAAACTTTCAGCGCCAAATTGGTCAAGAATAACCTTGCTGTCAATTTTCTGCCCTACTTTAAAGCTGATTCTGCTTGGCAAATTTGCTTTAATAAGCCCTGTTACAACATCTACACTCGGGCGCTGGGTAGCAACTATCAAATGTATTCCGCTCGCCCTTGCCATTTGTGCGAGTCTGGCAATGGAATATTCCACATCTTTTCCGCTTGTCATCATTAAATCGGCTAATTCATCTATAATTATAACAATATACGGCAGTTTTTCTTTTACTTTTTGATTAAACCCCTCAATATTTTTAACCCTCATTTTAGCCATCAGCTTATAGCGTCTTTCCATTTCCTTCACCATAGCGTTAAGAGCCACTATAGCTTTTTTAGATTCCGTAATTACAGGCGTCAGTAAATGCGGAATATCGTTATAAATGGAAAATTCAAGCATTTTCGGGTCAATCATTACAAATTTAAGCTCATCGGGAGAGTTTCTGTATAAAAGGGATAAAATCATAGCGTTAATTCCCACACTTTTACCGCTGCCGGTCGTTCCTGCTATCAATAAATGCGGAAGTCTTTTTAAATCGGTTACAAAAGGTTCCCCTACTATATCCTTGCCCAAAGCTATGGTCAGAGGGGATTTTGCCCTTTTAAATATAGAACTTTCAAGAATTTCCCTTAAATAAATTGTCTGCATTTTATCATTTGGTATTTCAATCCCCACCACATCTTTCCCGGGAATTGGAGCCTGAATCCTGATTGACTGGGCTTTAAGCGCCATAGCCAAATCATCCTGCAAAGCCAAAATTTTACTTACTTTTATATGCGGAAGAGGCTTAAATTCAAATGTGGTAACCACAGGTCCGACATAATATCTTACAACATCGCCTTCTATTTTAAACTGTTTAAGCTTTTCAATCAATATTTTAATTTTTTTATCAATTTCTGCTTCGTTTATTACTTTTTTCTCATTTTTAGGTTTTGCCAAAAAATCCATTGGAGGAAATTTCCAGTTTTTAGGCAAATCCCTTTTACCCGTTTCAATCTGGGAGAGCAATTTTTTGGTATCTTCTAAAACTTCAACTTTAGTTACATTTTTCTCTTTTTCATTTTCTTTTTTACTTTCAATCTCTTCACTTGGCTTCTTGGCTTCTTGACTACTACTTGCTTCATTTTCAATTATCTCTTTTTCCTCTTCAAAATCATTTTCTTCATCCAAAAGCCCATTCTCAATTTTTATCTCATTTTCAATTTCTTCACTTGAAACTTGGTCCTTGGTACTTGGTTCTTGCTTCTTG
This sequence comes from Lebetimonas sp. JS138, assembly GCF_000523335.1. Classification (NCBI taxonomy): domain Bacteria; kingdom Pseudomonadati; phylum Campylobacterota; class Epsilonproteobacteria; order Nautiliales; family Nautiliaceae; genus Lebetimonas; species Lebetimonas sp. JS138. The sequence goes on from NZ_ATHT01000001.1 coordinate 364,035, forward strand.
GCAACTTGGCTACTATTTTCTTCTTCATTGTCCATTATACATTTTCCACCATAGCCGTTTTTCAAACGGCCAGGTGAGCTTGATTCGCTTTGCTCATTTGCACTCATTTTCACATTTTCACTATTTTTATCATTTTCCATTAAGTTTAATATTTTATCTTCAAAAATCAAAAACACTCCCCAGGCAAACATTACCAATATTAAAATCCAAATGCCAAATATCCCTATGTATTTTTGCAAAGAAAAAATAAACAGTTTTGCAATTATCCCTTTATCAAAAATTTCATATTGTATTAAAAGTAAAGCAAAAAAAATAAAAATTCCGCCTAATACTTTAAGAGAAAAATCAAAATTAAATTTTTCTTTATAAAAAGCATATAAAATATAAATTAAAAAAAGTGGAAAAATATATGCTATATATCCAAACAACAATAAATTTGTTTTTCCAAGAAACGAACCGAATTTACCTACATATGAAAAAGAAGGAAAAATTGTAGAAAGAAAAAAATAAACAAAAAACGCAAATAACAATAAATATAAACTTTTTCGCAAAACCAGCCTTTTTAAACGCAATTTTACCTTAAATAATTAAGAAGCGTCAAATCATTTACTTTTGCGATAGAAGCCAAAAGTGCCTGATATGAAGTTTTCAGTGAATTTAGCCTCATTGTGGCTTCCCCTATGTCGGTATCTATATTTTTTGATTGAAGCGTTTTAGTATGAATCGTTAATGCATCGACTCTTTCGATACTCATATCAAATTCATTGCTTACAGCACCTATTTTTGCATGAAGCTTTCTTACATGATCACTCAAATGATCAATCTCTTCAATTGCACCCTGAATTCCAAAATTTCTGGGATTATCCGAATTTCCGTCCGGATAATTAGTTCCGTTTTTTACGGCATTAATTGCATTTTGCAACATACCGAAAAAATCCACTTTTGCGCTATCTATTGTAATTGCGTCATTGGCCTGAAAAGAAACATTGTTATTATCATCAAAAATAGAAATATCAATTTTTGAAGGATTGTTATTTAAATCTTTTATATAAAATTTTCCGTTTTCCATACCGCTTTTGACTTCTTTTTTTGCATTGTCAAGTGCAGTGAAATAACTGTTTTCATCATTATTAGCCGGAACATTTCCGCTTGTAATCATTGAAATTACATCACCGAGCTGCCTGAATGTAAATCCTTTTACTTTTTTTTCTTTTTGACATATTTTACAGTTATTAGGGTCGGTTTGTGAATAAGTGGTTATAATATCGTGTGCCGGTGTTTTATTGCCCTGGGAATCGAAAATATCATATTTACTGCCGTTTATCTCAAAATAACTCAAATGCCCGTCGCTGTCTTCACTGTCTTGAAGAACTATTTTTGCTGTATTAAAATCTCCGTTTTTATCTCTAAACCTAATTTCAAGCGTTTGTGGCATTTCATCAGTTCCCATAATATCCGTTAAACTTGTATCATCAGTAGCAATTCCTTGGGCATCAGGATTTTCAATTTTATAAATAACCCCGTCTTTTATATATGTTTTATAATCTTTTATAATTTGAGTTTTATTACCTTCTATTAAATTACCGTTTTTCCCCATAAATAACTTATCAAAATTAACTGCGTCCTTACTTCTGAATGCCTGAAGTTTGTTTCCGCTGCTGTCATCTGCCTCTATTGAAACAGAAAATTTGGAGGTGTCATTTTTATTTGTTAAAGAATTATCTGTTATTATCAGTTTTCCTTTTTCTATTTTTACGTCAACATCTCCAAAATTACTTTTTATTTTGTCTATCAAATCCTGCATGGTTGTAGTTGATGTAATATTTAAAGTAGCATTTACACTGTTTCCGTTTGTATCTGTCCCTCTTAATGTCAAATGGTCTATTGTCTGAATAGATCCATCACCGCTTCTAATTGCTTTTGAGCCTATTACATTTTGAATTAAATCAGAAGGTAAAGCGTCTCTAGAATTATCAATCAATCTAAAAATACTTCCAAATTTAAAAATTCTGTTATCAAAATAAGCGTTGTTTGCTTTTATTGTATCAAGATTTCTGATTGAATTAAAATTACTTTTTTGAAAAGAGGCAATATAATCCCCGTTTTTAACCACATCTCCAAGTGAATTTTCATCCCTGTCGCTTGCAACCATATAAAAATCCGTAATTAATTTTCCGCTATTTACGTCTTTTATCTGAATTTCACCCATTTTATTGATGCTTACATCAACTTTTTTAGTAGTTTGGATATTTCCGTAAAGTTCCCCTATTTTTTCCAAAAGTGTAGAAACCTTTTCGCTGTTTTTTAATGCAATTTTTGAATTTATCGTTTCACCCTGCGGGTTTTTCCCTTTTATATAAAAATAACTTATTCCGTCAGAATATGTTTTTGTAGCCGAATCATAATTATCCTCTACACCGCTTAGCATTCTAATTTCGCTATCTGCACTAACGGGGATATTTTGGGCAACACTGTCAGAATCGGGTATTTGATTATGCTCTTTTATATGTTTGTCAATATAAAGTTTTCCGTCACTTCCTCTTACTACAAACTGGGGATTGGCTTTCATTTTGTCAAACTGGGGAATATTTAAGCTTAAATGTTTATTATAATCATTATCCCTTCCTAAAAACAGGCTCTTTCCGTCAATATTATACTCCCTCTCGACGCCCGCACCCAAAAATGCCTTCACACTTTCGCCGTTTCCCTGATATTTTAATTCGTCATTAACAGGCTTTGTATTAAACATACTGCCGCTGAAGATATATTTTCCGTCAATTGAGGTGTTTGCCAAATCCTTTAAATGATTAAGCTCTCCTTCAAGTTCATCTGCTATTGCTTCACGGCTTGTTTTGTCATTTGTATCGTTTGCGGCGTTTAACAGTTTTGTTTTAAACGAATCGAGTGTTGTTACAATATCGTTCATTGTAGTGTCTGTTTCGTTTGCAAATGTCTTGGCAAAATTGGCGGAATTTTTAATCTGGGTAAATGTGTTAAGTTTCTCCTGAAATTTTAAATCATTTACAAAAACAGTTGGATTGTCATCCATATTTTGAATTTTTTTACCGGTTGATAATTCTGTAGTGGTTTTATTAAGCTCACTTAATGTTCTTTGCTGATTAATTAAAAAATTATTATACATTGTAAACTGGGTAACTCTCATTTTTAACCTTCCAAGGTCTCATTTTTTTTATATTATCAAGCAATCTTTATTCCATATCGGCAAAAAAATATAAATTTAAACCCTTAGAATACAATAACGGCCGGTTTTTCCATTTCTTTAGCTTTTTTAGCAAAATTTTCAAGGGTTGTCTTTATAACCTGTTTTTTAAGCGAATTTATTATTGCAACTTTTTTTAACGGGTCTATTCCTATTTCAAGTGCTTTTTTTTGTATATGTCTTGCACGGCTTAGTCCCATTAAAACTACTATTCTTAAATTTTCTTTTTTAAGCTCTTCAATCCAGTCAAGATTTATTCTTTTGTCTCTTAAATGAGCTGATACTATTAAAACAGTATCTTTTTTTCCTCTGATTGTTAGCGGAATTCCAGCAAAAGTAGGAGCTGATATTGCACTGCTAAGTCCCTCAACAACTTCAACATTTATACCTTCTTTGGTAATAGCTTCTAATTCCTCAGCACCTCTTCCGTAAATAAATGGATGTCCAGATTTTAATCTGCCGACAATTTTTCCTTCTTTAGCGTATTTTAAAATAAGAGCGTTTATTTCTTCTTGTTTTCTTGAATGTTTTCCTTTCTCTTTTCCTACATAAATTTTTTCGCAATTTTCTGGTAATAAATCTAAAATTTCAGGATTTATTAAATGGTCATATAATGCTACATCAAGTGTTTTTAATGTATTATAGGCTCTAATTGTAAGCAAATCTGTATCACCGCTTCCGCATCCTATTAAAAATACTTTTGAAGTCTCTTTTTTTATTGTTTCGTAATCTTTTTTTCTATCTAACTCAAAACTATCAGGCAAAATCCTCTCAATTCTGTCTCTTATTACTTGCGTTAATCTTGGACTTTTTCCATTACTACTTACACAAACTTCTAAATCACCTTTTTTAGCAATGCTTCCAAAATAAAAATCACAAAATTCCGGCTTATCAACCACATTTAATAAAAATTTTTTATTTTTAAGTAATTTTTTAGTTATTTCTTCATTACCCGTTGCATCAATAACTATATCATAATTATTTAAATCGCTTATTTCAAATTCTTTTATTTTTACAGGATAATTAAATTCATCTATTTTTTCTTTTGCTATTACATCAAACTCTACGTAACACTTATTTAAAACATCAGCCTTTTGTTTAGCAACTTTTCCTGCACCTATAATTAAAGCTTTTTTAATTTTTAAATTGATAAGCATTTTCTTCCTTTAATTTTAATGGATTATATCGGAATGTTTTTTTAAGTTTATTTATAAAATGTATAAATTTTTTAATTTTACTGATTAATTTTTATACAATATATTAATACTATTTTTATCTTTTTATTGTTAAAATTCGTCTGTATAAATTTAAAAGGAGATTTTATGAAACTTAAAAAATTATTAACAATCGGACTTGGGGTGTCGGTATTCGCTTCAACACTGCTTGCAGATGTGGAAAAGAAAAAAGTAACAATTGGATTTATTGCACTAACTGACTGTGCACCAATTGTAATTGCAAAAGAGAAAGGTTTCTTTAAAAAAGAAGGACTAAAAGTTAAATTAGTAAAAGAGGGCGCAGGATGGCCTGGAATTCAGCAAAAAGTAATTAATGGACAATATGATTTTTCACATGCTCTTGCTGGTATGCCAATTGCTGCAACTCTTGGACTTATGGGACATGCCCATTTAGTTGCACTTTTAAGCTTAGATTATAATGGAAATGCTATTACTTTTGGTAATAAACTGGTAAAAGAAATGGTTAAATTTGGTCTTGATAAATATAAAAGACCGGTAGGAAGCGAACCACTTAAAAAATATATTGATTACTTAAAACAAAAAGAAGGGAAAAATTATAAACCACTTGTATTTGGTATGGTAGGACCATACTCAACTCATAATTATGAAATTAGATACTGGATGGGAACAAGCGGAATAGACCCAGACAGCGATACAAAATTAAAACCATTCCCGCCTCCAACAATGCCTCAAAACTTAATTGCAGGAAATATTCAAGGTTATTGTGTTGGTGAACCTTGGAATGAAAGAATAGTTATGGCAAGAAAAGGCAGTGCCTTAGTTACAAACTATGATATCTGGAATAACAATCCTGAAAAAGTTTTGCAAGCTAGAGCAGATTTTGTAAAAAAATATCCAAAAACTACAAAAGCTGTAATGAAAGCTATTATTGAAGCCCAAATGTGGCTTGATGAAAGTTGGAAACACAGAAAAGAAGCTGCAAAAATTTTAAGTAAAAAACAATATGTTTATGCACCTGTAAAAGTTCTTGAAAAATCAATGACAGGAACATTCCAATATGTAGCCGGGCATAAGTCAGAGCCAAATCCAATGTTTAACGTATTTGCAAATTATTATGCCGCATATCCGTTTTATTCACACGGAATGTGGTTTATAACTCAAATGTATAGATGGGGACAGTTAAAAAGACCTGTTGATATGAAAAAAGTAATTGAATCAGTTTATAAACCGAAACTGTTCTCAGAAGTTGCAAAAGAAGTTGGTTATAAACTGCCACCAAGTCCATGGAAAGTAGACGGAATTGATAAATATAATAAATTTATGGATGGAAAAGTATTTGACCCGAACAAAGCTGTTGAATATATTTACAGCTTCAAAGTAAAACATCCGGCAGTTAGTGAAAATGAGCTTAAAAAAGTAAATACTTGGGAAGGAAGCCTTAAAACAGTTCAGCCAAAATATGAATGCCCATATGGTGTAGCCGGATGTGCAGACCCTAAATATGTAACAAAAAAATAAAGGTTTTAGATGAAAAAAGTGAATTGGGTTGTAAAAATAATTTTGCCAATACTTACATTTATTGCAATAATAGGGGTTTGGGATGCCCTTTCAGCCAATATTGAGAATTTACCGGGCCCAAAAGATGTCTGGATTGCAGCATTTGGGGGAAATGTTGACGGAGAAGTTGTAAAAGGGGTTTTAACTGATCCTTTTTATATAAATTCTGATGAGGATAAGGGTATTTTTTGGCAGGTGTTAGCCTCTTTGGAAAGAGTGTTTGGAGGATTTATCCTGGCGATAATAATAGGTGTTCCAATCGGTTTTATGATTGGAATGAGTAAAAAATTTTATTATGCCCTAAATCCTTATATTCAAATATTAAAGCCGGTATCACCTCTTGCCTGGCTTCCACTGTTTTTATTAATTTTTCAGGCAATTAACCCAACGGCAATTGCAACAATTTTTATTACATCAATATGGCCGATTATTTCCAATACGGTTTTGGGGGTTCAGAGTGTAAATAAAGATTATATCAATGTTGCAAGAGTACTTAAATTTTCACCGATAGAAATGGTGTATAAAATTATGCTTCCTGTATCGGTACCTTATATTTTTACGGGAATGAGACTATCCCTTGGTATAGCATGGATTGTAATTGTCGCTGCCGAAATGCTAACAGGTGGAACTGGTATCGGTTTTTGGATTTGGGATGAATACAATAATCTAAATTATCCGCATATTATTATTGGAATTATCATAGTTGGGATTGTTGGATGGATATTAGATACCATCATGGGTAAAATAGCAGACTTTTTTGATTACAGAAAAAGAGGGAGAGCGTAATGAGTATTGAAAATTATTTAATTTTAGAAAATATTGAAAAAAGATTTCCTATTCCGGGAAAAGAAGATTATGTGGCCATAACTGATATAAACTTAACTATCAAAAAAAATGAAATAGTCTCAATCATTGGGCACAGCGGCTGTGGTAAATCAACATTGCTTAATGTAATTTCACAGCTTGAGCCTCAGACAAAAGGTAATGTAATTTTAGAAAACAAAGAAATAAAAGGCCCGGGACCTGACAGGGCAGTGGTTTTTCAAAACCATTCTCTTCTTCCTTGGCTTAGTGTTTATAAAAATATTGAAATGGCGGTAAAAAAAGTAATGCCTGATTTATCAAAAAATGAATTAAAAGAAAGAGTGGAAAAATTTATTGACATGGTACATTTAACTCAGGCAAAAGACAAATATCCCGATGAAATTTCAGGCGGTATGAAACAAAGGGTTGGTATTGCAAGAGCAATTGCAGTAAGACCGAAAGTATTGCTTATGGATGAGCCTTTTGGTGCACTTGATTCATTAACAAGAGCAAATTTACAAGATCATTTAATGAGAATTCAGCAAAACGTTAAAAATACAGTTATTATCATTACACACGATGTTGATGAAGCTGTACTTTTAAGTGACAGGGTTGTTATGATGACAAACGGACCTGCTGCCACTATTGGTGAAATCCTTGAAGTAAATCTCCCTCGCCCAAGAGACAGGGTTGCTCTTCAGGAAGACCCTGAATATATCAGATGCAGAGAAGCCATACTCGAATTCTTATATCAAAAATTTGCAAAAGAAGACGAATAATATCCATTCTATTCCTCCTTTTTGCCCTCCTTAAAAAATTTAAATTTTTCTTATATTTACAGGAGTATGGTTGTAGTCCGGCTCTTTACTGACCGGATCTAAAATAGGGTTAGTTAAAAAATTTACTTTTCTATAATGCATAGGAATAGCTACAACTTTCTTTTTAATTTCACTTTTTTTGACTTTCAAATTAACTTCTCCAAATTGTGATTTAATTAAAACTAAATCACCTTCTTTTATATTCAAATCTTTCATATCTTCTTCATTCATTTCTACAAATTCAACCTCATCATTTATAACCTGAGCAGTTTTTGTCATACTGTGCCAATGATTTGCGAGCCTTGTTGTAATTAATAAAAACGGATATTTACTATCAGGTTTTAAGCTTCTGTTTTGTTTTTCAACCCATAAAAGATTTGCTTTTTTATTAGATGTTAAAGCTTCTTTTAAATTTTCTCCCCATCTAAAAGGTTTTTCTTTTAGTTTGTCATAATCACATTCGTAAATGTTCATATCTAAACTTAATTTTGTCATTTCTTTATATTCATTAAAAACTTCTTTGCTTGAATTAAAATCAAATCCGCTAAATCCAAGAGCTTTTGCTATATTAGCAAAAACTTCCCAGTCCTGTTTTGTCTGTTTTTTTCTAAAAGGCATTTGCAAAGTAATTAATCTATCCAAATTAGTCTGAGTACCTTCCTTTTCTCCCCAAGGAGCAACCGGAATTATCAAATTAGCAAATTTGCTCGTTTCACTTCCTTTATATGCATTTAGTTCAACTACTAAATCAATTTCACTAAAAGCTTTCTCAGTTTCGCTTCTATTTGGCAAGTGATACACAGGGTCTGTATGAGCTACAATTAAGACTTTTAATTTGCCTTTTTTTACCATTTCATCAGCAGTTAGACCAGGTTTATTTGGAATATTTTCAGTTTTCCAAAACTCTTCTACTTTTTTTACATTCTCAGGAGTATAATCTAAATGAACAGCTAAGGTTGTAGCAAGTCCCCCGACTTCTCTTCCTCCCATAGCATTAGGCTGACCGGTTAGAGATAAAGGACCGTTTAAATCTTTAAACATTTTACCTGTTAATATAAAAAGATTTATAAAAGCAATATTTTTTTCAACCCCCTCGCTGCTTTGATTAAGCCCCATTGTCCAGCTTCCGACAATATTTTCATTTTCTCTCCACATCTCAGCTAATTTTTCAAACTTATCTTTGCTAACCCCGGCAAGTTTTAAATATTTATCAATATCTACTTTTTTTAGTTCTTCAAAATATTCATCATTAAAATTAACTTTTTCTTTTAAAAACTCAAAATCAACCATTCCTTCATCTAAAAACTTTTTAGCAAGAGCTAAAAATAGATAAATATCCCCACCCACATTTATATCAATATACAAATCAGCTATTTTTGCCGTTTTTGTAAATCTTGGATCAATTACTACTACTTTTAATCCATTTTTTTTAGCTCTTTTAATTCTATTGAAAAATACAACATGCGCTTCTGCAATATTGCCTCCGGCTACAATATATAAATCTGAATTAATAGCATCTTCCATAGTTAAAGGCACATAATCGCTTCCTATTGTTTTTTTATATCCTACAACAGCGCTTGCCATACATGTTCTTGAATTAGTATCAACATTTGCTGTATTTATAAATCCTTTACCAAGTTTGTTTGCTATATAATAATCTTCATTTAAAAGCTGGCCTGAGAGATAAAATCCGATTTTCTCAGGAGTTGAAGCTTTTATTTTATCTGTAATGATTTTTATTGCTTCTTCATAGCTTATTTCTTTAAACTCTTCATTTTTATTTTTACGAAATAGTGGTTTTAAGATTCTATTATTTACAACTTTATCTTCAAGACTTCCTTTTTTGCATATAAGCCCTCTATTTGCAGGATAATCTTTTAGAGGTTTTATTCTGTTTTTAATCTCAAATCCGCATCCAACGCCACAATAACTGCAAACACTTTTAAATTTCATCTATCACCTCACTCCATACCTGATATTTCCCGCTTACCATATTATCAATAATTTCATAAATTCCGCCTTTATATCCAAATTCTTTTAAGCTTTTAACTTGTAGCGGATTGAATAGATTGTCAAATGCGTGTGTTTTTGTTATTTGATAAAATAGCTTATCTCCAATTTCTTTTATTTCAAAATATTCAATTTTATTTGATTTGAGAGGCAGGGTTGGTAAAAACTCAAAATGTTTAGCATTGAATTTCATAATAAATCCTACTGCCCACTCGCTCATATTAGTTTCTTTATACCACTCTTCATAAGGCAGTTCACTACCTTTATAAAGTTTCATCATAGGAATAATATATTTTTCAAGTTCATCCAATGCAACTTTTAAAACTTTTTTGCCTTCTTTTTTAGAATTTCCTCCCACATAAATTTCTACACCCGGGACTATACCGGAATCTTTTTTAACTTTTGCGCCTACAAATCCAAAATCTCCAACCCCGTGAATCCCGCAACCTTTAACACATGCAGACCAGTGAAATTTAACAATTCCATCAATCGGCACTAAATCATTAAGCCTGTTTGCCAAATTTATAGCATCGTGTTTATTTTCAATTACCCCAAAAGAGCATGTTTTTATACCTGCACATGCTACGAGATTGTTAAAATATGGATTTGGAGCATATTTTTTATATAATGAACTTTTTTCAACAATACCGGATACTTCAGTAATATAAAAGTTTTGGTCAAATGTTAATTTAATCACACCTCTGACACCTTTTGCAATTCTTGCTGCTTCAATCATATCACTTCCGCTAAAAATTCCAGAAGGAACTATAAATTTATATGCATATTTTCCTGAAACAAGTTCTTCTTTTAGGAAATAATTTATTTTAATATCTGTTAAAAGCTCACTTGTCTTAACAAATTTATAATCTAAATATTCTTCTAATGCTTTTATGAAATTTTCAATTCCGACTTCTCTAATTAAAAATGCAAAGCGGTTTTTATTTCTGTTGTCTCTAAATCCATATTTTTTATAAATTTCTTTAATTCCCCTAAATAACAAAACAGCCTCGTTAATATCTACAAAAATTTTAGAATCAATTCCCATCATACCGACTCTACCGCCCATAAAAACCCTAAATCCGTATTTTCCTCCGCTTTTAGCAAGTGCAAATCCCAAATCCTGGGTAAATACGTTTGAAGTGTTCTTAAAATTTCCACAAATACCAATATTGAATTTTCTAGGAAGCGTGCATACTTCTTTTTTTAAAAACTCTTCTTCTAATTTTTCTCTTAAAATCCTATCATCTATTACCGAGCTTTTAGAAATTCCTGCCATTGGGTCGGTTAAAATACCCCTGAAATTATCAACTCCTGTCTGATAGGTTATTACTCCCACACTTTCAAGTTCATTCAATACTTTATAAAGATTTTCTTCTTTAATATATCTAAGCTCAAGCTGGGCTCTTGTAGTAAGGTCTATATAATTATTTCCGTATTTTTTAGCAATTTCTCCAATTTTAAGAGCTTTTATCGGAGTTAATTCTCCGTCTTGGATTCTTACTCTTAGCATATAATCATCTGTATTTTTTTTATAAAAAGCCCCAAAACATTTTAGAAAAAAATTTCTGTCTTCCGGTAATAATTTGTTATTTTTCAGTCTTTCAAGAGCTTCAAAAGGAGTTGAGGTTTCTTTTATTTTTTCAATTTTATTAATTTTTTTGTGTCTGTTTGAAACTTCTTCTAAAATCTTTAACATTTTATTCCTTTTTTTAAAGATTTTATCAAAAATAGTTCCATTTAATAATCATATTATTGAATAAAATTTATACATTTATGAATAAATTTTTTTATTTATACAGTTTTACTGCCCACCGCTTACTATCTTAAGCGCTTTTGAAAGAATTGAAGTTGTGGCATTTTCAACATAAAATTCATCATCTTTTTTTATACAGTTTAAAGAAACTTTTTTATCCCCTATCCTAACCTGTGCAAAACCTTCTTTTTCTCTGTTTTTCGGATTCATTCTTTCATATGCGTTTTTAACGGAGTTTAATTCTTTTTCTTTAAAATAAATTATTTCATTCATTTTGTTTTTTAACTGATTTTTCAACAAATTTATTTCTTTTTCAAATTCTTCTATTTTTCTAAGCGGAGAAGAAAGAATCATACTTTTTTGAAGATTTATAAAATCATTCTCTTTTTTTCTTAAAATTCCATCCGTTAAAATATAAAAATTTTTTTGTAAAACCCTTATTTCATCAAGCCTCATATCAAATTTTTTAACAGGTGAATTTGATATAAAAAGCTCTTTTGTATGAATAAGTATTTTTTCTTTTTTTTGCAGAATCTGATTTATTTTATAATTAAAACTTTCCATCATTTCATCAATTGAAAGTAAAATTTCATTTTTATCAGGAAGTGCAATTTCCATGGCGTTCGAAGGAGTTGCGGCTCTTTTGTCCGCCACAAAATCACTTATTAAATAATCAATCTCATGTCCTACCCCTGAAATTACCGGTGTTTTTGCCTTAAATATCGCATCAGCCACAATTCTTTCATTAAAAGCCCATAAATCTTCACGGCTTCCGCCTCCTCTTCCGAGTATTATTAAATCAAAACCTTTTCCGTCATCAAAAATATATTCATCCGCCATTTTTATTTTCATTGCAATATCGCCAGGGGCGCCATCCCCCTGAACCAAAGTATTAAAAAGATAAAATTCACTTAAAAGCCATCTTTTTTTTGCAATCCTCAGCATATCCTGCAAAGCCGCCGCCGTTCTTGAAGTAACAATTGCTATTCTTTTTGGAAATTTCGGAAGCGGTTTTTTATTTTTTTCATCAAAATATCCGAGGTTTTTTAATTCTTCTTTTAACTGTTCATAAGCTTTTTGCAGCGCCCCTATTCCGCTTGGGGTAATACTTTGAGCTATTAGTTTGTATTCCCCTCTGGGAACATAAATATTTACAGCTCCGTAAACCAGGACTTTTTCACCCTCAGTGAGTTTAAATTTCATTCTTGAAAGATTACTTCTCCACATTGCACAGTTTATAGAAGAATTTTCATCTTTTAGTGTAAAATAGAGATGCCCTGAATTATGATAAACAGCTTTGCTCACTTCCCCTTCGACATAAACTATTTCAAAATGAGAATCAACAACGGATTTTATCTGATTGTTAAGCTGGGTTACACTTATTGCTTTCATTTATTGCCTTTTACTCTTCTCACCACTCACAACTCACCACTCACAACTCACTATTTATAACTTCTCTTTTTATTCTCGGGGAAATTTTCACTAAAATATCATAAGTTATAGTGTCAAAATTTTTAACAAACTCTTTCACATCATCAAACACAACCACTTCGTCAAAATCACCTTCAACTATCATGGAATCCATAGAAATTTTTCCAAGTGCATTTGTGTTTTTTAATTTGCACCCCTCTGTGAAACAAGGCAGTCCGTCACCGTATCCCACATCAACGGTTGAAACCGTTATATTTTTATCACTCATAAATTTTTTATTATATCCCACACCCTGAAGCGAAAAAATTTTTCTTTTTGAAATTGTTTTTGCAACTAATTTCATAACTGGTTTAAACCCTTCAATTCCACCGTACATTGCAATTCCGGGACGTACATAATCAAAAGTATAAGGCAGTTTGTCTAAAGCGGCTGAATTTGCTAAATGAAAATACGGTATTTTTAAACTGTTTTTTTCACAAAAATTAATAACTTTTTTTCTTATTTCTTCAAATCTCTTAAGTTGTATAAATGTATCGTTCCCAATTTCATCCGCACAGCAAAAATGGGAAAAAACGCCTCTTAATTCAAAATTTTTTTCTTTTATAATATTTAAAGCCTCATTTAACTCATCCGTTAAAATTCCGTTTCTGTGCATTCCTGTATCAATTTTTAAATGAATATAAGGGTGACGGTTTTTTTTAAGCTGAATTACTGAATTAATTCCGTAAGAAATATTTTTCGCATTTCTGTTAGTACCGGGGTAAAATACAATTACTTCTTCAAAAAAGCTTTTTACCATTTCGGCTTCAGAATTGTTTTTAACACAGACTTTTTTAATACCGTATTCATTTAGCATTTTTGAAAAAGTAATTATTCCGTGTCCGTAAGCATTGTCTTTAATTACGGCAAGTATATTAGGATTTATTTTTGAAATTTTATCGAGGTTAAAAAAAAGATTTTTTTTGTTTAAATAAACTGTAGCCATAAATAAGCCCCGAAAAAGGGGGAATTATTTGGCTTTAAGAGGTTTGATGGCCTCAAACGGATTTTCGACAACTCTTTTTCTGTCAACTACATAAGGGATTAACGCCACTTGTCTTGCTCTTTTAATGGCTTTTTGAACCATATCCTGATGTTTTTTACAGGTACCTGTTAATCTTCTTGGCATAATTTTATATCTTTCAGACAAAGAATATTTAATTAAGTCAATATCTTTGTATCCGATATAATCTACTTTCATTTCACAATATTTACATCTTTTTTTTCCGTATTTTTTCTTTGGATCCTGTGCCATTATCTATCCTTTAAAATGGTATTTCGTCTTCGTCAATATCTATTGACGGTATATCTTTGTTTTGTTTAGGCTGTGAATGTTCTTTAGGTGCTTGCGGCTGAGGAGCTTGATAAGAATTTTCATAATTTCTGTTTCTCTCAGCTTCCGCTTTTGTTTCCATAAACTGTATTTTTTCAGCAACTACAGAATGTTTGCTTCTTTTTTGTCCGCTGCTGTCAACCCACTGGTCTAATACCAATCTTCCCTCAACTAATACTTTAGAGCCTTTTCTTAAATATTGATTGGCTATTTCCGCGCTTCTACCAAAAACAGTGACATCTATAAACATAACTTCTTTTTTGTTTTCTCCGCTCACACTGTCTTTATATGTTCTGTTTGTTGCAATTCCGAATTTCGCTATTGCCGTCCCTGCAGGGGAATATCTGAGTTCAACGTCTCTTGTCAAATTCCCTACAAGGATAATTTTATTGTACATTTTTTGCCATTTCTTCGAAACGTTTTATTTCTTTTTTATTTTCATATTTAACTGTCATAAATCTTAACAAATCTTCGTTATATCTCATTTGTCTTTCAAGTTCAAGCATTGCGCCTGATGGAGCTTTGTAATAAATTATATAATAATCTCCTCTTTCAAACTTTTTAATAGGATATGCCAACTGTCTGATTCCTATTTTATCCATAGCAACAACTTCTCCACCTTCTTTAGAAATTACATCCTGAATATTTTGAAGGTTTTTTTCCTTGTCTTCGTCCGTTAATGTCGGTTTTAAAATAAACATTGTTTCATAATGTCTGAGCATTAATTCTCCTTCTGGCTAATTTAGCCCCTTAGCTTGGAGCAAGGAGGCATTGAAACGAAATTATACTAAAAATAAATTTTTATTTCAAATAGTATGCCGAATTAGCGGTCGAGAGCTCTTTTACAAGTTTTCTTAAATCAATAAACCCAAGATATTTCCCATTTTTATCAACAAACGGAACAAATCTGTTTCCTATAAGGCTTATCGCTTTAATCAACTCTTCCATAGACGGATTTTCTTTTATACAAAAAGGTTCCCTGGTCATTATGTCTTTTATTTTTATGTTTTTTTTATGCAGCAGGACACTTTTTCTTATATCTGTAAGGGTAACTATGCCTATTAATTTTTCCTCTTCATCTACTATAGGCAAAATTGCATACCTGCTTTTTTTTAAAATTTTTGAAGCCATATATACTGAGAGATTTTCTTTTAGGGGATTTATTTTCACTAAATATTTTTCCAGTTTACAGTTTTTTAAAAAGTTATAAATATCTTTATTATCAATATCTATACCTTTTTGAAGCAATGCCCTTTTAAAAAAAGAATCTCCCTGAAAACATGAAATTAAATAAACGCTGATGCTTGAAGCCACCAAAATAGGCAAAATCAACTGATAAGAATGGGTAAGTTCGGTTATAATAATTGAACTTCTAAGAGGTGTTTTTGTAATTCCGGCAAGCATTGAAGAAGCCCCCACCACCGCAAAAATTCTCGGATCTATCCCGTATTTTGTAAAAATATCTCCAAACCAGAAGCCTCCGAATGAACCTATAAAAATACTCGGAGACATTATTCCTCCAAAAAGCCCGCTTCCTATACTTAAAATAAGCCCTGCCGTTTTTGCGAGAAAAATTATTAAGATATAATCAAGTGAATAATTATTATTATTTAAAAGTGCGGTAATATGTTCATATCCCACTCCGGCACTTTCCGGGACAAATGCAACAATCATCCCTACAGCAAAACCTGAAAAAACAATATATCTGTGCCAGTAATGCCTGTTTTTTAACTTAAAAATTCTTAAATATTCAAGACCCTTTATAATTACAAGACACAACAAAGCAATAAAAACCGCCTCAAAAGGCACAAATATGACATATTCCTCATTCCAATGTAAATGAGGGACAATAAAAGCCGCAAAATTACCTATAAACTCCCTTGAAATAAAGGTTGCGGTTACAACCGAAACAATAAGGGGGATAATAACATATGAATTTATTTTACCGATTATTATTTCAAGCCCCAAAAGCGCCCCGGCTATCGGTGCATTAAATGTTGCGGCAATGGCGGAAGCAATGGCGGCTCCCAGATAAATAGGAAAATTTATTTTCTCTATTTTCAGTTTTTCCAAAAAAACTTCGCTCAAAAGTCCTCCCATTTTTGCTATAGGGCCTTCCCTTCCGACAGGCACACCGAATCCTATGCTTACGCTTGTTAAAAACAGAACCAAAAAGCCTTTTATTTTGGAAAATTTACCTTTTAAAAGAATCACCTTTTTTGCAATAAGCTCAAGCGTGACATTTTCAGAAGATATTTTAAATTTTTTTACCAAATAATCTGATATAAAAAACAAAAAAGGAACAGAAATCAAATAAAAATAATGGGTTTGAAAAATGTTCAGTTTATCATTTAAAAATGTAAAAATTTTTATCAGCCACCTGAATAAAATAGCTGAAAAACCGCCTATTGCCCCCAAAAGAAGAGGAATTATAAAAAAATGCCCCGTATTTTTAAGCATTTTTGTTTTTCATATGAGAATGTAGTGATTTCAAATCCCCTCTGAAAGGATTTTCAAGTCCAAGATAGAGACTGTAACCGAAACTTGTAAGATAACTTGTAATAACAGCCGCCGTCATAGGTATCACAACATCATCATGACTCATTTCCGTAATCATTACAATTGCGGCAAGCGGTGTTTTTGCAGCCGCACTCAAAGCAGCCCCCATACCGGCCAGTGTAAACATAGCAATTTCATCTGGAAAATAATTTCCGAAAATATTACCCACTGCAGCACCTATTATCAAAACAGGCAAAACAAGACCGCCGGGAATTCCAAAAGCCAGAGTAAAAGATGTTATAACTATTGTATATAAAATAAAGGCAATGTCCATTTTTATTGTAAAATGATTCTGGGCTAAATTTGAGAGAATTTCCATATTCGCAGGAGCAGAGAGTATATCGATATTATTGGTGGAATAATAAATTCCTATCAAAAAAGGAATTGAAATAAGCGTTCCGATTAACGGTCTTCTGTTGACAGGAATTATCCTTGATGTTTTTTGAAGAAAATGAAAAGTTATTGTATAAACATAAATAATTATTGAAATTACAATTCCCATTAATATAATATACGGAATATCATTTAAATACCAAATAGGCTTTTTAACCAAATTGATAAATGCGTGATTACCCCTGAAAAATGAAAAAGTCAGATAACTCGTAATGGATGCAACAATCATAGGCACAAAAGGCCTGTAATCAAAATCATAAGTATTTTCAAGCTCCATTGCAAAAATTGAACTTCCAAGGGGCGCTTTCAGTAATGCCCCTGTAAAGGCGCCCCCTCCGATTAAACCAAGCATATTTTTAAATTTTCTTGAAAATCCGTATGCTTTGCCAAGCCACTCTCCTAAACCTACCCCCAGGAAAAAAGAAGGCCCTTCCCTTCCCGCGATAAACCCTCCGGATAAGGTGAAAATAGAAACTATAAGTTTTAATAAAAGAGTTTTAACCTTTAAATAAAGAGGGGTTTTTAGATGTAAAACGGCAAAACCTATTCCAGGTCCCCCTATTTTTGAATCCTGGTTTAGGGCAAATCCGGTAATAACAGAAACCAAAAAAGGATAAATAAATAAATAAATTATATTGGTATTAAGATATTTGTTTATATGAACTATCAACAAATCCATAAAAGAGGCTATTACACCTGTAGTAATACCGATAGCAATGGCAAACGGGAGCCATTTACCGACAAAAAACAAAATTGAAAGCATATCCACTTTCATAACCTGGGAATGTATGATATTTTTATATGTTTTTTTTATGTAATCAATGAAATCCAAATGCTCGTTTTTTCCAAGAATTAGTTTGGCAAAAAAATTTTCCAATTTTTCTTTCATTTTTATCCCCTTGGGATATTATACAAAAATTAAAAATAAATTTAATAAAGTTTTAAAAAAAACTTTATTTTTTATCTAAAAAGTAACAATTTTTATTTACACTGATAATATATGACTATCTGCTGGGAAGGTATTTTTAATGCGATTTGTGAAACGTTTTTATCTGCGAAAACAATTACCTGTTTATCTTTTGTTACATAAACGTCAAACTGGTTTTTTATAGTCTGTATATAAGGCAGTGTGTCGTTTTTATCACCTATTTTTAAAAACAAAGAATTATTTAAGGGTTTTATATCTATTTTGTATAAGTTCTTCAAATCTTTTCTAATCTGTTTATTTGTTTTTACATCATTGGGCACATTAAATATTTTCCCGTTTTTTTTAAACGCAAAACCGAGTGTTTCACAACTGTAATTTTGATTCAGGTTAAAACCAAAAGAAAATACTGCAATTAAAAATAAAAAAATTTTTTTCATAAATTTTCCTTTATAAATATTTTCTGATTTTTTTTAGCGCATCAAGAGCGCCTTTTTTAATCTCAATATCAGCCCCGTGACTCTCAAGCGGATTTATTCTGATAAGAGTAGCGCCAAAGCTGTTTTTTACTTTTTCGCTCATATTTCTAACGGTAGGCACTTCACTTCCGGCCCCTATTTCAATAATAACCAGATTATCAACCCTTTGAAGCCAATATTCAAATCTGGCAATCTGAAGATTTACTCTTTTTTCAATAAATCTGAAATCTCCAAACATTAAAATATTCGGTCTTGCTATTATGCCACAATTTTTGCATTTAGGAAAGTTTAAAGCTTCAAACTTTTCTTCATCAATTTCAATATTTTCATTGTTTTCCCAAATTTCACTGCTGCACGGTTTAGTGCATTGCAAATAATGAATACTGCCGTGAATTTCTACAATTTTAAGTTCGCTAAATCCGGCTTTTTGAAACTGAGAGTCAACATTTGAAGTAAAAACAAATTTATCCTGCGGAAGATTTAGTAAAATATTAAAGCCTTCATGCGGCGTGGTTTCTCTATACATTTTGAGTCTATGACCATAAAAAGCCCATGCTAGTTTTGGATTAATATCAAACCATTTTGGATTTGCCAAAGCTTCAAATGAAAGTCCAAGATTTTTTGCTATAGGATAAGCTCTCCAAAATCCTTCTTTTCCTCTAAAATCAGGCAAACCACTATCAACCCCCATCCCGGCCCCGGCTGTTATTAATATATGGCTTGATTTTTTTATAGCTTCTGCGGCTTTTTTTATATTTTCCATTTTCCCCCTTAATTTTCCATTTTTAACTTTATTGGCTTCTTGGCAACTTGGTACTTGACTACTAACAACTCACCACCACGCCGCTTTATAAGCGGCCGGGCAGACTCACAATTCACCACTCACCATTTTCACTACTCACCATTTTCACCACTCACTATTTTCACCAATCACTATTTAATCACCCGCCCGTCTCCCAAAACGCCCTGTCGCTTATTTTTTCTTCCTGCCAGTCATTTTTTTCCGGCTTATTTTTTACAACATCTTTTAAAATTTCTGCGGCTTTTTTTATATCTCCGTTTCTAATGGCTTCTTTAATATTATAACTTTCTGTAAAGAAAAGACACGGTATCAGATACCCCTCGGCCGTTAATCTGATTCTGTTACAGCTTTTACAAAATTCTTCATTGTGAGGTTCTATAATACCGAATATGTTACCATCCTCCAACATAAAATTTTTACTCGCCTCGTTTTTTTTCGGAAGTTCTTTAAAAGAAAATTTAGTTTTTATTTTTTCCAAAACCTCTTTTGAATCCACCCTTTTAATTCCGGGATAAGCCCGCTCATTTTCCATAAACTCAATAAATCTGATTATCACATTTTTATTTTTCGCAAATTCCAGCAAATCCAAAATTTCATTATCGTTAATTCCCTTCATAACCACTGTATTTAATTTCACTTGAAATCCAACCTTTATTGCCTCGTCAATTCCTTCTAAAACATTATTCAAGCAGTCTCTCTGGGCTATTTTTTCGGCAACTTCAGATTTTAGGGAATCTATTGAAATATTTACTCTTTTTAATCCCGCATCTTTAAGTTTTTTGGCATATTTTTTTAAATAATACCCATTTGTAGTAAGTGCCAAATCAAGCTCCGGTTTATAATCATGGAGCATTTTTACGAATTTATCCAAATCTTTCCTGACCAAAGGCTCACCGCCTGTTATTCTTATTTTTTTAACACCCTCATCAATTGCCAATTTTAAAAACTCAAACATCTCTTCATACCTCATAACATTTTCATGTGGTATCCATTCAAAAGGGGTATTCGGCATACAGTAAAGACACCTGAAATTACACCTGCTTGTAACCGAAACCCGTATATAGTCTATTGTCCTGTTAAACGAATCTATTAACATAATTAGCCTTATATATAATATTATATAGCGGATTGTAACATAAAAAATAAAAAAATGCTATAATTTATAAAAAGGTTTTTAAATGTATTCCATTTTGGAAAAAGCTATAATTTCAACTGATGCCAATGAAAAAGAAAAATTAATAAAAGAAATTAACGTTAATCCCGAATCAAAAGAAAAACCGAAATTTTTTGAAAAACCAAGTTACGCAACACTCTGCAAAATTGTCCCTCCCGCCAATGTGCCAAGAAGAAGAGGATTTGAAACAGATGAAAAAAAAGCGGTATTGCTTCATGCTTTAATTCATATTGAATATTCAGCCATTGATCTGGCACTTGACGCCTGTTACAGGTTTAGAAATTTACCGGTTGAATTTTATAAAGACTGGCTGGAAGTTGCCGCTGATGAAATAAGGCATTTTAGACTCATAAATAATTTATTAGAAAAAACAGGGCATAAATACGGGGATTTTCCCGTTCACAATTCACTGTTCGAAGCCGCTCAGAAAACCCAGGATTTGATTTCACGTATGGCCGTAATTCCGAGATGGTATGAGGCAAACGGGCTTGATGCTAATGAAAAGATAATCCGTAGAGTGCAAAAATATAACGACCCTTTTGCACAAGAAGTAATTGCAGTGCTTAAAATTATTTTAAAAGAGGAAATCCCACATGTAAAAAAAGGCGATAAATGGTTTAAATTCTCTTGTGAAAAAGAAAATTTAAAACCCGTACAAACATATTTTCAAATAGTGGATAACTTTTTTAAAGACTGGAAGAAAAAAGATTTAAATGTGGCCGCAAGGCTAAAAGCCGGTTTCAGCTGTGATGAGCTTAATATTTTAAGCGGAGAAAAAGTCTGTTAAAAAATTCCGCACTCAACCCTTCCTCCGTCAGCCAAATCAGCCCTTATTACTTCAAAAATAAGTTTTAAATTTTCAGGTTTTTCCCCTGCAAGATTTTTTTCTATATCATTTGTAACCGTATGGACTTTTTTTATTGTAATGCTTTGTCCGGGGGCTAAATCCACATCTCTGTCTATATAATCTTGCAGAATTTTAACCTCGTCTTTATCTTCAATAATTAAATCACCTTTTAAATGAACAATTTTTTTAGGATATTTATTCGTAAGCGTATATGTAAGAGTATAATAAGGAATTACATCGCCATTATATTTGTAAGAGAAATTACTTACTTTTATATTTTTACAGCTGTTAAGCACCAATTTATTTTCAAGCTCTTTTTTTTGAGTTTCCTGCTGTTTTTGAACCTGCTCTTGAATTTTTTGTTGAGATTGATTTAACTCTTTTTTTAAACTTTCAATTTCTTTATCCCTTTGGTCAACTTTTTTTTCAAGCATATTCATTTTCTGAAGTATCAAATCAAGTTTTTTATTAATATCATCACTGTTTGCCGCAAACATAACTGAGACAATTGCCAAAACAGAAATTATTTTTTTCATTTTATTCCTTTTTTATTGACATTTTAGCAAAAAAATTTTATAATTCAATTTACTTATTAGTAAGTAAGGAAACAAATGAAACAAAAAATTATTAAAACCGCTTTAAAACATTTTGCAATCAATGGTTATAAAAATACGTCTATGCAGGACATTGCTGAAGAGCTTAATATTACAAAACCGGCACTTTATTATCATTTTAAAAATAAAAATGATTTATATAATGCAATTTTTATTTATTATTTTTCCAAATTGAAATTTAACATCTCGAGCGATATTTTTAAAGACTTAGAACATTATATTGACACCTTGGATAATTTTTTTAAAAAAGAGTCTCTCCTGGCAAAGCTGCTTTCAAAAGAAATATCATGTAAATTTAGAAATTTAAACAAAGAATCAGTTTCTATAATAAGTAAAATGATACAGGCTTTAAACAAAATATTAAAAGGCACAAATATAAATCCTTTTTTTATTCAAAATTTAATTATTTCATCTTTTACAACATATTTAAACACAATGGAAATCAGAAAAAAAATAACCTCACTTATTACATGCTGTGAAATTTCAAGCGAATTTGATTTAAAAAAAGAACTGATTTTAACAATAACAAATTATATAAAGGCGAAACAATGAAAAAATTATCTTTCGGATTAATTTTGGCGATTTCTTTGAATGCCACAAATTTAAACGAACTTTTTAATGCAATCAAAAAAACACCTGATACAAAAATTGACAATCTATTAATCAAAAAAACTAAAACAATAAAAAAAGAAATAATCGGCTCTTTAATGCCTTCTATTTCCTTATTTGCAAGTGCTGAGCATTTCTCAACTCCAACTAATTTAAGACCGCTGCCCCCTACCGAATCTCAAAAAATAGGTATTGCACACGGAGGGTATCCCTTTTTCTCAAAATATTGAAAAAATAGGATTTATTGCTTCAATGCCTGTTTTTGTAAAAAACATTTATGATACTAAAAATAAGATGTCTCATTTACTAAATGCAACCAAATACAAAGCAAAAATTAATCTTTTAAAAAGAGAAAGTCTTTTAATAACTGTGCTTAGCAAATATAACTATTTAATAAAATTAAAAAATGCCCTAAATGATGAAAAAAATTCAATACAAACAACTTTAGACGCAATTAAAGTGGGTGTCAATGTAGGCAGAATTCCGGCATTTAACGCTCTAAGATTAAAAGATGCCCTAAATCAGATAAACATCAAAATTTCAGGCCTTAATATGCAAATTGATGAAATAATTTCTGAAATTTATCAGTTAACAAAAATTAAATTAAATAAGCCATTACCAATTGAAATAGATTCAAATATAAATAAACAAAGCTTTTTAGCGCTAAAACCTTTAAAAGAAAATTTAAAAGCAAGCGAATATGATATAAAAACAGCAAAGGATTCATTCTGGCCAAAACTTATGCTTCAAATCAAAGGTTTTAGGGCATTTGCAAATGCATACAATAATGACGAGCATTTAGCGCTAAATTACGCAAGTGCGGGAATTTATTTAAACTGGAATATTTTTAACAAAAAAAACAGTGCCGAGATACAAAAGGCTAAAATAGACAAACTAAAAAATGCCCTAACAATCCAAAAAACAATAAAAGATTTAAATGCAAATGTTTTAAAAATAATATCATCTCTTAAAGAGATAAAAAAATCAATTTCATTAGCACAAAATTCAATTTCTTTAAGAAATGAACTGTTAAAAGGAGCAAAAGTGGCGTTTAAATTAAACAGAATGACAGTAGATGATTACTTAAAATATGAAGACAATTTGGCCTTAGCAAAAGCAAATTTAGCAAACTTAATTGCCAATAAAAACACATTAATCGCAAATTTAGCATTTATTTACGGAAATAACTTAGAAAGGATATTCAAATGAAAAAATTAATTTTTTGGAGTATTGTGATATTAATTACAATAGGTTTGGTAATAGGTGGAGTAAAGTTAATTAAAAAAAGAAGAGCCGAGGATGCAAAATTAGCAGCAGCAACTATTTATCCGATAGTTGTAAAAACTGTAAAACCAAAAACTGAAGCAACTTTAACATATCCGTATTTAGCATTAGTTAAAAATAATTCGCAAATTACAGTCACAACAAAATTTGCAGGTGAAATTAGACAAATTGCAAATTTAGGAGAAAAGGTTAAAAAAGGTGAAATTATTGCGACAATAGATGATTCACATTTAAAAGCCTCGCTAAAAGCAACAAACGAAAAAATAAAATCAATTAAAGAAAAATTAACTGCAGAAAATATTGCTTTTAAAAATTTAATTGCAACACATAAAAGAACGAAAGCACTTTTAAAGGTAAAAATGGCAAGTATTGAACAGTATCAGGCGGAAGAGAGTAAAATTGCAGATTTGAAAGCTCAGATTGCAGCAGATAAAAACACTTTACATTCTTTAAAAGCTCAAAAAAAAGCAATTTTAAATGATTTAGAGTATACTGAAATAAAATCCCCAATTAATGGTATTATTGCTCAAAAATTTGTAAATAAAGGTGATAATGCTTTCCCCGGAAAACCACTTTTAACAATAGCCTCAGGCAAAGGTAATTATCTGTTTGTAGCAGTACCGGACAATTTCAAAAAAGCAATTTATAAAAATAAAATGTATGATTTAATTGCTTTAAATTCCACATTCAACGGAATACCAAGTTATAAAATTGATGTAAATGACAAAAATCTGATTTTAGGAGAAAAAGTACAGGTTAAATTGGTTAGTTTCAATGGTAAAGCAACTGTTTTGCCTTACGGTGCAATTCTTACAATAAACGGCAAAAATTATGTATTTATTCCAAATGGAAATAAAGCCGAGATTCAAGAAGTTCATATTTTAGCCCAAGGTACAGAAGGAGTAGCTGTAAAAGAAAATATAAATTCACCTGTAATAGAAGCAAAACCTGATATTTTACTAAGAATTAAGGCAGGCTACCCTATAAAAATAGTGAGTAGTGAATGGTGAGTAGTGAGTGGTGAGTGGTGAGTGGTGAGTTGTGAGTAGTTAAGTTGCCAAGAAGCCAAGTTCAAAGTGAAAAGTGAGCTTTGCTCACCTGGCTGCTTGAAAAGCGGCCATGATGAAAAGTATAAAGTGTAAAGGATAAAAGATGTTTGAATTTTTTTATAAACGGGGCTATCTGTTAACCGCAATTATTATAGGTATGTTTGTATTTGGGGTTTTAGGGCTTATTAAAATGCCAAAAAACCTGTTTCCGGATGCAAACAGGCCTGAAGTTGTAATATTTACTAGCATACCTGGCGCTACCCCAAGCGTTGTTGCTTCAATGGTATCAAAACCTATAGAAGAAGAAATGGGAACGCTTAGCAATGTATATGAAATAAAATCCACTAACGTGCCAAACTTCTCAATAGTTCATGTTGTGTTTAATTATAAAAAAGGACTCCAGGCAGCAGCTGTTGATGTAAACAATGCCCTCAACCGCATAAAAGGCAAACTACCCCCAACAGCAACTCCGGCTATTTATTTGGTAGGTGACTTTACTTTACCTGTAGATGTTTTTTCTCTTTATCCAAAAAACAATACTATAAATTTGGCAGAAATAAGAAAAATCGCCGAGAGTTACATAAAACCAAAACTGCTTTCATCCCCTGATATCGGAAACGTTGAAATTTTCGGCGGATACCAAAGTGCGGTTATGATAAAAATTGACCCTAAAAAAATGAAAAAATATAATCTCTCTCTTGATAATCTTATTAATATCATCAGGGCATCCAATAAAGATTTGCCTATCGGTTTTATAAAAAGCAAAGACGGATTTTTAACTCTAAGTTTTTACGGTGAAAAAGATGATGTTAAAAAGCTAAAAGTTAGCTTTATTCTGCCAAATATCAAATTAAAAGACATTGCTCAGGTTAAATGGGTTTATCAGACAAACAACAGCGGTTATATAGGAGATGACAAACCTTCCATTGCCGTTTCAGTTCAGAGGGCCCCAAGCGGAAGCGTTCTTGATACAGCAAATACCGCAAGAGCTATAATGAAAAAATTTCAAAAAGAATATCCAAACATCGGAATGAAAATAGCCGATACACAGGTAGAACTTGTGAAAACTGCAAATACAAATATGCTTGAAGCTTTACGTGACGCCATTATTTATACACTTTTAGTATTACTTATTTTCCTTGGAAACTTCAGGGCAATTGTTGCAGCCGGATTTTCTATCCCAATGGTGTTTTTTGGAACAATTGCTTTTCTTTACCTAACGGGTCAAGGGTTAAATATTGTTATTTACACTGCTATTATATTGGCCCTCGGAATGCTAACAGACGATGCGGTTGTTGTGCTTGAAAATATTGAAAGACACTTAGAAGAGAATGAAAATTTAAAAGATGCCATTTATCACGGAACAAAAGAAGTGTTAAGCCCTATATTTGCAGGGACAATTTCAACTATTGCAATTACATTTCCTTTAATGTTTGCCGGCGGCTTTCCTCAAAAAATATTCAGACCGTTAATTGAAACATTGATTATAGCGCTTCTTATCAGCTGGTTTTTATCTATTACCTTTATTCCGAAACTATCGCTTCTTTTATATAAAAACGGTTTTGAAAAAACAAAAATAGAAAAATTCTTTGAAATGCTTTATCAAAAAACCATAGGAAAACTTATAATCCCTTATGTAGGGATAATTAAATTTTCAAACGGAAAATTTTATCCTCTAAGAAGAATGCTTATTATGGCGGCGGCAGTACTCACATTAATGCTAAGCCTTAAAAACATTATGCCGACAATCGGAAGAGATACAATGCCTCCTATGGATACTGGTATTATGAAAGTAAGCTTGGAATTTTCAAACAATATTAATGCAGATGAGGCTAAAAAAAGACTTGCTCCATTTTTTGTTTGGCTCGACAAACAGCCTTGGCTTGAGAGAAGTTCAGTATCAATCGGGACTGAAAAAGGTGTTTTATCCCTTGGAGGCGGAGGTACTGGAAACAGTGTAAGTATGACTATTACTGCAGTAAACAGGTTTAAAAGAAAAAAAACTATATGGCAGCTTGAAAATGAAGTTAGAAATCATTTAGCAAACCTTCAAGGTATTAAAAAATTAGCAGTATTTGACTTTGGTGCAACATCTCTTTCTACAATAAGTGCGCCTCTTGATGTTGAAATTAGAAGCGAAAATTACGAACATCTTCCAGATATTGCGCACAGGGTTGAAAGACTTCTATATAACATAAAAGGTCTTACAACCGTTAAAACAAGCTGGGACAGAGATATGCAGGAGGCTGTCATTAAAATTGACAAAAACAAAGCTTTAAGTTACGGAATAACGCCCCTTCAGGTAATTTCACAAATTGCTCTAAATGATAAAGTGGTAACCATAAACTCAGATCTCAGCAGTATGAATGTACAGTTTGTAAGAATTAGATTTAATAAAAATTATGAAAATCCTGAAAGTTTAAAATATTTACTAATCAGTACACCAAAAGGGGTTATTCCTCTAAAAGAAATAGCCGAAATTAAACCTAATTTTACATACAATAAAATTACAAGAGACGGATTACTCTACTCAATTGATGTGGAAGGATACAGAGCTAAAAGACCTGTCAGTAAAATTACAGCTGACGCTGATAATATATTACATAAAGCGGGAATCAAAAATTACGAACAGACCGGTGACATAAAAGAGATGAAAGATTCATTTTCAAGAATGATTAAAGCAATTGCTATTGGTATAATTGTATTAATTCTAACTTTAAGCGTAGTTTATGAATCATTTAGACTTGCATTTATCATGATTTTGGTTTTACCTCTATCTATGATTGGGGCGGCATGGGGAATGCTGATTATGCATAAACCTTCATGTATGCCAAGTTTAATGGGTACACTGCTTCTTTTCGGAATTATTATCAAAAACGCGGTATTGCTTATTGACTTTTATAAAAATTATAAAAAAGAAGGCAATAGACCTTATGATGCAGCGCTTCAGGCTATCAGAGTCAGATTCAGGCCTGTTATGATGACAGCTTTTGGAACAATTGCGGGAATGATTCCTATTGCCCTTGAACAGGCTGTCGGACTTGAGAGACTCTCACCTCTTGCCGATGTGGCAATTGGCGGACTTTTAATAGGAACTCTTCTTACACTTGTATATGTTCCAATGATTTCTTACGCAACAGACCCGGACAATAAAAAAACAAATATATTTGAAAAAATGGAAGAAGAGCTCGAAAAATAATTCTTCTTTCTATTGACACAAAAAAAAGAGTGTGATATAATTTATTTACTAACCAGTAAGTAAGGAGAACAAAATGACAAAATACGCTACACCAAAAGGTCAAAAAGAAATTAGAATTTCACTTGAAGAGTTTAAAAAAGAATTCAATGAAGAAAATGCTGTATTAATTGATATAAGAATGCCTTTTGAGAAAAAAGTTTGGAATTTACCATTTGCAATTGATATTCCGGCAAATGAGCTTGAAAACAGACTAAACGAACTTCCAAAAGATAAACTTATTGTAACAGCATGTCCTGAAAACAGCAGAGCTGCTTTTGCAGCGGCTTTTCTAAAGGAAAAAGGATACAATGCAAAATTTTTAGCAGAAGGTCTGCTTGAACTTATGAAAGCTTTTAAAGGCGGAAAGGCAAAAGAGCTTAAAGTTGATTAATGCAAAATGCTTGTTATCCTCTAAATGAAGGAGAAATATTACACGAGGTTCATAAAGAGTGGCCTCTTTTTGTTTTGCATATTTACGGAAGTAAATTAGAAACTCTTAAAATTTCAAAAAGAATTATGTGCACTTTAAAACATCTGCCTTTGCGTTTACAGGTTTTTTACCATCACGATACTATGCAAGCAATTGAAGAAGGATGAGGAAATGACCCCTGCATTAAAATGAATGGAAAAATTCTGTTTGAAGGTTTAATTCAGGCAGAAGAAATAAAAGAAATTTTTGAAAAACTGTTAAAGGAAAGAAATGAATGAATTAATCTATTATGGAACTTATTTTATTTTAACTTTAATATTTTCCACAATATTTGCAACGGGAGGGGTCGGTTCGGCCATTGTTTTAGTACCCCTTTTTAATTCACTTGGACTTCCTTTAAATGTAGCAAAGGCTTTCGGGCTTTTTATAAATTCAATGAGCACAATTACTGCCAGTATTATGAACTTTTTAAGGGGAGTTCTTAATATAAGAGCCACTCTTCCTCTTGCAATTTCTTCAATTATAGGGGCGCCTATCGGCGCATATTCAAGCAAATTTATCCCGCCTGTTTATGTAAAAATTCTTCTGGCTTTATTTATTATATTAGCCGTATTTTTAATGTTTAAAAAGAAAAAAGAGGCCAAATTTCATTATACCAAACAGTGGGTAATGGTTGCTTTGGGTTTAAGTGTCGGGTTTTTATCCGGACTTATGGGAGTAGGTGGAGGAAGTTTAATTTTACCTGCTTTGATTTTACTCGGATTTGATGCAAAAGTGTCCGCTTATATGGTAAGTTTTGTCCTTCCGTTTTCAACGCTCAGCGGATTTTTTACGTACTTAAGCATTACACGTATAGACTGGCTTATGCTTTTAAATGTAAGTGCAGCCGCAATTTTGGGTGGATATTTGGGTGACAAAATAATGCATTACTGCTTAACTCCGCAGCAGGTTAAAAAACTGATTGCAGTTATTTTAATTTTACTTGATATTAAAATTATTTATTCCATTTTACATTATTATCATTTGGTTTAAGGAGAAAAAATGCATACACTTTTAGCAAAACTTGCAGACTGGCTGATAGAAAAAGAAGAAAAAGATGCTGAAAAATGTGATATTCCGGATGAAATAATAGACGAATGGCTTGAAATTTTAAAAGAAAGAAAAAAAGAGTTAAAAGAAACAGCACCTCATTCAGAAGAATATGATATGATAAAAGAATTAATTAAAAAAGTTGAGCATATTAAACATTTAAGAGAAAAAAATGTGAAATTAAAAAATAAGACAATGATTAAATATAAATATCTAAAACTACATTGATAAAAATATTATCGCCAAGCCCTTTTTTGCTATACTTATAAAATATTACAAAAAAGGCATATTGGGTATACAATGAAAAAAATTAAAGAGCTTGAAAAATTTGAAAAGCCAAGAGAAAAACTTTTGGAAAAAGGGGCAAAGGCTCTTAAAGATTATGAGCTGGTTGCCGTATTGCTTGGAAGCGGTGTTAAAGGAAAAGATGTTATTAAACTTTCACGGGAAATTGTAAAAATTTTAAAAAATGACTTTGATGAAATCAACATAGAAAAACTTCTTCAAATCCACGGGCTTGGTATTGCAAAAGCCTCTCAGATAATAAGTGCAATAGAACTCTCAAAAAGATATCTTTTAAAACAATATAAAACTGTCACCTCAGCTAAAGATATTTATGAAGAACTGAAAGAATTCTATGATAAAAAACAGGAATATTTTATAGCGATCTATCTTGACGGGGCAAACAGGATTTGTGAAAAAAGAGTTATAACCATAGGCACGTTAAATCAAACTCTTATACATCCAAGAGAGGTGTTTGCACCTGCAGTTGAAAATAGATGTGCAAGTATTATTGTAGCGCATAACCATCCATCAGGAAATCTTACTCCAAGCAAAGAAGACATATTTATTACTCAAAAATTAAAACAAAGCGGCAAAATTCTCGGAATTGAACTGTTAGACCATATAATTTTTAGTAAAAATGGATTTATAAGTTTGCAACAAAAAGGAATTTTATAATGGCAAAGAAAAAAAACAGTGAAACTTTTGAGCAAAGCTTATGGAAAGCGGCCGATAAACTGAGGAAAAATATTGATGCGGCAGAATATAAGCATGTGGTTTTAGGGCTTATATTTTTACGCTACATATCAGAAGCATTTGAGGATTTGTATGAAAAACTCAAAAAAGGAGAAGGTGAATACGAAGGAGCAGACCCCGAAGATATAGACGAATACAAAGCCGAAAATGTCTTTTTTATTCCTCCTGAAGCCAGATGGAGCTATTTAAAAGAAAGAGCAAAAAATCCGGAAATAGGAAAGATAATAGATAATGCAATGGAACTTATAGAAAAAATTAACCCTTCTCTTAAAGGTGTTTTACCAAAGGTTTATGCAAGGGGGAATATTGACCCTATTGCTCTTGGGGGATTAATTGATTTATTTAGCAATATTGCAATAAACGAGGCAAAAGAAAAAACTTCAGATATTTTAGGGCATGTGTTTGAATATTTTTTAGGGGAATTTGCGCTTGCTGAAGGAAAAAAAGGCGGTCAATTCTATACTCCAAGAAGTGTTGTTGAGCTTTTAGTTGAGATGCTTGAACCATACCGTGGAAGAGTGTTTGACCCATGCTGTGGAAGTGGCGGGATGTTTGTGCAATCAGAAAAATTTGTGCAGGAACATCAAGGAAAAATCAACGATATATCCATTTACGGGCAGGAGAGCAACCAGACAACCTGGCGGCTTTGTAAAATGAATCTTGCAATTAGAGGTATTGACAGCTCACAGGTAAAATGGAATCCAGAAGGCTCTTTTCTAAACGATGCCCACAAAGACTTAAAGTCCGATTTTGTCATAGCAAATCCTCCCTTTAACGACAGCGACTGGAGCGGAGAGCTTTTAAGAAAAGATGCAAGATGGAAATATGGCGTGCCGCCTGCTGGCAACGCAAACTATGCATGGATTCAACACTTCATCTTTCACCTTACACCTCATGGAAAAGCTGGCTTTGTCTTAGCAAAAGGAGCACTTACTACAAAACAGAGTGCAGAATATGAGATAAGAAAAAATATGATTGAAGATGATATTGTAGATTGTATTGTAAATTTACCTGCAAAACTATTTTTAAATACGCAAATTCCGGCATCTTTATGGTTTTTGAGAAAAAATAAAACTACAAGAAAAAAACAGATACTATTTATTGATGCAAGGGATATGGGCAAGCTTATCAACAGAAGACAGAGAATTTTAACCAAGGAAGATATTAAAAAAATAGCAGACACTTACCATAAATGGCAAAAAGAAGATAAAAACTATGAAGATATAAAAGGATTTTGCAAATCCGCTACCATTGAAGAGGTAAGAGAGCTTGATTATGTATTAACACCCGGGCGTTATGTGGGACTTGCCCAAGAAGAGGATGATTTTGATTTTGAAGAAAGGTTTAATAAATTAAAAGCCCAGTTTTTAGAGCAGTTAGCTGAAGAAGAGAAGCTCAATAAATTGATATTAGAGAATTTGGCAAAGATAGATATGAAGGGTAAAAGTGAAATTAGAAAAAATTTTAAAACAACCAGAAAATAGAAAACTTGAATTTAAAGAGAGTTTGCCGAGTAAATCCGATTTATGCAAAACAGTTGTCTCTTTTGCAAACGATGCCGTAGGTGAAATATATATAGGTATAAAAGATAATCCAAGAGAGGTAATTGGAGTGCCTGAAGAAGATTTATTAAAAATAGAAGAAATAATAAGCAATGTTATCCATGATAACTGCTATCCTCTTATTTTGCCTGAAATTTCATTTGTAAATCATAATGGAAAATATGTTGTTAAAATTAAAATTTACAAAGGTAATAACCCGCCTTATTATCTTAAAAGCAAAGGAAAAGAAAAAGGAACATATATTAGAGTCGGTTCTTCAAACAGGCTTGCTAATAACGATATGATAGAAGAGTTAGAAAGAGAAAAACAGGGCATTTCTTTTGATTCGCTTCCGGTATATTCAAAAACTATTGATGAATTGAATTTTTCTCTGTTTTCAAAACAGTTTGAACAAATCACAGGTGAAAAGCTCACCAAAACCATTTTAAAAAAATTAAATCTTATAATTTCAGACCAAAACAGAGAATTTCCCACAAATGCATTTTTACTGCTTTCTAATGATGAAATAAGAAATGTACGTTTTCCCTACGCAAAAATAGAATGCGCAAGATTTAAAGGAACAATACCCGGAGATTTTATAGACCAGAAGAGCATTAATGAGCCTATAAGTTTTCAGGCAGAAGAAGCATATAAATTTGTTCTTAGACACATTTCTCAAGGCTCAACATATGAGGGAGTTTATAGAAAAGACAGATGGGAATATCCAGTTATTGCAATTCGTGAAGCAATAAGAAATGCAGTTATTCATCGTGATTATTCTTTAACAGGAAAAGATATAAAAATTGCCATATTTGATGATAAGATTGAAATTACTAGTCCGGGTAAACTAATGCCCACTATCGATTTTGATGATATGGAATCTGGCCAGTCTGATATTAGAAACAGAGTGCTTGCTTTAGTCTTTAAAAAACTTGGAATAATAGAGCAGTGGGGAAATGGATTAAGATTGATTGCCAAAGAGTTAAAAAAATATCCTGAAATTAGGTTTGAGTGGAGCGAGCCCGGAATTTCATTTAGAATAACATTTAGAAAAGTAAACTACCGTCCAGAAACCCAAAAGAGTGTTTCAACAGAATCCGCGACCAATTACGACCGATTACGACCGATTGCGGACAATTACGAACGATTACGAACGATTACGAACGATTACGAACGATTAACATTGGAAGAAAAGAAGATATTACTTTATCTTTTAGATAATGGAAAAATCACGAGAAAGAAAGCAACTGAAATTCTTAATGTTCAAAACACTAAAGCATATGAAACATTAACATCATTAGTCGAAAAAAATCTTATTCAAAGGCAAGGGAAAGGTAGAAGCACTTATTATGTTTTAAAGAAGGATGAATTGTGAAGGGTGAAGGATGAAGGATGAAGGATGAAGGATGAAGGATGAAGGATGAAGGGTGAAGGATGAAGGATGAAGGATGAAGGATGAAGGATGAAGGATAAAAAGGAGATTTAAGGGATGAGTGAAAAATTGCCTAATGGGTGGAAAAGGGTTAAGTTGGGAGAGGTTGCTGTATTTAATTACGGAAAATCTCTTCCTGAAAAAAATCGAATTAAAGGAAATATACCTGTTTACAGTTCTGCTGGTATTACTGGATGGCATAATGAAGCTTTAGTAAAATCAAAAGGAATTATTGTTGGTAGAAAAGGAACAATAGGGAAAGTTTATAAAGCAAAAGTTCCTTTTTATCCAATTGATACTTGTTATTATATTTTACCAAATGAAAATTACGATTTTGATTTTATGTATTATTTGCTCATTTATTTGAAGTTAGATGAATTAAATGAAGACAGTGCTGTTCCTGGTCTAAACAGAAACACAGCTTATTCTCAGGAAATTCTTCTCCCACCTCTCCCCGAACAAAAAGCCATAGCCTCTGTGCTTTCATCTCTTGACGATAAAATTGACCTACTTAACCGCCAAAACCAAACACTTGAAAAAATGACCGAGACACTTTTTAGAAAATGGTTTATAGAAGAGGCAAAAGAGGATTGGGAAATAGTTTCATTAGAAGAAATTGCAGAAGTAAAAAATGGGTTTGCTTTTAAAAGTAAAGACTATGTTGAAATAATTATATTACAAAAGATAAAAAATTTGAAAAATATATTCTTAATAAAGGAGATATTGTAATAGCAATGACTGATATGAAAGATAATGTTGTCATTTTAGAAGAAATTAAAAAATTAATAAATAATTATTTACTATATTTGTACTAAAGCTAATAGCGGAGTTCAAGTCAATTTGACAATTCAATCAATTAGAAATATTGATATAATCATACCCCAAATCCGCACTCTCGAAAACTTACGAGACACACTCTTACCAAAACTCATGAGCGGGGAAGTGAGGATGAAGGATGAAGGATGAAGGATGAAGGATGAAGAATGGAAGGATGAAGGATGAAGGATGAAGCAGTATTTAAGGTCTGCAACAAGTATAGGTGCGAACATTCAAGAAAATCCTTTAAGAGAATCATTTGAAGATGTGATTTTGTTTGAGAGAGATTTGATAGCAAATAATGAGATTTTCCACAAAATGCTCACAGAAGGTATCAAAGTAACATAATCAAAAAAGATAGGAAGTGAGCGAGGCGATATTGTATGGCTTATCGATTTTCAAAACCCGCAAAATAACGATTTTTTAGCAGTCAACCAGTTTACCGTCATTGAAAACCATAAAAATAAAAGAGCCGATATTGTCATATTTATAAACGGACTGCCGCTTATTGTGATGGAACTTAAAAACCCAACTGATACGAATGCCACTATAAAATCAGCCTATAATCAGCTCCAAACCTATAAAAAAACGATACCATCCTTTTTTACATACAATGAGATTTTAATCATTTCTGATGGACTTGAAGCAAAAGTGGGGAGTTTATCGGCTGGGTATGATAGATTTATGGCATGGAAAAGTGCCGATGGGAAAAAGGAGGCTTCGCACCTAATCAGCCAGCTTGAAATCTTAATACAAGGACTTTTAAACAAAGAAACGCTTATTGATTACATTCGATATTTCATCCTTTTTGAAAAAACGAAAAGAGAGATTAACGGACAGATTACCGTTCAAACCATAAAAAAGATAGCAGCTTATCACCAATACTACGCCGTCAATAAAGCGATAGAGTCAACACTGCGGGCTATTGGGAAAAATGCAGCAGATTTTGTAGTCAAAGAGCCACCGGCACTGTATGGGCTACCTGATGTCAAAGAGCAAACCCATGGGGATAAAAAAGCAGGAGTGATTTGGCATACCCAAGGCTCTGGGAAGTCTCTTTCTATGCTCTTTTATGCTGGGAAAATTATCCAAACCATCAACAATCCAACAATTGTGGTGATTACCGATAGAAACGACCTTGATGATCAGCTCTTTAACACTTTCGCTTCTGCAAAACAGATTTTAAGGCAAGAGCCTGTGCAAGCTACGAGCAGAGAGGAGTTGAAGAAGCTCTTAAAAGTAGAGAGTGGGGGAGTGGTATTTACAACCATTCACAAATTTTGGCCAGAAGAAGGCAGTGTTTATGAGACTTTATCTCATAGAGACAACATCATCGTCATTGTCGATGAAGCCCACAGAACCCAGTATGGCTTCAAAGGCAAGGTGGATAAAAAAAGTGGAGAGATCAAGTATGGATTTGCAAAATATCTGCGAGATGCCTTGCCAAATGCAACCTATATCGCCTTTACTGGGACACCGATTGAAAAAACAGATAAAAACACACCAGCTGTATTTGGAAACTATATAGATATTTATGATATTGCAAATGCTGTTGAAGATGGAGCAACGGTGCCTATATATTATGAAAGCAGGCTTGTCAAGATAGATTTAACAGATGAAGGTAAAAAACTGATAGAAGAGTATGAGCAAGAGCTGGAAAACGGACTTAGCGAAGTTGAAAAAGCAAAAGCAAAATATTCTAAACTTGAAGCGTTGGTCGGGGCTAAGCCAAGAATAAAAGAAATAGCTAAAGATATTGTGAATCATTTTGAAAGCCGTCTTGAAGTAATGGATGGAAAAGGTATGATAGTTACCATGACTCGGCAAATTGCGGCAAACCTTTATGATGAAATCATCAAACTGCGCCCCGAGTGGCACAGTGATGAGCTAAAAAAAGGAAAAATAAAAGTTGTAATGACTACTTCATCGTCAGATGAGCCGAAAATTGCAAGATTTTATTTAACAAAAGAAGAAAGAAGAACGCTCGCTGAGAGATTTAAAGATCCAGAGGATGAGCTAAAACTTGTAATTGTTGTAGATATGTGGCTTACAGGCTTTGATGTGCCGTGTTTGCATACGATGTATATCGATAAGCCTATGAAAGGGCATACCCTCATGCAGGCAATTGCGAGGGTAAATAGAGTCTATAAAGACAAAACTGGCGGTTTAATAGTCGATTATATAGGTATTGCAAGCGATTTGAAAGAGGCTTTGTCCTTTTATAGTGAGAGTGGAGGTAAAGGAGAGCCTGCGAAACTCCAAGAAGAAGCAGTGAAAATAATGCTTGAAAAGTTGGAAGTGGTAAGGGATATGCTACATGGGTTTGCGTATCAAAGATATTTTAGCGCTCCTACACAAGAGCGATTGCATATCATCTTGGAAGCTGAAGATTTTATCCTCGGGCTTGAAGATGGCAAAAAGAGATTTATAGATGCAGTAAGTGCACTCTCAAAAGCCTTTTCGCTGGCTGTACCGCATGATGAGGCAATGAAAATAAAAGAGGAAGTGGCATTTTTTCAGGCTGTAAAATCAAGACTTGTGAAGTTTACTACTGAGGGTGAAAATATTTTCAACTATGAAACAGCGATCAAACAGATTGTAGACAAGGCGGTATCTTCAAAGGGTGTGATTGATATATTTGATGCAGCCGGACTAAAAAAGCCTGATATCTCTATTTTGTCTGATGAATTTTTGGCTGAAATTAAGGGTATGAAGCAGAAAAACTTAGCCATTGAGACACTCAAAAAACTTCTCAATGATGAGATTAAAGGCAGAATGAAAACAAATGTGGTAAAAAGCAGATCTTTGAAAGAGTCTTTGGAAGAGCTTATACGCAAGTATAACAACAGGCTGTTGAGTGCAGCTGAAGTGATAGAGGAGCTTATCCATTTAGCCAAAGAGATTCAACAAAGCGACAAAGAGCCTCAAGAGATGGGATTAACTCCTTATGAGTATGCATTTTACTGTGCGGTTGCGGAAAATGAGAGTGCAAGAGAGCTTATGGGAAAAGAAAAACTAAAAGAGCTTGCTGTGGTTTTATTTCAAAAAGTAAAACAAAACACTACAATAGACTGGGCTATAAGAGAAAGTGCAAGAGCAAAACTAAAAGTTATTATCAAAAGAACTTTGAGAAAATATGGATATCCACCAGATATGCAAAAACTTGCAACAAAGACCGTTTTAGAACAGGCCGAAGCTTTGGCAAA
Organism: Lebetimonas sp. JS138; assembly: GCF_000523335.1. Taxonomy (NCBI): domain Bacteria; kingdom Pseudomonadati; phylum Campylobacterota; class Epsilonproteobacteria; order Nautiliales; family Nautiliaceae; genus Lebetimonas; species Lebetimonas sp. JS138. The sequence goes on from NZ_ATHT01000001.1 coordinate 401,721, forward strand.
TGAACTGGTGGAAGTATGCTGATTTTTTAAATTTAATAAAAAAACAATACAAAAGAAAATAAATATATTATAATTCTCAAAAAGGCCAAAATGAAAGATTTAATTCCCCTGATAGTTTCTTTATTAATAACTTTAATAATTTTAAATATTTTAAAACTCTCTTTTGTCCCGGGTTTTATTCTGGGAAGCATAACATGGTCGATTTTACATTATAATATTAAAAAATTTTTAAAAGGAAAATTATGAAACTGACACATATAAACGAAAAACATAATCCCAAAATGGTGGATGTGGGAGAAAAAAAAGTTACAAAAAGAGTGGCTACGGCAAGCGGTGAAATACATATGCAAAAAGAAACAAAAAAAGCTATTTTGGAAGAAAAAACAAAAAAAGGTGCGGTTTTGCAAACAGCAATAATAGCTGCAATTATGGGCGGTAAAAAAACAAGCGAATTAATTCCGATGTGTCATAATATTTTAATAGACGGAATAGATGTGGATGTAGAAGAAATTGAAAACGGGTTTAAACTAATTGCAACCGCAAAAACCACTTCAAAAACCGGTATTGAAATGGAAGCCCTAACTGCCGTAAGTATCGGGCTTCTTGCTATTTATGATATGGCAAAAGCAATAGACAGAAGTATGGAAATAACAAATATTCATTTAGATTATAAAGCCGGTGGAAAATCGGGGGAATTTAAAAGAAGTGAATAGTGAGTAGTGAGTAGTGAAAAGAGAAATATATATTACATGTTTTATTTTAGTGGGTGGAAAATCGAGCAGGTTCGGTGAGGATAAATCAAAACTTTTTTATAAAATTCAATTTGATAAATGTAAAAAAATATTTAAAAAGGTCTGTTTTGTGGCAAAAAACAAAAAATTTAAAAATTACCCTTTTTTTATAGAAAAATCTAAAATATACGCTCCAATTTTTGCTTTGGAAGAAATTATAAAAAAAGAAAAAAAAGTTTTTGTTTTAAGTGTTGACACCCCTTTAATATCTGAAAAATCAATAAAAAAGCTCCTTTTTTCACACGCTACAGCTTCACAAAATCCCTTAATCGGATATTATGATTATACAATGCTGCCGAAAATAAAAGAATCGATTAAAACAGATTTGAGACTTTTTAAAATAAATCCCAAAAAAATAAAAATTAACAATAAAGAATTAATTAATATAAATAAAAAAAGCGATTTAAAACTTATTCGTAAATTCTAAAAGGCAGATTTTTATATATTAAATTATTTATATTCCCTTCACTTACTCCGCTTAAATCAACATTTATTTTCAATTTTTTGGCTTTTTCTATCATATCCCCTATTTCCAAATCAAAACCGAATAAATTTATATATCTTTTAAAAGCTCTGATTATTTTATCGTCAACTTTTTCGCCTTTTAGTTTTTTAGCCAAAAGATAAATAATCTGCTGTAAATACGCACTTTTTATTAAATTGGCAATTCTTATAGAATATTCTTTAATTTTAAATAAATCCCCTACGGTATTTAAAATAGCTTCGATATCGCCTTTTGCGGCAAATTTTTCCGCAATTGCCAGTTTTTCTTTTATTTCGTTTTGAATCTCTTTAAAATCATTTACATCTTCCAAAAACGGATACATTTTTACATATTCGAAAATTGCATGATAATCCTTTGATGCAAGCAGTCTTTGAAAATCCATTAAAATTTTTGCTTTCTCTTTATCTTCATTTGCTTTTTCTTCATATCCGGGAAAATTTTCCAAAATCTCGGCATAAGATAAAACTTTTTTATAATCTCCGTCTTTTAATAAAATCTGAATATTCTGATCAAGTGTTTTTGCAAAATTTATTGCTCTTTTATATTCTTCAGTTTCTGTTAAAAACGGAAATCTTTTAACTAAAATAAAAAACTCTTTAAAATCTTTTTTTGCCAGTTTTTCTTTTAATAAATTATAGAGCTGCTTTTCATTAAAAAGAGCCTGAATTAACGGTGTTTTTTGAGAAACTCCCCTAAAAGGTTTTAATAAATCTCTTGCTTTTTCAATATTGTTTTCTTTTAACATTGCCTCTTTTGCCAAATCAAAAACTTTTTTCCAGTCGTCTTCCATTTTTTTATAATAAATTGTATCTTTAAATGAAGGATACTGATTGGCCAGAGAATATGCCAAAGGATATTTTAAGGTAAACACCGCATTTTTAAATTTGTCAAATTCCCTGAAATCCTTAAGCAAATTTTGTATGATGGCCCTTTTTACAGGGATATCCGCAAAAGGTTTAAAAAGCTCTTTTGCACTTTCGATATCACCTTTTTCCAAAAATTTATGAGCTATATTTAATGTTTTATTCCATTCGTTTTCAAGCAGCTTATATGCGTTTGTAGACTGTAAAAAAGGATTTTTGTTTATAAGCTCATAAGCCATAGAATATTTTTTGGAAGAAATTAACGACCTTAGTTCCCTCTCTTCTGAAAGTAAATCATAAATGTATATATCCCCATCGAGTGTTCCTACAAGCAGATAATTTTTATCTTTAATATATTCTATAGAACTTGGCTCTGAAGGGAGTTTAATAAATTCATTTGTTATCAGTTCATAGTTTTCCAGAGAATATAAAGCCACTTTTTTATCAGTGGAAACAACAAAAAGAAACCTGCCATTTTTATCTATGCATAAATCAACAATCTGATCGGTCATATTGGGCAGCCTTTTTAAGACTTTTCCTTTTGCATAATTCCATACAATCAATTCCCCTGTTTTATCTCCGCTTATCATCTGTTGATTGGGGATAAATTTAAGCTTTGTAACAGCGCCTCTGTGTGATTTTTTTCTGAAAGACAAATCCATTGACGCAATGTTTGTAATAGTTATGCTTCTGTCATAACTTCCTGTGGCAGCCCACAAAGAATTCAGGCTGAAATCGGTTGAAAGTATATAATCGGCATGCGGAGGAAGTGCCCCTACCATTTTTCCGGTAGATATTGACCATAAATATGCCCTGCCGTCTTCTCCGCCTGTTAAAATATATTCTTCATCTATATCAAAACTTACGCTTAATACATTTCCTTTATGCCATCCAAGCAAAAAAAGCTGTTTTTTATTCTCTATATCCCAGACAGATGTTTTTTTCTTTCCGTCAACGGCAATCGCCAAATATTTGCCATTCTCAGAAATATCCACACCGTTTTCCAAAGGTCTATTTTTAGGAAGTTTTATCCTAAATCCTCCAACAAGTTTATAATCTTCAATAGAATATATTCTTAATGTATTTTCTTCATCCACCACACAGAATTTACTGTTTCCAATATATTTAATCTTATTTATAGCTGTTTTTATAACCAGTCTTTTTATTGCTTCCAAAACCCATCCTTTAAAATTATGCTAATATTTTAACAAAAAAGGCAATTTATGACCACACTTACAATTATTGACACATTCGGATTTTTATTTAGAAATTTTTACGCCCTGCCTCCGCTTAAAAGCAAAAAAGGCATTCCTACAGGAATGATTACAGGATTTATGAATTTTATAGCAAGCCTCGGGCGTGATTTTCCAACCGATTATGTGGTATTTACACTCGATTCAAAAGAAAAAGAAACTTTTAGAAAAGAACTTTATAAAGATTATAAGGCAAACCGTCCGGAAGCACCTGAGGAACTTAAAGCCCAGCTTCCGATTGCCATAGATTTAATTAAGGAAATGGGTTTTAAGATGATAGAAAAACCCGGATTTGAAAGTGACGATTTAATTGCAAGCTTAGCCAAAACAGCAGCTAAAAACGGGATAAAAGTAAAAATAGTAAGCCATGATAAGGATATGTATCAGTTGATTGACGATGATAAAATAGTGATTTTTGACCCAATTAAAAAAACAGAAATAAACGAAGTTGAATGTTTTAAAAAATTCGGGGTTTATCCAAAAGATTTTAAAGATTTTCAGGCATTAGTCGGAGATTCAAGCGATAATGTCCCCGGAGTCAGAGGAATAGGAGTAAAAACAGCCTCAAAACTCATAAACGAATATCATACGCTTGAAAATATATACGCCTATATTGATGAAATAAAAGGGGCTGTAAAAAAAAGACTCCTTGATGGAAAAGAGAGTGCATTTTTAAGTAGAAAGCTTGTAACCTTAAAAACAGATTTGTTTGAAAATATAAATTTAGAAGAATTTAAATACCCTGAAATAAACCCTGTTTTGAAAGTGGCCGACAAACTTATAGATCTTGATATTCAAAGCATAGTGGACAGAGTAAAAAAAGACGGCCTTTTTGTTAAAACTAAAGCACCCGAGATAAAAAGAATTGAATTTAACGCCGTTTTAATAGAAAATGAAAAAGAGCTCTTTGAGATGATTGATTCAATTAAAGATGAAATTGTGGCATTCGATACAGAAACCGATTCTCTTGAAAATCCCAATATAGTCGGATTCAGTTTTGCCTTTAGGGAAAATGAGGCCTATTATGTGCCTGTGAATCATAATTATCTTGGGGTTACCAAACAGATACCCGAAAATAAAGCAATTGAAGCGATTAAAAAATTATTATCCAAAAAAATAATAGGGCACAATTTAAAATTTGATTTTAAAATGTTGAGAAAATACGGAATTGACACCCCCGCCCCGTTTGCCGACACAATGATTCTTGCCTGGATAATTGACCCCGATTCTCCGGTAGGGCTTGACAGTGTTGCGAAAAGATATCTTGAGCATACAAATATAAAATTTAAGGAAGTTGTGGGAAAAAATCAAAATTTCTCAAATATAGACATCCAAAGTGCCTGCAAATATGCCGCCGAAGATGCTTTTATAACATTAAAACTGTATCATAAACTAAAAGAAAAATTATGGAAAGAAGTTAAATGGGATTTGGAAGAAATTGAGTGGCAATTTATAAATTTGTTAATTGATATGGAAAACGAGGGGATAAAACTTGATATAGAATATATGAATAAACTCCAGAAAAAAATAACCGAAAAATTAGACTCCCTTACCAAAGAGATTTATTCTCTTGCGGGAAGCGAATTTAATATAAAAAGTCCTAAACAGCTTGGATACATACTTTTTGAAACCTTGAAACTTCCTGCAAAAAGAAAAACAAAAACCGGATTTTCCACCGATGAAAAAGTGTTAAAATCATTAAAATCCGCTCATCCTATAATAGAAAAACTGCTTGAATACAGAAAATTTGACAAATTACTTTCAACATATATAATACCGCTGAGCGAGCATGCAAAAAAAGACAAATTCCATAAAATTTACACCAATTTTCTTCAGACAGGAACATCCACGGGAAGACTTTCAAGCAAAAATCCAAATCTTCAAAACATCCCGACATCAACCGAAATAAACATAAGAAACGCTTTTTATACAGATAAGCTTTTTGTAAGCCTTGATTATTCCCAAATTGAACTTAGACTCCTTGCACATTTCAGTGAAGATTCTTCAATGATAAAAGCTTTTTTGGAAAATGCCGACATACACCAGAAAACAGCCGATATTATAGGAACCACAAGAAGTATTGCAAAATCTATAAATTTCGGTCTAATCTACGGAATGGGGCCTAAAAAGCTCAGTGAAACCATAAATGTTTCCATAAAAGAGGCAAAAGAATTTATAGAAAAATATTTTTCATCATTCCCTACAGTAAAAGATTTTCTGGAAAAAATCAAAATAAATGCAAGGGATAATGGATTCGTGGAAACACTTTTTAAAAGAAGAAGATTTTTCGATTTTGCAAGTGCAAACGCGCGGACATTGGCAATGTTTGAAAGAGAAGCGGTTAATACAATTTTTCAGGGAAGTGCGGCAGATATTATTAAAAAAGCAATGCTTGATATTAAAAATTTTAACCCAAGTGCAAAAATGATTCTTCAAATCCACGACGAACTTATTTTTGAAATAGAAGATGAAAGTGAAGCCGAAGAATATAAAAAAATAATGGAAAATGTTGTAAAACTAAAAGTACCTTTAAAAGTAGGAATTAGTTTTGGAAAAAGGTGGGGGGAGCTTAAATGAATGTAAAATGGATAATGAAAAATGGGAAATTAATATTTTTACTGTTTTTAATATTTTTTACCGCTTGTAGCGAAAAGCAGATAAATATTTATGCAGTTGCAAAACCCAATGAAATACAAAACGAAAAAATAAGATTTATAAAAATAGATAAAATTCAAAATGACAAAACAGACCTTAAAGACAAAATTATTCAAAAAATAAAAGTTGTTAATAATATAAAACCAGACTATTTTCATATAAATCCAACAAATTACAAATCTGTTTTGAGCGGAACAGAAAAAATAAACAAAAATGATATTTTTTATTACAAAAAAGTAAAAATAATCTATAAAAACAACAGATGTAAAGTAACCCTTTATCCCTGTAGGGAAATAGGAGGCAGATTTTTCTGCAACTATTCAAACCCGATTCATTATTCTTTAAAAAATTTTAAAAATATCAGAAAAAACAGCTATCAAAACGGTAATTATATTTTAATTAATAACTTTATTTATAAAGAACGGATATATTGTAAATCTGAATTTACCACAATAAAATGCGAAAAAAAAGAAATTACTCTTAAAACCAAATTAAACATAAAAGATAAAAACAGTAATTTACTTTTTTCAAAAACCTATAAAAAATTATCAATAGACGACGCGTGTCAAAATATAAAAGAAATTTACCCAAATGAAACAAAAGAATATAAAGCATATTTAGATTTTAATCAAAAAGCCATCACCCTTGCATATGATACAGCCTCTAATTTTATAGAAGATATAGCCCCCCATTATATTACTTTCAGTGCAAAATTATTTGACAATGCGGATATAAGTATGAAACATTTTGATAAAAAAACATTTGAAAATATTATAGATACAATAAACAAAAACCCGTCCGAAACAAAAAATTTATTAAATAAAATGCAAAAACTTTCAATTAAATACCCAAAAAGCTGTGTTATAAAATACGATTTGGCCGTTATGTATTTGAAAATAAAAAATTTCAAAAAAGCAAAAAATTTATTAATAAATCTAAATAATTGCAATGAAGATATTCAAAAAGAAAGGGATAGATTATTCAATATTTTACAAAAGGTTTATTTCTGATAACCTCAATCCCCATTTTCAAGCACTTAAGTGAAAATCTAAATGGAGGTGTTTTTGCAATATATTTGCAATAATTTTCGCCAAATTTTTTAATAGCTTCGCTCTCTTCCACAAACAAAATAAACATAGCCCCTAAAAATACAAGCCAGCCTGAAAATAAAATAGCAATTAATTTAGAGCTTAAAAAAGCAACTCCTACCATCAAAAACATATTTCCGAACTGCCCGGGATGTCTCATACAGCTGAAAATTCCAATATTAACAAATTTATCCGGAGGGGAAAATTTTTCTGATTTTTCCTTATGCCCGTAAAGTTTTAGTGTTCTTCCTGCAATCGAATTTAAGACAACGGCATAAATTATAAACAAAACCCCTAAAATTTCTAAAAACAGATTTTTTTCAATTAATCTCGGGGCAAAAAAGCAAACTCCTAAATCGGCTAAAAACAAAACTATCCAGTATGTAAATCTTTTTTTCATTTTTCACTTTCTATTTTTGCAATTTCAACATAATCTTTCGGCAACTCTTTTTTAGGTTTAATCCCCGCTTTGTCTTTTAATCTGCTGATTTGTGAAATTACATTTCCCCTTCCGGTAATCAGTTTGTTTTTTGCGCTTTCAAAAGATTTGCCGGCTTTGTCTATTGAGTCTCCCACTTTTTCAAAATCTTCTATAAAACCTCTTATTTTATCGTATAAGTTTTCGGCAGATTTAACAACTTCGGCAATGTTTTTTGCCTGTTTTTCGTATCTCCAGGAAACTTCAATACTTCTAAGAGCAGCCAAAAGGGTAGTAGGAGATGTTAAAATTATCCTTTTTTTAAATGCATATTCAAATAAACCCGGCTCATTTTCAAGTGCCAGCATCAAAGCCCCTTCAATCGGTACAAACATTAAAATAAAATCAAGTGAATTATGATTTAGGGATTCATATTTTTTTTCGGCCAGTGTGTCAATGTGTCTTTTTACCGAAATCAGATGATTTTTAAGCGCTTCTTCTTTTCCCCCAACATATTCGTCATATGCATTTAAAGAGACTTTTGAATCTATTATGACAATTCTTTCATTTGGAAGATATACTACCACATCCGGTCTTAATATTTTATTTCCGTCTTTAAACACCACTTCCCTTTTAAACTCTTCCCCTTCCCTTAAACCGCTCATTTCAAGTATTCTCTCAAGCACAACCTCACCCCAGTTTCCAACCTTTTTAACATCCCCTTTTAAGGCTTTTGTCAGATTATTTGCATCCTGGCTTAGCTGCTGGTTTAATTCTTTCAAATTCTTAAGTTCATTAAAAAGTGAAGATATGTTTTTAATTTCACTTTCATACAGTTTATTTACTCTTTCTTTAAAATCTTTTAAATTATTGTTAAGAGGATTTAATATATTTTCAAAATTTTTAATACCGTCGTTTGAAAGTTTTTTGGCATTTTCTTCTAAAATTTTATTTGCAACATTTTCAAAAGCCGTTTTTAACTCTTCTTCGCTTTTTTTGATAATTGAGAGTTTTTCTTCGTAAGCTTTTTGCTCTTCATTTAGCTTTGTCTGAAGTTCTTTTATTAACGCTTTGTCTTTTTGGTTTTCTTTCAAAAGAGCGTCATATTTTTCTTTTATCTCTTCCAAAAACGAAAGTTTTTCACTGAAAGCCGATTTTTCTTCAGAAAGTCTGTTTTTTTCGTTTCTTAATTTTTCATATTCTGTTTTTAGATTTTCATATTCTTTTATTTTTTCTTCTAAATTTTCAATCTCTTTTTGCATAACGGCTGCCTGAGCCATATGATTTTGAAAATTCTCTTTTGTTTGTCCGTATATTTTATTCAATTCTTCAAACTCGGCTTTGACTTTTTCATTTTCCGATTTTGTTTTATTCATCACATAATACATAAAGCCTATAGCCACAAAAGCTAAAACAACAATTAAAATAACAATTAAATAAATTTCTTTCATCCCGTCTCCTTAAATTATTTTTTCAAATTTTCTCAAATTTTTACGTCTGATTTTGACGCCCGGCAGATACTTTTCAACCAAAGTCCAAAAATTCCTGCCGTGATTTTTATGTTTAATATGGGCTAGTTCATGCACAACAACATATTCAATCAGCTCTATAGGAAGTTTTGCAAGAAAATAATTAAAACTGACGGAATTTTTATAACTGCAGCTTCCCCATCTTGTTTTATTGAATCTAAAAGATATTTTAGCAGGATGCAGATTCATTTTATTAGCATACTTATAAACAATCGGCAAAATAACTTCAGGCAGTTTATTTTTATAGATTTCTTTTTCGTCAATTCCGTTTTTTATATATTTTTTTCCAAAAAGATAATAATAATTCACATTTTTTTGTTTTTCAATTATGTGGTCAATATGCTTTAAAATGGACTTTTTTACAAAATCATTTGACACAAATCTGTTTGCACTAACCTCCACATGAGAATCATAAATTCTTAAATAAATATGCTTTATAGGCTTTTTTATTATTTTATATTTTATTTCAACCCCGTTAAAAAAAAGTTTATCCATTTTTCATAAACTCCACTATTTTACCATGAAACCTTGCATAACACAAATTCAAATCGTTTTCATAAATTTCAGCCAATTTACCCCAGTTTTCTTCCACTCCCCGCTCAAACCACTCTTTCATATCATCATAACTTTCAAACTCAAAGCCTTTTTTCTTAAGGAGTCTTTTTGTGTATGCATCCATAACCATAGTTTCTTTGAAACAGGCATAGCATAATATACTGTCAGCCGTTTCGAATCCTATTCCTTTTTGGCTTAAAAGCCACTCACGGGTTACATTTTCTTTAAAATTTTCAAAATCACCAAAATCTCTTAAAATATTTCTTGAAAGTGCTATCAGTCTTTTTGCTTTTTGATTGTAAAATCCGGCAGATTTAATAAGCTCAGCCAAATAAGAAGGCTCAAAACTTGCCACTTCTTCAATTCTCCATTCTCCATCACGGCCGCTTGAAAAGCGGCCAGATGAGCAAAGCTCACTTTTCATTTTTAACTGATTTAACGCTTTTTCAACATTCTCCCATTTAGTATTTTGCGTTAAAACCGCCCCTACCACCACTTCAAAAGTACCTACATTAGGCCACCAGTATTTTGGCTTATTTTTTAACAGCTCTTTTTTTCTAAGTTCTTCTAACAGTTCATATGAATTGCTAAATTCCATCTCTCCTCCATTTTCCACCATGGCCGCTTTTCAAGCAGCCAGGTGAGCTTAATTCGCTTTGCTCATTTTCGCTCATTTTTCACTTTTCACTTTTCATCATGGCCGCTTTTCAAGCAGCCAGATGAGCTTAATTCGCTTTACTCATTTGCGCTCATTTTTCACTTTTCACTTGAAACTTGGCTACTTGGAACTTGGCAACTTGTCAACTCCCAACTCACTACTCACAACTCACAACTCCCAACTCACTACTCACTACTTTCGCTTCCTGCGTTACAATAAGTTCTCCATCATCAAAAGCTTTATATTTTTTGGCTGAAATCGATTTTTTAGCATCCGTATTAATAACAACCGCCTGAAAAATTGTTTTGCATTTCTTAGGCACGTCAAAATTATGCTTAAGCCCTGTGAGAGAGTTCATAATAGGGGCGTTTTCTTTTATGCCTATTACATTATCCCTGCATCCGCTAAGCCCTATATCCGTTAAATAACAAGTCCCATCATTTATTTGTAAATCATCGGTTCCTATATGTGTATGGGTTCCGATAATCGCTCCAACTTTTCCTTTTAGCAGATGAAAAAGAGTTCTTTTTTCAGCAGTGGCTTCTGCATGAAAATCTATAAAAACAAATTTTTCTTCTTTTAAATTATCTACAAAATTTTTAATCTCAATAAAAGGGTTTTTTCCGTAAGGCATCGTAAAATTCCCCATAGCACTTATGACAATTATATTTTCATCTTCATAATACCATCTGCCCGGTGCTTCAAAATAATTAAGCGGCCTTAGGATTTTTTCTTCACTAAGAAGTGTAAGTGCATCTTTTTTCTTATCAAACGTATGGTTTCCGCCCGTGAAAACATCAATACCTGCTTTTTTCATCTCTTCATATGTTTTAACTGTAATTCCAAATCCATGGGTAATATTTTCATAATTTCCTATTACATAGTCAATATTTTCTGTTTCTTTTATAAGCGGCAGATATTTTTTTACCGTTTTTCTGCCCGGCTTTCCCACAATATCACCTATAAAAAGTATATTCATTTATCACCTTTGATATAATTTGATTATGAAAAAGTTTATATTGTTTGTAATTATAGTCAATTTATTCGCCGGCAGTATCAATGACACTAATTCAACCCATAAAATAATAGTAGGCTATAAAAAAAATTTTATTGACAAAATAAATTATTTTGTACCGGACTTTTTAAAAATTTCAACGGAGACATCATTTGTAAATATAAGAATTTATGAAGATACATTAACTCAAAAAACACCTTCGGCTTCTGTGGGTATAAATATTAAACTGCCCGAATTTTTTGTAAAAAAAATTAAAACAAAAAATAAAAATGTAAACAATGCCAAAAAAAAAGAGTATTCGTCAATCATTTTTAAATTAAGGCCGTTTATAAGAATAAAAAAACACAGAATTTTTTTCTTTCAAAACATAATCGAATATAAAAAAACTTATTTAAACAATGAATTTGGAATATCAAATAAAATAAATTATTATCCGTTTGAAAATTATTGGGAAGAAAATATCAATTTTGCCTATTTCAAATATTTAAAAAACATTTTTGGAGCCAATTTAAATATTTCTACAGATAAAGAAAATTTCCCGACAAAATATTATTCTTTAAATTTTTCTGTTTCTAATTTCAAAAGAAAATTTATCTCTTCTTATGGATATGAAATCGGGGGAAGCACTGATAATAATCCTTTTATTTATTATCATAAGTTATTTATAAATTTCAGAAAAACACTTTTTAATAAAAAATATATATATCTGGAATTAATGCCTTATTTTTTAATTTCAAAAGATTATGACTTCAAATTAAAACCGGCTGTTTCTTCATCTATAAATATAAAATTTTAGATAAAATTTCAATAAAAAGGCTATTGATGATTAAAGCTCTAAGAGGCATGAAAGATATTATCGAAGATAAAAGATTTTTAAAAATTTACGACACAGCAAGAGAAGTCGCCGAAAGTTACGGATACGGATATATAGAAACGCCTATTTTGGAAGAAACCGGACTTTTTAAAAGAAGTGTCGGGGAAAGCAGTGATATTGTAAACAAAGAAATGTACGAGTTTAAAGACAGGGGCGGAAATGATGTATGTCTCCGTCCCGAAGGCACCGCAGGGGTTGTAAGAAGTTTTATCGAGCATAAATTTGACAGAGTGCAAACTCCTAAAAGATTTTGGTATTTCGGCCCTATGTTTAGATACGAAAGGCCCCAAAAAGGAAGACTCAGAGAATTTCACCAGTTCGGAATCGAAAGTTTCGGAGAATCAAGCGTATATGAAGATGTTTTAATAATCGCCGTTGCAGCCGATATTTTTAAAAAATTAAACATCGATTTTACATTAAAAATAAATTCTCTTGGCTGTGAAAAATGCATGCCTGAATATAAAAACAAATTAGTTTCATTTCTTGAAAAAAACAAAGACAAATTATGCGAAGACTGCCAAAGAAGAATAAACCAAAATCCGATTCGTACACTTGATTGTAAAAACTCTTCATGCCAGACGATTTTAAAAAACGCTCCGAAAATTACAGACAATCTGTGCGAAAACTGTTTGAGTGATTTTGAAAAATTAAAAGAAGGGCTAAACGCTTTAAAAATACCTTTTGAAATAGATAAACACTTAGTAAGAGGTCTTGATTATTACACAAAAACAACATTTGAATTTATAAGTAATAAAATAGGAGCTCAAAGTGCAATTTGCGGCGGCGGAAGATATGACAGACTGGTTGAAATGCTTGGAGGAAAACCGACTCCCGGTGTCGGATTTGCGATAGGAATTGAAAGAATTATGGATTTGATTTATATAAACAGCGAAAGAAACGGTATCTATATGGGTGCATTAATTCAGGAGGCTCTCCCTTTTATATTAAAAAAAGCAAACGAACTTAGAAGAGAAGAAAAAGTATTTGCAGAAGTTAAAATAAAATCACTTAAAGCGCATTTAAAAGCTGCGGATAAAGGAAACTATAAAAAAGCCCTGATTGTGGGGGAAGACGAATTAAAAAGCGGAAAATTTTTTGAAAAAGAACTATAAAATAGTGAGTAGTGAGTTGTGAGCCTGCCCGGCCGTTTGAAAAACGGCGGGGTGGTTAGTGGTGAGTAGTCAAGTTGCCAAGTAAACTTTTAACTTTTAATTAAAAGGATTTTTTATGGATTACGGCCTAAATATTTGGGGTGAAAATAATTTTTTTATAGACAATGACAGACTGAGAATAAATTATGCAAACCAGCCGGCACTTATTGATATAGTAAAAAACCTTGAAGCTCAGGGTATAAAAGGCCCTATTTTACTTCGTTTTCCGCATTTAATAAGAAAACAGATAAATTCACTTTACCAAAATTTCAATCAGGCCATAAAAGAATTTGATTACAAAGGTGAATTTAAAGCTGTATTTCCCCTAAAAGTCAATCAGTTTCCTACATTTGTAAAACCTTTAATTAAAATAGCCAAAAATTATAATTACGGCCTTGAAGCCGGAAGTAAGGCGGAGCTTATTCTGGCAATGACTTACAATAATAAAAATTATCCCATTACCATAAACGGTTTTAAAGACAGAGAAATGATACGACTTGCGTTTATTGCCGGATTTATGGGTTATAACGTAACTATTACCATAGAAGGACTTAACGAGCTCAATTCCATTTTGGAAGTAAGCCGTGAATATAAAAAAGTACCGGTATTTATAGGAATCAGAATAAGGCTTCATACAAGCGGAGTGGGAATATGGGCAAAATCAGGGGGATATGAATCAAAATTCGGGCTTAATTCCACTGAAATTATTGAAGCTGTTGAAATATTAAAAAAAGAAAATCTTATCGACAAAATTAAAATGATTCATTTTCATATAGGAAGCCAGATAAATGACATAGGACCCCTTAAAAAGGCAATAAGGGAAGCCGGAAATATTTATGCAGACCTCAGAAAAATGGGCTCAGTTAATTTAAGCGCCATTAATATAGGCGGAGGTTTGGCAATAGAATATTCCCAGTGGGAACATAAAAGGGACAGAAACTATTCCATCAGGGAGTTCAGCAATGATGTTGTATATCTTTTAAAAGAAATTGCTTCTAAAAAAAATGTCCCTATGCCGGACATTTATACAGAAAGCGGCCGCTTTATCGCTTCCCCCTCAACTGTGCTTATAGCGCCTGTAATTGAACTTTTTTCCCAGGAGTATAATGAAAAAGCCCTTAGACTCAAAGAAAAAAATCCGGATTTGATTGAAGAACTTCTCGATTTATTCAAACTGATAAATGAAACTAATTATATAGAATATTTTCATGATGCACTTGATCATTTTGAAAGCCTCTTAACACTCTTTGATTTGGGAATAATAGATTTAACAGACAGAAGCAATGCGGAAATTCTGGTTAATTTAATAATAAAAAAAGCAATTGTTTTTGCGACATACAGGGGATTTAAAAATAAAGAATTAAAAGCGATAAATGAAAAAATACAGGAAAAATATTTAGCAAACTTTTCCATTTTTCAAAGCCTTCCCGATTTTTGGGGATTAAAACAGCGCTTTCCTTTAATGCCTATAACAAAACTTAATATAAATCCAAACAGAAGTGCCACAATTTGGGATATCACCTGCGACAGTGACGGTGAAATACCTTTTAATAAAAAAACGCCTCTTTATCTGCATGATGTAGATTTAAACAAAGAAAATTATTATCTTGCATTCTTTTTGGTTGGAGCTTATCAGGAAATTTTAGGAATGAAACATAATCTGTTCAGCTATACCAACGAAGCGGTTATAACTTTTGATGAAAACGGAAATTACAAAATAGATTTTCTTGAAAGAACTCAAAAAATAAGGGATATTTTAATAGATTTGGATTATGAAATAGATGAAATAGAGCATCTGTTAAAAAGCAAAATTAAAAAAAGCAGTTTAAACGGAGAAGAGCAAAAAGAACTTTTAGGAGAGCTTTTTATTTTATTAAACGATACGGTTTATTTAAAAGATTAACCGTTATTTCCCACTATTTCCTCTTTTTTTACTAAATTATCAACTTTTAATATTGTAACAATTCTTCCGTCATCCATTCTGCCGATACCTTCTATGATTTCATCATCATTTTCATAGGTGCTCGGAGGCGGCGCAATATTTTTTTTGGGAATTCTCAGGGCTGAGGTAAGCCTGTCTATTATAAAAGCGACATCTTCGTTTTTTATTTTCATTACAATAAATCTTGTGGCATCCGGATCTATTTCCGGCTCAGCGGCGGTATTGAATTTTATTCTCAAATCTATCAGAGGCAAAACATTGCCTCTTAAATTAAACACCCCTAAAACATAAGGGGGAGTAAAAGGGACTTTGGTCCATTCTATAGGTTTGATAATTTCCTGAATGGATAAAATAGGTACTGCAAATTCCTCTTCTCCAACTATAAATCCCACAACCTGAATATAATCATCCAATACATTTTTTTCTTCACCGCTTCCTAAAGCTTTTTTCTGCTGTTTTAATATTTCATTTAATCTGCCCATTTATTATCCTTATAATCCCAAATTTCTTCTGACTACATTTTGCAAATATTCCGGTGTGTACGGTTTGGTGATATATTCATTCATTCCCACCTCAACCCCTCTGACCCTGTCCGATTTTGTAGTTCTGCTTGTCACCGCTATTAAAGGCAGTTTTCTGTATTTATTGTATTTTCTGATTTCCTGAGCCAGTGTATATCCGTCCATTCTCGGCATTTCTATATCTATAAGCATAGCATCGATATCGTTTTTTTTGAGTTTTTCAAGAGCTTCCATACCGTCTTTGGCTTCTATAACCTGTACTCCGAGAGGCTCAAGTGATTGTTTCATTATTTTTCTGTCCATCGGTGAATCATCTATTATCATTACAACATAATCTTCGGGTTTTTCCTTTTTCTTTTTACTTTCTCCGATAGCCGCTGTGGCATTAACCCTGTTATGTGTTTCTTTTGCAAGTTTCATTAAACTGCCCACATCAAGAATCAATGTAACCTTGCCGTCACCTCTGATTGTCGCACCTGCAATTCCCGGAATTCCTTTTAAAAATTCCCCCAGTGATTTAATAACTATTTCTTCCTGGCCAATAAAACTGTCAACTATCAAACCTATTTTTGTCGCTCCAAGACCCAAAATTACCACATATAAATATTTATCCGGTTCAAGAACTTTTTCTATTTTAAAAACATCAGCCATATTAACAAGAGGCAGTATTTCATCTCGCAGTTTCAATACACTTTTTCCTTCAATTGTATAAATATCTTCTTCGACAATTCTAACGGTTTCGATTACATTTGAAAGAGGTACGGCGAAAAGCTCTTCCTGACTGGCTACCAGCAATGCCTGAATAATAGCAAGGGTTAGAGGAATTTTAAGTTTAAAGGTTGTGCCTTTACCTGGGATTGAATCCACTTCTATAATACCGTTTAATTTTTCAATATTTGTTTTTACAACATCCATTCCCACACCGCGGCCGGAAACTGATGTAACTTTAGCAGCAGTTGAAAAGCCGGGTTTAAAAATAAGCATAAACGCTTCTTTATCGCTCATATTTTCAGCTTCCTGGGAAGTAATAAGCCCTTTTTCTATAGCTTTTTGTTTTAAAGCATCAGGGTCCATTCCGGCACCGTCATCTTTTATTTCAATTACAATCATATTACCTTCGTTATATGCTTTAAGCCAAACTGTGCCTTCTTCGGGTTTTCCTTTTGCTTTTCTTTTTTCAGGCTCTTCAATTCCATGGTCAATGGAATTTCTAATCATATGCACCAGAGGGTCACCGATTTCTTCTATAATGGATTTATCAAGCTCTGTTTCTTCACCTTCAATAATTAACCTCACTTTTTTACCAAGCTCACGGGAAAGGTCTCTTACCAGGCGGGGAAATTTATTAAACACTTTTCCAATAGGAAGCATTCTTGTCTTCATAACTGCTATTTGTAAATCGGTTGTAACAATTGATATACTTGAGACCACTTGATTAAGTTCTTCTAAAAATTTTTCGCCTTCATATCTTTCTTCCACGTCGTTATAAATTTTAATAAGCCTGTTTTTTGCTAAAACAAGTTCTCCGATTAAATTCATAAGCTGGTCAAGCCTTTTTACATCAACTCTGATTGTCTGTTCGGCGGTAGAAATTTTTTTAATCTCTTTTTTCTTTGAAACTGAAGGTTTGGTTTCCTGTGGCTTTGCAGGTTTTGTTTCCTGTTTTTGAGCCGGAATATTTTTTTCCTCTTTTTTTTCTTCGGTTTTTTCTTCTTTATTTCCTTCAGAGTTTCTAAGTTTCACCAAATGCTCTAACACTGCGTCAAGCTCTTCCGGAGAGAGAGAATCCAAATCAAGTTCATCCGCATTTTCAAGTGTAATTTCGTCCAGATTAATATTACCTACAGCATTTCCTTCTTTTTTTTCATTTTTACCATTTTCACTGCTTTCACTACTTACATTTTCACTGTTTTCACCGCCTAAACTTTTTCCATTTGCAATTGCATCAAGTTTTTTAACCACTTCGTCAATATCTATTTCAGGTGAACTGTCATCCCCGTTGTCCCTTATATATTCAAGAATTGCTTTCATCAAATCAACTGATTCCAAAATAACATCCATAATATCCGGCGTTATCTTAAGTTCCCCTTTTCTCGCCTTATCAAGAACAGCTTCCATATGATGGGTTAAATGAGCCAGTTTTTCAAAATTTAAAAAACCGCTGCTTCCTTTAATGGTATGGGCAACCCTGAATATTTTATTAAGTAAATCCAAATCATCCGGATTATTTTCAAGCTCAATCAAATCCTGGTCCATCTCTTCTATCATTTCGAAAGCTTCTATTAAAAAATCTTCCAATAATTCCTGAATATCATCCATTTTTATTCCTTATTTGAATTTTTAAGCACATCTGCTATAGATTTATAAAATTTACTCGGATCGAATTTGACAAGATAGCCTTCAGCACCGACGGCTTTCCCCCTCTCGTCTGAAAATGCGTCCGAAATTGAAGAAGAGAATATTAAAGGGATATTTTTAAATCTTGAATCGTTATGAATTTTAGCAGCCATATGATACCCGTCCATTTTCGGCATTTCAACATCACTTAAAATAAGTTTTAATTTTTCTTTTAAATTATCGCCGTATACAGAATAAAGCTCTTCTAATTTCTGAAGCCCTTCCTCACCGTTTTTAGCTTCAATAACATCAAATCCCATTTTTTCCAATGCTTCTTTTTCCATTTTTCTTGCGGTAAGAGAATCGTCTACTAAAAGCACAAGACCGGAAAATTTTTCTATTTTATCTGTTTCAAATTCCAGATTTGCTTCAAAAAGCCCCATTTCTTCAACAATGCTTTCCAAATCCAAAATAAGCATTATTTCACCGTTTTCAAGTTTTGTAATTCCTGTTATTTTACTTTTATCAAGTTTTCCCTGCCCGACTCCAAAACTTGCAGGTTCTATATCCGCCCATGAAATTCTTCTTATCCTTTTTGCATCATGAACAATAAAACCTATAAGCATATTGTTAAATTCAGCAATAATTACTCTTTTTTTTATAGGAGCTTCGTTTTCATTAGGCTCTTTTATCCCCATCCATTTGGCAAGATTGACTACAGGGACAACCACTCCCCTCAAATCAAAAATTCCCTCAACAAAATCTTCACTGCCGGGCAATTCGGTAAGTTCGGGCATTTTAATTATTTCTCTGACTTTAGCGACATTTATACCGTAAATTCCTTCATATATTTTACCGTCTGCATCTTTTTTAAACAGTCTGAAATCGACAAGCTCCAGTTCGTTTGAGCCGGCTTTTAATATTTTGTCATCGGCCATAATTTAATTCCTTAAATGTTATTTTGTTATCTAATTGTATTATATTATATTTTCCGCTGCAAAAAAAAGACGGAAGAATCTTTATTGAAGAGATACTTTTGGAAATATGATAATGCCCTATGATTATATAATCATATTTTTTAGCAATATTTAAATTTAAATCTATTTTTTGACATTTTATTTTCTTATTCAAAAATTTTTTAAACAGCCAGTTATTTATAAAATTAAAACTCAGTATATGAATCAAATTAAGCGTTATTTTATTTCTTATTATCATTGAATACAATTTATAAAAAAAGCTTTCGTTATCCAAATCCCCGTGAGATAAATAAACAGATTTTTCAATGTCTGTAAACGCATCTGCAAAAGTAACCGCGGGGAAAAATTCATCAATACAAAAATCGTGATTTCCGTAGATATAATAAACTTCTGTTTTTTTAGATAATTTATTAATAAGTTCAATCGCTTCTTGATTGTATTTTTTTAAATATTCAAAAGGCAAAAGAAGATGAAAAATATCCCCCATAAAAAAAACCTGAGGAGGATTTTTTTTAACTAAAAAATTTAAAAAATTTAAAAAGCTCTTATCACCTTTTTTATAATGCGAATCGGCTATAAAAACAGCTCCGTTTTTTATATCAATCTCTTTTATTCTCACTACTCACCACTCACTACTCACTATATTTATGGTACATAGGCTATTTTGGGAAGCGCCGTGTTTTCAGGCAAATCAAAAAGCAGATTTGCATTTGCAACAGCCTGGGAAGAGGCTCCTCTTAATAAATTGTCAATTACACTGTTGATAAAAAGCATATTTTTGTTTTTCATGGCAAAAATATCGCAAAAATGGGTTCCAGCCACATTTTTTATTTCCACCGGGTTGTTTCTTACTCTTATAAATTCTTCATTTTTATAAACTTCATTTAAAACTTCCATCGGGTCGATATCTTTTTTCAGTTTGGCATAAATACTGATTTGCATACCCCTTGTAATAGGCAAAAGCTGAGGCACAAATGTTACATTAAGGCCGGTTTTTTCAGCTATTTCTATACTGTGGCGGTGTTTAACCGGATTATAAGCGAAAAAATTTTCATTGTCTTTTACAAAATGGGTTGTAGATTTTAGCCCTTTTCCAGCCCCGCTGACCCCGCTTTTAGCATCTACAAACACATCTTTTTCAATATAATCCAAAAACGGATAAAGCCCCAGAATGGTTGCTGTGGGATAACATCCCGGATTTGCCACAAGAGACACTTTTTTTATGTATTCCCTGAAAATTTCCGGAAGCCCGTATGCCGCATTTTCCAAATGAACAGGGTCTATATGAGAGCAGTAATATTCTTCGTAATTTTTCTGATTCAGTCTGTAATCGGCAGAAAAATCCACAATTTTTGTATATCCATAAATTTTTTTAACTATTGCCATAGCGGTTTTGTGGGGCACAGCCAAAAATACCAAATCAAATGTCTTTAATTTTTCAGTGTTAAGTTTTTCAATTTCAGCCTCAAACACACCTTTTAAAGCAGGATAAATATTTTCTATCCTATCTCCCCCTTCGCTTCCGAAAAGTCCCTTCAACTGAAAATGGGGATGATTAAGTAAAATTTTTATAAGTTCAATTCCTGTATATCCGCTCGCCCCTACAATAGCCGTTTTAATCATTTAGTTCCTTTAATTTTCTTATTAACTTTTCAAGTTCAGCTAATTTATTAGCACATATTTCATAAATTATTTCTGAATCAACATCAATATAATGATGTGAAAGTATTTCTCTTGTTCTAATAATTTTTGACCAATATTTTTTATCATTTACTTTTAATAACAGCTTATCATTTTTTTTATAAATATTTTTAACTGCTTCTCCTATTGCTTGAAGTCTCATAGAAATACTGTCTAATCTCATTAAATTTTCTTCATTTTTTAAAAAATCATCACTACAAGAAATAGGCTGAAATCTAAATCTAATATGCCTAATACTCTCAAGAATAAAATCTAAAAGTTTATTTGTATCAGATTTATCCATAAATTACTTTCTTCTTAATATTTTCTAAAAATTTAGCGTTTTTATGAGGATAAACTATATCAATCTTTTTTTTGAAAAACTTTTCTAAAAACAAAAGAACTCCAGTTACATTATCAAAGTTTTTTTCTTCAAATTCAACATAAAAATCTATATCACTATCTTTTCTAAAATTTTCATTTGCAAAACTTCCAAAAATACCTATTTTTTTTACTGAATATTTCTTTCTTAAAACAGGTTTAATTTTATCAAGCTTTCTTAAAATATATTCTTTACTTAATTCCGCATTATCCATTATTCATTCTCCATTTTATTTTCCCGTGCTTCCAAATCCGCCACTGCCTCTTTTTGTATCATTTAAATCATCAACTTCAACTATTTTAGCCTGAACCACCGGTGCAACTACAGCCTGAGCAATTCTCTCACCTTTTTTTATTTTAAATTCTTCATCACTTAAATTTATAAGCAAAACTTTTATCTCTCCTCTGTAATCAGAATCGATGGTGCCAGGTGTATTTAAAACCGTAATTCCGTGCTTATACGCCAGCCCGCTCCTTGGTCTTATCTGTATTTCATAACCTTTTTCAATTTCAAATGCCAAGCCTGTGCCTATAAGTTTTCTCTCACCCGGTTTTATAATAACATCATCAGCAGAATGTAAATCAAACCCGGCTGCCTCTTCACTTTGATAATCCGGAATTATTGCTTCATCACTCAATTTCTTAACTTTTAAAACCATATTTTTCCCTCATTTTACATTTTCAATTTTTCATTAACTAAAGCAGATATCTTCATAACATATTTTATCTATTTCATATGCTTTAATTCCTCCCGGAAGATTAACTTCAACCTCATCCCCTACTTCTTTTCCTATTAATGCCTTTGCAAGCGGGGAATTATATGAAATCAGTCCTTTTTCAGGATTGGATTCAGGGCCTCCCACTATTGTATATTTTACCTCTTCGTCACTGTCCAGATCTATTAAATAAACAGTGCTTCCAAATGCCACTCTGTTGTGCGCATGTTCTTTAGGATCCACTACCACGGCCCTGCTTAAAATATCACTGAGTTCTGCTATTCTTCTTTCTATATGGGACTGTTTTTCTTTTGCCGCATGATATTCCGCATTTTCTTTCAAATCCCCAAGTTCTCTTGCCGCATCAATCTCTTTTGCAACTTCCGGTCTTGCAATTGTTTTTAAATAATCAAGTTCTTTTGCTAATTTTTCAAAACCGTATTTGGTCATAGGTTCTTTCATCTACACCCTTTTTAATAAAAATTATATCAAATTTATTCAGTTAATAATTCAACAACTCTCTTAGAACTGCCATATTTCAAAAGTTCCCTTAATTTTTTTGATTTTTTTTGAAATTCTTCTAAATTGCTCGTTTTATAATCTTTCAAAAGCTCATTAATATCAAATTTTTGAAGATATTCTTTATGAAACTCCCCTAAATTCTCTTTTTCAAAAATAATATTTGCTAAACCTACATAATTTAGTTTAACAAACATTTTTGCAATTAAATACTCAATCTCCCTTGCTTTATACATTAAAACAAAAGGAGTTCCGATTATTGCCGCTTCAAGGGTTGCAGTCCCTGAGCAGATATATGCAAAATCGCTTTTTAAAAGAGTTTCTTTTGCATTAAATTCAATCTGAAATTCATTTACATCACCGTAAATTTCTTTAATTTTATCTTTATAAACCGGATGAACCACCAAAATTTTGTTTTTATCAATTTTTTTGGCTAAATTTCTAAAAACCGGCATAAGCGATTTTATTTCACTTTTTCTGCTGCCAGGCAAAAAAGCCACATTTCCTTTTTCTTGATCGTCTCTGAATTCAGTTATTTCATCGAGTAAAGGATTTCCTACATATATACCACTTTTCCATATCTCACGCTCAAATGGAAAAATATAAGCCTTTTTATCCACAAATCTATTTACCTCTTTAATTCTTCCTTTTTTCCAGGCCCACACCTTTGGCAGAATATAATAAATTATCTCTTTAGAAGGATATTTTTTTTTAATTGACTTTGCAAGTCTAAGATTAAATGAAGGTGCATCGATTAGTAAAACCTTGTCTGCTTTTTCACTCATCTTTGTTAACTCTTCAATAGTATGTTTAGCCAATTTAATTTTAGGCAAAACATCAAAAAATCCCATTACATTGAATTCATTGCTGTCAATTACTGGCTCTCCCAAACTTTTATCAAAAACACCTTCAATTTTACACTTTTCATTTTTAACTTTACATTTTTTAAAAATTTCCTTTAAATGTAAATTTGCACTTGGCTCAATTGCGCTTGTCAGTATCTTCATCTTCAAATTCCACACTTGCCTGATTTATATTTTTACTTTTTACATTCTTTTTTTCATTTTTTGTATTTTCTTTTTTCTTTTCTATGACTTTTCCGTCAACCGTTTTTTTTCCAAAATATCTCGGCATACACATCAAAACTCCTTAATCAATATGGATGTTTTTTATTATTTAAATTTTACAACTTTAATTCTTTTTTACTAACTTGCACCGTTTTTATATTTTTCAATAGCTTTTATTATATCATCTTTACTTATTTTCTTAATTTTCCATTTTTCCTTTTTCATTTTCCATTTTTATCCACCTCCCTAAATTCCTGCTCATCTACATAAAAAAGATATCCTTTTGCTTTTTTGCCTGTAAGTTTTTCTACAACTTCCATATAATGTCTTACCTGATTTAAATAACCGTTTTCATCTTTTGGTTTTGTGGATTTATAATCGATAATAACATACCCGTCTTTTTTTTCTATAAGCAAATCTATCCTTCCAAGCTGTTTTTTATAAATAAAAGGAATTTCTTTTTTGCCGTCTTCAAGCTGCGGTTTTGATTTTTTATATAGTTTTTCAACTTCATCTATATCGCAAAAATCACCGTAAATATTATTTACCGCTTCAATATCACTGCATTCAAAAGAATAATGCAAAGCATTACCAAAAAATATAGCTTCATAATCGTTTGGTTTGTACTCTTCTTCATCTACTTTTAGTTCCTGTTTTCCGTAATTTTTTAAATTAATCCTCAGAGGTTTTATCTCATTTTGGTCTTTTTCATCATTTGAAGGAATAACTTCTCCTCTCACCTCTTTATTTAGTTCAGTTACAAATGCCGATTTTTCATTTTTTTTGAGAATTATTAATGAATTTTTAGCCCTTGTAAATGCCACATATTCCACATTTTTTTTATCTTCAAGAGTCAATCGGCTTTCTACGTTTTTTATTCTTTTATATTCATCATCAATATATTCCCTGTTTGCAATTTTAAGTTTAATATCTTTTAATTTCGCATTTTCGTAATAAAACAGAATATTGCTTCTGTCACTGTTTTCTTTTGATAGTCTGTCAAGCACTATTACATTGTCAAATTCAAGCCCTTTGCTTTTGTGAATAGTTATAACGGTAATCCCGTCAAATTCTTTATACGGAAGTTCGTCTTTATAATTATCAATCTCGCTCACAAAGTCTTCTAAAGTGTCATATTTCGAGGAGTGATATAAAAGTTTTAAACTTGCTTCATCTGTTAAATCATATTTATCAATAATTTTTTTTATCATTTTAATCGGCCTGTCTTTATCTATTTTTATCACTTCATCGCTGTATTTTTTTCCTATTAATGAGAGAAAATTTAATTTTTCTATTTTTTGGGTATTGTCATTTAGGTATTTCATAAGGGAAATTATTGCTTTTGCACTGGGTTGTGAAATTACTTTTGCTTTTTTTGCGGTAACTACTCTTTTACCTTTATCTTCTAAAAATTCAGATAAAGCTAAAATATCGTCATTTGTATATACGAGTACCGCTATATCTTTGTCCTTTACCCCGTTTTCATTTAAAAACTTTATTTTTTCATATACGCCCTCAAACGCATCTTCTTTAATTTCATCCACCTCCACATATCCCTTTTCATCCCTGTGGGCTTCTTCTTCCAAATTAAATTTGCTGTTTACAAAATCGACTATATTTTTTGCACTTCTGTAGTTTACTTTTAATTTTTCAACCTCAAGTTCGTTGGCTCTGTATCTTTTGGCAACCTCGCTAAAAAGCTCTTTTCTTCCGCCCCTAAACCTGTAAATGGCCTGTTTTATATCCCCCACATAAAAAAAACTTCTGTTTTCCGCTCTGCCAACCCCGCTTGCTATTTCATCCACAAGCGGCTCAAATATTTCCCACTGCGCTGTTGATGTATCCTGAAATTCATCCATTAATATATGGTTTATTTTTGAATCAAGCCTAAAATACAAAAAATCTTTATCAACGGGATTTTCCCTTAAAAGAAAATATACCAAATGTTCAATATCTTTAAATGAAAGAATGTTTTCCTCTTTTTTGATTTTGAATTTTAAATTTTTGTATTTCTCATAAAAATAAAACAGGTTTTTAAAAAATTCATACTCTTTAAAATCAAAATATTCTTTAAAAAATTGTTTTAATTTTATTAATACATCATCAAACCAAGGTTCATAACATTTCTTAAATCCTCTTACTTTTTCTAAACTTCCAATATCCAAAAAAGAAGGAATTGTTTTTACTTTTAACATTTCGTAAATATTTTTTCTAAAAAAATTCTTTACTTATTTACATTTTCACTTTTAACTCCTTGAAGTTCTTTGTCTTTTTCATACAAATCTTCAAAAAGATTTAATAATGAAGAAAATTTTTCCTCTTTTTTGGCTATATCGATTAATAACTTAAATTCATCTGTTTTTAAATCTTTTAAAAATTCTTTAAAAATTATCTCCCTGTCAATATCTCCCACATCGAAATTACTTCTAAATCCGGCAAAAAAGCTGAATTTTCTTAAGATTTTATTTATAAACGAATCAATTGTCTGAATATTTACATCGTTTGTAAGAAATTTTTTAATTAAAATATCTGTCTTACTTAACAAATCGTTTTCATTTATTCCCAACTCGTTACATATCATTTCAATAATATTTTTTTTCTCTTTTCTTTTTTTTTCATCTAATTTATCATCACTTTTTTTAAGCAGGTTTAAAAACTTAACAATCCTCTCTTTCATTTCATTGGCGGCTTTGTTTGTAAAAGTGATGGCAATAATATTTACAGGATTATCTAAATTAAGAAGTGCAATATATCTGTTTGCAAGCCTGAATGTCTTACCACTTCCCGCACTTGCTTCAACACTCAATAATTTTTTCATTTCTTTTCCTTTCTTTCACCGTTCACCATTCACTATTCACCACTCACTTTTATTTTAATCTCTCCCGCATGCAATTTTATAATCGCAGTATTTACAGATACTGAGTGCTTTTTTTGTTTTTTCTTTTCCGTTTTTATCTATATAAATAATGTCCTCGGCGGCTTTTATTTTTTTAGGAAGATTATTTAAAACCTCTTTCAGTTCTTCCATTTTCACGACACCTTCAATTTTACCCGGTTTTTCACTTCCCAAATCCCAAATTACAGTTTTTATATTTTTATCTGGATAGTTTTGTTTGGCCCAGAGAAAATAAAACGTTGTTTGAAAATCATAAATATATTCTTCATTTTCCCCTGCCTTGGAAGAAGTTTTATAGTCTATTAAAATTATTTCATTTTCTTTATAATCAATTCTGTCCACCCTGCAAGCTAACTCTTTGCCTTCAAAAATAAATTTTTTTGTAACCTCTGTTTCGTTTTTTGAATATTTCATCTGATCAAAATCTATTTTGCAAAAAGTTTTAATATTATCTTCCCATTTTACCAATACGTCAAAAAGCAGTTTTTTATCGTTTATTCTTTTTGTAATTTCTTTCATTAAAATATCAAAATAATCTTTATCATTTTCCATTTTTAACTTTTTATTTCTAACAATGTCGGCAACCGCTTCATGAAAAATATTTCCAAAAAACTCCTCTTCATCTTTTTCGTTAAATATTCCCAGTATTTTGGAAAAATAATATTTTTTCGGACATTCCACAAGATTTTTCAACTGAGTCGGATATAAAGGATATAATATTTCAAATTCATCTGAATATTTTGTAATTTCTTTTGGTTTGGAATATTTAAAAGCAATTTCCCTGTATTTTTCATCTCCGTTTTTTCCCAAAGAAAATCCAAGCTCATATAAAAACCTGCTTGGCGATTTTTCTTCGTTTTTTACATAACTTATTGCCACTTTTTTTGCACTGTTTATTAATTGATAATAATAATGTTTTTGCAGATTTTCCCTGTCGTTTCTTGTGGGAAGTTTTGCCTGGCGTCTTATAAAAGTATTCAAAAACAGATCACTTTCACTGACTTTTGGTACAATATCTTCATTAAAATCAAGAATTATCACCCCGTCAAATTCCATACCTCTGCTCTCTAACACACCCATACAGGTAATTTTGCCGCTGTAAACATCATCAATCTTTAAATTTTTAAATCTCTCCAGTACAAAAAACAAAAAGTCTTTTTTATTTTCAAACATATTTTTAAACTTTTCAAGTTTGAAAAGTTCTTCGTCTATAATCTTTAATTCTTTATTGGCAGCGGTTTTTTTTATAAAATCACTCAGCTCTTTTTTTTCAAAAGCCTCAAGGTAATCTTTGCATTTTTTAAAAGCAATATCACTATTTGAAGTTATAAATTCATAAATTGATTTTAATAATATATATAAATTGCTTTTTGTAAAACTCTCCCCCATTGCAAAATTGAGATTTTTATATTCATCAAACAGTTTCAAATATTCGCTGAATTCTTCATCAGGCAAAATTACTGCTATTTTTTCAGGTTCAATTCCCTCATTAACCATTTGAGAAATTTTTGCAAATACAAAATTCACCTGATTTAATCTTTCAGAAAAATAAGCAATTTCAATCTCAGGTGAATTGATTTTTTTATCCAGTTTTTGAAGTTTACTGTTATGAAAATCAAGTTTATAAATATAACCTTCAGGGGCTGCGATTTTTAATGATTTTTCAATCAGTATTTTATTGAATCTGTCTACACTGAAAGTAATTTCAACAGGAATTTTAATTTTTTCCAAAACTTTTAAATCAAACTTGCTAAGATAGCCGTCTAACACCATCTCAATTTTATCAATACCTTCAAGCAGGCCTTTGTTTATTCTAAAATCCTCAATTAAAAACTTATCTGTATATCCGTCTTTTTCAATTAAATTTTTATAATTTTTTCTAATTTCCTTTAAAATTTCCAAATGTTCGGCATAATCTAAATAAACATCGCTTAAAATTACATTATCAATATCCACATCTTCTAAAAACAGCTCGTTAAAAAAAGAAAAAATAAAACTGCTGTCATCAAAAAAATTTATAAATTCCCTGCTTATTCCGAGTTTTTCAATATCTACATTTTTAATTGCTTCAAAAAGATATTTTTTTCTTAAATCCTCATCAATGAATTTTCTACCCTCAACCACAACTATTTTACCTAAAAATTCCCCTAACGTATAAAATTTATCCAGAAACTGATTATCCTTATCTTCAAGCCATTTTCTTATTTGACGCGAGGTTGTGAAAATCTTGAGGTTCATCAATTGCCTTTATATTAATAATTTCTTACAAAATCCAAAAGTTCCCTATTTTTTCTGAATTTTCCCCCGAAATATTCCGTTGTAAATCCGTCCGCATCGCTTAGGGCACCTCTAAGGAATTCGCAGGAATGTTTTATGTTTTTCAGTTTTACATAAACATCCTCTGTTTTAGCCGTATCTGAAATTTCTTTATAGATTGCTTTTGTCAAATCTTCCTGAAGCCAGCCGCGCTGGGCAATAAACCTGACCACTCTTTGAAGTTTTGAAATTCCTAAAACATATTCTTTTGGAATGTAAGAAATTATTACCTTTGCATTATTAAATTTTGTAGAAAACGGGGCAAAATGATGACTGCAGACCGCCGTTAAATCAACTTCTTTTATTATTGGATTTTCAAAATCAGAACTTATTTCATTTGGAAATTTGGCAAGTCTGACGGGTTTATTGAATCTTCCGCCCATTAATTCCCTGTCGTCTTTTGTATCAGTCCCGCTCCACATTTTAATGATTCTTCCTGCCGTCCCAATATTTCCCTCTTTTAAATTTTCAGCGACATTCGGGTCGTTCACATCGATTTTAAGTGCGTCAAAAACCTCTTTTAATTTTTCGGTTGCTATAAGTCTCATCAAATAATGAACATCGTCATTCCAGTCATCGTTAAAATCATACACATTTTCATTTATTTTAAATTTAGGGGTTTTATTGTATATTTCGAGAGCTTTTTCAAAAGGCGTGGATAAATTTTTCGATTCATAAATTTTTTTTATTTTACTAAACAATTTTAAACCTTTTTTATAAATTTAAAAAGCCTTAAAAAGGCTAAAGAGTTTAATGCATACTGCAAGCACTTGGAGCCCCGTTTACTCCGTAAATAGGCTGAATCATTTCATTTCCGGCCATATCTTCCTCTAATACATAATCAATAAATTCAATAAGTTCTTTTGCTGCTTTTTGAAATCTTTTTGCACTTTCACTCTCAGGCCTGTTAATAAGTATAGGTTTCCCCATATCCCCGCCTTCTCTTATTTCCGGCTCAATCGGAATCTGGCCTAAAACTTTGGTATCATAATCTTTTGCTAAAGTAGCGGCCGCACCTTTTCCAAAAATATCATATTCCATTCCGCAGTTCGGACATATAAATCCGCTCATATTTTCAATAACACCTGCAATTGGAATATGAAGCTGTTTAAACATATCAAAACTTCTTTTTGCATCATCAACCGCCACTGTCTGAGGAGTAGTTACCGCTACACCTGCAGTTACAGGAACCTGCTGAGCCATAGTCATTTGAGCATCACCTGTTCCCGGAGGCATATCAATTACCACTATGTCAAGCTCTCCCCATGCCACATCTTCCATAAACTGCTGAAGCGCCTTAACAAGCATTGCACCTCTCCACATTAAAGCCTTTCCTTCCGGAAGCAGATTTGCCATAGACATAAATTCTATTCCGTATACATCAAAAGGTTTAACTTTATTTCCAACAACTTCCGGTTTTCTGTCCTGCATTCCAAGCATTCTTGCAACATTTGGGCCGTAAATATCACCATCGAGTATTCCTACTTTTTTCCCTTCTTTAGCCAAAGCCAAAGCTAAATTTACAGATGTGGTTGTTTTTCCCACACCTCCTTTTCCGGATGAAACCATTACAAAACTTTTGACGCTTGGCATTTTATTAACGCCCCTGCTTGATGTTTCCCTTGGTTTTTTAGGCCTTATTATCTGAGTTGTGGCTTCAATTCCTGCTTCTTTTAAAACCTCAACTGTTGCATCATTAAGTTTTTTTGCTATTTCATCATCGGTTGATGGTATCTGATATGTAATAATTGCTTTTTTATTATCATCACTGACTTCTATATCTTTTACAAATCCAAAATCAACAACCGATTTTTTAAAACCTGGATATACAACTTTTTTTAAAGCTTCTTTAATTTTTTCTTTCACTTCAACTCCTTAAATTATGATTTTTGATTGTTTATATTACTTTTTTTTAATTTTGTCAACCATATTTTACTATCACTACTCACTACTCACTACTCACTAATTACTATTCTCACTCTTTATTTTTTCCATCGCTTCTTTTTTAAACTCGTCCCAGTTAAATTCTCTCATTGCTTCCTGGGTTACTTTGTAAGAGCAAAATTTAGGCCCGCACATAGAACAGAATTCTGCTTCTTTAAATACCTCCTGCGGAAGTGTTTCATCGTGATATTCCCTCGCCCTTTCTGGATCAAGTGCTAATTCAAATTGTTTATTCCAATCAAAATGATATCTTGCATCGCTTATTGCATCGTCTTTTTTCCGTGCATAAGGTATTTTTCTTGCTATATCAGCCGAATGTGCTGCAATTTTATATGCCATCATTCCCTCACGCACATCTTTTTCATTCGGAAGTCCCAAATGTTCTTTTGGGGTTACATAACAGAGCATACTCACCCCATACCATGCAGCCATTGCGGCACCTATTGCACTTCCGATATGGTCATACCCCGCACCGATATCAAGCACAAGCGGCCCCAATACATAAAAAGGTGCTTCGTGGCAGTAAATCTGCTCCAATCTCACATTTCTTTCTATTTCATTAATAGGCACATGCCCGGGACCTTCTATCATAACCTGAACATCTTTATCCCAGGCTTTAAGTGTAAGCTCTCCCAATGTTTTAAGCTCTTCAAGCTGAGCTTCGTCGCTTGCGTCATACAGACATCCGGGTCTTAAACCGTCTCCCAAAGAAAGTGAAACGTCGTATTCACGGCAAATATCGAGTATTTCATCAAAAACGGTATAAAAAGGGTTTTCCTTATGGTGTTTTAACATCCATGATGCGGTTAAACTGCCGCCCCTGCTGACTATTCCCATTTTTCTTTTTGCAATAAGAGGCATATGCCTGAGAAGCAGCCCCGCATGAATGGTAAAATAACTGACCCCCTGCTTAGCCTGTTTTTCAAGCACTCTTAAAATATCATCGTAAGTCAGTTTTTCAACATCACCGATTTCATCAATAATCTGATACATAGGGACAGTTCCGATAGGAACCGGTGAGGCGTTAATAATGGCAACTCTAATTTCATCCATATTTTTAGCCCCCGCCGTCAAATCCATAACGGTATCAGCCCCGTATTTCACGGAAGTTTGAAGTTTTCTCACCTCTTCATTTACATCGCTTGCCAAGGCGCTCGCCCCGATATTTGAATTTACCTTTGTTTTGCTGACTCTTCCTATTGCCATAGGTTTTAAATGCTTATGATTTATATTTGAAGGGATTATCAGCCTTCCTCTTGCCACCTCGCTTCTTATTAATTCGGCGGGAAGATTTTCAATTTCGGCCACATATTCCATCTCTTCAGTTATAATGCCTTTTTTTGCGTAATACATTTGAGTTTTTATTTTATCTTTTTTTCGTTTTTCCAACCATTTTCTTCTCATAAATTTCCTTTATTTTATTTTAAATACTTTTTACAAAAAAAACCTTAAAATAAGCTTAATTTTTCAATTTTTCACTTGAAACTTGGCTTCTTGGCTTCTTGGAACTCACCACTCACTACTCACCATTTACCATTTGTAACATTTTTTTGTATAATTTCGTAACATATTTACAAAAGGAAACATTTGAGTGTTACTTTAATAATTTTAAGCGCAGGCAATTCCACAAGATTTAATTATACCGTAAAAAAACAGTGGATAAGAATTAATTCAAAACCCCTCTGGCTGTTTGTAGCTGAACGGTTAAACAGTTTTTATAATTTTAAAGACACGATTATTACGGCAAATCCTGATGAAATAAGGCTTTATAAAAAACTGAGCGATTATAAAATAGTAAAAGGAGATAAAGAAAGACAGTTAAGCCTTCAAAACGCTTTAAAAGAAGTAAAAACACCTTATGTAATGGTTACGGATGTGGCAAGAGCGTGTATTCCAAAAGAAATTATTTTAAATTTAATAAAAAACAAAGAAAAAGCCGATTGTATAGTGCCTTTTTTAAAACCGGTGGACACTGTTGTATTTGAAAATAAAACAATTGACAGAAACAGCATAAAACTTATTCAAACACCTCAGCTAAGTGTTAGCGAAATTTTAAAAAAGGCGATTCAGTGTGATAAAATATTCACAGACGAAAGAGCTTTGATAGAACATATAGGCGGAAAAATTTTATATATTGACGGAAGTGAAGAAAGCAGAAAAATCACATATTTTAAAGATTTAAATCTTCCATGTCTAAAACCTCCAAAAAAAGTTTTTTTAACAGGAAACGGGTATGATACCCATAAATTTATAAAAAATAAAAAAATGCTGCTTGGAGGAATTCCAATAGACGTAGATTACGGATTAAAAGCCCACAGTGACGGTGATGTGGTAATACATTCGCTTATTGATGCACTCCTTGGAGCTGCCGGATACGGAGATATCGGGGAATTTTTCCCGGACAATGATGAAAAATACAAAAACGCCTCTTCGGTTAATTTGTTAAAAGAAATAATTGAAATTTTAAATAAAACAGGTTTTGAAATTATAAATGCCGATATTTCCATCATAGCCGAAAAGCCGAAACTGCAAAATTATAAAACAAAAATAGCCAAAAATCTCTCAAAACTTTTAAGAGCGCCTGTAAACGTAAAAGCAACTACAAACGAAAAAATGGGATTTACCGGCAGAGGCGAAGGAATAGCCGTTATTTCTACAGCCACATTAACATATAAGGACTGGTATGAAGATTACAATTGTGGAAAATGAATTATACCTGGCTCAAAGTATTCAGAATAATTTAAGCGAAAAATTAAATGCAAAATGTGAAATTTTTGCTTCTTACGACGAAGCGGCAAATTCAAATGCCGATATATTTTTGGTAAACACCAATCTTCAGGGAAATTTAAAAAATTTTATTTCAAACCAGAAAGAAAAAATAATTATTCTTTTAGCCCCTTATGTAACTCATTCAAATGTTACCCAGCCAATTGAACTCGGTGCGGACGATTATATTCAAAAGCCTTTTTCAATAGAAGAGCTTATAAGAAAAATAAACCATTTAAAAGAATTTTATTACCTAAAAAGTAAAACAACATGTTATAGTAATTTTATTGAATATTTACTAAAAGATATTGAAATAACACTTCCCAAAAACATATCTTACCCGCTTCTTATAAAAACAAATTTTATCAGAGCCGTGGATAAAATAGTGTTTGAAATAGCAAAAAAAGAGAATCTTCCCATTAAAATAATTGATTTGAATAAAAGCGATGAAAAAGATTTCTTAAATACTAATACTATTTATTACTGTTTTAATATAGAAAAAAACTGGCAGAATTTACCTAATCTTTTTTTTAAAAGAAAAGTCATTATATCCGTCAGTAAAGATTTTGATAATATTTTGGACGAATTTAATGAATTGGATATCGATTATCCTAAAAAAATCTTTTTAAATGATGAAATTCTTTCCATAGAAGAATATATCAAATTTGTAATTAACAATCACCAGCATAAATTCCCCGATACGGAGCTCAGCAAAAAACTTGGAATAAGCAGAAAAAGTTTATGGGAAAAAAGGAAAAAATATGGCATTTTCAAACAAAAATAAAATTTTTATAGACAAAGAGGCATATTATACACTTGCAATGGTTCAGGCCGGATTGCTATCGCCTATAGATAAATTGATGAATAAAAAAGAAGCCGAAACTGCAAATAATGAAAAAAAATATAAAGGGAAATCCGTTCCTTTTTCTTTTATACTCGCACCTGCGGGGAAAAGAAACGAAGAGGTTTTAAAAAATAATCCGAAAAAAATAGAACTTTTTTACAACAACAGAAAAATAGGGGAAATTAACGTAGAAGAAATTTATGAAATTGATCCGCTAAAAAGAGTAGAAATTATTTACGGAAGTAAAGATTATAAAAATTACCCGCAAATAGCAAAAACATTAAAAAGGCTCGGTAAATACGCAATTGCAGGAAAGTTTTGGGTCGAAGATTACGGAATAAAGAAAAAAATAGATTATGTAAAAGAATTTATAAAAAATAAAACAAATGTAGTAGGTATGACCATGCATGCAAAACCTGTTCACAGGGTACACGAAAAAATAATGCGTCAGGCGATTGAAAGAAATGATTTATTAATAGTTTTTTTAGTAAAAAATATACAAGAAGAAGAGGTACCTTATAAATTAAGGTTTGATACGTTAAAATATTTAGTGGAAACATACTTTCCAAAAGACAAAATAATAATTATTCCTTTGGTGAACACCTATATATTTTCCGGGGTAAACGAAGCGATACTGGATGCCATAATTGCAAAAAACTTCGGTTGCAATAAATTCATAATGGGCCAGACACACAAAGGGCTTGGAATATATTATCAGGCAGACCATTTAAAAAGTATTTTTGATTCTATGAATTTGGAAATAGAAGCAAAAACTATTAACGAATATGTTTATTGTAATGTTTGCAAAACAATTGTAAGCGTAAATTCATGCCCTCACGGAAGTCATCACCATATCAGCTATCACAGTGATTCTATTTTTGAACTCTTGAAAACCGGTCTTATGCCTCCCACTATTCTTATGAGAAAAGAAATCAGCGCCAAATTTTTGGCTAATATGTTTCCAAACAGATTTAAAAACCTTGAAAAATTGTTTTACGACATTTCACCTAATAAAGGGCTTATTGAAGAGAGCAGCGATGAAGATTTTTATATTTCTTTAATGAAACTTTATCAGACAAGTTCACTTACTTAATAGTGAGTAGTGAGTTGTGAGTAGTGAGCTTGTAAATAATTTAAAAGAAGTTTATGAAAAGTTAATAGAATTTAAGTGGTTTATATTAACAGGCTTTTTTAGCGGACTTCTTCCAAAAGCACCGGGAACATGGGGAAGTCTTGTAGCCACAATTTTAGCGTATATAATAATAAAATTTTTTCCGAATCCTTACATAACAATTTGGCTTTTAATAATACTTTTTAGCATTACAGGAGTTAGATTTACAAACGATTATGAAAAAGCGGGCGGAATACATGATGACAAAAGAATTGTAATTGACGAATTTGCAGGAGTTTTGATTTCAATCGGGATGTTTGGGGATTTAGAAAAAGATACGTTAATTAAATTATTTTTAGCATTTGTTTCTTTTAGGTTATTGGATATAAGCAAGCCTTCCATTATAGGGAAGATAGATAAAAAAGCCCCCGGCGGACTCGGAGTAATGGGAGATGATATTGTCGCCGGAATTTTTGGGGGGATAATGGCTGGAATTTTATATATCGGATATATTAAATTGTTTTAAATTTTTACGGAAAAGCTATAACACCTCTTTGACACTGCTTTTTATGCATATCTTTAGCATTGTCTATAAGTTCATATAAATCTTCCTTAACGGGATTTCCTCTTAAATTAATCCTAATTTCCGTAATAAATCCGTCTTTGCAAATAAGCTGAAATTTTCTTGCATTTCCTTTGCCAAAAACCTGCCCGAATATCCATCTTATTCTTGCCAAAGATACGCTGCTTCCCATATGCATTACAAAAAACTGCTGAATAAATGTTTCATTAAACTGCTGATCTAATTTAATGGCCGTAGTAAAATATGTTTTAGCATCGCTTCCAAAACAGGTTCCGTGTTTTTTCCATTCATGCTTTGCAAGAGAAAATTTTGCCCCGGGCATATATTTAATCAAAATTTTCATAAAATTTTTATCCAGATTCATAGGTTTGTAAGCACAGTATTCTTTTTTCGGCCAAAGCCCGTGCACACTAAAATGCGTCAGCGAATAATCCCCTCTTTTCCTTGTCAAACACACAGGATTTTTCGGATGAACCCTGCAAAATCCGTTTTGCCAGCTGAGTGCCAAAATATTATTTTCAGAAATTGCAAAAAGGGAACTTAAAAATATTAACAGTAAAAATAATTTTTTCACAGGTTTTCCTTTATAAGATTAATTTTTTCAATATCGTCTCTTATTATATATTCAATCCCCTCTGTTCCAAAACCTCTCTCAATTACAAAAATATTGAATTTTTTAATTAAATATTCTATTTTTTTTGTTTTATCATAATCAACTTCGAAAGTGTATTCAAAAATATCTTTGTATTCAATAATTTTAGCATTTAAAACAGCATTTTTTGCAGCGTCGCTGTATGCCCTCGCAAGGTTTCCCACACCGAGCAATATCCCTCCGAAATATCTTATAGTAACAATGCCCACATTTATCAAATCATATCCCTGAAGTACTTTGAGAGTGGGCCTGCCCGCGCTTCCTCTTGGCTCTTTGTCATCATTTGAATGTTCTATAATCTGATTGCTTTTATTTAAATATCTAAAAGCTGTTACAAAATGATTTGCTTTTTTATGGATATTTTTAAGCTCTGCAAGTTTTTTTTCAAATTCATTGTAAGGGACAAGAAAAGAGTGAAATTTTGAATTTTTTATTTCAATGCTTGCCGCACTTAAATTTTTAACAGTATACATTAACTAAAAAGTTTGTTTACACTTTCATTGTATACGATTCTTCTTATCACCTCTGCGAAAAGTTTTGCTGTTGAAAGAATTTTTATTTTTTTACAGGTTTTTTTGAAAGGTATCGTGTCACTTATTATAACTTCATCCAAAACAGAATTTTTTATTCTGTCAATTGCGGGACCGCTGAGTACACCGTGGGTTGCAAAAGCCATTACTGAAACTGCACCTTTTTCCTTAAGTGCTTTTGCGGCATGGCAGATGGTTCCGGCAGTGTCAATCATATCGTCTATTAAAATTACGTCTTTGCCTTTAACATCGCCTATAATATTCATAACTTCGCTTACATTGGCTTTTTCCCTTCTTTTATCAACTATTACCATATCAAGACCCAATTTACTTGCAAAATATCTGGCTCTTGCAACACCGCCTATATCAGGAGAGGCAATTATAGGATTTTTTAAATGTTTTTCTTTAAAATATTCAAAAAAGAGAATACTTCCGTATAAATTATCCACAGGTATATCAAAAAAGCCCTGAATTTGACCGGCATGCAGGTCAATTGTAACAACTCTGTCAATTCCTGCTTTTTCCATCATATTTGCAACAAGCTTTGCACTGATTGGAACCCTAGGGGCGGCTTTTCTGTCCTGTCTCGCATAACCGAAATAAGGGATAATTGCAGTAATACTGTTTGCACTGGCCCTTCTCATGGCATCTGTAATAACAAGAAGTTCCATTAAATTATCATTTGCCGGAGCACATGTCGGCTGAACAATAAAACAGTCAATTCCCCTGACACTTTCACCTATTTGAACATTGATTTCCCCGTCGCTGAATCTGTTAACGGTAATTTTACTGAGCGGCCTGTCTAAATAATCGGCTATATCCTGAGCGACTTTCGGATTGGCTGTTCCGCTGAAAAGTTTAAATTTCATTTTTCTCTCCTTCATTTTGTTATTGAAATGTTACCAAAATTTTTTCCTACATTCACTATTCACCATTCACAGCTCACCACTCACTATCTCTTCGTCCCTCTTATCCATCCACCGCCGAGAAGTTTTTCTCCATCATAAAATACACACGCCTGACCTTTTGCAACTCCAATTGCAGGTTCAAGAAATTTAACCACTGCTTTGCTTTTTGTTTCCATCTTTACAACAGAAGGTAATTTTGGGGCTCGGTATCTGACTTTTGAAAGAGCTGCAAATTCATTTTTTTCTACAAATAAATTTACACCTTTTAAAAAAACCACTCTTTTTTCCAAATCCGCTTTATCGCCTACAATCAGTTTGTTCATTTTTGAATCAATGCCGATAACATACTGGGGCTTGTGTGATTTAAATAAATTAAAGCCTTTTCTCTGACCTATGGTATAAAAAGCATAACCCCTGTGGTACCCTATTTTTTTGCCTTTTTTGTCTATCACCGTTCCTTTTTTTTCGGGTTTGAAATGATTTTTAAGAACATCTATATAATTCGTGTCTATAAAACAGATATCCTGAGATTCTTTCTGGGACGCAAATTCATCAAGTCCTATTTCTTTTGCAATTGCTTTTATTTCATCTTTGCTGTAATTTCCCAAAGGAAAAATAAGTTTGGGAAGCACTTCTTTTTTTATACCGAATAAAAAATAACTTTGGTCTTTGTTTTTATCTTTTGCTTCATATAGAAATTTCCCGTCGTTTCTTACATAATGCCCTGTCGCCGCTTTCTCGCATTTATATTTTTCCAAAAATTTCATAAAAATTCCAAATTTTATTTTTATATTACACATAGCACAGGGATTGGGGGTAGAACCTTCTTCATAACTTTTTACAAAATATTCATACACTTCTTTTTTAAATTCTTCCTCCACGTCCTCAACAAAATATTCAAATCCGATTTTTTTAGATAATTTTTCTATTTTTTTTAAATTTTGAGAATGATTGAGTTTATGCATTTTCATATATATGCCGATTACTTCATAACCTTTTTGTTTTAAAAGATAAGCACTTACAGCACTGTCCACCCCTCCACTAATTCCAAGCAATACCCTCATTTTAAATATTCCTTCATAAAAAAAGTATCACAGTCTATATTTGAAAATGCGCTCTCAAGTCTTTGAAAGAGTTTTGGATTTTCTTTTTCCATAACTTTAAGCCAGTTTTTTATTTTTTCCCTTGCATACGGTTCTTTGCCGTCACTTGCTTTAAATGCAAGACAGCTCTCTTCTCCACTGATTATTGGAAAATTATTTTTATTTGCCATATATTCTATCCATTTTTCCCGAACTTTTATCATAGGCCTGATTACATCAAGCCCTGTATAAGCTCTATATTTTGGAGGCATTGAACGCATTATACCGTTATAAAAAAGTCCCATAAAAAAAGTTTCCACCGCATCGTCAAAATGATGCCCTAAAGCCAATTTATTATATCCAAGCTCTTTTGCTTTTGTATAAAGTGCACCTCTTCTCATTCTTGCACAAAAACTACAGGGAGACGACCCGGGACGCTTTTTTTCTTCCAAAATTTCAAAAATAGGTGTTTTATACCAGATATATTCAATTCCGAATTTTTCACAATGCTCTTTCAAAGGGGTATAATCTATTCCACTCCCTGCATCTATAGTAACAGCAGCCAAATCAAAATTAAAAGGTGCAATAAGCTGCATTCTTTTTAACACATGAAGTAATACAAAAGAATCTTTTCCTCCGCTAAATGCCACTAAAACCTTATCGCCCGATTTAATAAGCTCAAACTCCCCCTGAACACGCCCTACAAATTTTGTAACTTTTTTAGAAAAAAATATATCTTTTATGGGATTCACTTAATTTCTTCCCCATTGACAAACAGTTTTGAATTTTTCAAATTTATATTAAGTATAACTTTTCCGCCCTTTTTATTGGCAAGAGCAAAAACAAATGCGCTTTTAGGAAATAAATTCATAAGAACTGTGGCTATTTCTGGCGAACTCTCGTAATAAATATGGGAATTTAAAAAACTTAAATTATTTTCCTCTAAATCTTTTTGCAGATTATTATCAGGTTTTATTTTTAAATCGGCATCAATCAAAAAATATCCCAAATCTTTTTTTGTAACCTCAATATTTTTAATCTTGGAATTTAAATTAATTTCAAATCCTTTTTTTAAAAGTTCAAGTGTCAATTCTTTAGTTATATTGACATCATTTGTATTTGCAATTGAAATTAATGATTTCGTATCTAATTTTGAAATATTTACATTTAACATAAATTGGTTTATATTTAAATAATCGCTTATAAATTTATCAAAAGAAAATTTGCTTATTATATTTGTTTTTTCTTTAAAATCTGTATTAGTAAGGGTATGAATGTTTTCTATTTGAAACCTGTTTTTTCCAAAATTTAAAAACACATTAAAATTATTTTCACTTTTAAAATTGTCTTTTTTATAAAATGAGCTGTTTTTGATATTTTTAATTTCCAACAACACATTTTTCATTTTTAAATACACATCACCAATATTTAATTTATTATTGACAATTTCACTGTATTCAAGAATTCCTTTA
The DNA here is from genome assembly GCF_000523335.1 of Lebetimonas sp. JS138. NCBI lineage: Bacteria > Pseudomonadati > Campylobacterota > Epsilonproteobacteria > Nautiliales > Nautiliaceae > Lebetimonas > Lebetimonas sp. JS138. Next base: position 442,320 of record NZ_ATHT01000001.1, read on the forward strand.
ATATCTTTAACCCCAGCATTTATGTGGTTAAACGGCAAATTTATATCTTCAAATTTATAAGTATAAACCTTAAAATTAGGAGTAGTTGCAAAAAATTTGATTTTTTTGTCAAATAAAGTGTTTATTTTGGCTTCGTCTGCTTTATCATTTAAATCAATTTTTTCCAAAACACCTTTAAAATTAACTTTTGTAACAGGCAGATTGTTAAATGTTGTTTCCACTTTAAAATATAAATCTTTAATAAAATTATTATTCAGTTTTTTACCAGGAATATCCACCAAAAAAATCCTGTCTGTTTTTAAATATCCGCTTTTATTTTTAATTTCTTTTATTTTTATCCCCTGTTGCTGTTGCAAGCTCAAAAGCATGGTGTCAAATTTTGAATTCATAAGTTTTGAAAAAATAAAAGGCGTTATTGCCATCATTATCAAAAGAGTCAAAAACATTACAACTAATTTATTTTTCATAAAATTCCTTTTTTAATTTTACTTTTTTCACTATGACCGCTTTCAAGGAGCAAATCCCATTTTCCATTTTCCACCATGGCCGTTTTTCAAACGGCCAGGTGAGCTTTATTCGCTTTGTTCATTTTCGCTCATTTTCAATCTTCCATAACTTTCAGCATTTCTATCAAAAATTTGGCGCTAACTTTGCTGCTATCTTCTAAAAATTTATCAAAATCAACCCCGGCACCTTCTTCTGCGCTGTCACTTATGGCCCTTAACATAAAAAAAGGAACATTTTCATTAAAACATACACATCCTACCGCCCCGCCTTCCATTTCAATGGCGCTTGCTTTAAATGTTTTGGCAATCCACTCTTTACGCTCACGTGAATGGATAAACTGATCTCCGCTTGCAATAATTCCTTCTTTTAATTTTATATTTAAATTTCTTGCAACTTTTTTAGCAATATTATTTAATTCTTCATCACAGTCAAAAAAAACCTGACTCTCAGGAATAAAACCCGGTTCATAACCAAACACAGTTAAATCAATATCATGCTGGCATGTTTTTGTGGCAATAATTAAATCCCCTATTTTTAAATCCCGTTCAATTGCACCTGCAACACCGCTGAAAAGTAAAATTTCGGCATTGAATTTTTCTATTAAAACAGCGGCGGTTAAAGCGGCATTTACTTTGCCTATTTTAGAATAAGCCAAAACCAAATTAATATTTCTAAATTTGGCAATATAAAACTTATTATTTGCGTATTCTACAACTTCTTTTAATTTTAAATATTTTAAAATAGGCTCAAGTTCCTCCCTCATAGCACACATAATAGCTACCATCAGTTTTTCCTTAAAAAATATTTTTGGGTAAAAGTAAGTTTATTGTTTAATTCGCATTCAATCAATTCTTCTTCAAAATATTCCGCTTTTATCTCAATTTCGCCCTTTGGATTAACAACCCTGCTCCCCCCCCAAAATCCAAGACCGTCTTCAAATCCTACACGATTGCAAAAAGCAACATATCCACCGCTTAAAATAGCCATTGTTTTTAAAATACTTTCCCACTGTTCTTCAATTAACAGTTTTTTTTCTTTAAATTCCCTTGCGGGGGAAGCTGAAATTACAATAATTAAATCCGGTTTCTCTTTTGCCACAAAATCAATTGCATCGCCGCTAAATACATCTTCGCATATAAACATAACAGTTTTCCCAAATTTAGTATTAAAATATTTAAAATCATCTCCTCTGAAGAAAAATCTGCCTTCTTCAAACACCCCGTAAGTTGGCAGATATTTTTTATTATGAATTATTAATTCTTTTTCCAAATAAACGGCACTATTATATATTCTGCTGTCTATTTTTAAAGCAGCCCCCAATACCACATCTTTATTAAATTGAAGCCTTTTAAAAAAATCTACATTAAAAGCATCTTCAAGCAGGGCGTCTTTTATTTTATATCCGTTCATACTGAGTTCCGGGAAAATAATTAAATCGGCATCCGTTTTATTTACATATTCAATGTGTTTATTTAAATTATCGGGGCTTAGTTTCGGTTTTATCTGTGCAAGTGCTATTTTCATAACGCCAACACCTTCTCAAGACTCACCATATCTGTAATAGGATATGTTTTTTTCTTTGTAATTTTTCTGTTTATACCCATTAAAACTTTTCCTCCGAATTCTACAAAAAAGTCTGTTTCATCTTCATAATTTTTGATTGACTGTTTATATAAAACAGGCTTTGTAAGCTGAATCGGTAAAACTTCCAACGCTTTTTGTTTAGTATTATATTTTTTTGCAGTTACATTGCTTACAACATCTTTAAATTCATTTTTCAATGATTCTCCCAATAATTCCCTTAAAGGTTCGGTTGCACTTTCAAGCAATGGACAGTGACTTGCCACGCTCATATTAAGAAGCATTACCCTTTTAGCACCTTTTTCTTTTAAAACTCCTTCCAATTGAATTAAATCATCTCTGATTCCGGCTATTACAATTTGACCGTCACTGTTATAATTTGCAGGCCACACCTGTAAGCCTGATTTTTTACATACTTCTTCCACTGCATTGTCATCAAGCCCCAAAACCACCATCATACTCCCGATTTTATCTTTAAAGGCCGCATTCATTAATTTGCCTCTACTGTGCACTAATTTAATGGCATCAGCCAAATTAAAGGCGCCGGCACTGAAAAGTGCACTAAATTCGCCCAATGAATGTCCAAGAGAAAAATTATAAGTAAAATCCCTGTTTTGCTCAAAAAGTTTAAAAGCTATTGCTGAATACAATAAAATTGCCGGCTGGGTGAATTCGGTTTTATTAATTTCATCATTTTCCTCAAACATCAGTTTTTTAAAATCAATTTTTATTGCATCGCTTGCAATTTCAAACATTTCACGGGCTTTTTCTGAATTTTCATAAAAATCTTTTCCCATTCCAATAAACTGGCTGCCCTGTCCCGGGAATAAAAGAGCGAGTTTCATTTCATTCCTTTTTTTATATAATTATAACAAAGTGAAAAGTGAAAAATGAAGGAACTGATTAAATGGAAGTAATATATAAAAATTACTTCAAAGATAAAAATTAACAGCTCAGTGCACGATATAAAAAATAAAAGAAGAATTAATTAAATTAATAAATATTATTTCTCTTACATAATAGCGTCAGACACTAATTAATATAAAAAGAGCGGCAGCCTAATGGCATCCGCATCCTTCCCCACATTCACACGCATTTCCGCCGACCTGACCTGTTAAAGCTTCGTCTGCTGTTGCATCTCTTTTACCTACAACTTTTACGTCAAAATATAAATCTTCTCCCGCTAACGGATGATTATAATCTATTGTAACATTTTGATCGTCGAAATCTTTTACTGTTACCGCAATAGTTTGCCCGTCAGGAGATTGACCGTAAAGTGTCATTCCTTTTTGAAGTTCAATTCCTTCGAATTGTTCTCTTGGAAGAGTTTGAACAGCTTCTTCGTTTCTTTCCCCGTAAGCTTCACCCGCAGGTACAGTTACGCTTTTTTCTTCTCCGGCTTGCATATTTACTATTTCTTTTTCAAGACCAGGAATAATTTGTCCTTTTCCTGCTACAAATTCGAGCGGAGCCTGTCCTTTATTGGTATCAACAACTTCACCTTCAGAGTTTTTCACTGTATATTCTATTGAATAAACTTCTGCCATAATGTTCCTTTATTATTTTTAAGCAGTATAACATATTATTTCAATTTTTCCAACTCTTTTTTTGCCAACTTTAAATATTTTGAATTTTTAAAATCATTAATCAGTTTTTCAAATGTAAGCAAAGCCTCTTTTTTCATTCCGAGTTTTTCAAAACTTATACCTGTATGATATAAAAGCTTATCGGTAAAAGAGGTTTTTTTAGGATAAAGGGTTATACTTTTTTTATAAAATGCCAAAGCATCTTTATAATTTTTGTTTTTAAAAGATATTTCACCCAGATAAAAGCTGCTGGTCGCCGGCATATAATTTGAATTCAGTGATATTAAAAACAAATTTTTAGCCTTCTTTAATTTACCTGAAAAATATAATTTTTTTGCTTTTTTATATGCAGCTTTAGGTGAAATATTTTGTTTTTTTATCTGATTTAAAATATCCTGAATAGAAGATGTTAAGTATTTAAAATTCTGATTTTGTATTTTCACTATTTCATTTATACTCTCTTTTAATTTGGAATAATTGTTGTTTAATACAGTAATATTGTTTTCCATACCGCTGATATTGGCCTCAAGATTTGATATACGCTTTTTTATATTAACCATATTGTTATTTAATAAATCTATTTCATCAAGCATTGTCTTGATTGCCTGGGATTTGTCTTTCAAATCGTTAATAGTTTCGTCATATTGGACAAATTTTTGTGTAAATTCGTTTTTTATTTTTTTTAACTCATTTTTTAATGAATTTATATTTTTCAGTACGTTGTTTATTGATTTTTTATTATTTAATATAGCTTTTTCATCAGGTGTTAAACCGTAAGGATTGGGAGAATTTAAATTACCAGCATTAAAAGGGTTAACATCTGCAAATAATAATAACGGAAGTAAAAAAAGAAGTTTTTTCATACAATTCCTTTTTAAAGGAATTGTATCTAAATTATGGAAGATAAGTAAAATTATCCCTTCTGTTTAATCTCCAGCACCATTTGGCATGAGCTGTACATACCGGATTTAATTCACCATAACTTATTACAGTTAATTTTTTAGGATCAACACCAAGTTTTATAAGCGCATTTTTTACACTGTTTGCCCTTTTTAACCCTAAAGCGTAATTATATTCTTCTGTTCCCCATTCGTCACAGTTACCTTCAATTCTTATAGTGTAATTAGATGGATTGCTTTTAATAAGTTCAGCTAATTTTTCCACTTTCGGCCACTGGTCAGCTCTTATATTGTATTTGTCAAAATCAAAATAAATTACTATACCTGAGAGTTTTTTTGCAAATTCTTCATTTGCGTTTTGTGCACTAACTTTTGCTCCTCCCAATGTTTCTTCTTCAACGTTTGCATTTTCGGTATTTACACTCGCATTTTGCTCTGAAGCATTTGCATTTGCATTTACATTTTGTTCTGTTTGCTGTGACTGTGTCCCGGTATTTACATTTTGGGCATTTTCCAAACTCGGCTGTTTAGAACATCCTGCTAAAAACAAAACTGCCGCTGCTACACCTACCAATAATTTTTTTTTCATTTTTTCTCCTTTACCAGTCAAATGATTGTAATATTTTTGGCAACTTATAATAAAAAACCTTGTTTTCATTTAAACGTATTATACCAATTTTACTGAAAAAATTCTCTCTTTTTATAAACATTATTGAATTTCCATCCACTGAAAAATTGGCATACATATTCTGACCGCCGAATGTAAGTCTTTTTAAGCTGTCATCATCTTTATTAATCAAAAAAAGATTAAATGTATTGCTTTTAAAAGCGTTGTTTGTTTCTCTTACACTCACAACCAGATAATTTTTATATGTATCAACACCTATTTGATTTTTACCCTGATACAAAACTCTCGATACATTCCCGCTTTTTAAATCTTTTGAAAAAACAAGGGGTATACCGTATCTGTCACTTACAAATACTATTTTATCATAATTATCTCCCCAAAATTTGCCGCTTACATCTATACCAGAATATGTTGTAAGCCTTATTAATTTTTTAGTGTTTATATCATATTCATAAACATCCGGGAGCCCTTCAGGGGCCAATGTCAATAAAATTTTATTTCCTTTTACATCAGATACAATTGCAAGGCCCGGTGAAGTTAAAATTTTTTCTTTTTTCCCGGTATAAATATTATATTTATATATTACGGCATATCTTCCGAGTTTTGTATAATAAATTGTGCTTTGTTTTTTATCCGCCCATTTAGGGAAAATATTGAGCCCTCCACTAATCAATCTTTTTTTATAAGAAAGCGTATAATCGGATATATAAATATTTGCTTCTTTTGGCGCAACAAGCATGGAATAAACAACTTTTCTGATTAAAAATTTTGCATCGGGCAGATTAAAATATCTGTTTAAATCATATACGGCTTTATGTACCAAAAAAGGGAAAAACGCATATGTATTTGATTTATAAATTTTGGTTAAAACAATATTATTGTTGTTTATATATTTTACTTTTAATGTTTTATTTTTATATTCAAAATCAAATTTAAAAGAAGTGTTATTGTCATTAAAAGAGTAATTAAAATGATCAAGCACCTTTAAATCCATTTTAAGAATTTTAAAAACATTTTTATCTCCTCTGAATTCTATCGATATATGAGGCTTATTTTGCAGATATTTTGTAATTACAATTTCATTTGCAAAAAGTGATATTGCAAATATAAAACATAATAGTAATTTTTTAATCATTTATTGGCCTTTGTTATAAATTTTACCGTAATATCAAATTTTTTATCAAATGTTAATTTTTCTATCTCCCCAATCAATTCCCGCTGTCTGTTTTCATCCAGATTACTTTCTAATATATAAGCATTGGTTTTACTGCCGTCAAATACAATGTTTATTTTAGCATATTCTCCGATTATATTGGAAATGTTATTCCAAAGAGGAGAGAGCTTTTTAACTATTAAATTTTCAATTTCTTTATCACTTAAATTTCCCCCTCCCCCGATTAAAGAAACATTAAAATTAATGGTTTTCACTTTTTTTAATTCTTCTTCAATCCCTTTATACCTGCTCATATCAAGCTGTGATTTACGTTTTATTTTTTCTGTATCGACATTATAATTAACTGTTTTGAAAATATCGTTAATTTTTATATTTTTTCCGCCTTTTGTAAAAGCTGAAATTGAACCTTTTTTTATTTTTTTTACAATTTTTTTTACCGGTTTATTTTTTTGTTTATTAATCTGCTTTTTGACAGTACTTTTAGGAGTGTTTATAATAGATTTTTTATTTGCAGGAACTACAATTGCGGTATGTATTAAAACTTCTTTTTTTTTCTTGGGTTGATTAAAAATAAGCACAAAAAAAAAGATAATTATAGAATATACAATTAATGTGAGAAAAAAAGATACAAAGATTCTCATTGGGTAAGAAGCCCTATTTGTGTAAAGCCTGTTTTAACAACAGCCGCATATATTTTCATAAAATCTTTATATTTTATATCTTTATCTGCCGCAATATAAACTAAAGCGTTTTTATTAAAATTTCCGTATTTTAAATTGAAATTTTCCAAAAAATCTTTAAACGGTAATTCTTCCTTATTGACATAAACTTTTAAATTTTTATTAATAACTATATTAATGGCCGCTTTTTTCACAGCCGGTGATGTTCTGCTTCCTTTTGGCAGATTAACGCTTTTTTCCTGATATGTGTTCATGGTGACTGAAACCATTAAAATTGCCAACAACACAAGCATAATGTCCACAAAAGGAGTAATATTAAGTTCAGGTTTTTTCATCTGCTAAGAAAACATCCTTTTGTATTTTTAAAATACTTTCCAAATCTTCTATTTTTTTAGAGAGAATCTGATGAAAACTGTAAGCGGGAACAGCGGTAATTATACCAACGGCCGTTGCAATTAAGGCATCTGCAATAGAAGGTGCAATCATATTGATAGTGGTAACCTTTTCCATAGAATTAAAAGCGTCAAGTATACCTATTACAGTTCCGAAAAGTCCGATAAAAGGGGCTGTAGATGCAACAATACTTAAAAAAACTATAAAACTGCTTGCCTTTTTTTTGGCTGCTTCAATACATGCGTCAAAAGAATATTTATTTATCTCTTTTGAATTTTCAATACAGCTTTTTAAAGAAGATTTAATAGAAAAATTATTACTCATACGCAAAGAATATAAAGATTCCTCTTCATTTTTTATCCAGGAAGACAAAGTTAAATATTTATAAAAAAAAACAAAAAAAACAAAAAAAAGATAAATTCCCAGCCATCCCAAAACAACGATGTTTACAGGATTGCTAAGAACCTTATCTAATAGCATTCTCTATCTTTGCTTCAACATCTGCGTAAAGAGCGTCACTTGAAATAGCTTCTTTTAGAAGTTTTTTAGCCTCTTCCATTTTTTTGGCAATTTCACTTTCATCGGGTCCCGTAACAGGAACGGCAGATGAAATTAAAACATTGGTATGATCGGGGGCTACTTCAACATATCCTTTATCAATAGCGATAATCTCTTTTTTACCGTCAGGTTTAATTAAAGTGATAATTCCGGGATGAAGAGAAGTAACAAGCGGTGCATGATTGTCCAATACACCGAATTCCCCTTCTATTCCGGGGAAATATGCTTCTTTAACTTCACCTTCATAAACTTTGCCAAGAGGTGTTACAATTTCTACTTTCATATTTTACCTTTATTTAGCCTTCATTTTTTCGGCTTTTTCCTTAGCTTCGTCTAAATCTCCCACCATATAGAACGCATTTTCAGGTAAATCGTCAACTTTTCCTTCAAGAATTTCTTTAAATCCTGCAATAGTTTTATCATGTTCTACATATCTACCGTCTGCACCTGTAAATACTTTAGCTACAAAGAACGGCTGAGATAGGAATTTTTCAATTTTTCTGGCTCTTGCAACAATTAATTTATCTTCTTCACTAAGTTCATCCATACCCAAAATTGCAATAATATCTTGAAGATCTTTATATTTTTGCAATACTTCCTGAACTTCTCTTGCTACTTTATAATGTTCTTCTCCGACAATTTGAGGGTCAAGAATTCTACTTGTTGAATCAAGCGGATCAACTGCCGGATAAATACCTTTTTCAGCAATTTTTCTGTTAAGAACGGTTGTCGCATCCAAGTGTGCAAATACATTTGCAGGCGCCGGGTCTGTCAAGTCGTCAGCAGGTACATATACTGCCTGGATAGATGTAATTGAACCGTTTTTAGTTGATGTAATTCTTTCTTGCAGTCTTCCCATTTCTGTTGCAAGTGTAGGCTGATAACCAACCGCACTTGGAATTCTTCCAAGAAGCGCTGACATTTCCGCACCCGCTTGGGCAAATCTGAAAATATTGTCGATAAACATCAATACATCCCTGTGCTCTTCGTCTCTGAAATATTCAGCCATAGTAAGACCGCTCATAGCAACCCTGTTTCTACATCCTGGAGGTTCGTTCATCTGACCGTAGCACAAAGCAACTTTATCCAAAACGCCGCTTTCTTTCATTTCGTTATAGAGGTCGTTTCCTTCCCTTGTTCTTTCGCCTACTCCGGCAAATACTGAATAACCGCTGTGTTTATATGCAACATTATGGATAAGTTCCATAATAATAACTGTTTTACCGACACCTGCACCACCGAACAGACCTGTTTTACCACCTTTCATATAAGGGCATAACAAATCCACAACTTTAATACCTGTTTCAAAAATTTCCATTTTTGTTGACTGGTCTTCAAACGCAGGAGCGCTTCTGTGAATAGACCATCTTGGCGCATCCGCAGGGACCGGTTCACCTTCATCAATCACATCACCGGTAACATTAAAGATTCTTCCAAGCACTACTTCACCTACAGGAACAGATATAGGTGCACCTGTTGAAACCACTTTTGTACCTCTGACAAGCCCGTCAGTCAAATCCATTGCAACTGTTCTTACGATATTATCTCCTATTTGAGCGGCGACTTCCAATACCACTTTTTTCTTTTTACCTTCTGCTTCAAACTCTACATATAAAGCCTCGTTAATAGCCGGTAGATTTTCTTCAAATTCTACATCAACTACAGGACCTAAGACTTGTAAAACTTTACCTTCCATATTACTCCTTTATTTTTTCATTGCTTCAATAGCAGTCACTATTTCAATCAATTCTCTTGTAACATTTTCCTGTCTGACTTTATTAAACTGAAGTGTCAATTGATGAACCATATCTTTTGCATTGTTTGTTGCCGCATCCATTGCCTGCATTCTGGCACTGTGTTCCGCAGCAAGAGAATCAAGCAAAGCAAAATAAAGTGAATATTCCAAATACTGTTTGACTAATGTCTCTAAAATAATTTCGTAATCCTGATCTGGTTCAACCTCAAGATAAACATTGCTTTCTTCTTCTTCCACTTCAATTGGTAAAAGTTCTTTTACTTCTACTTTTTGAGTCAGTTTGTTCACATATCCGTTATGAACAAGTATAATGTTATCTATATTGTTTTGAATAAAGTCATGATAACTCGTTTCTATAATTTCTTTAGCCTTTTCGTAATCAGGGGCGGAACTGAGGCCTATAATTTCCTCACTCATTTCTATTCCCATAAATTTAAAATATTCAATCGCCTTTTTCCCTATTACCTTTAGTCTGATTTTAACTTTTTTTTCTTTTAATTCTTTTATAAGATTTAAGGTTTCCTTGATTGTATGGATATTAAATCCTCCACAAAGACCTTTATCGGCGGTAATGACAATTAAATCGATTTTTTGAGTGTTTACTTTTGCAAATGCCCTTAAATCGATAACATCCTTAACTGCGCTGAGTTTAGATGATATTTCATGCATTACTTCATCTATCTTTTTGGCATATTCCCTTGAGCGAATCAACGCTTCTTCCGCTCTTTTTAATTTAGCGGTGGAAACCAGCTTCATCGCCCTGGTTGTTTTTTGAGTATTTTTAACACTGCTTATTTTTTGTTTTAATTCTTTTAAGGTTGCCATTTATTATCCCTCAAACTGAGTTTTAAATTCTTCTAGGGCTTTTTTCAATATCTCTTCTGTTTCGGCATCAAGAAGTTTTTTACTTCTGATATTTTCAAAAATCTGAGGATATTTTGCTTCTACAAACGGATAAAGCTCATCTTCAAATTTTCTTATACTTCTTACAGAAATATCATCAAGATACCCTTTTGTTCCCGCATAAATAATTACGACCTGTTTTTCTACCGGTAAAGGCTGGTTAGCAGGCTGTTTTAGAATTTCAACCAATCTTTGTCCACGCTCTAACTGTTTTCTGCTCGCTTCATCCAAATCACTTGCGAATTGTGCAAATGCCTCAAGTTCTCTGTATTGAGCCAAATCCAATCTTAATGTACCGGCAACCTGTTTCATCGCCTTAATCTGAGCGGCTCCTCCAACCCTTGAGACTGATAAACCGACATTAATTGCAGGTCTTATACCTTTATTGAATAAATCTGTTTCAAGGAAAATTTGTCCGTCTGTAATTGAAATTACATTTGTCGGAATGTATGCCGCAACATCCCCGCCTTTTGTTTCAATAATAGGCAAAGCTGTTAAACTTCCCGCTCCTAATTTATCGCTTAATTTCGCAGCTCTTTCAAGAAGTCTTGAATGCAAATAAAATACATCCCCAGGATATGCTTCCCTTCCCGGTGGTCTTCTAAGTAAAAGTGACATTTCTCTGTATGCATCCGCATGTTTGCTTAAATCGTCATATACAATCAATCCGTGTTTTCCGTTGTCTCTGAAATATTCTCCCATTGTAACACCTGCATAAGGTGCCAAAAATTTAAGAGACGCAGCTTCACTTGCACTTGCGTTTACAACAATTGTGTATTCCATAGCACCGTGTTCTTCAAGTGTTCTTACTATATTTGCAACAGTTGATTGTTTCTGACCTACCGCAACATAAATACAAACAACATCCTGACCCTTTTGGTTGATTATAGTATCAATCGCAACAGTGGTTTTACCCGTTTGTCTGTCCCCGATTATAAGTTCTCTTTGTCCCCTTCCAATCGGTACCAAGGCATCAATTGCTTTTAAACCTGTTTGAAGCGGTTCGTGAACAGATTTTCTTGCCATAATTCCAGGCGCTTTTTCTTCTACATATCTGTATTCGGCAGCTTCAACAGGCCCTTTTCCGTCAATCGGCTCACCCAAAGCATTTACAACTCTACCGATAAGCGCATCCCCAACCGGCACGGAAATTAATCTTCCAAGTCTTTTTACAGAGCTTCCTTCGGTAATATCTGTTCCACTTCCGAGAACAACGACACCTACATTGTCTGCTTCAAGGTTGAACACCATACCTTTTTCACCGGTTTCAAATTCAACCATTTCACCAGCCATAACATTTGTAAGACCGTAAACTTTAGCAATACCGTCAGCTGAATAAATAACTTTACCTACTTCTTCAACATCTACTTTCAAATCGAAATTTTCGATTCTCTCTTTTATTATTGAAGTGATTTCTTGTATCACATATACTCCTTTCTTTTAGATTGCTTTTAATATATCTGTAATTATATCTTGTTTAATTCTGTTTTCGTCTATGGAAACTTCAACATTCAACACATCAACAAAAACTTTAATTCCGTTAATATCTTTTTCCTTTAAACTAAGTTTTATTGCAGCATTAAATTTTGAAGAAAGTTTATCTTCAAGCGCTTTTAGAGTTTCTCCACTTATATGACCTTCCGCGGTTCCGTCGAAAGTATTATTGGAAATTGAAAGCTTGGCATGGTAATTTTTAAAAATATCTTTAATTATGTCTATTCTTTTATTTTCATTTAAAATTCTAACAAAATTAATAAATTTTTTATTTTCACATTCTGTAACAGTTTGTATAAATTTCAATTTTTCTTCTGTACTTAAAAGGGGAGATTTCAATATAAGCATAAATTTTGGGTTTTTGCTTAAAAAAGCCAGTTTTTTTAAAGCTTCAAATATTTCTTTTTGTTCTTCTTTGTTTAAAGAAGCCATAAGAGCTTTTGTATATTTTTCAACTATCATTATGCAGCCTTTAAAATAAGTTTTGCAGCGTCTTCACTGCTTATATGTATATCTTTAAAGATTTCATTCATAAATGATTTAACAACATCTTTTTTGGCTTTTCTGAGTTCACTCTCTTTATAAACTTCAAACAGTTTATCCATTGCCGCAAGTTCACCTTTTGTATCTTCCATAATTTTATTGGAGATAACAACAGCTTCGTTTTTTGAATTTTCAATTATCTCTTTGGCTGTTATTTTAGCTTCTTCAAGTTTTGCTTCCAATTCTTCTTTTTTAACTTTGGCTTCTCTTAATTTATTTTCAACTTCCTGAAATCTTGAAGCTATATTTTCTTTTCTTTTTTTAAAAAAATCAACAGCCCTGTTTCCGACCAAATACCATAAAATTGCAACAAAAATTAAAAAGTTAATCGTTCTTGGAATAAAATCGGTTGAACTTATCCCGCCTTCCGCTGCAAATGAAAACACACTTAAAATCAATGTTAAAAAGGATATTTTTTTCATGCCACATTCCTTATTTTATTTTCAAGTATTGTTTTAATTTCATCTTTTCCTTTTAAGAGTTCATTCAAAATTTTCTCTTTTTCAATTTCAATTTCTTCAGCAAGTTTTGCTTTTGCTTCTTCTATTTGAGCCTGTTTTTGAGCTTTTTGCTCTTCTGAGAGGGCTAAAGCTTTTGCTCTTGCTTCTTCTCTTATTTTGCCGGCCTCAGTTTTTGCTTTCTTCAAAATTTCTTTAATCTCATTTTCCAGTTTTTCTGTTTCTTCGGAATTGACATTAATCATTTTCATCTGTTCGGCAAGTTTAATTTCTCTTTCTTCCATAAAATTAATCAATGGTTTAAAAAGCCATTCGTTTAACAAATAAAGCGTAATTAAAAAAATTACAGCTACACCGACCATCAACCAGATATTCAGTTCAAGCATTAATTCTCCTTTTTTGAAATTTTAACATAATTTTAACTTATTATTTCAATTAATTTTTTTAATTTTTCAATATCTTTTTCATTTTTCCACATAATTTTAATATATTTATTCCCTATTTCCACTTTTATGCCTAATTTTTTTAAATTATCGGCCAACTTTGTAACTTCTGGTAGTATTGTTTCTTTGTTTTTTATTTTATTAACGAGTTTTTCCGTCTCTCTTACATTTAATTTTTTATTATTAATTTCATTTATAACTTCTTCCAATTCTTCTTTATTTAAATTAGACATAATTTTTGCATGTCCGACACTGATTTCGTTATTTTTTATTTTTTCCTGAACAAATTCGGGTAAGCTCAAAAGTCTTAATAAATTTGTCACATAGCTTCTGCTTTTTGAAACAATTTTTGCAAGCTCTTCATGGGTGTAACCGTGTTCGCTCATTAAATTTTGCAATGATTTGGCTATTTCAACAGGATTTAAATCTTCTCTTTGTATATTTTCAATTAAAGCATATTCTCTCAGTTCATTAATGTCCAAATCCAATATCAAAGCTTTTATTTCTGTTTTACCAAGTTTTTTAAAAGCCCTCAGTCTCCTCTCTCCGGCTATTAAAATGTAATTATCTTCGTTTTTTATAACTACTATAGGCTGTAAAAGTCCGTATCTGTCAATAGAAAGTGCAAGTTCTTCAATAGATTTTTCATCAAATTCTTTTCTTGGCTGAAATGGATTGGGTTTTATTTTTTCTACTTTAATTTCTTTTAAACCCTCATCCGGCAGATCTTTTAAATACCCGGCCTCCACGTCTTCCAAGATAGCTCCAAGCCCTTTACCCAGTCTTTTCATCTGTTTTTCTCCAGGATAGATTTTGCCAACAGTTCATAAGCAAGGGCGCCTGAGCTTTTAATATCATATGTAATTACAGGCATACCAAAACTCGGAGCTTCTGCAAGACGGACATTTCTCGGTATTACTATAAATTTATTATCACTTTTAAACATATTGTCTCTGAAATGTTTAATTATATCGTGCAAAACCTGTTTTGAAAGATTATTGGATTTTGTGTACATAGTAGGAAGAATCCCTTTAATTTCAAGCTTTGGATTTTTGGTTCTTCTTAAAAGTTTTATGGTTTGTAAAAGCTGCCCCAGTCCTTCAAGCGCAAAATATTCCGTCTGGACAGGAATAATCACACTGTCGCTGGCGGAAAGCGCGTTTATTGTAATAATTCCGAGCGTGGGAGGTGTATCTATAATTATATAATCGTAATTATTTTTAATTTCTTTTAATTTTTTCTTTAAAACTAATTCTTTATCTTCTAAATCGTCAAATTCTCTTTCAATCCCTACAAGTCCTATGTTGGAAGGAATTAAATCAAGAGTTGAAATTTTGGTATTTAATATTACTTCATTTATAGATTTGGAGCCTATTAACACATGATAAAGGTTAAATTCATAATCGCTTTTATAAAAACCGAGAGATGATGTTGTATTTGCCTGAGGATCAGCATCTATCAAAAGAACTTTTTTTTCATTTATTGCAATAGATGCCGCCAAATTTACAGCGGTGGTGGTTTTACCAACGCCCCCTTTTTGATTCGCTACAGAAATTATTTCTATCATCTTCTTGAATAAACCCTTTTATTTTTTATTTTCAAACTTCCATCATCCTCTAAGATTCCATCTATATCAAATAAATTTTTAGTTTTTTCAAATTCTTTTTGATACTCATTAATAATTTCTTCCCAGCTGTAATTATATATGTTTTTCAAAAAGCCTTTTAGAATTTTATCATTTTTTATTTTCAAATCCAAACCGGCAAAATTATTTGAGGGTGATTTTTTTGTATTAACTCCTATACCTACTGTTAAAATATCTTTTTTAAATTGGCTTAAAACCCCGCAAACTTTTTTTAAATCTTTTGTATATAAATCATTTGGCCACTTCATAAACAAATTTAAACCAAAATTTTCCAATGTTTTTTTCATTACAAAAGCAAAAAAAATCGAAAGACTCTGAATCGGAATATTAAGATTATTCTTTAGGGCAAATGAAAAAAACAAATTTCCCCTCTCCCCCAGCCATCTGTTTCCCCTGCTTCCAATCCCTTCTGTCTGATATTCGCTCCAAACACAAACAGGCAGTTTGTATTTATCTATATTTTCAATCAAATATTTCTGGGTTGAATCAATCTTATTAAAATATATTATCTCCCATACAACATTTACAATTCTCCATTTTTCGCATTGCTCATTTTCGCCCATTTTCATTTTACACTTTTCACTTTCCACTTCTCTCTTGGTTTCTTGGCAACTTGTTTACTCACCACCCCGCCGCTTTACAAGCGGCCGGGCAAGCTCACAACTCACAACTCACTTAACATATTGTCTCCTATTTTAAGTCTTTTTCCATTGATATAATCAACCGCTTTTACTTCTTTTTTACCGGGAACCTGAATTTTAATAAGTTTAATTTTACCCCTTTTACATCCGACAACAACGCCTTTATTATCAATCTTAATTATTTTGCCTTTTTCATTTTCTGAATCAATATCAATAAGTTTCATTTCATTTATTTTAAACTTTTCACAAAATATCCCGGGCCAGGGCTGGAATGCCCTGTATTTTCTGTCTATAATAAGGGCTGAGCTGAAATCAACAAAACCGTCTTCTTTTTTTATTTTAGGAGAATAAGAGCTCAATGCATCTATTTGAGGGAGCGGTTTTATATTATTAAAATTTTTAATAGTGTAAATAATTTGATTTGCTGCAATATCCGCCAGTTCATCAAACAAATCTATACTTGATTTATTTTTAACTTCTGTATAATCCCATGCCAGTATATTGCCGGTGTCAAGCCCTTCATCCATAAGCATTGAAGTAACACCCGTATATTTATCCCCGTTTAATACAGCACTTTGAATAGGACTCGCACCCCTGTATTTTGGAAGTAAAGATGCATGCAGATTAATACATGGGGCAATTTCCAAAACATCTTTTTTTAATATTATACCGTAAGCAGCCACCACAATAAAATCGGGCTTAAAATTTTTTAAATCATGAGCATTAAGTTTTGTTGGTGTAAAAACCGGTATACTATGTTTTAGGGCATATTTTTTAACAGGCGTCGGAGTTAATATTTTTTTTCTGCCGACAGGTTTGTCAGGCTGGGTATAAACCGCCAAGACATCAAAATATTTGTTTAAATTATCAAGTATTTTTACCGCATAATCGGGGCTTCCCATAAAAACAATATTCATTTAAAACCTTTTTTAACATTATACTAATTATTGCCGGTTAATCTATAAATCTTATCCGAATTTTCCTGCAATATAATCGGCTGTATGTTTTTGTTTAGGTGAAAGGAATATCTGCTCGGTAGTTCCAAATTCAATAAGTTCGCCCAAATACATATAAGCGGTATAATCACTGACCCTGCTTGCTTGCTGCATATTATGAGTCACTATTACAATAGTTACAGTATCTTTAAGTTTTGTTACAAGTTCTTCAATAGCTACAGTAGAAATCGGATCGAGCGCACTTGTAGGCTCATCCATCAATAAAACCTCTGGTTCAACTGCAATAGCCCTTGCAATGCAGAGTCTTTGCTGCTGACCTCCGCTGAGGCCCCTTGCATCATCTTTTAATCTGTCTTTTACTTCCTCCCATAAAGCGGCGCCTTTTAAGGCCTCTTCCACTTTTTCATCAAGGTTTTGTTTTTTACCCATAAGTTTAAGACCGTAAGCAATATTATCATAAACACTCATCGGAAAAGGAGTGGGTTTTTGAAAAATCATACCTACTCTTTGACGAAGAGCTATAAGTTCATTTTCTTTTTTAAATTCTAAAATATTTTCCATTTTATTAGTTTCTTTGTTTTTAAGTAAAATTTCACCTTCATATTTATTACCCGGATATAAATCGTGAATTCTGTTAAAACTTCTTAAAAGGGTGGATTTTCCGCATCCGCTAGGCCCAATCATAGCCGTTATTTTTTTTTCATAAATTGGCATATTTATATTTTTAAGGGTCTGTTTTTCCGCCCCGGCGTAAGTAAAATAAAAATTTTTGACATCCATTACTTTTATCATTATTTTTTCCTTTCTCTGATAACATATCTTCCAAGCAGATTAACAATTAAAACAAAAATGGTAAGTAAAAAAGCGCCCGCCCAAGCAATATCCACCAAATGTTTATCCGGCATTGTTGCAAGATTGTAAATAGCAACAGTCAGACTTGGAAACTCCTCATTTAAATTAAGTGTAAAATAAGCACTGTTTCCGCTTGTAAAAAGTAGTGGCGCAGTTTCCCCGGCAATCCTTGCAAATGCAAGTAAAAGTCCTGTCATTATACCAATTTTTGCAGCTTTTATTACTATATCAAAAATCACCTTATATTTCGGTGCACCTATTGCCACTCCGGCTTCCCTTAGCTCTTTTGGAACGAGCCCCAGCATATCATCGGTTGTTCTTACAACAATAGGAAGCATCATAATGGCAAGGGCAATTGCACCAGCCCATCCGTTCATATGACCCATGGGATTTACAACGATTGCATAAACAAATACGCCTATAACAATGGAAGGCGCACTCATCATAACATCACTTAAATTTCTTATAAACTGGGCATATTTATTCCCAAAAGAATACTCCTGCAGATAAATTCCAGCTAACATTCCGATAGGAACTCCGATTATTACAGCAATAAAAGCTAAAATAAACTGCCCGATAAAAAGATTTCTAAGACCGTTATCAACCAAATCGTGAGTAAAAATATACAAATCAAGCGATTTGACACCTTTAATTGTCAATGTAATTAATATCCAAAATAAAAAAACAAGCCCTAAAATTGCAGCAAGAGTTGAAAGCAAAAGAATTAATTTATTAATTATAAGTCTCATTTATTTTTCCTTAAAAAATAAAATTTTGCTGTTACTATCACTATAAAAGATACAACAAATAAAACAAGTGATAAATAAAAAAGAGCCGCCAGACTCATACCGCTGCTTTCTGAAAAAGAGTTTGCCAAAACCACAGGGATGGAAACCGTCGGGTCGGTAAGTTTTTTAGGATAGTTAAATACTCCCCCTATTACAAACGCAACAGCCATTGTCTCACCAAGAGCCCTTCCTAGGGCTAAAATAATACTTCCTATTATTCCGCTTTTTGCATAAGGAAAAATCACATCTTTAATTACTTCAAATTTTGTAGCCCCCAGAGCATAAGCGGATTCTTTCAATACATCGGGAGTTGTATTCATACTGTCACGCGTTAAAGAAGCCATAAATGGAATTATCATAACGCCAAGCACCAGTCCGGCCACCAGTAAATTGACGCTCGGACCTCCGAAAATATGTGAAATAAAAGGACCAAAATAAAAAAGACCCCACATACCGTAAATAATACTCGGTATTGCAGCAAGAAGTTCTATTGCTATTCCAACCGGTTTGGCAAGCATCGGCATAGCAATCTCGCTTAAAAATATAGCAATACCCATTGCAACAGGAACCGCAAAAAGCATAGCTATAATAGTTGATAGAATAGTTCCTACAATAGGTATCAATCCGCCGTAAATTTCTTTTGTTTTATAATTTTGGCTATTTTCTCCTCCGCCTGATATTGCACTGTCAACATCATCCCCGCCAAGACCGAGAGACGCATCAACATTATCGGAATCGGACATATTGTCTGAATTGTCTTGATTATTTCCCACAGATACAGAAGCATTGGAATTAGTACTGTTTTGAACAGTTGCACTGTTTTTTACAGGTATTTGAATAGTTACACCCCATCTCGGATCAACCAGAAAATGCAGTCCGTATTCTTTAATGGCGGGTTTTGCATAAATAAACAAAACAATAAAAATAGCTGAAAGGATTAATAAAATAACCGTGGCGCTTATTGAAGTTAATTTTCTGAAAAGAAATTCCATATATGGCCTTTTTAACTAAAATTATAGAAAAAAATAAAAAGGATTTAAAGTCCTTTTTTTATTTTTCCGGAGAAATTCCTTTTTCAGCCCAGTATTTTTTAACCAACGCTTTTACACTGCTTGGAAGCGGAATATATCCAAGTTTAGAAGCAACTTCGTCATGGTCGTATGCATAAGAGAAAAATGATGTAACCCTTTTAGCTGTTTTTGGATTATCATAATGAACTAAATCAAATGTAGGGGCTAAAATCGGATAACCTTTTTTAGGATAAGCAATCAATTTAAAAAAATCATTTTTAGGTGAAAATCCTCCGTAAGCCGCACCTTTTGCAAAATTTGCCGGAGTTGCCGCATAAAATGCCCCGTCTTTTCCCTGAACTTCTGCCAAATTTAACCCGTTTTTAACAGCATCCGCATAATCAACATAACCTATTGAATATGGATTTGTTTTAATAGCAGTACTTACACCGAAGTTTCCTTTTCCTGCGACACCTCTGCCCTGTGCGTCGGTAGGCCAGTTAACTGCTTTATGAACACCGAAATGATGAAACCAGGTTGTGCTTAATTTACTTAGATAATATGTAAAGTTAAAAGTTGTTCCTGATTTGTCGCTTCTGTGAACAAAAATAATTTTTTTATGAGGCAGTTTTTCATTCGGATTGTATTTTACTATCCAAGGGTTGTCCCAGTATTGAATGCTTCCAAGGGCTATACCCTCTATTGCAATTTCGCTTAGTTTTAAACTGTGAACACCAGGAATATTGTATGCAAGTGTAATTCCCCCTATTACAGTAGGAAACTGTGCCAAATGATATTTTCTCAATGTCCTGGGAGTCAAAGGTTTGTCTGTTCCGCCGAAATCGACATGTCTTGCCTCTATTTCTTTAATACCGGTCCCGCTTCCTGTTGCTGTATAGTTTACCCTGTTTGAAGTTTCAGAATAAAAACCTTTTATCCACGCTTTGTTTACCGGATATTGAAATGAAGATCCAGTACCGTTAATTGTCCATGCAAATGCGCTTGCACCAAGTAATGCTCCAAAAGCCAATTTTTTTAACATTCTCTCTCCTTAATTTTTTTGTCTTGAAATTATAAAAAAATAAAATAACATTTTGATAACAAAATTTTTTTTTACATTATTATATAATTATACATAAATATATAACAAAGGATTTAAAATGCTTTCAAAATTTGAAAAAGAACTAAATAAAATAGAAAAATTATTTGAAAAAACAGTTGAAATTTTAAGCACCACACTTAAAGAAAAAGAGATAAAAGATGATTTTTTCCTTATTGACCTGAAAGACCTTGATGACGAAGTTATAAAATTCATTGCCCTTCTCCATCCGCAGGGTGAATTTTTACGAGAAGCGATAGCAATACTTAAAATCACCCCTTTTTTAAACAAAATAAAACGCTCAATCAAATATTTTATTAAAAAATACGATTTTAAAAACGAAAAAATTGACGCACTTCACCAAAGTGCCATAACATCGCTTGAAACGCTTAAACTTGCCATAAAGGGGGATACTATTGAAGATGCATATTCAACAATTATTTCCCAGGAAAAAATTGCCGATGAAATATACAAAGAACTGTTTAAAGAGATAAAATCAAAAGAAAATATAGATGAAATTTTAAAAATTATGAATGTTGCAAAAAGACTTGAAAGAATTACAGACAGCGTAAAAACAATTACAAAATATCTGCTTTTTGCAAAAGAAGGAATGGATTTTTGATAAAAATTGCCCTAATAGAAGATGAAGAGGATTTACTTGATTTACTGGAATTTAATTTAATAAAAGCTGGATTTGATGCAGTAGGATTTTTAAATACAAAAAAAGTAAGAGATTTTATTATAGAGGAAAATCCTGACCTTTTAATAGTGGACAGAAATTTGCCGGATATTGAAGGAAGCGAATTTGTTAAAAATTTAAAAGACGAGGGTTTCAATATTCCCGTTATTTTTTTAACCGCAAAAACAGCTGAAGAAGATGTATTGGAGGGCTTTGAAAAGGGTGCGGATGACTATATTAAAAAACCGTTTTCCATAAAAGAACTGATTGCAAGAATTAAAGCCGTTTTAAAAAGACACAATAAAAAGAGCAATTTCTTATCATATAAAAATTACAAACTTGATTTAATAAATAAAAATTTACTGATAGATAATGAAACAGTCGATTTAACAAAATCAGAATTTAAACTGTTAAAAATATTTTTTGAAAATCCAAAAAGAGTAATTTCCAAAGATGAAATAGCTGAACTTTTAGAAATAAATGAAAAAAGCGTAAATGTCTCCATTAACAGATTAAACCATAAAATTGATTTAATAGAGTCAAAAAGAGGAATCGGATACACATTAAAATAATATAAAATGGATAATGTATAATGAGAAATTTAAAAGTAAAAATTAAAAAATTTGTTTGTAAAAACGAAAAAAAAGAGATAGAAAAATTAAAAAAACAGCTTAAAAAAATAAAACTCGAAAATAAAAAACTAAAAATTCAAAATGAATTTAAAGACGATATCATTTCAGCAATTTCCCATGAATTTAAAAATCCCATATCAATAATCAACGGTTATATCGAAACTATCTTAAATAACAGACTTGATGTAAACACAAATCAAAAATTTCTCGAAAAAATACATAAAAACTCACTAAGACTTACAAATTTAATAGACAGGTTATATTTAGTTACAAAAATAGAAAATCAGAAATTAAAACCAAATTTTAAAGAAGTAAAATTAGACAATTCAATAAAAGAGCTGATAAAATCGTTTGATGAAGAAAGGCTGGTTTTAAATTTAAAGCCTGTAATAATAAAAGCAGATAAAAATCTGATAGATATCGCCGTTTCAAACCTTATTTCAAACGCCCTGAAATATTCAAAAGAGAAAGTTATTATAGATTTAAATGAAAATTTTTTAGAAATAACAGACAAAGGAGTAGGCATAGAAAAAGACAAAATAGATTTAATAACACAGAAATTTTACAGAATTGCAAAAAACGACTGGGATAATTCCCTGGGGCTGGGGCTTTATATAACAAAAAAAATTCTTGATATGCATAATTTTAAATTAAAAATCCAAAGCGAAAAGAAAAAAGGAAGTAAATTTTCTATTATTTTGAAAGAAGATAGGGAACACCGATTACAATAGATGTTAAAACCAAAAGCGCTATAAAAATACCTATCATAAAAAGCCAGAAATTAAACGGTTTTTCTTTATTATTCATTGCAAAACTCCTTAACATTTTTAAAATTTGCCTTAATTACAGTTTTATCCTCAGGCGTGCACAAATATATATTATCATCTGCGCCGCAGACATTTAAAATATCAATAACAGCATCTATATTCATAGCTTTAAAATTATATTTTTCTTTTAAATATGCTATTGCTTCAATATCATTTACCCCGAATACAAATTCATCCAAATTATTAGCTATTAAAGCGGCTTTATCAATTCTTTCAAATTTTTTTCCATCTGCCGTATAAACATAAATATAATTCATTTTCTTTTCCTCATATTAATATACATATGTATTATATCGATAGCGGCGGGAGTAACTCCGCTTATTTCACTTGCCTGAAAAAGAGTAACGGGTCTGTGTTTTTCAAGTTTTTCAACTATTTCGCGACTGAGTCCCGGAATCCCTCTGTATTCAAAATCTTCCGGAATTTTAACTTTTAGCATTTCTTTCATTTTATCAATCTGTGCTTTTTGCCTTTGGATATAATGATGATATCTTGCCTGAATCAAAATCTGCTCGAGTGCGTCATCACTTAAAGATGAGAACTCAGGAAACATTTTAAGAAGTTTCTCTTTTGTAAACGTATGTCTTGCGACTATTTTTCTTATTTCCATTTTGTTTTGTATTTTCTCTTCTCCAAGTTCTTCAAGTTTTGTATTTATTCCTTTGTTTGGAGTTACGAATGTTTCATTTAATATTTTTAGGCCTTTTTTTATTTCTTCTCTTAGTTTTAATACTTTCTCATATGTTTTTTCATTAAGTAGACCAAGCTTATATCCATAATCTGCAAGTCTTAACATTGCATTGTCTTCTCTTAATAAGAGTCTGTATTCACTCCTGCTTGTAAACATTCTGTAAGGTTCATTTGTTCCTTTTGTAACCAAATCGTCTATCAATACGCCTATATATGCCTCATCTCTTCTGAAAATTATCGGTTCTTTCCCTTCAACTTTAAGCACAGCGTTAATTCCGGCCATTATTCCCTGCGCCGCCGCCTCTTCATAACCGGTGGTTCCGTTAATCTGCCCGGCAAAAAACAGTCCTTCAATCTCTTTTGTTTCCAAAGAATGTTTAAGGTTTGTAGGTTGAATAAAGTCATACTCTATGGCATAGCCGTATCTTACTATTTTTGCATTTTCAAGTCCCAAAATTGAATGGATAAACGCATCCTGCACATCCATAGGAAGAGAAGTTGAAAGACCGTTTAAATAATATTCGGTTGCCTCTCTTGTCTGAGGCTCTATAAATACATGGTGTCGTTCTTTATCCGGAAATTTATTCAGTTTATCCTCAATACTGGGGCAATACCTTGGCCCTATTCCTTCAATCTGGCCGGTAAAAAGAGGGGCTCTATAGAAGTTGCTTTTAATAATATCGTGTGTTGTTTCATTTGTATATGTTATGTAACATGGGAGCTGCTCGGGATTAAATGTTTTTTTGTCTGTTCTGAATGAAAACGGTTTTGGATTTTTATCGCCTTCTTGCAGTTCCATTTTAGAAAAATCGATACTTCTTGCATCAATTCTTGCAGTAGTCCCTGTTTTTAACCTTTCCAGTTTAAAACCCAGATTTTCAAGTGATTTTGATATTTTTTTTGCAGGAAGTTCGTGAAATCTGCCCCCTTCGAGTTTTACAGGGCCGAAATGCATTATCCCCCTCATAAAAGTTCCCGTGGTTAGAATCAGTGTTTTTGTCTTATAAACATTTAATAAATTTGTTTTAACACCTGCGACTTTCCCGTTTTTTACTATTATTTCATCCACAATTTCCTGGGCTATTTCAAGATTGGGTGTATTAAGTAGGGCGGTTCTCATCCATATTCTGTATCTGTCCATATCAATCTGGGCTCTGCTTCCCCTGACAGCGGGGCCTCTGTTTTCATTTAAAATTCTAAACTGAATTCCTGCATTGTCGGTGGCAAGAGGCATAAGCCCTCCAAGTGCGTCTATTTCTTTAACAAGATGCCCTTTTGCAAGTCCTCCTATTGCCGGATTACAGCTTGGAGCTCCAATCTGCTCTACAAGCATACTTAAAAGAAGGGTCCTTTTACCCATTTTCGCTGCAGCTGCGGCAGCTTCTATTCCCGCATGCCCTCCGCCGACAACTATACAATCAAATTGTTTCATCTAACTCCTTTATATTGTCTGCATTTTTTATATATTTTTCTATATCATTAATTTTATTATTTAGTTTTAACATTTCATCAAATTCAGCTTCATTTTTCGGGGCTTTGAAATTTTTCTCAAAAACATCCAAAAGTATATTGGTGTTTCCGATAAGCATCAAATATTTTTTATTTTGATATTCAAACAAAACAACTTTGTTTTTGGCATCAATAAATTTTTGTGAAAGAACTTTCATATCATTTTTTAAAGCCGGTAATTTTGACGAAAACCCTCTTTTTTTTAAATAAAGCAGGATTATAGCCAAAATTATTAAAATTGTAACTACAACAATATACCTCGTAAAAGAAAAATTTTCTTTTGGCATCGTGGGCAGATTTGTCTGGAGAGGTTTTAAAGACTGGATTCTAAACCTTATTCCGTAACCGTCCGGCGTAAGCGCCACATTTACATTATACTTATTTTTTGAAGCTATTTCCACTTCAACAGAATTTTTTACCGGAGTTATAATAACGGATTTTACAAAAAAATTATTAAAATTTTTTTCTACTGCATTATCGGTTTTTATATTTTTTATTAAAAATCTGTTTTGTGCAAGTTTTATAATTTTGCCGTCGAATTTGGAATCGAGAGAAAAAAGAATATCCAGCATGTTTTTGTTTTCAAAAAAATTAACGTCAATCAGATTTGCCCCGTAAATTAAACACGCCAAAAATAAAATAATTATTTTCTTCACTATTTTTCCTTTGTCAGATAATATACCAAAGAATTCGCATCCAAAACCTCATTTATTCTTATGGCAAGATTTTTTTCATAAACCATCACTTCGCCTTTTCCTATTATCCTGCCGTTTATATAAACTTCGGCGCTTTCCCCTGCAGGTTTGTTTAAATCTATTACACTGCCTTTTTGGAGGTTTAATATTTCCCTTAAACTCATTTCCACCCTTCCCAAATCACTTTCAAACAAAACCTCGGTATCTAATAAATGGCCGTAATCCGGAATTAATTCATAAATTCTCTCTTCATTTGGATTTTGCATTATTTTTCCTTAAACAGAATATAAAAACATACCGTTTTGTATTTAAACGCCAACACATCGTCATATTCAATATTTTTATTAAATTTTCCTAAAAACTCAGGGGTGGATATATTAAAATTTATTTTTTTCTTTTGGGCAATAATTTTGGCATTTCCCACTATCAGATTTGCAATTTCATTAGTTAAATCTTTCGGATCGTAGTTTTTATCTCCGAACCAGTATAAAGAAACCATATCAAGCTTTTCGGCAGGCACAACTATATAAATATCGGCTTTTTTATACCCGTCAATTTCTATTTTACTGACAAATCCGTTTATTTTCTCTCCGCCACATTCATCAAATTCAGTGTTTAGCGAATTTAAATAGTTTTTTACGGCTTCTTTTATAATTTCAATCATATCTTTCCCTTTTGGATATAATTTTATCAAAAAAAGGCTGATTTTGATAAGTGCTATCCTAATAGGAATATTTACAGGCTTTGCAAGCGGATTTTTTGGAATTGGTGGAGGGACTATTTTGGTGCCCGCTCTTTTATTTTTGGGATTTGAATTAAAAGAAGCAATAGGAATCAGTGTTATACAGATGATGATGAGCTCTATTTTTGGAAGCTATCTTAATTACAAAAAAGGCCTTCTTAAAATAAAAAACGGTATCTCCCTTGGATTAGGAGGTGCACTCGGGGCAATGCTCAGCGGTATTATAGTAAAATATACGCCCAAAGAAATTTTGGGTATAATTTTTTTGACGCTTGTTTTTATTGCGATAATCAGGTTTTTTATAACCGTCGAAGAGCCTCAGCACGAGCCTCCGATAGACAATAAAAAACTTTTTTTTATCGGAATATTTGTTGGAACGATAGCAATAAGCGTAGGGGTGGGAGGGGCTATTTTAATAACCCCGATACTTGTAGGTTTTTTAAAATACAAATTAAAAACAACAGTAAGTCTTAGTCTCTTTTTTGTGGTATTTTCTTCCGTTTCGGGATTTATTTCACAGTCCCTTGCCGGCCATATTGATTATAAAGTCGGATTTTCAATAGGTATTGCAAGCTTAATCGGTACTTTTTTTGGTATAAAATCATATCACAAACTTCATCCCAAACATCATAAAAAATTACTCTTAATCTGGTATATAGGGGTATTTGTTTCTATGATATACAAACTTTATTTTTAAGGATTTTAATGGATATTAAATTAGTAGCGGAAATTATAGTTTTTTTACTTATTGTTTTTAGAATTTATATTTTGGAAAGCTTTAAAATAAAAAGTGCATCCGACAAACTTTTTGCACTTTATTATCTAAAAAACCATAAT
Source organism: Lebetimonas sp. JS138 (assembly GCF_000523335.1). Taxonomy (NCBI): domain Bacteria; kingdom Pseudomonadati; phylum Campylobacterota; class Epsilonproteobacteria; order Nautiliales; family Nautiliaceae; genus Lebetimonas; species Lebetimonas sp. JS138. The sequence continues at coordinate 469,525 of NZ_ATHT01000001.1, forward strand.
CCTGTTTTGGGATATATAATTATTTTTTATATATTTGAAATTATAATTATAGAAATGGCATTGTTGCACAAAATAGACATTGCGTTAATCATACTTGCAACATTGGAAACTTTTATGATATACAGGCATATATTTATTTCGCTCAAAACAGACGATAAGGATGATTATCTCGACACGGTGATAAAAAGAATGTTTTCTACACTTACATATTCTGAATATATTGAAATAAAAGACCAGCTTTATAAAACACAGCCGAAATGGAAACTGTATGCCACTGAAATGTTTGTATTTTTATTTGCCGTATGGAGCATTGAAATAGGATAATTTTAAATTATGAGTTATGAATTATGAGTTATGAGTTTTGAGTTATGAGATGAGTAATTTATAAATTTTAATAATTCATAATTCACTACTCACTACCCTGCCGCTTTTCAAGCGGCCGGGCGGGCTCACAATTCACTACTCACCATATTTTAAAGGAGATTAATGGATAAAATAAAAGTTATAGGTGCCAGGGAAAACAATTTAAAAAATATAAATTTAGAAATACCTAAAAACAAGCTCATTGTTTTTACAGGTCTTTCCGGAAGCGGAAAATCAACTCTTGCATTTGACACTCTCTATGCCGAGGGCCAAAGAAGATATATTGAGAGTTTAAGCTCTTATGCAAGACAGTTTTTGGAACAGGCCGGAAAACCGGATGTGGATAAAATAGAAGGGCTCACCCCGGCTATTGCAATAGACCAGAAGACAACCTCAAAAAACCCGCGCTCAACCGTGGGAACTGTTACGGAAATTTATGATTATCTGAGACTTTTATATGCAAGAATAGGGATTCAGCACTGTCATATATGCGGTAAAAAAATAACTAAAATGACTCCCCAGGACATCATTAACGAAATTTTAAAACTGCCAAAAGGGGCAAAACTTATAATTTATGCCCCAATAATTAAAGAAAAATTAAGGCATGATGGAATAATCAGGGCTTATATAGACGGAGTTCTCATCAGGCTTGATGAGGAAGTTGAACTTAAAACATACAATCAAAGCGGTAATTGACAGGGTTATCATAAAAGAAGAAAACAAAGCAAGAATAGCCGAAGCTGTTGAAAAAGCGCTGAATAAAAGTTTCGGGGAAGTCGAAATAGAAATACTTAACGCCAAAGAATTAGGAATGGAAAAAGATTTTATTCATTACAGCGAACATAAGGCATGTTTTAAATGTAAAGTCAGTTTTGAAGAGCTTGAGCCTACTTCTTTTTCTTTCAATTCCCCCAAAGGTGCATGCCCGAAATGCGACGGACTTGGGGTTGTTTATTCACTCGATATTGAAAAAGTAATAAAAGATAGACCTTTAAATAAAGGTGCAATTCCTCTAATATGGGGTTTTAATAAAAAATATTACCAGGAGTTTTTTAAAGCATTTTGCAAAGAAGTGGGAATAGATATGAATAAAAGTTTTTACGAACTTGACGAGCTTCAAAAAAAACTGATTTTAAACGGCACCGCTTATGACATTACATTTATTTACGCAAAACACACCATTTCCAAACCATGGCCCGGACTCAGACAAATAGCGCTCGATACCTACAAAGACGATATAAGCGAAATAATGAGCGAAAGCACCTGTCCGGTATGCCTTGGATATAGACTTAAACCGGAAAGCCTGGCGGTAAAAGTAGCCGGAAAAACAATTGCTGAGATTATTTCTATGCCGATAGAGGAAGCATATAAATTTTTCAGCAATAAAAAAAATTTTGAATATTTATCCGACAAAGATAAAAAAATATCCGAACCTATTTTAAAAGAGATAAAAGAAAGACTCTTTTTTTTAGTGGATGTGGGGCTTGGATATTTAACACTGAGCAGGGATGCAAGAACAATAAGCGGTGGCGAAAGCCAGAGAATCAGAATCGCCAGCCAGATAGGAAGCGGACTGACCGGGGTGCTGTATGTATTGGATGAACCGAGCATCGGCCTTCACGAAAGAGATACTTTAAAACTTATCAATACACTGAAAAATTTAAGAGACAGGGGAAACACCGTTATTGTGGTAGAGCATGACAGGGAAACAATTTTAAATGCGGATTTCATCGTAGATATAGGTCCAAATGCAGGAAAAAACGGAGGAGAAGTTATTTTTGCGGGAAATGCGGACAAACTTATAAAAACCAATACATTAACAGCACAGTATTTAAGATATGAAAAAGATATAAATTATCAAAAAAACCGCCCCCAAAATGAATGGCTAAAAATTAAAAATGTCAATATACACAATATTAAAAATTTAAACACTAAAATTCCTTTAAGGAACCTTGTATGTGTTACAGGTGTAAGCGGCAGCGGGAAAAGTTCTCTTATACTTCAGACACTTCTTCCTGTGGCAAAAGAAATATTAAATCATGCAAAAAAGATACAAAAAGTAAAAGGAGTGGAAATAAAAGGCCTCGAACAGCTTGATAAAGTCATATATCTTGACCAAAGCCCGATAGGCAGAACACCAAGAAGCAATCCAGCAACTTATACGGGTGTTTTTGATGATATAAGGGCACTTTTTTCCTTAACTCCCGAAGCCAAGCTACGCGGTTACACTCCGGGCAGATTCAGTTTCAATGTAAAAGGAGGGAGATGTGAAGTTTGTAAAGGTGAGGGACAGATAAAAATAGAAATGCATTTTTTACCCGATATAATGGTAACCTGTGAAGCATGCAAAGGCAAAAGATACAACGATCAGACACTTGAAATTAAATACAGGGAGAAATCCATTGCGGATATACTTGAAATGAGTGTGGATGAGGCTTATGAATTTTTTGAAAAAATTCCTAAAATCAAACAAAAACTAAAGACTCTCAAAGATGTGGGGCTTGGATATATAACCCTTGGACAAAACGCCACAACACTAAGCGGCGGAGAAGCCCAGAGAATAAAACTGGCAAAAGAATTAAGCAGAAGAGATACCGGAAACACCCTTTATATTCTGGATGAACCCACAACCGGTTTACATTTTGCGGATATAGATAATTTAATGAAAGTTTTATCACACTTGGTAGATTTAGGAAACAGTGTCATTGTAATCGAGCATAATCTTGATTTTATAAAAAACGCCGATTATATAATAGATATGGGACCTGAGGGGGGAAGCAAAGGAGGAAAAGTAATAGCAGCCGGAACAATAAAAGAAATAATAGAAAAATATCAGGATGTCAGTTATACGGCTAAATATTTAGCTAAAGAATTAAAAAGAATTAACAAATCTAAATAATTTTTCTTGACATATGTTCAAAAAAGTATTATAATTGTATTGAACATATGTTCTAAAGGATTTAAATTGCCTAAAAAAATCAGAAGAAGAATAAGAGGTAAATTTCATCATAACTGTTTTAAACCCTGCGGAATGCCGGGACATAATTTGGAATATATTAATTTATCCAGAGATGAAATTGAAGCCATCAGACTTGCCGATTATAATGAAATGTATCAAGAAGATGCGGCAAAAGAGATGGAAATTTCCAGACCGACATTCAGCAGAATTTTAAACAATGCAAGAAAAAAAATAGCTTCTGCCTTACTTGAAGGCAAAGCAATAGAAATAGAAAACTTTTAAGGAGTGAAAAATGAAAATAGCATTTCCAACAAACAATAAAGAAACTATAGCAAGTCATATTGGACTTTGTAAAGGTTTCTTGATTGTAGATACAAAAATAGGAGAAAGAACTTATATTGAAAACCCTGTTATGAAAACAATTCAAGAAGAACATATTGATTTAAAAGGAACAAAAGAACATCAAAGAGGCCTTGGTACAGGCAGGCTCATACCTCCACTATTGGCAGAAGCCGGAGTCAATGTTCTGGTATCACATGAATTTGGTGAAGGTATGGGAGTAAATCTTGAACGAGAGGGAATTATTCCTTATGAAACTGATGAAAAAAATATCGAAAACGCATTAAATCAAATTAAGGAGGAAGATATGAGAGAATTTGAAAGAGGATATGGAAGAGGTTTCGGATATGGAAGAGGTTTCGGATACGGCAGAGGATACGGTTACGGAAGAGGTTTTGGAAACAGAGCATTTGATGAAAGAGATGAGCAAAGAGGATACGGATACGGAAGAGGGGCCGGATTTGGACGTGGTTACGGATGCAGAGGCAGAGAATTGGGCCGTGGCTACGGAAGGGGGTTCGGTTTTAGAAGAAGATGGGAGGATTAATTCCATCTTCTTAAAAATTGTAACCTATTCCTCCATAAATAGAGTTGTTATAATTCTGATTAAAACTTATATCTCTATAACCAAGAAAAATTTGGGCATTATCTATTGGAAAATATCCGATTTGCGCATCTATTCTGCTAAATCTGTCGGCTTCGTCAAAACTTAATATTTTTGGAGCGTATTCACCTTCTGCTTTTACATATACAGGCAAAGAAACATTGGGTAAATACGTAAAAATTCCTATTCCCACAGGTATTGCGGTATTGCTTTTAGTATGGACTGCATCTATTATTACAGAAAATTTGATATTTTGATATTCCATACCTATTAAATTTCCTTCGGCTTTAACACCTGCCGAAAAAAAATTGTGTTTATTAGAATTATTGTTATATATAAACTGCGCCCTGGCTTTTATATTATTGTCTATTATTCCGCTTTCTGTGCCTATTGCAGCAGTAGAATTGCTTATCTGTAAATTAATATTATTGGCAACCGAAAGTTAAAACACTTAAAATTAATTTTCTCATTTTTTAATCCTTGTTTTTTGTTGTTATTTGGCAGATGTTTCAAAAGAACCGTAGTTTAAATATTTTTCAAATCTTTGTTGTAATAATTCGTCAGTTGAGAGTTCTTTCAAATTTTTTATGTTTTTGAGAAAATATTCCTTTATGTTATCAGCGGTAGTTTTATAATCTCTGTGGGCACCCTCAAGAGGTTCATCAATAATATCATCTACAAGACCTAATTTTTTAAGTTCCTGAGCAGAAATTTTAAGTGCTTTTGTAGCTGTTTCTGCTTTGCTTCCGTCACCCCACAAAATTGCTGCACATCCTTCAGGAGATATTACACTGAAAACTGAATATTTAAGCATTGCAAATTTGTCTGCCACACCTATAGCAAGTGCGCCTCCGCTTCCGCCTTCCCCTATAACAATAGAAACGGTAGGTGTTTTAATTCTGCTGAGTTCAAATAAATTTTTTGCAATTGCTTCGCTTTGTCCTCTTTCTTCTGCCCCTATACCCGGAAATGCCCCTGGGGTATCTATTAAAAAAAGTATAGGTAAATTAAATTTTTCAGCTAATTTTGCGACCCTGAGAGCCTTTCTGTATCCTTCGGGATGGGGCATACCAAAATTTCTTGTTATTTTTTCTTTTGTATTTCTACCTTTTTCTTCTCCTATTACCACACATTCAACATCACTGATTTTACCTATATAACATACAATTGCCGGGTCGTCTCTAAATTCCCTGTCTCCGTGAAGTTCGTATTTTTCATTCATAATAAGATTTATTATATCCTCAGCATGCGGCCTGTCAGGATGACGGGCAAGTTGAAGCTTTTGATATGGAGTTAGGTTTTCTATCTCTTTTTTAAGTTCTTTCTCGAGTGTTTCGGCTGCATGTATATCGCCTTTTATTTTTGAAATATCTATCTGAGATTTAATCTCTTCCAAAATCCAAACTTGCCAAATTATACCTTTTTAAAAATTACAACGCCGTTTGTTCCGCCAAATCCAAAAGAATTGCTCATAGCTACATTAATTTCGCCTTCTCTTGCCACGTTAGGTACGTAATCCAAATCACATTCCGGATCCGGTTCTTCATAATTAACAGTAGGAGGTAAAATGTTTTTTTCCATTGCCATAAGCGTAATAACAGCTTCTATTGTTCCCGCAGCTCCTAAACAATGGCCTGTGGCGCCTTTTGTTGAACTAACCGGAGGACATTTTTCTTTTCCTCCAAACAATGCTTTAATAGCCATTGTTTCGTATAAATCATTATATTTAGTAGAAGTTCCGTGGGCATTGATATAATCTACTTTTGGCTCTCCCGCCATTTCATAAGCCATTTTCATGGCTCTGTATGCACCTTCTCCCCCAGGGGCAGGAGTGGTGATATGATTTGCATCTGCACTTTCCCCTATTCCCATAATTTCTGCATATATTTTAGCGCCTCTTTCAATTGCATCTTCATATTTTTCCAATATTAAACAAGCTCCGCCTTCACCCATTACAAAACCGTCTCTTTGTGCATCAAACGGACGTGATGATTTTTCCGGTTCATCATTTCTTGTTGAAAGCGCTTTCATTGCTGAAAATCCGCCTACCCCGACAGGACATATACAGGCTTCGCCTGCAACAACCATCATTTTATCTGCCATTCCGGCTTTCATTGTTTTAACAGCCTGAGTAATGGCATGGGTTCCCGCCGCACAAGCGGTTACATTTGCGAGATTTGGACCTTTTAATTTATATTCAATGGAAACAAATCCACCAAGCATATTAACAAGTGCACTTGGAATAAAAAACGGGGAAATCCTTCTTGGACCCCTCGTTTCTACAATAACACTCGCTTTTTCAATCACCGGAAGTCCACCTATTCCGCTTGCCGCACTCACACCGAATCTATTCTCATTATAACTTTCAAGCCCGCTGTCGGCCATGGCCTCTTTGGCAGCGGCAAGTCCAAAATGAATAAACCTGTCAGCTTTTTTTACATCTTTCGGATTCATTATGGTTTTAGGATCGAATCCTTTAACTTCCCCTGCAACCTGAGAAGCATAACCGTCAGGGTCAAAATGCGTAATTCTCCCAACACCTGTTTTTCCGGAAATTATATTATCAAAACTCTCATTTTTGTTTAAACCAACCGAATTTATCATTCCTATACCAGTTACAACTATTCTCATAGACATCCTTTTAAAGTAGTAGGTAATAAATAAAAAATTTATTTATTACTTACCACTCTCAAAAAGAGAGGGGAAATTAAGAGTTTTTAGCTTTTTCTATATAATCAACTACGTCTTGGACAGTCTGGATTTTTTCAGCTTCGCTGTCCGGAATTTCAATTTCGAATTTTTCTTCCAAAGCCATAATCATTTCAACTACGTCTAAGCTGTCAGCACCCAAATCTTCTACGAATCTCGCTTCCGGTTTAACTTCTTCTGGGCTTACATTTAACTGCTCAACTATTACTTCTTTTACTTCATCAAATAATGCCATTATTTCTCCTTTTAATTTTTTAACATTTTACCAAAAATTAACATTCTTTTACAAATTTTTGAAAAATATAAATATAAAAATAATATAACATAGAGAAATAATTATGCCAATCCCCATAAATAATTTTACAATTATTGAACAGTTACTAATTATAAATTACTAATAACTTTTCACGACTCACTATTCACCCATTGCGAAATTGTCAGAATAATTATCAATTTTAATATTATTATGATTGTTAATTTTTCAGAAAATCAAAAACAGATATTAAGCAAATAAAATTTAATCAAAAATAAAAAAAGATTTTACATGCTACCAATATAGTGACAGACACTTTTTCTTTAAGGTATTAAAGAGAAGAAATTATTCTCCTCTTGGAGCTCTTGGTCTAGCTTCGTTTACTCTAAGTCTTCTGCCTTGGAATTCTTTGCCGTCAAGTTCTTCTACAGCTGTGTCGGCTCCGCTTTCCATTTCAACGAATCCAAATCCTTTGCTTCTACCTGTTTCTCTGTCATTAATAATCTTAACTGAAACTACTTCCCCATATTCTGCGAATAAAGGTTTTAAATCTTCTTCAGTTGCTTGATAGTTAATGTTTCCTACGTAAAGTGTTTTCATGTTTCTTTTCCTAAAATTAAATTTGCAGTGACATTATAACACTGTTTGAAAAAAAAAGCAAATAAAATGTTAAAATTTCAAAAAAGGACAAATATGTCAGTAAAAACACATTATATTGAATTCAGAAACGCCTTAAGCAAAAACGATATCCAAAAAGCCCGGGAAGAATTTGAAAAAGCTTTTAACGAAAGCTTTTTATATTATCAGCAAAAAATGGCAAACAATGAAAAGTTCGATGTTTCCAACGAAGAAGAATTATTTGTTTTAGTTACACTGTTTGATAATATTGTAGGATATTATAAAGAAAAAATGTATGAGGAAGGGATAAGCTACTGCGAAAATTTAATCGAACTTATTGATTCTCCAAAACTTAAAGAGATGTTTAAAGGTTTTTCTCTTGGAATGCAAAAAGGAATAGATATAGATACTTTTTTTAGGGAATATGTGGATTTAAGTAAAGTTGATAGTGAATTTCCAATGTTTTTGTGTAATTTTAAAGAAAAGATAAAAGAATTGATTTAATTAATTGAGGTTCTTAGATTTGTATTTACTTTTAAACTGAATCCAAAAGGAGTTTTTAAAAGTAAAACAGCTCTTTTTTCTCCTGGATTTTTTATAATTTCATTATAAATTTTTATCAAATCTTCCTCATAATTTTTACCAATTTCCTTTTCTATAACACATATCTGTTCTTTTTTTGCACCTTTTTCATTTTCCGCTTCTTTTAATGGAAGAATTTTTTTACAGGTAATTCTTAAATAATCGGCAACCTTATCCACATGTGCCTTGATTGCCAAAGGTTCATCAAGATTTAATTTTTCAAGATGTTCTAAATCCCTTTCAAATATCATAATATCTATTTTACCGTGAAAATCCATTAAAGTTGCAATTGCAAATTTATTGCCTCTTTTTGAAATTCTAACTTTCATAGTATCAATTTTACCTACAAAAAGCGCTTCTTTTCCTATAATTTCCTCTATATCGCTTGAAAGGTTATAATCAAGCTTTTCTATTTCTTTTTTAAAAGGGTCAAGAGGATGTGCCGATACATAAAACCCAAGTGTTTCATATTCGCCTTCAAGAAGTGTTTTAATATCAAATTCGGCTAATTTTGGGATTTCCAATTTTTCTTCAATTTCCTCATCTTCCATATCAGCAAATAATGAATTTGCATGATGCATGGCATTTTTTCTCTCCTGCACCCTTTTTTTATATTCCAACATATCTTCAATTGCATTTAAAAGGGCTTTTCTTGAATAACCGAAATCATCCATTGCCCCTGATTTCACAAGCTGTTCAAGCACTTTTTTATTTACTTTGCCTGTATCGATTTTTAAAATAAAGTCATTTAAATCGCTAAACGGCCTGTTTTGAGTAATACTTTCAATAGCTTTGCTGCCGACCCCTTTTATCGCACTGAGCCCAAATAAAATTTTTTCACCTGTAGGGGTAAACTCGGCATTTGATTTATTTACATTAGGAGGTAGAATCTCTATATTGAGTGATTTGGCTTCTTCTATATATTTAGCAATTTTATCGGTATTATCCGCTTCATAGGTTAAAAGTGCCGCAAAAAATTCTGCGGGATAATATGCTTTTAAAAAAGAAGTCTGATATGTAATATATGCGTAAGCGGCCGAATGTGATTTGTTAAATCCGTAACCTGCAAATTTTTCTATTAAATTAAACAGATTTTTGGCATTTTCATAAGAAAAACCCCTCTGGGCTGCACGGGTTGCAAATTCTTCCGAATATTTGGCCATAACATCCGCTTTTTTCTTTCCCATCGCCCTTCTTATGATATCCGCTTCCCCCAAACTGAATCCGCCTATTGCCTGAACTATCTGCATAACCTGTTCCTGATAAACAATAACACCGTATGTAGGTTCCAAAATAGGCTTTAGGGCTGTTTCGAATTCATCATTTTCCGTGTTTTCTTTCTATATAATCATCAAGCATTCCGCTCTCCATTGGTCCGGGGCGGTAAAGGGCAAGCATAGCTATAATATCTTCGAATGTAGTAGGTTTTAATCTTTTTGCCAAATCCCTCATACCGTCCGATTCTATCTGAAACAGACCCAGAGTTTTACCCGATTGGATTAATTTAAATATATTTTCATCTTCCAGATTTAAATTATCTATATCCACATCTGTGTTTTTGTTCATTTTTATATTTTTAATAGCCCTGTCTATTACCGTTAACGTTTTTAATCCTAAAAAGTCGAATTTAATCAAATCCACAGGCTCAAGATAATTCAGTGAATACTGCGTTACAATCGTATCATCATTTTCTGAGGGCCTGTATAAAGGGGATTTTTTCCAAAGCTCTTCATCGCTGATTACCACTCCGGCGGCATGCATACCCGTATTTCTTTTTAAACCTTCAAGCTTTCTTCCGAAAGAATATAATCTGTTATATAACGGCTCTTCTGTAATAATATCTTTTATTTTAGGTTCAATATCAAGGGATTTGTCAAGCGTGATACCGAGCTGGTCCGGAATCAGTTTTACAAATTTATCCGCTTCGTCATATTTTATTCCGAAAATTCTTGCAACATCACGGAGCACTCCTTTTGCAAGAAGTGAACCGAAAGTTACCACCTGGGCCACATTTACCTTGCCGTATTTTTCCCTTACATATTCGATAATCTCCCCTCTTCTTTCCTGACAAAAATCCATATCGATATCCGGCATTGAAACCCTCTGGGGATTTAAAAACCTCTCAAACAAAAGCTGATACCTGATGGGGTCTAAATTTGTTATTTTTAGCGAATATGCGACCAGGCTTCCGGCTGCACTTCCCCTTCCGGGGCCCACAGGAATTTTTCTTCTTTTAGCCTCTCTTACAAAATCCCAGACAATCAGCATATAACCGGGAAATTTCATTTTTTTTGTCAATTTCATATTCGAGCCTATCTTCATATTTTTTATGCAGCTCTTTTGGAATCTGTTTCAATCTTTCTTTTAAACCTTCACGGCATTTATATTCAAAATATTCCACATCTTTTTCAAAATTTAACCCTTCTTTGGAAGCATATTCTTTTGTAAATTTAAATGTAGGGGGTGTAGGATTCCCAAGAGGAATTTCCAGATTAATACCCTCGGACAGTCTGTCCGTATTTTCAATAGCCTCCGGTAAATCGGCAAATTTTTTTTCAAATTCTTCAGGGGAAGGAAAATAATTTTCTCTTACTTCGAATTTTCTGTGCAAATCGTCAAAGAGTTTATTGTTTTCTATGCATTCAAGTGCGTCTTTATAGATATAATCCCCTTTTTGAAGATAAAAAATATTACTGCTTGCAAGAATAGGTATATCAAATTCATTTGAAATGGTTAAAAAATCATTTTCAACAAGTCTTTCTTTAAAAGAATCACGCCTTATTTCCAAAAAGATTTCATTTAAACTGTTTTTATAAATTTTTATAATTTCCTTTGCCTTTTCCAATCCGCCGGCACCTTTTAAAACATTATCTTCATCAAACAGATTCAGATGAAAACCTATTTCACTCTCCATCATCGGAAAAACTGTAATAAGACCCTGCTGATTTTTAATTAGTTCTTCAAAAGGGATAAAAGGAACTTTTTTATAATAATACAAATAGGCAATTGAGCTTAAATACATTAAATTATCATAGCCGGTTTTAAGCAGAATCATTCTTGAAAAAACATCATCTCTTTTTATAATTACTTCGCTTCCTATAATCGGTTTTATTTCAAATTTTTTGCATTCTTCATAAAATTCAATTGCGCTGAACATATTGTCAAGTTCTGTTATTCCAAGCGTTTTGTATCCATACTCTTTTGCTTTTTTAACAAGCTCTTTTATTTTAATGGTTGAATGTAAAAGCGAATAATCACTGTGTATATGAAACGCTACCATTTATAATATCCCTTAATTTTTCTTTATCCGTTACTTTTATTGATTTTTCACAATAACATATAATTCCGTCATTTTTGAGCCTGCTTAAAATTCTGCTGAGAGTCTCCGGGCTCATGCCGAGTTCTTTTGCCAGCATATATTTTTTCAAAATAACCCTTTTTGTTGCATCATATTTTTGAAGTTTATTAAATTCCACTTCCTGTAAAATCTGATTACTGAGCATTTTTATGATTCTGTCGCTGAAGGGGGGTTTTGAAATATAGTTGGAAAAATTTGAAAAATCTATTTCTATCAAATCACTTTCGCTTTGAGCTACTGCGCTAAGACAATAAGGCCTGTTTTGTATCTGAGAAATAAGCCCGAAAACATCTCCGCAGCCAAACTGGTTTTTAGGTATAACATCCCCTTTTTCATTTGAATCATACATTAAAATATGACCTTTTATTATTGCAAAAAATTTATTTCTTTTTTCCCCTTCAAAAAATATTATTTCATTTTTAGTATACTTTTTTATTAAGCAAAAAGAGGCAATTTCTTTTAAAAGTTCGTCTTTTACGTTAAAAAAAAGAAAGATTTTTCTCAGTTTATTTATCATTCTTCTATTCTGATATAATTAATCGGTTTTAATACAAATTCTTCTTTTTCTATTTCGACCACTGCTTTTTTTATATTTTTTTCAAGAGACTTATGGGTTGCAAAAAGGAGAAAACTTTCAACCGAAATATCGTTTTTTGCCAGAATATGCGCAATTTTCTCAAGTACTCCAATTTCATCGTTTACTGCAATTCTTAAATAATACTTTGTTTCAATTTCATCAGGAGTTTTTAAAGTTAATTTTTCAATTTCAAGAGGTCTTTTGTATCCGAGCATAGGTTTGTTTTGGCCTCTGACAATTTCTATTATATCACTGATTACGGCACTCGCTGTTGCATTTCCTCCGGCTCCGGGACCGTAATATACGCTTTCTCCGACAACATCGCCTATTACACTGACGGCGTTCATAACACCCCCAACCTTTGCAATCATTTTATTTTTTGGAATAAGTGTCGGATGAACCCTGAGTTCCACTTCGTTATCTATTTTTTTGGCAATTCCGAGAAGTTTTATTTCATAATCAAATTCCCTGGCAAATTCAATATCTGTTAAATTTATATTTTCTATTCCCTCAATTAAAATATCTTCCGGTTTTGCATCAATATTATAGGCGATACTTGCCAGGATTAAAAGTTTATGGGCAGTGTCAAAACCGCCGACGTCAAAAGTGGGGTCGGCTTCTGCATAGCCAAGCTTCTGGGCTTCTTTTAAAACTTCATGATAATCCCTGCCTTTTTTCATTTCGGTTAAAATATAATTGCACGTACCGTTTATAATACCCTGAATTTCATCAATATGATTTGCACTGAGTCCGTCTCTTAATGCTTTAATTATAGGAATTCCGCCCGCCACACTCGCTTCATATTCAAACGGTGTTTTAGCCAATTTCTGAAGCTCGAATCTGTGATAAGCGAGAAGTGCCTTGTTTGCGCTGACAACCGCCTTATTATGTTTTAAGGCATCACTAACCACTTCATAAGCTTCTTCTACTCCCCCCATTAATTCCACAACTATATCAATATTTTTATCTCTTGTAACTTTTTTATAATCATCGGTAAGTTCAATATCAACATCTCCCCCCTTACGGGAATTATTTCTTTCCCCGCCCTTGATGTTATTATGTCAAAACCTTAACAACACTGCTTCCGACAGTTCCAAGACCCACTATCCCGATTTTAACCATTGCTTTCCTTTAAATAGCGGCCTGTCGAATTCTTTTTTCATTTTCAATTAAAGCAATTCTTACATACTCGTCCCCGTAAGCCCCAAATCCTATTCCAGGGCTAAGCGCAATATGGGCTTCCGTTAAAAGCCTTTTGGAAAACTCTAAACTTCCTAAATGCCTTGCAACTTCTGGAATTTTAGCCCAAACAAACATTGTGGCTCTCGGTTTTTCTATCTCCCATCCCGCATTTGCAAAACTTTCAATCAGGACTTCTCTTCTTTTTTCATATGTTTCAACCACATCTTTGACCAAATGTGTATAATCCCTGAGTGCCACTGTTGCAGCCACCTGAATAGGTGTAAACATTCCATAATCAATCCATGATTTATATTTTTGAAGAGCGCCTATAAGCACAGGATTTCCTACCATAAAGCCCACTCTCCATCCAGCCATATTGTAACTTTTTGAGAGGGTAAAACTCTCAACCGCAACTTCTTTGGCTCCATTGGCCTCGAAAACAGACGGCGTTTTATATCCGTCAAACGTAATATCCGCATATGCAATGTCGCTTATAATATAAAGTCCTTCACTTTTTGCAAAATCAACCGCCTTTTGCCAAAAATCTTTATTTACAGTTACCGTTGTGGGATTATGTGGAAAATTTAAAACCAAAAATTTAGGTTTAGGCACTGATTCTATCATGGCCTGTTTCAACTGGGCAAAAAAATCGTCTTCATTTAATTCATACTCTTTATTGTATGTAAGTTTTACTTTTCTGACACTTGCCCCAGCAAGCATAAAGGCATATGAATGAATTGGGTAAGTTGGATCGGGCACAATGGCCACATCCCCCACGTTTGTAACGGCCTGGGTCAAATGGACATAACCTTCTTTGCTGCCCATTGTCACAACAGCTTCTGTTTCGGGATTAAGGGTCACATTATATCTTCTTGCATACCAATTACAGACGGCTTCTCTTAATTTATAAATACCTTTACTGACTGAATATCTGTGATTTTTAGGCTTTCTTGCCGCTTCAACAAGTTTATCAACAATCGGTTTTGGAGTAGGACCGTCGGGATTTCCCATTGAAAAATCGATAATATCTTCCCCCGCCCTGCGTGCTTGGAGTTTAAGCTCGTTTATTACGGCAAAAATATAATTTGGAAGTCTTTCTATTCTTTCAAAATGATTCATTTTATTCCTTTAATTAAGATACCTCTTTTAAAATTAATTTTCGAAAAGTTGTCTTTTATTTTTATATACGCTGTATATTCCGGTATATCTACCGCCATACTTTTAAATGTTTTTTTATATGAAATTATATAAAAACAATATAAGGATACCAATTGTCAAATTTTGAAGTAACTATTTTTATTTTTTTAAATCCGTTTGGGTTTACCCAGTATTCTCCTTTTGCATTAATAAGTTTTTTTTCTTCGCCTGTTAAAGGAAAAGCCGGCAGATAAGCATTTTCACAGTCTATATAATATTTTTGTTTTTTATTATATTTTTCACTTTGCATCCGTAATTTTTTAGAGTGTTTATAAAAATCAGAGGATTGATATAATGATTTGTTTTCATTTCTATATTTAGAGTATAATTTCCGTTTATTAAGGAAATATGTGAAGGGTAAAAATAATAATAACCCATTAAATTCAGTGTTTTATATAAAATTTTAGCTTCCAGAACAGGATTGCTGTTTTGAAAATCAAACTCAGTGTTTATAATTTTCGGTTTATCAAAAAAAAGATTTACAAGCCCCAGATTTTCAAGTTTTTTTACCGTGTCTTTCAGGGATAAATTAGTGTCAATACTGTTTAAAAGTTTTTCATAATTTTTGTATTCTCTCTCACCTATTAAATTGACTATATACATATTTTTGGCAAATAAAACAATTCCTATTAAAAAAATCAGTTTTTTCATTTTTCAAACCTGTTTGGTTTTTTCAAATATTCAAATTTTCCGTTTTTTAAAAGAATCCTGAGAATTTTTTTTGTATTCGGCGTAATGTTTTTATCATTATAAATAATAGTTAAATTTCCATGCCCAAATTTAATATAATAATTTCCCTTTAATATTTTAGGATTGGTTGTAAGAAATTCCACACTTTTATTGTTGTCAATGTTTATTGCCCTGAACCATACTTTTTCATTTGGAATAATTGTAATATTGTATTCTTTGGCAATATTTTTTTCTCGGCGGTATTTAAAGAAACATTTGATTCATTATTTTCAATATTTTTCTGTATTGTTTTTTCGCTCACACTGTTTTTGAATGTTTCATTATTCTCTGTAATGTTATTTTCCAAAACCTCGTTTTTTTCACTGTTGTTAATTTCGGCGGTTTTAATATTTGTTTTTGATTTTATAAAGCTGAAATATAAAAAAGCGCTTAATACAAATAAAATTATTATTAAAACCCATAAATAACTTTTTCAGTATCAACATCATCTTTTTTATTTTCATTATAATAATTTTCATACTCCTCAATCAGTTCACCCAAATCAACTCGATAAGTCTAACAAATCCTATAAATTTTACCCTTGGCAGTTTATCAAATTCTCTGTTTTTAATAAATCTGAGCGAAATAGGTGAAATTTTTGATTTATTTCATCTATTGAATGATTTTCAAAAAACTCATCTGCATTCATTGCTAATCCTATCTATTAATATTGCAGCGGCACTTGCAACGTTGAGCGAATCAAAATCCCTTTTCATTTCAATTGTAATTATATCATCTAATTTTTCTTTTACCCTTTTGCTTAAGCCCTCTCCTTCGCTTCCCAAAACCAAAGCTGTTTTATCAGGTGTATCAACCCTGCATTTTCCATTCATATCGGCACCAATAATTTTATAATCTTTTGTTTTTAAAATATTAAGCAGTTCCAGTATATTAAAAAAAGAAATTATCCTCATATCAATTGCTGCACCAGCACTTGCGCGAATAATATTTGGCCATTTAAGCTCTTTAATTCCAGTTATTATAACTAAATCTATACCTAGAGCATAAGAAGTTCTAACTATATTTCCAATATTTCCCATATCTGTAATATTATCCAAAACAACTATTTTTTCACCTGTTATTTCATATTCTTGTGGAGTAAAATCTATTTTTGCAAAGTATCCTTGATGATTTTGATTATGGGAGAGTTTTTGTGCTAATTTATTGTCTATAAATTTAATTCTAAAATTTTTAAATTTTTTTAGTTCATTTTTAGATTTTTTTTTACTTATTAAAATTTCTTTTACTATTTCTGGATGTTTTTTTATAATATATTCAACTACTCTTTTGCTATATACTATCACAATAACCTTCTTTTTTTATATAGTCTAAAGTTTTATTAATAATATCAAATAATTTTGGAGTATATTCTAAAATTTCAATAAAAATTTCTTCTAATTCTTCTTCAATATACTCATTTACAAGTTCATTTCTTAAATTTTTCATCTCTATTAATAATTCATAATTATCAACAAAACCCCTTTTTTCCGCTCTAATTACAATATCAAGTTTTTTATTAATATCTTCCAATTCAACTAAATCCAAACTTCTTAAAACTCTATTTATTAAAATATCAACACATCTTCCAAATCTGTTTGCCAATGCTTCAAAAAGTTCATATTCTTCTTCGTTTAAATCAATTTTAGAAACTTTTTCAAATGACTTTTCAAGCCAATATTTTGACTTTAGAAGCATCTTTACATTTTCACATAAAACATCTTTCAAATTTCAACTCCGTTATTTGTTATAAATCTGTAAAAAGCACTTTTATTTATATTGTTAGTTATAATTAAATCAATTTTTCTATCCCCAAATAATAAAAAAAATTTTATTTTTATTTTTTGTTTTATTTTAAAATTTATTTTATCGGAAAGTACAAAAATATCAATATCTCCTCCTTTTTTTCTATCATCAATTCTGCTTCCAAAAATATAAATTTTAGCTTTTTTATCATATAATCTAATAATATTTTTAATAATTTTAATTTCTTCTTTTTTTAATCTCATTAACCTTCTTTTTTAATGAATTTTATCATAAATGAAACATATTTTCAATTTATTTTTGTGTCTGTCACTATTTCTAAATATTATGAAATTATACAGATTTTAAATCTAGCTGATTATTTCATTATATTTTAGTGGCTTTAAAAGCACTAAATGCTATTGAAATTATAAAAACTATCAATGCTAAAATAAAAAGCAATTCCATATTATAAATCCTTTAAACTCTTAATTTTTTTAATTATAGCATAATTTATTAACACAATTATAAATGACAAAATAATTATACCAACAACATCTAAAATTAATAATATATTACTTACCTTTCCTATATTTGAAATACCCCATCCAACCATTCCTAATACTGTAACAATTAATATACTAAGCCATACTTTTAAAAAATTTATTTCTTCTTTTATTTCATCAATTTTTGCCAAAATCAGCCTTTAAATTTTAACAAATTATGTCTGTCACTTTTTTATTAAACAAAAGCCCAAAAGGGCAAGAAATTAGAAACTGTAAATAAATTGCGCTCTAACTTCTTGTTGGTCAGGATTTCCTAAATTATTTCCATCACCGTTATAATTTAAATTAGCATAATATGCTGAAACACCGAATTTTTTATTGAATTTATATCCTCCGCCAACATCAAATTCATTACTGTCAACATTTTTGGTTGCATTTATAGTTCCGGCATTTTTACCGTTACTTTGATTAATACTTACATATGAAGCCCAAACATTTGTTTTTTCATTTATATTATATCCAGCTTTTGCATACCATACATCTACATCAGTTAAGTTTGCTACATTATATCTTAATTCTGCTGGAACTTGTCCAATTACAGCATAGTCACTTGTAGCAATTACTCCGGCTTTATCGTTAGTTGAAGCGTATCCAACCTCACCATTAATTCCTGAAACATTTGCATTTAATGCTATATTGAAATAATTATGATTACTTACATTTGTTAAACCTAATGATTTATCATCTAATTTTGAAGTAGCAAAATCAGCTTTAATTCCAACACCATAATCTTTTAAGAAGTTTAAGTTTGTCATCACAATAAATGCGTTTTTAACAGCATCTGTTATATGATAATCCCAAACCTGAGCACTTCCGAATGCATCGTTTGCATAAATAGCACCGGCTGTATAAACATCTTTTGCCCCATTATTTGTTGCTGCACTGATTGGAAGATTTAAATTACCTTGATCAACTGTTCCATTAGCATTAAAGATATGATCAACCCATCCACCAGCTACTGTTAATCCATTTCCTGCATTATACATTGCAACTACACCTGCACCGTGAGCAGTTGTATATGGATCGCTTGAAGCAAACGGTAATGAACCAAGAGGAACAACACCCACATTAGCAATTAATCCGTTGTTTGCATAGTTTAAGTAGAATAAGCTATCTCCCAATCCAGTTGTTCCAGCTGTAGAAACATTTGAAGAAGCTTTATCTAATACATTTGTTTGTGCATGAACCCTCCAAACGATTTTCATATTTTCTGCAACAGGAATACCAAATACTAATTTAGCATTTGTTCTCCATCTGTTGTAATCAGTTGTAGCTGTATTTGTTTTATCTTGATGATAATAATATCTGATTCTCATAAATCCGTTAAGACTCACACCTTTGATTGCATCTGTTAGAGGAGTTGCACTTGCAACACTCATTGAACCCATTGCCACTAAAGCCGCTAAAGATAATTTTTTTAGCATCTTCTCTCTCCTTTAATTAATTTTTTTGTCTCACAATTATAACGTCAAATTTAAAAAAAATCAAATAATTTTGGTATTTTTTTGAAAAATTTTCAAATATGTTAACATTTTATTAACAAATTTTCTAACACTCATAACTTTTTCCAACATTTTCACCACTCACCACTCACTACTCACCATATCTTGGCATACCCATTATATTATATCCGCTGTCAACAAAATGCACTTCTCCCGTTACTCCGCTTGAAAGCTCACTTAGTAAATACATTCCGGAATTTCCGACTTCATCAATTGTAACATTTTTCATTAATGGAGAATTTTTTTCATTATATTTAAGTATTTCGCTAAAATCTCCTATTCCGCTTGCCGCAAGTGTTTTAATAGGCCCTGCGCTTAAGGCGTTTATTCTAATTTTTCTCTCCCCTAAATCCACTGCTAAATATCTTACGCTTGCCTCAAGTGCAGCTTTTGCCACACCCATTACATTATAATGTGGAATATATCTTGTGCTTCCAAGGTAAGTTAATGTCAAAATACTTGCCCCGTCATTTAATATTGGCTCCATTTTTTGAACAAGCTCTATTAATGAATAGACACTGATTTCCATTGCTATGTTAAAAGCATCTTTTTTTGTATCGATAAATTTTCCGTCAAGAGCCTCCCTTGGGGCAAAAGCTACAGAATGGACCAAAAAATCAATTTTTCCGTAATCTTTTTCAATATTTTCTTTTAAACTAATTAACTCTTCTTCTTTTGTAACATCAAGAGGATAAATATTTTTAACATCAAGTTCGTTTGCAACTTTTTCAACCCTTGATTTTAATTTATCATTTTGGTAAGTAAGAATTATTTCAGCCCCTTGCGATTTACAAGCTTTTGCAATCCCGTATGCAATCGAGCGGTTGTTTGCCACACCTACAACTAAACCTTTTTTTCCCTGCATTAGACTCATTTACTCTCCTTTGTTTTTTGTATCATCTGTTTAAACACTTCAACATCCAGACTTGCACTTCCGACCAAAACCCCGTCCACATTTTCGATTTTTAAAATATCTTCAATGTTACTTAATTTCACACTTCCGCCGTATAGAATCGGCCTTTTGGTAAATTTTCTGATTTCTTTATGAGTTTCTTGGATTTGTTCTAGTTTTGCACTGACCCCTGTGCCTATCGCCCAAACAGGCTCATATGCAACTATTAATTTTTCATATTCTAAATCTATTCCTATAAGCTGCTCTTTTAAGTATTCTACAACTGCTTCTATTCCTTTTTTTCTAATTTCAAGCGGTTCGCCAATACAGTAAAATATTTCAAAATTATGATTTTTAAAAAAATCAAATTTTTTTGCTATAAATTCCTGGCTTTCACCTAAAATATGCCTTCTCTCGCTGTGGCCTATAAGGATTCTTTTTATATTAAATTCATTAAGCTGCTCTAAACCGATTTCCCCGGTATATGCACCGCTTACTGTAGGATATGCATTTTGGGCACCAACGACTTTGTCTTCAAATAAAGCACTCTGAGGAGGAAAAACGGCAACTTTTACCCCGTTAAATTTTATTTTTCCAAGTTCTTTTAAATATCTTTTTGTCTCTTTTCTTGTTTTATTTGTTTTAAAATTTGCTGCTACTATCATTTTATCTCCAATGCTGCAATTGCAGGAAGTTTTTTGCCTTCAAGAAGTTCCAGACTCGCTCCTCCACCGGTAGAAATAAATGTCATTTCTTCATCATCTCCGGCTCTGGCAACCGCATCTGCGGTATCTCCGCCGCCCACCACTTTAATTCCGTGACTTCTTGCAATTTCATGGGAAATTTTAAACGTTCCCCTTGCAAATTTATCCATCTCATATACACCCATAGGTCCGTTCCACAAAATTGTCTGGGCATCCCAAAGTACCTCTCCAAAAAGCCTAACACTTGCAGGTCCTATATCAAGCCCCATCCAACCGTCCGGAATTTCCTGGGATGGGACATATTTAACCATTGCATCTTCAGCAAATTTATCGGCTACCACTATATCAACCGGCAGATAAAATTTAACCCCGAGTTTTTTGGCTTCAGACATAATTTTTAAAGCTTCATCTATCAAATCCTCTTCCACCAAACTTTTTCCTATATCATATCCGAGCGCCTTTAAAAATGTAAAGGCCATTCCCCCGCCTATTATCATTTTATCCACTTTTTCAAGCAGATTAATAAGTGCCTGAAGTTTTCCGCTTACTTTACTTCCCCCTACAACCGCTACAAACGGCCTTACAGGCTTTTTAAGCAGTTTATAAAAGAAATTGATTTCTTTTAAAAGTAAAAATCCCGCCGCTCTGTGTAAATTGTCATAAAACCTTGTAATTGCCTCGACACTTGCATGCGCCCTGTGGCTGACTCCGAATGCATCGTTTATGTAAAATTCGCCGTATTTGAAAAGTTCTTTTGCAAATCCCTCATCGTTTTTGGTTTCTCTCGGATCAAATCTCAAATTCTCAAGCAGTAAAACTTCTCCGATATTTAAATTAGAGGCCTTACTTTTTGCATCAGGTCCAACAACATCATTAGCCATAATAACTTCTTTATCCAGAAGCTTAGAAAGTCTTTTTGCAACAGGTTTCAGGGAATATTTTTCATTAAATTCGCCTTTTGGCCTTCCAAAATGGGAGCCTATTACTATTTTACACCCGTGGTCAATTAAATATCTGATAGTCGGAAGCGCCATTCTTATTCTTCTGTCATCCGTTATATTGCCGAATTCATCCAACGGTACATTAAAATCACATCTTAAAAAAACACTGTTTCCTTCTTTTAGATTTAAATCTTTCGGTGAATTTAATTTCATCTCACTCCTTTTTATAAAATTTTAACATACATTTAATTTAATTTAACATTTTTCATTTTACATTTACCATTTATATATGTATTCCGCCATTTCAATCATTCTGTTTGAATATCCCCATTCATTATCATACCAGCTAAAAATTTTTACTAAATTTAAATTTACTTTTGTCAAATCAAGGGCGACAATAGAGCTTGCCGGGTTTGAATTTATATCAGAGCTTACTTTATACTCTTCATCCACTTCTAAAATACCTTTTAAATCGGTAAGTGAATGAAATTTTATAACTTCGTTTATTTCTTCTTTTGTGGTTTCTCTATTTAATTCAAGCGTCAAATCCATAAGTGAAACATTGGCAACAGGAACCCTTACACTAACCCCGTCAAGTTTACCTTTTAAATTTGGTAAAACTTTATAAATTGCTTTTGCAGCGCCAGTAAATGTTGGGATAATATTTTCCGCCGCCGCGCGTGAACGTCTGATATCACGTATATTTGGGGCATCAAGAAGTTTTTGGTCCATCGTATAAGAATGAATGGTGCTCATAAAACCTTTAATTATTCCAAATTTCTCATCAATAATTTTTGCAACAGGCCCAAGACAGTTTGTAGTACAAGAAGCGTTTGAAATAATATTTTCGCCTTTATATTCTTTGTGATTCACCCCTAATACATAAGTCGGGGTGTTATCATTTGCCGGAGCTGAGATGATTACCTTTTTTACATTTCCTTTTAAATGCCTTTTTGCCAAATCAGAGCTTAAAAATTTACCTGTGCATTCAAGAACAACATCCGCTTCATCAAAAGGAATATCAAGAGGATTTTTTTCTTGAGAGTAATTTATAATATTTTCACCTATTTTTAGGGTATTTTTATCAAAAACTTCAACGTCTCTTTCTAAAATTCCCCTTGTTGTATCATATTTAATTAAATATGCGGCCAGATTAATATCCATTAAATCATTAATAGCCACTATTTCTATATTTTTTTTTAACGCTACCCTTAAAACACTTCTTCCGATTCTACCTATTCCATTAATTGCAATTTTCATTTATTGCCTCATTTTTGATTTTAAATCTTTAAGAAATTTATCCATCTGATATTTTGCCCTGTATTCCTCACTCATCAAATGAATTAAAATATCCCCCAGATCAATGGCAATCCAGTCATTACTTTCATCAACCCCCAGAAATGTCTCGCCCATCGGTTTTAAAGTTTTTTTAAGATAATCAAGCAGTGCGTGAGCATGTTTATCAGCCATAGCAGTGGCCACAATTACATAATCAACAAAATAATCCTTATCTCTTAAGTCATATTCCATAACATCAAGTGCTTTTTTTTCTTCCAATAAATTTTTAATTTTTGCAATTCTTTCCATAAAACTCCTTTATTTCATTTTCTATTATTTTTGGTAAATATTTGAAATTACAGTTTCTAATTTCCGTGGAACTGATTGGAACGTTAACATCTAAAACTTTTTTAATATTATACTTCTTAAGAAGATTTAAATCAATTTCTCCCCTTTTAGCAACCACCAGCTGGGTTTTTTTTAAAATTTCATCAATATTTTTCCATTTGTCAAGTGTTTTTAAATTATCGCTTCCTATTATAAAATATTTTGGCTTAAATTTTTTTATCGTTTCAATTGAATATATAGGTCTATTTTGTTTTATTTCAAAATCAGACACCTCAACTTTTGGATAATTTTCAAAAAGTTTTTTCAGCCATTTAACCCTAAGCTCAGCCGGAGCGTGGAAACAGCTTTTTAAAGGATTCAGATAATTTGGCATTATTATAAGTTTATCTATATCAAGCACTTTTAATGCTTTTTTGGCAACTTCAACATGCCCCAAATGAGGAGGGTCAAAGCTGCCCCCGAAAATCGCTATATTTCCCATTCGCTTATAAGCTCAATTCCGTTTTCTTTTAAAATTTTAGAAGTTAATCCCGGTGCATCGCATTTGCATTCACATCCGTTTATATAGGCGCTTGTTTTTTTAATACCGCAGCTTGGAGACTTTTCTTTTCCTATAAAAATTTTAATATTTTCTCTCTCACAAATTCTGAGAGCTTCTTTTGCCCCCTTTAAAAAAGCCTCGGTTTTATCCACACCGTTTATATCAATAATTTTATCCCCTATAAACCTTGCTGCGGGGCGGGGGGTCGGAAGGGAAAAAGCCTCCGGACAAAAAGGAATCAGCTCATAAATTTCATTTAATTTATCAAGTTTTTCCTCTTCAAGAGGTTTTGATTTACCGTCATATCTGCAGGGCTCACCCAACATACATTTGCTAATCATGGCTTTCATATTTTATTATCCTTTTTTTCACAACTCACCACTCACTATTTTCACTATTTTTACATCTTTTCTTTTGCATTTATCCCGAGAAGTGAGAGTCCCAGTTTTATAATAATCCCGACAACCGCCAAAATTTTTAGCCTGATTTCTTCCCTCTCACTTCCAATAACTTTATTTTTATTATAAAATTTATGAAATTCGCCTGCCAAATCTATTAGATAATTTGTAAGTCTGTGAGGTTCCCTGTTGATAAACGCATCTTCTAATACATAAGGCAAAGTCAAGGCAAAAAACAGAAGTTCTTTTTCATCTTCCTCTAAATTTTTGAGTTCTATATTTTTTACATCGTCATAATCCATATTTTTATTTCTAAAAATCGAACGGATTCTTGCATGGGCATAATTTACATAATAATTTGGATTAGAACTGTCTTCTTTTTTCAAATCCTCAACATCAAACTCAAGATGTGTATCCGCTTTTTTAGTCAAAAAGATAAAACGCAGGGCATCCGCCCCCACATCTTCCACAACATCCCTCACCAAAATAAAATTACCGGCCCTTTTACTCATTTTATAAGGTTTGCCGCCTTTTAAAAGTTTTACCATCTGGGAAAGTAGTATTTCAAGTTTATCCGGGTCAAACCCCAAAAATTTAATTGCAGCTTTTACCCTTGCAATATATCCGTGATGGTCCGCCCCCCAGATATTTATGTATCTGTCATAATTTCTTTTAAATTTATCCCAGTGATAAATAATATCACCGGCTAAATAGGTAGGTCTTCCATCTTCCCTTACCACGACCCTGTCTTTTTCATCTTTAAATTCAGAGGATTTTATCCATACTTTACCCTCTTTTTCATACAAAGCGGAGTTTTTGTCAAGAATGTCTTTTACCTCATCCCAATATTTATATAATTCTTTTTCACTTACCCACTTATCAAAAGGGGTAACATTTAAAGAAGCGATATCTTTTTTTATTTCATTTAACATTTTATCCTTTGCCCACATATTGAGCTTTTCATCATTAAAACTGTTTTCTTTGTTTATGAAATAATCTTTGCCAAATTCTTTAATCGCTTCAGATGCCAAATCTTTTATATAATCACCTTTATAATACTCTTCGGGCCAGGTCACATCAAAACCTAAAATTTCCCTTGCCGTCAAATAAACAGAAAGTCCAAGAAGCGAAATCTGGCGGCCTGCGTCATTTACATAATATTCGGTATCTATTTTATAACCTGTATGTCTTCCTATTCTGGCAATGGAATCACCGTAAATAGCGCCTCTGGCATGACCGATATGAAGAGGGCCTGTCGGGTTTGCGGAAATATATTCAAGCAAAATCCTCTCTTGTTTTTGACCTTTGCCAAAATTTTCTTTTTCTTCTAAAACCTTATTTGCAAATTCATCCAAAAATTTATCGCTAAGTTTTAAATTTACAAATCCGCTAAGTGCTTCAACTTTTTCAAATTCAGCGCATCCGTTCAATTTTTCACAGAGGCTTTTTGCAAATTCGTTCGGGTTTATTTTATTTTCTTTTGCATATTTAAAAACAGGGACGGCAAAATGACCAAAATCTTTTTGCTTCGGTTTGTTAATAGGAGGATTTTCACCTAAATGTTTTTTAAAAATATCGGCAACTCTTTTCTTCATTCATTTCCTTTCCACTCGTTTATAAATTCATCTACATTATATTTGCTTCTTTTTATAAGAGACGCAATTGCAACCGCTTTTAAAAATTCTTTGGATTCATCGAATTCATTGTTTATTAAAAGATAATCATACTCATCTATTTTTTTCATTTCGTTTAATGCGTTAATAAGTCTTATTTCAAGGGATTCTTTTGTTTCAGTTCCTCTTTTTTCAAGTCTTTTTATCAATGTATTCATATCTTTTGTAGTTATAAATACGCCGGTTGTAATATTTGGATACAATTTTTTTACATTTTCATATCCCTGAACATCAATATCCAAAAACACTATTTTACCTTCACTTAAAGCTTTGTCAATCTGTCTTTTGCTCGTTCCGTAAAAATTTCCGTGAACTTCCGCCCATTCCAGAAAATAACCCTCTTCAATGTCTTTTAAAAATTCTTCTTTACTCACAAAAAAATAATCAACACCGTCAATTTCCCCTTTTCTCATAGGACGTGTTGTAGATGAAATACTGAAATACGCCTTTTTTTGAAGCTCTTCACATGCGCTTCTCGCCAGACTTGTTTTTCCGCTTCCGCTAGGACCCGATACAACTAAAATACTTCCATCCATTTTAATCTCCAAAATCTATAGTAATGGTAACTTTTGCTTTTGCTTTTTTCAGTTCATCCCAATTTATATTTAAGATACTTCCGAGTGTTTTTTCTTGTAAATTTCCTTCTTCATTTGGAGCTTTTTTATTTTCTTCTATTTCAGGCAGCTCTTCATTTTTAACTTTTAACTTTTCACTTTTCCTTCAATCTCTTCTCCCAAAGCTTTTGCCAAATCCTTTTCATTTATACTTTCTAATTCCAAATCTTCATTATTTTCATCTTTTTGGGTGTTAATATCTTCTTCTGTTTCGATTTCCGGCAATTCTTCCTCACTTGGAACTTGGCTACTTGGCAACTGCTTGGAACTTCCTCACCTTCTTTATCTTCATCTTCCAGATTTTGTAGTTCTTCCTCACTGATGGAAATAGTATCTTCTATATCTGAATCGGGTGCTTCTTCCAACAGTTCGTCTTCTGTAATCAACACTTCGTCTTCAGGTAAATTTTCCAACTCTTCGAGTTCTTCAAAATCCGGTTTTTCATCGCCTTCTTCCACCAATTCATCTATATCATCCAGGGCAAAATCGTCTATTTCTTCTTTTTGGGTATTTTCCAAATCAAAATTTTCTTCTTCCAAATCCAAATCTTCATTAAAATTTTCAATATCGAAACTTTCTTTTGTTTCATTTTGGATATTCGGCAGTTTTTCCAACACATCCATTAAATCGGTAGGTAAAAACGGTTTTGTAAGATATGTATCAAAACCTGGTAATTTTTCATCTTTTTTAGAAAGAATCAAAACAAATTTTGCATTTTTGAACTTTTCTTTCAAAGAATTCAAAAATTCTTCATCATACAAATCTTTTTCCAAAAAAACAGCTTCAAAATTATCTTCCGGAACAAACTCCCTGTTTCCGATAATAACATCGTCACCTTTCTTTTCAGTACTCAGCGTAAAAAGTTTTTCTATAGTCGGATTGGCAGAAATTAAAAGTATTTTCATGGCTGACCTCATTTTTTTATTATAATTATATTAAAAAAGGTGGCAAAATTGAAAAAAATCCTGTTTTATTTATTATTTATCCTGTTTTTAAATGCGAACAATGTTTATTTTATGCCCTTTGAGGGAAAAAATGCTCAAAAAGAATTATGCAATATTTTCACCCATGCCAAAAAAAATATAAAAATAGCAATGTATACATTTACCAATAAAAAAATTGCAAAAGCCCTGAAAATAGCCGCAAAACACGGAACAAAGATTTATATTATAGCTGATTTGGAAGAATCAAAATATAAATATTCCGTTATTCCAAACCTTGCGGCAATAAAAAAATTTGATATTTATCTTTTAAGCGGTAAAAATTATAAAAACGGCAACAAAGCAAAAATGCATGTAAAAATGTCTATTATAGACAATAAATATTTGATTATCGGAAGTGCAAATTATTCTTACAGCGCTTTTTTTAAAAATTATGAATATATCTTAATCACTCAGGATAAAAATTTAATAAATAAATTCAACAAATATTTTTATATGTTGAAACAAAATGCCAAAGCTTACAGGCTCAGCCGATAATTTTTAAAATTACATTAAAAGCCTGAATAAATTCTTTTTGAAATACATTTGCAAAAGAAGCCATAATCGCAATCAGAATTAAAAAAGAAAGTCCAATTTTTATAGGAAACCCTACTACCAGCAGGTTAAACTGAGGCATTGTTTTCATAATCATTCCAAAAATTATGTCGCTTAAAATAGAAACGGCCAAAACAGGAAAAGCCATTGCAATTCCAAAAACAAAATATTTAAACATATAAATAACAAAAAACTGATACATTGAATGAATATCAAAAACAGCCCCAAACGGCAGGCTTCCTAATGTTTTACTTATTAAAAATATTTCTAAATGATCCCCTCCGAAAGCAAAAAATATCAACAGTGCAACCCAGGTAAAAAATTCACCTATAATATTTGTATTGAGCCCCGAATTTGGATCTATTACATTTGCCAAAGTAAATCCCATCACAAAACTTATCTGTTCGGCTGCATATTTTAAAATATCAAAAATAAGCGTAAGGGCAACTCCCACAAAAAAAGCAAAAGCACTCTCAAACAAAACAGCCAATATCACATTTATAATATTAATTTCAAATGTTATTTTCGGGCTAATAGGGAAAAAAAGTATTGTAAGCCACAGGGCAAACGCCGCCTTTGCTTTCATGGGAATAGTCGGATATGAGAAAAAAGGCAAAAACGCCAAAAAAGAAGATATTCTAATAAACAAAAGCAAAAATGTAACAGTATTAACCGGCGTTAAATAATTAATTAATTCCATTTTCACTCACTACTCACCAACTCACTATTCACTACTCATAATTCACAACTCACTATTCACTAACTGTTTGTTTTTCAATTCATAAATTTTATCAAATTTTTTAGCTATTTCTATATCGTGGGTTACAGTTACAATAGATGCACTATTCTCGTCAGCATATTCTTTTAAAATTTCTATTACTTCGTTTGCATTAACATTATCTAAATTTCCGGTAGGCTCGTCAGCAAAAATAATTCTCGGTTTTTTTGTTAGAACCCTTGCAATACTAACTCTTTGCTGCTGGCCTCCACTTAAGGTTTGAATATTCTGATTTATTACATCTTTTATTTTGAGTCTATCAAGCAAATCAAAATCAACTTCCCTGTTGCATAAAATTGCGGCAGCCTGAATATTCTCAAGTGCTGTGAATGTGTTAAAAAGATAATGAAACTGAAAAATTACACCTATTTTATTTCTTCTAAATTCAATTAACTCTTTTTCTTTTAGTTTATAAATTTCTTGTTTATCAATAAAAACTTGTCCCTCATTTGGTTTTAAAAATGAAGATAAAATATGAAGAAGTGTGGATTTTCCGCTTCCGCTGGAACCTATTATGGCAATTTTTTCTTTGGGTTTTATTTCAAGATTTACATCTGAAAAAAGAAGATAATCAAATGAGTGTTTTAAATTTATTGCTTTTATCATTTTTTTCACTACTCACTATTCACTATTTTCACTTAAGCGCCAAAAGGCGCTAAGTAATTATTGTAAAGCTGCCGCTACTTCATCAGCTAAAGTACATCCGTTTTTAACCAAACCTTCTCCGACTTCAAATCTGATAAAGTCAACAAGTTTTGCACTTCCTCCGGCTTTTTTTGCCGCATTTTCAAGTGCTTTAGCAACATTTTCTTTTTTTTCTGCTTTTACATATTCTTGCTCAGTAAGACAATTTTCTTCATAGAATTTTTTAATTTTTCCGGGAATAATTTTTTCAATTACATTTTCAGGTTTACCCTCTTTTAGAAGCTGGGCTTTTGCAATGTCTTTTTCTTTTTCAATTACATCAGCCGGTACACTCTCAGGATTTAGAAAAGAAGGTTTCATAGCCGCAATATGCATGGCAATATCTTTTAGAGTATCTTTAATTGCTTCACAGGTTTCATCTCTGTCGCATTCAGCCGCAACCAAAACGCCTACTTTTCCCCCCGCGTGGATATATCCGTTTACTATTCCGTTTTCCGGTGCTTTGATTGTTGCCATTCTTCTGACAACAATATTTTCACCTATTTTTGCTATTTTTACTTTTAATTCTTCTTCGAATGTACCCTCACCAAATTTTGTTTTATTTAAGTTTTCAACATCGGTGATATTTTCAGTATTAACAGTTTTAACCGTTTCACTTACAAATTCAACAAATTCATCTGTTTTGGCAACAAAATCTGTTTCACAGTTTACTTCTACGATACTTCCTTTTTTCATATCAGGGGTAATACTAATTTCAACTCTTCCCTCAGCCGCATTTCTGTCTGCTTTTTTAGCGGCTTTTGCAAGACCTTTTTTTCTTAATATTTCAACCGCTTTTTCTTCATCGCCGTTTGCTTCAACCAATGCTTTTTTACAATCCATCATTCCGGCACCGGTTTTTTCTCTTAGCGCCTTTACCTGAGCTGCTGTAATGTTTGCCATATTATGCCTCCTCTTTAATATCTTCTGTTTCTTTTTCGATTTCTTCTTCGCTTTTAGTTTCTGCCGCTGCTTCTTCTTTTACTTCTTTAATTTCTTCATTAATTTCTTCAGGTGTAATTTCTTCCACTTCTTCTCCTGCGCTTCTTGCCATTTCTTTACCTTCAATTATAGCATCAGCAATTTTTTCACAGAAAAGATTTACACTTCTGATTGCATCATCGTTTCCCGGGATTGGATAATCAACCACGTCAGGATCACAGTTTGTATCAAGCGGAGCAACCACAGGAAGTCCAAGTTTATTTGCTTCTGCAACTGCAATTCTTTCTTTAACCGTATCAATAATAAACAACATATCCGGCAATGTTTTCATATGTCTTATACCACCGAGAACTCTTTCAAGTTTTGCTTTTCTTCTGGCCAAAATCAATCTTTCTTTTTTAGTTAAAAGGTTAATTTGCCCGCTCTCTTCCATTTTTTCAATAATTTCCAATTTTCTTATTGATTTTTGAATTGTTGGAAAGTTTGTAAGCATACCGCCGAGCCATCTGTGGTTAACATACGGCATACCGGCTCTTTCGGCATGGGTTTTTACAGCATCAATTGCCTGTTTTTTAGTTCCGACAAAAAGAATTGTTTTTCCTTCAGCCGCCGCATCTCTGACTATGCCGCATGCATATTTAAAAAATCTTAATGTTTTTTGTAAGTCAATAATATAGATATTTTTTCTAACACCAAAAATGTATTTCTTCATTTTTGGATTCCATCTTCTTCTTTGATGTCCGAAATGAACACCGCACTCCAATAAATCTTTCATTGTTACATTACACGCCATTGTTTCTCCTTGAATTATTTTTTTATTTTGGCTGGGTTTAGCCTCCCTCTCCGTTAACAGCATAGCTGCAACCCGACCAAGGAATAAAGAGGTGAGAACTAGAAATGAAATTGTATCAAAGTTACGATATAATTGCAATAAAAAAGGATAAACTATGCCAATGCTTGACAGTTTTTTAGTTGACCATGTAAAAATGCCGGCCCCGGGCCTAAGAATTGCAAAAAAAATGAAAACACCAAAAGGTGATGTAATTACAGTTTATGATGTAAGGTTTGCAAAACCAAATAAAGAAATAATTGACGAAAAAGCAATGCATACGCTTGAGCATCTGTTTGCAGGGTTTATGAGAGATAATCTTCCTAATTTTGAGATTATAGATATTTCACCTATGGGATGCAGAACAGGATTTTATATGAGCATAATCGGAAAACCGAATGATAAAGAAGTAATTGAAGCGTGGAGAAAATCTATGCAAAATATTTTAGATACTGATACTATCCCGGAAGCAAATATCTATCAATGCGGCAGCTGTTATATGCACTCCCTCCCAGGTGCTAAAAAAGTTGCTAAACATATAATAGAAAGCGAAATCGTTATAATGGACAATAAAGAGCTGGCACTAAATCCTAATAATATTCCAAATATATGCGATGTAAATCTTAATGAAGTTAAAATTTTAGGGATTTAACTTCTTCTTTTATTCATTTATAATAATTAGTGTTTGACACTAAACTTAGCTAAAAATATTAATTTATAATTCAATATTTAGCATTTATAATTCACAATTCAACACTCAACATTCATAACTTATAATTATTTTTCAGGCGCCCCAGGAACCTGCGGCACAGGGACATAAGAGGTGCTCTGCTCCCTTCCGGGCCTGAAGCGTTGCCTCTTACACCCCTTGCACAGGGCTGGGACAGGTGAAATTATATCATAAAATATTTAAAATTTCTTTAATTTCCTCCAAATTATTACTTTTTTTAATACATTTATAAATTGTACATATTTCAAAACTTTCACCTTTTTTCCATAAAACATAAGGATATGAAAAATCTCCTTTATATAAAGGAGTTTCAGAAGTTATTATATATTCACCCAAAATATTTTTTATAGCGGCTTTTGTAATAGTTGCATAATAAAGCGGATAATTTTTTACATAATAGCTTCCCTCTTCAATTATTTTATCGGCTTCTTTTTTCAGTTCAATATTATAATTTAAAAGCGATAAATCCAAAAAATCATTTGCCAAAACACCCAAAGAGCTTGCATAAGATGAATCGCTAAAATCAGCTTTTACGCTTTTTTCCTGGTTCATATACCAATTTTTGTTTTTAAATTTAAAAACTTCTTTACTTAGTTTATTTGCAAAATTTAAATATTTTTCATCATAAGTATATTCATAAGCGGTTATCAAAGCACCTATTAAAAATGCATAATCTTCAAGAAGCCCTTCTTTTTTATTTTTTTTATTTTTATTGAAAGAATGATAAAGTTTATCTTTATACATAACTTCGATTAATTTTTCTAAACTCTTTTTTGCAATTTCCAAATATTTTTCATCAAATTCACCTGCTGCAAAAAGAGTTTTTATCATCATAGCATTCCAGGAAGTTATTTTTTTAGTGTCAATAAACGGAAATTCTCTTTTTTCTCTTATCTGTTTCAGTTTTTCTAAAGCCTTTTCATGATTTTTAGGTCTATCTCCATGAACTGTAGGATTATTAAGGCCATGGAAATTCCCATATTTTTTTATTCCGAAATAATTCAGAAGTTCTTCTTTGTTTTCAAACTCACTAAAAGCCTTTTCAACCTCATCAAAATCATATACAAAATATTTTCCCTCTGCTCCATTGCTGTCTGCATCGCTTGCAGAATAAAAAAGACCGTTTTCATAGTATCTGTTAATCATTTCGTCAATACTTCTAAATGCTACCTCTTTAAATAAAAGATTTTTTGTAATTTTATACATTCTCAAATAAACAAAAGGCAAATTTGCATTGTTATAAAGCATCTTTTCAAAATGAGGCACTTCCCATCTCTCATCAACTGAATATCTGTAAAATCCGCCTTCAATTTGGTCAAATATACCGCCTTTTACCATTTTTACAAGCGTTATATTTAAAATATTTAAAATTTCTTGATTTTTAGTTATCATATAAACATCAACAAGCAAATCCAATGTGCTCTCCATCGGAAATTTTGGAGCACCTTTAATTCCTCCATATTCCAAATCAAACTCATTTTTTACCTGTTTTATTATTTTTTCAATTAAGCTTTTATCTGCATTTTCTTTTGGCATAACTTTGTTTTCATTTTCCCTGTAATATTTTTCGAAATTATCTGCAATTTCCAAAATTTTTTTGGGATTTTCCATCCAGTCGTTTGCAATAGATAAAAGTATTTCTTTAAGTCCCGGACCGTATTGTGAATAATGAGGCGGCACATAAGTTGCAGAATAAAACACTTTCTTTTCAGGTGTCATAATAATAGTAAGAGGCCAACCTCCCGAGCGTCTGTGCATTAACTGATAAGCTTTTTGATAGTATTTGTCAATATCGCTCATCTCTTCCCTGTCCACTTTTATTGACACATAATATTTATTTAAAATACCGGCAATTTCTTTGTTTTCAAAACTCTCCCTCTCCATTACATGGCACCAGTGACATGTTGAATAACCTATACTTAAAAAAATAAGTTTATTTTCTTTTTTTGCCTTTTCAAAAGCTTCTTCACCCCATTCATACCAGTCAACAGGATTGTCTGCATGCTGCTTTAGATAAGGACTGTCAGCATTTTTTAAATGATTTGCCATAATTACTCCTATAAATAAAAAAATTTTTTTCATTACATTCCTTATAACAAAAAAGATAAATTTTGTCTAATTTTTGATATGATGATACTGACTAAATAACGAAAAAGTAAAAATATGACAGCGTAGCGGAATTTAGCGAAAATTTTGCGTTAAAAAAATTGCACCGAGTCCTTAGGGCCTGCAAAGCTGTTTGCAATTTTTAGCAAAATTTGAGCGTTGCATTAGCAAAATGAAGCTCGAAGCTGTCATATTTTTATCGATATCATATAATAAAAAAGGGAAATAATGAAAGCAATTGATTATCATAATAAGACACGTCATTTTCCAAATAAATTTGCAAAAAGCTTAGGATATTTAGACTGGGCAAATCAGCCAAACCCATATAAAGAATATATAAATGCTAAAAAAATACTGTTGCCAAATCCAAAAACAGAAAATTTAACTTATGAAAAACTATATTTAAAAAATGAAACAAAAGAAATTAATCTTAACACAATAGCTACTTTTTTAAGATATTCGGCTTCTATTAATGCCAAAAAAGTTTTAGGAATGAATGAATGGTATGTAAGGGTCAATCCGTCAAGCGGAAATTTACACCCGGAAGAAATTTATTTGATTTTAAACAACGGAGTTTATCATTTTAATGTAAAAGAATTTGCTTTAGAAGAAATTGCAAAAGGTGAAAATCTCGTTGAAAACGGCTTTTTTTTGGTTTTTACTTCAATTCCGCTTAGAGAAAGCTGGAAATACGGGGAAAGAGCACTTAGATACTGCCTGCTTGATACCGGGCATTTAATTGCGGCAGGCCGCTTTTCATCAAACCTGCTTGGCTGGAAAATGGAATATATAAACGACATTGATGAAGAAAGACTCAGCCCCTTAATTGGACTAAACAAAGCGAAATTTTATGAAAATGAAGAAGAAATTTTTGAAGCAGCTTTTTATGTTTATCATGATAAAAAACCAAAAATTAATTTTGAAAATTTTAAGAATTTAGATTATCATTTAGAATACAAAAAAATAGCAAATGATTCAGTAAGATGGGATATAATTTTTGAAACAGCTAAAAGAATTAAAAACAAAAGAAAATTTTCAAACCGCACTTTTAGATGAAAAACCGGAATTTTT
This sequence comes from Lebetimonas sp. JS138, assembly GCF_000523335.1. Classification (NCBI taxonomy): domain Bacteria; kingdom Pseudomonadati; phylum Campylobacterota; class Epsilonproteobacteria; order Nautiliales; family Nautiliaceae; genus Lebetimonas; species Lebetimonas sp. JS138. The sequence continues at coordinate 504,867 of NZ_ATHT01000001.1, forward strand.
ACCATCTCCATTTAGTGCATATGAAATAATTGATAACAGAAGAAGTGCACTGGGATTTATTCCAAGCTACATTGAAAAAAAAGATTTTTTTGATATTTTGGATAAAACACTTCCAAGAAATATATCTCCTTTTGATGTAAAAGTTACTCTAAACAGAGTTGATTTCATAATTTTTGTAAACAGGGTTGATGGAATAGAAGAAGGAATTTATTATTTTTCAAGAAAAGAAAACAAACTTACCAACCTTCATAAAGGAAATTTCAGCGAGGCCAGTAAATTTGCGAACTGCATTCAGGATTTGGGAAAAGACTCAGCATTTACTATTAATATGGTATCGCAAAAACCCAAAAAAGAGTATGAATATAAACTGTTAAATTTTGAAGCGGGAATAATAGGAGAGGTTTTATATCTTGAAGCCGAAGCCAAAAATTTAAGAGGTTGTGGTATCGGATGCTTTTTTGACAATTTAATTACTGAAGAGATTTTAAATAATGTTAATTATTTGGCACTTTACGGATTCAGTGTAGGAAGCCCGAAAACTGATGGGAGGATAGTTAAGCTAAATTGAGCCTGTCCTCTTTTTTTTCCATTACATAATGAAAAATACTCAAAATTCCAAAAGCCGGTGCATAAAAATTTAAAACCGGAATAAAGTTTAAAATTACACTTAAAATACAAAAAGCCCAGATTTTCTTTTTATCAATTTCTTCTTTTCCAAAAAGCATAAAAACACTCTGTAGCAGTGATTCTTTAATCAAAACAGCCCAAAGAAAAACAATTATTAAAATATTTACAAAAGGCACAAACATCAAAGGATAAAAAATTATCATCCCAATTAAAAATATTAAAAAATCCCTTATATTTATAAAAATAATTTTTAATAAATTAAATTCTTTTTTTGTATCAACCTGAGGATACTGCCCTTCTTTTATCTCTTCTAAAATTTTCACACTGAAAATTAAAAAAATAAAATAAAAAGTCGCAATATAAAAAGAATAAAACATAAATGCCAAAAGTATATTTGAGACTACTTCTTCAATGCTCTGATATGGAAAAATTCTGAGAAGATTTTTTATATAGCCTGAAATTTCAGAATGATAAACAAAAAAAACAAATGCCCAAAAAAAAGTTATAACACTTACAAGTGCAATTGAAGAAAATATATTTTTAAAAAATCTGCCAAACAAAGAATAAATGATTCCCAAGCTTGCCAAAATCAGTTGTATCCACACAATCATTATAATAAACTGGCTTCCTGCGTTTTGTAAAAATTTAAAAGGCATAATGGAAATCAGGAAATTTGTTAATAATAACCCCCTGTTCCAAAACCACAGAGACATAATAATCCAAAAAGCCGCCAAAACACTGCCTAAAACAATAGATAATTTTTGCATTTTTGGATTTTTTAAATCCTTAAATGCTTCACTTATTGAATAAATAAATTCCATATCAATCCTTTTTTATTTTAATTTCAAACGGTACCGTATCTTTAATATGCAAATCCTGCTGAGGAAAAGGAATTGTAATTCCAGCTTCATTTAATGCATTATAAACTACTTTTAAAAATTTGCTTCTTGTTCTTCTTGGCATCATAGCATATTCACCTCTTACCCAGACAAACAGTTCAAAATTTAAGCTGCTATCTGCCATTTCTATAAAAACAACCAACGGTTTATATTGCTCTTTTCTTAAAAAAGGAAGAGACGATTTATCTATAGCTTCAAGAACTATTTTTTCAACTTTTTCTATATTGCTCCCGTAAGCCACTCCAAAAGGAATTCTAAATCTAACAATTTCATCTCCAAGTGTCCAGTTTATAACCTTGTTTTGTATAAAATCCTGATTGGGAATAATTAAATCAATGTTGTCATTTGTTCTTATTACGGTCGAGCGCATTGAAATGTCTATAACTTTTCCTCTTGTATTTTCATCAATCTCAATATAATCATCCACTTTTATCGTTTTTTCAAACATTAATATAATTCCGCTTACAAAATTACTCACTATATTTTGAAGCCCAAAACCGATACCAACTGAAAGTGCTCCGGCAATTATTGCAAGGGAGCTTAAATCGAGTCCGGCTATTTTAAGGGAAAAAATAAAAGAAAGAAAAATAATTGTGTAATATCCTATATTTGCAAGCAGCGTTGCGCTTGAATAAGAAATTTCATATTTCTTTCTAAGTGAATAAATCAGTTTTTTATAATATTTGCCGATAAACCAGCCTATAAATAAAATAAAAATAACTAATACTAAATCAAGAGGCGTTATAAAATTGTTTCCTATTTTGAAAAGGGGATATTTAATTAAAGAAATAAATTTTTCTAACGTATGTTCCAACTCTTTTTTTGAATTATAAATGATAGCTTTTGTCCCAAATCTGAATGTTTCAAAATCATTTATTATTTCTCCTAATTCATTTAAATCAAGTTTATTGGCATAATAATCTATACTTTGGGCTGTTTTAAAGGCAGTTTTATCTTTATTTTTTAATTCATCAAGAAACAATATTAAATAATTTTTTAAAAGATTTTTATATATGTTTTTTTGTTTTTGAATATTTATGTTTATAAGATTTTGTATGTTTTCAATATTTTTTTCGTTATTTAAAATCTGCCATTTTTGAAGATTTATTTTTAATTTTTCAAGCTCTTTTTGTTTGTCATTCAACAGCTTATTCCAGTAATCAATATTATTTTGGGCCAAAACAGAATTAAATTTAATATCAAAAAGTTTTTGATAAACCTCTTTTTCAATATTTTGAAAATTTTTATCTAAATAATCATATTTTTTATTGTATATATCTAAAAGCTTTTGATAATACAATGTCTGAAGTTTGGAAGTTATATCGTTATCTGATGAAAGAATATCAATTTTTTTATTAGTTTCTTTTATAATGGAAGGCAGATTATTATATTCTTTTTTTAAATCAGTTAATTTAAAAAATAGTGATAAATATTCATTTTGATTTGAAATATTTAAATCGATAGCAGGATTATTATAATTCAATTCTTTTATTTTTTTAACTAAAGCTAAATCTAAAGTATAATCAGGTGAATTTTTATTTATTTGTTTAATAAGCCCGTTTAAATCACCGCCAAACAGATTAATAAAAAATAAAAATAAAATAAAAATAAATCTCATTATTTTTCCCTTCGAATTAAATTTAAGATATTAGCCATAACGCCTTTACGCCTCCTATCAAAAACAAAAATGAAATAGCGCCTATTATAAGTCCCATAATCCTTGTAACTATTTTAATTCCGTTAACACCTAAAAATTTCGAAATAAAAGAAGCATTTTTTAAAGTAATATAAACAATCAATGCAGATAAAACAATGGCTGTAAACAAAACACCTTTATCAATCAGCTTTTTACTTTTTTCACTTAAAACAATAATAGTGGTAATTACCCCGGGGCCGAACAAAACGGGAATTGCAAGCGGAATTATCGCTATATTTTCTTTTTCCTGAGCCGCTTCATGCTCATCTTTTGTGGTATTTGTAGGAGAAATTTCTTTACCCTGAATCATATTTAAAGCAATAATCAAGAGTACCACCCCGCCTATTGCTTTAATAGAAGGCAGATTAATACCGAATATTTTAAGAACCCATCCGCCTGCAATCATTGTAATAATAGAAGCAATTAATACGGTAAAAGATGTTACTTTGGAAACAGACGGAATATCTGAATATTTAACAAGAGATATCATAACCGCCGCAGCGGCGATTGGATTTAAAATAGTTATCAAAGAAATAGTATCAAAAAGGATAGCTTTTAGCATTAACGGCCTTTTTGATAATTATACAAAAAAAAGAAGAATTAGTAGATAATTTTAGCTACCACTCTTCTGTTTTTTGCTCTTCCCTTAGGTGTGGCATTTTTCCTTAAAAAAAGGAAAAATCACATATTCTTTTTTAAATATTCAACCGCTTCTTCAAAAGGCATAGGTTTTGCAAAATAATATCCCTGGATATAATCTACACCCAATTCTTTTAAAATATCCAGCTGCTCTTTTGTTTCAACGCCTTCCGCAATTGTTTTTACATTTAACATTTTTGCAAATAAAATAATGGTAGAAACAACTATTTTAATTCTTTCTTCAAATATTCTGTCTACAAAACTTTTATCAATTTTCAATACATCAAAATCTATACTCACACTTTGTTTCAAATTGGAATAAGCAACCCCAAAATCATCTATTTCAAATTTAACCCCAACCTCTTTTAACTTTTTAACAAAATTTTGAGTTAACTTGGTATCTTCAATAGATTCTCTTTCAGTTATTTCTAAAGAAAAATTTTCAAAGTTTAACTCGTTTGATATTACTTTGTCTTTAAAAAATTCTAAAAAGTCACTTTCCATATCAAGTTTTGAAACATTAATAGAAACTCCTATATCAGGATTTGCAGTTTTAAATATTTTTAAATGTTTAACTACATTTTCTACTACAATTTTTGTAATCTCCGGAATAATTTGAAGCTCGGTTGCTATATTCATCAGTTTTTCCATATTAACAAATTTTCCGTTGTCTTTTAGCCTTGAAAGTGCTTCGAACTGAACTATTTCATATGATTTTATATCAACTATAGGCTGAAAATATACTTCAAACAGTTTTTCCCTGATGGCTTTAAACAATAATTCTTTTAAATGAACCCTGTACTGAACTTCCTCACTCATCCATAATTCATAAATTACAAATTTATTAACAACATTTTTTGCAAAAACATATGCATAAATCAAACCTTCAAGCGCTTTTTCCTTTTTAATATTTTTTGAATCAACCAAACTGCCGTTTATTTCCAAAAAAACTTTCTGTCCGTTAACTTCAATACCTTCATTTGAAAAAATATTATAGATTTTGTTTGTTATATTTTTAATGGTTTCTATATTCCATATATTGGCTTTTAAAAACAGTAAAAACCTGTCATCATACATTCTGTAAACTTCATCAATCTTTTTAATATGTTTTTTTAGCTCAATACCTATTTGTTTTAACAATTTATTACCAAACTCAAAACCGAAATTTGCATTAATTGAAGTAAAATCTTTTATATTAATCATACATAAAGTATATTCACCTTCGTATTCATTAAAATCTTTTTTAAATTTGTTTAAGTTTCCTAAATTTGTTATTTCATCATAAAAAGTCAAATATTTAAGTTTACTAAAATATTTATTTTTTTCATAAGCCATCATTATTGACGTTCTGATTGATAAAATAATATTAACAATTTCCTCTGTGTAAAAATCAGTAAATTCAGAATATAAATTAATTGTCAAATCATAAATCAGTCTAACAGAAATTGAAGAATAAAATCCGTTTTTTATTTGGTTGTCTTTCCATGGGGCAACCTTTTCATTTGTACAAGTATTAGGATTTATTCCTAAGATATTTCCGTTATATAGTGCTTCTCCGGTAGGACCCTTTGACAATACACCGTTATTTATCTCGATGATTAAATTATTGAGACCGCTTCATTTTTTGTGTAAAGCATAAAAATCATTTTAAATAAGGTTTTAGTCTGTTTTCAAAAATTATACCAAATTGAGAGATAATTTCAGCCCAATTTGATATGGATTTTAGCCATTTTTTTGAAATATCCTTATATATTAAATATACCAGTCTTTTTAACGAATCATCATCATTAAATCCTCCTTTCGTTTTTCTTCAAGTTCAAGTAATAGAACCAACATATTTCATTGAATATCTAATTTGATGTATGCCATGCTCGTTAATTATTTTTGGTGGTGGAATTAAAGCATCTTTTATGCAGCCGTTTTTATCAACACCGACATAAAATTTATGATAAAAGATAAAATCTATATTTTCCGGAGTTGTCACTATCCCTCTTTCAATTGAATAATAATCAAGCGTATTATCAATGTCCCACTTGGTTTCTAAATGGTTTTTTTCATTTTCGTCAAGTTTTTTAATTTCAGGTTTAGATTTTTCATTAGATTTTTTAATTTTTTCATCTTTTATTTCAAACTTTTCCATTTTTTACTCCTTTGTGTTTTAATTTAATTCAAAATTCCCGTTTTTTTCAAGTATAACAGGAATTCCGTTGTTATCAACAGTTATTGCTTTGAATCCATCGACTATCAAAAGATACGCTCTTTTTTTTCTTTTTTTATTCCAAATAAAGATAATTAGCTTATAAGCCGTAAAAAGAGTGATAAACAATAACGCCATAAACAAAAATGCCCCAAGTATTGCACTGATTGCCATTTCTATATTATTATTCATTTTTATACTTTATAAACTACCAACTTTGGAGTTTTCCATTTGCACGAATAGCATATATCAAACGCCTTTTTATGCAAAATCTGAGAACACTCTGCCTGAATATCATAATTTGGCAGATACTTGCTTGTGAATGCAAATAACAAAAACGGAATTAAAAGTAATAATTTTTTCATTGTTTTACCTCCATCGGCACAAAATCGTTTACTTCTAAACAAGCATTTATACATCTTTTATCATTAACTATATAAGAGATTAGATTTACAAATTCTTTATTAATTCCTAATTTTACTGCTCTTTTTTTAAACTCTAAAAATTTATTTCCTATTTCCTCAACAATTGAATTAACTTCCTTTTCAGAAATACCTATTTTAGCACCTACTTCATATAAATCTTTCAGTTCAATATCATCTGTTTTACCGTTTATTGTCATTTGATGATGTTTTGTATAACCCGTTCCAAATGCGTATGTAATATCATACGCAGGGGATAGACGCCAATTTCCATTTTTATCCATCATAAAGGAAAAATTTTTTGCGTGGTCGTCTTGATTTCTTCCTATAATATTAAAAACCATTCTTTTAAACAATTCTTTTATTTGAGAATAATCCTGTGTCAAATAATCGGTTAAATTCAATACGCTTAAATAACTGTAATGAGCCGGTATCCTGAAATCCAGATGTTCCATTGTAGCAATGGTATGAAGATGTAATTTTTCATTATTTTCTTTTCTGTCAAATCTTTTAACAGCGTAATGGATTAACCCGTTTTTATCATAAATCAAATCTATTTCAGGAACGTCTATGCCCACTTCAAAAGAGAAAGAATATTTTATTGCTTTATGGGACAATTTAACTAAAAATCAAAAAATAGCTTTAAAAATAATTCTTTTAAGCGGTGGAGAAAATATTTATTCTGATGAATATGTTCCTGAAATGATAAAAGCCCCTTCTTTGCAAACAGCTATTAAAAATTTAATTAAAAAAGATATTATAGATAAACAAAATAATATATATTATTTTCAAGACCCGTTTTTTGAGTTTTGGTTAAAGAAGAATATATTTTTATGATTATTTAAATAAGTTAAAATCATTGTAGTGATGGCATACTGAGAGGGAGAGGGGAACTCCCTCTTGGTATCTTGCTACCACAATTATAGCATAAATTATTTTCTTCCTTAATATTGCTTTTTAATTATTTCTCGTGTTTTGGTTTGTGTTTGGTTGTATGAGTTACCCAATAAGCAAATATCAAAGCTCCTGTTGCAAATAAAGCCCAAAATATATAAATACTCATATTATTTTTCGTGGCGTGGTTTGTGTTTACTTGTTTGAATTACTGAATATATTGCTAATATTGCTAATATCACTCCAAAAGTAGTCCAGATTATATGTCCCATTTGCTTTTCCTTTCCAAGTATATACCTGATAGTATTAAAATTAATCCTAATATTGCATCTACCCAGTTGATTATTTGGATATTTGATAGACTTATTCCATAACCTGCATTTACAAAAAAAACGCCGTAAAGCCCTTGCCTTTAGGCATAGGGATATAAGGCGATAAAAGAGTTGATAGGAAATTTAATTTCCTTGAAACTCTTTTATTAATTTGTATTATATTAAATAATTTGATATAATACAAATATGAAATGCGTAGATAAATATAAATCAAATAGAAATATTGTTTATTCCTGCAAATATCACATTGTTTGGTGCCCTAAATACAGGAGAAAAATATTAGTTGGAGAAGTAGAAAAAAGATTAAAAGAAATAATACAAGAAGTAGCTAAAGAGTGTGATGTAGAAATAATAGAAATGGAAACTGATAAAGACCACATTCATATTCTTTGTGAAGTTGACCCTCAATTTGGAATTAATAAATATAAAATAGATAACAATATTATCTGGCTTAACGGCTATAAGTTTAAATTCTGGTTAAGCAGAGAAATAGACGGAAAAATAAAAACTGTAACCGTTAAGCGAGATAATATCGGGGATTATTGGATTTGTATTGCAATAGAAAAGGAATATAAAAAAATCAGTGCCACATCGGGTAAAATCGTGGGCATTGATTTTGGATTGAAAACTTTTCTAACTTTATCAGATGGAACACAAATCCAAGCTCCAAGATATTATCTCCAAACCTTAAAAGAACTTCAAAAACTTCAAAAACAGCATTCTAAAAAGAAAAAATCATCTAACAATAGAGAGTTTGCAAGAAAAAAACTTGCAAAACTACATAAAAAAGTCGCAAATTCAAGAAGAGATTTTTTTCATAAATTAGCAAACAAATTAGCAAAAGAATATGAATATATAGCAATAGAAGATTTAAATTTAAAAGCAATGCAAAAGTTATGGGGTAAAAAAATTATTGATTATGCTTTTAGCGAATTTGTAAATATTCTCTCTTATAAAGTAAATGTTATAAAAATAGACAGATATTATCCTTCGAGTAAAACCTGTTCTAACTGCGGATATGTAAAAGAGGATTTAAACTTAAAAGAGAGAGTTTGGATATGTCCTGTATGTAAGACAAAACACGATAGAGACATAAACGCAAGTATAAATATTTGCAAGGTTGGGGCATCAACCTTTGGCATAGATGGTGTAAGACCTATTATTAAACAGGCTACCATCGCTTAAAGCCAGAATCCCCCGCCTTTAGGCGTGGGGAGTATGTCAAAAAAAATCCAAGTCCAATATTTTTAAAAATTTCTCCTCGTGTTTCTATATCATACCACATTTTTTTGATTATTTTCATATTATGACCTCTTCTCTTGCTTGTTTTTAATATTTTGTATTTTAATCGTGGTAGGTTATAGAGTGGTTGTTCCACTACCGCAAGTGGCGGTAGGGTGGGGATATGCGGTTAGAATACCGCAGGAGGTGTGCTGTGAGGATATTATTAATCCTCATAGTAGTAGCGGTGGTGGCGACACCGCTCTACTAAAAAGTGAGGGATTTTCCCTTGCCATCTCCTACACAATTATATCACAAATTTTTTTCTTCCTTAATATTGCTTTTTAATTATTTCTCGTGTTTTGGTTTATGTTTAACATCGCTATTAAAAATTATTATTATTCCGATTAGTGTTATTAATCCTCCAATTATTCCCAATAATATTCCATTCATTGTAAATCCTCCAATTTGTCAGTTTCTATTTTTAATTTCCAAGTTAAATATAAAACTATAACTATTATAGCAATAAATCCAAAAGTTACTAATAATTGTTTAAAAAAAGGCAATTTATCAAATGCATTAAAAATAAAAGCTATCATACCAAATAATGCAGTTAAAACAATTCCCCAAGCTAATCGGTAATTTGATACTTTTTCTTTTTGTTTATCTAATTGGCTCATATTATCCTCTCTTCTTTTGCTTGTTTTAAATATTTTGTATTTTAATCGTGGTAGGTTACCATCGGCTAATCCGGCAAGGGTGGCGGGTAGGGAGTTGGGATAGCCCAACTGAAAGGTAGCCGATGGATAGGATAGTTATAGTCCTATTGATAGTGACTCTTGCCCTGTATCTCCTACACAATTATATCACAAATTTTTTTATTACTCATAATTTATTCTTAAAAGATTTTATTTTTACTTTTTTATTTTCCATCTTTTTTTTATTTTCTCTGTCAATAAAGGTTAAAATTTCTTTTAAAATAAAATCTTTTAATTTATTAAACGTAGGAGCTTCTCCTTTTATTAACCCTTCTAATTTTTCATCTTCTTTTTCCTGTTGTTTATATTTCAAAATGGTTGTTATATAATCGTCTGTATAGGTAATATAATATTTTCTGACATTATAAAGGAACTCTTTTGGAGTTAGGATTTTTTCTTTTAACATATAAGCAATATCATAAAAATCCCTTATTTTAGTTACCTTCTTTTGTAAAAATATTATATGCAATATCCCTGTTTCTTAATATATAGGCTTCATTTAATTTCTCTTTTTCGGATATATTCTCAAATAAGTTTTTTTCAGGCAAAAATTTTTTATATTTTTTTATAAGCTTTTCTTCAAGTTCTTCTTGAGATATTAATTTATCCGGATAAATATGATTAATACTTAATTTGTTTCTTAAAAATCTTGAAATTGTTTTTCTTTAAGAAAAAAAATAAATTTTCCTTATCAAACCAATCAACATATTTTGAATAAGGCATACTCCTAACATCAATAACTACATCAATATTATATTTTTTTAGTAAATTAGTAAAATTATCTAATGTGTGAATAGAATGTCCTATTGTAAAAATTGTTTTCATTTTTTTTTACTTTTGTGTTTAATTCAAAACAGGGGCAGCCTACCCCTCTTACCATCTGCTTATCATATTCCTGTCTATTGAACCGACCTGTCTGCTTACAGAACTGATATTTGAATTGACGCTTGCCAAATCGGCTGAGATGACTTTTTGGAGTTTTAGTATATCTCCTCTTATTGTTCCTGTACTATCGCCTAAAAGTTCTGCTATATGAACAATATTATTGCCTAACGCTTCATAAAGCTCATCGCCGTTTTTGTCTATATATTTTTTCAATTCCTCAACAGCTTTGTCTATTTTGTCAAGTTTTTCTTCGTCAATATCGTCTTTGCTAAATTCTCTTTCATCTATTTTTTTCATGATGAGATTAAAGGCATTGTCAAGGGCCTGCAATATTTTCATCTGTTTTTCTCTTTGTTCCTTGTTTTCTTCCATATCCATTTCAGCTTTTTCTTTAACGATTTCCATTTTATTTTTAACGACATCTACCGCTTTGCCTATCGTTTCAGTTAAAACGCTTTTAATCATAGTGTTTATATCCTGGGATATGAAAGACTGCATTTCCATTCTTAATCTTTCTTTTTCTTCTGATAGGGCGTTATACATTTTTTCCCTGTTTTCGTAAAGATGTTTGCTTAATTTTTCGTCTAATTTTTCATCTAATTTTTGCTATCACTTTTTTGTCTATCACCTCTTCGACTATTTGGGCTAATTTTTCTTCGCTGCATTGTATCATAGCGTCTCCTTTTTTTCTAATTATATAATTTTTTTATTGACCATATTTCAACTGCAATTACATTTCTTATAATTCTTCTCATTAGCTTTCCTTTTTTCTATTAACTCGTTAAATTGAATTCTCTTTTGTGTTAGTTTAGCAAATAATTTTTTAATTATACAACCTGCTTTGATTTTTAAATTGTAAAAATCATCTTCAAGCTCTTTAATCCTTTGCTCGTATTCTTCTATTATTTTTTTGTATTCTTCAGTTCCCGACGCCGCTTTTTTAAGCTCCTCGTTTTCGGTTTTTAAGCTCCTCGTTTTCGGTTTTTAGTTCTTTGAATTTAGGCATCAGTTCAATCATTCGTTTGCGTCTTATCTCTTCCCTCTTAAAAAAAGAAAAAAATTGATAAATTTTATCTTTCTCTAGATATAAAACAATCTATTATTCCTAAATATACTTTATTAGAAGAATTAAAATATCATAAAAAATCAAATTTAATAAATAAAGAAGTAAGGCCAATAGGTAATCAAAATATAGGTATTATAAAAAAAATTTTGTATCCTAATGATCCAAATTATCAAAAAGAATTAGAAATGATTGTAAATTATTTTAAACAAAAAGGTAAAAAAATACAAATCCAGCAAGAACCTATTGTAGGAATAATATTTAAAAAGAATAATAACAATATAATATATTCTTACCTTGCAAGTCATTTAAAATTTTACTATTCGCCTAAAGATATAAATAGAAATATGACTATTCCAAATGTTGAAAGAAAGAGTTTTATTGAAAATGCCATAAAAAAGAGTAATATTGCTTATTTAAATATTCAGCCTTATCAAAAACAATTTTATAGATTTTATCCTGTAAAATTTATAGGTTTTAAAAAGGTAGATTATATAACAAATTTATTAGTTAAAACGAATGAAGATATTATAACTATTTATCCTAAAAGGATACCTACTATTTTGAAAAAAGAAAAAAATATAATAAAAACTATTATTCTAATTGATGGAACGATTAATACTTCTAAAACCACATACATAAAAAATCTTTTTAAAGGATTGAAATCAATTTATGAAAAAACAAATGTAGAATTCAAATTAATAAATAAAAAAGATTATTCCATTGAAGAATTTAATTCTCAAAATATTGTAAATAAGGTTTTACAATATAAAAATGATAATGATTTGATTCCGCCTTTGGTGATTACAATCGGATCAGAAAAAAATTTAGATTATTATGAAGACATGAAAAGAAAATTATTTAAATATGGATTTATTACTCAAAATATAATATATGAACATTTAATTACTTCCAAAAATTATGAAATAAATAATTTACTTTTGCAAATTTTAGTTAAATATGGGATGAAATACTATTAAATTAGTTCGCAAATACTATTAAATTAGTTCGCTTTCTTGCAGTGTTATAAGAAACTCCGCTTAATTTTGCCACCTGATAAGCGTTTACCGGTTTGCCTTGTAATCTTAAAAGATTAACAGCGTTTTGAATCTTCTCTTTTGTCTTTGTAGTCTTAACAGCTCTTGCCTTTTCCGGATTTCTTAACCTGTTAATAACTTTTGACTTTGTTAGCAGTGTATTAATTGCGTTGACGATTTCGGGGTCGCTTATTTTGCCCGTTATTACTGCGTCAATCAGTCTGTTAGGCAACGTAAATTCTATGTTTTCAAGCTTTAATCTCATTTCAATCCTTTCATTTTATATTATAGTTTAACTATTTAATGTATATTATATAATAACTATAGCTAAAAATCAAGTATAAAGACTGCATACACTTAAAAAACAATAAAAAATCGTTAAAAAAATAACGAAAAAACGGCAAAAGATGATAAAAAATAATCAAAAATTGATTAATTTAGCTTAAATGCTTATTTATATTGTTATAGTTTATATATAGTCAATATATATTATAGAATAATACTATTAAAATATAGTAAATAAATATATATAACTCTGTGTTATAGAATAACTATATATAAACTATAATATAACTTGCTTGTAGTTTTTCAATAATTTGTTTTAAAGTTTCAAAATCTTCTTTTGAATATTTACCACTTTTCTTTACTTTTTCAATATCTTTTTTAAAAGATTTTTCTATTTTAATTTTTAACATTTAAATACCTAAATCGTCAAATAATTCTTTAGTAGTTTCATAGGTTTGAATATTTTTATTATTTTCAATGTTGTTAATTCTTTTCTCTAATTCTTTACTTGGAACTTTTAAATCAAATGGAATACCTTTCTCCATAGCAACTTTTGCTAAAAAGATATTTACAGCGTCCCCAAAAGATAATCCTAATTTTTTAAATACTTCTTTTGCTTCATCGTAAAATTCTTTTTCAACTCTTATACTGGTTTGCATTCTCATAGCAATCCTTTTTTATTCATTATACACCAATTGGAGTATAAAATCAAGTTTATATAGATTTGAATTGTGTTAAGTTTTAATAGAGATTTTTTATGAAAAAAATTGCAATTAATAATAATTTATTAAGTTGACTATAAGAATTACAATTTAAAAAAACTTATCCACTAAATCTTTTCTCTTTTCCAAATAATTAATTACCAATACAGCTAAAAGTAAAAACGCACTTATTTTAAAATTCCCTACTATTCCAAAATAAACAGCTGGAACAATGAAACAAAAGAGAATATAAATATATTTAAGTTTTTCTATCATTTTTATTTCTCGTGTTTTGGATTGTGTTTAGTATCCGGTTTTACTAATAAAGCAAATATAAGACCTGCTAATAAAAATGCTCCAACTCCTAAGTAAGTCATTAATACGCTATTCATCGCTTGCTCCTTTATTTATTAAATTATATCACTTATTGTCAATTAATTATTATTATCCTAAAAGTTACTTTTAAAGTAAATTTTAGCTTTAATAACTTTACCAAATTTAGCTGTTATAATAGAAAAGGCTGTTTCAATACCTTTTCTTATTTTTCTTTTAATAAAATATTCTTTATCTTTTTTCATATTGTTTCTAAAAACAGGTTTTTTAGCTTTTCTTTTAGTCTTTTTATAATTCTTTTTATATTTTAAAATTAGAAAAAGTGATAAAAAATAGAGTTAGAAGCTTTTGAAAAAGAAAGAGACCGCTTCATTTTTTGTGTAAAGCATAAAAATCATTTTAAATAAGGTTTTAGTCTGTTTTCAAAAATTATACCAAATTGAGAGATAATTTCAGCCCAATTTGATATGGATTTTAGCCATTTTTTGAAATATCCTTATATATTAAATATACCAGTCTTTTTAACGAATCATCATCATTAAATCCTCCTTTCGCTAACTTGTCTGTTAAATCCTTCAACAGTATTGGTAGTGTAAATAATCCTTCTAATAGGTTCTGAATACTCAAAGTAAGTTGATAATTCTTCCCAGTTGTTTTTCCAAGAATTAACAGCTAATGGGTATTTTAAGTTCAAGTAATGCAATTTCAGCTGCATCTTTTATATACTTTTTTTAAATCAGCCATAAACTCTTTTGGGTACTTAGAACCAACATATTTCATTGAATATCTAATTTGATGAATAATACACCTTTGTACTATAGTTTGAGGAAAAACAGAGTTTATTGCTTCACTAAACCCTTTTAATCCATCAACCGAAGCTATTAAAATATCTTTTACTCCTCTGTTTTTAAGCTCTGTTACAATGTTTAACCAAAATTTTGCACCTTCATTCTCTGTTATCCACATACCAAGTAAATCTTTTTTGCCTTCTAAATTTATTCCTATTACAAAATGTAATGCTTTGTTTTTATAAAAACCGTTATCATCTTTTATTTTAAACACCATAGCATCCATATATACTATTGGATATATGGGGTCTAATGTCCTATTTTGCCACTCTCTTATTTCAGGAGTTATTTTATCTATTATTCTTGAAATTAAGCTATCACTCATTTCTACATCATACATCTCTTTTACCTGTTTTTCTATATCTCTTAAACTCATCCCTCTCGCATACATTGCTATTATCTTATCATCTATCCCACTGATAGTCCTTTGGCCTTTTTTTACTATTTGAGGCTCAAATTCACTCTTTCTGTCTCTTGGAATATTTAACCTAATCTCTCCACTGTCACTACGAACTGTTTTTGAGTAATAACCATTCTTTGAAATATCATTATTCTCTACGAACTCTTCAATCTCTGCTTTTAGCATATTCTCTATCATATTCTTCATAAATTCTTTTGTTAATTTTGATATATCTTCTTGAGTTTTACATTGTTTGCTTAATTCTTTAAAATCTATATTATTTAATACCGCTTCTTTTCTCATAATATATCCTTTCATTTTATTTTTTTCTTATTCTAATTTATCTTACACAAATTTTGAAGCGGTATCCATATTTGTTACATATATATTCGATTATTGCTTTTTCACTTTTTGCTTTAATTAAAAATTTATTTATATCTCCTAAAGCAATATTTAGTCTTTTTGAAATTTCTTCGATGGTATAATCTTTCCAAAAGCCAAATATATCTTCGCATCTGTTTTTTTGATAAAAAGCATTTTTCTATATTTTTAGAAACATTTATAATTTCTTTATTAGTACATTTTTTTCTTTTAAAGTTATTTTTTCTCCGTTTAATCTTTTTTGATTTATTTTTCTGATTTTTTCTCTTATGCTTTCATTTTCTATATAATCCAACGGATTTATTTTATTAAAATCTTTTCTATCTATATTTAAAATATTTAATAAAATTTTATTGGCATAAAGCAGATTTTTTCTATAAATAGCCACACCAAAAGGTGCATATTCATCCAAAATTTTATATATTTCTTCATAGTTATAAAGTTTTTCATACATTTTTTCAAAAACAGAGGCAATTTTTTCAAATTCTTTTAAAAAATATTTATACTTTGTAACTTTTTCCAATTCTCTGATATCATCTAATCCTTTAACTAAAGTATTAAAGACAAAATCAATATCGTTAATTATCTTTTTAAGAAAAATCAATCCAAAAATAAATAATAAAATTAAAACTATTGTCTCAGCTAAAAACATTTTTAAAAAATGTTTTTCAAAAATCAACAGTTTTTTACTGTAATCAATAGAAAGAGCCAAAATAATTTTATTATTTAGAGGATAATAAATTATTAAATTTTCATTTTTAATGTTATATAGTCTATTTTTATTTTTTATTACAATATTAACAACATTAAACCCGTTTTTTTCAAAAATTTTTTTACTTAATATTTCATAAACTACTAATTTACCGTATTTTTTAGTCTCATTGGTATTTGTAATATCTGTTATATAAACAAAATATATATTATTATTTATTAAATAAACACTAAATCCATTTTTTTTGTAGTTAAAAGGGGGCAGTTTTTTTAAAATTATCTCTTTATTGTTTTTTACAGCTCTGCCATAAACTAAATTTAAATTTTTATCTAAAAATATCATGCCATCAATTCCAAGATTTAATAATGTATCTCCTCCCCCGAAATTTGATTTGATAAACTCTTTGTTTCTATTTTGTATAAAATTATATGCATCATCCCACTCAGCCCAGTCATTTGTTATTTTTTCCAGAAACTGTTTTTCTTTTTTTATAATAAAATCAACCTGAGATAATTTTTCCTGAACATAATCTTCAGTAAAATTATTAAACAAATTATGGTAAGAATATGAAAAAAACCCGACAATCAATAAAATGGAAATAAATACATAAAAAATATAATACTTTAGCAGCTTTTGGTAAATATTCATTATATCCCTTTTAATAATTAAATAAATCCTTTTTATAATAATACCAAAACAAATATTCATTTATCCATCTTAATAAGATTATTAACAATAAAATGAGAAATATTAGTGACAGACACTTTTAGTATAAGAAAAAATGGCGGAGAGGGCGGGATTCGAACCCGCGGTACCCTAAACGGGTACAACGCCTTAGCAGGGCGCCGGTTTCAGCCACTCACCCACCTCTCCTTTTGTGGAGTAAAATTATACCAAAAATTTTACTTATTGCAAGAAATATAAAAAAGGATTTAATAAATTTTAAATCCTTTTATTAAAATCTGTGATGGGAACAGGATTTGTCCAAACTCATTTTTTCTGTTTTACCTTTTAAAAATCTGTTTACTGCCTCTTCTACTGTATTTGTAGAATCATCATAATATACATCTATTCCCTCATTTATAAATCCTTCAAGGGGTCTTGGGCCGATTCCCGCAACAATCAAGGCATCAGCTCCGAGATTTTTAATATTGCTAACGGCATTACCGCATGCCCCATCGCCATGGCCTGAATTTTGAGCAAAATCAACATCTTTTATTTCACCGTTTTCAATATCAACCATTACATAAAAAGGCGCTCTTCCGAAATGAGCCCCTCTTTTCGCCATTAATCCGTCAGGGGTATTTGTAGGAATTACTATTCTCATTTTAATTCTCCTTTTATATTTTCTAAAATTTCAGGTGCCCTCTCACCTGCGTTTTTTCTAACTTTTATTATTTTTATACCTTCAAGTTCCAACGCATCTTTCATATTCGGTCCGACCGCTCTTACAACAATATAATCACACCCGTCAACTTTTGATGCTTTTACATGTTTGTGATGATGGGCAACTTCATCTTCGCTGTGTTCCTCCTGATGCCCTTCTTCATGTTCGTGCTCTTCTTTTGCGTGAGTGTTTTCATTTAAAGAAAGTAATTTAAAATTATTTCCTTCATATTCAAATATTGCAAAATACGGTGCCCTGCCCGTTCTTGTTACAATTTCTAAATTTTCACCCCCTACCGGAACTGCTATTTTCATTATCATCCTTTTTTTATTTAAAATAACACAATTTTATTTATAAGTCAATTTTTAAGAGGCTTTGGATTAATAAAGTTCTCACCTTTAATAATTTTATCCCACATATAATAATCACTCCATTCCTTTTTTATCTGATCGCTGAAAATAATCTCTTTTAAATTAATTTCTCCCATATTTTCAATATTATACGCATCTTCCCTAAAACACCGGGCATATCCCGTATCCGTTTCGTGGACTATTACAGAATTAACTTTTATGTTTTTTTCATTGTTTCGAAACACAGTTAAACCTAAAACTCTATCAACCATTAAAAAGAATACCCTGCTAAACTGTTCGGCAGATGGATTTACGGGCAATATTATCCATCTTTCGCTAAATTTTTTAGCAAATTCAATATATTCGGAGTTATCATATTTCCATAATGTTATGGCATGGTCAAAACTGTCTATTAATTCTTTAATAGTAGTTTTCATAAGACCGAAATCATATACCATCCCTCCGTTATCCAAAAAATTTGATTCAAGCAAAATTTCCACTTTATAGCTGTGCCCGTGAATTGAGCGGCTGCAACGTCTGCTTGTACAGTTTCTTACAATATGTGCATTTTCAAATTTAAAAAGTTTTCTAATAATCATCAAACTCCCTTTTTTTTACCAAAAATTCTGATATGAAGCCTGTCGGAATAGCAAAAATTGTTTTTCAGACAAAATTCAAATACGCTTTTTGCATTATTTTCAAGCTTTTCTTTACTTTCTCCCATAGGCATACAGTAAATATCCAAATTTATTCCTTCGGTTATATCAAAAATTTCTTTCTTTAATTTTTCTAAATTGTTTTTATCCACAACAAATTTAAAAAAACTTTTTTTTGCGTTTTTTGCAATATTTTTTATAGCCTCTTTTTTTACTCTTTTATCATACATTTCCCCGCTGTTAGATAATTTAACACTCATAGCAAAAACAACATCTTTATATCTTGGATATTTTTCAAAATCTATATTAATAGTGGCATTTGTTTCAACGGTAATATTTCCTCCGTAATTTTCTACCAAAGGGTAAATCTGTTTATAATAAAGAATAGGCTCGCCGCCTGTAATCACCAAATCTTCATTTTTTTGTTTTAAAGAATTTATTCTGTTTATTATTTCGTCAATATCAATCTTTTTCCATTCTTTTTCGTATTTTTTATTAACGGCATAATAACTGTCACACCCCTTTTCACCAAATCCCGGACACTTAAGGTTGCATCCCCCAAGCCTTAAAAAGATACTTACTCTTCCGGCATATTTTCCCTCGCCCTGAATGGAGCGGAATATTTCAGATACAGGTAAATTCTTTTTCAATCAAAACCTTTTTGTTTTTTAAAATTCTTACTGTAAATTTATCTCCTTTTTCTACCCCTCCGACGCCTTTTGGCGTTCCGCTCATTATAATGTCTCCATCTGCAAGCCCAAAAATTTTATCAATATCTTTAACTAAAAAATCCGGCTTATAAATCATTAAAGAAACATCGCCTTTTTGGACTAATTTTCCATTTTTATAAACCTCTATTTCCAAATTTTCAGTTTCATCAATTTCAACGAAATCACTAAAAACTGCGGCATTTTTAAACGCTTTTGCCCTCTCCCATGGAAGTCCTTTTTGTTTTAACTTACTTTGAATTTCCCTTAAAGTCAAATCAAAACCAAATCCAACACCCACAATTTTCTTATTTTCAATTAAAAAACAAATCTCTCCTTCATAATGTGTTGGAGAATAATCAACTATTTTTAATTCATTACTTATTGAAGAATTAGGCTTTATAAAATATACTGGTTCACTTGGTATTTCATTGTTAAGTTCTTTTATATGCTCTACATAATTTCTACCAACACATACTATTTTGCAGGGAGTTATTTTTTGATTTTCAAATTTAATTGTTTTCATCTATTATCCATTTCACAAAGTTTCGCATATCCTTTTCCAACCCTTGCAACCGGTTCAAATTCTCCTTCAAAATACATTTTTTTTATTTCAAGAAAAAAAGCGACATTTACCATTTCTTCTTTTTCAAAAGTTCCGTATAATGTGGTTAAAAATGCCCTTTTACATCCTTTTACAATCGGTGGAAAATTCTCATCAATCCTTTCAAGTTTTATTCCAAACTTTTCAGCTTCGCTTTCTCCATAAGGCAATACTTCACTTGTTTTATCCATTTTTTCTGTTAATTCTATAGGCACTAAACATACTGTCGCTTTTTTTGTCTGTTTAATATTTACCAGAGTATCTTTTGGCTCATTTATATCATGTCTTTTTTTCTTTGCCACACTTACCATAACAATGGAAGGCTCACCGCATACACCCATAAAATAACTAAACGGAGCCAAATTAACTAATCCGTTGTTTTCTGTTACTATCCAAGCAATCGGACGGGGAATTATATTATCCGACATTAATTTATATCTTTTAGTATTTTCAATTTTAGAAAAATCTATTATCTCCATTTTATTCCTTATGATATAATAATAACGATATTATATCTTAAAGGATTGAAATGAAAAAAATATTTTTTTTATTTTTAATGTTAAATTTTTTATTTTCTTATGAAATCACCAATATAAAAATTTTTAAAACGAAATATAAACCGAATATTTATAAAACAAAATTAAATATAAAAATAAAAGAAAAAAATCTTGAAAAATTAATAAAACAAATAGATTTTAATATTAAAAAAGCAAACAATATTTGCCAAAAAATCAATTATACAATTTATCCAGATTATATTTATAATAAAAATAACAAAAAATTTGTAGGATATATAGGGAATATGAGCCTTGATTGTCAGTTTAAAACAGATAATGTTAAAAATTTTTCGGAAATTTTCACAAATTTAATCGGGGAAAAAACATTATCCGCCATTAGTTTGGATTTAAATAAAAATGATAAAACCAAACTGATTAACAACCTGAGATCAAAAGCATACTCTTTTGCTTTAAAAGATGCAAAAAATTTATCAAAAAAATTAAAATTAAAATGTTATCCCACAGATATTAAAATAAATTCCAATCCTGTAAATGTCAAACCGATGTTCAAACCTATGTATAAGAGCATAAATACATTACCTTCCCCAAAAGAACAAACAGAAGAAAGTATAAGTATTTTTTATAAAATAAACTGTTTTTAAATACCCCACACGGTAATTACAATTTTTCTAACACCCGGGCGGTTTCTGTGTTCATTTAAATAAATCCCCTGCCAAGTCCCAAGATTTAATTTTCCATTGGTTATCGGAATATTCAAACTTACCCCGAACATAGAAGATTTAAAATGGGCGGGCATATCATCCGCCCCTTCCAATGAATGGTTATAATTATATCCGTCAGGCACTAAAGAAGAAGAAATTTCTTCCATATCAATTCTGACCTCAGGGGAGACGTTTTCATTGATAGTAAGGGATGAGGAGGTATGCTTTAAAAACAGATTTATTATTCCGACATTTACATCGCTTATGTTTACTGAATTTAAAATTTTATCCGTAACAATAAAAAAACCCCGACTTGGGACTTTTATAGAAATTTCTTTTTGTCTAAAAATCATCGAAGCTTAAACTGCCTTTGGAATAGTTTACAACATTGCCTTCGAAAAAGTTGGTTTTTTGCTCATTAAAACTAGAAAAGCTGTCAAACCAGCTGATAGGATTTTTAAGTCCCGCTTCTGGAAATAAAAGCTCGATTCCCATGGCATTTGCCCTTTTATTTGCAAGATATTTGGTAAACCTGTCTGTTAATTCCCCGCTTGTTCCCAAAATCTGGTCTTGTGTAATATACCATCCCCAGTCTCTTTCAAGCTCATAAGCCGCATAAAGCATATCTTTTATATTTTTTATAACTTCAGGAGTAAAAAGCTTTGGAAATTCTTTTTTTATCTCTTTAAAAATATTTGCAAAAAGGGCTGTATGCGTCACCTCATCCCTTTGGATAAATCTTATCATCTGGGCACTTCCAATCATTTTACCTGCTCTTGCCAACACATAAAAAGCGGCAAATCCGTTATAAAAATAAATACCCTCTAAACACTGATTGGCCACAATCATATAAATCTTTGCCTCGTCATCGCCCGCGAGAGCTTTAGCTCCCCACTCTTCATATACATTGCCTATAAATTCGTTTTTCTTTCTAAGATTTTCATCTGTTCGCCACATCTCATATATTTCATCCGTATTAAGGGAAATACTGTCGACCATTACGGCATAACTCTGGGAATGAAGAGCCTCTTCATATGCCTGCCTGACCAGACACATATTAACCTCAGGTGCTGTAATCCAAGGGTTTACATGGTCGGGCGTATTGTTTGTCTGAATTGAATCCATAAAAATCAGTTGGGCCAATGCCTTATCGTACATATTTTTTTCCGCCGGCAGTAAATTTTTATACTGTCTTGCATCATCTGTTAAATCAACTTCCCTTGGAAACCATGTGTTTGCAAGCATCATCTCCCACAAATTATATGCCCAGGGATATGAGAGTTTATTAAGATTAATCATTCCTTCCGTACAACCGTTAATTATAGAGGTGGTTGAGCCTCTGTGCATCGGACAGTTGTAATTAAACAGCTTTTTTATATTCATTTTCTACCCCTTATTTCAATAGTTTTTTATATTTTTTCATTTTACATTTTCCATTTTAAATTTTACATTAATTATTGGCATCCGAAGCATTCAACACTTCTGTCCATTACTTCTTCTTTTACTTCAGGAGACTGGCTTCTTAAATAATAAAACGATTTTAATCCCAATTTCCATCCAAGCGTATAAATTTCATGGAGATACTTCCCGCTTGCTTTGTCTGTAGTAATAAATATATTCAGACTCTGCCCCTGGTCTATCCATTTTTGTCTTATTGCGGCGGCTTTTACCAAAACTCTCTGGTCAAGCTCATACGCCGGAGTATAAAACATATAGGTTTCAGCACTGAGATTTGGCACAACTACAGGAATAAGTCCGCTTAAATTCTCCTCATACCATTTTCTTTTATAAACAGGTTCTATTGTCTGGGTTGTTCCTGTCAAAATAGAAATGGAACTCGTAGGCGCAACGGCCATTAAATATCCGTTTCTAATTCCGCCTTTTACCTTTTCCCTTAGACCTTCCCAGTCATACTTCATTGCCGTAAACAAATCTTTTTCAACAAGTTTTTTAGCTTCTTCATTGGCTGTATCCATAGGAAGTATGCCTTTAGACCATCTGCTGCCCTCAAATTCGGGATATTTTCCTTTTTCCCTCGCCAAATCACAGCTTGCACTGATTGCATGATAGCTTATTCCTTCAAATATTTCATCTATTATTCTAAAATGCTCATCACTTCCCCAAAAAATCTGTCTTTCGGCCAGCATTTGAGCTTCACCCATAGCCCCAAGTCCAATTGCCCTGTTTTTAAGATTCGTATCTTTTGTTTTTCTGACAGGATAGAAATTTAAATCAATTACATTATCAAGCATTCTAATAGCAATCGGTACAACCTCGCCAATTTTTTCAGGTGTATTTACTTTGCTTAAGTTTATACTCGCAAGGTTACAAACAGCTGTTTTCCCGTCAAACGGCACTTTTTCAACAATATAAACTTTTTTACCTTCAATTGAATCAAGCGAAGTTATTTTTTTGGCTTTTTTAGTTACTTTTACACCTCCGCTTTCCACCTCAATTTCGTCATTTTCTTCAAAAACAGAAAAACTCTCATCCTCAAAAGTCACTTTTACCTTATAATGATTCGGCTCGGTATTTTGAAATATTTCTGTACAAAGGTTTGAACTTCTGATAATTCCTGAATGGTTATTTTGATTACGTCTGTTGGCATTGTCTTTAAAACAAAGAAACGGATTGCCTGTTTCATAATATTCAAGCAAAATTTTTTTCCATAATTCCTTTGCTTTTATTTTTTCTTTTGTAATATTCGGGTCGTTTTCATATTCTATATATTTTTTTTCAAATTCCTCCCCGTATAAATCAGTCAAATCTTTAGTTTCATACGGGTCAAACAGGCTCCATAGTTCATCGTTTAAAACCCTTTTCATAAATAAATCAGGAATCCATAAAGCGGGAAATAAATCATGCGCCCTTCTTCTCTCTTCCCCTGAATTTTTCTTTAAATCCAAAAAGTCCATAATATCCATGTGCCATGGTTCAAGGTAAACGGCTATTGCCCCTTTTCTGGTTCCGAGCTGATCCACCGCAATTGCCACATCATTTGTAATTTTTAGCCATGGAATTACTCCGCCTGCAGCATTTTTATGGTTGTCGATAAAACTTCCGAGCGCCCTTATTTTACTTACATCCCATCCAATTCCGCCTCCAAATTTAGATAAAAGTGCCATCTCTTTATAATCATCAAAAATACCTTCTATATTATCGTTCATACTTCCTACATAACAAGAGCTGAGCTGATGCCTTGTAGTTCTTGCATTAGATAAAGTTGGAGTTGCTACCATTACTTCAAATTTAGAAATTACATCATAAAATTTCTTAGCCCAATATCCTCTAATTGATTTTACATCATTTAAATTTATTTTTTCCTTATCTTCTTCTGGAATAGAAGAAAGATTTGTTTCATTTTGAGCAAGAAACATGGCAACGCCCATAAAAAGCTGCTGAGGCAGTTCTATAGGGTTATTTTCCCTGTCTTTAATGATATATCTGTCATAAAGCGTTTTTATTCCAAGATAAGTAAAGAGCAAATCCCTTTCGGGTTTTATATAATCATTCAGTTCATTTAAATCATATTTTTCTTTAAGCCCCGGTAAAATCCTGCCTGCAGTTTCGCCTTTTTTAAAATATTCCTCTAAAGAGTTATAACCTGTAAAGCCTGAGACTTTATGATACAAATCGTATAAAAAAAGCCTTGCGGCAACAAAATTCCAGTTTGGCCTGTCTATATCGATTTTATCAACAGCTGTTTTAATTAACGTCTGCTGAATCTCTTCTGTTGTAATTCCGTCACGAAATTGGAGCTTTGCATCAAGCTCTAATTCGCTGTAATCCACACCTTCAAGACCTTCACAGGCAGCCATGGTATATTTTCTAATTTTAGAAATATCTAAAAGTTCTCTTCTGCCGTTTCTTTTAATAACAGTAATTCCTGAATACATTATTCTCCTTTGAATGTAGAAAAAATTTTATGAAGTCTAAAAGAAATAATATCAAAAAAAACTTAAAAAAAAATAATGAAAAAGAGATTAAGAGAAGAGTTTTATCAAACTAACCCCTATAAACGCCGCAATATAGGCAAATACGTTTGGATAAACCGTATAAAAAATTCTCCAGGCCCACTGTGGCACTTCTGCATAAAATGTACTCATGGCTGCAACACACGGGGAATAAAACATAACAATTATAATCATTGCAACCGCAGCAGTAAACGGCATAGAATTTTTTATTTTTTCTATTAATGCTTTACTTGTTTCATCCGCTTCACCAATTCCGTATAATTCGGACATAGTTCCGACAACCGCCTCTTTTGCGGCAAGTCCCACAAGAAGACTGACATCTTCCTTCCATCCCAAATCAAGAGGCTTTGTAAAAGGTACCATTAATTTTCCCACTCTGGCTATATATGAATTTTCTAAAATTTCCTGCTGCATTTTATTTGCTAAAACTTCTTTTTGATTTGCGTTTGCACTTTGAATCAAAGGCTCATATTTTTTAACAATATCGGCTCTCGGATAAGCGCTTAAAAACCAGATACCAAATGCTGTAATACCGATAAAAACACCCGCTTTTCTTAAAAACAGTTTTGTTTTTACCCATAAATCAAAAATAACAGCTTTTATTTTTGGAAATCTGTATTTTGGAAGTTCCATAACAAACGGCTCCGGCTCCCCTTTGAATAAAACTATTCTTAATATTTTTGCAACAATAAGCCCCGTCAAGGCACCGCCCAGATAAATGGCAAACATAACATCGCCCTGGAGTGAAGGTGCAAAAAAAGCACTTACCAATAATACATAAATAGGAAGTCTGGCCCCGCAGCTCATAAATCCTATAACAAGCATTGTTATAAGTCTGTCTTTTGGATTTTTGAGCGTTCTTGCCGCCATATATGCAGGAACTGAACAACCAAAACCTGATACAAGAGGAATAAATGCCCTCCCCTGCAGTCCAAATCTTTTTAAAACACCGTCCATCACATAAGCGGCCCTTGCCATATAACCGGTCTGCTCAAGCAGATTTAGCCCCAAAAACAAAATCAGGATATTTGGCAAAAACATAACAACCGCCCCGACTGCCGGAATTACACCTTCAACAAGTGCTTGTTTTATCATACTCTCGGGCATTGCATTTCCAACCCAACTTCCAAAAATATTAAATCCGGCATCAATCCAGTCCATTGGAACTGCACCCAAAGAAAACGTTAACTGAAAAATAGCCCACATTACAAATAAAAATATAGGAAGCCCTAAAATAGGATGAATTAAAATTTTATCTATTTTTTCTGTTAAAGTCTCTTTTTTTGCTTTTTTTGCTATCTGGGTGACTATTCCTTTTGCTAAAGCAAGTCTTTCTTCAAAAAGAATGGTTTTTGTATCTTCTTCAGAATATTCACCCCTTAAAATATCTTTTGATTTTTTAAGTTCGGGCATTAAGTCCGCAAACCATGGTTTTTCATGAATTATTTTGTAAATATCCTCATCATCTTCAAGAAGTCTTATCGCCACAAATCTTTTTGAAAATTTATCACAGTCTTTAATAAAAGGTTTTAAGTTTTCGATTGTCTCTTCCACTGTTTCAGAATAATAAATTTTTGGAATGTTCTTTTCTTCATATGCTTTAATTACTTTTTGAAAAAGTTCTTCCAATCCAAATTTCTCTTTTGCCGAAACGTTTTCGGCCTTTATGTTTGTAAGTTTAAAAAACTTGTCTGTATCAATTTCCCCGCCCTGCCTTGAATATTCGTCATACATATTAAAAGCGATTGCCATAGGCCTCCCTAAATCCGCTATCTGAAAAGAAAAAACCAGATTTTTTTCAATCTGATTTGAATCAACTACATTTAAAATTAAATCATATTCCTCATTTAGTAAAAATTTTTTGGTTACATCTTCTTCCGGTGTATATGTATGAAGAGAATAAGTGCCCGGTAAATCGATAAGCTTTATTTTGTAACCGTCTCTAACAAACTCCACTTCTTTTTTTTCAACCGTAACGCCTGAAAAGTTTCCGACATGAAGCGTTGCGCCCGAAATGGAATTGATTAAATGGCTTTTCCCGACATTGGGCTGACCGACAAGGGCTACTTTAATCTCTTTCATTTTCTCTCCTTACTTCAATCTCTTTAGCTTCTTCTTCTCTTAATGCTACCGGGATATTGTTAACTTCTACTTCATAAGTGTTTTTTGCAAGTGTGTGTTTTAAAACCTTTACCTCTTCTCCTCTTGCAAACCCCATCGAAAACAGCCTGCTTTTTAAAGGTTCTTTTGCCAAAATTTTTTTAATAATTCCGCTTTCGCCAATTTTTAGTTCATTAAGCCTCAAGTCATCTCCTTTTTTTAAAACAATATTACCACTACTTTAAAAAAACTTTTTTGATATACATCAATAAATGGTATAATTATTTAAAAAAAGGTAAATTATGGCAGCACCTATTTTAAAATATACCTATGAAGATTATAAACTATGGAAAGGCGATTGGGAATTAATTGAAGGTTTTCCAATTGCTATGGCACCTAGCCCCATTATCAATCATCAATATCTTTCTACAATGTTTGCAATTCAAATTGGAAATTCCATAAATGACAATAAATGTGAAGAGTGTATTGTAATAGTTGAAGAAGATTATATTGTAAATGAAACTACTGTTTTAAGACCAGATGTTGCAATGATTTGCAATGAAGAAAATAATTTTATTACAAAAGCACCGGAAATAATTGTAGAAGTAATTTCTACTTCAACCGCAAGAATTGATGAAAATGAAAAATTTAAAATTTACGAAAAAGAGGGAGTGAAATTTTATATACTTGCATATCCGGATTTTAAAATGGCAAAAGTTTATGAAAACAAAGATGGATTTAAAAAAATAGGTGATTTTTCAAATGAAAAAATAACCATTAATGCAAAATGTAAAATTGAAATAAATTTTAATGATATATTTAAAAAATTAAGGGGATAAAATGAAATTGACTACTCCACTAAAATCCAATTCAATAAAAATAATGCTTCTTGGCTCAGGTGAGCTTGGAAAAGAAGTGGCGATAGAAGCCAACAGACTGGGATGTGAGGTAATTGCGGTGGACAGATATCCAAACGCACCGGCAATGCTTGTAGCTGGGAGGAATTATGTAATTAATATGAAAAATAAAGATGAAGTTCTTGATGTAATAAGAAGGGAAAAACCCAATTTCGTATTGCCCGAAATTGAGGCTATTAACATAGAAGCTCTTTTTGAAGCCGAAAATGAAGGTATTCATATCATTCCAAACGCCGAAGCTGTTAATAAAACAATGAACAGAAAAAACATAAGAAAATTCGCGGCTGAAACTTTAGGACTTAAAACAAGTAAATACAAATTTGTAACAAACTATGAAGATTTAAAAAAAGCCTGCGAAGAACTCGGCTATCCGGCTGTGGTAAAACCTGTTATGAGCTCTTCGGGGCATGGACAAAGTATAGTAAAATCTTCTGAAGAAATAATAACCGCCTGGGAATTTGCAAAATCAGATGCCAGGGGAAGTGCAGATGAACTGATAGTTGAAGAGTTTATTGATTTCGATTATGAAATAACCCTTCTTACAGCTAAAAATGACGAAGAAATTGTTTTTTGCCCTCCAATTGGACATATTCAAAAAGGGGGAGACTATATTTTTTCCTGGCAGGAAATGAGAATGAATGAAACAGCCTTAAATAAAGCCCAATACATAGCTAAAACAATAGTTGAAGGTCTTGGAGGAAGAGGAATTTTCGGAGTAGAAATGTTTGTAAAAGGCGATGAGGTATATTTTAGCGAAGTTTCTCCCCGCCCTCACGATACCGGACTTGTAACAATGATTACCCAAACGCAAAGCGAATTCGCCCTTCATATAAGAGCCGTTTTAAATCTGCCTCTTGGTTTTGAATTCCTTACACCTGGGGCAAGTGCCGCTTATAAAGCAGATAAAACTTCTTATACTCCTGTTTTTAATTTTGATAAAGAAATTTTCAGCACTAATTCAAGATTTATAGTTTTTGGAAAACCTTATTCTCATCCTGGAAGAAGAATGGGAGTATTATTAGTAAGCGACAAAAATTCAAAAAACGCTTTAGAAAAAGCCGAACTTCTAATATCCAAAATTTCAATTGATTAAAATTTAATCACTTTTTTCTTTTCTTTATCTTCATCTTGTGAGTTGTGAGTTGTGAGTTGTGAGTAGCCAAGTTACAAGTGGCCAAATAGCCGAATAAAAGGAGGGCAAAATGGATATGGCATGGGTAGTCGACACCTTTTTTGCACTGTTTGCATTTACATTAATTATTTTAATGGTACCCGGTTTTGCAATGCTTGAAGCCGGGCTTGTCAGGACAAAAAATGTATCAACCGTTTTAACGGTTAATACCATGATTTATATTGTTGCAAGTTTGGTGTTTTTCTTTTGGGGATATACATTGGCTTTTGGAGGCTGGAATGAAAGCTCTATGAGTATGTATGCCGCATTTTTGTTTCAAATGGCATTTGTAGGTAAAACCGTTAATATTATGAGCGGAGGAGTTAGTGAAAGGACAAGGATAATTCCACTTGCTATTTTTACAGTTTTTATGGCAGGGCTCATATATCCTCTAATTGTTAATTTCACATGGGGAGCCGATTTGCTTAAAGGAACATTTCTTGATATTTCAAATATGCATGACCTGGCAGGTTCAACAGTAATCCATTCAACCGGTGCATGGGCACTTTTAGCTGCAATATTAATTATTGGCCCTAGAAAAGGAAGATATAAAGATGGCAAAGTAAAAGTGGTTCCTGCCAGTAATATTCCTTTGGTAGTATTGGGCGCTCTGCTTTTATGGATAGGCTGGTTCGGATTTAACGGCGGAAGCGTGGGAAGCATTTCAAGCAAAAATGCCGCTGACACAGTGGCGATGGTTGTTATGAATACAAACAATGCCGGTCTTATCGGCGGACTTGTTGTTATGATTTTGAGTTATCTAACATATAAAAAATTTGATATCACAATGATTTTAAACGGAGCTTTAGGAGGTCTTGTGGCAATTACGGCGGGTGCGGATGTGTTAAGCCCTGTTGCTTCAATTATAGTTGGGTTAATAGCGGGAATTTTGGTATTTTATGCCGTGCCTTTTTTTGATAAATTAAAAATTGACGACCCGGTGGGGGCACTTTCAGTTCATTTGGTAAACGGAATTTGGGGAACAATTGCGACCGGAATCTGGGGAAAAGGTGTAAGTTTAGCTGCTCAAATCAAAGGTGTTATAGTAGTTGGAATTTTTGCATTTATTGCTTCTTATATTATTCTTTATATTATAAACAAATTTATACATTTCAGAGCAGGCGAAGATGAGGAGGTGGAAGGACTTGACGTAAAAGAATGCGGAATAGAAGCTTATCCGGAATTTAAAAGGGCAATTTAAGCTCTTTTAAATTCTAAACTGTGAGAGTTCTTTCATTAAAGCATCTGCTAAACGGTAAATATTGTCAATAGTTTTTGCATTATCTTCTATATATTTTTCATTATTGGCTGAAAGTTCTAAAATTTTATTCATATGAACACTGAATTCCTGCATTTTTTTAACAATATCATTAACGGCGTTTACATTTTCTTCCACACTATTAACAACATTGCTCATTTTAGTCGAAACATTTTCTATTTTTCCCTGAACATCGTTTGCAACTCCGGCAATTTCATTAACTTTTTGAACATTTTGGTTCATTTCCTCATTTGCATCGCTGATTCCCTGAACAATTACATTAATAGTCGCATCTATTTCGCTCAAACTTTTCTGGGTTCTCTCAGCTAATTTTCTAACCTCATCCGCAACAACGGCAAATCCTCTTCCGTGTTCACCCGCCCTTGCCGCTTCAATTGCGGCGTTAAGCGCCAAAAGATTAGTCTGTTCGGCTATTTCTTTTATTACTGATAAAATACTTTTTACACCTTCGGCATTATTCGTAAGTTCATTCATTTTCATGGCCAAATCGTTTTCATTCTGGGAATTTTCCTGAATCTGTTTTATGACCCGTTCTATTTCAGAAATGGTATATCCCAATGCATCATTTGCTTTTAAAATAAGATTTTTAATCTCCTCAGAAGAATTTGCCTCATTGGTTAAATTTTCTTCAATATGTCTGGATTCTTCGGCGGTGGAGATTATGATTTCATTTTCTCTGTTGATATTGTTTTCTATAATTTCAAAATCTTTTTTAAGCTTTACAGATACAGATTTATTTTGATTTGAGCTGTTATACGCAGAAGAGAGCACCTCTCTTAAACTTTCGACAAATTCTCTCAAACTTTTTCTTATGACTCCGAATTCATCATTTTCATATATTCTTATATCAATGGAGAGATCTTTACTTTTGGCAATCGTTAATATTAACGATTTTAAAGAATTAATTTTCATTTCAAGATTTTTTACACTTGTTATTCCAAGAATTATCATAAATATGTTTGCCAAAACTCCCAATATAAACACTAATGGATAAGCATGAATATTATTAATATCATTTTGAATAATATTAGCTATTTTATCGTCAATTTTTTCTAACCTGTTTATTTTTTCAGTAATAGTTTTAAACCAATAAACCGGATCAACTTCAAAATTTCCTGTTTTATGTTTAGAAATGGCAATCTCTCTTAATTTTTCGACTTCTTTAAATGAAGGGGCTTTTATTATTTTAAAATACATTTCTTTGATATTTTTATTTGCAAATGTTAAAAAATCATCATTGAAAGCCTTTTGTTCGGCAACCAATGTAACAAATTTGGTATACATCCCTGGCAAAAATTTATCTGCACCGAATGTTGCACTAAGAACTGCCCTTTCAATCCCCGCTCTTTCTTTTGCTTTTAAAAAACTTGAATAAGCGGCCAGCTCCATTGCAATTTTCGCATTAGGGGCAAGTTTGGCAGTATTTCCTATAATTTTCAGCATATATGAATTCATTGTTGTATACCATTTAACTTCATTTTTTAAAGAAATTTTTAAATTTTCTACTTTGGCTCTTATATTGTTGATATTTGAAAGATAATTATTCAGTATGTTAATATATTTTTTTGTTTCGTTATCCAAAAAAGAGACGTCAATACTTTTCAGTACTTTTTTATACATCGCTATTTTTTCATCTGTCAATTTTCTCTGTTTAGCAAGTAAATTAACAAATTTTTTTCCCTTACTTCCTATAAACCCGGCACTCATACCCCTTTCTTCTTGTGTTTCGTGAATTAAAAGGCTCAGGCTTCTGCTTAATTGCATTATGCTTGAAAGCTCTTTTTTTATGGTTAAAGTATGTTGCCAGTTTAAAAAATCCCTTACATTATAAAATGTTAAAAAAATTGAGGCTAACAATACAATAATAATCATTATGGTGCGTAATGTTAAATTTTTAATACCCATTTTAATCCCTTGTTAATATTTTTTTATTATTATATATAAAAAAAGGAAATTCATGAAAAATTTCTGCCTCCCAAATCAGGACAATATAGAAATATGTTTAAAAGATTTAAAAGGGAAATGGATAATACTTTATTTTTATCCAAAAGACAACACACCCGGATGTACCACTGAAGCAAAAGAATTCAGCCAATTATTGGATGAATTTGAAAAACTAAACGCCGTAATTTTAGGAATAAGTCCTGATTCTGCTAAAAAACACTGTAATTTTATTGAAAAACACGGATTAAAAATAACGCTTTTAAGCGACGAAGAAAAAAAAGTATTAAAAGAATTCGGGGCATGGGGCAAAAAGAAAATGTATGGAAAAGAATATGAGGGAGTAATCCGCTCAACTTTTATCATCAATCCTGAAGGTGAAGTTGTAAAAGAATATAAAAAGGTAAAAGCAAAAGGTCACGCAGTAAAAGTTTTGGAAGATTTAAAAAATTTAGTCAAAAATTAAAACCATGAAATTAATTTTTCAAAAAAACTTTCATTTTTTATTTTTTCTGAAGCTATAATATTATTTATTATTTTATTAAAAAATCTTTTTGTTACATAAAAAGAGTGATAATTTTGAAAAGGTTTTAATATTTTATTTTGCCACTTGTATAAATTTAAATATCTGAAATTAATCAGCTGCGTAATTAATTTTAAAAAATTTCTTTTAGTAATTATATAGGTTTTATCAACATAACAAGGGATACTCCACCCTATCACAGGCCCTATCCTTCCTATATAAGGACCTAATATCCCGCTTCCTATTTCTATCCAGTGACCGTTTTTTTTCAAAAAATTTATATGCCTGTTTACAGAAATTGTATGAGTTTTTTTCCTGATTACATTCTGTTCAAAACAGTATATTGTATATCCATTTTTTATTTTTACAACTTTTTTTACAATACAGGTGTGCCCAAAATATATATTAGATTTGGAATGAAAATTATTGGCAAAAGATAAAATACTTCCGTTTACAGGCGGATGTTCTTCAAAAATTCTATTAAATTTTTTAGAATAAATGTAATTATCCCCTTTTCTTTTTATATCATTGATATTTTTAAATGCAAAACTGGCTCTTGGTTTTACTTTAATATTAATATTCGATACCTGATAATAAATTACTTTTATTTTTTTAGAATTAAAACTTCCTGTCAGGTTATTATATTCTTTAGCCGTGGCAATCCCGTTTCTTTGAATAACTTTTATATGAAAAACTTTCCTGTAAAATCTGTTAACCAATTCTGAACATTGATATTTATCATTCATATTATAATTATTGGCTTTTTCTTTAACATTCATATAGCTTGAAACACATTCTCCGTAATGATTATATTTTACGAATTCTTTTTTGGTTTTTTGCTGAAAATCGAGAATTTGCACAGGTGTTAATTTTTTATAAGGCTTGTCAAAATATTTATTGCTTAATTTATTTATAAAATCTGAATAATTAGGTTCAAATTTTTCCATTTTAAATAAAAATTCTTCTTTTGTTAAAGAATTATCCAATTTGGAATGAAAATTTATCCAAAAATCGTTCCCGGCAAAAAGAAAATTTATTGTAAAAAACAGTATAAACAATATAAATTTTAACATCTTTTTATCCATATTTTAAATTAAAACCCGTATCTTTTCATAGCAGCTCTTGCTTCTCTTTGAAGCTCTTTTTCTTTCATTACCCTTCTTTTGTCATGAAGCTGCCTTCCTTTAGCAACCGCTATTTCGAGTTTTGCCCTGTTTCTTTTGTTAAAATAAATCCTAAGAGGAACTAATGTATAACCCTTTTCACTTGTATATCCGGCAAGTTTTGCTATTTCATTTTTATGAAGCAATAGTTTTCTGGGTCTTTTTTCATCATGCCTAAAGGCCTTATAAGTAGTGTCGAGATTGCTTATGTGCCCCTGCATCCACCAGGCCTCGCCGTCTTTTATTTTTACAAATGAATCTTTTAAATTCGCTCTTCCCTGTCTCAGGGCCTTTACCTCACTTCCTTTAAGCTCGATTCCGGCTTCGTATTTGTCAAAAATATCATAATCATGATATGCTTTTCTGTTCGTTGCAACCGCTTTCATTTTTCACCTTTTCACTTTACACTTTTAATTTTTCACCATAGCCGTTTTTCAAACGGTCAGGTGAGCAAGCTCACTTTTAACTTTTCATTTTTCACTCTAAACTTGACCTCTTAGCTTCTTGGCAACTTGGCTACTTGGAACTTGCATACTTAGAATTTGGCTACTTGGCAAGCTCACAACCCCGCCGCTTTTCAAGCAGCCGGGCAAGCTCACAATTCACCACTCACTATTCACTTATAAACAGCGTTCCTTTAATATGATTTCCTTTTAAAAATTCTTTTACACTCTTTAAATCATTGCCGTTGGTTAAGAACATAGGTATTTTTCTATCCATTAAAAATTTGGCCGCTTTAAGTTTTGTTACAATGCCCCCCGTTGCAAATTTATCATTGGGATTACATTCGGCATTTAACCAGGTGTCTTTTATTTCTTTTACAGTCTTAATAGGCAGGGCGTTAGGATTTTTCTTAGGATTGTCCGTATAAAAAGCATCAATATCGCTAAGCATTATAAGCAAATCACCCCCAAAATAATATGTTACATAAGCACTCAACTGATCATTGTCTCCAAAAATTATCTCTTCTACAGAAACTGAATCATTTTCGTTTATAATTGGAATAACTTTATTTTTTAGCAAAACATTTATCATTTTTTTTGCATTGCTGCTTCTTTTTCTACTGTCAAAATCTGCCGCCGTTACCAAAACCTGAGCTACTGTAATATTGTATTTATGAAATCTTTCTTTATATTCCCTCATTAATAAAGGCTGCCCTATCGCCGCAAGAGCCTGTTTGTTTTCCAGTTTATTTTTATCCATAGGACATTTCGTATAACCTGCCCCCACGGCACCTGAAGTGACCAAAATTATTTCATATGTTTTATTAAGTTTTGCTAATAAATCAACAATTTTATCCATTCTCTCTGAAAGTTTTCCGTTTTCATATAACGTCGCAGTCCCTACTTTAAATATCAGTCTCTTCATTGTTTACACTTTCTACTAAATTCATTAATGCATATTTTAAAGAATCTATATTAATATTACTTACAGAACTTATAGGCAAAACAAATGTGTCTTCTTGGAAATAGCAAGGATAATCAGGATTTGCCCTATATTTGCATTCTGTTTTTACAACTCCAAATTTTTCAAAAAATTCTTCTATTTTTTTCTTATCGGCAATATCTGATTTTGTTAAAGCTATGGCGTATTTTCTATTAGCTAAAATCTCGGAATAATTTTTAAGCTCTTCTTTCAATGTTTCAAACTGATAAAAAGGCTCTCTAAAAGAAGCCATATCTATCATATAAAGAATTATTTTTGTTCTTTCTATATGTCTTAAAAACTGAAGGCCAAGTCCCTTGCCTTCGTGAGCCCCTTCAATAATTCCCGGAATATCAGCCATTACAAAACTTCTAAAATCATCTACCTTTACAACTCCGAGTTTTGGAGTAAGTGTGGTAAATTCATAGTTTGCTATTTCGGGTTTTGCATTGGATAAAGTGGAAATGAGTGTTGATTTCCCCGCATTAGGAAAACCGACAAGCCCAACATCCGCTATTAATTTAAGCTCCATTATTATTTCAAGCTCTTTTCCCTCCTCTCCCGGCTGGGCGTATCTTGGAAGCTGCTGTCTCGGGCCTCTGAAATGCCAGTTTCCAAGCCCTCCTCTTCCGCCTTCAAGCAATATTTTTCTTTCCCCGTCTTTTTTCATATCAAGTAAAATTTCACCTGTATTTGCATCTTTTATTATTGTCCCGGGCGGTACTTTAATTATTAAATCCTCACCCCTGCTTCCATGTTTTTTCCGTCCTTCCCCCGGTCTGCCGTTTTTTGCTTTAAGAAGCTTTTTTCCTTTTAAATGGGATAAAGTATGGGTATTCTTGTCACAGATAATTATAACATCTCCGCCTTTTCCTCCGTCTCCTCCGTCAGGCCCGCCTTTTGGAATAAATTTTTCTCTTCTGAAACTGACACACCCGGCTCCGCCTTTGCCTGATTTGACTGTTAATTTGACATTATCTACAAACAAATTAATCCTTTTTTTGAGAATTTTAACATAAAAAAACATAATATTTGA
Organism: Lebetimonas sp. JS138; assembly: GCF_000523335.1. NCBI lineage: Bacteria > Pseudomonadati > Campylobacterota > Epsilonproteobacteria > Nautiliales > Nautiliaceae > Lebetimonas > Lebetimonas sp. JS138. The sequence continues at coordinate 541,649 of NZ_ATHT01000001.1, forward strand.
TTTCCGATTTTAAAAATTAAATGTTAGATATTTATAAAGTAGATGTTAAATGCTGAATTTAAAATTAATTTCATTTATAATTCAACACTCAACATTCAAAATTAAAAAAGGCAAAGCCTTTTAGAAGTTTATTTTGCAGGATAAACTGAAACTTTTTTTCTGTTTTTATCTTTAATTTCAAATTTTACAAATCCGTCTATTAATGCAAAAATAGTATGATCTTTTCCAAGTCCGACATTGTTTCCGGGATGAACTTTTGTTCCTCTTTGTCTGATAATAATATTCCCGGCTCTTACAAATTCTCCACCAAATTTTTTAACGCCTAACCTTCTACCGGCAGAATCTCTGTTATTCTGTGTAGAACCTTGCCCTTTCTTATGTGCCATTATATCTCCTTAAATTATGCTTTAATTTCTTTAATTTTAACTCTTGTAAAATTTCTTCTAAATCCTCTTTTTTTCTTAGAGTCTTTTCTTCTTCTTTTTTTGAAGATTATAACTTTTTTTCCTCTTGCGTGATTAATAACTTCAGCAACTACTTTTGCACCTTCCACCACAGGAGTGCCGATTTTTGTATCATCGCTTTTTACTAATAAAACTTCATTAATTTCAATATCACTTTTTGGCTCTGCTTCAATTCTGTCAAGTTCAAGTACATCACCTACTTTTACTTTATATTGTTTACCGCCATGTTTAATAACCGCATACATATGCTTCCTTTTTTCTTTTTTAGTGTGAAATATTACACATTTTTCCTTAAACTAACCTTAAATTAAGTAAAACTTAAGGTTAGTTTTAAATGTTAAATGGTAATTTAACATTCAACATTCACAATTTATAATTTACTACTCACCATTTTCACTATTTTCACACTTTCACCACTAACTTATTACCGCCACACACTCTATTTCCACTTTTGCACCTTTTGGCAATTCTTTTACAGCAACAGTGCTGCGTGCGGGTTTATGTGAAAAATATTTTCCGTAAACTTCATTCATTTGGGCAAAATCATTTATATCACTCAAAAATATCGTAGTTTTTACCACATTTTCTATTTTTGCCCCCGCTGCATTTAGCACAGCTTTTAAATTTTCGCAAACCTGTTTTGTTTGTGTTTTTATATCAGAATTTAAAAATTCTCCACTCGGAGTTAGAGCAATCTGTCCTGAAGTAAAAATCATATTTCCGAGCCTAATAGCCTGAGAATATGGGCCTATTGCTTCAGGAGCGTTTGAAGTATGAATTTTTTCCACTTTTTCTCCTTTTTTTGAAATTATATCATTAATTTTCATTTCTTATTCACCATTTTAACTGTTTCACACTTTCACTATTTTCACCTTTTATTATTCCCTTCTTTTTTGCACTGTTTATGGCATCTTTTGTAAATTCTTCACCTATTTTAATGAGTTCTATTGCCCGGTGAAATTCATACCATTTCGCTATATTTTCCGGTATTTCTATTTCAATATCCGCGCTGTATTCGGCTCTTCTGTATCTAAATATAGTATCCATCATTAAATCAATTGACTGATTCACGGGGTCTTGTTTTTCTTTAAAAATTTTGTACCAGATTTCTTCCATTAAATTCTGTTTTTTTCTAACTTCTTTAGATAATCTTATTTTTATTTCTTTATCATTTCCATATAAATTAACAGCAATTATTAAATCACTCATATCACTCATAACAGGGGCTATTGGCATTATATTGAGAACTCCTCCGTCAACCAAAAGCATTTTGTTTAATTTAACCGGCTGAAAAATTCCGGGAATAGAAGCTGAAGCTTTAACTGCTTCCCACAAAGGTCCTTTTTGAAACCAGACTTCTTTTTTTTTATTCAAATCTGTTGCAACAGCCGTAAATTTAACTGGCAAATCTTCTATTTTATAATCACCTACCAGTTCTTTTATTTTATTAAATATTTTATCCCCGTTTAGCCAGCCGTTTTTTGCCAAAGGATTGTTTAAAAATTTTACCATATCCAAAACATCAAGATTTTTTACCCAATTTTCATATACTTCAAGTTTGTTACATGCCTCAAGAGCCCCTATTAACGCTCCCATTGAAGTACCGGAAATAGATATTATTTCAAAACCGTACTTTTTTAATTCTTTAATAACACCAATATGGGTATATCCTCTCGCACCACCTCCGCTTAAAACCAATGAAACTTTCATATAAAACCCCTATAAATAATGTAAAATGAAAAATTGAGAATGGAAAATTTTTAATTTATCAAATATATTTTACATTCTCTTATAAATGATATTATATATTAAATTTTACATTTTCCATTATCAATTTTTAATTAATTTTGTGTCTGTCACTATTATTAAACAATAAGAAGAAAAAAGAAGAAACTTATCTTTTTGAAAATTGTGGAGATTTTCTTGCTTTCTTTTTCCCGTATTTTTTTCTTTCAACTTTTCTCGCATCTCTTGTAAGTAAACCTTCAGGTTTTAAAACAGCTCTGAATTCAGGCGCATACTCAACTAAAGCTTTTGAAATACCATGCTTAAGTGCATCAGCCTGAGCAGCAAAACCTCCTCCAAAAACTTTAGCTTCCACATCTACAGAAGTTTCCTGTTTTGTAAGCATTAAAGGCCATTTAACCCTGAGTTTAAGAGCCTCTCTTCCGCCTAAAAATTCATCTAATGTTTTACCGTTTATTGTAATATTACCGCTACCGGCTTTTATCCAAATTTTAGCCACTGATTCTTTTCTTTTTCCTGTTGAATAAATTTTTCCGTGCATTTTCATTAGTTACCCTTTATTTGAGCTGTATGAGGATGATTTTCACCTGCATAAACTTTAAGTTTTTTAAGCATTTTTCTTCCAAGTTTTGTTTTTGGAAGCATTCCTCTTGTAGCCAGTTTAAATAATTTTTCAGGATTGTTTTTTAGAAGTTTTTCAACTGTTTCCTCTTTTACGCTTCCGAAATATCCCGTATGTTTATAATATTTGTCTCCAAGTTTTTTATTTGAAGAAAATTTTACCTTATCTGCATTAATAACCACAACAAAATCGCCGCAATCTACATGAGGTGTATAAAAAGGTTTATGTTTTCCCCTTAAGTATGTGGCTATCTCTGTAAGTACCCTACCAAAAATTTTATCTTTAGCATCTATTAATATCCAATCTCTTTTAACATCTTCTTCTCTAATTGATTTTGTAAATTTCATTATCACACCTTTTGTGAATTTTTTAGGTGTAGAATTTTAAACTACAAACCTTAAAAAAACCTTAAATTAAGTTTTCTTTAAGGTTAAATCAGCCCAAATTTGAAAATTTTAATACAAGTTCCACTTCGCCGGCGGGAATTCTGAGTTCTCTGCTTATTTCTTCTATGGAATAGCCGTTTTTATATAGTGAGCGTATTCTTTCTTCATCCTGCGTGTTAACATTACTAAAATCAAAAACTTTCTTTTTATTTTTACATTCGACAACAGAAATTTTTTCTTCCAGTTTCTGAAGTTTTGTTAAATATTTTTTTTCCATTGACTTAAGATTTGTAAGCATTTCATCTATTATATTTTCCAAATTCTCTAAATCATTGTCACCTTTGATATTTTTTATCTCTTTTTTTAATTTGAAAACCTCCTGATTCAAATCCTCCAGCATTAATTCCATTGCCCCGAATTTACTTTCATTTACTTTGTCTCTGTTTATTATGTAAAAAAATAAAAAAAGCATAAATCCGCTAAGCCCTATAAACATTATCAACGTTATTTTATCCATTTTCAGCCTTCATCTGTCTTATCATCGCCCTTTCCCTCGCCATTATATAGGCATTATAATCTTTTTCATCCCTTTCATGCATAAATTCGATTTTTGCAATATTTTTATCAACACCTTTAAAAATAACAGGCACAATCCTCGGAGGAAAAACAGGAAGTTTCATTCTGCCGTAATATTTTTTATTTTTTTCGAATAAATTGTTTTTTATTTTAAAATAACCAAAACCTATTTCAGTAATTTCGGTTTTATTTTTTAACTTTATAAAATTTTTTTCTTCATTTTTAACAATAGCGCTTAACTCGTCCACTTTTCTGTGGAGCGCTATCAATAATTCAAGCAAAACAGGGTCGGTTTCTTTTGTCTCCCCCCTGGCTTTTGCAAGCTTTACATACTGTCCTATCGGGTCGTCGCTTTCACTTCCGAGCATATCAAACTCTTTTTGAAGTTCATTATTATATTCATCAAATTCAAATTCAACAATTACCGGTATCAGTCTAATCTTATCTGCCATTATCATTCTCCATTATTATTCACCACTCACCACTCACCACTCACCACTCACTACTCACTACTCACTAATTATGCTTTGTCCAAAATAATAAAAATTAAAAATATAATACCCAAAAAACCGTTTACATCAAAAAAAGCTTTTGGTATATTTTTAAAATCCCTGTTTACCAATATATGCTCATAATAAAGCATTGCAGCAGAAACAATAACTCCAAGCCATCCAAAAAAACCAAGATGTGTATAAGCGGCAAACAATACCCAAAAAACTACCGTAAAAATATGAAACATTCTGGATATAAAAAGAGCCCCTCTTTCACCTACCAATGCGGGAATTGAATGCAGATGCTCTTTTTTGTCAAATTCAATATCCTGCAGGGAATATAAAACATCAAATCCCGCCACCCAGAACATTACACCAATCGCCAAAAAAACACTCCAGCAGGGAATTGAACCGGTAACTGCTATAGCCCCGGCAATCGGAGCTAAGCCTAAAGAAATTCCCAAAATAAGATGAGCAAATTCACTAAATCTTTTAAAATGTGAATATCCCGCCAAAATAAATAAAACAGGAACTGATAATTTAAAAGCAAGGGAATTTATCAAATATGCGGCAATTACAAAAACAAAAGCATTTATTCCGATAAATAAAAGCATCTCTTTTTCTTTTACTTCACCCGTAACAGAAGGTCTGCTTGCAGTTCTTGGATTTTTTGCATCAATATCCCTGTCTACATATCTGTTATAAGCCATGGCGAAATTTCTTGCACTTGCAGCGGCTATAATCGCCAAAATCAGCAGTTTCCATCCAAACCACCCATTGGCCGCCACAATCATGGCAATCAATATAAAAGGTATACTAAAAATTGTATGCTGAAATTTAACCAATTCCATATATTTTTTTATCATCTCTCCTCCATTTCTCAACTCACAACCCCGCCGCTTTGCAAGCGGCCGGCCAAGCTCACAATTCACAACTCACAACTCACTACTCACTACTCACCTTTAATTATTGTATAATTGTAGCAAAAAAGGATAATATTGTTTGCCATTATAGGGCCTACAGCGTCGGGAAAAAGTGATTTGGCAATAAGATTGGCAAAAAAACTAAATTATGAAATTCTTTCGCTTGATAGTTTAAGCATATATAAAGAAATTGACATAGCCTCGGCAAAACCGGATAAAAAAGAATTAAGCGAAGTAACACATTACGGAATAAACGAAATATATCCAAACGAAAAATTCGACGTAACAAAATTTATAGAAATATATAAAAAAATCCCACACACAAATATAATAATTGTGGGGGGGACCAGTTTTTATTTAAAGGCCATGATTAGCGGAATTTCAAAAATGCCACAAATCAGTGAAGAAATAAAAAAAGAGGCAAAAAAACTGAATTATGAATTTCTAAAAAAAATAGACCCTGTTTACGCAGATAAAATTTCAAAAAACGATTCTTATAGAACCCAAAAAGGAATAAAAATTTATCTTGCTGCAAATTTAGCGCCCACAGAATATTTTAAACAAAACCCTCCAAAACCTGTAATTAAAAATCTGCCCATTTTTGAAATAGAAATGGACAGAAACATCTTAAGAGAAAGAATAAATTTCAGAACCAAAAAGATGTTTGAAATGGGTCTTATTGATGAAGTGGCATATCTTGAGTATAAATACCGCGACAGAAGACTTCCGGCATTAAAAGCCATTGGAATAAAAGAAGTGTTAGACTATTTTAATGGAAAATATGATAAAAACAGTCTTTTTGAAAAAATCGTCACAAACACTTCAAGACTTGCAAAAAGACAGCAGATTTTCAATAAAACACAGTTTCCAAATAAAATTTCGGCACCTCTTGAAAAACTCGAAAATATTATATTAAAAGAATTTAATTTTTAATTTTTCATTTTACATTAAAATAAATTTTTTGCGTCCCTACAAATCCCTTTCCAGAGTTTTGAATTTTTAACTTTTAAGCATTTATCAATATATTTTTTATCTTTTGTAAGATTTGCCAGCATAAAATATGCCCTTGCCCTGTCTTCTCCGCTTATTCTGTTTAAAAGACTTTTTAAAACTTTAACAGCCTCTTTTTTATTTTGTGAATACTGGGCGTATGTAAATTCCACAAAAGGGGAATATGGGTACGCCCTAAATTTATCCTGCAAATCAATAATTTTTTTTGAATATGTAGCCGCTAAAAGATTATCACTGTTTTTTAGTGCCCGGTTTACTATTTTTATAAATGCGTCTGTATTTCTTATGTCTTTTGTTTTATCCAGCTCTTTTGCAAGTTTTAATGCTTCATTATATCTTTTAAGCTTCCATAATGCAAAGAATTTTTTAAGTTTATATTCATAACATCCTTTTTTCATTACACTGCATAAATCATCAACAGCTAAAACTAAATTTTTATAATCCCTGAGACCTTCAAGTGCCGTTATTTTTCTTTTCATCCATTTAATAAAAATTTTATCATCTGGTGAGTCTAAATATTTATTGCAAACCACAGACGCTATATCGTAAGTTTTGGTTTCAATTGCGCATTTATAAACATTTTCGTCATATTTTTTATCTAAAACAATCTTTTCAGCTTTAATTAAATTAATAGCTTTAAAACATTTTTTATTTTTAAGCAGATAAATGATATATTTCTTATAAAATTTATTTAAAAACTCTTTTTTGTTTTTAAAAATTTTATCCGGAATTTCTTTAATTTTATTTTCAAGTTTTAAAATTTCATCATATTTTTTGAGCTTATAAAGAATCATTACTTTTTTATATAATGCTTTATATGCTATGTCTCCTTTATATTTTTTAAGAATTTCATCAATTATTTGCAGCTGTTTTGTCAGATTTTTTTCCGGAACCTGAAAAATAACTTTATCCCTCAACGCACTCATTGCATCAGAATAATCCCCGTACGGAAATTCATTTAAATATCTTTCTATCCAGTAAAGCGCTTTTTTATAATTACCAAGTTCATAATACCAGTTTGCCAAATTGTATTCAAGAGGTTCATACAAATCATCCAATTTTTTAAGTTTTTTTATTAAATCTTCTCCTATGTTGACGGCAAGTTTATACGCATTGTGGCCTGCAAGCAGTTTTGCAAGTTCATAGGCTTTTTGAGTGTCTTTTAAAAGATAATTTTTATTTGCTTTGTATATTTTTTCATAATATTTAATTGCCTTTTTTATATCCCCCTTGTCCATATATCTTTGGGCAAGCCTTGAGGCGGCAAGAGAAGCTGTTTCAATATCATTGGTTGAATATAGTGCTTTTTCATAAAATTTAAAGGCTTTTTTATCATCACCCATCATATATAACTGGTCGGCTAAATAAATCATAGCCTTATACGCTTCTTTCGTGTTCGGATATTCATTTATTATTCTTTGAAAAAGATAACCTGCATCGCTCATAAAACCGATTTTAGAATAATTTTTTGCCATTAACAGTAAAACTTTCGGAAGATTGTCGTCAAATGCAAATCTTTTAATCCATTCCTTACCAAAGCTGATAACGTCACTCGCATCATTTTGAGCATCTAAAATTTTAAGTTTTAAAAATAAAATATCCGGTAAAAAAACCGAGTTTGGATAAGTTTTAACAAAACTGTCAATTTCCACCATTACATCTCTGTGATGTTTATAAGCGCTTAAAATTTCAAAATATTTTAAAACATCCCCGCTCTCTTCATTAATTGGATTGCCGTTTTCATCTATCGCCCCTATAAAGGGTTTAGGAGAATCTGTAAAATAAAATTTCAACCCGTTAATTTTTGGCTCATATAATTTTTTATCACTTGCTATTACAACCCATTTTTTTGTTTTTTGCATTTTAAAAGGATTTATTAAAGCATTCTTATACAAATGTTCATTAAAATTTTTTAACTGATAAAATCCTTTTATTTTAATTATTAAAAGAAATTTTTTATTTTGAAATTTTGGAGTAATATTAAAAAAAACAGAATTTGTTTTAAATACTGGAGTTGAAGGGATATCGTTAAATTCACAAATTATTTTTTTAACATTTTTTTTGCAGACAAACGGTTTATCGTTATATAAAGTCAGTATTTCATATTTTTGTTTATTTTTAAAATAATCAATGTTAATTTCCAAAGAAAACAAATAAATAAAAGAAAATAAAAAAAGAAAAAATTTCAATATATTTCCTTAAAATGGAATTACATTGAAATTGTAGCATTAAATACGCCTGAAGCAAAAATCCCAAAATAAATTGTACCGGCCAACAGTATTAACTGACCTATCAAGCTGCCAGGTGTTATCGACAATTTAACATTATTTACAGGTTTGTCAAAATAGATATGTTTAACAATCCATGCATAATAAGCAACCGCCAAAGCGGAATTAAGAACAGCTATCAACACTATAGGCCAAAGACCGGCGTCAACTCCGGAATAAAATGCGACAGCTTTACTCATAAAGCCTGCCAAAAGAGGAATTCCCGCAAGCGAAAACAGCTGGACAGTAAATAAAAATGCATGAACAGGGGCTTTTATACCCAAACCTTTTATATCCTCAAGGAATTTAACCCCGCCTTCTCTTCTTAAATCATTTAAAATCAAAAATACGCTTGTCTGCATAAAAATATATGCAATTGCATAATAAAGCACTCCTGCGTATGAATAAACGCTTGCCGCTGCGGCAAAAGGAATAAGGGCATAACCGCTGTGCGCGATGGAAGAATAAGCCAATATTTTTGAAATTCTTTTTTGCCACAAAGCCATAAAATTGGCAAGCGTCATAGTAATAATCGCAAAAAAACTAAAAATCAATACTGTCGCCAACGGATAAGCAATCATAAATTTATAAAATGCCTTAAAAATAGCTATTAACATTACACTTTTAATAACACCGCTTAGTATAGCAGCGGCTGCATGATTAACCTGGGAATATGTATCGGCAGCCCACGCATGCATCGGTACAATTGTAAGTTTGTAAAACACACCTGCAAGCATTATAGCTACGGCAATTAATGTAAATTTACCGTTTACACTCATTTCGGAATATGTAAAACTCTCTGTTGTAAAAGAGAAAAACGCAAATCCCAGCAAAATAATACCACTTGCTACTGCACCTGCTATAAATGCTTTAACCGCACCTTCCGCATTGTAAAAATTTCTTATATTTGCAACTAAAATATAAGAAACTATCGCAATAGACTCAAACAAAACAATAAATACAAAAAAATTATCTGTTTCGAGTATTGCGAGTGAAAGACCTGCTATAAAAAGCATTTGGGCTATTAGCGGCCTTTCAAATCCTGTAAGTGAAAGAGACACGGCCGCAAGTGTCGCAAGTAAAACATATTCAATCAATTTTGTGGCACCGTCGCTAACGAACAATGGAAAAACACTGCTTAAACTTTGATTTGTATAAACAAAATAAGCAGATGCTATAAATGCCAAAACTGCAATAAGTTTAGCAATAAATATATTGCTTTTATAAAACACTGGTACCAATAATCCCGCTGCAATTAATATTATAAAACTCATTACATACCTCCAAGAAAGCCGAATGCTTGATTTGCCAAATCAAAAATAGGCTGTGGATTTATTCCAAAATAAACAATTAAAACAGCAAAAACTCCCAAAGCAAATTTTTCTGCTATGCTCATTGAAAAATCAGATTTTATTACCGTTTCTGATGCTTCGCCGTGAATCGAACGTCTTACAGCCCAAATTATGTAACCGGCACTTATCAAACTTCCCAAAGCAATTATTGCTATCCACCAGCCATAGGCTTTAATAACGGAAACTATAATTGTAAGTTCGCCTACAAATCCCATAGTACCAGGCAGTCCCAAAGCTGCCATACCGGCTAAAATAAATATTGCGGAAGCATATGGCGCATATTTCATAATACCTCCCATTTCATCCATATACCAAGTATGTGTTTTATGATGCAACCATCCCGCAATCAAAAACAGAGGTGAAATAACCAATGCATGCCCTATCATTTCATATAAAGCCGCACTAAGCCCGTCATATGTCATAGTAGAAACAGCAACCACAACAAGACCCATATGTGATATTGAAGAATAAGCAACCATTCTTTTAATATGTCTTTCAAATATGGCTAAACTTCCTGCAAAAAGTGTTGTTGTAAGCCCTATAATTACCATCCAAATAGCAAACTCTTTTGTAGTTTCAGGCATAAGTTCAACTGTAAACCTGATAAGTCCGTAAGCTCCCATTTTAAGTAAAACACCTGCCAATAATACAGAAATTGAACTAGGTGCCTCTACATGTGCGACAGGAAGCCAAGTATGAAGCGGAAAAACGGGCAGTTTTGCTGCAAATCCCAAAAACATCAGCCACCATATAAGTGCAGGAGTGGTAAGTGCCGCTTCTTTGATTAATGTTAAATCCCAGTATCCTGTCTGTTTAAATAAAAGAAAAAATCCCACAAACATAAACATTGCAAAAACGTGTGTAAAGAGGAAAAATTTTATTGCAGCATATATTCTTTTTTCTCCTCCCCAAATTCCTACAAGAAAATACATCGGAACCAAAGTCAATTCCCAGAAAATAAAAAACCATAATACATTAGTGGTCATAAAAACACCGAAAATAGGACCACTGAACATAATGAGCAGACTAAAATATGCCGCTTGGTTTTTTTCTTCCCAGGACGTAAATACAACAAGAATCAATAAAGCTGATGTTAAAAGCAGCATTGCAATACTTAAAGCATCAACCCTAAGTGTCAAATCAAACCCAAACTGAGGAACGTTTAAATAATTTCCGAGCTCCAAAAATCCAACCTGAGGCAAATCTTTATACCAGCTAAACGCAATAAAAAATTCCACAATAAACCAGCCGAGTGCTATATATTTTGTATATTGTGGAGTTGATTTTGTCAAATAATAGACTAATACCGATAAAAATATCGGCGCAAAAATAATATCTACCGCTACCATCACAGACCCTTTACAATTATTAAGATTGCCAATACAATAATTGCAACACCGATAACCATTTGTCCCATATATGTTCCTATTTTACCAGTATGCCCTCTTCTGAAGATTTTATAAATTCTATAACTTGTAGGGACGCTCCCGTCAACAATATAATCGACAACATAAGTGTCAAACCACCTCGCAGATGCTGCAAGGGCATTTACTATTATATTTTTGCTAACCCAGGTAATCATGGCCTCCACATAATAACCGTTGAATAGAATTTGATGAATTGTCTGCACAAAATGGTGGGACCCTATTTTATAAAGTAAGTTCAGTCCTTTTACATAAAGCCCCACAACAATTAAGAAAATAACAAACATAGTTGTAAGCATAAATATACCAAGCCAGGCTATATGCTCTTCTACACCTACTTCTCCTGTAATATAATGTACTATATTACTTTGCCAAATAGCAATAATAAGTGTTATAAAAGCCAATATTCCAAGAGGTAGTCTAATCCACAAATTACTTGGTTTATGTACGCTTCCCGCTATATCTTCATTTCTAGGTTCTCCTAAGAAAACCAAAATCCAAAGTCTTGTAATATAAGCGATTGAAAGAAGCGCCGCTATTGTTACAAAAATTTTAGTAAATTCATTTCCGTGAAGCCAGGCTGCCGTTACAACCATTTCTTTTGAAAAAAATCCGCTAAACGGAGGAACCCCCGCCAAAGAAAGTGAGCCCATGGCCATAAACAGGGCTATATAAGGAGCTTTTTTTACTAATCCCCCCAGTTTCCATGCATCTTTTGTGTGATGGGAAATATATATAATAGCACCTGCACTTAAGAACAATAACGCTTTAAAAATAGCATGATTTACCAAATGCATCATTCCAGCAGCCAAACTTCCAACTCCAAGGCCTACAAAAGCAATTGAAAGATGTGACATTGTTGAATAAGCGAGTATTTTTTTAATCTCTTTTTGTACAAGAGCAGAAGTTGAGCCTATAAATGCCGAAAGAGCGGCAACATTTGCCACAACATATAACGCATCTGTATAAGCATAAAAATCAAAGAGTCTTGCTACAATATAAATACCACTGTTAACCATAGTTGCACCATGGATAAGAGCTGAAACTGTAGTTGGACCTTCCATTGCATTCATTAGCCAAGGATATAATGGAAACTGACCAGATTTACCAATTGCACCCATAAAAATAAAAAGAGCTGCAACCAGCGCAACTGTTTTATTAATCTCTCCTGCATCTGCTAAATGATTTAGCTCTACTAAATTAACTGTTCCTACATAATAATAAAGTAGTCCAATTGCTGCTAAAATAAACACATCTCCTAATCTTGTATATAAAAATGCTTGCATACCTGCATTAGCAGCAGATTTTTTATAATACCAGAAACTGATTAAAGCATAACTTGCAAGACCCATAAATTCCCAGCCGACAAACGCGCCTATCAAATCTTTTGTAATTACAAGCAATATCATCCCGCCTATAAAAAACAATACTTTTGCGTAATATCTCGGTTGGTCCGGATCACTTCCCATATAATCATGTGCAAAATGAATATCAGCAAACCCAAGACCGGTCGCTATCAAAAGCATTACAATGGAAAGATGGTCTATATAAATTCCAAAAGGCAAATTAATTTCACCATAATGAATCCATGTATAATCAATATTTATAGGAGAGCCTGAATGTGTTAAAAATATAACAATACTTGCCAAAAACAATATTGCACCTGTAACTTCTGCTACCCAAAAAGCCAGAGGCTGTTTTAGTTTACCTAAAACATACGCCAATACTGCACCAATAAACGGAGCGTATAATAAAATGTTTACTGCATTATTCATCTCTCACCGCCTTATCCAGGTTATCAGGTATTATTTCGCCTGTCATCCTTGAACTTAATATAAATATCAAAATACCTGCTGCCGCTTCAAGTGTGGCAATAACTATAATTACATAAGCTACGGCCAAACCTCTTGTAAATCCAAAATGATACGCCGCACTTGCCAAAAGCAGAATTACCGCATTTAAAAGCATTTCAAGAGAAAAAAATATTTTTAAAAAATCACTTTTACTTGTAACACCGTATAATCCAACGCCAAAAAGCATAAGCGCAAAAAAAGCGTCAATATAAAAACTAACCATTTTTATTCCTTTTCATGTTTTAGAGTGTGCAGCATTCTAATACTTCCATATAATATACTTGCTCCCACTACACCTGTAAAAATCGCTATTTCAGCATAAAAATCGGTAAACACCTTTACCTGTTCTTCAAGAGGTATAGGCTTGCCGGCATTTGGAATTTCAGGCATTAAAAACGGAATTATCACCAACCCTATCAAAACAAACGTAACAACCGCAACAGCCCACGGCCTAATTTTAAATTCAGGAAATTTAGCACCTATAACCGTCACACCGAATAGTGTTAAAACAACAATCCCCCCGGTATATACAAATATTTGGAAAAGTCCTAAAAGTTTTTCACCCATTCCTATATAATATATACCGAGTAAAAACATCATCGTAACAAATGACATCACAGCACCCACGGTATTTTTTTGTGTTAGGCTCATAACAGCAAGAACTAATGCCAAAAATAAAATCAGTATACTCATTTTTCTTCTCCTTTTGGAGCTTCAGACTCTTGTTTTTTAGCTTCAGCTTCTGCTTTTTTCTTTGCTTCAGCTTCTGCTTTCTTTTTAGCCAGCATCTCAGCTTTTTTTCTTGCTTTTTCCTCTTCTTCTTTTTTCTTCTTTTCAATCCACTCTTCCGGCACGTCAACCCTTACCCAGAAATTTTCAAGAGTGTCGTGTGTTCCATCATGCGTAATCATTTCTATATCCCCGCCTGAAAGTTTAATGGCTTTTTCAGGTTTAGTAGGGCACACATCTTCACATAAACCGCAAAAAATACAAATAGCTAAATTTACTTCCGGTACTTTATTCGGTCTTTTAATAGGAAGCGGCTTCATTTTAATAGCGTCCACAGGACATATTTTATTACATGCATCGCATCCGGTACATATATCATATCTTACATTATGTTTTCCCCTGAAAACGGAAGATTTATGTGCCGGCTCTTTTACCACATCTTTAATGGCCTCTCTCGGCTCGGTTATTGCTTTTAAAACCCTTAATACTCTTTCACTAATCTGGAATAACATTTTAAGCTCCTAATATATAAATTCTTGCAAATGTAACCCAAACCAAATTGAGTATAGCCATAGGCGTGAGCCAGCTCCAGGTAAATTTCAACATCTGATCAAGCCTGAGCCTTGGATTTGACGCTCTTATTGCAACAACCATAATGGCAATTAAAACTATTTTAATAAACAGCCACCAAAAACTCTCAAACCCCAATCCTCTGTATCCGCCGAAAAAAAGCACCACCGCACTGGCACTTACAACAAGTATTTCGGTAAATTCCGCAAATTTAAGCAAAACATAATTTGTTCCGGAATATTCAGTATAAAACCCGTAAACAATTTCTTGTTCGGCATCCGGAATATTAAAAGGAGGCTGTTCAAGAATTCCAAGCATAGCTATTATATAAATAATTGCACCCGGCAGTAAAATCAATGTAGTAAGCCATGTATTACTTTCCATAATTTCATATAAATTCATAGTTCCAAAAAGAACTGCCGGTGAGAGTGAAGCAAGAAAAAACGGCGATTCCATTGACAACATTTGTGAAAGTATTCGCATCCCTCCAAGAAGAGAATATTTGTTATTACTTCCAAAACCTGTAAGGAACAGTAAAAACGGTTCAACCCCTATTAATACAACAAGTCCCAAAACTCCGTAATTTGTATCTATAATCCCATGCCCGTTATTAACCAAAGGACTCCATGGAATTAAAAACACGGGAAGTGCAGCCACCAAAGGGGCAATTATGGGAATAATATTAAAAAGATACGGATCAGCACTTTTAGGAGTCACATTTTCTTTTACCAAAAGTTTAAACACATCATATACCGTTTGTAAGCTGCCGGCAGGCCCGTTAAAATGAGGGCCCACTCTTTTATGAACATAAGCCAGAGCTTTTCTTGAAAAATAAAAAATAAAAAAAGTCCAGCCTAATAAAAATATAAGTCCAGGAAACACAAAAATATAAAAAAGTATTTCACCTATTCCCATTTTATCTCCTTATCTGTCTAAATCGCCCTGACATATATGCATACTTCCGTAAAGCAGCGGAATGTCAGATAATGTTTTTCCTCTTAAGAGCTTATCAAGTACCATTGTATGGTTTACACTCGGAGCTTTAAGTTTAAGCCTGTAAGGGCTGGTTGCTTTTTCACCTGTTACTAAATGCATAAGCATTTCGCCCCTCGCCCATTCAACCCTTGCTACAGCCTCACCTTTTGGAAGTCTTTTTGGGATTCTTACCAAATGATCTTTCATTGGGTCCATTTCTCCCGCTTCAATACCGGCTTCAATTTTTTTCATTGCCTGTTTTATTAAATCAATAGCCTGGTTTATTTCTTTATAGATTATAAAAAGCCTGTCTCTTGCATCTCCGTTTTCACAGGTTACATAATCTATTTCAAGCTCCCCGTAACCCGCATAAGGTTCATCTATTCTTACATCTGTTTTATATCCGCTCGCTCTGGCTATAGGACCTGCTAAATAAAACTCTTCCACATCGTTAAGAGTAAATACTCCAAGATTTTTTGCCCGTGTGGTCATAAGCGGATTTTTCATAAAAATATCTTCGATATCAGGTTTAACACTTTCCCATTTTTTAATTGCTTTTTCTATTTCCCCAAACCATGTTTTATAATCACTTAAAGGAAACCTCACTCCCCCCGGTTCAACACTTGCGGTTGCGATTCTTGCACCGCTGTAATCTTCCAATACATCCAGGAAAAATTCCCTGATATCCAGTGTCCACATTAAAAATGTCTGAAGGCCCATAGTTCCGAAAAATCCGCCCATTGAAATCAAATGGCTTGCAATTCTTCCGGTTTCACCTAAAATTACCCTCATATATTTTGCAAAAGGGGTTATTTCTTTTCCGGCAATCTCTTCTACCGCCTGGGAATAACAAATCATAGGATTGGGATTGTCCATAAAGCAGATTCTCTCAACCGCCGTAATAGCCCCTATAAAATCTTTTCTCTCAGCTAAATTTTCAAGTGCCCTCCATACATATCCTATGTCTGGGTCTATTTTTTCAATAATTTCCCCGTTTGTGGTAACTTTTAATCTGATTGGCCCGCTTGCAGGATGCGTAGGCCCCCAGTTTAATATTGTATGAGCGCTCTCATGCCCTATTTTTTGCTCATTTTCATCGAAATCGTCAAAAAAATCTTTTGTAATGGTATTAATATTTTCTATTAAATTTTTTTCATGGGAAACCCAGTCAAAATCTTTTCTGAAAGGAAATTTTCCGTAAAAATCCTGGGAAATTAAAAAATATCTGAGATTCGGATGATTTTTAAATTTTACTCCAAAAGTCGAATATGCTTCAAGTTCGTGCCAATCAGCACTTGGAAAAAGAGGAGTTATTGAATCAATCTCACATTTTTCAAGCTCTCTTGGTAAATCAACTTTAAGCCATACATTTCTTTTATTTTTTAAATCTTCCAGAAAATAATTCATTTCAATTTTATCTTCATCAATAAAATCGGTAGGTGAAACGGTTGAGCAGGTTTTAACCCCCTCTTCTTTAAGGGCTTTTACTACATTTAATAAATCATCTTTATTTTTAAGTTTTGCTTTCACCCATGTTTTTTTATAATCTTCAATATATTCGTTTTCATAATTTTTTAAAATATCTTTAAGTTTCTCCATTGCCATCCCTTAAAATTTCATTTGTTTCCAGAGACCGCCCTGACTTGACGCACTCGGCTCGCCTCTTTTTATTTTTTCTTTAAGCTCTTCAAGCCCGGCGATAATGGCTTCCGGTTTTGGAGGACAACCCGCCACAAACACATCTGCAGGCAGAATTTCGGTCATATTTTTAATTACCGATGGAGAATCATTATAAGGACCCCCGTCAAACGCACATGCACCGATTGCCACAACATATCTGGGTTCCGGCATCTGCTCATATGTTCTAAGAAGAGCAGGAAGAATTTTTTTACTTACAAGCCCTGTAATAAAAATAATATCGGCCTGTCTCGGAGTTGGCGTCATTATATATCCGTATCTTTCCCAGTCATATCTCGGCCCCATGGATGCCAACATTTCAAGAGAGCAGCAGCCGCTGCAAAAATGAACTATCCAGGGTGAACGGCTTCTAGCATAATTAAAAAAATCAAGCACTTTTAGCATTTCTATACTCCTTCATACTGATAGTAATAGCCGCGAACAGCAATACACCAAATATCATCGCCCAGTTTAAGGCATTTTTATTATCTGCAAAAACAAACAAAGAAAAGAAAAGCCCAGCCATGTCAAAAACAATAAATGCAATAGCAAAAATAAAATAATTGAAATTGGCTTTGTTTGGAACTTCGCTGCTTGGCGGAAGCCCGCATTCAAAATGATCGTTTTTAATTTCACCCGGATTATAAGGTGCTACGATTATACCCAACAGATACAATAAAACCACTCCTGTAATCAGACCTGCGGCTATTGCCAAAATCAAACCCATTTTATCTCCTTTTTAATTTCAGTATAACAAAATTATAAAATATTTTCTCTCAGTTTAATAATTATAAGAAAAATTTATGAAAAAACAAATCTTTACAAAAATTTTACAGGTTTTCTGTTACATTAAGTAATAAATATATATTCACTAATTTAAAAAACCTATCTCTTTTTCACTGTCAAACGCATTTATTTTTTCTTTTCCAATCTCTTCTATAAAATCTTGAGTTTTAAACACAGAATTTTTTCTCATAGCAACTTTTAGGGCGGTATTTTTTATTATAACCTCAATTTGAGCGCCGGTTAGTTCAAATGATGAGAGTTTTTTAATATCAAAATTTTCTTCGTATTTAGCATTTTTAGGAAGCTTAAGCTCCCATAATTTCAATCTTTCTTTGAAAGACGGTTTTTTAAATTCTATTTTTATATCAAATCTTCTTGAAAATGCTTTATCGAATGATTCAAGCAGATTGGTTGTGGCAATTAGAATCCCGTCAAATTTTTCGATTCTTTCTAAAAATATATTTTGCATCTGATTGTGCATTTTATCGGCACTGCTGAAGGTTGCGGTTGTTCTTGTACTCAAAAACTGATCAGCCTCGTTTAATAAAAGCACAGGTTTTGTTTTGAGCTTTTCCGCAACCATATTATATTCGTCAAAAAGTTTCCTTACATTTTTTTCACTCTCACCCACATACATGGAAAGTATTTTAGAGCAGTCAAGGCTTAGAAGAGGCTTATTAAGCTCTTTTGCCAAAGCCAAAGCCGTAACTGTTTTGCCGGTTCCCGGATGTCCGTAAAAAATTATTTTAGCCTCTATGCCGTTTGAGCTTTTTATTCCCCATTTTTTTAATTTATTTATTACTTTTTTATCTATCTGTTTTAACAAAGTATTCAGACTCTCTTTTGTATTCTCATCCAAAACAATATCTTTTAATGAATATTCGGGCTCAATAAAATCAAAAAGCGTTTCTTTTACAATATGTTCAATTTTATGTTTTGTTCTTGGATGTATCAAATCTTTGAGTATTTCATCATTTATAAAAAATATTTTTGTAAAACCGCCGAAAGCACCTATCAGTTCGTCATAATCCACAATTTCCTCGCTTACAAGCTTTGAATTCTCATCCAGCAAACTTCTGTTTTTTATTCTTTCTATCTCATCACTGCTGACAAGATTTAATAAATAATTCATTTCCCTTGCATTTTCATTCGAATTGGTGTACTCTTCTTTTAAAAGAGCCAAAAATATTATTTCCTCTTTTTCATTTAATTCATACTCTTTTATAAAATTAATTACCGGCAGGTCAATTTTTGTTTTTTTAACTTTTTCTTTAATTGTATTTTCAATAAGTTTTAATTTGCTTTGAAGCCTTTTTATACTTGAGCTTGTTTTGGAAAAAGAATTTTTTATATTTGCAAGCTGTTCGTATATTTCTATTCTTAAAAATTCGTCGTGCAAAAATTCCAGATGGTCACTGTAAGGTTTATTTTCAGGCACCACAAGTTCGAGTGAGCCCTGCTCTATTAACCTTAAAAAAGCGATGGAAAGAGAAATACTAGAATTAAAAAGCTCCAGATTGGTCATATCGTTTATTTTAAACTGTCCCACTGAGCTTATTACAATCCATCCCTCCTCTATCAGATTTTTTATTACGTATATATTTTCAAGGGCTTTGAATTTGTCTTTTCCGAATATCGAAAATAAAATTTCCTTTACGCTGACATCCTCTTTTGAATCCAGATAAAATTCAAGCATTATTTTTAATATTTCGGTTTCTTCTTTTTTTAAATTTAAAACTTTGTAAACAGTGCTGTTTTGGGGATTTTTTAAAAAAGATATTATATTATTTACCAAACCCTCTCCTTAATTTTATTATAATTATATCAAAAAGGCGCTAAATGCAGTTTTTATATTATCCCGACCCTCAAAACAGGATTATTTTAACAGGTGAAAGCCATAAATACCTTTTTAAGGTAAGAAGAAAAAACAGAAACGAACCTGTAAAAATCAGGAATTTAAAAGACGATTGTTTATATATTTATAAAATAGACGAAATAAACAAAAAAGAGGCTTTTTTGTCTCTTATTGAAAAAAAATATTTTCCAAACAGACCAAAAACATTTTTTCATATCGCATGGTGTGTAATTGAGCCTAAAAACATGGAAAAAATAATTCCTTCGTTAAATGAAATAGGAGTGAGCAAAATAAGCTTTATATACTGCGATTTTTCCCAGAGAAATTTTAAATTAAAACTTGAGCGAATTGAAAAAATTCTTATAAATTCCTGCCAGCAGTGCGGAAGAAGTGACAAAATGCAAATAGAAATTTTAAATTCAAGTAAAGATTTTTTTGAAAAATACCCTAATTTCAGCGCACTTGATTTTAACGGAAAAGAAATAGAATTTAACAAAAACATAACCATGCCGATTTTAATAGGGCCCGAAGGCGGATTCAGCGAAAAAGAAAAAGAAAAATTCAGAGAAATTTACAAACTTCAAAGTTTTATATTAAGAAGCGAAAGCGCAGCGTGCGGCATATGTGCTAAAATATTACTTTAAATGAAAAAATTATTTAATAACTTTTAATATATTCTCAGCTAATTTCAGGGCTTTTGTTCTGTGGGATATTTTTTGTTTTATTTTTTCATCCAGTTCACCCAATGTATTATCAAACCCTTTTGGAATAAACATAGGGTCGTATCCAAAACCTTTATCACCCTTTGCTTCATCTATAACATCACCATGCATAAAACCATGCGTAGTAAAAATTCCATAAGGTGAAGCTATTGCAATTGCTGCTGTATAAAAAGCCGGGGTTTTTTTTATATTTCTTTTTTTAAGTTCGCTTATCAGCTTTTTTAAATTGTCTTTGTCACTTGCTTCACTTCCGGCAAACCTTGCGGAATAAATTCCGGGAATTCCACCGAGGGCGGGAACGCTTATTCCGCTGTCATCTGCCATTACTAAAAATTCCGGAAGTTTTTCAGCAACGGCTTTTACTTTTATAATCGCATTTTCTTTAAAACTTTTTCCGTTTTCCTCTATTTCAAATGCCTGAATTAAATCCGTATAGGGGATTATTTCAAAATCTTTTAAAATTTCTTTTATTTCCCTGACTTTACCTTTATTTGAAGAAGCCAAAACTATTTTCATAAAATTTCCTTATTTTTAACTTTTTTTCTATCAAATCATTTTCTTTTTTTTATTTTCAAGTTTTTCTACAAAAACAGCGCCTGAATAAAATTATATCAAAGGTTTAGGAGCGGAAAAATAATACCCCTGGGAATAATCGACACCCAGTTTTTTAATAAATTCAAAAATTTCTCTGTTTTCAACATATTCCGCCACAGTCACCATATTCCCTTTTTTGGCAAATTCCACCATTGTCTGGACTATCATTTGTGATTTCTTATCTTTAAGAATATTTTTTATCAGACTGCCGTCTATTTTCAATCCGTCAATCTGAAATTTAAACAGATAACTGAAATTGGAATATCCGCTTCCAAAATCGTCTATAAAAATTTTAACCCCGTAATTTTTCAGTTTTTGCAAATAACTTAATATATAAGAATCCGATGCAATGTCTTCATTTTCCAGAAGCTCAATCGTTATCCTTTCGGGTTCGGGAAAATTTTTTATCAATTTATATATTTTTTCTTTTATATTATCATCTTCAAAATCCTCCAAAGAGAGATTCAGTGAAACTTCTTCTTTTCTTTCTTTAAATAAATTAAGAGTTTTTTCAAAAACAATCAGTGTTAAATTTTTATAAATATTAACACTTTTCGCCACATCCAAAAATTCCCCCGGTGAATATACTTTTCCGTTTTCATCAATCATTCTTATCAGTGATTCATATTTTACAATTTTTTGTGTCTTATTATCTACTATGGGCTGAAAATAAGGAATTATTCTGTCTTCTCTCATAGCTTTTTCCAAAATATTTAAAGTTTTCTGATTTTTTTCAAAACTCTGGGCCAAATCTTTTATTTCGCAGTAACAGAGACATTTTACTTTTTTTCTTTTTGCATATTCCACTGCAATATCAGCTACAGTAAAAACATCTTTTTCTTTTTTTGAACCGATTCCCGCCCTGAAAAAAAGATTAATTTCGTTTTTATTTACAATATACGGTTTTTCCAACTCTTTAATAATTTTTTTAATATATAAACAGTTTTCAAAACATTCGTATTCATCCAGTAATACGGCAAACTCGTCTATATTTATATGATAAATTTTATTATTAATAAGTTTTTTTAATCTTTTTGCGACTTCCTGAATAATTAAATTGCCCATTTCCTGGGAAAAATAATCGTTTACTTCCCTGAATTTATTAATATTAAGTATAGCCAATGCATTTTTATCTGTTTTTTTCATATCTTCCATTAATTTTATTCTGTTTGGCAAATTGGTAACAGGGCTGAAATAATATCTCTTAATCATTTCGTTTTTATAATATTTAATAGAATTTACGGCTTTATTTATAGATACTTTTAATTTTTGAAATTCAATAAAAGACATTGTGATATTTAATTTTTCATAAATACCTTTTGAAACTTTTTCATCAAAGAATTTCAAAAACAGGGTTATATCCCTTTTTAAATTATTTGTAAATTTATAAAATCCGCACAGCGTGGCAATTAAAGCCAGAAACAGCAAAAAGAAAGAAATTAAAAATGTTAAATTAAATTTCATAAAAGATCTTTTAAAAGGCGCTTTTGCCTCTATATATCCAACAACGTCGCCTTTTTTGAATCCTCTTATTTTATTTGAGCTTTTAATCCCTCCACAGCTGAAAATTTTATGTTTTTCATAACCGTGGCATTTCAGGCATTCATTTTTCATAACAATAGGTTTATAATAAGTAATATAATTTGAATTAATCTTATATATCTCTTTTTTATTTTTAATTTTTTTAAAAAAACCGTTATTTTTTAGCTCAGGATTCTTAAATAAAGAAAACAGTTTAAAATCTATATTTGTATTTTTTTTATATATTTTTATAATGGATGAAAAAGGAGTGTAAGTATCTTTCATTTCCGAATATTTAACACTGAATATGGCTTTGGTGCACAACCTTACTTTGTTTACTTCTTCATATATAAAAAAATTTAATAATATAAAATAGAGTATTACAAGTATCATTGTTGCAGTAAACAAAGAAAGTGCGATAATTTTAAGCTTCTTAGATAAAATTGAGCCCATATTCACTCTTTTTTGAAAAATTATATCATAATTTTTCGTTATGTAAAGAAAAAAAGAGTTAAATCTCTTTTAATCCGTATACTATATGTTTTTCTTTTTTATGTTTTGAAATTAAATATCTCCAGTAAAGAATAGGCACAACAATAACCGAAAGCGCAGTTGAGGCGAAAACACCGAAAATAAGGGCTACGGCAAGACCCTGCCATACCGGATCGAGCACAATGACAAATGAAGCCAAAATAATAGCAAGGGCAGTTAAAACAATAGGTCTGAATCTTGTGGCCGCCGCTTCAATAACGGCCTCGTTTATACTTCTGCCCTGTTTAATTAAATCGTTTGTAAAATCTATAAGTAATAGCGAATTTCTGACAACAATACCGGCCAGTGCGATAAAGCCGATCATACTTGTTGCCGTAAAATATGTTTTTGAATGGAAAAACGCCAGAGTTATCCAGTTCATTATTGCATGTCCCGGAAGTACTCCTATAAATGTAAGAGGCACTGCCGCAAGTACGATTCTTGGGACTCTAAAGTTTTTATAATAAGCAACCATCAAAAGATAAATAAGAATTACCGCAACTCCAAACGCGCTTCCGAGGTCTCTGAACACATCAAATGTAAGCTCCCATTCCCCGCCCCAGATTAAATCATAACTTTTACCTGTTTTTAAATCAGTGGCTTTTAAATTAAGTCTCGGATTACCGTCATAAGTAATTTTATATCCGGGAACACCTTTGTCTTTAAGATTAAAGAAAATATCGAGTAGTGCATAAATACTTCCTCTTTTATCCATTTCGCCGGTAACCATTACCATAGGGCGCAAATCTTTACTCGTAATCATTCCGTCATATTTAACAGGTTCAATTTTTACGACTTCTTTTAAAGGTACCAATCTGTGTGTAGTCATAGACATTAATTTAATTTTATCAAGGCTTTCCAGATTTTTTCTGTATTTTTTCTCAAACCTCACAAAAATACCAACCTGTTCTTTTTCACTTGGAATATGGGCAACACTGATTACAGCTCCCTTTAATCCCATACCGAGTATTTTTGCAATCTGCTCTACACTGATTCCAAAAAGCGCCGCTTTTTGCTTATCAGGAACAATTTTATATTTTACAATCTGTCTGTCTCTCATAATATCAATATCCACAACCCTGTCGGTATGTTTATATAAACTTTCTATATAATTTGCCAATTTCAGTCTGCCCTCTTCATCTCCCCCGAATACCTGCATAAGAAGCGTGGCCATTACAGGAGGTCCAGGAGGTTCCTGAACAAGTTTTATATTTGCATTGTCAAAACCGCACTGGTTCTGAATAACAGGTCTTAATCTGCTCACCATATCGATAGAACTCTCTTTTCTTCCATCTTCTTTAGGAAACAGATTAACCCTTATTTCTCCGTAATTTTCACCCTGTTTCATAGAACTTCCCCTAAGAAGACCGTTAAAATCAACCACTCCGCTGATTCCTATAAACTGTTCAAAATCTTTTATTTCTTTTTGTTTACTTAAAATATTTGCCACACAGTTGCTGACTTTTGTGGTTGTATCAATACTGCTTCCTTTTGGAAGGTCAATTGTGATATTAAACGTATTTTTATTTGCTCCCGGAAGCATTTTAAAAAGAACTATTTTATACACAGGCAAAATAAGTGAACCTGCAAACAGTAATAAAACAACACTAAAAAACACTATCCTTTTAGGGGTTGAATTTAAAAGAGGATTCAATATAGAATGAAAAACCCTGAATGTTTTTGTTTTTCTAATATCAAAAGGCTCGTGTTTTTCCTTATGCTCAGGTAAAAATTTAACAGCAGCCCAGGGGGTAAACATATACGCAATTACAAGCGACGCTATCATAGCAATTGGCACATTAAACGGAATCGGTCCCATATAAGGGCCCATCATTCCTGTAACAAAAAACATAGGCAAAAATGCCAAAATAATGGCAAGTGTAGCCACATTTGTAGGATTACCGATTTCATTTGTGGCATAAACAGCGGCGTAATCTCTCGGCTTATCACCTATTGAAAAATGCCTGTGTATATTTTCTATAACCACTATGGCGCTGTCAACCAAAAGTCCCAAAGCCAGAATAAGGGCAAACAGGGTGATTCTGTTTATACTCTGGCCTGCAAGCATTCCTATAAACAGTGTAATTGATAGAATAAGAGGGACGGTAAACACAACGATTAACGCTTCCCTAAATCCCAATACCAAAATTAATAAAAAGAAAATTACAACAAGGGAAACTATCAAATGGTTAAGCAGTTCGTTAACCGCATGATTTGCCTTATGCCCGTCATTTCTTGTTATATAAACATGGACATCTTTTGGCAGTGTTTTTTGAAGTTCCTTTGCCTTGGCTATTACATCCCTTGCAACAAAAACGGCGTTGGTACCTCTTTTTTTACCAACAAAAACAGTTACCTGGTTCTGTTTTATACCAACTGGAAATTTATTTTCGCTTTTTCCTATAAGGGGATCTTCATAAAAAGACTTTCCGGCTTCATAAAAAGTTTTATGTTTGTGTTGAAAATCAACACCGTCTTTAACTTTTGCAATATCTTTTATATAAATAGGCCTTCCCATATAATCCGCAACAACCAGATTTTTAACATCTTTAACTGAATTGATAAATCCGTCAAATTCCAAAGGAATAGAATATTTTTTATTATCCATTCCGCCTAAAGGATAATCAACATTTGCAGCTTTAAGAGCCATGACAATCTGAGCGAGAGATAAATGATAAGCGGCAAGTTTCTCTGGGTCTATTAAAATATTAAACTGCCTTTTATGTCCCCCTTTTATTCCGATGACACTTACATTTTTCACTTCTGCAAGAGGACTAAGCAATCTTTGGGCGATTCTGTAAAGCTGGGCGTCATTATATTTTTTACTTGAAATGGCCAAAGTTACAATCGGCACTTCGTCAATATCAACAGGTTTAATCAAAGGTGTCCATACGCCTTTTGGAAGTTTATCCATATTTTGCATAACCCTGTCATAGAGCTTGCTTAGACTTCTTACCTTATCCTGTCCTATTTTAAACCTTACAGTCACAACTCCGGCACTGTTCATAGCCATACCGTAAACATGCTTGACGCCTGTCATGGCTTTTAAAATTCTTTCAAGCGGCTCAACTATTACATTTTGAACTTCTTTAGAGCTGGCTCCAGGATAAACCACTATAACATTGGCAGCTGGCACGTCAATTTGTGGATTTTCTTCTCTTGGAGTTAGAAGAATGGCAATCAATCCCATTAAAATAAGAGCTAATGCAATTACAGGGGTTAAAGGGTTTTTTAAAAAAGTTCTG
This sequence comes from Lebetimonas sp. JS138, assembly GCF_000523335.1. Classification (NCBI taxonomy): domain Bacteria; kingdom Pseudomonadati; phylum Campylobacterota; class Epsilonproteobacteria; order Nautiliales; family Nautiliaceae; genus Lebetimonas; species Lebetimonas sp. JS138. The sequence continues at coordinate 567,969 of NZ_ATHT01000001.1, forward strand.
GCAAGTTTTCCCGCTATATTTAGTTTTAATTCTTCTTCGAGATGAGTTAATTCCTCTTCTTTTTGAGAAACTTCTTTTTCTCTTTGAATTACTTTATTTTCAAGAGCTTTTATTTCATTCTCAAGCTTTTGTATTTCACTTATGTCACATGATTGTGACTTTAATTCATTTAATTCTTTTCGTTTTTCTTTTAATTTAGCTTTTATTGCTTTTAATTTTTCCATTCCCGCTCCTATAATTTTTGTCCGTCAATCATATTCGCAGGCGGATAAAGAATTACCTTTTCTCCTGCATTCAATCCTTTGAGCGCAATATAATCCCCTTCTTGGGCAATTTGCTTAACGGCTATAAATTTGGCAATTCCGTCTCTATTGACAAAAACCCCCATAATCCCTTCCCTGCTCGTCAAAGCGGCAAACGGAACAAGAACGGCTTCTTTTTTTCCTAAAATTATCTTCGCTTTTGCATACATTCCTGGAAGCAGTTTATCATCATATTTATTAAATTTGAATTTAACTATATAAGAATGTGTTGCGGGATCGGCACTCGGAATGATATTCTCCACCTTTGCCTTATATTTTTTATTAATGGCCGGAACAAAAATTTCAACTTTCATTCCAAGCTTAAATTTATCAATATCGCCTTCTTTTACAAAACTTTTTGCTTTAAGAGAGCTTAAATTGCTTAAAATTAAAACAGGATATCCAGGAAGCGCCATTTCACCCACATTTTTCATTTTTCTTGTAACCACCGCATTAATAGGGGATTTTACTTTAGCATATTTTATTTGATTTCTTGCCATAACAAGAGCCGCTTTTGCTCTTTTTAACAAACCTTTTGCCATATCCACCTGTTTTTTCCTAATATTCATATTTAATGTCATTTTTTCAAAATCTCTTTTGCTTACGGCACCTGCGGCATATAAATTTTTAAATCTTTCATAATCCCTTTTTGCATCTGCATAAGCCATTTCGGCCATCAGCACACCGCTTTGGGCCTGTAAAAGAGCACCCCTTGCCTGATTTAGCATTGAATACACATCGGTAGGGTCAACAACAAACAAAAGTTCGCCTTTTTTAACCTTTTCACCTTCTTCAGCTTTTATTTCTTTAATATATCCCATAACTCTCGGGGCCAGCATAACCTGTCTTTTTGCATATATATCGGCAACATAATCTTTTTTTATATGAATAACACCTTTTTTTGCAGTTGCAAATTCATAGGCAAACAAACTCAATGCAAATGCTGAAATTAACGCTATCTTTTTAATCATTTATACTCCTTTATTTTCCATTTTTCACTACTCACTACTCACCAATCACGACTCACTATTTAACAAAGTCTCCAATGCTTGCTTTAAGTTTAGCCGCCGCAACAGCTTCATCATATTTTGCCTTAATAAGTTCCGCCCTTGCTTTTCTTGCATCCGCCTCTTTCATTAAAAGAATAGTCATATTTATCATTCCCTGTTTATACATATAGGTATATTTTTTTAAAATTTCTTCCGCCAGTTCTTTGTTTGTTAATTTATTTTTTATTATTTTAGTTTTTGTTTTTAAATTCAGATATTTCTGTCTTACATCAAGTGCAATAGCTTTTTTCATATATTGATAATAATAGCCTGTCTGAAGTGCTTCAATTTTACTTTTTTCAATGTCGGCATCTTTGCTTTTATCAAAAATATTATATTTTAAACCTATTGCCGCGAGCCAATAATCTTTATCACTTCTTATATTGGCCACAGTGTTATCATTCCATCCATATTCCAAATGTGCCCCTATCATAGGATAATTTTCAGCAGAATCAAATTTAACCTTTTTTTTCATAGTCTCATAATTTTTTTTCATCCATTTTAAGTCGTTTCTGTTTTTTAAAGCCTCTTTAATTAATGTTTTTAAATTACTATCAGGAGAAATAATTACTTCAAAATCACCAACAGACGTAATATCGTAATCATCACTTAAAAATCTTAAATAAGACAAAGCCAGGGCGTATTTGTTTTTGGCCTCTTGTAAATATGCATCAACCTGGGAATCCCTTTTTTGGGCCTGCAGTAAATCAATATCGGTTGCCATGCCCTCTTTTTTAAATTCTTTAACCATTTTTACAAAAGAGCTTGTTGTTTCCTTTGCCTTATTTAAAGCATTTATAAAATATTTAGCGGCGACAGCCCCGTTATATGCTTTTAATACTTCCAAAGCCAAAAGAGTTTTATCTCTTTGAAATTTATATTTGTTTGCCAATATCTGAAGTTTTGCCATTTCTTTTGCATAAGTTAATTTAAACCCTGTAAAAATCGGAATCTCATAAACAAAATTTGTAGCAAAATTGCTTCTCGGGGCAGGATAATTTAAATCATGCGGTTTAATAGCTAAAATTCCCTGCATTGCGGCCAAATCCTGAGGTGTTAAAGAATTTGAATTCGCCTTCATCAAAGCGCCGCCCAAAGGGGCCAGAAAATCGCTGAAGCCAAAATCGCTGAAAGTGGCTTCCCTGCTGCCTAATTTCATACCGAATACATACATAGCATTATTTGTTCTGCTTATTTGCTCGTTAAAAATAAATTTGCCCCATTCCATTCCTCTAACTTTATCCAAATCGCTTTTGGCTTTGTCAATATTAAGCTTTTTTGCCTTTAGCTCTAAATTATTAGAAAGAGTTTCTTTTAAAACTTCGTTAAATGTCACATTTTTGGCTAAAAGCAGACCTGACAAAGCGGTTAGAATCAAATATTTTTTCATACCGCTCCTTTAAATATTTTTCGAATTGTAACAAAGATTATAAAGATTTTAAGAAGATATAAGAAAAAGTTATAAGAAAAAGGGAGAAAAATTATCTTTTTTTATTTTTTCCTGCTCATTCTTTTTCTCTCGGTAGGATCGAGATATTTTTTCCTTACCCTTATAGATTTAGGGGTAATTTCCACAAGTTCATCATCTTCTATCCATTCAAGGGCTTTTTCAAGGGTAAGCTGAACAGGGGGAACCAGTTTTATCGCTTCATCGCTACCACTGGCACGGACATTGGTTAAATTTTTACCTTTAATAGGATTTACTTCCAAATCGTTACTTCTGCTGTGTTCACCGACTATCATCCCGTTATAAACTTTATCCCCGGGTTTTATAAACATTCTGCCTCTCTCTTGCAAATTGAATATTGCATATCCGACAGCCACACCGTTTTCCATAGAAATCAAAGCTCCGTTTTTTCTTGTATAAGGTTTGGTAGTGGCGGGTCTAAATTCAAGAAACGAGCTGTTAAGCACTCCCTCACCTTTTGTATCGGTCATAAATTCACCTCTATATCCTATAAGTCCGCGTGCCGGCATTTCAAATTCAATTCTTGTACTTCCGTCGCTTAAAGGCATCATATTTTTCATAACGGCGCCTCTGGTTCCAAGTTTTTCTATTACAACTCCGCTGTAAATATCCGGTACATCTACAACAACATATTCATAAGGTTCAAGTTTAACCCCGTTTTCCACTTTAATAATAACCTCAGGACGAGACAGGGAAAATTCAAAATCTTCACGTCTAAGATTTTCAGCAAGAATTGCTATTTGAAGCTCTCCCCTTCCGCTTACTTTAAATTTACCCTCACCCAGTTCTTCTATTTTCATTGCAATATTTGTCTGCATCTCTTTAAACAGTCTGTCCCTAAGCTTTGGAGCTGTTACATTTTTACCCTCAGTCCCCGCAAGAGGTGAATCGTTTACGCTTAAAATAACACTTATGGTAGGTTCTTCTATATGAAGTGCGCCTAAAGCCACAGGATTATTCCTATCGGCTATCGTATCCCCCACATTAAGGGCTTCAAATCCGGCAACAGCCACAATATCCCCCGCTTTCGCCTCGTCAATTTCCATCCTGTCAAGTCCTAAAAATCCCATCAGTTTGGTAACTCTTCCGTTTATTTTTTCACCGTCGGCTTTAACCAGTGTTACTTCTTCACCCTTTTTAACTGTACCGTTAAAAATTCTCGCAATTCCTATTCTTCCCACATAATTATCATAATCAAGAGTAAATACCTGCATTTGCAACGGGGCGCTTTCGTCACCCGCAGGGGCAGGAATATATTTTGTAATTGCCTCAAAAACGGGCGTCATATCATTATTATTATCCTCAAGTTCCCATTTTGCATATCCCTCTTTGGCAGCGGCATAAATTATAGGGAAATCAAGCTGGTCCTCAGTAGCACCCATACTTACAAACAGATCAAACACCTCATCAACAACCCTGTCCGGTTCAGCTGCGGGTTTGTCTATTTTATTTACCACCAAAATAGGTTTAAGCCCCAGTGAGAGCGCTTTTTTTACAACAAATTTAGTCTGGGGCATTACGCCTTCCTGGGCATCTACAAGAAGCAATACACCGTCCACCATTTTCAAAACCCTCTCAACTTCCCCTCCAAAATCACTGTGCCCCGGAGTGTCAATAATATTAATTCTGAATTCATTCCATCTGATAGCCGTATTTTTACTTAAAATTGTAATTCCTCTTTCTTTTTCCAAATCATTACTGTCCATTACCCTCTCACCCAAATCTTTCCTTGCGTCAAGGGTGTGGGACTGTTTGAGTAGTTCATCCACAAGTGTAGTTTTTCCATGGTCAACATGGGCTATAACTGCAATGTTTCTAATATTCTTCATTAATTACCTTTAAAAATTTTTGAAATTATACATCAATTTCACTGTTTTCACAATTTCACCATTTTCGCTAAAAACTGCTTGGAATATTTTTTGCTTGCTAAAAATAAAAAGGTTTTTAATGCCTCATTTGATAGAATTATTAACACATACAGATAATAAAACAAAACCGAAAATCAAGCCCGCACAAAATTTTTTATTGCAGATTCTAAAAGATATGGAGCCCCTACTCACAACTCACTGCCTGATTGGAACAATATTTGCTTTAATATTAAAAAAGGTTAAAAAATGTCATCAGTAGCAAATATAACCAACAATGCAACACAGGCCGGCAATGACAAAGTTTACAATCCAAATTCACAGCTCGATAAAAACGCTTTTATGAAGCTGTTTTTAAAACAGCTTGAAATGCAAGACCCAACAAATCCGATGGATACAAATAAAATGCTTGAACAAACTGCTTATCTTTCAACTATGGAGATGAATGCAAATATGCAAAAAACAATTGATACATTGGCAAAAACGCTAACTTCTACCAATGAACTTTCAACCGTTTCTGCAATAGGGAAAATGGCTGATACTGGAAACAGATATATTAATGTTACAGATAATGATACGAAAAAAGATTTTGAATTATATTTTGGAGATAATATACAAAGTGGAAAAGTTCAAATTAAAGATAAAGCTGGAAATATAGTTAAAGAATTTGATTTAAACCCCCACACAAAAGGAATTTTAAGTTTTGAATGGGATTTAAAAGATAATAACGGAAACAGAGTAAAAAGTGATAGTTATGAAGTAAGCGCAACATATACAGACCCTAATGGAAATAAACATACAACAGCAATTGGTGCGTATCCTATTGAATCAATAAGATTTGAAAACGGAAATGCCTTCGCCAAACTCGGAAACCAATATGTACCGTTTGACAAAATAAAAGAAATTTATCAGTGGCAGGGATAATATTTAAATGTTGAATGTTAAATTATGAATATTGAATATTAGATGTTGAATAATTTTGGTTAATAAAAGGATTAAAATGACAAGGTCATTTTTTAACGGTGTAAGCGGAATGAAAAGTTTTCAAACGGGGATTGATATTTGGGGGAACAACATATCAAATATCAATACCGCGGGATACAAAGAAACAAACCCTGAATTTTCTTCAATTTTTTCACAGACTCTGAAAAATTCACCGATATTTTCGGATGTTGGACTTGGAAGCAGACTCGATGCCAATGCCATTAATTTATCGCAAGGAAGTTTTATCGACTCAGACAATCCTTTCGATATTGCTCTTGGTGGTAAAGGCTGGATTGGGGTTAAAAACGGGGACAATATTTACTATACACGAAACGGAAGCTTTAAAAGAGACAAAGAGGGTTATTTGGTTGATAACAACGGGAATTATCTATTAGTTGCCAACGCAAATAATATAAAAAACAATAACGGAAGCTATGAAATAAACCAAAACATTCCGACAGATAATTTAATAAATAATCCTCTCTCCCCCATTTCACTGCCAAATTCAATGATTTTACCCGCAATTGCCACAAGCAAAGTGAATCTTTTTACCAATTTGAATGATGCCGACCAGATAAACTCAACCGCTCCGGCGACACTTAATAATGATTTCAGTGCATTATACTCAAATGACGGAAAAGATTTAAAAATAAGAGACGGTGATTCATTCGTTTTCGGTTTCGGAAATCCGGCAACATATTCCAATAATTTAATTTCAAGTGAAATATGCATAACAGACGATATAAAAGACGGAAAAGATTTGGTTTATGATTTTAGTATTAATGATAAACAGATAAATCTGAGTGTGCCTGATGGAAGTACAAAAAGCGAAATTCAAAATGCCCTTGTCAATAAATTAACACAAAATGGAATAGATGCGACAATATCAGACAACGGAATAGTGATTTCTGACCCAACAAAAATAATTTTACACTCAAATAATGACAATTTACCAAATATTGCAGCTGAAAAATTAATTTATAAATCAACCCCCGCCAAAGAAAATGAATTTGACACTGTGCAAAATTTAATCGATAAATTCCAGTCCCTGGCAAATAATATCAATCCGGATATCTCGGTTTCTCTTGACGATAAAGGAAGAATTGTTACAACAAATCCTACCGCTAAAACTATTAATTCATATCTTCTCAAAACAGAAAATTCCAATGACTTGTTTATTAACAATCTCGGAAGAATTGGAAATGAAATTTATCCCCAGACAAGTGCAAAAAGCAATGCTTTTAAAGTAAACAAACATGATTTTGGAGGGAATATTTATGACGCAAACGGTAACAAAAATATAATTTCTTTTTCTTTTACAAAACAGAAAATTTTAAATAATCAGATTCAATGGAACGGAGTAATTACAATAAAAGATGCAAACGGAAACATTATAAACACTTCAAATCAGATTTTCACGTTTGACGAAAACGGAAAATTACTATCCCCTAAAACAGTGACACTTAATTCACCTCAAAATATAAATATAAATTTTGATTTAACGTCATACGCCAAAACAGATTCCAATACAAGTTATTCTTTTTCCCAAAATGGACTTGAAAAAGGTTACCTTCAAGGATATGATATTAATGACGACGGAGTTATTTTTGCAAATTTTTCAAATTCCAAAAGTGTGGGGCTCGGACAGATTCCGATTTTCCATTTTCAAAACCCTCAGGGACTTGAAAGTATCGGGGGCAATCTTTTTAGAAAGACAAATAATTCAAATAAAGCATTTTTATATGAAAGCAATGGAGAATACATTCCTTATGCAAAAGTAATTTCTCATAAACTTGAAGCTTCAAATGTAAATTTTGCCAAAGCGATGACAGAGCTTATAATAAACCAAAAAGCATTCTCAGCGGCGGCAAAAACTGTAACAACCAGCGATGAAATGATTCAAAAAGCAATTAATTTAAAAAAAGGATAATATAGTAGTGAATAGTGAGTGGTGAGTGGTGAGCTTGCCCGGCCGCTTTTCAAGCGGCGGGGTGAGTAATTGAAAAAGGAACGGTTTTTGCTTGATAAAAAAAACTTTATTTAAAGGAATGAATCATGATGAGAAGTCTTTGGAGCGGGGTTAGCGGCCTAAACGCTCATCAGGTTGCAATGGATGTGGAAGCCAACAACATTGCAAATGTAAATACTGTGGGATTTAAATACTCTAGAACCAATTTTCAAAATCTTTTAAGCCAAACAGTAAAAAGCGCTACAGCACCACAGGGAAAACTCGGTGGAAAAAATTCACTTCAGATAGGCCTTGGAACAAGTGTCAGCGCAGTTGAAACATTGTTTAAACAAGGAAGTATTCAAAATACCGATAAAAATACAGATATGGCAATTAACGGAGACGGTTTTTTTGTTGTGAGTGGAGACGGAGGAAAAACATATAAATATACAAGAGCCGGAGATTTTACATTTGATGCAAACGGTAATTTTGTTGACCCAAACGGAATGATAGTACAAGGATGGCTTGCAGACCCGGACACACATACAATAGATACCGCAAAAGGGGTTCAGCCGATATCTATTCCACCAGGTCTTACCACACCGGCAAACGCTACAAGTAAAATTCAAATAAAAGCAAATCTAAACAGTGGGGTTCATATTAAAGAAATGAGCGGAACAAGACCTACTGTTGATCAGACTGCAGATATTAGCGGATTATATAATGCAAATGGTGAAAAATTATCTTTAACCCCTGATAAAGACACTTTGACTTTGGCAATAGAAGACGCAAATGGAAATATAAACAATTATACATTTACTTACGGAAAAAGCACATCAAATACAGACAGAAAATTTACCACCATAAAAGATTTATTAGACGAAATCAATGAAATAATAAAAGATCCGACCGGTACAAAACCATCATCAGAATACAAAGTTTATTTAAACGGAAACGGACAAATTGTGGATCCAGAAAACAAAATAAAAACAGAAACCACACTTTCATCTACCAATACGGAATTAGAAAATATTTTCAAAGGTTTAAACGGACCCTCAACCACTACAGAGCCTATGAAATCCTTAAAAAACAGTTTTATCGGTGCCGACGATGTAGGCGAGCTTTTTAATGCAAGCGGTGATGCGTTTAATATAGAAGAAGGACAGGGAATTAAAGTTAATATAAACGGACTTGGGGAAACAAGAAATTTCATATATTCAAAAACACCTATAAATGAAACCGAAGGCTGCGGAAGTGCAAGCGGGTCTTATCAGCCAAAGGAAAATACCGTTTCTGATTCGAATGAAGGGCTTCACTGGTTATATAATTCCACAACAAAAGATGATAATAACCGTGCATTTATGAATGTCAATCAAAAAATATCATTTCAAATTGATAAAAACGCAGACGGAACAATAGATGACACCTTAACATATGTTTATGGAAAAGATTTCCAGACATTCAGTGATTTATGCTGCCTTTTGAATTCAGATTTTACAAGCAATAATATAAATGACAATGTAAGTTTTGAAAACGGTAAAATGAAAGAAACCCAGGATATTATTAAAAATGTACAATTAAAAGATTCCAATGGAACAATCAACGATTCAAATTCAAACACCCCTCTTGGGAAATTGTCTCAAATTTTCAAATCTTTGGGCAGCGGCACATCAACAGATACATTTTATAAAAATGACACATATTATTTTCACGATATTCAGGATTTGGCATATGTATGGCAATTGGCGATAGATGACAGCGGAGATACTTCAAATTCAACATCCGGAAACAGCGGTATTGTTTCAATAGATGAAAACGGAAAATTAAATATAAAAAACACCTCAGCAAATTCATTTAATATAAATTTATCTGGTTATCCGGATGATAAAAAAGACAATAATTTATTTACGGAAGCTTTTTCACCGATAAACGGAAGTTTGGCAGCAGGAGGATCAACCTTTTCACAGGCTATTAATGCCGCAACTCACACAACAAGCATTGATGTGTTTGATTCGCTTGGCAGCAAGCACACTTTAACACTTCATTTCAGAAAAGCACATACATCTGAAAATCCGAACGATCCGACAGTTTGGAAATGGTATGCCGATGTCCCGGCACCTTCGTCTCTTGATCAGCCGGCAAACGGATATGTAAAATTCAATCCTGACGGAAGTTTAAATTCCTATAATCCTCCTAGTTTAATATTTAATCCTAACAATGGAGCCAATTCAGGACAGGCCATACAGCTTGATTTAGGAAACATTGGCAAATTTGACGGAATCACATCTTTTGAAGCACCTAGTTCCACTAGCGGACAGACTCAAAACGGTTATCCGGGAGGAGATTTGCAAAGTTTGGTAGTTGATCAGACAGGAACGGTAATAGGGGTATTCACCAACGGCAGAAGTTATTCCCTTGCTCAGGTTGCATTAGCAAAATTTGTTAATAATGAAGGCTTAATGAGTGAGGGCGGAACTCTGTTCAGCTCTTCGCCAAATTCAGGTGAACCGATAGTAGGGACTGCCGGAACGGGGGGAAGAGGGACAATTCAACCAAGCAGCCTTGAAATGAGCAATGTTGACTTAAGCAGAAGTTTAACTCAGTTAATTGTAATTCAAAGAGGTTTCCAGGCAAATTCAAAAACTATTACAACAAGTGATGAGATGTTAAATACGCTTTTACAGCTTAAAAGATAGTATAATTCGCTAAAACTTCTGTTTTAGCGGAGAAATTATGAATCTTTTTCAAAAAAATATAAAGTTTTTTTATCAAAATATTCCTTCGTTTTATAAATTAATAACTTCAATAAAAACAAGAAGATACCAGCTTGTAAACAATAATATACTTGATACACAAACAAATACTTATCTTTATCCGAATTCTATTGATGAAGATTCAATCATATTTTCATATAATCCTGTACAAAATTCTTTATGGGAAAAAAATTTTTTTTATATTAATCCAGAAAAATTAGATGAAAAAGAATTTTATTTAACAGGCAAAATAGTAAATTCTTTAACTGACAAAGCTAAAAATTTAAATTATACCGATGGATTTTATTTTGAAAATAATTTTTTACCTGCAACTGTTATTTTAGGATTATTATCAGGCAAACATATAGAAATATTAGCACAAAAATATAATTTTCAGTCTCTTTTTATATATGAACCGGAACCGGAATTTTTTGCAATAAGTCTGTATTTTATAGATTATGAAAAACTTTATAAAAAATTAAGGGGAAAACTGTTTGTTTTCATAAAAAACAAAATTAATTATTTTGCAATTGAAAAATTTTATTTTGAAAGAATCATAACTTCAAATTTTGCCAGATTCACCCTCACCACCTATGAAAACAAATTTATAATAGATGCCAAAAATAAATTTAATAAAATTTCCGTTTTAAAAAACAGAGGATGGGGAACTTTCGAAGATGAAATAAAAGGAATAAAAAATCATTTGCAAAATATTGGGAGATATCCTCTGTTAAATAAATCAAAAAAATTAAATATTCCTGTTTGTATAGCAGCCAATGGAAAAAGTTTGGAAAAAAATATTGAATTTATTAAAAAAAACAAAGATTCCATGATAATAATTTCAGTAGGAACTGCGCTTAAACCTTTAATAAAAGCAGGACTGCAAAGTGATTTTCATATAGAACAGGAAAGAATAGATACATTAATTGAAGCTTTAAAAGATATATTACCAAATTACAGGGGTTATTTCTTAGGAGCAAGTGTTGTAAATCAAAAAATTTTCCAAATGGCAAAAAAACCTTTAATGTATATCAGGGAAGCTTTTACACAGGAAAACAATTATTTTACTTTAAAATATTCCTCCCCAATAGTCGGAAACACAGGTATGGCATTTGCAAGTGAATTTAGTAATGAAATATATCTATGCGGAATGGATTTAGGTTTCAGACTGGGGGAGAGAAAACATTCATATGGAAGTTTTTATGACAATAAAGAAGACACAGAACAAAAAGGGATTAAAGTAAAAGGAAATTTAAGTGATGATATATATAGCGATTCATTGTTTTTAAGCAGCAAAAGCAATATAGAAAAATTAATAAAAGAAAAACAGACAAATGTTTATAATTTAAGTGACGGCGCTTATATTGAGGGTTCAGTTCCAATAAAAGACAAAAAATTACCCCTTATTGATAAAGAAAAATATATACGAGAAATAATAAACTGTTTTAATAAAACTGATTATAAAGATGAAAAACCGGATATTAAAAATCTGCTTTTGGCAATAAGCAAAGCTATGGATATAAAAATTGATTCAAAAGAAAAGCTTACATCGCTTATTGAAGGGCTTGAAGATTTGATTAAAACATATGAGCAAATCGACAAATCAGGGTTTTTGCTTCTTAGAGGCTCTTTATTCCATATTTTAAATAATTTATATATCCTCTCGTATAAAATAGATTTTAAAAATTATAATAAACTCACAAAAATAATAAAAAAAGAAATTTTTAAATTTAATGAAATTTTAAATAAAATTTTTTAACGTATTAATTAAATCTTTCTTTTCAGCCCAGCCTCTTCTTGACTGATTCAATCCGTATTTCATATTATAAAGCTCTTTTTTATTTGTAGCATAAGAATTAATGCACATTCTTACACCCGTTTCTTTTGCAAGTTTTATTTTAGAATCATCCAAATCAAGCCTGTCTCTTCTTGCGTCAATTTCGAATATTTTATTTTTTTCTTTAGCTGCTTTTAATATTTGCTCAAACTCAATATCGATTCCGTCAAATTCCTGAATTTTTCTGCAAATTGGATGTGATAAAATATCAATATGATTTAAAGCGTTGATTATTCTTTTTGTCTGGGTAGGTTTATCTAAATTAAAATTATCCTCCACACTTCCGTAAACTATATCAAAATCTTTAATTTTATCTTTTAAATAATTTAATTCACCGTTTTTATCTATTTTGCATTCAATAGCACTGTAAATTTTCAGTTTTGATTTTAATTTTTTTATTTTTTCCAAATCTTCAATATTTTTTGTACAAATTCCCAAAAATTCATAACCTTTTTTTTCAGCCTCATCGATAATTTCTTTAATGTTTTTATTAAAATAAACTTTTAAATCGCCTTTTATATCATCCTCCCTCACAAGTTTTGGTAAATTATTATTTTTAGCAGCTTCAATTTCCCCCCTGTTTTCTCTGAGTTCAGGTTCTATATATCTCAGCCCCATTGTTTCATACACTTCTTCTTCGCTTTTTCCGGCAATTCTTTTTGTACCTTTGTATATTCCGTATTCATTTACTTTTAGCCCCATATCTATTGCCATTTTTCTTATTGCTATATTGTGGGCTTTGCTTCCTGTAAAATAATGAAGAGCACTTCCGTAACTCTCTTTTGTAACCGCCCTGAGGTCAATCTGAAGAGAATTGTCCAAAAAAACCGTACTTCTTGTTAAACCTTTTGAATATACTTCTTTTACCCTTTTATATTTTGTAAAATATTCACTTACCTTCATATAATCATCCGCAATAACCAAAATATCCAAATCTCCGACTGTTTCTTTTCTCCTTCTGTAACTTCCGGCAATATCTACAATTTCAACACCTGGGAAATCAAGTAAATATTTTCTGATTTCTTCTGCCACTTCTTCAACATCGGCCCATAAAAATCTGATACCGGCTTTTTTAAGCTGCTTAACGCCTTTTAATATTTTTTCAATCAGTTTAGGGCCAAATCCGGGAAGTTTATCAAGCTCACCGTTTTGGGCATATTTTCTAAGTTCTTCAAGACTTGTAATATGAAAAGCGTCATAAATTTCTTTTATTCTTTTTGGACCGAGGCCTTCAATGCTAAGCATATCGATAAGTCCCAGAGGAATCTGTTTTTTAAGCTCTTCCAGTTTGGAAAATTTTCCTGTAATTACTATTTCTTTTATATATTCGCTCAAATCATGCCCTATTCCAGGCAATTTTGTTAAATCAAACTCCTCTTTTACTAGCTTTTCAAAATCTTTACTCGTTCCTTCAACAAGCCTTGCGGCATTCCTGTATGCTCTTACTTTAAACGGATTTTCCCCTTTTATATCAAGCAAATCCGCTGTAAGAGAAAGTATCTTGGCAATTTCACTATTGCTCATTGTATTCCTTTAAAAATTCTTTTATTTTAACATTTAGCGGCAATATAATTTGCTTCCTTTTACTTGTTTCTCCTTTTATTATTATATCGCTTTTGGGAATCTTAAATGTTTTGGATAAAAATTTAACCAATTCTTTATTTGCCGCACCCTCTACAGCAGGAGCTTTTATGTTTATTTTTAAACTGTCGTCCCCATAAAGACCTGCTATTTTATTTTTTGAAGAATTTGGCTGCGCTTTTACATAAATTATAACCTTATCATCTTTTATTTCATAAAAATTTTTTTCCATCTTTGTCCTTTATTTTATCTTTTTCTGCTCACAACTCACAAATCACTATTCACTAAATAAATTATCCATTTTCAATTATATTAATAATTTCTTCTAAATTTAGAATATTTTTTATTTTAGTAATCTTTGCCGCTTTAATTTTTTCTTTAATTTCATCAATTTCACAAATTTCAATATTTTCAACTTCGTTATATAACGCTGTTTGGTTAAAATAATATTTACCGCTGATTATGGGTTTGTTAAAATAAGCAGCCTCAACCGGATTATGCCCTCCAACATTATCAACAAAACTCCCCCCTAAAATTACAATATCGGCAACTTGATATAAATTAATCAACTCTCCCATCTTATCAATTAATACTAAATCTTCATCTATATTAATTTTCCATTTTCCATTTTCCATTTTCCATTTTCCATTATTAAACTTTTCACTTATTTTTTCCACTTTCCCATACTTTTTCATAATATTATATACTTCGTCAAATCTTTCCGGATGTCTTGGTACCACAGCAACCTGAAATTTATTTAAATCAAGCTTTGGCAAAATCAGCTCTTCTTCATTTTTATGTGTTGAAGCCAAAATTAGTAAAGGCTTTTTTTTAATAAACTCGGTTGTGATTTTTGGATTAAAATATGTCTTTATATTTCCTGTAACTTTTATATTTTTTGCCCCTAAATTCAAAAGCCTTTTTTTATCCTCCGCGCTTTGTGCCAAAACAATATCAATATTTTCAAAAATTTTTTTATAAAACCATTTAAATTTAAGATACTTGGGATAACTTTTTTCACTGATTCTGGCATTTAGTAAAACCGTCTTATTACATCTTCTTTTTGCAAGATAAAAAAACATATACCATAATTCGGCTTCCATTACCACTAAAGTTTTACAAGGTTTTAGCCAAAAAGGTAAAAAAATCTCAAACGGCAAAAATCTGAGATGAACATTTTTATATCTTTTTGCTTCGGCATAACCCGTGTTGGTTATTACACTTAAATTAACTTCGTCAAACTGCTCAATAAGCGGTTTTAATGCTTTTGTTTCACCAAGGGAACATGCATGGAAATAATGTAGTTTTTTTGTAAAAGGCGAGTTGTTTATCAGAAAAAATCTGGAGGGGATAGATTTTTTGTATTTTTTTTTAAAGCTGAGATAAATTAAAAAAGGAATTGAAATTAAATATAAAATAAAAAGAAAAAAAAGATAAAAAAAATTAAATATTACATTTTTCACTACTCATAACTCACTGCTCACTTTTTTCACTATCTTCGCTTTCTTCAACAAACAACACTCTTCCGCAATGAGGACAAGTTACTATTTCTTCACCTTTAATCACTTCTGTATAAACTTTATCGCTGATTTTCATATTACAACCGCTGCATGCCTGTTTTCTGACAGGAGTTACAGCCGTTATACCCGCCCATCTCTTAATTTTTTCATAAAATCTGAAAATTTGAGGATTCATTTCATTTATAAGTTTTTCTTTTTTCTTATAAATCGCTTCTTTTTGTTTTTTAACTGTTTCCAGTTTTTTTTCAACATCAACACTCAAAACAGTGATTTCAGAATCTATTTTTTCAATCTCTTTTTTTATGTTTTCTTTTTCTTCATTTTTAAGTTCAAGCTGTTTTTCAAATTTTGCAATTTCTTCGTTTGCCGCTTCAATTTGTTCACGCGCCAGTTCCTCTTCTATTTGAAGCGCTTTAAATTCTTTTTCTGTTTTTGCTTTACTCTGTTTTTCTTCTATAGAAATAAGTTTATCTTTAAGTTCTTTTATTGATAATTCGTTTTTACTTTTTTTTAGTTTAATATTTCTAATCTCTTCTTCAAGTTTTTCAAGTCTCTCTTCAAGAGCTTTTTTCTGGTTTTCAAGTTTGGTTACAGGAGCTTTAATATTAATCTCAACAGGTTCGAGTTCTTTTAATTTCCTTTCATATCCGTTGAGTTCTATTAACTCTTTTAAAAATTTATTCATTGCTGACCTTTTTTATTGGAATTATATCAAATTAAGTCAAACGGATTAGTTGAATTGATTTTTATAATTTCAATCTCCATATCTTTTATATTATCGTATAATGCTTCCGCAAAATATTTTTCACTTTCAAAATGTCCTACATCAATCAGACTGATTCCTCTCGCTTTTGCATCCATAGCTTCATGATACTTGATATCCCCTGTTAAAAAACAATCAGCTTTTATCTGGTCTAATAAGCTCATTCCGCTGCCTGTTGTAATTCCAACTTTTTTTACAAAATCATTGGCTTTTACTACCCGTATATATTTTAATTTCATTTTTTCTTTTATTAAGTTAACCAGTTTGTCAAATTTCATATAAACCTCACTGTAAAAAACAAAATCTTCCTGAAATCCTTCTATTTCTAAAATTTTTTTAGCAAAATAATTATTTAAATGTGTTTTGTCAAAATTGGTATGCATTGCAATTAATGAACAGTTTTTTTGGATAAGTTTAATTAAATATTTTGTAGAAAAAGAATTGAAATTTACTTTTTTTATACCTTTAAAAATCAAAGGATGATGCGTAATAATCAATGAATTCGGCTTTATTTTTTCAATTACACTATCATCAATATCAAGAGATAAATATATCCTTTCAATCTTTTCATTTATACCAACATTTATTCCGCTGTTGTCCCACTCTTCCTGAAGTGAAAAAGGGCTTATTTCATCCAAAAATTTATAGATATCCTTTAATTTCATATATTACCTTTCACTATTCACTACTTTCACTACTTTCACCATTTTCACTCTCCACATATTTCTCGGCCACCATTTTGGCAAGCTCTCTTATTTTTAAAATGTAATTTTGCCTTTCTGTTTGGGAAATAGCTTTTCTCGCATCCAACACATTAAACACATGGCTGGCCATTATTGTATAATCATATGCAGGAAGCGCTAAATTATTTTCTATACATTTTTTTACTTCATTTCTGCAGTCTTCAAACCATCTAAAAAGCATATCAACACTGGCCACTTCGAAATTGTATTTTGAAAATTCATATTCGCTTCTTTTGTGCATATCTCCGTAAGTTGTAGATTCATTCCATTTTATATCAAATACATTATCAACTCCCTGAAGATACATTGCAAGTCTTTCCGTACCATATGTGATTTCAACCGGCACAGGAAATGTTTTAATACCCCCGACTTGCTGAAAATATGTAAACTGGGTAACTTCCATACCGTCAAGCCAAACTTCCCATCCGAGACCCCATGCTCCGAGTGTGGGTGATTCCCAGTTATCCTCCACAAACCTTACGTCGTGTTCAGCAACATTTAATCCTAAATATTCGAGAGATTCTAAATACATATCCTGGATATTCTCAGGACTCGGTTTCATAATAACCTGAAACTGATAATAAGCCCCCAGCCTGTTTGGATTTTCACCGTATCTTCCGTCTGTCGGTCTTCTGCTCGGCGCCACATATGCCACATTCCAAGCACCTTTTCCAAGACTTCTTAAAAGAGTTGCCGGATGAAACGTCCCGGCCCCACTTGGAAAATCATAAGGCATTACAATATTACATCCCTTATTTTTCCAAAACTCCTGAAGTTTTAATAATAAATCACTAAAATACATTCATTCTCCTTATTTTACAAAATTTTTAATCTTAAAATATTCTTTTTGAAACCATTTTATATCATTAGTTTTAACATCTTTTACAATATGTTGTTCTTTTAAATATTCTAAACCGAATTGAATAGTATTTTTGCAAATACCCCTTTTCCATTGTGGTTCATCATTATAAACAATCCCTACATATAACTCATAATTATTAAATTTTAAATTACAATTTTTCTTAGAAATTGATTTTAATACTTCAATTGAATCTAAAATCTTTTTTTTTATTTCATCATTATCTATTTGACTGCATTTTTGATTTTTAAATTCTATTAAAAATAATTTTTTTTCATTTTCATCAAAAAATATTGTATCTACACTACTTGGTAAAGGATGTGAAAAAAAATTCTCCACGAAATAATCAAAATCAAACCTTTTATCTCCACAATCACATAAATGTACCTTTTTAGCGCTATCCATTGAAATTTGTTTCAAAACATTGAAACAATTTATCGAATTAGTTTCACATAATTTTTTTAAACAAAAAAACAATTCAGCCATTTTTTTCCATTAACTGTTCATCTATTTTATCAAATTCATTAAATGGAGCACTCAATTTTTGAAAAATTCTTTCTAATGTTAATGCATTAGAATCTTCTATTTTAAAAATTTTTTCATTTTCCGCTAAATAAAAATCAATATTTTCTAATTTATACAATTCTGCATATTTTTTTAAAGCTTCTATAATATATGGAGAATGGGAATTAACAAGAATTGAAAAATAATTTTGTTTTACCATTTTTACGATTATCTTTGCATATAATAATTGCCATTTCGGATGTAAATGTACTTCCGGTTCATCCAAAATAAGTATTGAATTTCTTAATAACCACCTTTTTTTCAAAAGCATCATTAAAATTCCAAAACTTTTAATGCCTGTAGCTGTGTTTTTTATAGAATATGTCATATTGTTTCTTTTAAATTCAAACTTGCCACTTTTTACTATCACTTCTCCATTTATAATTTGAGATATTTTCTCAATGAGTAAATCAAAACTTTTTTCCAATTCAAAGTCTCTTGGATCAAAAGAAAGTCCTGATAATTTTCTTTTTAAATCTTTAATAGTGGGAATATATTCTTTAGACGCAATTTCTTCTTCATTTAATAAATCGATTAATTGAAATATTACAGGAGAATCAATATATGTGGCATCTGTAAAAATTTTTCCTCCATCATAAAATTTTACTATTTCATTATTTCTAAAAATAACTGTTGTATTTTTAGAAAGTGTTGCAAGTTCAATTTTGGACTCTGTAGAATTTTTATTTGTTATTTCTCCGTCAAATAAATAATTTATAATTTTTTTTAAAGTACCAATCCTAAAATCATCTTTATATTTAAAATCAAAAAATTTTAAAATATCTTCTTTTAATTTTAAAAAATGTTTTTTTATTTCATTGTTTTTAAAATCAATTTTTTTAAAAATATTTTCAATTTCTTTTTTTTTATCTATATTTATATTTTTATTTTCTAAAAGTTTTGTTATTTTTTCTTTTAACATATTAACTTTATTAGCATTTTCATCATATTCTTGTTTATTTTTTGATATAAAATTTAAAAGATTTTTAAAATTTTCAAGATTATATAAAATTTGTCTATTTCTAACAGAATAAAAAAAAGCACCTCTGCACATTTCAGTAGTTTTTATTAAAGAAAACAAACTTTTCCCAACAGTACTTTTTCCTGTATCATTTTCCCCTGCTATCACAGTTAGTCCATTTAATTTTACATCAGCTTCTTTTATCATTCCAATATTTTTAAGCTTTAAGTTCATTTATTGCCCTTCAATATTACATTATCGCCTTTTTCACATCCGCATGCATTTGCTACTACACCGCATTTTACTTTAAACAGATAAAAGACTTCCCTTCCGCATTCACCAAACAAAACTTCAAAATTACCCATTCCCTTACTAATTACTAAATCAGCATTATAAAATATTTCCTTGCTTTTGGAATTTGCATATTTTAAACTAAATCCCGGAGTATCCACTCCCGTATCAATAATTTCGGCAAAATTACTGATTTCAGAGCCTTTTAAATCATTAACGGTTATATCATTAATTATAGGTTTTCCTCTTACTAAATAATAAACTTTTATTTTTGGATATATTTTTTTAATCACCTTGATTAAAATTTCATCAAAAACATTTTCTCCCGCATTGTCTGCCAGATAACACAATGTTTTAGCCTTTTTTAATTTATTTTCTAATTTATTAAAATCATTATGGATAAAATTCATATTAAAAATATTTTCAATTTCTTTGTTTAAATCATACTCCTGGTTTACTCCCAAATCTATTATATTTCCCGCAATGGCAATCTTACAGGCATCGAAAAGAGGGTTTTTGGAATTTTTTAATTTTTCTTCCAAAAGCGGTTTAAAATTTAAGGCCTCTTTTATTGAAATCTCTTTTTCTTTTTTAAAAGGGTCGTTTATATTTAATTTTTTTCTGATATATTCATAAACTTCTTTAGCGATATCGGGAGGGGTAAAAGATAAATCGTATTTGGATAAAATCAAAGCGACACCCCTTAATATATCACTTGCTTTGTTTTCATCCAAATTAAGTCTTTTGGTGACATTCAAAGCCTGATTATAGATACATACGTAACAATCTCTTTTTATTTTCATTTAATTCCAAGCTCCTTTTTAATAGCCGCTTCATTAAAGCCGCAAATCCATCTGCTTCCCACCAAAATTACGGGCACCCCCCTGCATCCGTGCCTTTCACAGTCTTTGGCTGCTTTAGGGTCTTTACTTATATCAACTTTATTAAACCTGATTTTATTTTTTCTAAAAAACTGTTCGGCCCTGCTGCACCAGACACATCCAGGAGCCGTAAATAAAACCACTCTTTTTGCCATTTACACTCCTTTTTATATAATTTTAAATGTTAAATGTTAGATGTTAAATTCATAATTCAACATTTATTTTTCACTTTCTTTCTTAAGCACTCTTCCCCACATAAGTTTATATTTTTTCCTGCAAAATTCAAGCTCATCCTGAGTAATTTCAAGCTGTTTTTGAAGCCTTTCAATTGTAATTTTAGCTTCTTCGTAAATTTCCTGTAAAGAATAGATGGATTCTTTCAAAAATCTGTTTTCATCTTTTAGCGATTCAATGGTTTCATCTTTGCTCATAAGCACTTTTTCATGCATATTCAGAAATGTTGCCAATGTTTTTTTGGCTATGTCATTACTGTTTACAATTTCTATTTCATTTAAAGGCACTATTTGATTTGTGTTCTCCGCTTCTATATAAATAATACCCTCACTTTTTTTACATTTAAGTTTTTTTTCTTTGCATAAGGAAAAAATCTCTTTTTTACTTTTACCGCTTATTTTTTCAAATTCTTCGATTGTCAAAAGAGTTTTCATTAATCTAATTTCACCTCAACTTCTAATGAATCCATTTCAACTTTTTTAGCCTGTGAAATTCTGTCTTCTTCAAGTTTTGTATTCAGCTCTTCGTCGCTCAAAGCCAAAATCTGAAGAGCTAAATATGCTGCATTTTTAGCTCCCGCTTTACCGACTGCAAGAGTTGCAACGGGCATACCGCCCGGCATCTGCACGGTAGAAAGAAGCGCATCAAGCCCGTCCATCATTCCGCTCGGCATTGGAACACCAATTACAGGTCTGGTTGTAATTGATGCAACAACACCTGCTAAATGTGCGGCCATTCCCGCCCCGCAGATAAAGACTTTAGCACCACGCTCTTCGGCATCTTTTACATACGCATGAGTCCTTGCGGGGGTTCTGTGGGCGGATGTAATCAACACTTCATAGGGAATTTGAAATTTTTCTATAACTTTTATTGCCTCTCTCATTATTTCATAATCGCTTTTACTTCCCATTAATACACTTATAAATTTCATATCTCTTCCTTTCTTAAAAACGTCAAATAAGGGAGTTTACACGGCAATTTTATCGGATTTAGATTACCGCTGTGAACACTGCTTAATTCTTTGTTGCCTTGTGTAATAATTTTATTTAATTTAAGCAGCCACCTGCCGTTTTCATTATAAACTTTACCTATTTCATTTTCACATGGTGAAATTTTAACATTTTTTGGCAGTACTATTTCAAGCACATCGCCGGGATATGTTTTATATTTACACATAAAATGGCCGCCATCTTCTGTCACAACCCCACTTACCTGCCAGTTTCCGGTGGTTAATGAAGTTTTTAAATTTTGGGTATCGTTTCTAATATATGGCCTTTTTACAATATATGCATCGCTTAAACCTCTGTTTTTGGTAGTTAAAATTTCATTGAGATATTTTTTGCAGTCGCATTTGCCGCTTTTTATATATTCATCAATTGCATCTCTGTAAGCTTTTGTCACAACTCCCACATAATAAGGAGCTTTTGTTCTCCCTTCAATTTTCACCGAATCTATTACACCGGCTTTTAAAATTTCAGGGATATGTTCAATCAGACATAAATCTTTTGCATTCATTATATAAGTGCCGTCTTGATATTCTTCTAATTTAAACATTTTTCCAGTTTCTGGGTTTTCGGCATAAAGCACATAAGGATACCTACAGTCATTCGCACAGCTTCCTTTATTGGGGTTTCTTCCAAACTGAACGGCGCTTAAAAGGCATCTCCCCGAATATGCAAAACACATAGCCCCGTGAACAAATATTTCTATTTCAATATCAGGCACTTTCTCTTTTATTTTTATCAAATCTTTTAATGTGGCTTCTCTTGCGGCAATTATTCTTTTAACACCTAAATCCCTGTATGCTTTATAATCCCATGAATTCAAGGCATTTGCCTGGGTTGAGAGATGAATGTCAATTTCTGGCGCTATTTCTTTTGCTTTCATTAAAACGCCAAGCGTTGAAATTATAAAAGCGTCAACCCCCGTTTCTTTTAGTTTTTTTATATGGGATTCTATAAGCGGAAGCTGATTTTCAAATGGAAAAGCATTCACGGTGGCATAAACTTTTACACCTTTTTTGTGGGCATATTCAATAGCTTCATTAAATGTTTCATAATCGAACTCTTTTCCGCTGTGACACCTCAGGGAAAAATGGCTAACCCCGGCATAAACGGCGTCCGCCCCGTAGGCAATGGCAATTTTTAATTTTTCAAAATCTCCGGCAGGTGCAAGCAGTTCCACTATTTGGCTCCGAATTTTTCAAGCAGTTTTTCAATATCTTCGTCACTCACCACTTCTTCTGTTTCATCCCCCTGAAGATGTCTTGCGCTTTTGACTCTTGCCTCATCTTCAATTTTTCCTTCAAAAAGCCTGTTCATATATTTTATAAGAGCCCTCATTATATTTATAACCCTTTCTATTTTTTGCCTATGAATATCTTGATACTGCATAATATCCATTACGGTAAATATTTCATTTTCAGCCGATTCGTTTTCTTTTGAAATCTGCTCTGCGATTTTTATTATTTCTTCTAATTTTTGGAGTTCTTCTTCAAATTTTTTAATATGGGGAAACGTAGTGTGAAGTTTTGTAAAAAGAGCTTTTTCTTCAGTTAAAAATTCTATAATTTTTTTAATTTTTTCGTTTGTATCGCGTATTGCGGCGGAAATTTCATCCATTTTTTCCAAAATCTGCACCGCCTTTTCCTCACTCTCTTTTGTAACTTCGTCAAGCTGCGCCACAACTTTGTTTTTTGAATCCGCAGGAGGAGGAGTTATAGGCTCACCTTCATCAACATTTTCATTATCTTTAGTTTCTTCTTTTACTTCCTCTTTTTCTTCTGTTTTTGAATCTTCTGTTTCATCTATATTATCTATATCGTCTAAACCCCCCGCCATTAAAGCGTCTAATTCTTCCTGGGTCATAACTCACCTCATTTTTTTAATTAATTATATATAATTTCACTAAAAAAGGCAAAACATGCTTATTGATATTCACAACCACACACCCCTTTGTAATCACGCCACAGGCATCCCCGAAGAATTTATAAAAAAAGCGATAGATAAAGGAATAGATATATACGGTTTTGCAGACCATGCGCCGATGGATTTTGATAAAAAATACAGAATGGGCTTTGAAGATATGCCGAAATACGAAAATGAAAT
This sequence comes from Lebetimonas sp. JS138, assembly GCF_000523335.1. NCBI lineage: Bacteria > Pseudomonadati > Campylobacterota > Epsilonproteobacteria > Nautiliales > Nautiliaceae > Lebetimonas > Lebetimonas sp. JS138. The sequence continues at coordinate 591,679 of NZ_ATHT01000001.1, forward strand.
AAACGCTTTAAAAGAAAAATATAAAGACAAAATAAAAATTCTTTTAGGGTATGAAGTGGATTTTACGCCTTTTATTGATAAAAGAGTGCTTGAGAGAAAAGTGGATTTTTTAATAGGAAGCGTTCATTTTCTAAACAACTGGGGTTTTGATAATCCCGAATTTATTAAAGAATGGGGAAAAAGGGATATTGATGACGTTTATAAAGAATATTTCTCCAAAATAAAAGAAATGGCTGAATCTAAACTGTTTGACATAGTGGGACATCTTGACTTAGTGAAAGTTTTCGGCTTTAAACCTAAAAAAAATATAAAAGATCTGGCAAAAGAAGCGATAAAAGCCATTAAAAAATCCGATATGGCAGTGGAAATAAACACTTCAGGTCTTAGAAAAAAAGTAAATGAAATTTATCCGTCTGTTGAATTATTGAGAATAATTAAAGAAGAAGGAATAGATATCACATTCTCAAGCGATGCGCATAAACCTCAGGATGTAGGATACAAAATCACTCAAGCAGTAGAACTTGCAAAAAAAATAGGATTCAGTGAAGCTGTTTATTTTGAAAAGAGAAAAAAACAGAAAATTAAATTAACATAAATTTAAACTATTAGTATTAAACTAACAAAAAAAGGATATAAATGGTCTATTTAAGTCTTTTAATGGCTATAAGGTTTTTGGGGCTTTTTATTGTTATGCCGCTTTTATCGTTATATGCATTAAGTTTAAACGGGGCAAATGCGTTTAATGTGGGTGTGGCGATGGGGGCATATGCCCTTTCACAGGTTTTTTTACAGATTCCTTTCGGCAGATGGGCCGATAATTATGATAAAAAAAAGATTTTAATAACAGGCCTTTCATTGCTATTTTTGGGAAGCATAGTCTGTGCGTTTTCAACAGACATATATATGCTGATTTTTGGTAGGCTTTTACAGGGTGCTGGCGCAATAGGAGGTGTAATTCTGGCTTATATAGCGGATTTGACCGATGAAAACACAAGGGCAAAATCATTTGCAAAAATGGGACAGTTTATTGCCCTGAGTTTTGCGCTTTCTATGGTTTTGGGACCTACCGTAGGTGCAAAATGGGGGGTTGACAAACTGTTTTTACTGACCGCACTTTTAGCACTGTTTTCAATCTGGCTGGTTACCAAAAAAATTCCGAATCCACCAAAAATTGTCCATCATCAGGCAAAAGCCACTTTAAAAGAAGTCTTAACGCATAGGGAGCTTTTAAAACTTTTTTTCTCTGGTTTTATGCAAAAAGGTCTTATGACTGTCTTTTTTATGATTACTCCTATTGTTTTTACAAAAAATCTCGGCTGGGATAAAATGGATTTATGGAAAGTTTATATTCCGGCATTGATTATAGGTATTTTCGCACTGCCTCTCGGTGCAATTTTGGCTGAAAAAAAAGAAAAAGGGAAACTGGTTTTTATTTTAAGCGCCGGTTTAATAACGATATCTTTGTTTTTATATTCAATTGAAAATATTATCAGTGATTTTTTGGCGGTAATAATATTCTTTTTCGGATTCAATATGCTCGAGCCTGTTCTTCAAAGTTTTGTAAGCAAAGTGGCAAGGGCAAATCAGAAAGCAACCGCACTTTCAACATCAAACACTATTCAATATTTAGGAATTTTTTTAGGCGGCGCGGGGGCAGGTATTTTTATGAAATATAATTTATTAAATTTGTTTTTAATTTTAAGCGCAATTATCGGAATTTTATGGGTAAGCGCACTTATTAAAATGAAACCTGTTAAAAAATTTAAAATCGTGGAATATAAAGAATTTGATAAAGATTTTATAGAAGAGATTAAAACCGAACAAAATGTATATGATTTTTATGAAAAAAACGGTGTTTTGATAGTAAGATACATTTAATTGCTTAGGTGAATAGTGAGTGGTGAGTAGTGAGTTTTAGGCTGTCAAGTGGCTAAGTATCAAGTTAAGAATGTAAAGTAAAAAGTGAAATTTTACATTTTTAACTTTTCACTATTTATTATTTAAATCTCTACTCACAATTCACAACTCACAATTCACAACTCACCACTCACAACTCAAAACTCACCACTCACCGCTCTCACCACTCACTATATAATTGGAACGAAATTTGCTGCTTTTAAATAAAAAAGGCTTTAAATGTCAGCAAAAGTCGACGGTTTTGAAAAATTTTTGGCAATTATGTTTTTTACAATTTTTTATATGTTCATTTCTACCAATCTTTTTGCCGATAAAATTAAAAATATTTCATCAATAATAGGTGTAAGGGACAACCAGCTAATCGGGTACGGACTCGTTGTAGGATTAGACGGCACCGGAGATTCGACATCTTCAAAATTTACAAATCAGACCCTTTCAAATCTGCTTAAAAATGTAAATGTAAAACTTGACCCAAAAGACATAAAATCAAAAAATGTAGCTGCCGTAATGGTAACTGCAACCCTCCCGCCGTTTGCTAGGGAAGGAGATAAAATCGATGTGACAATATCTTCAATAGGTGACGCCACTTCTCTTGAAGGGGGAGTATTGCTTATTACACCGCTAAAAGGTGTAAACGGAAAAATTTATGCCCTGGCACAGGGGCCTGTAAGCATGGGAGGATTTAATCTAAAAGGAGGCTTAAAGCAAAAACATTTTACAACAACAGTAAAAATTCCAAACGGGGCTACGGTTGAAAGAGCGGTTGTATGGGATATATATCATCAGAATTTTGCCACTCTTTCACTTAAAAGAAGTGATTTTGATTTGGCTGTTAACATTCAGAATACATTAAATAATAAATTCCGCTCTCATGTCGCCGTTGCAGTTGATCCAAGAACAATAAAACTTAAAAAACCGCAAAAGCTTTCCATGCCGGAATTTTTGGCAGAGGTTGAGAATACCGATATCACTGCCCAAATGCCTGATGTTATTGTAATAGATGAAAGAACGGGAACAATAGTTGCTGGAAGTAATGTAACGGTAAAACCGACAGTTATTACTTACGGTGATTTTGTAATAAAAATTAAAAAAGAAACAACTATTTTAAATTTAACGCAGATGTTTCAAAAATTTAAAGCAACGCCGCAGGACATTATCGCTATTTTGGAAAACTTAAAAACCAGCAGCGCAATAAACGCAAAACTGATAATAAACTGATAATAAATCTTAGATGATGGATGTGTAAAATTTAAAAAGGAGAAGAAAATGAGCAATTACAATATAAACATAGGTATTCATCATAAAATAAATTTAAAAGAAAAAAATCTGAAAAAATTAAAACAAAACTGTAACGCATTTGAAAGTGAAATATTAAATTTTTTTTTAAAAAAAGCCTTAAAAGATGAATCAAAGCTTTTTCCCGAAACACCCGGGGAAAAAATTTACAAATCTATGCAAATAGAACAAATTTCAAAAGAGCTGGGCGGAAATTTCGGATATTCACAGCTTTTATTTAATTATTTAAAAAAAGATATTTAAAAAAATTTGAAATTTGCCGATATGGTTGGGTAGAATAACAATAAAAAAAGGTTTATAAATGATATCAAGAGTTGGAATAAATCAAACAAATTTAATATCTACCCAGCCAGAAAAAAAAGAAGTTAAAAAAACACAAAATTCTGGAAGGGTAGAAGAGATTAAAAAACAAATCGAAGCCGGAACATACAAAATAGACTTGGACAAAACAGCAAAAGCTTTAGCCAAAGCGCTTCTTTAATCTCTTCACCCTTCCCACAAAAGGAAGGGTTATGCTTACAAAAAAAATAAATGAAATAAATGATGTTTTAAACAATTTAATCTTTTTAACAAAAGAAGATATAACTGCTATAAAAAATGCAGACCACGAAACTATATTTTCACACACAAAAACAAAAGAAAATTTAGCCAAAAATTTTTCTTTTTTAAAAAGTGAAATAGATTCAATACTGCTAAGCAGAAACAAACCCATAGAAGAAATTTTTTCACCTCAGGAAGAAATTCTATTTGATGAATTCAGGGAAAATTTAAGCAAATTTAATTCCCTTCACAAAAAATTTTCTGTATTGGCCCTTGGTGTCGCAAATTTTTATAATGCACTTATGAATGAAATAAAAAATGAAAAACCTCTAAATTATAAAAATGAAAACATCTTAAATTCAAAACTCAGCTTAAAGGCATAAAATGGGAATTTCATCAGCTTTTAACATAGCACAGACCGGTCTAAACGCACATCAAAAGGCAATTGACGTAACCTCAAACAATATTGCAAACGCATCAAATAAGGCATATACAAGACAAAGGGCTGAATTTTCCACGCTTGGAGATGTAAACACCATCCCCGGCGATATAGGAATTGGGGTTCAGATAAAAAGCATTGTCCGGATAAAAGATATTTTTTTATTTAACAGGTTTACTCAAGCTTCGGCTAATTTACAGAATTTATCGGCTCAGGAAAAATACCTTCAGGAAATTTCAACATATTTCCCGGATACCACAGACAATGGTATATATAAAAATTTAAAAGATTTTTTTGATGCATGGCAAAATTTAGCATCAAACCCCAATGATTCAAGTGTAAAAGTAGATTTGGCATCAAAAACAAAAATTTTGGCTGATTCCATAAAACAGGTCAGAAATTCAATTACAGATATAAAGCAGAATATAAACAGCGAAATAAAAACGAAAACAGATGAAGCGAATGATATTATCAAAAAAATTTCCGAACTTAACAAAAACATATACGCAAATGAAGCAAACAATATTGACCATGCAAACGATTTAAGGGATGAAAGGGATAAACTTGAAAAAAGACTAAAAGAACTTTTAGATGTCAAAATTTATAAAAACGGATTAAAATCATTTAAAAGCGGGGGAAGTTCAAATATTGATTACGAAAAAAACTATTCCATTTCTCTTAGCGGATATCCTCTTCTTGACAATTCCACATATTATCCTATCAAACTGACGGACAATCACGGAGATGTGGATATAAATATTCAAAAAGAAGACCATACGCTCACTGATATTACAAATAATATAAACGGGGGTGAAATAGGAGGGCTGTTAAATATAAGAGGCAAAGAGATAAATGAAAAAGGTGAACCGACTGACGGAATAATAGGGGAAATTCTAAATAAACTCGATACTTTTGCAAGCAGCTTAATAAAAAATGTAAATTCTCTTTATTCCCAGGCGGCACAGTCGAATGCAGTGTCTGATCAGATAAATGTTCCAATAAGTATTTCCCATGATTTGGCCAACAAACCTTTAAGCTCTTTGAATAATATTTTATTACACCCTATAAGAAACGGAAAAATCACATTAAATATTTATGATGATAAAGGGAATTTTATTAAAAATATTTCAGTATCCGTTAACAAAAACGATTCATTAAACGATGTAATCAATAATATAAACAATGCTTTTAACTCAAACGGGATAACCGACACCCAGGCAAAACTCTTAAACGGGCAATTAAAATTTGTTAACAGTCAAAACGCTGAAGCTTCAAATGTATTGGTAAAAGATGACGGAAGTACGCTTTTTAGTGCAATGAATGAAATAGAATATCTGCCTATAAATAAAATAAATCAAACCCAACTTCCGCTTCCGATGGAAAACGGCTCTTTTGATTTAGTAGTATATAATGACAAAGGGAAAGAGTTAACCAAAAGCAAAGTTATTATCAACATGAATTCAAATGATCCTAAATATTCCACTATTGAGGGAATAGTTTCTCAAATTAATACACCAAATATCGACGATAACAACGACAATAATCCAGATAACGACGTTGACGATTACTATAACGCCGGTTATTTAAACGGAAAATTTATTCTTTCCAAAAAAACAGATGAAAATACATATGTGGGAATAGATGAAGACAGCGCAAAATTTGGAGGGGCTATTGGAATAAACAAATTTTTCACGGGAAACAACGCTGAAAATATAGATATAAAAAAAGAGCTTTACGAAACCCCGAGTAAAATTCAGGCAAATAAAACACCGAGCTCAGGAGACAATAAAATAGCGAATTCCATTTTACAGCTTCAGTTTGAAAAACTCAATTTTTATGAGAAAAACAATATTTCCAATGAAACTGTTTTTGAATATTACAGAAATATAACAGGAGAACTTGCCGATAAAACGAAAAACATATCTTCAAAAAAAGAAGTTGCCCAGACACTTATGACAAATATTTCAAACGAATATTACAGTGTCAGCGGGGTTAATATAGACGAAGAACTGATTAATCTGGAAAAATTTCAAAGAGGATATCAGGCAAATGCAAAAGTCATTACCACTATAAACCAGATGCTTGATAGCCTCTTTAATATCAGATAGATTTATCATAATCTATCTGAATAATATCTTCCAATAAATCCCATCCAAAATGCATAACATCAATTTCTGTTATTTTATCCAGATATTTTCCGTTATCATTCATAATGGTATATAATTCTGCCGTCATTTCGGACTTTGGATAAAAATTGCTCGCAACGACATCTTGTTTTTCCCCGTTCATTTCCACATTGTTTGGTAAAAGCAAATCACAAAATTTGTTATAAATTTCATTATCCGGTTTTTTAATGTCACAAGCGCTGTAGCCTATTTTTATTTCATTTATATCGGGATTTTTTTCATATTCAAAATATCCGTCGCCGTTTGTTTTTAAAAGCAGAATAATATCCCCCGTTTTAAAATTTTCATTTATTATTTTGTCAATATCTTTATTAATATAATCAATATCCTCCGCCGTAAAAATTTTATTTTCAATTTCTATTTCAATGCCCTCAGGATTGATTCCTGTCAAATCTTCATTTAAACTCAACGCTTCCGCTTCCCCGCTGTCAAGATAAGCCGCAACATTCTCTTTTAGTCTCTCAATTTCTTTTGAATCATCCAAATCGTAATCATCTAAATTTATAAGATATGAATAATCATAAATTTTAATAATATTCGTATCGCCTCTGATTATCATTTTGTCTCCTCTTTTTATATAATTATAACAAATTATCAAAGAGAAAAAATGGAAAAATTAAAAAAGAAATTAGACAGTTTGATAGATAACAATATTTATGAAATAAATGAAAAAAAACTCGATCCAATTATGATAGCCCAAAAACATAATGATGAATATATAGCGTTAACTGCAGCCCTCTTCTCCTACGGAAATGTAAAAGCCATTTTGAAATTTTTAAATTCAATTGATTTTAATTTTCTTGAAACAAAAAAAATACCGACAAATCTTTATTACCGTTTTCAGACCAAAGAAGACATATATCAGTTTTTTAAAGCATTAATCAGTATGAAAAAAGAATATTCTCTAAACGATTTGTTTTTAAAAGGTTATAAAAAAGAAAATAATGTAATTGATGGACTAAAAGAAATAATAAAAAAAATTTATGAAATTAATCCTTACAAATCAAAAGGATACGAATTTTTAATAGGCAAAATCCCAGGTAACAAAACCAAAGGTGTCAGCCCGTATAAAAGATGGAATATGTTTTTAAGATGGATGGTAAGAGACACTGAGCCTGATTTAGGATTATGGAAAAATGTTAAAAAAAGCGATTTAATTATTCCGCTCGATACGCATACCCATAAAGTTTCTTTAAAATACGGTTTATTAAAAAGAAAAACATATGATCTGGCAGCTGCTATAGAATTAAGTGAAAATTTAAAAAAATTTGATCCAACCGACCCTCTTAAATACGATTTTGCACTTTACCGAATAGGACAATTTAAAATAAATTTGTAAAAAAATTTAAAATTTATTTTAATTAAGCATTAAATTTGATACAATTACATAAAAAAGGACTTTATATGGAAGATAGAATTTGGCTGATTTTTGGATTTTTAGGCCATTCTCAGGAAGTTCAGCTAACAGTTCATGTTTTATTGGCGGCTTTTTTATCCGTTTTTGTTGCAAAACTTGCCACAAGAAATCTTCAAATTGTTCCAAACGGATGCCAAAATGTTATGGAAGCTGTAATTAACGGAATGCTATATGTAGGAGAAGATATTACAAACAAAAAAGTTGCAAGAAAATATCTTCCTCTTGCAGGAAGCCTTGCTATTTTTATTTTTATGGGTAACTTAATGGAAATAATCCCCGGATTCGAACCTCCTACCGGAAATGTTAATTTAACGCTTACCTTGGCATTAATCGTATTTTTTTATTATCATTTTGAAGGAATAAAATCTCAGGGAGTGGGACATTATATTGCCCATTTTGCAGGACCTGTAAAATGGCTCTCTCCCCTTATGTTCCCCGTTGAGGTAGTTTCTCATTTTTCAAGAATTATTTCCCTTGCATTCAGGCTTTTTGGTAACATTAAAGGTGACGATTTGTTTTTACTTGTTTTATTGATGTTGGCACCCTGGGTATTTCCTCTCGCAGGATTTGCCTTAATGAGCTTTTCTGCATTCTTACAGGCATTTATTTTTATGGTATTGACTTACGTATATATTTACGGAGCAGTAACAGGTCAGGAAGAAACACTCGAATAGGTAAAACCTATTCTTCTTCAATTTTATGCTAACTTATTTTATAACTGATCCCAAATATCCCCTTACAAATATATTTAACTCAATAAAAAAATATAAACCAAATTTTGTGTGTTACAGAAATAAAAAATATTTTGATGAAAATGAAATAATTGAATTTGTCAGTTTTGCCAAAAAATATTCAACTGTTTTTATAAATTATGATGATTTAAAAAATGATAAATTACTTCAATATTTTGACGGTATTCACTTTCCGACTTCTAAGATAAATTTAGCCCTAAATTATCCAGATAAATTAAAAATAGCTTCAGCCCATTCAATAGAAGAAGTAAAAAAAGCCAAAAATCTAGGATTTGATTATATTACTTTCTCTCCTGTATTTTATTCAAAAGGACGCAAAGGTGTAGGAATTGAAAAATTAAATGAAATTTGTGAAATTTTTCCAAACACCATAGCACTCGGCGGAATTATCAGCGAAAAAGAAGTAAAAGAAATTGAAAAATCAAAAGCCATTGGATTTGGTGGCATCAGATATTTTTTTCATTAAAAAATAAAATTCAATTTTTTCCTACTCACTACTCACCATTCACAATTCACTTTTACATCAACTACATTATCTTATGCAGTTTGTTTCCATTTTCCATCCAAATTCTGAGCTCGTCCCATTCACTGTTTTCTATTAAATTTTTTGCCAGTTTCAGCTCTTTTTTAAATGCTTCTATAGCCTTTAAAAGATTGCTTTTATTTTCTCTGAAAATGTCTTCCCACATTTTGGCATTGCTTTTTGCAAGCCTGCTCATATCTTTAAATCCACCTGCGGCAAGAGTAACAATATTTTCTCCCTCTTCCTGGTTTAAAACCGCATTTGCCAAAGAAAAACTTATGATATGCGGCATATGGGAAATAAAAGCCGCATGTCTGTCATGGGAAGAGGCTTTCATAAACTTTATTTTCATTTTTAAGTATTGGAACAAATCAATTGCCACTTCTTTTTGTTTTTTACCGCTATCTTCTATATCACAAACAACCATTATTTTATTTTCATACAAATCTTCTATTGCAGCGTTCGGGCCGGAATACTCCGTTCCGGCCATAGGATGGGAAGCAACCAGATTTTTTCTTATATTTTTTGGACACTCTTTTATGATTGTCTCTTTGGTAGAACCAAAATCTATAATACTCACATCATTTTTAAGCGGCATTTTCGAAAGTTCTTTTAATGCCGAAATAATCCCTCTTATCGGTACAGACAAAATAATAACGTCAGCTTTTATTAAATCAGAAAATTCAACTATTTCATCCACAAGGCCCAATGTTAAAGCCTCTTTTTGATGAAGGGGATTATGATCAACTCCTATAATTTTTTTGAAATAATTTTTTGAAGAAAGTGCGAAGCTCCCTCCCATTAGTCCCAAACCTACTACAGCGCAAACCATATAACCTCTTTTTGAAAAAATTATATCACATATTTGGTATAATTTCTCTTAATTTGAAAAAAGGATTATAATGAAGAAAATTATTTTTGCATCTTTACCTTTTATTTTATTTGCAAATATTAAAACAATAACTTATCAGGGTTTGATACATATATCCCCCGTTACGGCAAATACAATAATTTCTGTGCATCCTGGAGATGAATACAATATAAAAAAAATAGATGAAAGTATTAAAAAACTGTATGAGACAGGTTATTTTAAAAAAATAAAAGTTGATTACACCAACGATAAACTTACATTTATATGTCAGGAAAAACCAATTATTTCAAGACTGGAATTTGAAAACCTCTCAGAAGAACTTAAAAAACTTTTAAAAGAACAAAACATTCTTCCCAAAAAAGGAGAAATTTACAAAAAAGAAACTTTTGAAAAATTAAAAGATTTTATCGAACAATATTATCTGGCAAAAAAATATTTTAACACATATATCAATATAGAAAAAACCTATATCAGCCCCACAAAACTTTATATAAAAGTAATAATTGTAAAAGGTAAAAAAATAGATATAAAAGAGGTTAATTTCTACGGTGCAAAACAGATAGATAAAAGCGATTTAATTGATTTAACAGAAAATCAGCCAAAGACCTTCTGGTCATTTTTACCAATCTTTAATTCAGGCGAGCTTAATGTATTCAAACTGCCTGAAGACAAGAACAATATACAAAATTATTATTTCAATTTAGGCTATATGGACTCAAAAGTGTCCATGCCTCTGGCCAAGGCAAATATTGATGATTACAAAGCCGTAATTGATTATAAAATACACGAGGGGAAAAGATATAAGGTAAAAAAAATAAATATAGACTATCCTAAAAATATTAAAGTAAAAACACCTGAGCTTGAATTAAAGCCCGACAAATATTTTAATGTATCGGCTCTTAGGGAAGATTTAAAGAATATAACACATGCTTTTCAAAATATAGGTTACGCTTATGTAAAAGTATTCCCTGAAATTAAAAAGAAAGGGGAATTTGCTTTTATTACTTATAAAGTAATACCTGGTAAAATTGTATATATAAGAAATGTGACAATTTCCGGAAACACAAAAACACTTGACAGGGTTATAAGAAGAAATATTTTTATAGCACCAGGAGATAAATATTCTTACCAAAATATTACAGATTCAAAATACGCCCTTCAAAGAACGGGTTATTTAGAAGATGTAAAAATAGAAGAAAAAAAAGTATCAGACAATCAAATAGATTTAAACGTAAAAGTAAAAGAAGGCCTCAGCGGAACACTAAAAGCCGGTATCAGCTACGGAAGTTATTCCAAATTCGGTGTTTCTTTTTCTATTACGGAAAAAGATATTTTCGGAAGCGGACAAAAACTCTCAGCCAGCGCCGATTTATCAGCAACCAGTAAAACTTACGCTTTTTCATTATATAATCCAAGGGTGTTTGATTCAAAATTTTCAATGAACACATCTATTTTTAACAGTGAATTTCAAGGTATTTCATACACTTCCAAGAAAAAAGGGTTTACATTAGGCATCGGTAAAATGCTAAGCAGAAATTTAAATTCAAATATTACATACGGATTTACAAAAACAGAATTAACCAATTACGATCAAAATTTAACATATTTAAAACCGACCAGTACAAAAAGCTATGTTATCGGTTCGATAAGATACAATTCAACAGATAATTATTATTTTCCAACACTCGGAATGAATGCCGGTACAAGTGTTGAATATGCCGGGATCGGGGGAGATGAGAAATTTATAAAAACAATAGGCAGTTTTAAATATTTTTATCCTCTAAAAAATTCAACATATGAAACATATGCCGTATTAAAATACAGAATAAAAGCCGGGGCAATAAAAAACAATGGTTATTTGCCTATCGATGAAAAATTTTATTTAGGTGGTATAGGAAGCGTAAGAGGTTTTGCTTCTTATTCTATTTCTCCTAAAGACAGCAACGGAAATTATATAGGTGGTAAATATGAATTTATAACAGGGCCCGAAATTTCCACACCGATTAACAGAAAAATAAAACTCTGGGCCAGCGCTTTTGTTGATTACGGTGCTGTGGGAGAGAACAGCTTAAATATTTCAAGAGCGTCAGCCGGTGTTGCAATTAACTGGATAACTCCTGTAGGACCTCTTACTTTAGTGTTTGCAAAACCTATTAAAAAAGAAGAAGGGGATAACACCAAAACATTTGACTTTTCTATCGGGGCATCATTTTGAGTTAGCCCTGAACACATAAGCCAGAATTTCCGCCACAGCTTTGTATAATTTTGGCGGAATAATTTCATCCAAATCCACTAATTTATATAATTCTCTTGCAAGCGGCGGATTTTCCACAATCATTATTCCGTTTTCCCTTGCTATTTCTTTTATTTTTAGCGCCAGATGATTGGTTCCTTTTGCTATAACCCTAGGAGCTTCGTCTTTAGTTTTATCATACCTCAGTGCCACCGCATAATGGGTAGGGTTTGTAATCACAACATCGGCTTTTGGAACTTCGGCTATCATTCTTTTTCTTGCCATCTCTCTTTGGAGTTGCCTTATTTTGGCTTTTATTTCAGGATTTCCTTCGGTCTGTTTGAATTCATCTTTAATTTCCTGTTTACTCATTCTGAGAGACTTTTTATAAGAGTATCTTTGATAAATAAAATCTATCAGGGCAAACACAAAAAAAACTCCGAGCATAGCCATTATAATTAAAGCAGCTTTATTTTCAAGCCATTTAATCTGATTAAAAAAATCCATAAGTTCAAGATTTGGAATTTGGGTAAAAAATGTCATAAAAAGCCAAAAGCCCACCAAAAAAGAAATAAAAACCTTTAAAGTGGTTTTAACCCCTTCTACCATTTTTTTTAAAGAAAAAAGATTTTTAAGACCTTTAAAAGGGTTTAATTTATCAAATTTAGGAGTAATTGGTTTTGTGGTAAATAAAAAACCAAACTGGCTTACATTTGCCAAAATTCCAGCAATTACTACAACTAAAAAAATAGGAAACATTACAACAAAAAAATAAAAAGCGCCTTTTACCAAAATATTAAAAATCAGATTTTTATTAAATTCGACACCTATAAAAGAATAAAAATATTTAAAAAAATCTTCAAAATAAAAAGCAATATATTTAACATAAAAAAATAGAACCAATAATGCCAAAAAAAGCACAATAAAGCCTGCTGTTTCTATTGATTTTGCTACATTTCCCTCTTCTCTTGCTTTTTGAATTTTACGCGAGGTGGGCTGTTCGGTTTTTTCTTCGTCAGCCATTAACTGCCTTTTTTATTATAATTATACAAAAAGGTTTTGAATGAATATATTTATTTCGGCAGATAATACAAATTCCGGAAAAACATACACCGCTATAAAACTTATTGAAGCTCTTTCAAAAAAAGGGTATAAAGTAGGCGTTATGAAGCCCATTGAAACTGGAGTGGAAAAATATCCGGAAGATGGAAAAAAATTATTTGAAGCAGCATTAAAATACAATAAAAATTTAAATAACCTGACACTAAAGGATATTGTACCTATCCAGCTGCACCTTCCGGCAGCTCCAATTGTTGCGGGAGAGATTGATTTTGAAAAAATAAAAAAAGCTTATTATAAAATTAAACCATTATGTGATATTTTACTTATTGAAGGTGCCGGAGGTTTATTAGTTCCAGTAACAGAAAATTTTAAAATGCTAAATTTCTTAAATTTTTTTAATGCAAAACTTTTTTTAGTTATTTCAAGCCGTCTTGGAATGATTAATGATTTTTTATTAAATAAATTCTATTTGGAAAACAACAGTATTGATTATATCTGGGCTATTAATCTGTCTGATAAAAATTATTTTGATATATCCCATCCTTTTATGAAAAAATTCAATCCTATGTTTATTCAAAAAGATTTAGATAAAATAATAAAAAAATTATTAGGAGAATAAATGAACGAATTTGAAGTGGAATTAAAAACACATACAAAATATCTGCCTAAATTCGGAAGACTGATTGAGCTTAAAAAAGATTACGCAAAAGTAATATTGGATACCTCGGAAGAAATGGCTGTCGATGAGTACGGCTTAGTTCACGGAGGATTTACATTCTCGGCAGCTGATTTTTGTGCCATGGCCACTGTAAACGAACCTTATGTTGTACTGGTCAGAAGCCAAAATGAATTTTTGGCCCCTGTTAAAGTAGGTGAGAGTGTTGTATTTGAAAGTGAAGTAATGATGAAAGAAAAAAGAAAATGGGAAGTGAAAGTAACAGGAAAAATAGATGAGATTAAAGTTTTTGAAGGGATTTTCGGATGTGTTGTTTTAGATAAACACGTATTAAAGAAGAATGTATAATTATCTTCTTCTTCCTCTATTATATCTATTGCCTCTTTGATTCCTGTTTTTGTAATTTCTTCTGCCTGAATTAGAATTGGAGCTATTAAATTTTTCTCTTTCAATCAATCTTTTTGCCTCTTTTAAACTTTTGCCTATTCTTTCTTTTCCTTTTGCTTCTTTTTCAAAAAGCATGGCCGCAAATTTAGTTGCAATGGTGAATAAATCAAATTCATTTTGAAGTTCTTCTATGATTTCTATAGATTTCGGACTTGCGTCAATATTATTAATTTTTTCTATTATTTTTTTAATTTCTGTATTTTTAACATCTTCAAGTGTAGGTATTTCTTTAAGAGTTATTTTCGAAATTTTTTCTATCTTGCTAAGAGCTTTAAATTCATACGGAGTAACAAGCGAAATAGCCATCCCCTCTTTCCCTGCCCTTCCTGTTCTTCCAATTCTATGAACATAACTTTCAGGATCAAGAGGCAAATGATAATTAAACACGTGGCTTACGTCGTTAACATCAAGCCCTCTTGCAGCCACATCTGTAGCTACCAATATATCAAGTTTATTGGTTTTAAAATTTCTTATAATAGTTTCTCTTTTTCTTTGTTCCATATCTCCGTGAAGTCCGCTTGCATTTAATCCAATGCCCTTTAAATATTCTGCAACATCATCCACATCCCTTTTTGTTCTACAAAATACTATAGCCTTGCTTGGGGCTTTATAATCAATAAGTCTGATTAACGCGTCTTTTCTTTCATGCTCATCAATAACATAACAATATTCTTTAATATTTTCATTTATTAAGTTTTGTGTTGTAATTTTTACAAATTCAGGCTCTTTTAAAAATGTTTTTGCAAGGTTTAAAATCTCTTTTGGCATTGTTGCGCTGAAAAGCAGTTTTTGGGCATCATTTGGCACAAATTTGAAAATTTCTTTTATATCGTCCAAAAAGCCCATATCAAGCATTTCATCCGCTTCATCAAGCACTACAAATTTAGGAGCTATATCTATTCTTCCGCTGTTAAGTAAATCAATAAGCCTTCCCGGAGTCGCAACTATTACCTGAGAAGTTTTTATCTGTGAAATCTGTCTATTGTAACTGCTTCCTCCGTATACACTGGCTGTATGAATTCCCAAATCTCTGCCGTATCTAAATATTTCTTCACTTACCTGAATGGCAAGTTCTCTTGTAGGGGTTACAATTAATGCTTTCTCCCCTTTCTTAAGCATATTCAAAATAGGAAGTCCGAATGCAGCCGTTTTACCGGTTCCTGTCTGGGCCTGTGCCACTATATCTTTTCCTTCTAAAATCAGGGGGATCGCTTTTTCCTGAATAGGAGAAGGTTTTTCAAATCCAATCTCACTTAATCTATGCAATAATTCTTTTTTTAAATTAAAATCGCTAAAATTCATCTGTTTCCTTTTTATTTTTAATGACAATACAACTTATAATTAATATAGGTGTTTGTAAAATAGGGAGGATAAGGCACAATGGCAGAAAAATTTTTAATCTCTCCGGGAATCAAATTTTTTACAATTATTCTTGTCGCTTTAATAGTATTTGGCTTTTGCTGCTGTTTTTCTTTTGCTCCAAATATACTAAGGCCTCCAGGTTTAAAAAAAGTTCCTTTTGGAACCTTTCCGCCCCATCCGTTATTTACAAGTTTTATTTCAAGCTTGCAATAATTTATTTTAAATTTACCTATATTTTTAACTTTACCTTTAACTACTAACGTTTCATTGATAAGCACTCTTCTGTTTCTAACATCAATCAGTTCGGCTTTTTTGGTATATTTTTCCAAAATAATAATACTAAGTACCGCACCAAAAGACGTAACCAAAAAAGAAGCAAATATCATACTTATAACAAGCCCGGTTTTATTACCGGCAGCTTTAATGGATAAAAAAGTCAAAAATATAAATAAAATTAAAAAAAAAGCCAGGCTCAGCCAGTGAAGAAATGTAAAATAGGGAATCATTTTTTTCGGTTCCTTTTTTCTTCTATACCGCTTACGCCTTCTCTTCTTTTCAGCTCTTCCAAAATAGCCTCCGGATGTATATTTTTATACGCCAGAGCCACTAAAGCATGAAAAGCCAAATCAGCAGCTTCATAAATTATTTCATCTTTTTTATCATCTTTAATAGCAAAACAAAATTCACCTGCTTCTTCAACAACTTTTTTAAGTATTGTGTTTTCACCTTTTTTGTATAAAGAGGCTACATAAGAAGTTTTGGGCGAAGCGTTTTTTCTATCAAGTAAAGTATGATAAAGCTTATCTGTGAAATTATACTCTATTTCTTCCTCTTTGTCGAGTATTATTTCACCGCTGTCCAATTTGGTAAAAAAACATGATTTCCTGCCTGTATGACAGGCAACTCCGTTTTGTTTCACTTTAAGTAAAAGTGTATCATTGTCACAGTCAAGCAAAATTTCTTTAACTTCCTGGGTATTGCCGCTGCTTTCCCCTTTTTTCCAGAGTTTATTTCTTGATCGGGAAAAATAGTGGGCAAACCCTGTTTTTTGGGTAAGTTCAAGCGCTTCTTTATTCATATACGCAAGCATTAAAACCTCATTTGTATCCGCTTCCTGAACTATTACAGGCACAAGCCCCCCGTTTTTTTCAAAATCAACTTTATTTACCATTACTCAAAGCCTTTTTTTTATCATCGATATTCATCCATATATTAGGAACTGCCCCACCAGGGGTTAAGAATATCTTTACATTAGGATTGACTTTAAGCGCATCGTTAAATTTGCCCTGAACTTCTATTTCTTTAAGTTTTAACAAATTATTTGTAAGTGATTTAGAAATAATTATATTTGCTTTTGCTTCAGCGCTGGCTTCAATAAGTTTTGCATCAGCTTTCCCCTGGGCTTCTATTTTTGCCGCATTGGCTTTACCCTGGGCTATTGCCGCTTGTTTCTGGGCTTCCTGCTCGGCTCTTAACACTTCATATTTTGCCCTTTCGGATTCTTGTTTTGCAATTTGAACCCTTTCTATCTGTTTTCTTATATTTTCAGGCAAAACAATATCCCTTAATTGAAAACTTTCAAAAATAACAGGTTTATGGTCTATTTTATTTAACGTGTCTCTTATTTGTGTTTCTATCTGCATGGCAATTTCATTTCTTTTTACAGGTAAATCTTCGGCCGGGTATTTTCCTATTACATTTCTTACCACATCTCTTACTATAGGATTAATTATTTTATCTTCCCAGTTCAGACCGTATGTTTTTATGGTGTAAGCCGCTTCATCGGGGTTTATCCTGTAACTGACAGAAAGTTCAACCGTAATAGGCAAACCTCTTGCATCAAGCACGTTAATAGCGGGATAAACTTTTATTGTTCCGTATCTGTCGGGCATAGTTCCGGCTTCTTGTATTCTTTTATAACTTATCATATGAACCTTGGTATCTACAATAATCACCTTTTGAATAACAGGGACATAAAAATGCATTCCGGGATATAGCGGCTCTTTGGAAAATTTTCCTGTCGTGGACAAAATACCGATTTCTCCTTCGTTTACAATAATCCAAGGTCTGAATAAAATTCCAAAAACAATGATTATCCCTATTATTATTAAAGCGAGACCGCTGCCTCCTTTTATAAATTTCGGAGGTTCAAACTTCGGAGGTTCGAAACCCGGTTTTTTGTTATTGTTTTTATTCATCCAATCATTTAAATCAGCAGGCATAATTATCCTTCAATAAGCGTCAAATAATGTTTGTAGCCTTTATCTTTTCCATAAACTACATCAAAATACGCTTCTTGTAATTCTTTTGTAATTTCCCCTCTTTTACCGCTGCCTATAATTCTTCCGTCAACTTCTTTTACGGGAGTAACTTCTGCGGCGGTTCCGGTAAAAAACGCCTCGTCAGCGATATAAACCTCATCTCTTGTTATTCTTCTTCTCTGAATTGGAATATCTCTTTCACGGGCAAGTTCCAAAACAGTCGCCTGGGTAATACTTTCAAGAGAATTGTCATTTGGAGGGGTTATTAAAACACCGTCTCTTACAATAAAAAAGCATTCCCCGCTTCCTTCAGCGACAAATCCTTCCTCATCAAGCATTAAAGCCTCTTCATATCCGCATTCAACCGCTTCATATTTTGCCATTTGAGAATTTAGATAATTAGCGGCAGCTTTAGCTTTTCCAAACATTGATTTTACAGAGTTTCTTACTAAAGAAGAAATCTTAACCCTGATTCCGTTTTCCAACCCTTCTTCACCGAGATATGCACCCCATTCCCATGCGGCAATTGCAACCCTTACAGGAGCTCCTATATGATAAAGTCCCATTTTTCCGTAACCAAGAAAAATCAAAGGTCTTATATAAACATTTTCTTTAAAATCGTTTTTTCTAAGTAGTTCTATCTGGGCATCTTCCAATTCTTCCTGGGTAAAAGGCACATCAATTTTTACTATTTTAGCAGAATTTAACAGCCTTTTTGTGTGGTCCTGAAGTCTGAAAATAGCAAGTCCGTCTTCGGTTTGATAAGCCCTGGTTCCTTCAAAAACTCCGTTTCCATAATGAAGTGTATGAGTTAAAACATGTACTTTTGCCTCATTCCATGGAACAAAATTTCCATCCATCCATATGTATTTTGCTTCGTTCATTTTTAGCCTTTTTTAGCGATATTTTATCATAAATTTGCTATAATTAATACAAAAAGGAAAAACAATGGGTTTCTTGGAAAGATTTTCGGAAATATTTAACACAAAAAAACAAGATTTTATTGCAAAAAAACTTATAGGCTCAAATGAAGAAGACGGAGAAATCGGAGAAATTATCAACCCGTATCTCAAACAGGTAACTACAAAATATATTAAATGCGCCCCTGAAGATGCAAAAAGAGCCCTTGAAACAGCAAAAAATGCATTTGATAAAACAAAAAACTCCTCTTTGGCACAAAGAATCGCCTGGATTGAAGATGTTGCAAAAAAACTTGAAGAGCAAAAAGAAGAATTTGCACAATACATCACCCTTGAAGTTGCAAAACCGATTTCGCAGGCAAAGGTGGAAGTAACCAGGTGCATTGAAAATTTAAAAATAACAGCTGCTGCGGCTTACGATATTGTCGGAGAAACAATTCCCACAGATGCAACTTTTAGCGGTGTTAAAACTACATCATTTTATAAAAGAGTCCCGCTTGGGGTGGTAGTTGCGATAACACCATTTAATTTTCCTCTTAATCTTGTAGCCCACAAAATTGCCCCTGCCCTCATCTCCGGAAACAGTGTGGTATTAAAACCGACTCCGGAAGCTCCATATACAGCCTATGCATTTGCAAAACTTTTTATTGAAAGTAAATATGCAATTAAAGATGCCTTAAGTGTAGTTTACGGAGATGCCGAAGTTGGAAGTACTCTTATTAAAAGTGGAGTTCCGAGAAAAATAAGCTTTACAGGAAGCGTTCCTGTAGGAAAAATAATTACACAAAATGCCGGAATCAAAAAAATAACACTTGAACTCGGCGGAAACGCAGCAACATTTGTAGAAAATTCGGCTGACCTTGACTGGGCGGCAAAAAGATGTGCAATAGGGGCTTTTGCAAACTCAGGTCAGGTATGTATTTCACTTCAGAGAATTTATGTAGATAGCGAAATTTACGAAGAATTTGCCCAAAAACTGGCAGTTGAGGCGGCTAAATTAAAAGTCGGCAATCCTTTTGAAGAAGATACATTTATGGGGCCTTTAATTAATGAAGATGCGGCAATCAGGGCTGAGAGATGGATAAATTCCGCAGTTAAAGAAGGTGCGAGAATAATTTCCGGAGGAAAAAGGGAGGGGAACATTTTAACTCCTACCATTTTAGCAGATGTAACGGATGATATGAATATAATCTGCGAAGAAGTGTTTGCCCCAATTGTCAGTTTAGTAAAAGTCAAAAGTTATGAAGAAGCTTTAAATAAAATAAACAACTCACCTTACGGTCTGCAATATTCAATTTTTACCAACAGAATAGATTTGATGCAAAAAGCAATCAACGATTTTGAAGCCGGAGGCGTAATAATCAACGACATTCCGACATTAAGATTTGACATCCAGCCTTATGGAGGGGTTAAACTCTCAGGTATTGGAAGGGAAGGTCCTAAGTTTGCAATTGAGGATATGACAGAAATTAAAACAGTAATAATTAGATAAATGTTAAATGCTAAATTATTATTTTAATTAAACATTAGGCATCATTTTTCACCACTCACTACTCACCACTCACTACTCACCACTCACTTTTTTATATTCCAAGAGATAATATTTTCCAGAGTTTTTCTATTTCTTCGTCAGAAAAAAGGATAGTTTTTTTTTCGTTAAACAATATATCTATTTTTTCCGCGTCAAAACCGTCGGACATAATACATTTTTCGTGGGCCACTAAAAAACTTCTTGCAAGCGCAATTTTTTTATCAACTTTTTTTTCGCACAAAAAACAGTTTTTGTCTTTATAGAGTCTCCCCTCTTTTTCAAGCAATCCCGCATAATGTTCGATTATTGCCCTTTTTGCATCTCTTTGATGCAGAGATTCGGCCAATCGAAACAATGAATCATAATAAAAATTATCAACCCTGCTTACATCTGTAAAATGAATATTTAAAAGTCTTACATATTCTTTAAAATAAAACAGTTTTTCCCTTTCGAATAAAAATTTAAAAGGAATCTGAGCCACATTTCTTAATCTTTTTATAGTGCTTTTATAATTTTCTTCTACAACAAAATCTATAAAAAAACCACTATTTATATAAGAATGTCTCGCACCGTAAAATCTGTACAAACTCAGCACTTCAGTATTTGTTATAATTTTTACAATTAAATCTTCGTCTCTTACCCTCACTGTGTTTAATATTAAGCCTCTCATAAAAAAATTATATCAAAAAGAGCGTTAAAAATATGCTATAATTAGAAATTATAAAATTAGGATAAATAACCTCTTAAAAGGAAATATATGTCAGGATTAGAATTTAAAGACAACTGTGGCTTCGGAGTAATAGCCAATATTAAAGGAAAAACTTCTCATAAATTAGTAAATGACGCACTAATTTCACTTGAAAGAATGATGCACAGGGGTGCTATTGCAGCTGATGGAAAAAGCGGTGACGGCAGTGGACTTCTTTTTTCAATGCCTGAAAAATTTTTTAAAAAGATAGCAAAAGAAAACGGTATAGACTTACCTGAAAATTTTGGTATAGGCGTAATTTTTTTAAAAAATGAAAATCAAAAAACAACAGTGGAAGAAATATGCGAAAAAAATGATTTAAAGGTGGCTCTTTGGAGAGAAGTACCTATAAATATTGAAGTTTTGGGGGAATTTGCCTTAAAAACCCTTCCTAAGATTTATCATGCATTTATAATTCCAAATTCCATTATAGCAATAAAAAGATTCGAAGAACTTTTATATCTGACAAGAAAAGAGATAGAAAATTTTATAGAAGACAAAGAATTTTACATTCCTTCTTTTTCAAGCAAAAAAGTGGTTTATAAAGGTCTTTTAATGCCAAATTATTTAAAAGAATTTTATCCTGATTTGGCAGATAAGGATTTTGAAATTTATTTTGCTTTGTTTCATCAAAGATTTTCTACAAACACCCTGCCGGAATGGAGACTGGCACAGCCTTTCAGATTTATAGCCCATAACGGTGAAATAAATTCAATACAGGCCAACAGAATAAACACGCTGATTAAAAGCGAATCAGTAAAATCGGATGTATTCAGCAAAGAAGAATTACAAAAGCTCCTTCCGGTAATAAGATTCGATGAAAGTGATTCAAGCTCACTTGACAGGATGATGGAATTTTTAATAATGAACGGAATGGATTTTTTCAAGGCTGTAAGGGCGCTAATTCCAATGCCTTGGCAAAACGCCCCTTATCTTGACAGCGAATTAAAAGCGTTTTATGAATATTTTTCAACACGTTTTGAAGCATGGGACGGACCTGCCGCTATCAGTGTGAGCGACGGGAGATATATTGCCGTAGTACTTGATAGAAACGGGCTCAGACCAGCAAAATATACAATCACAAAAGACGGCAGAATTTTAATAGCAAGTGAATACGGGGTACTTGATTTGAACGATACAGAAATAGTAGAAAGAGGAAGACTTCAATCCGGCCAGATGATTGGAGTTGATACAAAATTTGGAGTAGTGCTTAAAAATAAAGATATAGACGAATATCTTAAATCAAGCAATCCTTATACAAAATGGCTTAATGAAAATATGATTTATCTTCAGGAATATATTGAAAATCCATACAGTATAGACGAAAATATCAATTTAAACGATTTGGTTTATAAACAAAGATACGCCGGAATAACCAAAGAAATTATAAATTTGGTAATAAAACCTATGATGAGTGATGCAAAAGAGCCTACCGGAAGTATGGGAGACGACTCGCCTCTTGCATGTTTTAGCGATTATCCTTTTAGAAGTTTTAACGACTTCTTCAGACAAAAATTTGCCCAGGTAACCAACCCTCCTATTGATTCATTAAGAGAAAAAATCGTAATGAGTTTAAACACAGGTTTTGGAGAAGTTCACAATATTTTGGATGAAGCACCGGAGCATGCAAAAAGGGTAAAAACAACCTCTCCTATTCTCACCCAGACAAAGCTTGAAGTATTAAAAAGCTTCGGTGACGAAAATTCACCTAAATTTGAAAGTGACTATAAAAACGCCTTTTATTCAACACTGTTTAAAAAAAATTTAAAAGAGACTCTTGAAAAATTAACAGATAAAATAGTAAAAGACGTAAAAAACGGTGTTAGAATCATTTTTCTTGACGACAGAAATATAGATAAAGACCACAAAGCCATACCGATGGCCATGGTAATCGGCAGACTCCATAAAAAACTTCTGGATAACAAATTAAGACATCTTACAAGCATAGTGGCTATTACAAATGAAATTACAAACCCTCATGATGCGGCTGTACTGATAGCGTATGGGGCAAGCGCCATTTATCCGTATTTACTGTTTAAAACAGTTACCCAAATAGCAAAAGAAGAAAACATAGACAGGGAAGACGCTTTATTTAACGTTCATTCGGCACTTAATAAAGGTATTTTAAAAATAATGTCAAAAATGGGAATTTCCACAATTGCAAGTTACAGAAATTCTGCCCTAATGGATATAATCGGCTTAAGCGAAGAAATTACAAAAGAGTGCTTTATAGGAAGCAAAACCCTGCTTTCTGGATTAACATATAAAGATATAGAAGAGAAAATTAATATCCGTCACAAAAAAGCATTTGAAGAAGACAAACTCGATGCCGGAGGAGTTATAAAATACAGACGAAACGGAGAATACCATGAAATAACTCCGGAGCTGACCAAAACATTCAAAAGAATGTTAAGCGGAGAAAAAAAGGATTATGAAGAATTTAAAAAATTAGTTGAAAACAGACGGCCGACATATATAAGAGATTTCCTTGACATAAATTCAGATAAAAAGCCGGTTTCAATTAATGAAGTGGAAAGTGCCCAGAATATTGTTAAAAGGTTTATAGGCGCAGCTATGAGTATAGGAGCATTAAGTCCCGAAGCCCATGAAATAATTGCCCAGGCTATGAATGAACTCGGAGCTAAAAGCAATTCCGGTGAAGGAGGGGAAGATAAAAAAAGAAATAAAACAATAAAACAAAGTAAAATTCGCCAGGTTGCATCAGGAAGATTCGGTGTAACGCCTGAATATCTGGTCAATGCCGAAGAAATTCAGATAAAAGTGGCCCAGGGTGCAAAACCAGGTGAAGGAGGACAGCTGCCGGGCTTTAAAGTTTCTACATATATTGCCAAACTAAGACACACCACACCTGGTAAAACATTAATTTCACCTCCTCCGCATCATGATATTTACTCAATTGAAGATTTGGCTCAGCTTATATTTGATTTAAAACAGATTAACCCAACAGCCACAATCAGCGTAAAATTAGTTTCAACCGCCGGGGTAGGGACTATTGCCGCCGGGGTAGCCAAAGCATATGCCGATAAAATAGTAATAAGCGGAAGCGAAGGCGGAACAGGTGCCGCCCCTCTAACATCTATAAGACATGCCGGCAACCCATGGGAAATCGGCTTGATAGAAGCCCACAATTCATTAAAAGAAAACCAATTAAGGGAATTTGTTTCTCTGGAGACAGACGGAGGATTAAAAATTGGAAAAGATGTAATATTCGCTGCCCTTTTGGGAGCGGAATATTATGCGTTTGGTACAAGTTTGTTAATGGCGGTTGATTGCATATTTTGCAGAAGCTGTCAGACAAATAAATGTCCGGTAGGTATTACTACTCAAAATCCCGATTACAGGGCTAAATTTAAAGGCAATGTTGATAAAGTAAAAAAATATTTACTTAATCTTGCCGAAGATGTTAGAGAACATCTGGCAAAAATGGGATACAAAAGTTTGGATGAAATAATAGGCAGAAACGACTTAATAAAAATAAAAGACATTCCAGAAGCTAAAAAATTTGATTTTTCAGCACTCTTTAGAAAAGTAGAAGGTTTAAACACAAAACAAAAAGAAAACGTTCCGTTTGATAAAAACGAGTTTGAAAAAGAATTACTAAATAAAGTAATAGAAACAATTAAAAATCCAAACCATAAATCTGTGGTAAAAGCAAAAATCATTAATTTAAACAGAAGTTTCGGGGCAAGAATAAGCGGTGTAATAGCAAAATATTACGGTGACAACGGTTTAAATGACGATTCTATTATTTTTGAATTAAAAGGTGTAGCAGGGCAAAGTTTTGGGGTATTTTTAAGTAAGGGCGTAACATTGAAACTAAACGGAGTTGCAAACGATTATGTAGGTAAAGGCATGGCCGGGGGGAAAATTATAATTACCCCTAAAAAAGAAGGGGCGGCGGCAGGTAATACATGCCTTTATGGGGCAACTGCCGGAAAACTCTTTATTGCGGGTATTGTAGGTGAAAGATTTGCAGTCAGAAATTCCGGAGCCGTTGCAATAGTGGAAGGAACGGGAGATCATCCTTGTGAATATATGACAGGCGGGGAAGTTATAATTTTAGGAAAAACAGGTATCAATTTCGGTGCCGGTATGACCGGCGGAGTGGCATTTGTATATGACAAACATCACGATTTTGTAGATAAAATAAACCCTGAACTTATAGAAATCAGGAGAATAGATATAGATGAAAACGAAAAACCGAAAATTTATCTTAAAAAAAGACTTATAGAATATTATAATGCCACAGGAAGTGAAAAAGCTAAATTTATTTTAGATAACTTCAGAAGCGAAGTAAGACATTTTTGGCTTGTAACACCAAAAGACAACCGCCCGCCGCTTGATCCAAACGATATGGATTAATTTTTTTCTTTAATAAATAAAAAAAGGATTCTAATGAAAAATTTTGATGAAATGAACTTAAAAGAAAAAATAGAAGCAATTGAAGAGGTAATAAAAAAAGATATTTTGCCGATGCTTGCTTTTGACGGTGGAATGGCGGAAATTCTTGATGTCAGGGAAAGCAACGGGGAAACACATGTATATATTAGATACGGAGGTGCCTGTGCCGCCTGCAGCAGCGCCGGAGGTGCGACACTTTTTGCCATTGAAGAAACACTTAGAAAAAGATTAAATACAGATAAAATCAGGGTATTTCCTATTTAATAGTGAAAGTGGTGAATAGTGAAAATAGTCAGTAGTAAAAAATTATTTTTTCTTCTTTTTACAATTGCATTTTTAATACCGATATTTATTACTATTTTTTTCTCCCATTTTTCTCCGTTTTGGAAAGTTTTATTCTTAGTAATTTATCCCAAAATGAATTTAATTTATTACGGATTTTTAATTTTGTTTTTATTCTTAAGTTTTAGTAAAAAATATTCACATTTTGCCGTTATTACAGGAATTTTGTATGTTATATTTTTTTATTTTTATTTATGTATTTTTTATTATGCCCTGCCTTATTTCAAAGCAAAAGAAATAGCAAAAAAAGAAAATGCTATTTTTACAACTGCCGATAATTTAGGAAAAATAAAAGATTACAAACTTTTATATAAAAATTCAGTTTTTGTTGTAATAAAAAAAACAAAATATAACCATACAAATCCGTTTAATTACAAAAAACAAAGAAATCAATGAACACAAAACAGTTTAAATTCTGGCTATTTTTAGCAATACTGATTAATTTTTTCTTAACACTTTCCCTTACTCCCCTTTTTAACCTTGATGAAGGTGCTTTTAGCGAAGCTACAAGGGAGATGCTTCATAACCACAATTACATTACAACATTTTTAAACGGGGAATACCGTTTTGACAAGCCTATTTTAATTTACTGGCTGCAGTTAATTAGCATTAAAATTTTTGGCATAAATGAATTTGCTTTTAGGCTACCGAGTGCTGTTGCCGCCACTTTTTGGGCTCTTGGAATTTATTTTTTTACTAAAAAAATATATAATGAAAAAACAGCGCTGATCAGCAGTTTTTTAATGGTTACAACCTTACAGATTGGCCTAATTGCAAAAGCGGCTATTGCAGACAGTTTACTTAATATGTTTATAGCTTTTTCCATGTTTAGTATTTATCTTTATTTAAAAGAAAAAAAAGAAAAATATCTGTTGTTTGCTTTTGCCTTTATAGGATTTGGCACTTTAACTAAAGGTCCGGTTGCAATTATGATTCCTTTAGTTGCCACTTTTATTTATATGTTAATAAAAAAAGAAATTAAAGAATTTTTTAAAATGGTTTTTAATATAAAAGGCATAATTATTTTTTTAATTATTGCACTTCCGTGGTACGTGGCAGAATATATGCAAACGGGAGACAAATTTATTGAAGGATTTATTTTAAAACACAATATTCACAGATTCACATCGCCTATGGAGCATCACAGGGGAAACTATTTTTATTATATTCCTGTTGTTTTAATCGGACTGCTTCCCTGGAGCAGTCTTTTTATTACTTATTTAATAAAATTAAAAAATTTAATAAAAAATGATTTTACTCTTTTTGGCAGTATCTGGTTTTTCTTTGTATTTTTGTTTTTTTCAATTTCCGGGACTAAATTACCCCATTATGTAATTTACGGATATACCCCGCTTTTTATTTTTATGGCTTTAATGACAAATAAAATTAGAGAAATATATTTGTCGTTTCCTTTAATTTTATTTATTCTGCTTTTATTGGCTCTCCCTTTTGTACTGGAAAACATTAAAAACACTGAAGTGCATTTAGCTTATACTGCAATCAAGCCTTATTTTGACTGGTTTTATTTTTTAAGTTTTATAATTTTACTTATTTTATCATTTATTAAAATGAAAGAGTTTAAAATTATTTTTTTAGGCTTTGCAAGCATATTTATATTAAATTATGTAGGATGGATTTATGCTCACGCAAGAGCAATTCCTGTAAAAGAAGCTGCTGTTTGGGCTAAAAAACATAATATTAAAAAAGTTTATTTAAAAACAGATTTACCGTCATTCAGTGTCTATTTTAATAAAATAACACCAAAAGAGCCCAAAAAAGGAGAAATTGCCCTTCTTAAAATAACTAAAACAAAAGGTTATAAAATAATTTATAAAAACGGACTTATTGCACTGGGAGTTAAAAAGTGAAAACATTAATAATAGGAGGAGGGCCTGCCGGGGCGACAGCCGCAAAACTTTTAGCAAAAAAGTATGATGTTACATTAATTCAAGACAGGGATTGGGATAAACCATGCGGAGGAGGGACTAAAATAAAACTTTTCGATGAAATGGACATTCCAAAAAATTTAATAAAACATAAATTAAATTATATTTATATGAATTATAAAAACACCAAAATAAAAATTGATTTAAAAGGTGAAAATTTAGCAATTGTAAAAAGAGCAGAATTTGACAAAACATTAAGAGAACTTGCCCTAAAAGAAGGTGCAAAATTATATTATGGAAAATTTAAAGGATTTAAAGAAAAAAAAGCTATAATTGAAATAAATAAAGAAAAAATTTTATTTGATTACAATATTTTAATAGCAGCTGATGGAGTTAATTCATCAGTTAGACGTGCAATAAACTTACCTCCTATTCCAAAAACAATAACACATTATGCAAAAATTGATAAAGAAATTGAAACTTGTGAATTTTATTTTGATGAAGCCTTAGGCGGCAAATATTATGCATGGGAATTTCCCCATATTAACAAAACGCATATAGGAAGTGTAGATAAAACAAGTTTTAATAATTTTTGTAAATTTTTAAATATAGAAGTTAAGCCAAAAGGCTATTTTATTCCAACCTGGCAAGAAAATATTGTTATTCAAAAAGATAATATCTATTTTGTAGGAGATGCCGCTTCTCAGGTAATGCCTATGAGTTTTGAGGGAATTTATTATGCCATTCATTCAGCCAAAATCTTAGCAGATTCAATTATAAATCAAAAAAATTATAAACAGCAGTGGAATAAAAGATTTTTAAAAGAATTTAAATTTATGAAATTTATTGAGAAAATTCATCAAACAAGATTTAGAGGTTTAATGGTCAATTTACATAAATTTGAATGGATGAGAAATTTTAGCGTTAATTTATGGCTACACAATAATAAATGATAAATGTTGAATTATGAATTTAAAATCCAGAATTTAACATTTATCATTTTCCACCTGGCTGTTTTTCAAACAGCCAGGTGAGCTTAATTTACTTTGCTCATTTGCGCTCATTTTCCATTGTTTATAGCTTTCATCCATAGCTTTTGTAGGAGAGCCTAAGTATGGAAAATGGCCGTATTTAAGGCTTAACATTGAATTATTTTTTTCACCTATTAAATATAAATAGGCTGCACTTACAAGCCCCGTTCTATCAGCCCCCGCCCTGCAGTGAATCAGCACAGGTTTTTTAGCATTTTTTATAATTTTTAAAACTTCATTTATTTTTTTAGGTGATTGAAACTCTTTATCGCTCATTTGAAAATCAATATGGGTTATATTATGCTCTTTACAAAACTTTATTTCATATTTATACCACTTTTTATCAGGATGGGCTCCTCTTAAATTAATTATTGTTTTAAAACGGTATTTTTTATAATATTTGGGAAAATCATATTCATACAGCTGGGCACTCCTGTAAATTCCGTCAGCTACCTTATGAAAATTGCCAACCTGTCTGATAACTCCAAGCCACATAACAACTAAAACAAGTATACTCCAAAAAATTAAAAACAGAAATTTAACTAAATTTTTCATAATTGATATAATATCATAAAAAAAGGGATTTTAATGAAAATTTCCGTGGTAGTGCCTTTAATGAATGAAGAAGAAAATATAAAATATTTAATTGAAGAAGTAGATAAAGCCCTAAAAGACTTTGATTACGAATTAATTTTAGTGGATGACGGAAGCACAGACAATACTGTAGAAGAAATTAAAAAAAGAATGAACGATAAAACAAAACTTGTTATTCTAAACAGAAACTACGGCCAAACATCTGCAATGGCCGCAGGTATAGAAGTGGCAAGCGGAGATGTAATCGTTACAATTGACGGAGATTTACAAAATGACCCAAACGATATTCCTATGATGATTGAAAAACTAAACGAAGGTTATGATGTAATTGCCGGTATAAGGGCAAAAAGACAGGATGAACCTGTCAGAAAATTTTTAAGCAAAATCGCAAATAAAATTATTAGAAAAATAACAGGCGTTTATATTACAGATTATGGATGTACTTTAAAAGTCTTTAAAAAAGATGTTGCAAAAAATCTCCAGTTATATGGGGAACTTCACAGATTTATTCCCATTTTAGCTAAAATGTATGGGGCAAAAATTACAGAAGTACCTGTTAGACATCATGAAAGAAAATTTGGAAAAAGCAAATACGGATTTAACAGAATTTTTAAAGTAATAAGCGATTTGATGTATTTAGTGTTTATGCAGAGATTTGGACAAAAGCCTATGCATTTTTTTGGGACAATCGGTTTTATAATGTTTAGTGTGGGGGCCTTGATTGACCTGTATCTGTTTATTTTGAAACTATTTGGAGAAAGCATAGGCAACAGGCCTCTTTTAACGGTAGGAACCGTATCTATTATTGCCGGTATTCAATTAATTACCACAGGATTTTTAGCAGAAATTATGATAAGAACTTATTATGAATCACAAAACAAAAAACCTTATGTTATAAAAGAAATAATAAATAGTAAAAACAGTGAGTAGTGAGTAGTGAGTAAAGAATTAAAGAAAAAAATTAAATTACTAATAAAAATAATTTTTATTATTTCAGCTTTTATAATTATTGTAAATAAAATTGATATTAATAAATTAAAAGAGATAAAGCTAATTCACCCAACTTTACTGATTTTGGCATTTGTTACTTTTAACCTCTCCCAAATTATTTCTGCTATGAGGGTTCACACATATTTAAAAAACATAAACGTAACACCAACATTTAAAACGCAGCTTATTTTATATTATCTCGGAATGTTTTATAATATACTTTTGCCGGGCGGTATAGGAGGGGACGCATATAAGGCTTATAAATTTCAAAAAAATTTTGAGGTAGGATATAAAAAAATAATAAAAGCCCTTTTAATTGACAGAATATCAGGTCTTTTTGCAATTTTTTTTATTATTTCCGTTTTAATTTTTTTCAGCAGATTTGATATGTTTATTATTTATGCCATTATACTTCTTGTCATTAGCCCTTTTATTTTATATTTTATTCATAAACTGCTTTTTATTGAATTTAAAAAAAGTTTTTTAAAAACATTTGTTTTTTCACTTATTATTCAATCCCTTCAGTTAATAAGCTTTATTTTTATAATGCTAAGTTTTAACATAAAACTTCATTTAATTGATTACGGGATTTTGTTTTTAATTTCTTCAGTTGTAAGCGTAATTCCTATTTCAATCGGTGGAGTTGGTTTAAGGGAACTTACTTTTCTTTATTCTTCAGATTATTTTCCAATAAATGCAGAAGTGGGAATTTTAGCAGCCTTTTTATTTTTTGTAATAACTTTGATTTCTTCAAGTATAGGAATTCTATTTTTAAGGAGCAAACATGTTTAACACACCTATTTTTCAGCTAAACAATATTTCAATCAAACTTGAATACAAAAACCCGGCAGGCAGCATAAAAGACAGACCCGCTCTTTTTATGTTAAAAGACGCTTTTTCAAAAGGATTCAGGGAAATTGTGGAAGTTACAAGCGGAAATACCGGAATTGCCCTTAGTTTTTATGCCAAAAAATTTGGTATTAAGCCTACTATTTTTATGCCGAAAAGTTTTTCAATAGAAAGGCAAAAACTATTAAAAATGTACGGGGCAAATTTAATTTTAACGGACGGCACAATAGCTGATGCTATAAAAGAGGCAAAAGAATACATAAAAAAACATAATGCTTATTATACAGACCAGTTTAATAACCCCTTAAATGCTCTTTCACATGAATACTCAACTGCACTTGAGATTTTAAATCAGGTTGAAAAAATAGATTATTTTGTCGCAGGTGTCGGAAGCGGAGGAACTATTACAGGTATTGCCAAAGTTTTAAAACCATTAGGAGTTAAAATAATAGCTGTTGAACCAAAAGAAGCACCTGTGATTTACAATAAACTTAAAAATGAAAATTTACCAATAAATAAACATAACATTCAGGGCATAGCAGCGGGGTTTATACCAAAAATAATTGATTTAAACTTACTTGATGATGTGATTTTGATTAAAAGTGATGAGGCGGTTGAATATATGAAAAAACTGCCGAATTTAGGAATTACAGGGGGAATTTCAACGGCCGCAAATATATTAGCAGCAAAAAAGTTAAACGGAAATATTGTTACAATATCACCTGACGGAATAGAAAAATACCTCAGCCTTTAAGGCGTTTTTTTATTGTAAAAATAAGACATAAAAAAACAAAAAAATAAAATCCCCCTATAATTAAAAAAGCATAATAACTTTTCATAAAAAGTTTTAAAAATTCATATACACCGAAACTTATAAAAATTAAAGACAGAATAAAAAATATTAATCCGATAATTCCAATAAACACAGCATTTAAGTATTGTGCTGTATCTTTTTTTATTTCTTCTTTAAAAGAAAATAACAAATTACTTCTAATTAATAATAAAACAACTTCTAAAATAGAAACAATTATATTGCTTCTTTTATCATTCATTTACTAAGTCTGCCAAGCAAAAATCCTATAATACCGGCTACCGCTATTGAAAAAACAGGATGTTCTTTTGCTTGAGACTTTGTTTGTTCTAATATTTCTTCGAGTTTGGCTTTTATTTCTTTTATTTTTTCATTGTCAAGTTTTGAATTTACACTGTTTTTAAGCTCATCTAAAATGTTTGTAACTTTTTTTTCATCTGCATTTTTAATTGCATCCTCAAGTTTTACCAAGGTATTGTTTATTTTTTCCATTTTTTTCCCTTTTTTTTATTTTAAATATTATATCATTTTTTGACACTGACTAAATAACGGAAAAGTAAAAATATGACAGCGTAGCGGAATTTAGCGAAAATTTTGCGTTTAAAAAATTGCACTTAACCCGTAAGGGCTGCGTAGCTGTTTGCAATTTTTAGTAAAATTTGAGCGGTGCTTTAGTAAAATGAAGCTCTCAGCTGTCATATTTTTATCTTTGTAGTTATTTTTGTATATTTCTACCATTTAGTCAATGCCCATTTTTTTAAATTACTTTTCTCAATTAAAATTATAATGCAATAAATTTATTTCTGTTTTTTAATACTTTAGGAAGATAATTTCTTCCCTCACTTGTAGGTAATCTATGAATTAATCTATAATAAACTTCATTTGGAGAAAGTAAATTGGCAATAGCAACCGCTCTGTCTTTTCTTATATTGAATACTCTTAAAACATTACCTATTCCGCTGTTATAAGAAGCTATCATCATATATTCACGGCTTAGGGGATTTTTTATTTTTGAAAGGTATTTATAATATAAAAGATTTAAATATGCACTTCCAATATTAATATTATTCTTAGGAACAAATAAAAATTCTTTACTTGGAATATGTTTATATCCGTAAGCTCTTTCATAACCTTCAACCCCCGCGGTAGTAGGAACTATCTGCATAAGTCCAAATGCTGGAACATAACTTACAGCATAAGGGTTAAAATCGCTTTCTGTTTTAATAATTCCAAGTATCAGACTCTTAGAAATTGAATATTTTTTTGAATAGGTTCTAATAAAAGGCAAATATTTTTTAGCCCTGAGAGTTTCGCTGTTTTTGACTAACGGGAATGACACATAATAAATTTTTTGATTTTTATATACATAACTTTTTAGATTATGTCTTATTAAATAACTGGAATACCTGTTTGCCCTCCATTTATATAAAACCAGTTTCCCTTCAAAATCATATATTTCACCCGCCAGAAAAGGTTTTCCTTTTAAAACTATTTTATCACTGAATAAATCTACGCTTCTTGGGTCATCTGGCATAAGCATTGTGTTAACCAAAGCTTTTTGCAAAATTTTTTTATAATTTTTATCAATTGTTTCAACCCTTACTAATCCTTTGTCAAAATCAATAATAGCTCTTGCCCTGTAATGATTTGAATACTTAACCAGTTTTTTGATAGTCGGCTTCTCTGGATTTTGCCAAATAGAAATTGCTTTTGTAAACTCTTTAACTTCTAAATTAAAATGATACAAAAAACTTTTTACATCTTTTGCAAGAGCCTGGGGATGTGTTAAATAATAATCTTTTTTCCTGATTAAATAATGCTTTAACGCAGACTTCGGATTTTTAGAAATTGCTACGGACGCAATATTTTGATAATCACTAACACTGCAGCCGGTTAAAAATAAAATAGCCAAAAATATTTTTTTCATAGACATAATTATATTAAAAATTTAACAATATATGGAGCCGGCGACGGGATTCGAACCCCCGACCTGCTGATTACGAATCAGCTGCTCTGGCCAACTGAGCTACGCCGGCATTAGTGACAGACACTTAAATATAAAAATTGTTTAAAATTTTTTCATTTATATGATGGCTCCGGCGAGAGGACTCGAACCTCTGACCCGACGGTTAACAGCCGTCTGCTCTACCGACTGAGCTACGCCGGAATAATTATGGATTGAAATTATATCAAAAAATAAAAAAAATACAATTAAATTTGAAATTTGCTTGACAAAATAAAAAAATTATTTTAAAATACGTTATATAAATAAATATATAACGAAAGGATAAAGATGAAAAAATTTATTTTACTAATTATTTCATTAAAAATTTTTGCAAACTGTATTATAGGAATCACCGGTGGATATAAAGAAATCTTTAAACCTTTAATAAAACAATACAATTTAATACACAAAGAAAAAATAACTGTAATTTACGGCCCTCTGGGAACGCTTATTGCAAATGCCAAACTTAAAAACATTTCTATGATATTCGGAGAAAAAGAAACATTAAAACAAAACGGTTTTAATTCTTTTATTCCTATTGGTAAAGACAACTTAACAATTATTTGCAGAAAAAAAACAAATTTAGACGATTTAAATCAAACAAAAATTGCAGTTCCTAATCCAAAAGGAACTATTTATGGCAACAGGGCAGAAGAATTTTTTAAAAATATTCATATTCATCCTATAAATGAATTAACAGTATCAATGATGCCTCAGGGAATTAATTATTTACAGATGAATATAGTAGAGTGTGCAGTCGCAAATGAGGTAATGGCACTATTTTTAAAAAACAAATATTCATATATTGAAATAAAAAAGAATTATACACCTATAATTTTAGGTTTTTCATCAATAAAAAAAAGTAAAACGTGTGTTGATTTTATTAAATTTTTAAAATCTGAAAAAATAAAAAAATATTTAAAAAGCAGGGGGATATGCATTTAAACGAAGAAGCCATATTTTCAATTGTTCTTACGCTTAAAGTGCTGGGGGTAGATTTAATACTGCTGCTTACAATAGGAAGTTTAATATCTTTTTATCTGGCGGAATCACATTCCTTTTTCGCTAAAATTTTTTCTTTTATACTTGATTTACCCCTGGCCCTTCCGCCTATTGTAACAGGTTTTTTACTTTTATATTTTCTTTCACAAAACACTGTTTTAGGCCAAACACTGTTAAAATTAAATATAAATCTTGTTTTTAATTTTTATTCGTTAATTTTGGCCGGTTTTATTGCATCTCTTCCTCTTTATTCCAAACCTGTGATTTCAGCAATAAAACATTATCCTATGAATATAAAAGAAGCTGCATATATAAGCGGTAAAAGCAGGTTAAACACATTTATATTTATAATTCTGCCCGGAATAAAAAAAACATTTTTAGTATCGGTTATTTTATCCGTAACAAGAATATTTTCAGAAATCGGTATTTCTTTAATGCTAGGAGGAAATATCCCGTTTAAAACAAATACCGTTTCACTTGAAATTTTTACAAGCGTATTCAACGGAGATTTAGATACCGCTTTTCATTTAAGTATTATTATGTTTATAATTTCTCTTTTATTTTTTATAACATTAAAAATTTTGGAAAAAGAACATTAAGTTCTGTATTCCGCATTTATCTTTACATAATCATAACTCAAATCACAGCCAAATGCCCTGAATTTGCCATCACCTATTCCGATATCAACTTCTATTTTAAAAGAATCTTTTTTCATAACTTTACGGGCTTTTTCTTCTGTAACTTTGTCAAAACAGTTTTTCCCCTTATCATATATTAAAACATCTCCTATTTCAATGGATAAAGTGTTTTCATCGCATTCGATCCCGCTTGCCCCAATTGTTGACGCAATTCTTCCCCAGTTAGGGTCTTCTCCGAAAATTGCCGTTTTTACAAGAAGCGAATTTGCAAGAGCTTTGGCGGCAATCTTGGCTTCCAATTTATTTTTAGCGCCTTTTACATTAAAAGCCACCAGTTTTGTAGCACCCTCCCCATCTTTTACAATATCAGTTGCCAGTTTTAGCATTACCTGATTCAATGCTTCCCTAAAAGCCCCTTCTTCATAATCACCCTCGTTTGTACTCATTAAAAAAACGCTGTCGTTAGTGGATGTATCCCCGTCAACACTTATTGCGTTAAACGTATTATCATTAATTTCACTCAATATTTTTTTCATTTTTTCTCGGGGAACATTTGCATCAGTCACTATAAAACAAAGCATTGTAGCCATTGCAGGGTTTATCATTCCGGCTCCCTTGGCAACACCTGCAATTTTAAATTTTCCAAAATTTCCTTCTACTTCAAAAGCTATTTCTTTATAAAAGCTGTCTGTGGTCATTATTGCTTTTGCAAAATTCTTGGAATTTTTAGCATTAAAATCAAATTTTTCTATAGCACTCTTTATTTTTTCTTTATTTAGTTTTACCCCAATTACTCCGGTTGAGCTCATTATAGGATTTATTGCATCTATTTTTTCATTTAAAAAACTTAAAATCTCTTTAATGTCATTAATTCCCTCTTCCCCGGTTAAGGCGTTTGCATTTTTTGAATTTGCCAGAATAAAATTTGTTTTTTCAATATTTTTGTTTAAAACATATTTAACTGGCGCCGCTTGAAATTTGTTTGTAGTAAATAAATAAGCTATATTCATGATTTTTTCACTTCTTATAAATCCCACATCAAAACCATCTTTTTTGAATCCTGCATTTACACCGTCTGCATAAATCCCGTCTATTGCACAAAGTCCGTTTTTTATTGGTGTTATTCTAAACATTTTAATCCTTTTAATTTTTCTCACAACTCACAACTCGCTACTCACTATTCACTTATATAAAATCAATATTTTTGGGTCTTTTTGTACTTCTTATTACAAACCTGGCTTTAACCATGTCTTTTGAAGTACCGATTACCAACACTTTATCCCCAGGTTTAAGAGTATATTCGCCTTTTGGAACAGGCACGAATTTTCCGCTTGCTTCTTTTACTCCGACAACACTTACATTAAACAATTCTCTTAAATGTGCGTCTTTGAGTTTTTTATATGCAAGCCACGATTTTTTACTTACAGTTATTTTTTCCAGATTAAGAGGGCTATCTGTAGAATATACAAATTCCTCCAAAATATTTTTAACATCTGGATTTGCGGCTATTGCCGTCATTCTTTTAGCAATCAGCTTATTAGGTGAAATTACTTCATGGGCCCCCAGTTTTTGAAGTTTTTCTATATCTTCTTCTGAATTTGCTATTGAAAGAATATAATAAGGATGCCTTTTTAATTCTTTTTCGTATAATTTTACACTGCTGATCAGTGCTATATTGTCGGCTACATTTTTGGATAGAGATATTACACCTTTTGCACTGCTAAGAGATGCCTTTTTAATAGAAACCGTGGTATGAGGATCCCCTTTTACAAAAAAAGGATATCTGTTCTTTTTGGCAATTTCTTCCAAATTATCATTATTGTCTATAACAACAAAAGGAATATGGGCATGTCTTAGTTCTTTTGTCACATCTATGGTATATTCGTTATGAAAACACACGACATAATGATTTTTAAGTCTTGCTATTTTATAAAGCATTCTGTTCTCCTTAAGTAGTGCAAAAAGGCGGCCTTTATTAATCACATCCACTAAAATACCCACCGCATAAGAAAATACGGCAAATCCTGCAATAATCAAAAATATTGTAAAAAGTCTGCCAAGCGGTGAAATGGGGGCTATTTCACCAAAACCCACCGTGGTAAAAGTAATTCCAGTCTGATAAATTGCATCCATCAAAGAAAAATGATCAATTGCAATATATCCCAAAGTACCGAATAATTCGATTAAAACAGTAAGTATTATCGGGGCTCTGAAAGGTTTTAGCTCTCCCCAGATTTCATAAGAAAGGTCTACTTCGGGCTTTTTTGTTCTTTCCCAGTTAAAGAGTTTAGCAAGTTTTTCTTTAAAAGTCATAAAAACCCCATAAAGAGGGGGAAGATTATACAGATTTCTTTAGGTTTCTAAGACAACTTGTACAAATTTTAACTTTTCTTCTGACTCCGTTAATTTCAATTTTAACGTTTTGAATGTTCGGATCAAATTTATGTCTGATTTTTTTATTTGAATGGCTCACTCTGTTTCCAAATTGAGGACCTTTTCCACAAATTTCGCATTTTCTTGCCATTTAATATCCTTTTACTTTATTTGAGTTTGAAATTATATCAAAAATTTTTTATTTTTACTTTTTATTTTTTCCTTTTATAACGGAAATTTTCTATTAAAATAACTTATCCTTACCACTCACTTCTTTAATGAAGCTCTTCATTAAGCTTAACCTCACGTCTGCTTCTAAATGCTGTCATTTTCCCTTTTGTTGTGTCAAATCTGTAATGAATTCCGTTAAGTCCTGCTAATTCCAACCCTTTAAAATATTCTTTATATTCCGCCTTCCATTCAGGGTTTACCTCTTTTATTTTATAAAATTCATCTTCACCAATAAATATTTTTGTGCCCTCTAAAACCGCAATTCCGGCATCTACTATACATCCGTCTCCCAAAGGGATTCCTGTTACAGAATTTGCGCCAAGAAGCGTATTTTTACCAATGGTAATAGGATTTCCGTTTGTACCGCTAAGCACTCCTAAAATACTCGCGCCTCCGCCTACATCCGCACCTTCTTTTACAACGGCGGATGAACTTATTCTACCTTCAACCATTACCGCACCCTCTGTTCCGGCGTTAAAGTTTATATAACTTGCCCCCGGCATTACAGTGGTTCCGGGAGCCAACTGAGCACCGAATCTTACTTTGCTTGTATCAAGAATTCTTATATTTTCATCCGGAATTATATGTGCAAGGAATCTCGGAAATTTATCCACATATTCAATTTCAGGAAATGAATCTTTAAGCTTCATTTCAATTTCATGGGCTTTTAAATATTCAAGCTCAATCGGTACATTTCCAATCCACGCCGAATTATGCAAAACACCAAAAGCCCCGCTCAAATTTACTCCCCTTAAAGGTGCTTTTCTTGTGGAAAGGGCGTATAATTTCAAATAAACAGCCTCAACCGACTTTGGAGCCTTATCTTCAAATAAGAAACAAATTCTGTAATTATCGTATAACTCTTCTTCAAAAATTTCTTTTAAAACCTTTAAAACCTGTATATTTTTATGTTTTTCGCCTACGGCCTCACTTATTAAATCTTCTCCGAAATAATTTAATGCCGTATCTACAAAATCTTTGGAAATAGGCGCTACAAATTCGCTTTTTTCAAAATCAACATCAACGCCGCATTCAATCAAACTTCTGATAAATACTGCTGCTGAGCCAAAATTTTCATTCCAGTTTATTACGGGATAAGTGGCCTGAAGTACTTTATCATGGTTTAACTGTCCCAAATCGACTCTTGCAATTCCAAAAGCCATCGGTTGTCTGTAATTAGATATATTTTTTACTAACTTTTCAAACATTTATATCCTTTTTTACAAAATTATACCAAATGTTTTTAATTTTCCAATTCACATTTAAGCGCTAAATTTATCAGTATTTCGGCAAGTTCTTTACTTTTATCCACTACATAAACATTTTTTTCTTTATAATAATTAACCTCATCCTCATTTTCACTTAAAACAATAATATTCAGATTTGGATTAATATCTAAAATATTTTCTACAATCATATGGGTGTGTTCTTCATTCTGTGTGGTAATAATTACCGCACACGCATTTTCTATATCCAGACTTTCAAGCACTCTTTTATTTGCAGCATTGCCAAAAATAACATTATCGCCTTTATTTAAACCATCTTTTACCAATTCTATCTGCTTGTCTATCGCTACATAAGGAATTTTAAAATTGTTAAGTTTTCTTGCTATCCTTTGACCTATCTTATCATTGCCAATTAGTACAATATGCCCTCTGGCTCCTGCCGAAAAAATATTATATTCTTCAAAATTCTGTATATCTTCGTCAAAAATGTCTGCTATTTTATAAATATACTTAATGATAAAAGGCGTTAAAAGCATAGAAATTACAGCGGCAACCACCAGTTCTTGCAGTAAAAATTTTTCTAATAAAGAAAATTTACCCAAAAGTGCAAAAATTACAAAAGCAAATTCGCCT
Source organism: Lebetimonas sp. JS138 (assembly GCF_000523335.1). Taxonomy (NCBI): domain Bacteria; kingdom Pseudomonadati; phylum Campylobacterota; class Epsilonproteobacteria; order Nautiliales; family Nautiliaceae; genus Lebetimonas; species Lebetimonas sp. JS138. The sequence goes on from NZ_ATHT01000001.1 coordinate 631,893, forward strand.
ATCTGAGAAAGTATAAAACCGCTTTTTAAAGCCACTCTTTTATGTTTTACAAATTTTTTCAAAATTAAATAAATTAAAAAGGCCTTGAGTGTCATAACAGTTAAAGTAATTAAAACAATTGAAAATACATGGTTAAATACAAAATGAATATTTACCATAAGACCTACGGAAATAAAAAATATGCCTAAAAGCAAATCTCTAAAAGGAACCAAATCCGCTTCTATCTGATATTTATATTTTGTTTCGCTCAAAATCATACCCGCCAAAAATGCTCCGAGAGAATAACTGAGTCCAAAAAAATGGGCTGTCTCAGCCGCAGTCAATACAACCAACAAAACAGTTGAAAGAAAAATTTCATCAGATTTTGTTTTGGTGGCTTTTGTAATAATAAACGGGGCAATATATTTACCGAAAATATAAATAAAAACACCCAGAGACGCCATTGCTTCTATTGTTTTAACAATCAGGGGTAAAAACGGGGCGTCTTTGTTTACTATAAGTGAAATTGCAATTAAAATAGGGATAACAGCGATATCTTGAAAAAGCAATATGCCAAGAGCCACTCTTCCGTAAGGTTTTGAAATTTCACGGGATTCATTTAAAAGTTTTAAAACAATAGCGGTGGAACTGAGTGCCAAAGCACTTCCTACAATAAAAGAAACCCTTATATCCACATTTAAAACAAACCAAAAAACAAGTCCGAAAAAAACACCTGCAATACTCATTTCCAAAAAACCGTATAAAAAAACCTCTTTTTTCATTGTTTTTAATTTTTCCGGAGAAAACTCAAGTCCGATTAAAAACATTAAAAAAACAATTCCTATTTCTGCGACAATTTCTATCGTATGATGTTCAATATGAAAAATATTCGCAATAACAATACCTGTAAAAATATATCCTATAATAGGAGGAATTTTAAATTTAGCCAAGGGTATGTTAAAAATTAAGGCAATAAAAAGTAAAATGATTATAATTAAAATGGGGTTAATCATTAATTACCTTAGCATACACGCTCCTTTCTCTTGGTCCGTCAAATTCAACCAAAAAGACACTTTGCCATTTTCCAAGCATTATTTTGGCATTTTCCACTATTAAAGTAAGATTACTGGTTAATAAAGAAGCCTTTAAATGAGCCCTTGCATTTTTATGAGCGTAATCTTTATATGGAACAATGTTTTTTAATGTCATCAATAAATCCCTTCTGAGAGTCGGATCACTTTTTTCAAAAATAATGACACTTGCCGTTGAATGAGGGCAAAAAACACTGACCACACCGTTTTTAACCCCGCTTTTAATTATTATTTCTTTGATATCGTCTGTTATGTCTATTATTTGAGATTTATGCTCCGTTTTAAATCTAATCGTTTTCATTTAACTCCCTTTTAAAAAATCTTTTAGTATTTTATATTCTTTTTTATCAAAATATCTTGTCTTTCCCTGAGGCAAAGCATTAAGGCTCACCCACCCGTAACTAAGCCTTTTTAAATCCATCACATCCCTTCCGAAATGAGCGAAAAAGCGTCTAAGTTCTCTGTTTTTCCCCTCTTCTATAGCAACTTTAAGTGTTGAAAATTTAGGTGAATTTTTTATAATTTGAACATTTAAAAAAGGTTTTAAAGTAATATTGTTTATGTCGGTATTTTTATGGGCACCTTCAATTCCCACTTCAATACCTTCCCCCATGGCTTTTAACATTTCTTCTGTTATAGAGCCTTTGATTCTGAGCCTATAAACTCTCGGTAAATTGGATTTCATCAAAGCTTCGGCAATTTTTGGCGAATCGGTTAAAATCAAAAGCCCTTCGCTTGCAAAATCAAGTCTTCCGACTGGGATAAAATGTTTAAATTTTCTTGGAAGGGAATCATATATTGTTTTTCTGCCCTGTGGGTCTTTTTTTGTTACAAGTTCTCCTTTTGGCTTATTATATACAATACAAGTATATTTTGAACTTATTTTTACTGGTTTTGAATTTACAGACACTTTGTCGCCGTCTTCCACTTCATATGCAGGATTTGTAACAGTCTGTTTATTTACTTTTACCCTTCTCTCAAATATAAGCCTGTCCGCTTCTCTTCTTGAATAGGTCGTATGATGGCTTATAAATTTATTAAGTCTCATTTATTTCCTTTAATTTTTCACTTTTCATTTTTCACCATAGCTACTTGGAACTTGGCAACTTGGCCTCTTGTCAATTTGACTACTCACTACTCACAACTCACTACTCACTATCTTATTCCCGCTTCAACCAATTGATGTATATGAATCACACCGACTACGTTTTCTTTGTCGTCTATTACAGGCAGCAGCTGAATTTTATTGTTTTCCATATATTTAAGCGCATTACTTGCCAAAATATTTTCATTTATCGTTTTAGGATTAATGCTTGCAAAATCAATTGCTTTTTTATTTAAATCAAATTTTTCGCTCATCATAGCCCGTCTGAGGTCACCGTCGCTTAAAATGGCTTTTATTTTTGAATTGTCCAAAAATAAAATATGCCCTATTCTCCCCTCTGTCATTTTAATAATAGCCTCTTTTAAAGAATCATTCTCATCGGCTACAGGAAAATCTTTTTTCATTAAATCTTTGACTTTTATAAAAAGTTTTTTTCCTAAACTTCCTCCTGGATGAAAAGATGCAAAATCCTCTTTTGTAAAGTTTCTTTTTTTCATCAGACAAACCGCCAGGGCATCCCCCACAGCAAGTGTAAGGGTGGTCGAACTTGTAGGCGCCACATTCAAAGGACACGCCTCCTTTTGAACATGTATATTCAAAACCACGTCTGCATATCTTGCCAGTGTTGAATCAGACTTACCCGTCATTGCAATCAAAGGCACATCAAATCTTTTAATATGGGGAAGGATTTTTATAAGCTCTTCGCTCTCCCCAGAATAACTTATTGCAAGCACGCTGTCATTTTTCCCTATCATCCCAAGATCCCCGTGAAGGGCCTCAGTCGGATGGATAAAAAAACTCGGAGTTCCGGTACTTGCAAGTGTTGCCGCTATTTTACCCCCTATAAGACCGGATTTTCCAACACCCGTAACTATTAATTTACCCGGTGTATTATATGCTATTTCAACCGCTTTTTCTATGCCGCTGATATCCGCATGTAAAAGCTCGTTTGCCTCTATTTGCAAAACTTCTTTTGCAATTTTTTTAAAGTCCACTATTTTCCTTTTTGTTAAAATTATAACAAAATATTTTGTTACTATATTACACATCAAATAATTAAAAGTGTTAATTGATGTAACAATTTGTAAAAATAATTTTATAATTGCAATAAAAAAGGACAGATATGAGCTTTATTGAAGAATATAAAAAACATACTGAAGAAAGAGCTAAACTTGGCATTCCGCCGCTTCCGCTTACAGCTAAACAAACAGCTGAGTTGGTTGAACTTCTTAAAATGGTTCCAATCCCGGAAGAAGAATATTTAATGGATCTGTTTTTAAATCATATTAATCCTGGTGTTGATGAAGCTGCATATGTAAAAGCGGCGTTTTTAAACGATATTATTCAAGGCAAAACTTCATCTCCTGCAATCTCCCCAAAAAGAGCTGTTGAAATCTTAGGGACTATGCTTGGAGGATACAATGTAAAACCTCTAATTGATGCTTTGTCTCATAAAGATGAAGAAATCGCACAAGAAGCTGCAAATCAGCTAAAAAATATTTTACTTGTATATGACGCATTTCACGATGTTGAAGAATTAGCAAAAGCCGGAAACAAATATGCTAAAGATGTGCTTGAATCCTGGGCAAATGCCCAGTGGTTTACTTCTAAAAACCCTCTTCCTGAATCAATTAAAGCAATAGTATTTAAAGTACCAGGTGAGACTAATACTGATGATTTATCTCCTGCCAGCGAAGCATTTACAAGAAGCGATATTCCGCTTCATGCAACAAGTATGCTAAAAGCAAAAATACCTGATGCCCTAAATAAAATAGCAGAACTTAAAGAAAAAGGGCTTCCTGTTGCTTTTGTTGGTGATGTAGTTGGGACTGGAAGCTCTAGAAAATCAGCCGCAAACTCACTTATTTGGCATATAGGTGAAGAAATTCCTTTCGTTCCAAATAAAAAAAGAGGTGGAATTGTTATAGGCAGCGTAATTGCCCCTATTTTCTTTAACACACTTGAAGATTCTGGCGCTCTTCCTATCGAAGGTGCGGATGTCAGCAAACTCGAAACAGGAGACGAAATAGAAATCAGACCTTATGAGGGTAAAATTCTAAAAAACGGAGAAGTTATTAGTGAATTTAAACTAAAACCAAATACACTTCCGGATGAAGTAAGGGCAGGAGGAAGGGTTCCGTTAATTATAGGTAAAAACCTGACTAAAAAAGCTAGAGTTTCTATTGGAATGGAACCTGAAGCTGATATCTTCATAAGACCTGCCCAACCAAAAGGAAAAGAAGGAGTAGGATATACACTTGCCCAAAAAATAATCGGTAAAGCCTGCGGAATGGAAGGCGTTAGACCTGGTATGTATGTTGAACCGACAGCTACAACTGTCGGCAGCCAGGATACAACAGGTGCAATGACAAGAGATGAAATTAAAGAACTGGCCGCTTTAGGATTTAATGCGGATTTGGTATTACAGACTTTCTGTCATACAGCGGCTTATCCAAAACCGGCTGATGTCAAGCTTCATCACACACTTCCGGCATTTATTACAAGCAGGGGGGGTGTGGCGCTTAGACCGGGAGATGGGGTAATCCACTCCTGGTTAAACAGAATGATTTTACCGGACACTCTTGGAACAGGAGGAGACAGCCATACAAGATTCCCTATGGGTATCAGCTTCCCAGCAGGAAGCGGGCTTGTAGCGTTTGCAGCCGTTACAGGCTCAATGCCTCTAAATGTACCGGAAAGCGTATTGGTTAAATTCAAAGGGGAATTACAACCTGGAATCACTTTAAGGGATTTGGTTAATGCTATTCCATATTTTGCAATAAAACAAGGACTTTTAACCGTCGAAAAGAAAAACAAAAAAAATGTGTTTAACGGAAGAATTTTGGAAATTGAAGGCGATATAATAAGAAACCTCACAATAGAACAGGCTTTTGAATTGGCTGACGCATCTGCCGAGAGAAGTGCGGCTGCGTGCACTGTTGATGTAAGCGAAAATCAGGTTGAAGAATATCTAAAATCAAATATCAAAATGCTTGAAGCCATGATTGAAGCCGGATATGAAGATAAAAGAACGCTTCAAAGAAGAATTGATAAAATGAAAGAATGGCTGAAAAATCCAAAACTTCTAAGAAGAGATGAAAACGCAGAATATGCGGCAGTTATTGAAATTGATTTAGATAAAATCACCGAACCTATTGTAGCTTGTCCGAACGATCCGGATGATGTGGCAACAATTTCTGAAGTATTGGCAGATGAAAACAGACCTCACAAAATTGACGAAGTGTTTATCGGAAGCTGTATGACAAATATAGGACACTATAGAGCAGCTGCCGAGATACTAAAAGGTGAAGGGCAGGTTCCTACAAGATTATGGATTGCACCTCCTACTAAAATGGACAAAGAAAAACTTACAGAAGAAGGATATTATGCCGTGTTCGGCCAGGCGGGGGCTAGAATAGAAATTCCTGGATGCAGCCTATGTATGGGTAATCAGGCAAGGGTTAGAGACTTTGCAAATGTATTTTCAACTTCTACAAGAAATTTTGACAACAGAATGGGTAAAGGTGCTAAAGTTTACTTAGGAAGTGCGGAACTTGCAGCTGTAACAGCACTTCTTGGCAGAATCCCGACACCAGAAGAATATAAAGAAATCTATGAAAGAAAATTAGCTGGAATTGAAGACAAAGTTTACAACTACCTCTACTTCCACAAAATGCCTCAAGAGGATGTTAAACATATGCTTAACTTAACTATTCTTTAATTCCTCTTTTTCTGCTTTATAAGTTATTTTTATTGACAAATATCTAAAAAAGAAAAATATCCCTATTAAAGCCACAAGTGAAAAAATAGTCTTTTCATTTTTATGTCCGACAACAAAAATAAAAACCTCTCTTATAAAAAATATAATTCCTGCATCAATCATATATCTCAGTTTTATCCTTTGTCTTTTGAAAAAGACAAAAAGCATCTGCACCACTTCTATAATTACAATATATTCCAAAATAAGACTTACCAAATGATAAAAATCATAATGAAAAATCAAAAGAAACAAAAACAGTAATGAAGCGATTATAATTTCAACATTTAGCACAATTCCCCTTTTTTGTGGAATTATGCTAAAACAAAATTACATTTGAATAACAAAATATTGAACAAAACCTATAATACCGCCGAGAACGGCTCCTGCAACATTAATAAACCCAAAATGCTTTTTCATTAAAACAAACAGCATATCTTCTAATTTTTTTTCATCAAATGAATTTATTTTATCTTCCACAATTTTTTCAATATTAGCTTTTATTAAAATTTTGGGCAGTTCACATTCCATAAAAACATATATTTCGTTTAAAAGCTTGTTTTTTACCTTTTCTTTATTTACAAATTTATTAAGTTTTATTCCGAGATTGACCTCACTCAATAATCTTTCAATGGTAGATGCATCTATAAAAGAGCCGAGCATCGGAAATTTTGATTTTATCAAATTATCTATCCATGTTCCAAGATTTTTGGCAAGTTCGTCTTTTGGGGTAAGCTCCGTTATATCCTGTGAGAGAAATTTTTCTATTTCTCCTTCCAAAAAAATTTCAATCTCTTTTTTTACCCCTTTATTTGTTACAATTTTTTTTATTTCCTCTTCGCTTAATATGTAATTTTTTACAACAGCGCCAACCTTTTTTGCCAGTGTGTTTTTTTCTCTTGGAATAACCCCCTGGGGGAAAATAAGGATATTTTTTAGTTTAACTGGTTTATAAGGTCTAAAAAGAAGTTTTATTGCAACATAATTAGTCACATATCCGATGGCTGCACCGACTCCCACACTTATGGTTAAAATTTCAATATTCATTCAAAAATTTCCTTATATTTTTCTTCATCAAATCCTACAACAACTTCACCGTTACCCAATTCAATTACCGGCCTTTTAATAAGCAGATTTTCTTTACATAACCACTCTAACATCGCTTCATCGTCAAGGTTTAATTCTTTTAATTTAAGCTGTCTGTATTTTGTACCCCTTTTATTAAAAAGAGTATTAATATCAACTTTTTTAAGCCATTCCTTTACTTTATCACATCCAACAGGTTCTTTTTTAAAATCATGAAACTCATATCCAATATTCCTGTCATTAAAAAATTTTAAAGCCTTTTTAACACTTCCACATGTTTTTATTCCATATACTTTCATTCTTCCCCTTTAATTGGTTTAATATTAAGTACTTCTGTTATATAAAAAAAACCCCCTCTGAGCCCTACAGCATCAAGACCCGTGTTTTTTGCAATTTCAACCGCCTTTTTTAAATCAGTTAATATTCCTCTGTCGTCCATAATCGCATATTTTTTACTTTTATCAAGCATCATAAGTTTACTTGCAAAATATTCATCAAAAGGTATATTTTTTGAATTGGGCAGTTTCCCATAAAATTCGACATCTTCCGGACCTCTTATATCGATAATTATTCTTGTATTTACGTCGTTATAATCCGGAAAAGGGTCTTTTGCAAGTTTGATATTGCTTTTTTTCTTCTTAAAAAACATATGCTCTCCTTTGTTATAATTTTATCAAAAATACCGATATAAGCTTAAATATATCAAAAAAGGAAAAAAATGTCTCCAATCTTTGAAAAAAACATAAAAGCTTTATTTAATCAAAATCCAAATTTAGCAACAGAACTTTTTGGTTTTCAAAATACCAAATTTGAAATATTCCAACAAGGGGATGACCCGGCAAACATAAACTTAATAGATAAAGAAAAAAAACTTCCGCTTTATGAAACCAAACCATTAGATGAAATTGAATCACAAAAAAAAATATTTGATCAAAAATATTTAAGATATCCTGTTTTATTTTTTTATGGGACAGGAAACGGTATTTTAATAAAATTACTGCTTGACAACCCCATAAGAAAAAAAATAGTAGTTATTGAACCGGACACTCAAATTTTATTTATTGTTTTAAATTTAATAGATTTTTCAAAAGAGATTGAAGAAAACAGATTAATCCTTTATAAATCAGCCCAGTTCAATTATCCGGAAGCAATAAAAATAATGACCCATCCGGATATTATTCTTTTTGTCAAAACATATGAATTACAAATTAACACAAAATATTATGAAAAATTATATAAAAAAGACATTATTGATATAAATCAGTTATTTACAAGGGCAATAAAACAAGCCGTTATTAATTTTGGTAATGACACAATAGATACATTGATAGGAATAGAGCATTCTATAAAAAATATGCCTGAAATGCTCAAAAACCCGCCGATTCAGTCGATTAAAGGAAAAAAAAATTCGGATATCGCAATTATTGTCTCAACCGGACCTTCTCTTACAAAACAGCTGCCCCTGCTTAAAGAAATACAAAATTATGTGAGTATTATCAGCGTGGACGCTTCTATGCCCATACTTGAAAAATGGGGCATTATTCCGGATTTTGTAACAAGTCTGGAAAGGGTAAAGGAAACAGCTAAATTTTTTGACAATACATCAAAAGAATTTCAGGAAAAATTTATCACAATCCATGCATCGCTTCAACATGAAAATGTTTTAAAAAATTCATACGGGCCAAAAATTCTTTCTATGAGAGGTTTTCAATATAACAGATTCCTAAATCTTAAAAAATACGGATATTTAGGTGTTGGAATGAGTGCTGCTAATATGGCTTATGAACTTGCTTATATGCTTGGATTTAAAAAAATTGTTTTAATTGGACAGGATTTGGCTTACAGTGAAGATGGAACAAGTCATGCAAAAGGACATGTATACGGGGAAAAAGAGATAGAATACAAAGAAACCGATGAATATGTCACGAAATACGGGGGAAACGGGGTAATCAGAACGTCAAAAACATGGCTTATGTTTAAAAACTTTTTTGAAAAAGATATATATGAAACAAACCTTGAAGGAATTTTAACTATTAATGCAACTGAAGGAGGGGCAAGAATAGAAGGCAGTATAGAAATGCCTTTTAGCGAAGTTATTAAAAAATATGTCAAAAAAATTCCAAAATCAAAAATAAAACTTAGAAAACCGAGAATTGACGGTTATATTAAAAATCTACAAAAAGCATACAATAAAACATTGAAGATGATTAAAATAGGAGAAAAAACAAAATCAGACATTGAAAAAGTGTTTATTGAAGTAGCTAAATGTTTTGACGAACTGGTGGAATTAAACAAAAACAATCATCTTGAAAAGATAGATTTTAAAAAATTAAACAGACTCTCTGATAAAATTGATAAAATAAAAGAAAAAATCGAATCAAAAACTTTTATGCAGTGCTATGGGGAAACTATGGTTCCATATCTGATAAACAAGGAAACAGACCTTGCTAAAATTCAAATTCAAAATCCAAAAACCGACATTGAAAAAAAAGCAAAATTAATAGACTGGATAATGAATCACAGAGAATGGCTTTTTAATTTAGCAGGAAGCATAAACGCACAAATAGTTGTTGTAAAAAGAGCCCTTCCTTTTGTAGAAAAAGAATTAAAAAAAGAAAAATCTTATTGATTTTTCTAATTATTGTAACAATTTCAATACATTCTGCTGTACTGCGTTAGCCTGAGACAAGGCAAAACTTCCTGATTGTGCTAAAAGATTATGTTTTTGGAAATTAGCTGTTTCAGCTGCAAAATCTACATCTCTGATTTGAGATTCAGCCGCTTTTACATTTACCTGTGTTACGGAAATATTGTTTATTGTACTAACCAACTGATTTTGTACAGAACCTATATCTGCTCTTACTTTATCAAGAAGTTTTTGTGCACTCTCGGCAATATCCATAACAGCCATAGCACCTTTTAGTGTTGTAACTCCTGCGCCTATTCCGCTTGCATTATCCGCTCCTACCACAGAATTTGCATTTGCTCCAATGGCACTTGCCTGATCTGCACTGAAAGAGCCTTTAATAGTTCTTAAATTAATAGTGGCCTCGGCCATGTTACTGGTAATACCTATTTTTGAAATACCTGTTCCGGTAATTTTAATATCTCTTGCATCTAATCTTGTTAATGTAAGCCTTCCGACAATTGTATCTGATGCCGATGCATTTGCAAAACTTCCCCCTCCAAGTATTGAAGAGCCTGATGTAGTAGAAACCTGAATTGCCCTACCGTCCAAACTTCTTAGATTAAGTCTGCCTTCATGATCTATATAAGCTTCCACACCGGTTTCATCTTTTACCGCATTAATTGCATTAACCAATGTTCCGTCACTGTCTGCTTTTTGAACAGTAAGATCACCTATTTCAACCCCGTTTATTTTTAATCCGTGAACGGTGCCTGCTTGTATTTCACTTGAACCTGTTCCATGTACCTGCCATGATGCCCTGACACCTGTTAAATCAGAGTTTTTATTTATAACTTCCGCAAGTACTCCTATTCCTGTTCCTGCACTTGTTGATACTTTTACTGTTTCTAATTGTATATCTCTTCTTCCGTCTGCTGATTTAAATGTTAATTTATAGCTATTAAGTGAATTGGAAGCAGTAGAAACAGCAACATCCGCAGTTGTTTCAAATCTTGTGTTTCCTATTTTGTCTGAAGATGTGGCACCTATACTCGCCTGAACTGTTTCATTTGAATAAGCACCTATTTGGAATTTTTGATTGGTAAAACTACCGCTTAAGAGTTTTTTACCGTTATAAGATGTTGTTTGAGCAATATTGTCAAGCTCTTCCATTAATCTTGTAATATCTTCTTGAAGCGCTTTTCTTGTATCTGTTGTCTGTCCGTCCTGTGCGGCCTGAGTGGCTTTTACTTTAATTGTATCAAGAATTTTTACCTGTTCGTCCATTGCTTTGTCGGCAATTTGCATAACGCCGACGGCATCATTGGCATTTCTAATAGCCTGACCTAAACTGTCAGCCTGATCTCTCAAAGAATCTGCAATCTGAAGACCTGATGCGTCATCCGCAGCTTTGTTTATTCTAAGTCCAGTTGAAAGTTTTTCCAAAGAATCGCTAAGTTCCCTGTTGTTGGCCACAGCTGCCGCATGTGCATTTAATGCAGCAATGTTTGTATTTATTCTAAAGCCCATATGCTTCTCCTTAATATTTTAAAAAAAGAAGCAAAAGCTATTCCGAAAAGTTAAAATGTAAAATGGAGAACGGAAAATGAGCGCAAATGAGCAAAGCAATTACCTGCTTGAAAAGCGGCCACGGTGAATAATGGAAAATTAAAAATAAAGAAAAAGGCAAAAAGCCTTAAAAAGCCGTAGAAATATTATTGTAAAAGTCTCATTACATTTTGTTGAGAAGCATTAGCCTGAGACAATGCATAACTTCCTGATTGTGCCAATAAATTCCATTTTTTGAAATTAGCAGTCTCAGCTGCAAAATCTACATCTCTAATTTGAGATTCAGCCGCTTTTACATTTACCTGTGTTACTGAAATGTTGTTAATTGTACTTACTAATTGATTTTGTACAGAACCAATATCACCTCTGATTTTATCAAGTAATTTAGCTGCACTGTCTGAAATATTCATAACAGCCATAGCACCTTTTAGAGTTGTAACCCCTGCGCCTATTCCGCTTGCATTATCTGTAGCTATTAATGAGTTAGCATTTGCTCCAATAGCACTTGCCTGAGTCGTATTAAATCTGTTTTTGATTGTTCTTAAATTAATAGTGGCCTGAGCCATTTTACTTGTTACACCAACCAAAGAAGCATTTGTTCCACTGATTTTAATATCCCTTGCATCAAGTCTTACAAAAGTAAGCCTTCCGACAATTGTATCTGTTCCTGAAGCTTTGTTAAAACTTCCGTTTCCTAATACTGTTGATGCTGATGTGGTAGAAACCTTAATTGCCCTACCGTCCAAACTTCTTAGATTTAATCTTCCCTGCTCGTCTACATATGCTTCCACACCGGTTTGGTCTTTTACCGCATTAATTGCATTAACCAATGTTCCGTCACTGTCTGCTTTTTGAACAGTAAGGTCACCTATTTCCACACCGTTTATTTTTAATCCGTGAACAGTACCGGAACTAATCTCACTTGAGCCTGTTCCCTGTACCTTCCATGAAGCCCTGACACCAGTTAAATTAGAGTTTTTATTGATAACTTCCGCAAGCACCCCTATACCTGTTCCGGCACTTGTTGATATTTTTACATCTTCTAATGTAATATCTCTTTTCCCGTCTACTGATTTAAATTTTAAAGCTACATCTTTTAATGAATTTGCCCCTGCTGAAACAGCAACATACGCAGTTGTTTCAAATCTTGTGTTTCCTATTTTGTCTGAAGATGTGGCACCTATACTTGCTGTTATTGTTTCATTTGAATAAGCACCGATTTGGAATTTTTGATTGGTAAAACTACCGCTTAAGAGTTTTTTACCGTTATAAGATGTTGTTTGAGCAATATTGTCAAGCTCTTCCATTAATCTTGTAATATCTTCTTGAAGCGCTTTTCTTGTATCTGTTGTCTGTCCGTCCTGTGCGGCCTGAGTGGCTTTTACTTTAATTGTATTAAGAATTTTTACCTGTTCATCCATTGCTTTGTCGGCAATTTGCATAACGCCGACGGCATCATTGGCATTTCTAATAGCCTGACCTAAACTGTCAGCCTGATCTCTTAAAGAATCCGCAATCTGAAGACCTGATGCGTCGTCTGCTGCTTTGTTTATTCTAAGCCCTGTGCTTAATTTTTCAAGAGAATCATTTAAATTTCTGTTTGTTACCATTTCTGCAGCATGCGCATTAAGAGCCGCTACATTTGTTCTGATTCTAAAACTCATTTTTAACTCCTTTTAATTTTATGATGGCTTCCTTGCCATCTTGGATATATATCGGCCGATAAAATATTTTTTTGATATAATTTTTCAAAAAAAGTATAAAAATAATGAAAAAAATAAGAGAAAATATTATAAATTTATTAAAAAAAGGCGATTTGCCTTCAAATGCTTATATAAATTATTATGATAAAGTAAAAAACATAAAATTTAAATATAATAAGTTTTTAGAAAAAAATATTGAAGCTTTAAAAAATTATTATCCAAATGCATTAAATGCTGAAAAAGGTATAATAAATAATGTATTGTTTATTTTAGAAATGTTTAATTCAAGCAAAAATGCTTTAGAAGATTATCTATTTAGATCACTTCATTTTAAACATGATATAAAAGATGTTTTTTACTCTCTTGATTTTTTTCAAAAAACTCCTTCACTTACAAAAGAAATATTTTTAAACACATTAAATAAAATTTTAAATCCAGACTATTTTTTTTCGCTTAATGAACAGACAAGAAGAAATATTTTTATAAATATTTTAGCTGTTTGGCACAATAAAAATATTTTTGTAAAACCTTTTTGGCTTGAACAACTACCTCTTTTTAAAAAATTAATTGATTCTGCCATTACAAAAGATTTAATAGAAGATATAATGTATATACATTTTTATTTTTACCATTTTTATGGAAATTCCACCCAGACTATAAAAGACTGGGAAAAATTTAATGAAATCGTAGAAAAGCCTTTAAGTCAATATTATAAAAATTGGGGTGAAAAAAACAATCTGCCAAAACCACCGCAAACTTATAATAACAAAAAGAAAAGAATAGGTTTTTTAATAGACAGATTAGTTACCACTTCTCCTTTAATAGTAGAATATTCATTATGGAAAGCATTAATGCAAAATGAAGAATTTAAAAATAATTATGAAATATTTGTTTATTCTATGAATTATGTAGATAAAAACCCTGATGAAGAAGAATGGGTTATTAAACTTAAAGAAATAGGTATTGAAGTTTATACTCCTCAATTTAAATTTTATAAAGAGGGATATTATTACAAACATTTGCCAAAAGCTCTTGATTTAAGAGAGCAAATTTTAAAAGATAAAATTGATATTTTAGTTTCAGGTTTTGGATATGATATTCCAAATTTTCTTTTTTCAACTCGTTCAGCACCTAAGCAAATTTTTTGGTCTCATGGAAACTGCACAAGCAAAATTGAAAATATTGATTTAAGAATTTCGCATTTTGAACAAGAATGCAAAAATCAAGAATGGAAAATTTTTAATGTTCCAATGGCAAAAGAATTTTTAATAGGGCCTGAATATTGCAAAATAGAAAGTAAAAAAATTAAAGAAGAATTTTTAAAAAAATATGGAAAAGATACTGTTATTTTAGGAACTATCGGAAGACTAATTAAAATAGACAGCGATGAATATTTAAAAGTCATTGCTGAAATTATGAAAGAAAATCCAAACACAATCTATTTAGCCTGTGGAGAAGGAAATCAAGAAAGCATTAAGAAAAAACTTAAAAAATACGATATAGATGAAAATAGATTTATTTTTACAGGCCAAATTAATCCGCATGTATATGGATGGATTATTGATGTTTGGCCGGATACTTTTCCTTTAAGACAAGGACATAGTATCATAGAAGCTCAGGCAAAAGGGGTTTCTTTAATCCATTATGGACCTAATTATACAAAAGAAGATTTAGAAAAGTTAAAAATTGGATATAATTATGGTTTTAAACAATTAAATATAAAATTATTTTATCCTATTGCAAATGATAAAAATAAATATGTTAAAATTGCTAATTTTCTTATAAAAATTAAAGATAAAAGATTAAAAATTGCAAAAGCTTTTCAAATAGATATTTTAAAAAATATAGAATCAAATTTTATTGAAAAGGTTATTAATGTTAATTAGTATATTAATTGATAATTATAATTATGGAAAATTTTTATCAGAATGTATTGAAAGTGTTTTAGATCAAACATATCAGAATTTTGAAATTATTATTGTTGATGACGGAAGCAGTGACAATTCAAAAGAAATAATTGAAAAATATGCTAATAAAGATAAAAGAATTAAACCTATATTTAAAAAAAATGGAGGGCAGGCAAGCGCATTTAATGAAGGTTTTAAACATTGCAATGGGGAAATAATTTGTTTTTTAGATAGTGATGATAAATTTCTACCAAATAAACTTAAAAAAATTAAAGAAATATATGAAAAAGGTTATGAATATATAGTTAATGATTATAAATTAATTGGAAATACTGCTTATAAAGGTCCATATTATCCATATGGAGGATATAATATGTTTTTAGTTTATTATTTAACTTTTTTTGCAGGAAGCACTACATCTAATATTTCAATATCAAAAAAACTGGCAAACCAAATTTTTCCAATTCCTTATGAAAAATTTTTTAAAATCAGAGCTGATGATGTTATTGTTTTTATATCTAATTTAATGACAGAAATGTTTTTCATTGATAAAGAATTAAGTGAATACAGAATACATGGGGACAATTTATTTGCATGTAATAATTCTGATACTTTAAAAGATAAATTTTACAGAGATTATATATTACATAAAATAAAGAAATACTATTTAGATAAAATTAATATAGAAAAAAGATTTTTTGAAAATCCATATGATTTATATTTAGAATTTACTACAAAGCAAATTTATGATTTTAATATTTTTAAATTATATTTAAAATTATTGTTTTTAGAAATAAACGCTCCATTTATCAAAAAAATTCAAATAGCAAAAAAAATGTTAAATTTTTATAAAAGACAGAAAAAGACAAAACTTAAGAAAAAAACTCATTTACCATAAAAGGAAATAGATTGAAAAAAATTTTAATAGCAGGCGGAGCCGGTTTTATAGGAAGCCATTTATGCAAAAAACTACTTGAAGAGAATAATGAAGTAATTTGTATTGACAATTTACTCACAGGCCAGAAAAATAATATCTATAATCACAAAAATTATACATTTATTAATCATGATATAGTAAATCCAATTGATATAAAAGTTGATGAAATATACAATTTAGCTTGTCCCGCATCACCAAAACAATATTTTAAATATCCTATATATACAACAAAAATTTCTGTTATAGGAACTTTGAATTTATTAGAATTAGCAGATAAATATAATGCAAAATTTCTTCAAGCTTCCACCAGTGAAGTATATGGAGATCCTTTAATACATCCTCAAACCGAAGAATATTTTGGAAATGTAAATACCATAGGTCCAAGAGCTTGTTATGATGAAGGGAAAAGATGTGCAGAAACATTATGCAGTAATTTTAAAAGAGAAAAAAACATTAATGTAAAAATAGTTAGAATTTTTAATACTTACGGTCCAAATATGAGAGCTGATGACGGAAGAGTTATTAGCAATTTTATTATTCAGGCATTGACAAATCAAGATATCACTATTTATGGAGACGGTAAACAAACAAGAAGTTTTTGTTATGTGGATGATTTAGTAAATGGACTTATTAAAATGATGAATTCAAATGAAAACGGCCCTATAAATATTGGAAATCCTGAAGAATATTCAATAATAGAAGTTGCTGAAAAAATAATAAACTTAACAAACCCGAAAAGTAAAATTAAATTTTTAAATAAAATGGAAGATGATCCAAAAGTTAGAAAACCTGATATTAAAAAAGCTAAAAAACTTTTAAATTGGCAACCAAAAATATCTTTTAATGAAGGATTAAAAAAAACCATTAAATATTTTAAAGAGCAATTATGAATATACTTTTTGATTTGGATATGTCAAAATGGGCACTTTTTTTTATACCTATAATAAAAAAATTAAAAAAAAACCATACTGTAATTGTAACTTCCCGAGGAGGAAAAGGATATTCAGAGCTTAATAAAATTTTAGATTTATATAAAATAAATTATATTTCTATTGGAGAATTTGGAGGCGCAGATTTAGAAAACAAATTAAAAGCCAGTATACAAAGACAATTACAATTAATCGATGTAATAAAAAAATACTCTATCGAAAAAATCGTAAGTGGAAGCGTAGTTGACAGTAGCAGAGTTGGATTTGGATTAGGTATTGAAGTTATTAACTTTTATGATATGCCAATTAAAGGTCATACAACAAATTTAAAATCAGCCCTTCCCCAAATAAAACTCTCTATTCCATTATCCACTAAAATATTTAAACCATTTATTATACCAGATGAAATTTATTTAAGATTGGGATTAGAAAAAGAACAAATTATTGAATATAATTTTATTGATCCTTTAATTTGGCTTAAAAAATTTAAATTTGATAAAAAATATATTGAAAGTTTTTATAATAAATACAACATAAATAGAAATAAATTTACAATAGTTATAAGAGAAGAAGAGTATAAATCAAGTTATGTAAATAAAAAATATCCTTTTTTATATGAAGCAATTCCAGAAATTTATAAAAAATTTAATGCAAATATTATAATAATTCCAAGATATGAAAGTAACTATCTAAAAAAAGAGTTTCCTTTTGCTTATGTGATAGAAGAAAAAATTTTTCTTCAGCATTTATTAAAAGACGCTGATTTATTCATTGGAGGTGGCGGAACAATAAATACTGAAAGCTGTTTTCTTGGCACTCAGACAATTTCAACAAGAAGTTTTATAAGCCATTACGATAAATGGCAGATTGATAATAATTTAATGTATTGGACAAACAATAAAGAAGAGCTATTAAATTTGGTAAAAAAAGCAACAGAATTTAAATTAAAACCAAATACTGAAATTTTAGATCAAATGGAAGTAAATTCAGATTTACTAATAAATAACATCATCCAATAACTTCCCAACTAAGTCTTTCCCCTCTTTCCAAATCCCTGCAAGCTTTTTTCCCTAAAATTTCAGGCAAATATTTTGGATAAAGCCCATATCCTGGACGAATTGCTCTTATATTTTCACGGGTAAATTTTTCACCTTTTTTAATATCTTTTACAACATATAAACTTCTTGCAAATTCTCTTCCTTTTTTTGGTTTAAAATCTACCTCTCCAATCATTTCTTCAACTTCTCTTACAGTTTTAACCATCTCTTTAAATTCTTTTGGAGTTAGACTAAATGCCCTGTCTGGAGAATCAATAGATTTATCTAAAATAAAGTGTTTTTCAACTATTCTGGCACCAAGTGTTACTGCTGCAATTGGAGCTGAAATTCCAAGGGTATGGTCTGAAAATCCGACTTCTACATTAAAAATTTCTTTTAGTGCAGGAATTGTTTTTAAATTTACTTCACTTCTAGGTGCAGGGTAGGCTGATGTGCATTTAAGAAGAGCAATTTCGGTATTATATTTTTTAGCTAAATTTACGGCATTTAATATATCTTCAAATTCTGCTATTCCAGTAGAAATTATTACAGGTTTTTTTTGAGAAATAACATATTCAACAAACTCATAATCAGTTATTTCAAAAGAAGCAATTTTATACGCAGGAGGATTAAATTGCTTTAAAAAATCTACATCTTTTTTGCTAAAAGGTGAACTAAATACTTCTAAATCTAAACTTCTTGCATAGTTAAAAAGTTCCTCATGCCACTCAAGTGGAGTCATTGCAACTTTATATAATTCATACAAATTTTTCCCATCCCAAAGCCCGCCTTTAATTAAAAAATCATCTTTTTTACAATCAATTGTAAGAGAATCAGGAGTATAAGTTTGAAGTTTTATTGCATCAGCTCCGCTTTCTTTTGCTGCATATATTGTATCTTCTGCCGTTTGTAAAGAATGGTTATGATTTGCACTAAGCTCAGCTATTATAAAAACTTTGTCTTTTGTATCAATTTTTCCTATTTTCATTTTCAAGCTCCATTTTTATTAAGTTATTTTTTTTATCAGTCTCTTTAAATCCATATTTTTTGTATAAATTTATAGCTTTTAGATTATCTTCATATACATAAAGTATAAGTTTATTTAAATTTAACATATTAAAGCCATAATCAATAATTTTTTTAATTAAAATTTTTCCAACACCTTTTTTTTCAGGATTTTTATGAATTCCTATTTCTGCTGAGTTTTTATTTATTTTAAAATTTATCACTCCTAAATCATTTACTTTAAAATATAGTCTTGATTTATCGTTTTTTAGTTTTTCAATAAATTCTAAATGATTTTTTAAAGAAATTTCATTCTTATCAAACATCCATTTCCTGATTTCTGGATGGTTTCTCCATTTTAAAACTTCTTTTTTTTCATCTAATGTTAAATCTGTGAAGTTTTTCACTTATTTTCCTTATATCTCTAATTTTTAATAGAGGGATTCTTTTTTCTTTTAAATATTTGGCTATTTCTTTTTGATTATCGGCTATTTCAATAGCAATAAAAGGTAAATTCATATGAATAGCTTCCCACGAGATAGTGCTTGGCGTAATTATTGCAAATTTACTTTTTGCCATTCCCTTAGCCACATTTTCGTCAATATGCAGTTTGCACCATTTATTTACTTGGCAAAATCTTTTTAGTTTAATTAAATTTTTATTAGAGCTTGTTGTATAAAAATTTACAGGAAATTTCAGTTTTTTTAACTCTTTTAAAACCTTAAGTCCGATTCCCTTAGCATCAGTTCCTCCAAAAGAGATAAAAATCCCTTCTTTTTTATCTTTTTTCTTTTTTGCTTTTTGAAATTCTTCCCTGATTAGCGGGGGAAGTATTGTAACTTTGCAAAAAGGCGGGATTTTACCAATGTATTTTTCTTTTTTAGCGTATAAATTTACATTTATTACTTCATCTGCATAGTGTCTATAGTATAAGTCGTCAAATACTATTAGCTTAATTTCAGGAAATAATTTTTTAAACTCTTTTTCATTTTCATAAGTAAAATTGTAATTATCAACAATTACTTTTTGTGGTTTTAATTTTTTTACTTTTTTAAAAAACTCTTTTTCTTTTTTTATTTTCACAACTGGTAAAGAAGTTAGTTTTTTATTGCATTCTTTGCATATAATTAAAGAATTTTTTATATTATATTTTTTTATAAATGTTTCCATTCTTTTTAAATGTCCAAGTCCTATTTTGCTTGAAAAATCAACTCTTATTATCACAATAAGCCTTATACATCATTTCTGCTTTTATAAAATCTTCCATTGTATCTATATCTTGAACTAAATATCTTGGAATAATTATCGGAATATTTCCGTCAAATTTAAATTTTTCAGTGCAATTTATTTTTTTCCAGTAAAACTGTCCGGCATCATGGAAAGCTTCTTTTAAATCCTGACTTCTTTTTTCCATAAATTCAGGAAAAAACATTTTTGCTTTATCATGATTTATTTCAAATCCCCTCCATATGGGAAAATCATATGTTGTAGCAGAAAAAGAATAACATACATCTGAATTTTTTAATTTTTCAAACCCTTCTTTTAAATACTTAACTTCTAAAAAAGGGGCTGTTGGATAAATCATACAGGCATATTTATATTTTTTTTCTTTGTTAAGTTTGTTTATTGCATGTTCGAACACATCAACACTTGAAGTATAATCATCTGATAACTCTTTTGGTCTATAAAGTATTTGGGCTCCGTATTTTTTACTAATTTCAGCTATTTCTTCACTGTCGGTTGAAACAACTGTTTTTTCAAACAAATTACTTTTTTTAGCCGTTTCTATCGAATAAACAATTAACGGTTTACCACAAAAAGATTTTATATTTTTTTTAGGTATCCTTTTACTGCCGCCTCTTGCCGGTATTATACATATATTCATTTAAGAGCCTCAAATAGTTTTTCAATCACATAATCCTGCTCTTTTTCACTCAGAGAATAATAAAGAGGGATTGAAAAAGCCTCTTCATAATATTTGTACATCTTTGGCAGATTTTCACTACCGTACCCAAGCTTTTTATAATAAGGCTGTTTGTTTATAGGAATATAATGAAGCTGCAAAAAAATTCCAGCTTTTCTTAATTTATAAAAAAGCTCGGCTTTTGTAATATCAAGTTTACTGAAATCAACCCTTACAACGTATAAATGATAAGCTGAAAATTCATTGAATTTATAAAGCGGCTTAATTATTGAATTTTCAAAAGCTTTATCATATCTCTTAGCAAGATAGTGTTTTTTTTGTATAAACTTATCAAGTTTTTTAAGCTGACTTAAGCCAAGAGCACACTGCATATCTGTAATTCTATAGTTAAAACCAAGCTCTTTCATTTCATAATACCACGGATTTAAATTGCCTTTTTTATCATAAGCCATATCTTCATTTTCCATTTTCCATTTTCCATTTTCCATTCTAACAATTCCGTGATTTCTAAGAATAAGTGCTTTTTTGTAAATTTCTTCATTATTTGTCAAAATCGCTCCGCCTTCAGCTGTAGTTATATTTTTTACTGGATGAAATGAAAATGTTGTTATATCACTTATTTGACAATCTCCAATTTTATTAATTTTCCATTTTCCATTTTCCATTTTCCATCTATAAGTTGCCCCTATCGCATGCGAAGCATCTTCTAAAATTTTTATATAAGGATAATTTTTTTTGATATACACTAATTTTTCCATATCAACAGGGTTTCCGGAAAGATGAACAGCATATACGGCTTTTATTCTGTTTCCAAACTGGTTTATAATTTCTATACATTTATCCAAATCTATATTTCCATTCTCTTTTATATCTATAAACAGCGGAATAGCCCCGGCATAAAGAATAGAATTACTTGTAGCCACAAATGAATTCGGAGTGGTTAAAACCAAATCACCTTTGTTTAGTAAAATCAGACTTGATATGTGAAGCGCCGCCGTTCCGTTACTGACAGCCACAGCATATTTAGCCCCTGTATATTTACATAAAGCTTCTTCAAATTCTTTTATTTTTGGTCCTGTTGTTAAAAAATCACTTTCAAGAGTTTCTAAAATAGCTTTTTTGTCATTTTCATCAATAAACTGTCTTGAATAAGGTATTCTTTTCATTAAATAAATTCCTTGGCTAATTTTAAAAATTCTTCACTGTTTAACCACCAGTCATTATTATCGGAAGAATATTCAAAACCGATATCTTTTTCCTCTCCTTTTTCCCCTAAATTATTAACGCTGTAATCAACCGGAGTATGAAATTGAATTGTAGGCTTTATTACAAAATGGTCGTTAAACTCAATGCACCTGTCATTTTTGGTAATCATTACTTCATGTAATTTTTCACCAGGTCTTATTCCAATTTCTTCCAATTCACATTCAGGACATAATGCTTTTGCTAAATCAGTCATTTTCATTGAAGGAATTTTGGGAACAAATATTTCTCCGCCGTGCATTCTTTCGAAATTTTTTAAAACAAATTTCACACCCTGCTCAAGCGTAATTAAAAACCTTGTCATATCCTTGTGGGTAATAGGAAGCTTTTTTCTGCCCTGTTTTATCAATTTTACAAAAAATGGAACCACACTTCCGCGTGAGCCTATTACATTACCGTATCTCACAACGGCAAACCTTGTTTTTCTTTTACCTACTAAATTATTTGCAGCAATAAAAAGCTTATCACTAGCAAGTTTTGTGGCACCGTATAAATTAATTGGGGCAGCCGCTTTATCAGTTGAGAGGGCTATTATCTTTTCTACTTCGTTTTCAATTGCACATTCTATTACATTTTCAGCACCATTTATATTTGTTTTTATACATTCCATCGGATTATATTCGGCAACCGGAACATGTTTAAGAGCCGCTGCATGAATCACATAATCCACATCTTCCATTGCTTTTTTAAGCCTGTTTTTATCCCTTACGTCACCTATAAAATATCTCATACATTTTTCATTAAAAACCTGAGCCATTTCATACTGTTTAAGCTCATCCCTGCTGTAAATAATAATTTTGTTAGGTTTATAATTTTTTAAGATTATTTCTGTATATTTTTTACCAAAACTTCCGGTACCGCCTGTAATAAGTATGTTTTTATTATTAAACAATTTATTCCTTTTTAAATAAAAAGCAATTTTTATTCCATAAAACTTTAGTAAAATTTTATAAAAAAATGAAAAAAATAATTTTATTAATAATCTTTATTCTTCTAAACGCTCATCCTCTTAATATTACAAAAATGACACTGGATTTAAATAAAACCATACCTACTTTATATATGAGATTTGCTATTTTTAATATACAAAAAGCATTGCATAAAGAAACTATTTCAAAAAAAGAAATTCAATCATATATTTTAAATCACATAAAAATAGATAACTGAAAATAAATCCTCTTTATACGAAAATAAAAAACGAAGTTATAGTGGATAATTATTTCAATTTAAAATGTAATAACATTAATAAAATATATTTTGATATATTTTTTGATATAGACAAAACGCAACAGGGAATAATAAAAATTGTAGAAAATAATTCTACAAAAATTATCGTATTTAATCCTAATAAAAAACGTTATATTTTAAAAAATAATCAAAATGAATTTTTAGCTTTTTTAAAAGAGGGGATTTTCCATATTTTAGAAGGAATAGACCATATATTCTTTTTATTAATGCTTATTATTTCAGTTTTATTAAAAAATAACAATCTAAAAAAAAGTATAATAGAAATAATAGAAATTGCAACTGCGTTTACAATTTCTCATTCTATTACGTTAAGTTTAAGTATGTTTAATATTGTAAATCCACCTGAAAATTTAACAGAAGTATTGATTGCTTGTACAATATTATTTATGGCATTAAATAACTTATATTTTTGGATAAAAAAAGAGTGGTTGCTAGCTTTTTTATTTGGATTTATACACGGATTCGGATTTGCAAATGCATTAAATGAAATGAATGTAGAACATATAAATTTTATTAAAGTGGTTTTCGGAGAGAGTGTTAGCAATTCCGTGTCAGTCAAGGTAAAATACTAAAGAAGAAAGGACTGACATGGAGAAATTTAATTTTGACAAAGCAGTAAAAGATTTATTAGCAGGTAAGAAGATAGGTGGAAAAGATGGAGTATTAGCTCCACTAATTAAAGAATTGGTAGAAGCTGCACTTGAAGCAGAGATAGAATCCCATATTGCAGATGAAGTATTAAGTGGTAAAAAAAATCGCAGAAACGGTTACAACAGAAAAACAGTAAAATCAACATCAGGAGAATTTGAACTTGCTACCCCAAGAGATAGAGAAGGTAGATTTGAGCCTCAAATAGTAAAAAAACATCAAACAACAATAAGTGATGAAATAGAAGAGAAGATATTATCATTATATGCACTTGGAATGAGCTATAAAGATATAAAATCACATATTGAAGAGCTTTATCAAATTTCTATTTCATCAGCTACAATAAATGCAATAACGGATAAAATAATACCAAAAATCAAAGAGTGGCAATCAAGACCTTTAGAGAGTATATATCCATTTGTATTTATGGATGCAATTCATTATAAAATCAAAGAAGATGGGAAATATGTAAATAAAGCGGTTTATACAATTTTAGGTGTCAATATTCAAGGTAAAAAAGAAGTTTTAGGGCTTTATTTAAGCGAAAGTGAAGGAGCAAATTTTTGGCTTCAGGTTTTAACCGATTTAAACAACAGAGGAGTAAAAGATATACTTATTGCAAGTATAGATGGACTTAAAGGATTTCCAGAAGCCATTAACGCTATATATCCAAATACAGAGGTTCAGTTATGTATAATTCATCAGATTAGAAATTCTTTAAAATATGTAGCTTCTAAAGATAAAAAAGAGTTTATGAAAGATTTAAAAAAGGTATATCAGGCTGTAAATAAAGAACAAGCCGAAAGTGAACTTGATAGACTTGAAGAAAAATGGGGGAATAAATATCCTATAGTCATTAAATCTTGGAGAAACAAGTGGAATAATTTATCTAATTATTTTAAATATCCTCAAGATATAAAAAAAGTTATATACACAACTAATATTATTGAATCAGTTCATAGACAATTTAGGAAATTAACCAAAACAAAAGGTGCTTTTCCTAATGAAAATAGCTTACTCAAACTCTTATATATGGGTATTCAGAATGCAGAAAAAAAATGGACTATGCCTATTAAAAACTGGAATCTTACACTCTCTCAGCTGGCTATTTTCTTTGAAGGTAGATTAGATGATGCTTTAAACTTATGATATAATCTCCTCAGTTGACACGGAATTTTGAACGGTCTCTTTTCGGATTTAATATTGGAGTGGAAATAGGCCAGATAATGATTATTACATTAGTTTTCTTTCCTCTTTATTATTTTAGAAAAAGCAAATTAATCAAATTGATAATTTATATAACAATAATTCTTTCAATATTGTGGATAATTGATAGAAGTTTTAATTTACATTTTATGCCATTTTAATTATATTTAATATAAAAGAATGAATAATTAATATAAATAAAGATAAACAAAGAAGTTAGGAATAAACGATATATATAAAGGAGATAATGAATATTATACTCTGTATATCAAAGGTGCCAGACCCAAAATGATAGTAAATAATAAAAAAGGATTAACGATAAAGAAGATAACATATTAAAGCTTAGCGGGGACCTACTTTCCCACACCCGCAGGGCGCAGTATCATCAGCGCTGGAGGGCTTAACTTCCTGGTTCGGAATGGTTCAGGGTGTTTCCCCTCCGCTTTGCCCACTAAGCTTAAATATATTATCTCATAAATTAAAAATTAGCTGTTAAAAGTCTTGTCTCACGTCCGCTTAAAAGCCATTCGGGTTATTAGTACTGGTCAGCTCAACCCCTCGCAGGGCTTACACCCCCAGCCTATCAAGCAGGTAGTCTTCCTGCACCCTCATGGGAAGGCTCATCTTGGAGTGGGCTTCCCGCTTAGATGCTTTCAGCGGTTATCCCTTCCGAGCTTGGCTACCCAGCGCTGCCCTTGGCAGGACAACTGGTACACCAGTGGCTCGTCCAACCCGGTCCTCTCGTACTAGGGTTAGCTCTCCTCAACCTTCCTGCGCCCACGGCAGATAGGGACCGAACTGTCTCACGACGTTCTGAACCCAGCTCGCGTACCGCTTTAAATGGCGAACAGCCATACCCTTGGGACCTGCTCCAGCCCCAGGATGCGATGAGCCGACATCGAGGTGCCAAACCTCCCCGTCGATGTGAGCTCTCGGGGGAGATCAGCCTGTTATCCCCGGGGTACCTTTTATCCTTTGAGCGATGGCCCTTCCACTCAGAACCACCGGATCACTAAGACCGACTTTCGTCTCTGCTCGAGGTGTCTCTCTCGCAGTCAGGCTGGCTTGTGCCTTTACACTCTTCAGACGATTTCCAACCGCCTTGAGCCAACCTTTGTGAGCCTCCGTTACTCTTTAGGAGGCGACCGCCCCAGTCAAACTACCCGCCAGGCACTGTCCCCCAGAAGGATTACTCCTGCGGGTTAGTAGGCAGGATATCCAAGGGTGGTATCTCAAGATCGGCTCCACCAGAGCTGGCGCCCTGGCTTCTCAGCCTCCCACCTATCCTGCACATGGATATCCCACCTACAATGCCAAGCTGTAGTAAAGGTCCACGGGGTCTTTCCGTCTTGCCGCGGGTAGGAGGAATTTTCACCTCCACTACAATTTCACTGGATCCCTCTCTGAGACAGCCCCTCATTCGTTACGCCATTCATGCAGGTCGGTATTTAACCGACAAGGAATTTCGCTACCTTAGGACCGTTATAGTTACGGCCGCCGTTTACCGGGGCTTCAGTTCACCGCTTCGCCTTATGGCTAACGGATCCCCTTAACCTTCCGGCACCGGGCAGGCGTCACACCCTATACCTCCTCTTACGAGTTAGCAGAGTGCTGTGTTTTTGGTAAACAGTCGACAAGAGCGCTGTGCTGCGACCCCTTTCGGCTCCACTCGCAAGGAGCTTCACCTACTCGGGGCACACCTTATCCCGAAGTTACGGTGTCAGTTTGCCGAGTTCCTTAGAGAGGGTTCTTCCACGCGCCTTAGAATACTCATCCCGCCCACCTGTGTCGGTTTACGGTACGGGCTACTAACAACTCAATCGCCTTAGAGGCTTTTCTCGGCTCAGGGCATCTCCGATTCCCCCTCCGCTCCGAAGAGCTTTGGAGGCCTGTCGGGTCTCGGGCTATTGAAGAGCGGATTTGCCTACTCTTCACCCTACACCCTTCGAACCACTATTCCATCAGTGACCTCGGTTAACCCCAAGCGTCCCCCCTTCGGCTCATTGTTAGTAGGTAACGGAATATTAACCGTTTCCCCATCGACTACGCCTTTCGGCCTCATCTTAGGCCCCGACTAACCCTACACTGACGAACATCGTGTAGGAAACCTTGGGCTTTCGGCGAATGGGATTCTCACCCATTTTATCGCTACTCATGCCTGCATGCTCACTTGATGACGCTCCACCGCTCCTTACCGGTACGGCTTCTACGCTGTCATCAACGCTCTCCTACCACTCTTACAAAGTAAGAATCTACGACTTCGGTGTAAACTTTTAGCCCCGTTATATTTTCGGCGCCTCCCCGCTCGACCAGTGAGCTGTTACGCTTTCTTTAAAGGATGGCTGCTTCTAAGCCAACCTCCTGGTTGTTTAAGCAGGAAAACCTCCTTTTCCACTTAAGTTTAACTTTGGGACCTTAGTCGGTAGTCTGGGTTGTTCCCCTCTCGACATAGGATTTTATCACCCTACGCCTCACTGCTAAGATTACACCATAGGTATTCGGAGTTTGACAGGGTTTGGTACAGCTGTGGGCCGCCCTAGCCCTATCAGTGCTCTACCCCCTATGGCTACCTCTTAACGCTGCACCTAAATGCATTTCGGAGAGAACCAGCTATCACTGAGTTTGATTGGCCTTTCACCCCTATCCACAGGTCATCCGAAGGCTTTTCAACGCCTACCGGTTCGGTCCTCCACGGGCTCTTACACCCGCTTCAACCTGCCCATGGATAGATCACTCAGCTTCGGGTCTGCAGCTACTGACTCGCTTTCGCTTCGGCTCCCCCTCTCGGGTTAACCTCGCCAGTAACCACAACTCGCAGGCTCATTATGCAAAAGGCAGTCCGTCACCCTTGTCCGAAGACAATAGGGCTCCGAATGATTGTAGGCAAACGGTTTCAGGTTCTATTTCACTCCCCTCACTGGGGTTCTTTTCACCTTTCCCTCACGGTACTTGTGCACTATCGGTCTGACAGGAGTATTTAGCCTTGGAAGGTGGTCCTCCCATCTTCACTCAGGATAACACGTGTCCCGAGCTACTCACAAGGTCTTAGCTTAGTCCCACCGGTATCTTTTTGGGTACGGGGCTTTCA
>NZ_ATHT01000001.1:665000-1498441 GCF_000523335.1 Lebetimonas sp. JS138
AAAGCAAAAGAGTTTGCAGAAAAAGCAAAAATCGCTATTAGAAACGTAAGACGCGAAGCCAATGATAAAATCAAAAAAATGTTTAAAGACAAAGAAATAACAGAAGATGAAGAAAGAAAAGGACTCGATAAAGTTCAGGAAATAACCGATAGTTTTGTTAATAAAGTTGATGAAACAGTAAATAAAAAAATTGATGAAGTAATGAAAGTATAATTTAATGGAAAATGGGAAATAAAAAAATGAATGTAAAAGATATTTATGAAAAACACGCCGCTTTATTAAAAGGCCATTTTCTTTTAAGCAGCGGAAAACACAGCGAATATTACCTTCAAAGCGCGAGAGTTTTGGAATATCCAGAAGTTGCCGAGACTTTGGCAAAAGAACTTGCAAAAAAAATAATTGAAGCCGGAGTTAAAGTAGATACTGTATGTTCTCCGGCTATCGGGGGGCTGCTTGCCGGATACGAACTGGCAAGGGCTCTTGATGTCAGATTTATTTTTACCGAAAGAGTTAACGGTAAAATGACTTTAAGAAGAGGATTTGAAGTAAAGGAAAATGAGAAAGTATTAATCTGTGAAGACATTATTACAACCGGCGGATCCGCAATGGAAGCGGCAAGAGAAATTGAAAAAAGAGGCGGCAGGGTAGTAGGATTTGGGGCAATTGCCAACAGAGGCGTTTGTAAAAGGGTTAATGGAAAAACCGAGAGAAAACCGGAATGTAAATTACCCCAAAACAAACCTTTTTTTGCTTTAGAAGACTTTGATTTTGAAGTTTATGAACCGGAAAACTGCCCAATGTGCAAAACAGGAAGCAAACCGGTTAAACCCGGCAGCAGAGGAAATTAGTGAACTGCCCTTTGTGTAATCCGGAAAATGAAAATATAATTTTTCAGAATACCCTTTTTAGGGTTATTTTGATTAATGAAATTCCTGGCTACATTAGAATCATTACACAAAAACATATAAAAGAATTCAGCGATTTGGAAGATAAAGAAATAATACAAATAATGCAGTCTGTCAAAAATATTGAAAAAACAATGATAAAACTGCTTAATCCTGATAAAATAAATATTGCTGAATTCGGAAATATGGTTCCCCACCTCCATTTTCACATAATGCCGAGATATATAAATGACCCATGGTGGCCGGCAAGCACTTTTTGTAAAAAAGTAAGAAATTTTACATATCCAGAGTTTGATAAAAACAGATATAAAAAAGCAATAAAAGCGTGCTTAGAGAATTTATAGCCCTTAGTTTATATTATTTCCTCTTTTTTGCATTAATCGGTGATTATGTAATTTTTATGCCAAAAATGTATTCAGCTTATTTTACACCGGCTCAAATAGGAATTCTTTTTTCCATGCTTCCAATTGCCAGATTTTTAACTCCTTTTTTGTTTTTTAAACTTACAATAAATAAAAAAATATTTTTATCGGCGCTTACATTTTCAATATTTGCTTCATTTTTACTTATCAATAAAAATTTTTATTTAATTTCTTTCGCTTTTTTTCTGATAGGGGCATGCTTTAGTATAATATTTCCTTATATTGAAACAATTGCAGTTGAAAAATTAAAAGAAAATTACGGCAGAGCGAGAGTGTATGGAAGTCTGGGATTTATGCTGTTTGGGATTATATTTTCATATTTTAAAATAAATTTCATTTATATTTTTATTATTTTGATGATATTTACCAATATTACAGCTTTATATTTTTTGGAAGACAAATATGTAAAAAAAGAAAACAAACCGATAAATTTTTTTATTGCATGGAAATTCTGGTTTGCTTTAATATTAATGCAGATTAGTTTCGGGGGATTTTATAACTTTTTTACAATTTATAATTTAAATCATAACATTTCAAAAGAGATAAACGGGTGGCTTTGGGCTATAGGGGTAATTGCTGAAATTTTAATTTTTCTAATTCAACATAAATTTATCAAAAAACACTCCCCTCTCTTTTGGATTAAAATTTCAATATTTTTAACATCAATTAGATGGCTGATGCTATATTTGTTTGCCGGCAATATAATGTTAATAGCTCTTTCGCAGCTGCTTCATGCTTTTTCTTTTGCTATATTCCATACATCTGCCATGTTGTATCTTTTTGGAATTTATAAAAACAAAACACTTGCCCAGCAGTTTTATGCAGGAATCGGTTACGGGTTTGCCGCATTTTTAGGAAGTGTCATATCAGGAATTTTATACGGGGAAAATCTTTATTTATACGAAAGCCTGATAGCAATGGCTGGATTTTTAATTATGCTATAATTAAGCAAAAAGGTTTTTATGTTTCCCAAAAAAATATATGACAGAAAAATAAAATTAAATTATGAAAATACATTAATTACCGGCCCTAAAGGGGTGGGAAAAACATTTTTAATTTTTAATTTTTTAAAAAAATTTAAAGGCAGCTGGGAATATTATGATTTTTCTGATTACAGGGAAAAAAACTTTGAATTAACATCTGATTTAATTATTTTTGAAAATTTCGATTTTTCTGTGAAAATCCCTGCTAATAAAACAGTTTTTATAACAAGCTCTGAAAATATTGAAATTGAAAATTTTAAAAAAATAGAATTAAAACCGCTTGATTTTGAAGAATTTTTCGCTTTCGAAAAATCAAATTCCCCAACAAACACATTTGATAAATTTTTAAAACACGGAAATTTTGCAAAAAACGCTTTTGTGGAAGATTATTTTAAAGAAGAATATTTAAAAGATGTGTTTGACCTACTGCCTTTTAATAAAGAAATTTTAAAATTCTTTTTTGCCCATATCGGAGAAAAACTGACTCTTTATCAAATATTTCAGATTTTAAAAAAAAGAATAAAAATAAGTAAAGACAGTTTTTATAAAACAACAAACGAATTAATTAAAAACAGGGTTATTTATGAAGTTGAAAAATATAAGGCACCGAAATCTCCTAAAAAATTTTTTGCTTATAATTTTGCCTTCAGAAATATTTTAACTAATAAAAAAAATTTTTTTCATAAATTTGAAAATATGGTTTTTCTTGAATTAAATGAAAAAGAAATTTATTATAAAGATACCCTTAATTTTTATTTGCCTCAAAAAGAGATGGGAATACTTGTAATGCCGTTTGCAGATGAAAACACAATTTTGGAAAAACTCAATAAAGTAAATGATGTAAAAAAAATTGAAATCATTACAATTTCAAACGAACTTGAAATAAAACATAAAAATTTTGAAGTGGAGGTAAAGCCGTTTTGGCAATGGAGATTTGCGGAATAGACGAGGCTGGACGCGGACCTATTGCAGGGCCTTTAGTTGTGGCTGGATGCTTAATAAGTGAAAAATGTAAAGTAAAAAGTGAAAAATGGTATAAAGAGTTAACAGATTCAAAAAAATTAACCTCTAAAAAAAGAGATGAACTATTTGAAATAATAAAAGAAACCAGTATCTATCATATTGTATGGATTGACAATAAAACAATAGATAAAAAAGGGCTTTCTTTTGCCATCAATTTTGCATTAAAAGTAATAAAAGAAAAAATTAAAGCGGACAAATACCTGTTTGACGGAAACAGTAATTTTGGTGTTAAACAAATAGAAACTATAATAAAAGGGGATTTGAAAATTAAAGAAATAGGCGCAGCAAGTATTTTGGCAAAAGTAAGCAGAGACAGATATATGATAAAAATTGCCGGTAAATATCCCGAATATAATTTCGCCAAACATAAAGGATATATAACGAAGGAGCATATTGAAGAAATTAAAAAATTCGGATTTAGCGATATTCACAGAATCAGCTATAAATTAAAAGCATTAGAACCAACACTTTTTTAGGAGTACAATGAAAAAAATTATTTCACTTTTAATTTTTAATTTTTCACTTTTCACTGTTTTAAACGCAGCTTTCCCGGACTGGTATTATAATATCAGAAATATTAACGAACAAAAAAAAGCATTTGTGGAAATAATGCTGCCTTTAATTCAAACAGAAAACAAAAATATATTAAATTTAAGAAAAAAAATTATAAAAATATTTAACGACCCGGCCTTTTTATTAAAACCGGAAAAAATTGCTTTTTTGGCTAAAAAGGCCAAAAAATACAAAATAAAAAATATACTGAACAGAGATGAATTTTTAAAAAAAATAGACACAATACCCCCTTCACTCGCCCTGGCCCAGGCTGCAATAGAAAGCGGATGGGGAAAAAGCAGATTTGTTAAGTTAGCTAACAACCTCTTTGGACACTGGGAATATTCTAATAATGGCCTTTCTCCAAAAGACAGATATAGTAGCATTGATATAAACTATTCATTAAAAATTTTTCCAAGCATCGAAGATTCCATAAAAGCCTATATGCTGAATCTAAACAGAAACCCGGCTTATAAAGAATTTAGAAATGTAAGATATTTTTATAAATTAAAAAATAAAAAATTTACCGGTCTCATAGCTGCAACTACAATGGAATTATATTCCCAAAAAAGAGATGAATATGTGAAACTTCTTCAAAAAATGATAATCCAAAATCACTGGGAAAAATTTGACAAATAAATTTTGTCATTTAAATATCATTTAAATTTGTTAAAATGCTATTAAATCCTAAAAAGGAGATAAAATGGATAAATATATTAATTTGACAATGCAGTGGGGAATCAAAATCATCGGAGCCATTGCCATTTATATCATCGGTAAATGGATTGCGAAAATTATTACAAATATTGTGAAAAAACTTCTGGAAAAATCAAAAGTAGATATTACACTGGTAAAATTTTTAGGAAATTTAACATATATCGGTCTGCTTATTTTAGTAATTATTACGGCTCTTGGAACATTAGGGGTTGATACCACCTCGTTTGCAGCAATAATTGCGGGTGCAGGTTTAGCTGTAGGTATGGCACTTAAAGATAATATATCAAATTTCGGTGCGGGAGTATTGATTTTATTCCTTAGGCCGTTTAAAATCGGGGATTTTGTTGAAGCGGCCGGAACTTCTGGCGTTGTTGATGAAATAGGTATTTTCAACACTATTATGAAAACAGGGGATAACAGAGTAATTATAATTCCTAACAACAATATAATCGGAAATAATATAATAAATTATTCAAGAGAAAAAATCAGAAGAATTGATTTGGTGATAGGCGTGGGATATGAAGATGATTTAAAACTGACTAAATCTACACTAGAAGAAATTTTAAATTCTAATCCTAAAATATTAAAAGAACCGAAACCGACAGTGGCTCTTGCAGAATTGGCTGATAGCAGTGTTAACTTTAATGTAAGACCTTGGGTTAAGAGTGACGATTATTGGGGGGTAAGAAGCGAACTGCTCGAAACGATAAAACAAACATTTGATGAAAAAGGCATTAATATCCCGTATCCTCAAATGGATGTACACATAGAAAAAACGGCTTAATCCCCGCTTTTTATAAATTTTTCTATATTTTTATAAATTCCTTCCATCAATTTTTCCCTCGCTTCAATGCTGCTCCAGGCCATATGCGGGGTTAATAAAACTTTTTTATTTTTTAAAAGCGGATTATCAATATTTACAGGTTCTTTTTCAAATACATCCAGACCGACAAAAATATTTTTTTCTTTTAAAATTTTTACCAAATCATCTTCATTTATTATTCCACCTCTTCCCACATTTACTAAAATACTTCCTTCTTGCATGAGCGAAAGTTTTTCATAATTTAAAAGATTTTTGGTATTTTTATTTAAAGGCGCATGGATTGTTATTATTCCTGAAGTTTTAAGAAGCTCTTCAAGTCCAACTCTTTTAAATTCTTTTGAACTGTTTTTCCCGCTTGTTGAATAATACACAACCTTGGCCCCGAAACATTCAGCCGCTCTTGCAACATTTTTTCCTATTTCACCAAGTCCTATGATTCCCCATTTTTTTCCTTTTATTTCAAACCAGTTTTGAATATGAGTAAATATTTTTGAATTTGGATATTCTTTCCTTACATATTTATCAAAATAACAAATTTTGTTTATTGAAGCCAAAACCATGGAAAATGTATGCTGAACAACCGCATTTGTGGAATATCCCGCTACATTCTTTACAATTATCCCCTTAGCTTTGGCATATTCTAAATCTACATTATTCATACCCGTTGCCGCAATTTGAATAAATTTTAATCTTTTTGCATTATCTAAAACACTTTTATCGATTACAACTTTATTAGTTACAACTATATCAGCATTTTTAATCCTATCTATTGTTTCATCTTTATCTGTAGTCTGATAAATTTCAACCTCACCGAATTCTTTAAACCTTTCAAAATCTACACTCCCAAGAGTTAATGCATCTAAAAATACTATTTTCAATTTCTTCCTTTGATATAATTTCTAAAAAAGGCAAATTATGAAATATATTTTACTATGTTTTTTATTCTTTTCATTATACTCTAAAACACTAACTGCCACATACGAGGCAAAATACGGCTGGTTCGGTACAATTGCAGCAGCCCAGGGTTTTTTTGAAAAGAATCAAACAAACTATAAAATTCAGACAATAGTAAAAACAAAAGGGCTCGCAGCCGTACTTTCGCATCATATGATACAAAAATACACAAGCATAGGAATAATTAAAAATAATAAACTGATTCCTTTTGAATATATCACATACAGAAAAAGGGGGGATAAAGAATATAAAAGAATATATCTGTTTGACCATAAAAAGAAAACAATTACAAGGATAAAATACTTTAATAACAAATTTGACGGAAAGGAAAAATTCGATTATTATGCGCCTCAGGATATTTTAAGCCTTTATTTTAATTTGCCGTTATATCTCAAAGACAAAAATAAAATTTATACATTTTATGCGTTAGGGGCAAGAAAGCGTGACGGAAGGGTTGATGTAAATTTTTGTAAACAAAATATTTTTGGGAGTAAAGGCGTTTGTATAAAAGCAAATTTATATAATAAAGTTTTTTCAGGGGATAAAGGAATTTTATATTTACTTATAAACCAAAAAAACTGGGTCACTTTAAAAGGAATTGTAAAAAATGTATTAAAAATCGGGGACTTGAAAGGAAAACTTGTTGATTTTAAACAAGTCCCTTAGTTTCTAAATATTTAGTATCATAGTTATTATTTAGAAAATCTTCATTTTCAAGCATTTTTAAATGAAAAGGTATTGTAGTTTTTATACCGCTTATTTGAAATTCCCTCAGAGCCTCTTTCATAATTTCAATTGCTTCATTTCTGTCTTTTCCCAAAACAATTACTTTTGCAATTAAACTGTCATAATATTGTGGAATAATATAACCTGCATATATATGTGTATCAACCCTTACATCTTTTCCTCCCGGGATATAAAGCTTTTGAATTTTTCCGGGATTTGGAATAAATTTATCAGGATCTTCGGCCAAAATTCTGCATTCAAGGGAATGCCCTTTTATATTTATATCTTTTTGTTCAGGTATTTTTTCACCTTCTTCTACTCTTATCATCCATTCAACCAGATCAATTCCGCTTACCATTTCACTTACCGGATGTTCTACCTGAAGCCTTGTATTCATTTCCATAAAATAAAAATTTAAATTTTTATCTACTAAAAATTCAATTGTTCCGGCTGAATAATATCCTATAGCTTTAGCGGCTTTTACAGCCGTTTCATGTAATTTATTCCTGGTTTTTTCATCTAAAATAACTGCCGGGGATTCTTCTATAAGTTTTTGGTGTCTTCTTTGAAGAGAACAGTCCCGCTCACCCAAATGAATAACATTTCCGTGTTTGTCGCCTAAAATCTGAACTTCAACATGGCGCGGTTTTTCAATATATTTTTCCATATAAATAGTTGGGTCTCCAAAAGCACTCTGGGCTTCACTTGAAGCTGCCAAAAAAGCATTTTCTATATAACTTTCATTTTCAACAACCCTCATTCCTCTTCCGCCTCCGCCACTTGCCGCTTTGAGAATAACAGGATATCCTATTTCAGCAGCCGCTTTTTTAGCAGCTTCAACATCTTTTACAGCCCCGGCACTGCCAGGAATTACGGGAACACCGGATTTTTTCATAACTTCTTTGGCTTTTGATTTATCGGCCATAAGCTCCATAACTTCAAGACTCGGACCTATAAAAGCAACATTATGGGCTTTGCATATTTCTACAAACGTCTGGTTTTCACTCAAAAATCCGTATCCGGGGAAAATTGCGTCACATTCGGTAATTTCTGCCGCACTTATTATAGAGGGTATGTTTAAATAACTCTCATTGCTTCTTGGACCACCCACACAAACGCCCCCGTCGGCAAAATTAAGATAAACTGCATCTCTATCGGCCGTAGAATAAATTGAGACAGCTTCTTTTTTTAATTTATGTATAGCCCTGATAGCCCTTAAGGCAATTTCCCCTCTGTTTGCTATTAAAATTCTTTTCATAATTTTTTAACCTTAAAAAGGGGAGTGTCAAATTCAACAGGTTGGCCGTCTTCCACTAAAATATCGAGTATTTCACAATCAAATTCGGCTTCCAATTCATTCATTATTTTCATAGCTTCTATAATGCAAAGCGTATCTCCCTTTTTTATTTTATCGCCCACTCTTACATAAGGAGGGGAATCCGGGCTTGGAGCCTGATAAAAAGTCCCGACCATCGGAGAAGTAATAAGCTCCCCTTCCACTTCACACTTAGGTTTTGCTTCTACTTTTTGAACAGCCTTAGGAGTTTCTTCCAAAGCCAATGCCGGTGCCGGTGTCTGGGCAGGAGCGGCTTTTACAGATTTATCAAGAAAAATCCTAAATTTTTCATTTTCAAGTTCCAAAACATTGGCTTTTGAATTATCAAATATTTTTACAATTTCTTTTAATGTTTTAATATCCATAATATTAACTCCTTAATCCTTTTTAAAATGATATCATAAATTTGATATAATTTTAAATATTCAAAAAAGGATGCCAATGGGTGTAAAATCTGATAAATGGATTAGGACAATGGCCAAAGAATTTGGCATGATAAATCCTTTTGAAGAAAAACAGGTTCGCACAAACACTATAAGCTACGGAGTTTCTTCATACGGATATGATATAAGAGTAAGCGATGAATTTATGGTTTTTACAAATATAAATTCCACTATAGTTGACCCTAAAAATTTTGATGAAAACAATGTAGTTAATATTAAAGGCGATTGCATTATTCCTCCAAATTCATTTGCACTTTGCAGGAGTGTGGAATATTTTAAAATGCCAAGAGACGTACTTGCAGTATGTGTTGGAAAATCAACTTATGCAAGATGTGGGATTATTGTAAATGTAACACCGATTGAACCTGAATGGGAAGGGCATATTACTATAGAAATAAGCAACACCACACCTCTTCCGGCAAAAATTTATGCAAATGAGGGAATTGCACAGTTAATTTTTCATAGTGCTGATGATGAAATGTGTGAAATCAGCTACGCCGATAAAAAAGGAAAATATCACGGGCAAAAAGGAATTACCCTTCCTAAGGTGGATAAATAAAATGAAACTCTGTATTGCTTTAGATTTATCGAGTAAAGAAGAAAATTTAAAATTAGCTAAAGAAATTGGCGAATATGCAAATGATATTTGGCTTAAAGTCGGTTTTAGAAGCTATATAAGAGACGGAAACGAATTTATATTTAAATTAAAAAACTTAGGCTATAATATTTTTTTAGATTTAAAATTGTATGATATTCCAAATACAATGGCTGATGCAGCAGAAGAAATCACAAAACTTGGAATTGATATGTTCAATATTCATGCAAGTGCAGGTGAAAAAGCAATGAAAGAAGTAATGAAAAGAATTTCTAAATTCGAAAAAAGACCGTTAGTTTTGGCGGTAACGGCACTGACCAGTTTTTCAAACGATGAATTTAAAAAAATATACGGAAACGATATCGATATTAAAGCCAAAGAATTCGCAAAAACAGTTTTTCATTCCGGGCTTGATGGAGTTGTATGCAGTGTTTGGGAAAGCAAGGAAATTAAAAACATCACTTCAAATAATTTTATTACACTTACGCCTGGAATAAGACCGTTTGGAGAAGATGCAGGAGACCAAAAAAGAGTTGCTGATATAAAAGCGGCAAAAGAAAATAAAGTTAATTTTATAGTTGTGGGAAGACCTGTTTATCAGGATAAAAATCCAAAACAAAAAGTTGAAAAAATATTAAAAAAGCTCAAGGAGAATTAATGAAAAAAGTATTTTTAAGTTTAAGTGTAACAATAAGTCTATTTGCAAGCGATAAACTGTTACCTCAAAAAGAATTAAATTCCGTTTTAAAATCAAGTATTTTATATCCAAGACTCGCTCAGGATATTAAAAAAGGCCTTATCAAAGTCAGAGGTGTAAAAAAAGACGGATTTTATATAATAAACATTCAAACAAAAAGAGGAGCCGGAAACATTTATATAACAGCCGATAAAAAATATACTGTTATAGGAAGAATATTAAACAATAAAAACGGAAGCACATTAAGCGCAAATTTTCCGGTAAATAAAAAAATAGTAAATGAGGGAATCTCTTTCAGTTTCGGAAAAGGTAAAAAAGATTTGTATGTTGTTACAGACCCTGAGTGTCCGTTTTGCAGAATGATGGAACAGAAAACAAAAAATAACCTGGCAAAAAATTACAGAGTTCATGTAATTTTGTTCCCTTTGCCGTTTCATAAAGACGCAAGGGCAATGAGCTGTTATATTTTAGCAGGAAGAACAAATAAAGAAAGACAAAAAAGATTTAAAGAAACTTTGCTTGGCGGAAATGAATGGAAAAATTATAAACCTTCAAAAACAGAACTCAACAAATGTTACAGCGAGCTTGAAAAATCAAAAAGAGCGGCAATTGAACTTCAGGCAAAAGGCACACCAAGCGTATATGATGAAAATTTTAATTCTATTGAATGGCCGAGTTTAGTTAAAGGTAAAAAATGAGTTTTATCGATGCTACTTTATGCGCAAGTTTAAAAATCATAAGGGCCCTTCACGAAGAAGAAGGTATTTTTGAAGCCAAAGGAATAGGATACGGAGGGGACAGAAGTTTAAAAATAGACCTTTTGGCAGAAGAAATGTTTATAAAGGCATTAAGCCACTATGGAAATATTTTTTCAGAGGAAAGAGGGTTTATAGACAACGGGAAAGATAAAAGAATTATAATTGACCCGATTGACGGAAGTTACAATGTCTCAAACCATATCCCCTATTTTGGAAGCAGTGTTTATCTTGAAGATGAAGCAGCTGTTATTGTAAATTTAAGTAACGGTGATTATTTTGTTAAAGACAAAAACGGCAAAAGATTTGAAAATTTATTTAGAAAACCGTTTCAGTCAAATTACAGACACGATGTCGTTTTATTTGAAAAGGCATACAAAAATCCGGAAATTGTCGCAAAATTAAATAAACATAATTTAAAATTCAGAGCACCTGGTGCACTCAGTTTATCCCTGTGTTACGGAGAATTTTCAAAAGCAGTAATATACAAAGGGGAAATAAGGGAATTCGATATTGCCGCCGCAAAATTTTATAACAGCGAATATTTCTGGTATTTTGAGGAGAGTTTGATAATAATGGCACCTAAAAAAAATGATTTGGAAGAAATTCTAAGGGTAATAAAGGAATAAAATGGGATTCAGTAATTTTTTGAAAAAATTTAAAAAACCTCAGCCTAAAAAAGAAGACACCTCTAACAACTGGATAAAATGCCCCGCCTGTGGCGCAATAAGTTTTTACAAAGAAGTTCAAAAACAAAACAACACATGTCCAAAATGCGGATATCATTTCAGAATGAGCGCAAACGACAGAATAAAATTACTTGCCGATGAAGATACTTTTACTGAATTTGATAAAAACTTAAAACCGAACGACCCTCTAAATTTTGTGGATAAAAAAAGCTACAAAAAAAGAATAGAAGAAAATTACAAAAAAACACAAAACTATTCTTCTGTAATAAGCGGAGAATGCAGAATTAATTCTATCTTAACCCAGCTTGTAGTGTTTGATTTTAACTTTATGGGAGGAAGCCTGGGAAGCGTTGAAGGTGAAAAAATAGTAAGGGCTGTAAAGAGAGCCATTGAGAAAAAATGCGGTTTGGTTATTGTATCCACCAGCGGAGGCGCCAGAATGCAGGAGAGCACATTTTCTCTTATGCAAATGGCTAAAACATCCGCAGCACTTGCAAGTTTATCTGAACATAATCTCCCGTATATTTCTGTTTTAACAGACCCGACTTTCGGGGGAGTAAGCGCAAGTTTTGCATTTTTAGGCGATTTTATTATTGCAGAACCCGGGGCAATGATTGGATTTGCAGGACCTAGGGTTATTAAACAGACAATCGGAGAAGATCTGCCGGAAGGCTTTCAAAGGGCGGAGTTTTTACTTGAGCACGGGTTAATAGATATGGTTGTAAAAAGAGACAAATTAAAACAGAGTATTGCCGATTTATTAAAATATACGCTAAAGAATGCCGGTTAATGATTTATGCCCTCTTAGACTGGGATACGCTGCAAAAATATCATTTATCCATTAAAGATTTTTGCAAAACGGCAAAAGGGCTCAAAGCAAAATTTTTACAATACAGAGACAAAAATTCCTCTCTGGAAGAAAAACTAAACAGACTCCGTGAAATTAGAAAACAGTGGAAAAAAACATTAATAATAAATGATGCAATAGAACTTCTTCCTTATGCTGACGGAATACACATAGGACAGGAAGACCTTGAAAATTTATGCAAAAGATTTAATCTATCAAAAAAAGAAGTAATATTAAATTTAAAAAATGGGAATATTAGTGGCCAAGTTCCAAGTTCCAAGTTACAAGACAACAAATTTAAAACCAAAATTGTTGGTCTTTCCACACACAATAAAAAAGAGATACTTAAAACCAATAAACTGCCGCTTGATTATATAGGGCTTGGGGCTTACAAAAAAACTTCCACAAAAGATACATCAAATATTTTGGGAAAAAAAGTAATAGAACTTATAAAATTTTCAAATCATCCTGTTGCAATTATAGGCGGAGTAAAAATTTATGATAAAATTCCAGCCATAAAAGTAATAGGAAGTGATATATGCAAATTAACGTCTATTCGATTGAAAAAAAAGAAGAATATAAAAAAGAGATTGAAGAATTTATAAAAAAATCACGCCCCTTTGCAGATGTTAAAAATATAACACTCTATTCTAAAAATCTTTCCAAAACAAATAATCCAAAAAGAGAATATTCAAACATTTTTGAAAAATATACAGCTGAGGGGTTCAATATTATATTGACACCCGAAGGGAAACTGATTGATTCAATTGAATTTTCAAAGATGTTTGAATATCCGAAAATTAACTTTTTTATAGGGGGTGCGTGGGGATTTGACGAGGAATTCAAAAAAAAAGGGATTAATGTTTCGCTGAGTCCTTTAACTATGAGTCATAAAATAGCAAAAATTGTTTTATTTGAACAAATTTATAGAGCTCTCAGTATAAAAAACAATCATCCGTATCATAAATAGTGAAAATGGTGAGTTGTGAGCTTGCCCGGCCGCTTGAAAAGCGGCGGGGTGGTGAGTTGTGAGTTATGAGTTGCTAAGAAGCCAAGTTTAATTAAGAAATAAAAAGGAGAGAGAATGACAATGAATAACAATCATATTTTTAAAGAAAAACTGCTTGAAAGAAAAAAAGAAATTATTAAAATTCTTGATGACATTACAAACGAAATAAAAGAACTTTCATGTGATGATGTATGCGACGAAGGCGATGAGGCTACAAGTGCAATGGACAGCGGAAGAAAACAGCAAATTTATTTAACACTGAAAAACGAACTTGAAGAAATAAATATTGCCCTAAAAAAAATAGAAGAAGGCACATACGGAATATGTGAAATGTGCGAAGAACCTATAAATAAAGAAAGACTTTTAATAAAACCTTATGCAAAATATTGTATAATATGTAGAGAAATAGTTGAAAAAGAAGGAAAAAACAAAAAATGAAAAAATATTCCGTTTTCAGTCTTATTTTTATTGCATTAATGACTCTTTTTGTTTATATACAGGATAATTCATCTACCGTCTTTTCAATATTTGGAATTAATATCTCTTTGCCTAATGCCGTATGGATAGCACTGTTTTTAGGAATTTTTTATATT
Organism: Lebetimonas sp. JS138; assembly: GCF_000523335.1. Lineage (NCBI taxonomy): Bacteria > Pseudomonadati > Campylobacterota > Epsilonproteobacteria > Nautiliales > Nautiliaceae > Lebetimonas > Lebetimonas sp. JS138. The sequence continues at coordinate 679,070 of NZ_ATHT01000001.1, forward strand.
TTATCCATTCTCTTTTTTGTTTTTATACATTTACAAACCTTCTTTTATAAAAAAAACATACAAAAAGATATAGAAATAATAATAAATAATATTAAAAACAAAATTCTTTATAAAAACAGTTTAAAAGAAGTCAAAGTTCTTAAATACTGCAACAATTTTGTAAAAAACATCAACGGGCTTAATATAGAACCAAATCCTAGTGAAAAATTTGAATTTTTAGAAGATTTGAAAAAACTTAAAAACGGCAAGGTTATAGAAATCAGCAAATATAAACTGAGTGAAAACAATCCGTGGTATATTTTAAATATAAAAAACAGACTCAAAAAAGATGGAAACTATGCAAAAGAAGTGTTGAGAAAATTTAAAAATGAAGAACTTAAAAAAGAAGCTTTTCAAATTTTTGCCCAAAAAGCCCCTATCGAAGAAATTTTAAAATATAAATATCCCCTAACAAAAGAGATAATACTTTCGCATATAAATGATAAAGATTTAAAAAAACTGCTTGAAATTGCCAAACTCTCTAAATTTGAAGAAATAAAAATAGCAAAAGCACTTTACGGCTCAAGAACGCCTGATGAGGAACTTGAAATAATATTTCCGTTTGTTTACGGAAGTGCTTATTTAGCATTAAAATATGAGCATATTGAAAAAGCAAAAGAAATTATTGAAGAGCATTCACTTAAAATTTTTGAATATATTTTAAAATTAAAAGAATGCGGAGTCAAAATAGACGTTGATGAATATCTTCAGGCAATATCCTAAATTTTTTTTGGCTCCTTTAGCAGGATATACCGACCTTCCATTCAGAAGCGTCGTTAAAAAATTCGGATGTGATTTGACATTTTCTGAAATGATAAATGTAAACGCTTTTGTATATAATAATGAAAAAACAAAAAAAATGATGCAAAAATCCCCAATTGAAACCCCTTATTTTGTACAAATTGCCGCTAATAACACTGAAAACGCAAGAAAAGCTGTAGAAATTATTAATGAAATAGATGAAATTGACGGAATTGACATAAACCTGGGATGCCCCGTAAAAAAAGCCAGAAGAAGCGGATTTGGAGGAATTTTGCTAAAAGATGAAAATAAAGAATTTTTAAAAGAAATTATAAAAGTAATTGTCAATACTTCCAAAAAACCTGTAAGTGCCAAAATAAGGCTTGGATTTGAGAGAAGCGTGGCGGTAGAGAGGGCTAAAATGCTAGAAGATCTGGGAATTAAATTTTTAACTCTTCACGGAAGATCGATCACACAAATGTACAAAGGCAAAAGTAATTATGAAGAAATCAAAAAAGTGGTGAAAGCCGTAAATATCCCGGTAATTGCAAACGGAGACATTACCGATTTCAAAAAAGCCAAATATGTTTTGGAATACACTGGTGCAAAAGGCGTCTCAATTGGAAGAGGTGCTATCGGAAAACCCTGGATTTTTCTTGAAATGAAACAAAGCGGTAATATTACACCTAAGCAGAAAAAAGAAGTAATAATTGAACATTTAAAACAGATGCATAATTTTTACAGAGATTACGGCGTTATTTTATTTAGAAAGCATGCGCACGGATATTCAAAAGGAATAGAAAAAGCAAGCGAATTTAGAAGTAAAATAAATAGTGTTACTGATTTTAATGAAGCGATGAAGCTAATTGAGGAGTATTTTTAATGTTTAACGGAGTAATAAGAGAAATAGGAAAAATAAAAAATTTCAGCAATAACAAACTAAGTATAATTTCAAAATTACAACCGCAAACAGGTGATTCAATAGCGGTAAACGGAGCATGTCTTACGGTTACCAAAATTTTTAGTGACGGATTTGAAGTAGAACTCTCTCCTGAAACCCAAAAAATAGTTGCAATTAAAAATTACCAAAGCGGAAAAAAAGTTCATTTAGAAGAGGCGTTGCGTTTTGGAGACAAAATAGACGGACATCTGATTCAGGGGCATATTGACGCAGTTGGAGAAATACTTGAAATTAAAAAAAACAGAAACTCTTATGATGTAATAATAAAAACAGACCCTAAAATAATGAAATATATTGCCCAAAAAGGCTCTATTGCAATAGACGGGGTCAGCCTTACAATAAATGATGTTTTTTCTGACAGGTTTAGACTGACTATTATTCCCCATACTTTTGAAAACACTCTATTTAGAGAATATAAAATTCATAGGAGGGTAAATATAGAAACAGATTTGTTTGCAAGATATATATATAATATGTTTAAAAAAGAAAATAATAATTTCGATGAGGTTTTGGCCTGGTGGTAATATTAAATGTTAAATGATGAATGTTAAATGTTAAATTGAATGTTAATTTTTAAGAAAAGTTTAAGAAATTTAATATTTTAACCTCTTTTTAATAAAAAAGATTTATACTTATGAAAACAAAAACTTTTAAGGAGAGGTTATGAAAAAGATTATATTAAGCTCATTTTTAGCAGCTGCCCTGTTGGCAGGAAATATCAATATAAAAAGTGACAATTCCACATTAAACAGAGTTGCGCCTAATCAAAATCAGGTTATGTCCTTTTCACCGGTAGTAAAAAAAGTAATCCCTAGCGTTGTAAACATTTCCACCACTAAAATAGTAAAAATAAAAATTCCCGATCAGTTCAGAAGATTTTTCAACGACCCGTTTTTTAAAAGATTCTTCGGACCGTTCGGAAATGTTCCAAACACTCCGAAAGAACAGAAAGAATATGCACTCGGTAGCGGCGTGATTATCTCCAAAAACGGATATATTGTTACAAATAACCATGTTGTATCGGGAGCGACTAAAATTATAGTAAAAACATTTGATGGGAAAAAATATACAGCAAAACTTATAGGAAGCGACCCGGCAACAGATATTGCAGTTATAAAAATAGAAGCAAAAAATTTACATCCTATCACTTTTACAAATTCAAACAAAGTAAAAGTGGGGGATGTTGTTTTGGCTATAGGTGAACCTTTCGGACTCGGAGAGAGTGTAACACACGGAATTATAAGCGCAAAAAACAGAACTTCGATTGGACTAAATTCCTATGAAAACTTCATTCAAACCGATGCGGCCATAAATCCCGGAAACAGCGGGGGAGCTCTCGTGGATTTAAAAGGAAGGCTTATAGGGATAAATTCCGCAATAATTACAAAAAGCGGCGGAAATAACGGAATAGGTTTTGCAATTCCAAGCAATATGGTCAAATTTGTAGCAACTTCACTTATTGAAAAAGGGAAAGTAGTAAGAGGCTACCTTGGGGTTATGATTAGCAATATAGATTCAAGCAAGGCAAAACTGTACGGAATTGACCACGGTGTACTTGTAAACAAGGTTCAAAAAAATTCCGCTGCAAGTAAAGCAGGAATAAAACCTGGGGATATTATTGTGGCTGTTGACGGTGAAAAAGTTAAAAATGCAGGCGAACTTAGAAATAAAATAGCATTTAAAGGAGCGGGGGCCGAAATTACTTTAACCGTATACAGAAACGGAAAATATATAACACTAAAGGCAAAATTAAAAGCTCTAAAAGTAAAAAAAGAAAAAATTCAAAATATTAAACTGCTTGAAGGCCTTACTTTGAAAGAAGAAAAAAATGAAGTAAAAGTAGACAATGTCAATCCAAATTCTTATCCTTCAATGGTGGGCGTTCAAAAAGGCGACATTATACTTGCGGTTAAAACTGTAAAAACGGGAAAATGGGTTGAAATACACTCAATAAATAAATTGAAAACTTTGTTAAAAGGATTGGACAGGGGTGATGCACTACTTAAATTAAAAAGAGAAAATTCAATATTCATAATTCAGTTATGAAAATTTTATTAGCCCCGAGCGAAAGAAAAACAAAGGGGAGAGATTTTTCTCCTATTAATAAAGACTCTTTTATATTCCCTGAAATATATAAAAAAAGAGTTGAAATTGTTAAAAAGTATGATGAGTTTTTGCAAAAGAATACAGATACGAAAAATTTTGGTGATGATAAATCTTCAGTTTTTACACGTCCTACAAAAAAAGCGATTTTAAGATATTCAGGGGTTGCGTTTGAACATTTAGACTATCCTTCCCTGGATAAAGAATCTCAAAATTATATAGATGACAATCTGTTTATTTTTTCCAATCTTTTTGGAGTAATTAGCGCAAAAGATTTAATACCTTTTTATACACTTAAACAGGGGGCAAAACCGGGATTTGATATTTATAAAATGCATAAGGAAATATTTACCCCTATTCTGGATGAAATAAACAAACATGAAGAATTTATAGATTTAAGAGCCAAATTTTATGAAAAAATATATAAACCGAAAAACGCAGTTACTTTTAAATTTATAAAAAACAATAAAATAGTTAGCCATTTTGCCAAGGCTTACAGAGGCAAACTTACAAGAATTATAGCTGTAAATAAACCTTCAAACATTAATGAACTTTTAAAAATAAATTTTCCTGATATTAAAATCATGGAAATAACAGAAAAAAAAGGAATTAGAGAAATAGTCTGCGAAGTTTAAACATCATCAATTCCGTCAAAATCGTCAAATCCGCTGTCAAAATCATTGTCAGGTAAATTATTTTCATAACTTTCATAATAATCATTATCCATTATATCATCACTGTTAGCTGAATTATTTTCATCCAGTTTTTGATCAATTTCATCAAGTTTATTATCAATTTCACCCAGTCTTTCATCAATATAATCAAAATTATTACCGGTTGTTTCATTTATCTCATTTGTATCCATTCCAAGAGATTCTCCAAAATTTTCGGGGGTAACGGAATGATCAAACAATAAATGATAAAGTCCCATCCCGGCCATTGAACCTGTAAGGGAGCCCAAAAAACTATTTCCAAAACCACTTAAGGAACTGCTTGAAGAATGTTTCGTCTGAGTTTGGGTTTGAGTCTGAAAATCCTTGCTTGAGAACTTTTTTTCAACGTCTCCTGATTTTTCTTCCAATTTAGAAACCCTCTTATCTAATTCATCAACCTTCCCAGCCAATTTTTCAATCACCAGGCCCATTTTTTTTAATGTATTTTCAATTTCCATTGTTACCTCCTTCAATTACATAAAAAAATTCCGGATGTAAATCATTATAAAAAAGCTTTACCTTTGCCTCCTGATAAAGTTTCTTTTGTATTATTTCAGTTATTATACCAACTTTCGCACCTTTGTAAAAAATACCGTCAAGCCCGCTTGTAACAACCTCATCCCCTACATTTATATGTTTAAATTTGGGAATATATTTTAATGTATCTGTTTTTCCGTAAAAAATACCTGGAATTTCATTTTTTCCTATATAAACGGTATATCTTGTTTTTTCATTTGAATTAAGAATAGCCAGTGAATAATTTCCTATGTTTTTAATAACCTCCCCGCAAACCAAATTATTATAAACCAATCCTTTAGGCTTAATTAATTTTTTATGATAATTTAAATAAATTTTACTGAAATCAGGCACTGAGGCATAAGAGAGGGTATAAACAAATGTCAGATTGGGTTTATTTATATATTTAAAATATTTTAAATCTCTGCAAGAGTTAATTTTAGCTTCCAGATTATTTATTTTGTTTACCAGCAGTTCATTTTTTTCAACAAGATTTTTAATTTTTTCCGCCTGATTAAAATGCTCATTTATTTGTTCATAAATTTTATTTTTTATAAAAAGAACACTGTTCCCGACATATAAAGAAGATTCAATTATAAAATCCTTAAAAAGAAAAGAAAAGAAAAAAGCTAATAATAAGCTTATAATTAAAATTAATTTTTTACTCATTGATACTTGAAAGAAGTTCTATTTCATCAAGCACTTTTCCGGTACCTTTTGCAACGGCTAAAAGAGGCTCTTCTGCCACATATACAGGAAGGTTAACCAAATCGCTTATATATGAATCAATCCCTCTGAGAAGGGCTCCGCCTCCAGTCATTACAATACCGTTCTCTACAATATCCCCTGCCAAATCAGCCGGGGTATCTTCCAAAACTTCTTTTACAGCTTCACCTATATCTTTTACCGGCTCTTTAAGAGCTTCCCTGATATCTTCGCTTGTAATTGTAATAGTCTCAAGAAGCCCGGAAATTCTGTTTTTACCCTGAATTTGCAAAGTCAATTCCTCTTCAAGTTTAACGGCACTTCCTATTGCTTTTTTAATTTCTTCCGCTGTTCTTTCACCTATAATCAGGTTATATTTTTTATTTATATAATCAACTATGGATTTATCAAACTTATCTCCTGCGACCCTGATTGATTTACTTACCACCAAACCGCCTAAAGATATCACACCTATTTCTGTCGTACCGCCGCCTATATCAATTACCATGCTTCCCTGAGGCTCTTTTACAGGAAGCCCTGCCCCGATTGCAGCAGCCATCGGCTCTTCTATTAAATAAACTTCCCTAGCCCCCGCACTCATGGCAGACTCTTTAACGGCTTTTCTTTCAACCTGGGTTAATCCGAAAGGCACGCAGATTACAATTCTTGGACGAATCAGGGTTTTTCTGTTGTGAACTTTTTGAATAAAATGTCTTATCATCTCTTCAGTTACAGTAAAATCGGCAATTACCCCGTCTTTCATAGGTCTTATTGCCACTATGTTTTTAGGAGTTTTTCCGACCATTTCTTTTGCTTTGAGACCTACAGCCAAAACCTTTCTTTTATGTTTATCATCCTGAATGGCTACAACACTCGGCTCGTTGATAATTATACCTTTTCCCTTAATGCTTACAAGCGTATTTGCAGTACCCAAATCAATTGCTAAATCACTGCTGAAAAGCCCCAATAATTTATTTAGCATTTTTATTCCTTTTTATAAGAATAGGCTCATTCTTTTTTTCTATTACATCTTTTGTAATAATTATTTCATATCCCCTGTATTCAGGCAAATTAAACATAACATCAACCATTGCTTCTTCAAGAATTGCCCTGAGCCCTCTGGCTCCTGTGCCTCTTTGAATGGCTTTTTTGGCAATTGCCCTTAAAGCGTCTTCTTCAAAAGTAAGTTTAACATTATCAAGTGCAAAAAGAGCTTGATATTGTTTAATTAGTGCATCTTTTGGTTCAGTTAAAACTCTAATTAAATCATCTTCATCAAGTTCCCTTAATGTTGCAATTACCGGAAGTCTTCCAATAAGTTCTGGAATTAAACCATATTTAACTAAATCTTCTGGCTCAACTAATGCATAAATATCATCTTTTTTCATTTTTGCTTTTGCATTTCCCAAAAATCCAACGGTTGAACCTTCAAGCCTTTTTTCTATAATATCACCCAGTCCATCAAATGCACCGCCACATATAAATAAAATATTGCTTGTGTCTATTTGTATAAACTCCTGGTTCGGATGTTTTCTTCCACCCTGAGGGGGAACGTTTACTATACTTCCTTCTATAATTTTTAAAAGCGCCTGCTGGACACCTTCTCCGGATACATCCCTCGTAATGGAGCGGTTTTCAGAAAGTCTTGAAATTTTATCAATTTCATCTATAAATACAATACCCCTTTGGGCCCTCTCAATATCCCAGTCGGCAGCCTGAATTAATTTTAATAAAACATTTTCAACATCTTCACCTACATACCCGGCTTCCGTTAAAGAAGTTGCATCTGCTATTGCCAAAGGAACATCAAGAAGCTTTGCAAGAGTTCTTGCTATTAATGTTTTACCGCTTCCTGTAGGCCCTATCATCAAAATATTTGATTTTTGAATTTCTACATCCTGATTCTCACCGTAAAGTATTCTTTTATAATGGTTATAAACAGCAACTGAAACAATTTTTTTAGCTCTTTCCTGACCAATTACATATTCATCCAAATGGGATTTTATCTCTTTTGGAGTTAATAATTTTATCTGCTCGCTTTTTTTATTTTTTTTATCCTGCTTTTCCTCGGCCCCCATTATAATTTCATAAGCGGTTATTACACAGTTTTTACAAATAAAAGCCTTATTGTCCGGTGCTGCCAAAAGAGGGTTATCTTCACTCTCAACACTTCCACAAAAACTACACTTTTCTAACATACGGTATTCCCCTTTTTGAATTTAATACAAACTCGCATAAATGTTTTACATATTTATTGTGATTATTTTCCAGTATTTTTTTTGCTACATCTTTTAACGATTTTCCGCTTTCAAACAGTTCTTTATAAGCTTTTTTAAGTTCATCTATATCGTTTCTGTTCTCAAGCTTTCTCCTAAGCCCTGTAATATTAAGACCCCTTAGTTTTGCCCTGTTTCCCTCAGCTAAACAATAAGGAGGAATATCCTGACTTAAAGCGCTCGCACCGGCTATCATGGCAAATTCTCCTATTTTTACAAATTGGTGAATCGGAGTCATGCCCCCGATTACAACATTGTTTTCTAAAACCACATGCCCGGCTAAAGTTGCCGCATTTGCCAAAATACAGTTATCTCCTATTATTACATCATGCGCCACGTGAACATATCCCATTAAAAGGTTGTTATTACCTATTTTTGTCACTCCGCCTCCGCCTTGGGTCCCTGGATTTATTAAAGTAAATTCACGGATTTTATTATTATCACCTATTACAAGATAGGTTTTTTCACCGTTATATTTTAAATCCTGAGGAATACTTCCTATAACTGCATGGGAAAATATATGATTATTATTTCCTATTTTTGTATATCCCGTAATTACGGCATATGGGTCTATTATACAGTTATCCCCTATTTCTACAAATTCATCAATTATTGCACCCTCTCCTATTTTACAGTTTTTACCAATTTTGCCTTTTATATTATTCATTATTTATCCATTATCATAGCTTTTAAATCTGCTTCGGCTACAATTTCATTATCTATATATGCTTCCCCGTGAAGCATCCAGATTTTCCCTCTTTGTTTAACAGTTGAAACCCTGTATTCCAATCTGTCCCCTGGTCTTACCGGTTTTCTGAATTTAGCATTATCTATACTCATAAAATATACAACTTTGTTTTTTAACTCTTTTTTATCCATTACAGTAAAAGGCAAAACTGCTCCGGTTTGAGCCATACCTTCAATTATTAAAACACCTGGATATATGGGATGGCCAGGAAAATGCCCCTGAAATACAGCATTTGTAATAGAAATATTAAGAAAACCTTCCACATATTCTCCTGTTTTTACACTGGTAATTCTGTCTACCAATAAAAAAGGATATCTGTGTGGAAGCATTTCCTGAATTTCATTAATATTGTAAACCATTCTTTTCCTTTTTTTAAAAATTATATCAAAATTTCCCGTGTGTCAGGATATATTTTAGCTTCTATTTTTATATCAATTGTTTTATCCGTCAGTTTATCTAAAACTATTATAGGCGATAGATTAAACGGTGTGTTTGTAATAATATTTCTAATTTTTAATTCTTCTTTTATATTTAACGGTTTTAAAAAAAGCTCTTTTACATTTTTATAATATTTATTCAAAATTTCATTTACTTTTTTAATTGGGATAAATATAATATTTACCCTGTTTGCATATCCAACTCCATTTTTAATATATTCAATTCTAACCCTTTGTTTTCTATCTAAATATGAATAAAATAAAACATAACTATAAATTATTTCACTTTTCACTTTAAATTTTACACTTTGACGAAGCAGTCTGTAATTTAAAAAGCTCTCTTTTTCAATTTTATATTCAACTCCTTTTTCTTCAAACTTCATTCTATTTTCATAAAAATTTAACCTCTCTTCTATACTTGCTGGAAGTATCTGAAATGGATATGGAGAAATAAGCTCATCAATAATTTCCTGATTTTGTTTTTGCTGCCAGATTCCGTAAATACATCCGCAGTAATCCTGACGGTAAAGCTGATTTTCTTTTGCATATAACTGCTGCTCTTGCGTACCGCCTTTTTTCCTGTAATCAACCACTAAAAAATCGACATCATATTTTCTTTTTACCGCTTTTCCGATTGATGACAGCTGCTCCTGGGATTTCATCGGAGACATAAGAAGTGAAGTTGTTATTTTATTTTCCCCTATTTTTTTGGCGAATTTAGCTGTTGCTTCAAGGGAATGGTCAAAACATATTGAACATCTAATTCCTTTTTCAGGCTCTTCTTCATACCCTTTTACAGCCTTTAACCAGCTTTCATAATCATATTTACCCTCAATATATTCAACCCCTAATTTTTCACAAATTCTTTTTGTATCCATACTTCTTAATTTAAATTCGCTGTATGGATGGATATTCGGGTCGTAAAAATAGCCTGTAATTTTTTCATCCGGATAATCCTCTTTTAGCCTTTTTATAAAATATCCGGCATCCACACTGCAGCATAAATGTACAACCATAAAAAAACCTTATTAATGTTTAATTACAAATGTCAATGTTAAATTTTTAACTAATTTTAGGACAGGAAAGTTCTACACAGATTGTAAAATTATTCCCTTCTTCATTAACAAAAAACCTGTGTTTTTTACAATAATTGGCATTCATATAATTTGCTAACTTCAGTGCTTCAAATTCCGCTTCTTTTTTATCCTTAAAAGTTTTTGGAAGTTCTAAGCTAGTGTCTTTTTTTACACATCCGCATCTTTTTTCAATATCAACTGTATACATTTTTTCTCCTTTTAAGATAATTTTTGTCTTAATATATCTAAATTTTTTTGAAATTTCAAATTTTTTTGCTATATTAAGCCAAAAAAGGATTAAAATGAGTGAAATTAAAAAAGAGATGATGGCACTTGTTGGAGCATGTGTTAGTGAGGGCACTAAGGTTTTAGCTCCAAGTGAATTTAATAATGAGTTTAAAAAAATAATAACTGCTAAATTTGATATTTTCAATGAAGACAGCGAAGAAAAATATGATCTTATAATAGAAGATACACCCACAGATTATATAAGGATATATCAAAAACTAAACGACAAAGGCATATATATTACTACAGCTGAGAGTTTAACAGATAAGGCTTTGTTTGAAAATTTAAGCAAAGTTTTTTATATAGTGCTTCCATATTATTACATTGAAGAAAATAAAATTTACCCACTTGTATTTGCAAGCAAAAAACCTCATCCTACAGCCGATATCATTAGACACAGAAGCGATTTTGTAGAAAATGCATATTATTATCATACTGACATTCATTTGGCTTCTTTTGTAATGCCAAAACATATTTTTGAAGAAATAAAAGACGTTATAAAATTATAAAATGAAAAATGAAAAATTTAAAAACGCTATTGTTTTGACAGGAGGCATAGGTACTGGCAAAAGCACCGTTGCATCTTTACTAAAACTTTACGGATATAAAATAATAGATGCAGATAAAATAAGCAGAAAAGTTTTTAACACAAAAAAAGAACAGATAAAAAAAATTTTTGGAACAGATGACAGAAAAGAGCTTAGAAAAATAGTTTTTAACGACAAAGATAAATTAAAAACACTTGAAGATATAATTTTGCCGGAAGTAAAAAAACGGGTATTAGAACTTGCCAAAAAATATGAAAAAGATGGTGTTGTTTATTTTGTAGACTTGCCACTTTTTTTTGAAAAACAAAATTATCCTGAGTTTGACAAAGTTTTAGTTGTATATACCCCAAAAGATTTTCAAATAAAAAGAGTAATAAAGAGGGATAAAGTAGATGAAAAAGGGGCTTTATCAATTATAAACAATCAAATGAATATTGAAGAAAAAAAACTTAAAGCTGATTTTGTAATAGATAACTCTAAAGATTTAAAACATTTGCAAAAAGAAATTGAAAAATTTTTAAATATGGTATAATGAATTAAAAAAGGAGAGGAATATGAAAAAAACAATACCTATAGCAGAATTTCCACTTGCACATACAAAAGAAGGGGTTATTAGCATAACTCATATAGAAGAACCTTACGGAGAAGGAAGTAAACCGGTTGTAAGTATTGGTATTTCAATTAATGGAGATAAACCTGATTGGAAAGCACACATTCCATATGAAAATATAGATGATGTAATAAGTGCTTTGAAAGCGGCAAAAGAAAAATTTAAAAAAGATTAATTTTTTCTTATTTTACAAAAGAAAAAACCGCTATAAGCATCGGTGGGAAGTATTCTTATTGCCTTTTTTACTTCTTTATTGAATTCTTTATCTTCCCATTTAGTTATGCCTTCTTGAATATTATCAATAGGTAAATTAATTTCCAAAATTTCGGCATTTGAAAATTTATTTAATAAAAAGTCTATATTTTCTTCATTTTCTTCAGGAGAAAAAGTACATGTTGCATAAATCATTTCACCACCCGGTTTTAAACAGTTAAAAGCAGAACTTAAAAGTTCTTTTTGAAGTTTTGAAAATCTTTTAACCCTTTTTAAATTCCACCATGTAACTTCTCCATCAATATGTGCTTCTGAACTGCACGGTGCATCTAAAAACACTTTATCAAACATTTTACCCGTTGCTTTATAAACAAATCTCCCGTCTTTATTATATGTTTGGATATTTTTTGCACCGTGTTCTTTAAAATTTCTTTTCATTCTAAAAAATCTTTTTTTATCAGGCTCAACCGCACTGACTTTTTTTGCAATTTCGCTAAAAATTAAACTTTTTCCACCTGGAGCTGCTGCAAGATCTAAAACCCAGTCATTTTCATTTACATCTAAACTAATCGCTGCTATAATTGATGAAAGGTTTTGAATGTAGATTTTATTTTGTGTATAAACAGAAGATTTAGTTATTTTTTTACGCTCTTCAATTGGCAGCGTAAAAACATATTTATTCCATTCAACTTTGTTAGGAGAAAATCCTTCTTTTTTAAGTTCTTCAATTACTTTTAAATCGGCTTTATGCCTGTTTATCCTAAAAGAAAATTCTTTTTTTTCTTTTAAACCTTTTAAAATTTCAGGATTTATTTTATTAATTCTTTCTTCAAATATTTTTTGCAATTTAAACCTTTGGAAGTTTTTTTAATATGCTCATATCAGCATTACTTAATTCTCTATTGTTTTCAATATCATCATACCATTTGTGAATTTGAGCTGTTGCATCAAAAAGCCACTCAATTACATCTTTTGGAATTTTTTCTTTTCCTCTTACTTTGTCTAAAATATCTTCAATTAAATGGGCATAATTTGAAATTCTTTTAAGTTTTAAATAAGCCGTGGCAGATTTTAAATTATGAAACATTCTAAAAAGATCATTTACAGCTTCCGGATTGGTGTATAACTCTTCTAATAAAAGATCCAGATTATCTTCAATAATATCATAAAGCATTAAAAATTCATCTACAATTTCGCTGTCAAATTCAGAATATAAATAATCTTTAACGCCCACTAAATTATCCTGTTATAATCCTCAAAATCCAGCTTCCAAACCTTTACACCGCAAAACCTATCACCTTCGGGACAAACAGGCCTTAAACCTTCTTTATACCTTATTGCACAAGGAGGTAAGAAATTTTTAGCAGCTTTTACTCCGGCATCTTTTAACTGTTTAACCTGATTATATACTATATCAAAAATTTCCTCCTGGGCATTATAACAAAGTCTCATTTGAGCCTTATGGGCAAATTCATTAAAATCATCATGCTCAATTATTTCAATATTATGAGCATTTAAAAGTGCGTAAGAGGCTTCAGAAAAGCCTAAAATTTCTCTTTCTTTTTCAAAAAAATCATACGCATAATTTATAGCTTCTTCATATAAATCTTTTGCAAATTTTTCTATTACCGGTGGAATATAATAATCTATTTTGTAAATATCCTCTAACTTTGGTCTAATAGCAGGCGAGCGGCGGTGTCTTTGATTTTGAGCATCGGCTGAAAGAGATAGTTTTATATATGAATTAAAGCTTCCAAGTATACTTTCATCTAAATACATACTGCTAAGCCTCATAACACCGGCATAATTTGCATTTAAATTAAAATCATAATCCACAATATCAAAAATCTTAACTTTTTCTTTTATATTATGTTTTTCTTTTATTTTCTCTATATCAATTTCTGGAAAAATTGCTTTTTCATTTTCTGCAAATTCTATTAAAGGTGCCAAATTTTCATCTATTTTTAGCATCTGCTGTTTTAACTGATTTGTAAATTCAGCTGCTTCATCTTTAGCTTCTGGGATTGCTTTTGCGGCTGTGATATACCTTAGGGCTGTTATTACATTTATTGTATGGTAAAGATGGGCATTCATACCCATTGGCAAAAGATATCTTGCAAATTCCTGTGCTTTTTTTTTAGCCGATTTTTTTTGAAATTTTGGAAGTATTTTTTCTATAACGGGAGTTAATTTTTCAATTAATTCTTCATAATAAGAAAACATTTTTTCATAATATTTTTGCCATTTTTCTTTATTGGCATTTTTTGGATATGTAAAATTATCTATTTTCATTTTTGCATATCTTTGAGAGACTTGTTCGGAATTATAAAAAGGGTGCGAATGAAGTAATCTCCAGATTAAAAGCCTGCTCATTCCCTCAATTAAAAAAGTAAAATGATAATGCATAAGCGTTGTATGATGCCCCGCTTTAAAAATGGAATTTAATAGTTCATTTTTTTTATCCCAATTAGCAGCACCTTCCGGAGTTATTATATGCTTTCCAAAATAGCAGCTTCTGGCACTCCCCACTGCGATATCTGTCGGTTTATAATTAGTTTTTAGAGCCGTTATTTTCATTGTCTGCCTTTAATAAAAACACTATTAATTTTTTATATTGTAACATTTTTTTTAAAAATTAAAAAAATTAATATAATACTTAAATCCAATATTCAAATAGCTATTCAGTAAAATCACTACCTTCTTTATCTATAGTATTAAAATTTTGATATTCTTTATAAGAAAGCTTTGTAGACATAATTAAATAATTATATATATTTGCTGATAAAAAAGAGGAAAAATAATAAAATTTTTTATTTTTCTTTATTAATTTTTTCACTGTCTATTTCAATAACGGTATGAACATTCCCCCTCGGATTAAAATCCATTGTAATTTTCATATATTTTGGTTTCAGTTTGTTATAAAGCGTGTCAAAAATTTCATTTGCACTGTCTTCATGTGAAATGTATCTGTTCATAAAAGAATTTATATAAAGCTTTAGGGCTTTAAGCTCAACCACCCATTCATCAGGAATATATTCAAGATAAACTGTTGCAAAATCGGGATATCCGCTTCTTGGACACTTACACATAAACTCTGGCAAGGTGATTTTAATTAAATAATTTTTTTTGTTTTTATTCGGCCATATTTCCATATTTTC
Organism: Lebetimonas sp. JS138; assembly: GCF_000523335.1. Classification (NCBI taxonomy): domain Bacteria; kingdom Pseudomonadati; phylum Campylobacterota; class Epsilonproteobacteria; order Nautiliales; family Nautiliaceae; genus Lebetimonas; species Lebetimonas sp. JS138. The sequence goes on from NZ_ATHT01000001.1 coordinate 694,202, forward strand.
AGGATTAAATTCAACAATCTCTTTTTCTCCGTATTTCATAAAATCTCCTCTAAAGTAATTAATTTATTAAATTTTTTATTTTTTAATCCATTAAAAAGTTTTTTATCCCCTGTTAATAAAAGCCCATTCAATTCAATTGTTAATGCTACAAAACTTATATCATTTCTGTCAATATCTTTACATAATTCATATGATTTTTTTAACGATTGTGTTGATAATGTTTCCTCATTTACCAAATAGATTTTTTTTAATACAAATGCAAAAAACTCATCTATTTCTCTTAAAGTTAAATTTGAATATTTTATTATTTTGGGTTTATATTTAAAAATCTCATACACTAAATAATTAGGGGCATAAAAATTGTTATTTAAAAATAATTTCAAATATTTTTCATTTGAAGAAAGCAAAGAAGAAAAAATAATATTTGTATCAATTATTATTTTCATAAATATTTCTTTTTTCCAATAAATCTTTTAAAAAATTTCGATAATAATTTTCATTTATTTCATTAGAAAATTTGTTAATTTCTTGTTCATCTAATTTATTAGATTTATAAAAAATTTCTTTTATTCTTAGATATTCAATAATATCTTCAATATTACCTATATCTTTATCAATTTCTATTAACAATTTTCCATTTTTATAATAAATTTGCATTTTATTCCTTACACATCCAGATTTTCAACTTCTTTTGCATTAGCCTGGATATATTCTCTTCTTGGGGCTACTTCACTTCCCATAAATAGTTCAAATTTTTTGGCCGCTTCTTCGGCATCTTCCATAGTTACCTGCACCAATACCCTGTTTTCAGGATTCATTGTAGTCTCCCAAAGCTGTTCTGGGTTCATTTCTCCTAAACCTTTATATCTTTGTATATTAGCACCTTTTCTTGCTTTGGCAACCACCTCATCCAATAATTCCAAATAATCACCTTCAATCAAATCTTTATATTCTTTTAATTTATTAAAAATTTTTTTAGCTTCTATAAACAAAGGATGATTAAGAAGTTTTTCATCAATTGTTATCTCTTCAAGTCCTCTTGTTGTTTGAATATAAAAATGGTTGTTATGACTTGAAATAATATTAAATCCTATTGATTTTAAATACTCTTCCAAACCTTCAATTGAATCATGCTCTACCAAATATCTTATGACTTCAGGAATATTAAACCTGATTGAAAGTTTTTCAAGCAGCAGTTTATAATAAGCCGCATTTTTGAGTAATTCTTTGAGTTCCGGTTTTCCCACTCCTGTGATATCTATGGAATTTATACCCTGCTCAATTAAAAATTCATTCAGTTCTTTTTCGTCTTTAAGATATTTTTCAATTTTACCTTTTTTGTATCTGTATAAAGGAGGCTGGGCTATATATAAATAATCGTTTTCGATTACTTCTCTTAAATGATTAAAGAAAAATGTCATAATAAGCGTTTGGATATGGCTTCCGTCCACATCCGCATCGGTCATTATAATAATTTTATTGTATCTGATTTTTTCTATGTCAAAATCAGCCCCTATACCTGTTCCAAGTGCGGTAATTATATTTTTAATCTCTTCAGAACTCAGAGCCTTGGCATCCGTAGATTTTTGAGTATTTAAAATTTTTCCCCTAAGAGGAAGGATTGCCTGAAAAACCCTGTCACGTCCCTGTTTTGCACTACCTCCTGCACTGTCTCCTTCAACTAGATACAATTCGGATTCACCTGCATCTTTGCTTTGGCAGTCCGCTAATTTTCCAGGAAGCGTTCCGATACCGACTTTTGCCTGTTTTCTTGTCAGATCCCTTGCTCTTTTTGCGGCAAGTCTACTTCTTGATGCTGCTATTGCTTTATCCGCTATTATTTTTGCGTCATTGGGATTTTCTTCAAAATATCTTGTTAAAAATTCATAAGTAACTTTTTGTGTAATCGGTTTTACGTAAGAACTTCCAAGTTTTCCTTTTGTCTGTCCTTCAAACTGAGGCTCGCTCATTTTAACGCTGATTATTGCATTGATTCCTTCTTTTACATCATCACCTGTAATTTTTATATTGTCTTTAAGTTTCATATTTTTATTTATATAATTAATCACCGCTTTAGAGAGCCCCGCTTTAAATCCGCTTTCATGCGTTCCTCCCTCCGGTGTTTTAATATTGTTTACAAAACTTAAAACCTTTTCATCATAACCGCTGTCATAACATAAAGCAATTTCCAAATCCAATGCTTTTTCTTCATCTTCATAACGGTCATTTGTATAAATAACATCTGTAATGCACTCTTTATTTGTAAGAGTTTTTACAAAATCTTTTATTCCGCCTTCATAATGATAAACTTCTTTAACGCCGTCATTTTCATTTTCAAAATAAATAGTTATATTCGGATTAAGATAAGCTAATTCTTTTAGTCTTTTTTTTAAAATTTCGCTTTTAAATTCAGTGGTTTCAAATATTTCATCATCAGGCCAAAATCTTATTGATGTACCTGTTCTGTTTGTATCTCCTATTATTTCTAAATCGGTTACGGGTTTGCCTCTTTCAAATTCCTGATTATATATTTTTCCGTTTCTTTTAATAGTCATTATCAGTTTTTTACTTAGGGCATTTACTACAGACACCCCTACCCCGTGAAGTCCGCCCGAAACTTTATATGTTTTATTGTCAAATTTTCCTCCGGCGTGAAGTACCGTTAAAACAACGGTGGCTGCCGGTATTTTTTCGTCCGGATGTATATCAACGGGAATTCCTCTTCCGTTGTCTTCTATTTCCGCACTGCCGTCTCTAAGAATTTTTACTTTTATCTTATTAGCATATCCTGCCATCGCTTCATCTATTGAATTATCAACCACTTCATAAACCAGATGATGAAGACCTCTTACACCGGTATCACCGATATACATTCCAGGTCTTTTTCTGACAGCTTCAAGTCCTTTTAAAACTCTTATATTTTTAGCTTTGTATTCACCCATATATAACCTTTAAAATATATTTATTTTATTAAAATTATATCATATATTAAGAGGCATTACTATTGTCAGGAAATTCTCACTGTTTAAGATAAACGGAATATTTGGTTCGTTTAACCCCAAAATAAATTCTTCCGTATCTATTACCGTTAAAAAATCTATTATATATCTGCTGTTGACGGCAAATGTGAATTCTTCTATATCACAGCTGTAATCAAAACTTGTTTTAGCCTGCATACTTTCTTCTGATATACTTTCAAATTCAATTTTGTCTTTTCTTATTGTAATTTTTACCTCTGTGGATACTATACTTATCTGTTTTAAATGGGAAAGAAATTCATTTTTATCAATTTTTAATTTATATATCAGATTTTTTGGTATAATTTTTTCATAAGTAGGAAATTTTCCATTTATCAGTTTGGTGAAAAAGAATATGTTTTTGTTTTTTAAAATTAAATAAGTCTCGTCATAAAAAATCTGCATATCATCTCTTATAATTCTTTTAATTTCTGCAATTGAACGTTTAGGTACTATTATTTTATTTTCTTTTGCTTTTGCATTTGAATAATAAACAGCAAGTCTTCTTGTATCGGTTGAAACAAAATTTGATTTTTCTTTTAAATCAAATAAAGCACCGTTTAATTCATATTTCGGATTATTTGTATCGATTACCGGATAAATTTTTTTTATTGCATCCTGAAATTCATCTATATTTATATCTATTGCTTCCAAATTATCTGTTGTCGGAAATTCAGGAAATTGATTAGGATCGAATGAAATTAACTTATATACGGAGGTGTCTTGGATTACTGTTATTTTGTCATTTTCGGAAATTATTTCAATTTCTTTGTTTTTAAGGGCTTTTACGATATCATTTATTTTTTTAGCATTTAATGTTGTTTTGCCTTTTTTTAATATTTCACATTCTGTTGATAGTTTTATTCCTATTTCTTTATCTGTAGCTTTTATCGTCAGTTCTTCGTCTGCTTCTAATAAAATATGTGATGTTATCTGGGTGTTGTCTTTTTTTTCAGTAAAACCCATTATATTTGATAATATGCTTTCCATTAACGGTTTTTCAATTTTGATATGCATTGTTTCTCCTTTTTAAATTTCTTTAATAGTAATAGTAAGCAGCGTTAATATGTGAAAAACTTTATTTTTTACCATTATATCTAATTTTTCTTGGTGAATGTGAAATTTTTTTTGTTCACATTATTCACTTTTTTTAAGTTGTATTTTACTTTTGAGCTCTTCTATTTTCATTCTGAAATCCCCGTCTTCTTTTAATTTTTTGTTAAAACTTTTTATAGCATGGCTTACCGCACTGTGATCTTTGAGACCAAAATATTTAGCAATTTTAGGAGTTGATTCCTGGGTAAATTCTCTTGCAAGGTAAATGGCGCATCTTCTTGCCTGAACAATATTTCTGTTTCTGCTTTTTGAACTTATTTCGCTTGGTTTTATATTGAATTCTTTTGCAATTAATTCTATTATATCTTCGAGTGTAATATTTTCTTTTTTATCTTTTATATGTTCTTTTAACGCCTGTTTTGCAAAATCGAGAGTAATTTCGTTTACTCCGAGAATTTTGGACATTGCATTTATTTTTGTAATCATCCCTTCAATTTCTCTGATATTTGAATCGAGTTTTGTAGCAATATATTCTATTATTTCATCAGGAAGGTAAATTCCGTTTAATTCGCATTTTTTTCTTATTATTTCTATTTTTGTTTCAAGTTCAGGAGGTTGGATATCCACTATCAGTCCGGCTTCAAATCTGCTTCTGAGTCTGTCTACTAGGTCATAAAGCTTTTTGGGAGGTCTGTCCGCTGTTAGGCAGATTTGTTTTTTTTGATTATACAGTTCATTGAATGTATGGAAAAATTCTTCCTGGGTTTGTTCTTTCCCCGCAAAAAACTGAACATCGTCGATAAGCAGCACATCACAGTTTCTGTATTTTTCATGAAATCTCTCAGGTGTCTTCATTCTTATGTTTTCTATAAATTCATTCATAAACTGTTCGCTGGTTACATACAATACATTGAGTCTGTTTTTAAGGTAATTTCCAATTGCCTGGAGCAGGTGTGTTTTTCCGAGTCCGACGCCTCCGTATATAAACAGCGGGTTGTAATTTTTTCCGGGGTTTTCAGCTACACTTTTTGCAGCTGTGTATGCAAACTGGTTTGAGGGTCCAACTATAAAACTCTCAAACGTATATTCGGGAATCAGGACACTGATTTGGGTAAGGGAAGGGGCGGCTTCAATATTTGTAATTTTAGGTTTTATTTTTCCGGTTATAATTTCAATATTGGGTTTTATTCCCGTTTCTTTTTCATAAAGCGAAATTATTTTATTTAAAAATTTTCTTTTTATATAACTTGCTATGAAAATATTTGCGGCTTTGATTATCAGATGCGATGAAGATGAATTTTCTTCATCGAGTGTTAAATTTTTTAAAAATTTATTATAATTCACAGGATTTTCACTTTTTAAGTGTTTTTTTATTTTTTCAAATAAGTTCAATTTAAACCTTTGTATAAATTTTGTGAAAATTTTTTTATTCACATGTTGAAAAATTTGTGAAAATTTATGTGAATTTAATTTTATCATAACCTAAAATAAATGTCTATATAAGTTATTCACATTGTGAAAAAGATGTGAATAAAAACTGAATTAATTGTGAAAGGAAATAATGAAAATATTGGGAATCGATCCCGGAACCATCAGATGCGGATATGCAATTATTGAAACAAAGCCAAAAATTCATCTGATAGATGCGGGAATTATAAAAATAAAAGAAAAAGAGTTACAGTATCAATTGTCCGAACTTATAGAAGGGATTGATGATATATATCAAAATGATATAGATGATGTCGCAATAGAAAATATTTTTTATGCGTTTAACCCGAAAACCGTTCTTAAACTGGCCCAGTTTAGAGGGGCTTTGAGTCTTAGGATTTTGCAAATCCATGGTAATTTTTTTGAATATACCCCACTCCAGGTTAAAAGGGCTGTAACAGGAAACGGAAAAGCCGCAAAAGAGCAGGTTGCATTTATGGTTAAAAAAATTCTGGGTATAAAAAGTGAAATCAAACCTTTTGATATTACTGATGCAATTGCTGTGGCAATTACCCACGCTCAGAGGATAAAATGTTAGAAATAGCGGATATTATAGGTATAATAGCTTTTTCAGTCAGCGGATTTATAATAGGCGTTAAAAACAGGCTTGATATGCTTGGAATAATTTTAAGCGCTTTTTTTACAGCGCTCGGGGGAGGGATTATCAGGGATTTATTGACTCACAGAAATATTTTTGCTTTTAATAATTCTTTTGCAGGGAGCATGGTTTTAATAGTTGTAATTATAGGAATTTATTTAAAATTTCATCAAAAAAATATTGAAAATAAAACCATTTTTATTTTAAGCGATGCGATAGGGCTTTCCTCTTTTTCTATTTCCGGGGCTTTAGCGGCAATAAATGCGGGGTTTAATATTTTCGGTGTTGTTTTTTTGGCTTTAATAACAGCTGTGGGCGGCGGGATGATAAGAGATATTATGATAAATGAGGTTCCCTTTATATTAAAAGAAAAATTTTACGGAAGCGTCAGCATTATTATCGGTTTTATAATTTATTTTTTTAATTATAATTTTTTGATACCGTTTATTTTTATTTTTGGAATAATTTTAAGAATTTTTGCATATGTTTATGATTGGCATTTGCCAAAAATTTAAGTATAATTTAAAAAAAAAGGAGTAATATGAAAGTAGGAGATTTAGTTATAGTTGCAGGACTTGGAGAAATTAAAGCATATATTGCCTCTCCAAGAACACCGGAAGCCGAAGCCGGTTTAAAACCTGAAGAAATCAAACTTGATTTTGTAAGAGGTATAGATGTGGTCGAATCACATAAAAAACTTCAGGATTTAATTACAGACACAACCGGAACAACATATAAGACCGGATTTTTAGACAGAGCCACAAGCGGGGAAAAACACACCCTAAAACAGGAAATTATCAATGAAGCCGTAAAAGATGTGGCAGAAGATATTGATTTAATAATAAATGAACTTGGAGAAAAAAAAGTATTTTTATCACTTCCTAAAATTTATGCTAAAGATATTTTGGAAAAACTTAAAAATAAAGATAAAATTTTCAGAGTAGTTGAAAAAGATCTCTTAAAAACAGATAAAAATAAATTACCTGAAGAATTTAAGCCAGAGATTTTAAAATAATCTCTTTCTCTTTTGCCACTTTATCCAAGATGCCGTTAATGAAACCTTTTGATTTGTCTTCTGAGAAGTTTTTGGCTATTTTAATCGCTTCGTTTATAACTATCTGATAAGGTGTGTCGGTAAAAAGTATTTCATAAACGCCAAGTCTTAAAATCTGTTTGTCAACTTTATCAAGTCTCTCAAAATCCCAGTCTATTAAATGATTTTTTATTATTTCATCTATTTTGTCTAAATTTTCGGTTATTCCTTTTAATAATTTTTTGGCAAATCCTGCTTTTACATCTTTTACTTTTTTATCCTTTAATATTTCTTCAAATTGGTTAAAAGCATCGTCATTTCCCATTTCTTTTGCATATAATGTTTGAATGACGGCTTCTCTTGCATGTGTGATTGTGGCCATTTATTCTCCTAAATTTTTATATAAATTTATCATTTCAATAAGTCCTGTCATTGCTTCAAAACCTTTGTTTCCGGCTTTTGTCCCTGCCCTTTCTATGGCCTGTTCTATTGTATCTGTGGTTAAGAGGCCAAATGTCACAGGTGTGTTTGAATGTAAGGTGGTATTTGCTATTCCTTTTGTGGCTTCCGCCGCCACATAATCAAAATGAGGGGTTGCCCCCCTGATCACCGCCCCCACACAGACAATTCCGTCAAATTTATTTAATTTTAGCGCTCTTTTTAGGGTAAACGGAATTTCAAATGCGCCTGGAACCAAGATAAGGCTCAAATTTTCTTCCTTTCCCCCGTTTCTTAAAAATGCATCTTTTGCCCCTTCTACTAATCTGTCCGTAATTAAATGATTGAATCTGCTTGCTATTATTGCAATTTTTTCGCTACCTTTTAATTGTAAATTTCCTTCAATTACTTTCATGCTGTTCCTTTCTCTTAATTTTCCATTATTAATTTATTTGCATTTCTTTATACAATCAATGTCTTTTAAAATATTTTCTAATATTTCAGGTGTTATCATATTAGGTCCGTCGCTTAAAGCCTCATCCGGATTGTAATGTGTTTCAAAGAAAAATCCGTCAACCCCAACCGCTGCGGCAGCTTTACTTAAATATGGAACAAATTCCCTTTTACCGCTGCTTTTTCCCCCGGCGCCGCCCGGCATCTGAACGCTGTGTGTTGCATCAAAAACAACAGGTGCGTAATTTCTCATAATAACCAGACTTCTCATATCAACAACTAAATTTCCATATCCGAATGTGGTGCCTCTTTCAGTTAACCATACACCGTATTTTTTTGAATTTTCGTATGTGGCTTCTTTTATCCCCCTTGTTTCAAGCACTTTTAAAACAGAATATTTCATATCGGCCGGATTCATAAACTGGCCTTTTTTAATATTAACTATTTTATCTGTTTTTGCGGCTTCAATTAACAAATCCGTCTGTCTGCAAAGAAATGCCGGAATTTGAAGAACATCCACAACCTCAGCCGCTTTTTGAACCTGCCATGTTTCATGAACATCAGTTAAAAGTTTGTATCCGAATTTTTCTTTTACTGCATTTAATATCTCAAGCCCCTTGTCAATTCCGGGGCCTCTATAGGAATTTAATGAAGTTCTGTTGGCTTTATCAAAGCTTGCTTTAAAATAAAAATCGTATTTTTCTTTGTATGGTTTTAGATATTTTGCAATTTTAAAAATCTGTTCTTTGCTTTCTATTACGCAGGGTCCTGAAATTAATATCATAAACTGCCTTTTTTTGGTATGATTATAACATAATAAAAAGGAGCTGAATGACCAAAAAAGTTAAAAAAATATCTTTGCAGATTTTTTTATTGCCTATTTTAATGACACTATTTGCGGTTTTTGTTTCTTATGTTTCTGTTTTTATCATGCTTGATGGTTATTTTAAAAAACAGCAGATTCAAACTCAAAAAGAATTTTTCAAAGACCTTAAAACAACTACCAAAATTAGGGTTGATATAGCTTATAATATTTTAGTAACAATATATAATGAAGAAATTCAAAAATGTAATGAACAGCATATTCCAAAAAATATTTGTAAACAGAAAATTTTAAAAAAAATAGTAAAAATTTTTGATAATTTCAGATGGCCCAACAAAGGTTATATTTTTATTTTGGATTTTTACGGAAACACATTATATCATCCCGACCATGGTTTAATGAAAATAAACAGATGGAATTTAACAAGAAACGGAATAAAAGTGTTTCAGCTTTTGGTAAATGAAGCCAAAAAACATCCAGAGGGTACTTATGTAAGATATTTGGGATACAATTTTAACAAGAAGCCTGTATGGAAAGTTTCTTATGTTAAAGTTTTTAAACCGTTTGACGCATTGGTGGGAAGCGGGGTATATATTAATTTTTTGAATGAAAGATTGGTGGCACTTCAAAAAAAACAGCAGCAGTTATTTAAAGAAATGAGTAAAAAATTAAAAATTTTCAGTTTTTTAATTTTATTTGTTTCTTTGATTATTTCATATATTCTGGCAAAAATAGTTCAAAAAATGTTTTTGGATTATGAAAAAGAAATTGAAAAAGAACAGCTAAAAATAAGAGAAAAAAGCATTACAGACAATTTAACGGGGCTTTTTAACAGAAATTATTTAAAATATGTATTTGGAATCTTACAGGCAAAAATTAAAAGGGAAAATAAAAAACTGGCTGTTTTGTTTATAGATTTGGATTACTTTAAAGAAGTTAATGACACTTTGGGACATAAATACGGAGATATCTTATTAAAGGTAATCTCAAAAAGATTAAAAAATGTTTTAAGAAAAGACGATATTTTAATCAGATTCGGCGGGGATGAGTTTCTTGTTTTTATTCCTTATAATAAAATTGATGAGGTTTTAATTGTTATTGATAGGCTTAAAAAGGCTATAAAAGAAAAAATTTTAATAAACACTAAAGAAATTAATATAGATTCGAGCATAGGTGTTTCTGTTTATCCGGTTGACAGCGAAGATTTGAATGATTTGATTAAATATGCCGATATGGCAATGTATGAAGCAAAAAGAAAAGGTAAAGGAAATTTTGAATTTTATAAAAAAGAGTTGGGTGAAAAAATTAAAGAAAAAACCGAATTAAAAAGGGATTTAATAAAAGCAATAGAAAATGAAGAGTTTGATATTTATTTTCAGCCGAAAGTTTCAAAAGATGAACACTTGTACGGAAGTGAAGTGCTAATAAGATGGAATCATCCTAAAAAAGGTCTGTTAACTCCCGATAAATTTTTGCAAATCGCATATGAAAAAAAATTAATCAAAAATATTGATTTAATTGTGCTGAAAAAAGCTGTTAATCAATATATAAAATGGCAGGAAGAGGGATATAATCCCGGGAAAATCAGCTGCAATATTACTATGATAGATTTGCAGGACAATAATTTTATAAATCAAATAGAAGCTGTTTTAAACGATAATGATTTTGATTCTAAAAATTTGATTTTAGAAGTTACAGAAGAGAGTATAATGAAAAATCCACAAAAAAGTGTTGGTTGTTTAAACAGGCTGAGAAATTTGGGAATAGGAATTTCCATTGACGATTTTGGGACAGGTTATTCATCTTTATCATACCTTAAAAAATTTCCGTTAACAGAGTTGAAGATAGACAAAACTTTTGTAAAAGATATAGGTATAGACAGGGATGACGAAGAAATAGTGAGAATTATTATTTTACTTGGAAGAGTCCTTAATTTATCAATTGTCGCAGAAGGGGTTGAAACAAACAGACAAAAGGAATTTTTATTATTGGAAGGTGTTGACATTATTCAGGGATATTTGTATTCTCCGCCTATTTCGGCAAGCGAATTTGAAGAAAAATTTCTAAAAGGATTTTAATGGTTGTAAATAAATATAATGCAAGTGGAAACGATTTTGTAATTTTTCACACATTTAAAAAAATAAACAGAAGTAATTTGGCAAAAGCTTTATGTGACAGATTTAAAGGGATGGGAGCGGACGGTCTTATTGTAATTTTACCTCATGACAAATATGATTTTGAATGGCAGTTTTATAATTCAGACGGAAGTGAGGCTGAAATGTGTGGGAACGGGAGCAGGGCGGCCGCTCATTATGCGTATTATAATAATCTCGCAGACAATAAAATGCGGTTTTTAACCCTTGCAGGAGTTATAGAGGCGCAGGTAGAAGGAAATATTGTAAAAACACAGTTAAGTCCTTATAAATTTATTGAAAGATATGAAGATTTTGGAAAAAAATTTACAATATATGATACAGGGGTTCCTCATATTGTGATTTTGGAAAACATAAATAATTTTGATAAAAACTTAGCCAGAAAACTTAGGGAAAAATATAATGCAAATGTAAACTGGGCCGAGGTTAGGGATAATAAACTTTTTGTAAGAACTTATGAAAGAGGTGTTGAAGATGAAACGCTTGCATGTGGTACGGGTATGTGTGCAAGCTTTTTGGTTGCAAGAGATAATAATTTAATAAAGGATAGTATAAAGGTTTATCCAAAAAGCAGGGAAGAGCTTGAAATTATTATAAATAATGACAGACTTTATTTAAAAGGAAAAGTAAGGCATACATATACATCAATATTGGAGGGAAAAAATGAAAGGGATTTTATGTGATATAGGAGGGGTTTTATACGAAGGAAATAAAGTAATTGACGGGGCAATAGAGACAATAGATTATTTGAAAAGCAGGTATAAAATCAGATTTTTGTCCAATTCTTCAAGAAACACACCTGAAAAAATTTATGAAAAACTTAAAAATTTTGGATTCAATATTGAAAAAAAAGAAATTTTTACAGCCCTTTACGCAGTTAAGAAATATTTAATTAACCATGGCAAAAAAGCCTTTATAATAGCAACGGACGAGGCGGAAGAATATTTAAAAGAGTTAAAAGGTGAGGGCAGTGTGGTAATAGCGGACGCATATAAAAATTTTTCTTATGACAATTTGAATATTGCTTTTAGAAAAATAATGGACGGTGCCGAATTTCTGGCAACGAATAAAAACAGATATTTTAAAGACAACGGCGGGTTGTCACTTGATGCAGGGGCATTTGTAAATGCATTGGAATATTCAAGTGAAAAAAAAGCTAAAATTTTGGGAAAACCGAGCTGTGAATTTTTTAATGAAGCAATAGATGATATGGAATTAAATAAAAACGAGGTAATAATGATAGGAGATGATATCGAAAGCGATATAACAGGTGCTAAAAAATGCGGGATTAAAACAGTTTTGGTAAAAACAGGCAAATTTAAAAAAAACGATTTGAAAAAAGCAAAACCGGACTTTTTAATTGAATCAATAAAAGAAATAGTAAGTGTTTTATAAATTTTTTTGTTTTTGATACAATTCTAAGTAAATTGACGAAGGAAAATTATGCATTTTAATATAGAAAATTCTATAGCTCTTAAATTATCCAATACACTCAATTCTTTAAGAAAAGCTTTTAACAAAGAAATTAAAGATTTTGGTATATCAAGTGAGCAATATGCATTTCTTAAATTGATAAGCATTAAAAATTTAACGCCTTCTGAAATTGCGGATATTTTAAATAAAGATAAAGCAGCCATAACAAGATTTATTATTGCGTTGGAAAAAAAAGATTTAATAAAAAAGGAAAATATAGATAAACGTTCTTATAAATTAATATTAAAAGAAAAAGGCAGAAAAATTTTAAATAAAGTTGATAAAAAAGCTTTGGAATTTAGAAAAAAAATAGAACAGAATATACCGGAAGAAAAAATCGAGTGTTTGTTTGAAACATTGGAAAAAATAGAAAAAATAATGAAGGAATGAAATGAAAAAATATTTATTAATCGCATTGTTGATTATGGGTCTAAATGCCAAAACAGTTGATAAAGTTATTGCCAATGTGGAGGGTGAGCCCATTACTTCATATGAGTTAAACAGTTTTGCCAAAAACAGTAATCTCTCTAAAGAAAAGGCTTTGTCTGTTTTGATTGATCAAAAATTAATCGAAAGTGAAATAAAAAAAAGAGGAATAAATGTAGACGATTTTGAAATAGAAAATGAAATGGAGAAAATTGCAAAACAAAACGGTATGGATTTGTTTCAGTTTAAAAATATATTAACCCAAAAAGGTGAACTAAATAAATTAAGAAAACAGATAAAAAACAATCTTTTGAAAAGAAAATTGTTTGAGCAGATTATTCAGACCAAACTTAGAATCGCACCAAGCGAAATAACGGATTATTATAAAAATCATAAAAAAGATTTTACTATTTTTGATTCCATTCAGGTTATAAAATATTCCGCCAATAATCCTGAACTTTTAAAAAAGATAAAAGAAAATCCGTTAATAAACAATCCCTTGATAAGTACCATAAATTTGGTTTTAAATTCTGATAATATGCCTTTATCGCTTATTTTTATTTTAAAAGATATAAAAGAAGGCGGATATTCCCCGATTTTTAACGACGGGGCAAATTACTCAATGTTTTATGTTGTGAAAAAAGAAGGTGAAAAAACAATGCCTTTGGAAAAAGTAAAAAATTTAATTTATTCAAAATTGGCCCAGCAAAAACAGGAAGTTATCTTAAAAACATATTTTGACAGGCTTAAAAACAGGGCGGATATAGAAATATTTAACTAACCCTGCAGCTTTTAGCTTCTATATTTCCTTCTATTTTTACAGGCTTTTTATTCTCATATTTATAAATTTCATAATTTATATCTCTGTTTTTTAAAATATTTTTTATTTTTTCTTTTTCTTTTGTTAGAATTGCCACCCCGCAATCTTTAAAAATATCATTTGGGACAGGAATTGATTTTATATTTTCTTTTTGTAAAATTTTTTCAGCTTTTAACCCTGATTCAATTGAATCAAAATGAAAATAATAATACTCATTAAGATTATCATGTGTTAATTTATAATAAAATTCTTTTAAATGAAGTCTTATTCCATCTGCTAAATATTTAAGCTCAGCCATTTTTTTCCTTTAATTTTTTTTCTCTCAGTTGACCGCAGGCAGCTGAAATATCCATTCCCTTACTTTTTCTTATTGTGCACATAATCCCTTTATTTATCAGATAATCTTGGAACTTTTTCATACTTTCTTCGTCAGGCCTTTTAAAATCTGTTCCGGGATAGGGGTTAAAATAAATCAAATTAACCTTACTTGGAATTCCGTTTAATAATTTTACCAATTTTTTAGCGGCATTGATGTCATCATTTACATTTTTTATAACTAAATATTCAAACATTACTTTTTTTCTTTTGTCTATTGGAAATTCTTTAATGGCGTCTATTACGCTTTTGATGTTATATGCTTTATTCATTGGAATTAGTTTTTCTCTTGTTTCATCATCTACTGCATGAAGTGAAATTGCCAAATTAACCCCTAAATTTTCTTCACCTAATTTTTTTATTTTAGGTGCAATACCGGAAGTTGAAACAGTTTGTCTTCTTGTTGAAATATTCATACCGTCTGGATGTGAAATAATTTTAATTGCTTTTATTAAATTATTATAATTATCAAGAGGTTCGCCCATACCCATATAAACAACATTTAGTGCTTTGTTTTCATCAAAATTTTTAAATTTTTTCATCCACCAGACTTGTCCGACAATTTCCCCTGCACTTAAATTTCTGACAAATCCCCCTTTTGCAGTCAAACAAAAAGCACAGCCTACTTTGCATCCCACCTGAGTTGAAACACATACTGTATATTTGTTCTCTTTCATTTTAATTAGAACTGTTTCCACCGTTCTTCCGTCAATTAACTTAAATAAAAATTTTTCTGTCTCATCACTTGAAATTTCATGGTTTATAAGTTCAAACGGATTTATCATAAATTCTTTTGAAAGTTTTTCTCTTAAAAGTTTTGGAATATTTTGCATTTTTTCAAATTCATCTGTATATTTTCTGTATATCCACTGGTATAATTGTTTTATTCTGAATTTTGGCTTAATTCCCATTTCTAGCAATTCTTCAGGTAAATAATCCATAAACTGTTTTTTAAGCATTAATATCCTTTATTATTTTTTCATCAGTTAGATATTCAATTAATTTTTCTTTTGCTTTTTTTACATTTTGGCTGTATTCTTTATGTGCATTTTTAAAACAGTAATTTGTAATTACAAAAATGCCGATTGCGGGAATATTAAATTCTTTTGCCACTTTGAGTACAGAAAAAAATTCCATATTTTCAGCATCAATATTCATTGAAAGATATTTTTTTGAAATTTTTTTACTTGTTGTTATATAATTTGATGAATTTATAATTGTTTCACGTGAAACAGAAAGAGAAATTACATTTTCAATAGGTGTGTAACATTTTTGATTTAAAAAACAGTGTTCTATATTTGAAGCGGTTTTTGTTTTTATTATTTCAAAAGGTTTTATCTTTCCATAACTTCCGGCACTGCCTATGAATATTAGAATATCAGGTTTGTCAAAAAGACACAATCTTGTCAAATTTACAGCGCTTTCTATCAGTCCTATACCAATAGGATAAGCAAAATTAAAAACTTCCTGATTTCCGGCTGAAATAATCACTGATCTTTTATTTTTCATTTTTTATTTTCCAATTATTATAGATAGTTTCACGTGAAACATTTATTTACAATCCAATGTAATTTTATATCTTAATTTTATTTCTGTCGGTTTTAAAACAATTTTTTCCTCGTCCGGATTTAAAAGAATAATAGTTTCTATTTTACATGATTTATAAATGTTTGACAGTTTTTTAATAATTTGATACTGAAATTGGTCCATATCAACAACAGCAATTTTAATGTATTTAAATTTTGCGTCTTTCGGGGCGTAAAATTTATTATTCAGGTAATTTTCAACTTCTCTGGTATCTTTTATAATATAACCGTTTTTTGTTCTGTAAAATGTAAAAGGAAATATTAAATTTTCTTTTGTCTGAATTAAAACGGCATCTTCATTTGGAATAATAAATTTTTTTTCTATTTTTATAAATTTAACGTTAAACGCATTTAAAATTAAAGGTAACAATAAAATTATTTTCCATTTTCCATCATGGCCGCTTTTTAAGCGGCCAGATGAGCAAAGCTCATTTTTCATTTTTCATTCTCCATTTAAAGTCTAACACTAATACTATTTTCTTTTAAATATTTTTTTAGTTCTATTATATCAATTTCTCTAAAATGAAAAATACTTGCCGCTAACGCAGCGTCTGCCGAGTGTTCAAAAACTTCTTTGAAATGCTCCATTTTTCCTGCACCTCCGCTGGCAATAACAGGTACGTTGAGCATTTTTGAAATAATTTCCGTTATTTGAATATCAAATCCTGCTTTTGTCCCGTCTGTATCCATTGATGTTAAAAGTATTTCCCCCGCACCTCTGTCTACTACCTCCTTTGCCCAGTTAATAGCATCAAGTCCTGTGTCTTCGCGGCCTCCTTTTATAAAAACATTCCATTTTTGAGGCGCTACTTTTTTTACATCAATTGCAACTACTATACACTGGCTTCCGAATCTTTTTGCCCCTTCATTTATAAAATCCGGATTTTTTACAGCGGCTGAATTTACTGAAACCTTATCGCATCCCACGTTTAATAAATTATAAATATCATCAAGTTCGCTTATACCCCCTCCCACGGTTAAAGGAATAAAAACTTCTTTTGCCACGTTTTTGATAATATCAATTATAGGTTTTCTTTTTTCATGGCTTGCGTTAATATCAAGAAAAGTCAGTTCATCCGCTCCTTCATCATTATATCTTATTGCAGCTTCAACAGGGTCACCGGCATCGCGCAAGCCTACAAAATTTACCCCTTTTACAACCCTTCCTTCTTTAACATCAAGACAGGGAATTATTCTTTTTGCAAAATATTCCATAAAAAACCTTTTTTGTTATAATTTTAACATACTTTACATTATAAAAAGGATATGTTATAATCAGAGCAAAGAAAAAATTTGGTCAAAATTTTTTAAAAGATAAATATTATTTGGAAAAAATCGTCGAAGCGATGCCCAATACTCAAAATTTAATTATAGAGATTGGGCCTGGCTTAGGCGATTTAACGGAAAAGTTGCTGGAAAAAAGAAGAGTGACAGCAATAGAAATTGATAAAGATTTGTGTGAAATTTTAAAAGATAAATTTCCGAACTTAAATCTAATTTGTGGTGATGTTCTTGAATTTTGGAAAAAGGGTTTTTTAGCTGAAGAAAATTATGATTTGATTGCAAATTTACCATATTATATAGCAACAAATATAATTTTAAAAGCCCTTAAAGATAAAAACGCAAAAAATATTTTGGTTTTAATTCAAAAGGAAGTGGCAGATAAATTCAGTGCGAAAACAGGCAATAGAAATTATTCTTCTTTGGCTGTTTTGGCAAGCAGTGTTGCAAAAGTAAAAAAATTGTTTGATATACCTCCCGGGGCGTTTGTTCCTGCTCCGAAGGTGACAAGCAGTGTAATTTTATTTGAAAAATTTAAAAAAAACTATGATGAAGAGTTTGCTAAATTTTTAAAAATTGCATTTAGTAATCCCAGAAAAACACTCAGTAAGAATTTATCTGCAACAGGGCTGAATTTGAAAGATTTTGAACTTGATCCGAAATTAAGACCTCACCAGGTAGACGGCTTAACTTTTTTCCGGCTCTTTTCCGCGCTAAAGGAAAGGAGTAAGAATGGAAGAAAACAAAAACCAAAATCTCAGTAAACAGAATAATAAAAACAGCAATCAAAAACAAAATTTAAAATCTGCACAAAAAAAAGCAGATCCAAAAAATTTTGTATGGTTTAAAGATTTGAACAAAGCTTTTAATGAAAATGAAAAAATTCACCAATCAAGGCTTAATACATTTAATAAAATAAATGAAAATACAAAAAGATGGATTAAGTTTACCCCGCTTGGCGGACTTGATGAAATAGGGGGAAACTGTGCAGTACTTGAAACAGAACACAGTGCAATTATAATTGACTGCGGGATGAGTTTTCCGAGCGAGGATATGCACGGAGTTGATATTTTAATTCCAGATTTTACATATTTAAGGGAAATTAGGCATAAAATAAAAGGGCTTATAATAACACACGGTCACGAAGACCATATAGGGGCCGTGCCATATCTTTTTAAAGAAATGCAGTTTCCAATTTATGGAACAAGTTTGCCTCTTGCCATGATAGAAAACAAATTTAAAGAACATAAAATTCTGCAATACAAAAGTTATTTCAGAAGCGTAAAAAAAAGGCATCCTATTCAAATAGGGGATTTTAAAGTAGAGTGGATTCATATGACACATTCTATTATTGATTCATCTTCGCTTGCCATACAGACCCCGGCGGGGACAGTAATACATACCGGGGATTTTAAAATCGACCATACACCGATTGACGGATACGCCCCTGATTTAAACAGGATTGCATATTACGGTGAAAAAGGGGTGCTTGCACTTTTCAGCGATTCCACAAATTCATATAAACCGGGTGTTACCCCGAGTGAAAGCATAGTTGGAAACACATTTGACGATCTGTTTTTGAAAAGCAAGGGCAGGGTTATAATGTCCACATTTTCTTCCAATATACACAGGGTTTACCAGGCAATTGAAAGAGGTATAAAACACGGAAGAAAAGTTTGTATTATCGGAAGAAGTATGGAACAGAACTTAAACGTGGCAATGGATTTGGGTTATATCAAACTTCCAAGGGATATATTTATAGACCCTTATGAAATAGGGAAATATCAGGACAATGAAATTTTAATTGTCACTACCGGAAGCCAGGGGGAAAGCATGAGCGCATTATACAGAATGGCTATAGACGAGCACAGACACGTTAAAATAAAAGAAGGTGATCAGATAGTGCTCAGTGCAAGGGCCATACCCGGAAATGAGCCGAGTGTTTCCCAACTGATAAACTTTTTAATGAAAAAAGGCGCAAAAGTCGCTTATCAACAATTCAGTGAAATTCATGTAAGCGGACATGCAAGCCAGGAAGAACAGAAACTGATGATAAGGCTAGTTAAGCCTAAATATTTTTTCCCTGTTCACGGAGAATACAACCACAGGATGAAACACAGGGAAACTGCTCTTACAACAGGATTGGATGAAAATAATATCTTTATAATGGAAGACGGCGAACAATGGGAAATAACTCCAAAAAGGGTCAGAAAGGTAAAATCTGTAAAAACAGGAAAAATATATATTGACAACCAGATAAACGAACAGATTGAAACAGATATTGTTTTGGACAGGCAAAAACTGGCAAATGAGGGGATTATTATGGTTGTTGCCCAAATAGATAGGCAAAATAAAAAACTTATAGGAAGGCCGAGAGTTACAACATACGGAATTATCGCGGACAGACAGGATAAAGCATTTGCCAAAGAAATGGAAGATATTTTGGTAAATTATATTGATCATGCGAAAGATTATGTATATGAAAAAAACAGAATTTTTGAAAATGAACTCAGAAATGTGATAAGAAAACATGTTTTCAGAAAAACCAAAAAATACCCTACAATAGTGCCTGTTGTCTATTTTATGTAAACAACCCTGTTTCTTCCTTTTTCTTTTGCCTTATAAAGAGCTTTGTCGGCTCTGTTTACTATTGAAATATTATCGTCATTTTCTTTTAATTCAGATATACCGAAAGATATGGTAACATTTAAACCGTCAAAATTATGCTCTTGTATAATTTTTCTTAATTTTTCAGAAATTTTAACCGCTTCTTTTGCTTTGGTGGAAGGTAATATGATTAAAAACTCTTCACCTCCCCACCTTCCAAATATATCTGTTTTTCTAATATTTTCTTTTATAAGTTTTGAAATTTCTTTTAAAACGAAATCCCCTTTTTCATGTCCGTATGTGTCATTGATTTTTTTGAAATAGTCTATATCAAAATAAATGATAGATAACGGTGTTTTATATCTTTTTGCTCTTTCAATTTCCTCAATTAATCTTTTGTTCATTTCCAGTCTGTTATAAATTTCTGTAATAAGTTTGTCATGAGTTGCAATTATTTCCAATTTGTTTTTTATTTTTTTTATTTTAAAAAACAAAATTACCAATAAAACCAGTATTAACGATAAGCTTGCTATTATAACAGCACCTATTAAATATCTTTTTTTTACTTTTTCGTATGGTATTCCTTCATAAATGTTTACCGAAACATATTTATTTAATATATTTACTTTTTCTTTTGCTGGAATATCGTTTATAACTTTATTTAAAATATTTTTTAATGTGTTGTAATCATTTCTTATCATAAATTTCAGAGGGAAAGAAAAAGGTGTTATTCCTTTTATAGAAATATTTAAATATTTATGTTTGGATATATAATATGCCAGTGTGGGGAAAATATCAATAACTCCGAAAATTTCCCCTTTTTCCAAAAGTTTTAAACCTTCTTCGGAATCTTTTACAGGAACAATTTTGATTTTTGGATAATATTTTTTAATTAATTCATATGCCGTATAATTTTTTCCTACGGCAATTTTTTTGTTATATAAATCTTCCATATTTAAAATAACATTTACATTGTTTTTTGTAGCTATCACAATGGGATAACTTACATATGCCTTTGTAAAAATAGCGTATTTTTTTCTTTCCGGGGTATCGGTTGTATTTGGAATAACATCTGCTTCTTTGTTTTTTACTTTATTTAATTCAGTCGTAAAATCAGGTGCAATTTCACAAAATTTTTTTAGATAGATTTTATTACTGATATTTTTCCAAAAATCTATAGATATTCCCGTTAATTCATTATTTTGTAAAAAATTAAAAGGCGGCCAGGTTGAAGTGGATATACAATGAATGAGGTTGTTTTCTATAAAGGTTTTTTCTGTTTTCTCTGTGATATAAGGGGAATATACAAAATCAAAAAAATCAAAATCGTTTTTTATATTAAAAATTAACTGGTATAATAGTTTAAGCTGATTTATTTTGTCTCTGTTAAAAAGATAATTTTCCGATAAAAACGGGATAGTTTTATATGCTTCATTTTTTAATTTTTTATAAGTGAAATGCTGTGTATTGTATTTTCTGAGAATTGTTTTTACAGTTTCATCTATATGGGTTTTTGTATACTCCCACCCTTTTTTGGTGGCTTTTACAAAATTTTTAACTGTTTTGGGATTATTTTTTAAATAACTTTCGGATGTAAACAATACATCACCATAAGCATCGATGCCTTCATTTAAAGGCGAAAAGAGTTTGTATGGAATTTTGTTTTTTTCAAGCCAATATAATTGGTCGGTTATGTAAATAATATAAACACCCTTTTTTTTTAAATCTGTTTCGCTAAAAATCTTATTGGTAATTTTAATTTTTTTAAAGTCTATACCGGCTTTTTTTAACATTCCGATGATAGCGATGTTATAAAATGCCATTTTAGGGGTATGTATTATTTTTCTTTTTAAATCTTTAAGTGTTTTTACTTTAGGGTCGGTTGAAACAATTGCAATAGGGGTATTCTCAAAAACAGGCATAAGGGCAACTACATGTTTTCCTTTTAGTTTATAATAAATTAAAGAGGAATTTGCAATTCCAAACTGAGCTTTGTTATTTAAAACATCGCTTATAGGATTATTATCACTAAGTTCTTTAAAAGTTACATTTAAATCATATTTTTTGTAAAATCCTTTTTCTTTGGCCATATAAAAACCGGCAAACTGAAAAGCGTTTTTCCATTTTAAATCCAGTGTAATATTTTCGGCGCTAAGAATTGAAAGTAATATAAACAAGATTATTACAGGCATCTCTCCCCTTTATGATATAATTATATAATAAATTAATATAAAATTAAAGGAGTAATATGGAAAAAAAGATAGAATATCCGAGAATATGGGGATATACTATTATTGGAGAAGATAAAGAAAAAATGAAAAAAGCCGTAAAAGAGTGTATAAACAACCAGGAATGTGAAATTAAAGATTCAAAATCGCACGGAAAATACCACTCACAAAAATTTGAGGTTTATGTTACATGTGAGGAAGAAAGAAATGAATTTTTTAAGCGTCTCAATAAACATAAAGATATAAAATTTGTTTTGTAAAGGTATATAATGATTAGAGAAATTGTAAAGCCAGATAAAGAAAAATTAATTATTCATATACCAAAAGAATATATTGGAAAAGAAATTGAAATTTTAATTTTTCCAAAGAATGAAAATAAAAATGATTTAGAAGAATTTAAACAAATTACTAAAAAAAGAGTTAAACCCAAAGTTTCATATTATAAAGGTATGGAAAATGAGGTAAATAATGATTTATTTTGATACTAATGTTTTAATTTATAATACGCTAAATCAAGATGAAGAAAAATATTTATTGGCTGAAAAATTGATAAAAGATGCCTTAGAACACGATGAGTTTGTAATTTCTTCTCTTGTAATAAGTGAATATATTTTTACTTTATCAAAACTAAAAATTATTAATGAATGTAGGGAACATATTGATTTTTATTCTAAATTTTGTCAATTTACTTTTAATAAACATGATGTTTTAAATGCTTATCAAAAATGTATAAAATTAAATAAATGTAGAAATATTAATGATTTTATTCATTTAGAAACGGCAAATAAGTTTTGTAAAAAGATTATTACATTTGATTTTGATTTTAAAAATTTAGAAAAATTTTATAATATAGAAATTGAAATTGTAAAATAAAGGATAATAATGATTTTAAATACTCCGATTGATATGCATTTGCATTTAAGAGAGGGCAAAATATTAAAAGATGTTTTACCTTACACTGAAAGTCAGTTTGCAGCGGCAGTTGTTATGCCGAATTTAGTACCGCCCGTTGATAATAAGGAAAGACTTCTTTCATATAAAGAGAAAATTTTAAGCAGTTCCAAAGATTTTACTCCTTTAATGAATGTTTTTATGAGAGAATATTCAGAAAAAGAATTAAAAGAATTAAAAGAGTTTATTTTTGCTGTAAAACTTTATCCCGCCGGAATTACAACTAACAGTGAAGGCGGTGTCAGGGGAATTGAAACGGTTTATCCGGTACTTGAAATGATGCAGGAACTTGGAATTCCTCTCAGTATTCATGGTGAAACCCACGGATTTGTAATGGAGAGGGAAAGAGAATTTATTCCAGTTTATGAAAAACTGGCCCGTGATTTTCCAAAATTAAAAATTATAATGGAGCATGTCGGAACTGCAGAAATATTAGATTTACTTGATAAATATGAGAATTTATATGCGACTATTACGCTCCATCATCTTCTTTTAACGCTTGATGAGGTTGCAGGTGGAATGCTAAATCCCCATTATTTTTGCAAACCTGTTGTCAAAACTCCAAAAGACAGGAATGCAATCCAAAAATTTGTAAAATCCGGGCATAAAAAAGTAATGTTTGGAAGCGATTCGGCTCCTCATCCGATAAAAAACAAATTAAAAGGTGCAGCGGGAATTTTCAGCGCCCCTCTAATACTTCCGGCACTTGCCGAATTTTTTGAAGAAGATATAGAAACATTTCAAAAATTTGTAAGCAACAATGCAAGAGAAAATTTCAATATTGATGTACCGGAGAAAAAAGTAAAATTAATAAAAGAGGAATGGACAGCTCCATATATTGTGGGTGAAATTAAACCGATGTTTGCCGGAAAAATTTTTAAATATAAAGTGGTTTCTTAAGCCCCAATATAGGGGATGAATGATTGTTTAGGACAAAAAGAGTCCGGTAATCCCGGGCTTTTTTAAGCTTTTATTAAGTTTATGGATGTATAATTTTAAAAACTTCAAGGGCTGAAAAATGAAAAGAGTAATAAAAAGAGACGGAAGTTATCAAAACTATTTCCCCTATAAAATAGAAGAAGCGATAATTAAGGCTTTTGATGCCACAAATGTCAAATATGACCCTCATGTGTTTAATGAAGTAATTGAACAGATTAAAGAAATAGAGACTCCTGAAGTTGAATATATTCAGGATTTAATAGAAAAATCTCTTTATAAACACGGATATTTTGATGTAATGAAAAATTTTATGCTTTATCGGCATTTGCATAAACTTCAAAGAGAAAATTTATTAAATAAAGATGCTACATATATAAACTGCAATACAACAATCGAAGAGTATATTAATAAACAGGACTGGAGAATAAACGCCAATTCCAATACGGGTTATTCACATGCAGGACTTATTAATAATACCGCAGGAAAAGTTATTGCTAATTTCTGGCTTGATAAGGTATATTCTCCCGAAGAGGGAAGGGCCCACAGAGACGGGGATTATCATATACATGATTTGGACTGTCTGAGCGGATACTGTGCGGGTTGGAGTTTAAGGAATCTTTTAAATGAAGGGTTTAACGGAGTAAGGGGAAGGGTGGAAAGCAAGGCGCCCTCTCATTTCAGAAGTGCTCTTGGACAGATGGCGAATTTTCTTGGAATACTTCAGAGTGAATGGGCCGGAGCTCAGGCATTCAGCAGTTTTGATACATATCTGGCCCCTTATGTGTTTAAAGATAAACTGAAATTTAATGAAATTAAAGAGGCGGTTGAGAGTTTTGTATATAATCTTAATGTTCCTGCAAGGTGGGGACAGAGTCCTTTTACAAACATTACCATAGATTTTACGGTTCCGGATGATTTGAAAGACCAGATACCGACAAGAAACAATAAACATTTGCTTGAAGGTATGGAAGATGAAGAATTATTGAAAAAATTACAAAAAAGGAACCCCAATATCAAAAAACTGACAGATGCCACATATAAAGATTTCGAGCCCGAAATGCAGGAAATTATAAAAGCTTATTATGAGGTAATGACAGAAGGTGATGCAATAGGCCAGCCTTTTACTTTTCCTATCCCTACGGTAAACATTACCGAAGATTTTGACTGGGATTCACCTGCTGCTAAGGCTCTTTGGGAAAACACCGCAAAAATAGGAAGTAGTTATTTTCAAAATTTTATAGGTAGTCAGTATATTACAGATGAAAACGGAAACAGGGTGAGAAATCCAAATGCTTATGAGCCCGGAGCGGTCAGAAGTATGTGCTGCAGGCTTCAGCTCGATTTGAGAGAACTTAAAAGAAGAGGCGGCGGGCTTTTCGGAAGTGCCGAAATGACAGGAAGTATAGGTGTTGTAACTATCAATATGGCAAGACTTGGGTATCTGTTTAAAGGCGATAAGGAAGCGTTACTTGAAAGATTGGAATATTTAATGGATTTGGCTAAATCAACCTTGGAAAAGAAAAGAAAATTTGTAGAGGAAATGTATGACAGGGGGCTTTATCCTTATACAAAAAGATATTTGCCGGGATTTAACAACCATTTTTCCACAATCGGCGTAAACGGTATAAATGAAATGATAAGAAATTTTACAAGTGATAGGGAAAATATAGCAACTGTTTGGGGAGTGGAATTTGCAAAAGAAGTGCTTGAATTTATGAGAAATAAGCTTATAAAATATCAGGAAATTACAGGAAATTTATATAACCTTGAAGCGACTCCGGCAGAGGGGACAACATACAGGTTTGCAAAAGAAGATAAAAAAAGATTTCCAAATATTATTCAGGCGGGGTATGAAGATGCGCCTTATTATACGAATTCATCCCAGCTTCCTGCAAATTATACAGACGATCCTTTTGAAGCCCTAAGTCTGCAGGATGATTTGCAAACTTTGTATACGGGGGGAACGGTATTGCATTTATATATGAGTGAAAAATTAAGCTCACCCGAAGCTGCTAAAAAGCTGGTTAGAAAGGCAATTTCTAATTTTAGAATGCCTTATATTTCAATAACGCCTGTGTTTAGTGTATGTCCAAAACACGGATATATAGCGGGTGAACATGAATACTGTCCTTATTGTGATGAAGAGCTTTTAAGGGAAATTGAAGAAGGAAAATATAAAATCGATGACTAATCTAAAAAAGGAGAGAATATGAAAGTAAAAGAATTATCTAAAGAAGAAATTTTGGAAAAATTAAAAGAAAAAAGACAAAAATGTATGGTTTATACAAGGGTTATGGGATATCACAGACCTGTTGAGAGTTTCAATATAGGTAAAAAGGCGGAGCACAGAGAAAGAAAATATTTTAAAGAAAGTTAATGAACGGAATTTATTCCATTCAAAAATTTTCATCCCTTGATTTTCCCGGAAGGCTTTGTGCCATATTGTGGTTTAGCGGATGTAATATGAGATGCCCTTATTGTTACAATAAAGATGTTGTGTTCGGTAAAAAGAGAATTGAAGAAGATGAAATAATCGGATTTTTAAAAACAAGAACAGGGTTGCTTGACGGAGTGACATTTACCGGGGGATGCCCCACGCTTTATCCAAATTTAATAAATTTTGCTAAAAAAATAAAAGATATGGGCTTTGAAATCAAACTCGATACAAACGGTATTAATACAGAAATAATTAAAGAAATGGTTGAAAATAATTTAGTGGATTACATAGCACTTGATTTTAAAGCCCCTCCTGAAAAATTTGAACAGATTACCAAAAACAGATATTATGATAAATTTGAAAAAACACTTGAAATGTTAATAAAAAGCAATATTGACTTTGAAGTAAGAACTACCGTGCATACTGATTTACTGAATGAAAAAGATATAAACAAAATTATTGATGTTTTGTATGATTTGGGATATAAAAAAACGTATTATCTTCAGAATTTTTTTGAAAGTGAAAAAGAAACTCTTGGAAATATCGGACCTCAAAAAAGAAAACTTGACCGTTCGCAAATAATTTCCTCCATTCCTGTAGAATTTAGAAATTTTTAGTATAATAACCTAATTTGTAAATAAGGCTTTTTATGATTTTATATTATATAATATTAGGTATTATCACAGGTATACTTGCGGGCATATTGGGAATCGGCGGGGGTTTGGTAATCGTACCCGGGCTTTTGCTGATTTTTAAACATTTTGGACTGTTTCATAATGAGTATATGCATTTTGTCTCAGGCACTTCTTTGGCAATTGTTTCTTTAACTGTTGTAGGAAATATTATTTCTTATCAAAAACAAAAAAGAATTGATTGGAAACTTTTTAAAACATTAATTTTATATATTGTGCCTTTTAATATTATAGGGGCTCTTATAGCAACCTATCTTCCTTCAAAACTGCTTGAAAAATTTTTCGGACTGGTTATATTAATTTTATGTATCAATATGATTATAAATACATTTAAAAAATATAAATTAAAAAAAGAATTTGAAAAAAAAGAAATTCCTTTTGTTGTAAAAATGGTTATAGGAATTGTCATGGGATTAAAATCCGGAATGTTCGGAATAGGAGGAGGAGCTTTTATAACACCTGTTTTGTTAAAATACGGAATTGACATTAAAAAAGCGACAGCCACTACATCGGCATTGATACTGCCGCTTGGAATAATCGGAATGTTAATGTATATTTTTCTGGGTTTTAATAAAGTCCATTTTCAATGGACGCTTGGATATGTATATTTTCCGGCTGTTTTATTTGTGGCCCCAATTTCTATGGCTTCCACTTATATAGGGGCATGGATGTCTCATAAAATGCCAAAACTCTGGCTTAGAATTTTATTTATTTTGTTTTTGCTTTTTGTAGGGTTACATTCCCTTTTGGGTTAAAATTGGCAGAAGAAGAGATTAAAAAGTTATTACTTTGTCGCATTCTTCCACCCATTTTGCCAAGTCTTGCATCGTAGCTTTTATGGTATCTTCAAAATATGGCTGGTTTTTATAAATTCCGCATCTTGTCTGACATGTTCCGCAAACTTTTAGTTTTATTCCGTTTTGATACATCTCTTTAAGCATTGCAACTAAATCTGTATCATAGGTTTCAGGTTTTTTGTAACATTCCCTTGCCATATCCACAGAATCATTCATTAAAAAAATTCTGACATCATTTCCGTTTTCAAACAATGTTTTGGCAAGTCTTAACCCGTTCCATGCAATATCACTCCCGTCATATGGTTCGTGGTTGAAAATAAATAAAATTTTTTGATTCATATTCACTCCTTTTTACTAATTTAGCTATTTAGCTTTTTTGCTAAATATTAAAGCGTATGGTATAATCTTTTATAAAAAAAATCAAGGATTTTTATGTTGACGCTTGAAGAAAAAGTCAAGGCTTTTAAAGCCCTGGGCCATAAGACGAGGCTTGAAATTTTTTTAAATATTTTAAGAAAACCTTATGTTTGTGGAATTAACAAAAAAGCCAGAAAAGATGATATTATTTCCCAGGCTTTGTGTGTAGGGGTTATTGCCGAACAGTTTGAATATTCACTGCCCACTATTTCAAGACATATAAAAGAATTAAAAGAAGCCAATTTAATAAAAATGGAAAAAATAGGTAACAGAATTTTTTTAGAACCAAATATGGAAGTTATAAAAGAATTGCAGGAATGCTTTAATTCTATGGTGAAGGAATAACAAATGTTTTTTGATAATTTAGTAAAAGATTACGAAGAATGGTTTGAAAAACATACAAAAATTTATGAAGAGGAGTTAAAAACAATTAAAGAATTATTGCCTGAGGGAAAAGGTATTGAAATAGGGGTGGGAACCGGCAGGTTTGCAGCACCTCTTGGCATTAAAGTTGGGATTGAACCAAGCAAAGAAATGAGCGAAATCGCCAAAAAAAGAGACATTGAAGTAATTAATATTACAGCTGAGGAGATGGATTTCGAGGAAGAGTTTGATTTTGCTTTGATTGTAACAACAATCTGTTTTGTAAAAGACCCACTTAAAACGCTTCAAAACACATATAAAGCATTGAAACAAGGCGGGTTTGTAATTGTAGCTTTTGTAGATTTAAACTCTCCTCTTGGCATGTTTTATGAAAAAAATAAATTTAAGTCTAAATTTTATAAAGAAGCTATCTTTTTTACAAAAGATGATATAATTGATTTACTTCAAAAAGCCAGATTTAGTGAATTTGAATGTGTGGAAAATTTATACGGAGAGGGTTTAGATAATTTAAGTTTTGAAATAAAAAGTTGCAACGGCGGGGCATTTAAGGTTATAAGGGGAAGAAAATGAGATTCAGTATAGTTTTTGATAATTACAGGGCAAATGAAAAATTAGAGAGTTTTTGGGGATTTGGATGTATTATAAATGATAATTTTTTGTTTGATACAGGTTCTAACGGAAGGGCGCTAATCAGGAATATTTCAAAAATGGGATTTGATATAAAAAAACTTGAATATCTTTTTATTTCACATCCTCACTGGGACCACATAGGAGGAATTGATTCTGTGGTTGATATAAACAGAAATTTAACAATGTTTTTACCGGATTCATTATCAGCATTATATATAAGGGATTTAAAAAAATTAAGCAAAAAAGTAAAAGTTATTAATGAATATCCCACTAAACTTTTTGATAATTTTTATTCAACCGGAGTTATGCATCCAATTGGTGAACAAAGCCTTGTAATTGATGAAGGTGATTTTTTCATTGTGGTTACAGGCTGCGCTCATCCGGGAATTGTGAATATTGTAAAAAGGGCAATTGAAATGTTAAATAAACCGGTTTTATATGCGCTTGGCGGGTTTCATTTAATGAGAAGCTCTGAAGAAGAAATAACTGAAACTGTAAAAGAGCTTAAAAATTTAGGGGTTGAATATGTAACTCCAACGCACTGCAGCGGAGATTTGGCAATAGGGATGTTTAAAGAAACTTATGGGGAAAATTTTATACCGGGCGGAGTCGGTAGAATTATTGAATTTTAGATTTTTTATGTCTCACCCTCCTTAGTTCTTTTTCAATAATATCATCATAAGCCCATTTTTTAAGGGTTTTTTGAATAAGTTTAGGTGGCAGCTGAGGTTTGTTATACATTCCTTTTGCCTGTCTCTGACGCTGGGCTTCATACAGCATTACTGCATTTGCCACAGATACATTAAGACTCTGACTCATTCCGTACATTGGAATAATTACTTTTTTATCGGCATATTTTATGCTGGTTTCACTAATTCCTTCAACTTCGTTTCCAAGAACTATTAAAGTAGGCTTTGTGTAATCAACTTCCCTGAAATCAATGGAAGTTTCATCAAGCATAGTTACAATAACCTGGTAGCCATCTTTTTTTATTTTTTGATAAAATTTTTCAATATCTTCAATATATTCGTGAAAAATCCAGTTATGGGCGCCCATAGTTATATCATTATTTAATTTTACTTTTTTTTGATGTCTGTAATAAAGTTTTCCTATATTTACGGCATCGCAGGTCCTGACAATTGCTGAGAGATTGTGGGCGGAATAGACATAATCCATAAAAACCCTTAAATCCCGCTGTCTTGTGTTTAAAATTTGTTTCATTTTACCTAATCTTTCCTGAGTAACTAAATACACTTTTTTCCTTTTTGTTATTTGAATGTTATTTTAACATTTTAAAATAATGAAAAAAATGGAGGTTTTATGTTAAATATTAATAAAACAGTCTTAAAAAAATATCCTCAGTTAAAAAAGCTTCCAAAACCTGTCTCTAAAGGTGTAATTAAAACAATAAACAAAATTGTCCATAAAAATGAAATTGACGAATTTTTAAAAGAATTTCCCCAAAAAGAGCCTTTTACTTTCATTGAGGAAGCGCTTGAGAAGTTAAATTTCTCTTATAAATATACAGTATCTGAGATAGAGAATATTCCCGTAAACGGCAGGATTATAATTATCGCGAATCATCCGACGGGTATTTTAGATACATTTTGTCTTATTGATTTGGTAAAGAAGGTCAGAAAAGATATAAAGGTTATGGCAAATAATTTGTTGTTACTTGAACAGTTAAAATCTATTTTAATAGGTGTTGATAATTTTGAGAATAAAATTACAAAAACTTCCTTATCAAACATAAATAAATCACTCCAAAATGAAGAAGCAATAATTATTTTTCCATCAGGTGAAGTTTCAAGGCCGACTCCCACAGGAATAAGGGACGGCAAATGGCATAAAGGATTTTTACATTTTGCAAAACATAATAAAGCCCCGATTTTACCTGTTTTTATAAAAGCTAAAAATTCCAAAATATTTTACAGTATGTCTTTGATTAATAAAAATTTATCTTCTCTTCTTTTATTTAATGAAATGTTTAAGAAAAAAAATTCGCATCTTGAATTTAAAATTGGAGAATTAATCCCGTTTGATAGTTTTGATAATAAAATTGATGAACAATATCAGGTAAAACTTTTTAAAAAACATCTTTATAAAATTGGAAAAAATAAAAAGGAAGTTTACCAAACTCAAAAACCGATTATTCATCCTGTTGATAAAAAAGAGCTTAAAGATGAATTAAAGCGCTGCGAAGTTTTAGGAAAAACAACCGATGGAAAAATTATATATCTGTATAAATATTCTCCAGACAGTGTTATTTTAAAAGAGATTGCAAGGCTAAGGGAATATACATTCAGAAAAGTGGGCGAGGGGACAGGTAAAAGAAAAGATAAAGACAAGTATGATTATTATTATGACCATATAATTTTATGGAATGAAGATGAACTTGAAATAGTGGGCTCTTACAGAATAGGAAATGGAGAGTTTATATATAAAAAATTTAAAGAAAAAGGGTTTTATACCAATACTTTGTATGAATTCGGTGATGAGTTTATAAAAATTTTACCGAATGCAATAGAACTTGGAAGAAGTTTTGTAGTACCAAAATACTGGGGCAGCAGGGCGCTTGATTTACTTTGGCAGGGAATAGGTGCTTATATTAAAAGTAAAAATAATATTAGATATCTTTTCGGGCCTGTGAGTTTAAGCACTGAAATTCCTCTTTTTGCCCAGGAGATGATAATTTATTATTTTGATAAATATTATGGAAAAAACAAACATTTAGTAAAAGCAAAAAATCCTTTTATTGTTTCAAAAAATTCATTGGAAGAATTTAATTCTGTTTTTAAAGGCGGTTTAAAAGAAGATTTTAATATTTTAAGAAGCTATCTAAATTACTATAATACTTCTATTCCTACTTTATATAAGCAATATACTGATTTATGCGAAAGAGAAGGAGCCAGCTTTATAGATTACAATGTGGATGAGGATTTTAACAATTGTATTGACAGTTTTGTATTGGTTGATATTTCTACCATTAAGCCGCAAAAGAAAAAAAGATATCTTTAATTGTTATTTTAATGTTATTTTAATTTCCTATACTTTCTTTTGAAAAACTTTTAAGGAGAGGGAATGAAAATTAGAAAATACGGTTTGATGTTATCAATTGGTTTGATAATGATGAGCGGATGTGCAAACAATATGAATTTGGACAGACAATCAAAAAATGTTCAAAATGAATATTTTGCACCGACCGGAGATAGGTTAACACCCGCAGGCAAATTAATAAAATACGGAACTGCGGACATAGAGCAGCATGCAATGGACTGCAGGCTTTCGCCGGATGGGAAAATACTTGCGGTTGAGGGGAGGTTTTATTTAACATTGATTGATACAAAAACAGATAAAGTTATAAATGAAATTAATCTTAAAAAATCTTTTTTATCTAAAAAACATTCAGGTAATATGTATTCGGGAATTGCTTTTTCAAAAGACGGAAAACATATTTACTGGACAACAAGTTTGGGAGATATTCTGGAAGCCGCTTTAACAGGTACAAATGCGGCAATAAGTAAATTTTATCATTTTGATAAAGAAAACGGCAGACCCGCACTTCCTAACGATATAAAATTTTCAAAAGACGGGAAATATATGTACGTTACACTTAACGGTGCTGATAAAGTAGCAAAAATAGATGTGGCCACAAAAGAATTGGTTTGGGAAAAAGGGACAAAAGGAAATTTCCCATACGGCTTGGCAATTGCCAATAAGAAAATTTTTGTTACAAACTGGGGAGGGAAATTAGCCAATCCGTATAATGACATTGTTTCAAAAGGCGGATGGAATAATGAAAAAGCAGGATTTATAAAGGTTGATTCCATGAGTGAAAGTGCGGCAAGCGGCACTGTAAGCGTTATGGATGAAAACGGCAATGTAATAAAAACCTTAAACGTGGGGCTTCATCCGAATGACATTATTTCAAACGAAGAAGGAAGCAAAGTTTATGTGGCAAATGCAAACTCCGATACTGTTTCGGTTATTGACACAAAAACTTATAAAATTGAAAATATAGGTGTTTCACCAAACAGGGTTCCTTACGGATTTTCTCCTGATGCCCTGGCGCTGTCCCCAGATGAAAAATTTCTTTTTGTGGCGGATGGAAACCTTAATTGTGTCAGTGTAATTGATTTAAGTAATAATCAAGTAATCGGACTTATCCCAACAGGTGCGTATCCTGGGGGGCTTGATGTTTCAAAAGACGGGGAAAAGTTATATGTAGCCGATACGGAAGGGCTTTATTCAAGAGCTACAACTCAAAATAAAAATGACAAACACTTCAAATTGAATTATCCTCAAAAAGGAAGAAAAAACATTTCAACTGCTGGGTATTACAATACACACAGAGAATTTGCATATATTTCTGATATAAAATTGCCTGAGCTTGAAAAAGAGGATTTACAATACTGGACAAATCAGGTTAAGACCAATATGCAATATAGAAAACTTAAAAAAGCAATCGAAGAATCTATGCTTCCTCCGAGAAAAAATGTTAAACCTGTTCCGGTTCCTGAAAGACTCGGGGAACCTTCTGTATTTAAGCATGTTATTTATATTATAAAAGAAAACAGAACGTATGACCAGGTTTTAGGTGATATGAAAGAAGGTAACGGGGAAGCTTATTTAACGGTATTCGGTAAAAAAGTTACTCCTAATATGCATAAATTAGCACGTGAATTCGGACTTTTGGATAATTTTTATGATGTAGGCAAATGTTCGGCCGAAGGACATCCTTGGAGTGATAGTGCATTTGTGGATGATTATGTGGAAAAAAATGTAAGAGGCTGGTTCAGGGGATATCCTCATGTAATTTTGGATGCGATGGTTTCACCAAAAACAGGATATATCTGGGATGATGTTCTTTTCCACGGACATACTTTTAAAAATTACGGTGAAAATGTTCAGGCTGATGTTCCAAAATATTCAACATGGAAACAGTTTTATACTGATTATAAGAATGGAATTTCAATACCGTTTAAAAATTATGTATCTTTAAACAATATTGCAAAATATACTTCAAATACATATCCGGGATATGATCATCACAGAATACCTGACGAGATAAGGGCGGACGCATTTATTAAAGATATTAAAAAAGCAACTGACAGTAATTTCCCTGATTTTACCATAATGGCTCTTCCGGCTGACCATACTTCTCATCTAAAACCTGGATATCCGACACCTGCGTCAATGGTTGCGGATAATGATTTGGCTTTGGGGAGAATTGTAGAAGCCGTTTCGCACAGCCCTATATGGAAAGATACTGTAATTTTTGTATTGGAAGACGATACCCAGGACGGCTGGGACCATGTTTCTTCATACAGAGGTCCTGCATGGGTTATCAGCCCTTATTCAAAAAAACACCAGGTAATTCATACTTTTTATACACAGTTATCGGTTTTGCATACTATAGAAAGAATTTTAGGAATTCCTCCTATGAATATTAATGACGCAACTGCCCCTGTTATGTACAGCTGTTTTACAAATAAACCTGATTTCACCCCTTATACGCATGTTAAAAACCAGATACCTCTTGATAATATGAATCCAAAACCTGATGAGTTAAGTGGATTGGCTCGTAAATGGTCTCAAATAGCATCAAAATTGGATACAAAAATGGATAATTCAGCAAATGATGATTTGCTCAATAAAATGATTTGGTATTCTGCAAAAGGCTATAATACGCCTTATCCTTCAAAATATGTTATAAAAAGCAGCCATATAGACGATGACGATTAAAATCACGGAAAATTTTCCGTGTATTTTCAGGGAATGAGCAATGAAATATAAATCAATTTTTATATCCGATGTGCATTTAGGGACAAAATATTCAAAGACAGAAAAACTTCTTTCATTTATGAGGAAAAATGAATCTGAAAATCTTTATCTTGTTGGTGATATAATTGATGGTTGGGCATTAAAAAGAAAAATAAAATGGGCTCAGTCCCACTCAGATGTTATTCAAAAACTTTTAAGAAAAGCAAGAAAAGGAACAGAAGTTTATTATATCACCGGAAACCATGATGATTTTTTAAGGCCTTTTTTGCCAGTGGTATTGGGGGAGAGAACCCATATTTTAAATGAGGCTGAATATGATGCAATTAACGGTAAAAAATATTATATTACACACGGTGATTTTTTTGATTCTATAACTATGACAAAAAAATGGCTCTCAATCCTTGGAGATTACAGCTATGAAATTCTGCTTCATTTAAACGACCCGATTAACAGAATCAGAAAAATCTGTGGAATAAACAGATACTGGTCACTTTCAAAATATATGAAAGACAATGTCAAATCTTCTGTCAATTTTATAACCGATTTTGAAAATGTATTGGCGCAGTATGCAAAAACAAATAAATATAATGGTATAATCTGCGGGCATATTCATAAAGCTGAAATAAGAAAAATAGGGGATATTGATTATATGAACTGCGGGGACTGGGTGGAATCCTGCACTGCTTTGGTTGAAACGTATGAGGGGGAATGGAAAATAATTGAATGGTTAAATTATGAAAATTAATCTGGCACTTTCAGGCGGAGCCTTCAGAGGGGCTTTTCATTTAGGGTTTTTGGAAGCTATTGATTCAAAGATAGATATAAATGCAATTTCAGGCAGCAGTATAGGTGCATTAATCGGTGCAAGTTATGCATGCGGGGTAAAACCTCAAAAACAGCTTGAACTTTTAAAATCAAAAGCGTTTAAAAAAGTTTTTAAATTCAATTCTCTTACTAAAGGCTTTTTTAAAATAGATATAAATTCAGAGATTGCCAAAAAATTTATTCCACTTTCAACTTTTGAAGAACTTAACATTAAAACATATGTAAATGCACTCGATTTAAACAGCGGAAAAATTATCTACTTTGAAAAAGGTGATTTAAAAAAGGCTGTTTTGGCTTCAAGTGCCATAATGCCTTTTTTCCCTCCGGTTGAGCTGGATAATCTTTTTTTGGTTGACGGGGGGATTAAGGAAAACCTGCCTGTCGGTGTTTTTAAAGAGGGGATAATTGTCGGGGTTGATTTGTTTCCTTTAAAAAAAGAGTTTAAAAAAAGCTTTTTTGGAATTTTAAAAAGAATGTTTTATCTTTCATGGAGGGTTTCGTCAGAGGGCAGCATTAAAAAGTGTAATTTTTATATAACCGATGAAAGACTTTCAGATTATAAGCTCTGTTCATTTAAAAATTTTGACGATTTGTTTGAAATGGGGTATGAGAGGGGAGAGGAGTTTCTTAATTCTTTTTAAAAAGGCTCAAAAAAAGTCCGATACTTGCAATAATTACAATAGCAGGGGTTGGGGCGATGTCGTATTTTGCACTTATAAAAATTCCGGCGGTTGTAAAAACTGCGGCTAAAACAGCACTTAAAATAATCATTTTATAAAATTTATCTGTAAATCTTTCGGCTATAAGAGGCGGAATTGTAAAAAGAGCTAAAACCAATATAATTCCAATGGCTCTTACGCTCATTACAATACTAAGAGTCGTAAGAATTAAAAACAGTGTATAAATAATATTTGCGTTTATCCCCCTTAAATATAAAAATTCCCTGTCATAACTCATTGCAAGAAAATAGTTATATAAAAAAATTATAGAAATTAACAAAATAAAATCAACTCCTATCATATATTTTAAATCATTTGAATCAACAAGTAGAATATTTCCAAACAGATAACTTAACACGTCTGAATGATACCCTGGAGCCAAGGATAAAAATAAAATTCCCAAACTCATTCCAAGCGCCCAGATAACACCTAAAAAACTGTCAAGCCTATGGGGATATTTTATGGAAATAAATGCCAAAATCAGTGTTAAAAAAATGGCAAAAACAGTGGTTGTTAAAAGTACGGAACTCCCAAGAAAAATTGCAAGTCCTATTCCTCCAAAACTTCCATGGGCAATACTTCCGGTAATTGCTGAAGCTTTGTTTATAACTATCAGTGAGCCTATTATTCCAATTGCAATGCTAAGAAGAATTCCTGCATATACTGAATTACTTATTAAATCCCACATTTTTTTCCTTTAAAAAATCCATAAGCTCAATTTCGCAAAAATGCTTGTCTGTTGGAATATTAAGTTTTGGACCTTCGTGAATTACGGCAGTTTTATTAATATAAGCTATTTTATCAACTTCTTTAAATAATATTTTAATATCGTGACTAACAACAATACGTGTTATTTTAATATTTTCTATTAAATCAAGAATTTCTTTTTGTCCGTTTATGTCTATTGCGCTTGTAGGCTCATCCATTATTAAAATTTTAGGCTCGGTGACAAGTGCCCTTGCAATTAAGACTTTTTGCCTCTGGCCTCCTGAGAGATCGCTTATTTTTTTATTTTTAAGATTTTCTATTTTTAATTTTTTAAGGATATTTACTGCTTTTTCCTTGTCTTCTTTTGAATAAAAAAATTTACCTTTTTTAACTCTTCCCTGAAGCACTATATCAAAAACGGTTATTGGAATATCAAGGGAAAAGGTTGTATATTGGGGAACATAACCTATTAAATTTCTGGCTGAAAGCGGGGATTTATTATAAATTTTAATTTCCCCTTTATCTGGTTTTAAAAATCCTAAAATCAGTTTTAAAAGGGTGGTTTTTCCACCTCCGTTTGGCCCGATAATAGCTAAAAACTCTTTATCATCAAGAGTTAAATTAATATTTTTCAATATCCATTCACTATTATATTTAAAGAAAAGCTCTTTTATTTCAACCGCTTTCATTTAAGGGCTTTAATGAGTTCTTTAATGGTATATCTCGGATCTTCATTCAAAGGACTTATCACATAAGTTTTGGCATTTATTTTTTGAGCGATGATTTCGGCATATTTTTTAGGAAATTCCGGTGAAATTATTACTGTTTTTATATGATTTTCTTTTGCTGTTTTCAACACTTTATTAAGATATGAAAAGCTTGGTTCTTTACCTTCTTTTTCAAGAGCAACTTCTTTTATGTGAAAATCCTGGCTGAAATGATAAAATGCCGGGTGGAATGTAATAAATGATTTTTGATTTATATTTAAAAATCCTTCTTTTTCCAAAGCAGCTAAGGAATTAATATATTTTATATAATTATTTAAATAAAATTCTTTGTTTTTTGGATCTGCTTTAATTAATTCATCTAAAACAACTTTTGCTTCAAGCTGTAGTTTAGCAGGGCTTAGCCATATATGCGGGTTGGGTTCTTTATTTAAATATTTTCCAAAATATACCACTTTTATATTTGGATTTGTTTCTTTAATTTTGTTTATATATTTTTTATCAAAAGGCACTCCGATTGTAAAATAAACATCTGAATTTTTAATGTTTTTAAGCTCTTTAAAACTTATTGAATAGGTTGCAGGGCTGCTTCCGGGAGGTACCATTACATAAACATTGGCCTTTTCTTCGGCAATAGCTTTAACAACGCCTTTTTGGGGTAAAACCGTTACACTTATGTTTAAAGCAAAACTGAAAATAGGCAGTAATAAAATTAAAATTTTCCATTTTCCATTATCCATTTTCCATTGTTTTTTTGCATTCATTGCATATTCCTTTAAATTTAATTTCAACTGAATCTATTTCAAAATCCGTATATTTGGTTAGACTTATTACATCTTCAGGCTTTAAAGCATTCAGGCAGTAAATTTTTTTACATATTTTGCATTCAAAATGTGGATGAATAGGATTGTGAATTTTACAGTTTATTTCATAAAAACTAATGCCCTCGCTGTTTTTTATTTCTCTTATTATCTTTTTTTTAAGTAAGGAATGTATGTTTCTGTAAACAGTTGCTTTATCTACATTTAAATTTTTTTGCAACTCTTTTGCAGAACAGATACCTTTTTGTAACAATTTAGCTATTTTTAACTCTGTTTTTTTAAGATTTAATAACTTTTCACACATGTTGAAATTATATCAAAAATGCAACTTGGTTGCAATACTATTTTATTATCCCTTTTTTTAAAGGGACAAATTCACAGGTCTCAATTTCTTCTTTTTTTCCGTTTTTATAAAATTTTGTAATTATCTGTTTGTTACCTTTATTAATTGGGGCTAAAATAAAACCGTTATTATTAAGCTGGGTGAATAATTCTTCCGGTATCTCTTCTGTTGCAACGGAAAAAAGTATTCTCTCATAAGGGGCAAATTCTCTCCAGCCAGCTCTTCCGTCGTCGCATTTTATATTTATATTAAAGAGTCTCATTTCTTCAAACCGTTTTTTTGCTTCTTTAACAAGTCTGCAGATTCTTTCAACTGTAAAAACGCGTCTTACAATTTTGCTTAAAATTGCCGCCTGATATCCGCTTCCGCTGCCTATTTCCAAAACTTTGTCAGTCCCGTCCAATTCAAGCAGACAGGTCATTTTTGCAATGGTTAAAGGGGAGGAAATTGTAGATTGTTTATCAAGAGGGAGGGGGGTAATTTCATAAGTATGTTTTTCCAAGCCGGCAGGCACAAAAAATTTTCTGTCAATTTCACAGAATGCTTTGTAAATAGCGGGTGAAAAATTTACAAAATCGGCTAATTTATCTGCTAATATATGATTCATTTTATTCCTATGTCAAGTTTTTTTCTGATTTTTTGGTTTTTTTCCAAATCAATAAAAGTGATTATTTTTTCGTTTTTAAATTCAACACCTTCACCCCAAGCATCAAAACTGCATCCGTAAGGCTTTTCATTTGCACTGTTTACCGCCAATACCTGGGACTGGGAGGAAAGAGCCAGGGCTTTATTAAGAGTTTTAAAGTGCTCAATTCTCTCTTTTCCCCATCTTGAAGGAGCTAAAATCAAATCAATGCCTTTAAATTTTTCCCAATACTGGGTAAATCTGATTTCAAAACAGATAAGACTTGCTATTTTTAAACCTCTCCATTCAAAAACATCCGGTTTTCCGCCTACTTCAAAAAATTTTTTTTCATATCCGAAAAGATTATATTTGGCTCTTTTGTAAACAAGACCGTTGTCAAAAAAACAAAAACAGTTTTTGTTTTCTAAAATAATACTCATAGCAAATGCTTTATTTATTTTTGAAAGTTCATCTATTGCAAATTCACCGAATTCATTAGCTTTTTTCCAGTTTTTATAATCAAACCCGGTTAAACAGACTTCCGGAAAAAGAAGAAAATCGGAAGAGGAATTTTTTATTATATTAATAACTTTTTCTAAATTTTTTTTATAATCATCGGTTGTATAAAAATTAACTAATTCAACTTTTAACTTTTCACTTTTCACTTCCATACACTCTTTTATAAATTTTGTCTACATTTCTCGTATAATAATTGTAATCAAAAAGACTTCTTATTTCATCCTCTTTCATAACTTTTCTCAAATCCTCATCTTTTAGCAGGTTTTCCAAAAACAGGCTCTCACCTTTGTCATTGATTGGTTTTTTTCCTTTTTGAAGCTCCTCCCATACTTTCATTGCGTTTCTTTGAACTATTTTATAAGCGTTTTCCCTGCTTATTCCTTTTTTGGGAAGTTCTAAAAGAACTCTTTGAGAAAATACAAGCCCTCCCGTTAAATTAAGGTTTTTCATCATATTTTCCGGATATACCAAAAGATTTGCAATAATATTATTTAGTCTGTGGAGCATAAAATCGGTGGTAACAAATGCGTCCGGCAGCCAGAATCTCTCAACCGAGCTGTGGCTTATGTCTCTTTCATGCCAAAGGGCGACATCTTCCATTGCAGGAATAGTATAGCTTCTGATAACCCTTGCTAAACCTGTAATATTTTCGCTAAGAACGGGATTTCTTTTGTGCGGCATTGCGGAACTTCCTTTTTGACCTTTTGAAAAATATTCTTCCGCTTCATAAACTTCCGTTCTTTGAAAATGTCTTATATTTACCGCTATTTTTTCCACTGTGCTTGCGAGCAGTCCCAAAGATGAAGCAAGGCGCGCATATCTGTCTCTCTGGATTACCTGATTTGAAATAGGAGCCGGTTTAAGACCTAAAAATTCACATGTAAGCTCTTCAAGCTCAATCGGAGCGTGGGCAAAATTACCCATAGCACCGCTTAATTTTCCGACACTGATAACGTCAAGTGTTTCTTTTAAATTTTTAAGGTGTCTTTTCATTTCTTCATACCAGATGGATAAAACAAGCCCAAATGTAATAGGCTCCCCGTGAATTCCGTGGCTTCTTCCAACCATTAACGTATATTTATGCTCCATTGCCCTTTTTTTAATGCTTTCCATTACCATTTTTACATCATCAATAATTATTTTAAGAGAATCTCTCATTTGAAGGGCTGTTGCTGTGTCAATAGTGTCTGAGCTGGTGAGGGCATAATGGACCCATCTGCTCTCCTTTCCCAGGCTTTCAGCCACGCTTGTTAAAAATGCTATTACATCGTGTTTTGTTTCTTTTTCTATTGTCTCAATTCTTTTAATATCAAATTTTGCATTTTCAATAATTTTTTTTGCATCAACATCCGGAATTAAACCCAGTTTGTTCCATGCTTTTACCGCCGCTTTTTCAACTTCCAGCCATGCGCCGTATTTAGCTTCCTGGCTCCACAGTTTTTTCATTTCACTCCTGGCATATCTTTCAACCATATATATCCTTTTTTTTGATACAATTATACAATAATATAGTACATAGTGAGTAGTGAGCTTGCCCGGCCGCTTGCAAAGCGGCGTGGTTGTGAGTAGTAATAATAAAAGGATAAATTATGCCGGATATGGGCTTTAGCGAAATTTTATTTGTGGCGGTTATAGCCATTATTGTTTTGGGACCGGAAAAACTTCCGGATGCCATGAGGGATTTGGGAAGACTTTTTATAAAAATAAAAAAAATGTGGAGGGACGCAACGGCTGATATCAGAAGAGAGCTGGAACTTGAAGAGATGAAAACGGAAATGGAAGAATATAAAAAACAGCTTCAGGAGCTTCAAAATAAAGTAAGCGGTGAAGTAAACGATATAAAAAGCTCCCTGACAAGTCTTGATGAACTTACGGCAACAGGAAATACAAGGGATTTTTCAGATATGATAAGCTCCAATGAAAAAAAAATGGATAATATAAAATGTAAAATGGAAAATGAGGGTAAAAATAATGAAAAATTAGAAAAAAATGAAAATAAAGAAAAATAATTATCCATTTTCCATTATCAATTTTACATTAGGATAATTATGGGTTTTGTAGTTAAAGAATTTGAAATTGAAAATCAAAAAATACTTG
Source organism: Lebetimonas sp. JS138 (assembly GCF_000523335.1). Classification (NCBI taxonomy): domain Bacteria; kingdom Pseudomonadati; phylum Campylobacterota; class Epsilonproteobacteria; order Nautiliales; family Nautiliaceae; genus Lebetimonas; species Lebetimonas sp. JS138. The sequence goes on from NZ_ATHT01000001.1 coordinate 736,470, forward strand.
ATTTTTTAATTGAACTCGGATTTGGTATGCGTGAAGCCAAAAGGGCGATTGACAGGGGCAGGGTCAGTTTAAACGGAAAAAGGGTGAGTGAAAAATCCGCAAGAGGCAGCGGTATTCTTAAAGCCATAGTGTTCGAGCCCAACGGTTACGGACTAAAACCTGTTTTTGAAACAACCCATTTTGCAGTTTTTGACAAACCGAGCGGGGTTGCTATTCATCCAAAAAAACTGGCTAACACCAAAAGTCTTCTTGATGATGTAAGGGTACTCTGGGGAAGAGATGCAAATTTGGTCCACAGGCTTGATCGAGAAACGAGCGGACTTGTAATGGCGAGTAAAAATAAATTTGCCGAGAGCGTTTTAAAACGCTCTTTTCAAAACAAAGAAATAAAAAAAAGTTATCTGGCCCTAATCAGGGGGCATTTGGATAAAATTATGACTATTAAAAAACCCATTTTGGCAAACAGAGATGAAAATATAAAAGTTAAAGTAATGATTCATCCCGAGGGTAAAGAATCAATAACCATTATAAAGCCCGTTAAAAAAATAGGAGACAACACACTTGTTGAATGTGATTTGTTAACAGGCCGCCAGCATCAGATAAGGGTGCATCTTTTCAGTATAGGCCATCCGGTTGTGGGGGATCCGTTATACGGGGTGGGCAATGAATTTGCCGACAGATATTTAAATAAACAGATAAGCGAAGAAGAGAGAATTAAAACAACCGGGGCAAAAAGGCTTATGCTTCATTCTTACAAGCTTGAATTTTATTTTATGAATAATAAATATGTAATAAAAAGCGATAAATTTTTAGAAATATTGGCACTGGCTAAATAAGTTCAACAAAAAGTGCAAATTTTTTCCTTTTCGCAAAAGCTAAAAAGCATTAACTCGCTACGCTCAAACAAAATGCTTTTTTTAACACTTTTTCTTCACTCAAATTTGCAATTGTTTCACTTTATTTAGTCAGTGCCGAAAAAATTAAGCTAACTTTAAGCTTTTTCTGATATAATTTTAGCTCAATTTCCCCTCCTTAAAAGTTTTTAATAATTACCTCCTCTTTAAGCCCTTCCGGGCTTATAAAAGAGATTTAAATTCATTAAAAGGCATAGGCTTATAAAAATAAAATCCCTGGATATAATCACACTCGGCATTTTGGAGCAGTTTTAACTGGTTAATGTTTTCTACACCCTCGGCTATTGTTTTCATATTAAATTTATGGGCAAAATCAATAATTGTTTCAACAATGGCATAATCTTTTTTTGAGTTTTCTATGTTTCTTACAAAAGATATATCAATTTTTAAATAATCAGCCGGCAGATCTTTTAAATAACTAAACGATGAATAACCCGTTCCAAAATCGTCAATTGAAAGTCTGAATTTTTTATTTTTAAAATAATTGAATATTTTCTTGGTATATTCAATATCTCCCGCTATTTCCCTTTCAGTTAATTCTATATTTATAGGTAAATTGTGTATTTTTTTAAATAAATTTTTAATATGCTCTTCATCTGTTAAGGATTTACCTGAAATATTAAAAGAAAGGGGTATGTTTATCTGTTGCAGATATTCTAAAAATTTTGGAAACATCTGTTTTTCTATTGTTTTTATAAATCCGCTGTTTTCGGCATAATCTATAAAACTGTTAGGATAAATTATTTTATTGTTGTGTTTGATTCTGAGAAGTGTTTCCGCCCCTGCAATTTTTAAAGATTTTGAATCCACATACGGTTGAAAATGATATATAAATTCTCTGTGTTTCAGGGCATTTTTTAATAAAGTTTTTGTCTGTGTGTAATCAATGATGGCTTTATTTATTTCATTTGAGAAAAATTCGTATCCGAATTCCCCTTTTTCTTTTGCAATTTCCAAAGCTATATATGCTTTATCAAATAATTTTACTATGTCGGTATCATCATTGGGATATAGAGCAATGCCTAAATTAAACAGAAATTTTATTATGAAATTCTTCCAAAAATATCTTCTGTATGGAAAAATGTTTTTAAAAATTCAGCAATTTTTTTTAATATATAATCACCCGCTTCCAGCCCGTTTATCTGATTGAATATTTTAAAATCTTTTAAATCAATTATTATAAAGGCATATGTCTCTTTTTCATTTATTTTTTTAGAAATCTGATATATAAATTCCTGTCTGTTTGGCTTTAATTTTTTTTCTAAAATTGTCTTTTAAATAAAAAAGCTCTCCGTTTTTATTTTTGTTTATTAGAATGACAGCCCGATTTAAAAATTCTCGGATTTTTTCCTATTAATTCATGCAGTTTATATTTTGTAATTTCCTCCACACTTTTATTCGCATATAAAATATTTGCATTTTCGTCTGTAATAAGTATCCATGAATAAGTTTTTGTCAATAGCTTCTTTTAGCAAATCAAGTAGTGTATAATCTTCTATTTTTTTAATGGCATATTCAATGTCTTCTTTTATCTCTTTAAAAATTGATAAACAAACTTTATTAAAATAATTTTTGTATTTTACGCATAAACCAATGCCTGCGTCTATTTTGCCGTTTTTATAAATTGGTATAAATAATGCTGAATGAAAATTATTGTCAATTAATTGTTTTAGTAATTTTTTATTTGGGAAATTAACTGAATTTATATCATTTATTATCATTATTTGATTTTTAAGAATATATTGTGTAGCCATACATTTGTCTGAATATTTTGGGTCGGTTTCAAAAATTTCTGCTAAATACTCTAAAAACTCTTTTTTATAATCTCCTTTGCAGTATTTCAACTCCATTTTTGTAAAATTTTCATTTTTTGTGGCAATACATACAAAATCAAATGTTTTTTGATTGTAAAAAGATTCCATAACGTTTTTATATATTTCATCTTTAGAAGAGAGTTTTATTATAATTTGATTTATATTTTTTAAAATTTCAAGCAAATTTTCCTTTTTGATTTCTTCTGTAATATCTATTGCATAAATTAGACCTGCAAACGAATCGTTTAATTTTATTGTCTGAGAATAAATATTTACTAATTTAAATTCATTGTTTTTATTTATAACCTGCAAACTTTCATATGTTTTTGAAAAAAATTCTCCGTTTAATCTTTTTTTATAGTATTTAAAATTTCATATTTTTTTTTATTTAATTTAAATATTGATTCTGGGGAGAAATTTTTTAATTCATTTTGAGAATATCCTGAAATTTCTTGAAATTTTTTATTTGAATAAATTATATTTTTTTGGTATATCATTACACCGATGTAGTTTTGATTATTAAAAATAGAAATTAAATCATTTAAATACATTTAATTTCTCCTCATTTTTTCAAATTATAACAAGCTTTTTAGCTGATTAATAATCTCTTCATATTTGTATAATTCATCGGGATTTTGTCTTAAAAAGTTTTCCATGGCTTCTTTTTTGTCAATGGCTTCATCTAAATCAGGGTCAATTCCTTTTTGATATGCACCGATTCTGATTAACACTTCGTTTTCTTTGAGTATTGAATAGAGATATTTAAATTTTTGCGCAAAATTTATATGCTCTTTATCTACCACATTCGGCATTACCCTGCTGGCTGAAGAAAGAATGTCTATTGGAGGATATAGCCCCCTGTCTGTCAGTTCCCTGTTTAAAATAATGTGTCCGTCGAGTATGCTTCTGGCCTGGTCCGCTATAGGGTCGGCCGAAGTGTCGTCTCCTTCCACCAATACTGTAAAAAATGCAGTGATAGAGCCTTTTCCTTTTTCTTTTCCAGCCCTCTCCATTAATTGCGGTAAAAGAATAATTGAGCTTGGAGGATAACCTTTGCTTGTAGGCGGTTCCCCCTGGGCAAGCCCTATTTCCCTCTGAGCCATGGCAAAACGCGTTATACTGTCCATTAAAAAGAGTACGTCTTTCCCACGGTCTTTAAAATATTCCGCCACCGCCATGGCGCTAAACGCCCCGTATTTTCTCATAAGGGCTGAATCGTCGCTTGTTGCCGCTATAATTACCGTATTCGTCAAATCCCCTTTTAAATTATGTTCTATAAATTCCGGGATTTCCCTCCCCCTTTCGCCAATCAGGGCTATTACTTTAACCTGGGCATCACTTCCTTTTACAATCATACTCATGAGTGTGCTTTTACCAATCCCGCTTCCGGCAAAAATACCCATTTTTTGGCCTTTTCCACAGGTTAAAAGAGCGTCTATCGCTTTAACCCCGGTTGAGAAGACTTCATTTATCATGCCTCTTTTAAGGGGGGAAATAGGTTTTTTCATTATAGGATATTTTGTTTCAAAATTTATTTTACCGAGGGAGTCAATAGGATTCATAAACGGGTCAACCACTCTTCCAAGCAGCCCCTCCCCAACAGGAATTTTCATTCCGTTTTCGTCAATATATACCTTGTCCCCTGTTTTAAAACCTTCTAAAAAACTAAAAGGCGTTACCACAAAAGATTTTTCATCGAGGCTTGTTACCATCCCGAGCATTTCCTTATTGGATGAGACAATTTTTACAATATCCCCTATAGAAGGGTTAAGTCCTACGGCTATAAGATTGGTGGAATTTATTTTTTTTACCGTTCCAAACGGAAGGGATAATTTTTTAGAGCCAATTTTCGATTTGATATTTTTAAGCGGCATCGTTTCCTTTCAATTAATTATAAAATTATGGTATTATACACTTTAAAAAAGGATAATGTATGGTTGAAGCAAAAAAAATTGATTCTGCTAATAGTATAATAAAAGCAAACATAGAAAATCAAGATTTGGAAGCAAAAAAAGACAAAATTGCCAAACAAATTGCAAAAAAAGCTAAAGTTCAAGGATTCAGAGCGGGAAAAGTTCCCGTAAAAGTTGTTAAAAAAATGTATGCAAGCGATATTGAAAACGATGCAGTAAGTGAAGCCGTAAGAGATGTTTTAAATGAAGGTTTAAAAGAGCTCGGAATTAAAGATATGATTGCGGAGCCTGATGTGGTGAAATTTGAAAAAGGCGAAGAAAAAATAGAAGTTGAAATTAAAGTATATTCAAGGCCAGAAGCAGAAATAGAAGGTTACAAAGAATGTGTTCCTGAAATTGAAAAAATAGAAGTAAGCGAAGAAGAAATTAACGAAGAACTTGAAAATATTGCAAAAAGCATGGCTGAAGTAAAAGACAGCGAAAAGCAAGTTGCCGAAAAAGGCGATATAGCGGTAATTGATTTTAAAGGCTTTATTGACGGAAAAGAAATGGAAAACGGAAGTGCCGAGGATTATCCTCTTGAGCTTGGAAGCAATTCTTTTATTCCGGGATTTGAAGAACAGATTATCGGAATGAAAGTGGGAGAGAGTAAAAAAATAAAAGTGACTTTCCCTGAAAATTACGGTGCAAAAGAATTAGCGGGCAAAGAGGCTGAATTTGAAGTAACACTTAAAAAAATTCAGGAAAAAATTCCGGCTGAAATAAATGACGATTTGGCTAAAAAATATTTAAATAAAGAAGACGCCACTTTTGATAATCTTAAAAATCATGTAAAAGAGCTTATTTTAAGCAGAAAAAAAGCCGAAGCTTTCGGACCAAAAAAAGACGAAATACTTGAATGTCTGGTTAAAAAATACGAAATAGATTTGCCTGAGGCCGTTGTTGAAAAAGAACTTGAAATAATGATTAATCAGGAAGCCTCAAAAATGAGTCCTGCTGAAATTAAAGAACTTCAGGAAAATCCTGAAAAAGTTAAAGAACTCAGGGAAAAACTGCTTCCTGAAGCAAAAGACAGGGTAAAACTTACATTTTTGGTTGATGCCATAGCCAAAAAAGAAAATGTTGATGTTAGCGATCAGGAACTTTCCCAGGTAATTTATTATGAAGCTTTAATGCAGGGGCAAAATCCTCAGGATGTAATAAAATATTATCAGGAAAACAATTTATTACCTGTAATAAAAATGAATATGATTGAAGAGAAGTTATTAAACAAACTTCTTGATGATAAATTATCAAGTGAAGGATAAAAATTGAGTATATTAATACCTACAGTAATTGAAAAAACGGGAAGGGGCGAGAGGGTGTATGATATATATTCTCGTCTCTTGAAAGACAGAATTGTTATGCTCCAGGGAGAAATTAACGACCATGTTTCAAGCATTATAGTGGCACAGTTACTCTTCCTTGAAGCCGAGAATCCTGAAAAGGATATTTATTTATATGTCAATTCACCTGGAGGGGTTGTAACAAGCGGTATGGCAATATATGATACCATGAATTATATAAAACCTGACGTAGTAACCATCTGTATGGGGCAGGCGGCAAGCATGGGGGCGTTTTTACTCAGCAGCGGTGCCAAGGGAAAAAGATTTGCGCTCCCTCATGCAAGAATTATGATACATCAGCCTTTGGGAGGAGCCCAGGGTCAGGCAACTGACATTGAAATTCATGCAAAAGAAATTTTAAGGATGAAAAAAGAACTTAACAGAATTTTGGCTGAAAATACAGGCCAGAGCCTTAGAAGAATAGAAAAAGATACAGAAAGAGATTTTTTTATGAGTGCTGAAGAGGCTATGAAATATGGTCTTATTGATAAAGTACTTAAAAATAGAGAATAATGATTGATAAGAGCGATGGTAAATATGCGGGTGTTTCAAATACCTCTACACCTGGGTCTAATTTAGAAAATTTTGCAAAAAGGGTATTTGACAATCTTATCTCAGACGGGGTTCCCCCCATTCCGTATTATTATAAAGTTTATTTTTTTAATGAGCTGGATAATGAAAATGAAGCATTCAGAAAACAGGTTTATGAATTAATATCTTTGGAAGAGAGTAATGATTTAGAAAAAGATTTGGAATTTGAAATAAAACTTAAAAACGCTTTTAAATATTCAAAAGAGCTTTTAAACCATGTTGCGCTGACATATAAAATTACTAAAAAATTAAAAGAACTGCTTGGTTTACAGCTTAAAGAAACAGCCCACATAACCAACAACAAGGCTTTAATAAAATTGATAAACGGTTTTCAAAACAATTTAAAAATAATCGATGAGCGCCTGAACAGGGAAGTTGAAGAGATTAAAAATTTATATTCCCAGAATGTGGAGGTTTTAAAAGATATCGAAAGTAATTCTGTTTTTGATGCGAGATACGGTATATATAATAAAAATTATTTTTTAAATGAAGTTAGGAAAGAACTTAATTTAATAAATAAATTTCATCATACCAGTTCTCTTATAATGGTTAAAATACAAGATGATATTTTGAGTAAACTCAATTCTGAAAAATCGCGTGTCTTAATCAACAGAAGTTTGGCTAAAATAATGCTTAAAACGTCAAGAAGAACAGATATTGTGGCTACATTCGAAGAAAATATTTTTTCAATGCTTCTTAAACATACCGATGTGATAGGGGCGCAAAAAACAGTTGAAAGACTTTCAGATACGTTGTTAAATACCTCTGTTTTTTTAGAGGGTGAAGAACTTACGCTTAAAATTGTGGCCGGTATAGTAGAGCTTAAGGAAAACAGGGATGTGGAAAGATTTATATTTAAAGCGTTAAATACCCTAAAAGAAGCTGAAAGCAACAAAGAATTATATTCTATTGGAAAGGTAGATTGATGGCAGTGCTTGATATAGTTACATATCCGAATAAAGTTTTAAAACAGATTTCAAAACCTGTTGAAAGATTTGATGGCGAGCTTCATAAATTATTGGATGATATGTATGAGACTATGATTGTTAAAAACGGTGTCGGGCTTGCCGCTATTCAGGTGGCGGTTCCAATCCGTGCGTTAATAATTGATATCGGGGATGAAGAAGGAAAACAGAGTGAAAATTCTAAAATAGAAGTAATAAATCCTGAATTTTTACTTTGGGAAGGAAGCCAAAAAGACACGGAAGGCTGCCTCAGCGTTCCGGATTATTTTGACGAAGTTGAAAGATATGCAAATGTTAAAGTTAAATATTTTGACAGATTCGGAAAAGAGCATATCAGGGATGCCGAGGGGCTACTCAGCGTTGCATTTCAGCATGAGACAGACCATCTTGACGGGCATCTTTTTGTAGAAAGACTGGATTACATAAAAAGAAAGAAGTTTGAAAAAGAGTGGAAAAAACTATTAAAACAAAAACGAAAAAAATAAATTCGGCCACACTTGAAGGATTTAGCGCCCAAAAAGTGGAAGTCGAAAGCTCTTTTACAAAAGCTCTTCCAGGATTTTCCATTGTCGGGCTTACAAGTCAGTCAATTCAGGAAAGCAAAGAAAGGGTAAAGTCCGCCCTGCTTAATAACGATTTCGAATTTCCGCCTCTTAAAATCACTATTTCGCTCTCTCCGGCGGATTTGTAAATAAGGAAATAGAAGGCATTAAATAAATATTCAAAACCTTTAATCATAGCCTTTGGATTTGATAAATTAAGAAACTCAACAGATTTTTTAATTTAATAGTATTTAAAAAAATTGAAACTATTAAAGAGCTTTTAAAAGAAAAAACAAGAAAAGCAAAAAAATGAAGAGTTAAAAATGGAAAATGAAAATTTAAGTAAATAAAAATTAAAAGCTATTAAATAAAGAGCAATTAAAATAAAAGATTAAAAGAAGAGCTCAAGAGATATGTTATGAAAAAAGTAAAAGAATTAGCAGAACTAATTTTTATCGATTTAAAAAAGATTTTATTCAGTTTTATTACAAAAAATATTAAAGAAAGAAAAAAAATATTTAGTTGATATTTTAAGAAATAAAANAAAAGAAAATAAAGAATATATAAGAAAAGTTAAGAATTAAGAAAAAATAATGAAAAAATTATTGCTTTTAATTCCGTTTTTATTATTTGCTTTTACTTCAAAATATTTGCCAAATATAAATATTAATATTCAATGCGACAAAGTTTTGCATAAAAAAGCGTTTGATATATGTTATTCGTGTAAATGGAAAACTCCAAAGTTGGTAGTTTATAAAGTATAAAAAAAGAAATAGTGTTATCAGCTTTTTAGTTCTCCAATAAGTATTGAATTTTTTTAAAACCTTTATAAATTCAATAAAAAATAGTAAATATGTTAGAATATTAATCTACGACCCAACCTGTGGGAGTGGTGAATTAGAAAAAAAATTAGAAAAAGAATATATTTTAAATTTAATACTTTAAAAGAGAAGAATTTATTAATATTTATTTTTTAGGGAGAAAAATAAAAATTTAACTTTAATTGAGAGAGGAAATAAATAAGGGTCTTCTGATAATTACAGACGAAAAGGCAAATATTTTATATTTATTGAGAGTAATTTAAAAGAGAAAGAATTAAAGAATATATAAGAATTAAAAAAGAATGTTTTAAGAATATTTTATAATGTACCTAAAAAACTTTAAATCAAGAAAAAAAAGATAATTTTAAAGAAAAAATTAAAGAGGTTTTATTAAATTTTTAAAAAAGACAGAAAAAGAGATTTTTTTAAAAATTCTTCTTTAAAAACAAAGTTTTAATGTGTAATTAATACTTTCTTTAATCTTTATTCTTTTTCAAAACTTTTTGAAAAATAAAAAAGAGGGAAGCCATTTTGATTTGCCGATAGCTTTAAGTATTCTGTATCATAAAAAAGATATTGATTTAAATGATTTTTTGGTTTTGGGCGAGCTTGGGCTTGATGGTAAACTTAAAGATACAAATACAATTTTTCCTATAATTTTAGCTTTAAAGCCTAAAAAATTGATAATTCCGCTTGAAAGTGCAAATAAAGTATCTAAAATCCCCGAAATTGAAATATATGCTTTTTCGCATATAAAAGAGTTTGAAGAGTTTGCTCCAAAAAAATGTGAAAAAAGTGAATTAAATTATGATTATATAAATATTAACGGTAAAAAATATTACTATTTAAATGAATTTAAAGAGGATTTTAAAGATGTAATAGGTCAAAACGAGGCAAAAGAAGCGGCTTTAATTTCGGCTGCAGGATTTCATAATATTTTGTTTGAGGGAAGTCCGGGGGTCGGTAAATCTATGATAATAAACAGAATGAAATATATTCTGCCGCCGATGAGTCTGGAAGAGATACTTGAGGTTGAAAAATATAATTCACTTGAAGGAAAAGAAGTAACATTTAGACCAGTTAGGCCTTATAGAGCGCCGCATTATTCATCTACAAAAGCCGCAATTTTTGGAGGAGGAAGCAGGGGTGCTAAAATTGGGGAAATTGCATTTGCTAATAAGGGGATTTTATTTTTTGACGAGCTTCCCTATTTTCAAAAAGATGTTTTGGAAAATCTGCGCCTTCCACTGCAAGATAAAAAAGTGTTAATAAGTAGAGTTAATTCAAAAATAGAGTATGAAACGGATATATTGTTTGCGGCGGCTATGAATCCTTGCCCCTGCGGAAATTTATTAAGTCCGGTTAAAGAGTGCAGATGCACGGACCTTGAAATCAGAAGGTATAAAAACAGAATAAGCGAACCTCTTTATGACAGAATAGAAATTTATCATCAGATGATTGAAGACGACTCAAAAGAGACAGTTTCAAGCAAAGAGATATTCGAAAAAGTTTTAACTGCATTTGAAATGCAAAAAGGAAAATTTAACGCAAATTTAGAAGAAAATTATGAATTTAATATTGAAAATGAAGCCTATGAAATTTTAGATAAAGCAAAAAGAAATTTTGCACTCTCTAAAAGAAGCGAATTTAATTTATTAAAGGTGGCAAAAACTATTGCAAATTTGGATAAAAGAGATAAAATAAAAAAAGGTGATTTATTAAAAGCGTTAAAGTACAGAAGAAGATGAAAGAAATTATCAAAATTTTAACAGAAGAACATAATTTTATAAATCTGTTTTGGAATAATTTTCATAAAATAGATGAAGGTGTTTACAGAAGCGCCCAGATGCTTCCCTGGAGGCTTAAGAAAATAATAAAAAAATATAAAATAAAAACTGTAATAAATCTAAGAGGCAGTAATAATTATCTATATATTAAAGAAAAAGAGATTTGTAAAAAACTTGGTGTGGAATATATAGAACTTCCCATATCATCAAGAACACTTCCTAAAATAGAAGAGATGGAAAAATTAAAAGATATTTTAATGGATAAAAACAAAAAACCTCTTCTTTTTCATTGTAAAGCCGGGGCTGACAGGAGCGGGTTTGTTGCTGCTTTTTATAGAATTATTAAAGGCGAATCTCCAAAAGAGGCTCTCAAAAAAGAACTTAAATTGCAATACGGCTTTATAAGTCTGAGTAAAGCCGGAAGAATTAAAGAATTTTTTTTAAAGTATGACGGCAAAAAAGATTTTATAAAATGGGCAAAAGAAAACAGGGATAAAATTCAATCAGAATTCAGTGAAAACCCTTTTGTTGATTTTATCTATGAAAAAATTTTAAGGAGAGAGTAATGAGGGAAGTTTTCGAGAATGTCTATTTTTTGGATAAAAAATGTTATGAAAAATATAACTTGACAGAAGATATTTTAATGGAACACGCAGCTTACGAAATGGCGCTTGAAATATATAAAAGATTTGAGAAGGGAAGCAGTGTAACTATAGTTTCAGGTCCCGGAAACAACGGGGCAGACGGGATAACACTTGCAAGAATCCTTTTAGGGGATTATAAGGTTAATCTGTTTTTACCCCTAAATGCAAAATCCGCCATGGCAAAACTCCAGCTTGAAAGGTTTTTAAGAATTGGCGGGAAAGTTGGTAAAAAGATAAAAAAAGTTGATGTTTTGGTGGATGCAATTTTTGGAAGCGGGTTAAAAAGGGATTTAGATGACGGGATAGCGGATGTAGTTGAAAAAATGAATAAAATGGATTCTTTTAAAATAGCCTGTGATATCCCAACCGGAATTGATGATAAAGGAAATTTAAGACCTGTGGCTTTCAGGGCAGATGTGACCGTTACAATGGGTGCTGAAAAATTAGCTTTATATTCAGACATGGCAAAAGATTATGTGGGAGAGATTAAAATAGCAAATTTGGGTGTTTCTTTTTCAAACTATATTGAAAAAAACAGTTTTTTTGTTTTGGAAAAAAATGACTTAAAACTTCCTTTTAGAAATAAACAAAATACTCACAAAAGAAGTTACGGCCATTTAGGTATTTTATGCGGAGAGAAAAAAGGCGCTTCAATAATGGCAGGTATGGCCGCATTTAATTTCGGATGCGGACTTGTTAGTCTTGTAACGCATAAAGAGGTTAATGCCCCTTATGAGATTATGCAGACACACCATATTGAAAATTTCTCAGCACTTGCATTTGGTATGGGGCTTGGCAATTATTTTGATGATGAGCTTGAAGAAATTGCAAAACTTGATATACCGATGATAATAGATGCGGATATGTTTTATAAAAAAGAGATTTTAAAATTTTTAAAAAAAGAAATAGTGTTAACCCCTCATCCAAAAGAGTTTTCATCACTTCTTAAATTAACCGGTATTGGAGAATACAGCGTAAAAGAAATTCAAAAAAACAGGTTTGATTTGGCATTGGAATTCAGTAAAAAATATCCCGGAGTTGTATTGCTTCTTAAAGGTGCAAACAAAATAATTGTGCATAATAAAAAACTTTTTATTGACCCTCTTGGAAGCGTTGCATTGGCAAAAGGCGGGAGCGGAGATGTTTTGGCCGGAATGATAGGAAGTTTATTGGCTCAGGGTGAAAATTTGCTTGATGCCACAATTAATGCAAGTTTGACCCATTCCGTTGCAGGAAATTATGAACCGAATTATGCCCTAACCCCTACAAAACTTATAAAAAGATTAGAAGAAATTAATTTTTAGCATATAGTTTTTTAAATTCTTCACAGTTTTTTAATAACTCTTCTTTTTCCCCTTTACATACAATCTGTCCCTTTTTAAAAACTAAAATTTCATCTGCATTTTCAATAGTATTTAACCTGTGTGCCACTATAAAAACAAGTTTGTCTTTAAGTTTTAAAATACTGTCCATTATTACTTTTTCGCTTTTATTATCCAGTGCGCTTGTCGCTTCGTCTAAAATTAAAACGTCCGGATTTTTATATAAAGCTCTTGCTATTGCTATTCTTTGTCTCTGCCCTCCGCTTAGATTGCTTCCTCCTTCGTTCAAAACGGTGTATATACCATTTTCCAAACTTTTTACATAATCCCATAAATTCGCTTTTTTAAGTGCTTCGATTATTTTTTCTTCGTTAATTTTTCTTCCGTAGGAGATGTTTGCGGCAATTGTGTCGTTAAAAATGTGAACATTCTGCGGAATATAGGCAATTTTGCCCCTTAAATCAAAAATATTATATTTTTTTATATTTTTTTCATTTATTAAAATTTCGCCGCTGTTTGCATCATAAAATCTTTCAAGCATTGACACAAAAGAACTTTTTCCCCCTCCGCTGTCCCCTACAAGACCTATAATTTTGGGTTTTTTTGTTTCATAGTTTATGTTTTGTAAAGCTTTTTTGTTTCCGTATTTTAAATTTACATTTTTAAACTCTATTTTTTCAATAGAGCTTAATTTTTTACCGCCCGAAGTGATTTCAGGTTTTAGATTAAATATTTCTTTTAATCTTTCATTTGCGGCAATTGCATCCTGGAATCTTGAATATGTGTTTGCTATTCTTCTAATCGGGTCTGTCATCATAAAAAGTGCCGTCATAAAAGAAAAAAACGCTCCGACACTCATTTGATTTTCAATTACCTCTTTTCCTCCGATAATAATTACAATTGCGCCTATTGCCGCGGTAAGGGTTTCCAACACCGGAATCAAAACAGCCTGTGTCCGTATGGTTTTAAGATTTATTTTTAAATATTTGAGATTCAGCTCTTCAAATTTTTTTATTTCATATTTTTTTGCGTTAAATGCTTTTATTGTTTCTATGTTCTTAAAAATTTCACTTAGGTGTTTATTTAATTTTGCGGTTTGATTCTGAGCTTCTTTGGATAATTTTTTCAGTTTTTTAGAAATAATGCTAACAGGGTAAATAATAAAAGGCAAAATAATCAGTGCAAAAAAAGCCAATTTCGGGTTTTGATATATTACCACCGCCAAAAGAAAAACAGCCATTAATATATCTCTAAGTAAATTGGCCAAAGAATGGCTAACCGCTCCTTGGATTCTGTTTATATCATTTATTGTTCTGCTGACCAGCTCTCCTGAGTGGGTTTTTTTAAAATAGAGCAGGTCAAAACTTAAAATATGCTTTAAAAATTTATCTCTGATTTGCCTTACAATATCTTCTCCTATGAAGCTTACATAATACTGCTGCAAAACCGAGCCCACACCTTTTAAAAAATAGGCAAGTACAATTGCAAACGGTAATAAATATAATAAACGGATGTTTTTTTCTATAAATATTTTATCAAGTACCGGTTTTACTAAATATGCGGTTGCGGCAGTTGCGAGAGAAACCAAAATCATTCCTATTACGGATAAGAAAATCTGTTTTTTATAATGTTTGTAATAAGGCATATACTCTTTTAAAAATTTAAACACTTATTTCCTTTTTGTTATAATTTTACATATTTTACCAAAAGGAAATAATGGAAGCAATAATAAAACTCAGTTCTCTTGGAGATATAATTCATTCACTTATTGTTTTGCCTAAAATTAATAAAAAAGTTGATTTTTTCGTGGATAATGTTTTTAAAGAAATTCTGGAATATAATCCTTTTATTGAAAATATTGTGCCGGTTAAATTAAGACAGGCAAAAAAAGAAAAAAGTTTATATATTAAAGAATTTTTAAGACTTAAATCAATGGACACGTATACAAAAGTTTATGACCTGCAGGGGCTTATTAAAAGTGCTCTTTTGGCAAGGCTTGTCGGTGATACAGTGGTTGGATTCAATAATCCGAGGGAGAAAATAGCCAGGTTTTTTTATGATGAAAAAAAAGAGGTTTTTGGTGAAGTTGCTATTAGAAGATATATCAATCTTTTCGGCTTTGATGATACTCAGTATTTAAAAAACCATCCAAAACTTTTGTTTTATAAAAATAGAGTTTTTGATTTTTTAAGTAAAAGTAAAAAAAACATAGTTTTTATAATCGGGGCAAGCTGGGAGTGTAAAAAAGCATCTCTTAAAATTTGGGATAAATTGGCAAAATATTTTAAAAATGAAAATATAATTATTCCTTATTATGGGGAAAGCGAAAAAAAAGATGCATTTTTTTTGGCTGAAAATAATTCAAATATTTTGCCGATTAGCTTAAATCTAAATGATTTAAAATCGTTAATTGATAAGTGTGATTTACTTATTGGAAACGATACTGGTCCTAGCTTTATAGCGTGGGCAAACAATATTAACAATGTGATTTTATACGGCTGTACATATAATAACAAAATTTATGAAAACAAGTTTTCTAAAAGTGTAGAAATGCAAAAAAGCATAAAAAAAGGCTTAATGGTAATGGATAAAATGGATTTAAATCAAATTTTAAAGAAAATAGATGAATTTTAAAGATTTAAGTTATTACGGATTTAATATGTTAGAATTTATAATTAAATATACCCCAATGCCTTTTGTTGATTTTTTAAAAAAAATACTTCTGTTTAGTGTGTATCATTTGGACAATAAAAGGAAAAAAGTAATTTGCATAAATTTAAATTTGGCATATGGCAATACATTAAGCAAAGAAAAAAAAGAAGAAATTACAAAAAAAGTTTATGAGAATTTTATAAATAATCTCTTTGAATTTATCGAACTTTCATTTATTTCAAAAGAAGAACTCAGAAAGAGAATTGAGTTTAAAAATTTAGATAAAATAAAAGAATATTTAAATAAAGGGCCTGTAATATTCAGTGGGGCACATTTTGGTAACTGGGAAATAGCTACATCTGCAATAGGTGCTTTTGTGACGCCTATAAGCGCAGTTGTAAGAAATATAGACAATCCTAAGCTTAATGAAAAAATAAAAAGAACAAGGGAAAAATTCGGAGTTAGAATTTATAATAAAAAAGGGGCTCTTAAGCATTTGATGAAAGATTTGAAGGATAATAGAAGTATTGGAATTTTGGTAGATCAAAACACTGCAAAAGAAGAGGGTGTTGAAACTGAGTTTTTTGGAAAAAAAGTTTTACAAACACCATCAGCCTGTTTGCTTAGTAAAAAATTTAAAATCCCAATTGTTATGGGTTTTGTTGAAAAAGAAAAGGATAAATGGGTTATAGATTTTAAAGAAATTTTTTATGCGGATGATATTAAAAAATGCGTGGATAAACAATCAAAAATTATTGAAGAAGAGGTGAAACAATATCCAGAACTTTGGTATTGGATGCATAGAAGATTTAAACATTTTTATGAAAATGAATACCAAAAAAAGTGTAAAGTGTAAAATGAAAAGTGAGTTTTACTCATCTGGCTGTTTGAAAAACGGCCACGATGAAAAATTAAGTGTAGTTATTTTGACTAAAAATTCTCAAAAATATTTAGAAAAAGTATTAAAAAGTGTAGAATTTGCTGATGAAGTAATTATTTATGATAGTGGAAGTGATGATAATACTCTTAAAATTGCAAAAAAATTTAAAAATACCAAAATTTTTATAGATAACAAATGGGAAGGTTTTGGAGTGCAAAAACAAAAAGCTGTAAATAAAGCAAAAAACAGATGGGTTTTTGTATTAGATAGCGATGAGGTTTTTACTGAAAATCTTAAAAATGAAGTTTTAGAGGTTATTAAAAATCCAAAATATAATGCTTATAAAGTTGCAAGACTTAATAATTTTTTTGGCAAATGGATTAGACACTGCGGCCTTTTCCCTGACTATTCTATAAGGCTTTTTAACAAAGAAAAGTGCAAATTTAATGAAAGAAAAGTGCATGAAAGTGTAGAGTGTGAAAGGGTAGGAGAGCTTAAAAACTATTTTTTGCACTATGCATATGAGAGTGTTGAAGAATTTATTGAAAAGCAAAATAGATACTCAAGCCTTGGTGCAAAACCTAATAAATTAAAAGCCATATTTTCACCATATTGGACTTTTTTTAAGATATACTTTTTAAAGTTAGGTTTTATTGATGGATGGAGTGGCTTTGTAATTGCTAAACTTTATAGTGAATATACTTTTTGGAAATATGTTAAAAAAATGGATAATTGAAAATGGAAAATGGAAAATTGAAAATATTGGTAATAAAATTTAGAAACATAGGAGATGTTTTACTTACAACTCCTTTAATTAAAAATTTAAAACTAAATTACCCTGATTCACAAATTGATTGTGTAGTAAATAAAGGCACAGAAGAGATGCTAACGCTAAATCCAAATATTAATAATATTTTTACTTATGATAGAAGTTATTTTAAATCCCTTCCAAAACTAAAAAGAATAATAGAAGAATTTAAATTTTTAAGAAGTTTTAGAAATTATGATATTATAATAAATACAACAGAAGGCGATAGAGGGGCTTTTATTGCAAAATTTAGCAGGGCAAAAATAAAAATAGGATTTTCTCCAAAAAAAAATATCTTTTTAAAAAATACATTTACTCATAAATTACAAAATCCTCCTTTAATGAGACATATAATAGAGAATAATTTAGATGCTATAAGAATTTTAAATAAAAAAATTTTTGAAAAAAGAGTTAAAATTTTTTGGGATAAAAAAGATGATGAGTTTATTGACAGTTTTAATTTACCTAAAAAATTTGTTCATTTTCATCCGGTGAGCAGATGGCTTTTTAAATGTATAGATGATACAATTTCAGCAAAAATTATTGATTTTATTCAAGAGGAGCTAAATTTAAGGGTAGTTTTAACGGCAGCTCCTGTTGAAGCAGAAATTAAAAAAATAGAAAATATTAAATCTTTATGTAAAACAAATCCAATTGATTTAAGTGGAAAACTTAGCTTAAAACAGACAGCTGCTCTTAATAAAAGGGCTAAATTTTTTATAGGAGTTGATACTGCCATAATGCATATAAGTGCGGCCAACGATATCCCTGTAATTGCATTTTTTGGACCGAGCGGGGCTTTTAATTGGGGGCCTTGGGATAATAATTTAATGGAGAGTGGCTATAATAAAAAAAACGGATTTCAAAAAATGGGAAAACATAGAGTTATTCAGGTAGATTGGGATTGTGCTCCTTGTGGGCAGGATGGATGTAATGGAAGCAAGATAAGCGAATGTTTAATAAGCGGACTTGATTTTGAATTTATCAAAAAAAATATAGAGGAAGTAAATGAAAATACTTGAACTTGAATCGTCAAAAGGCTGGGGCGGACAGGAAAAAAGGACTGTCAGGCTTAATAATAATCTCTCAGATGAATTTGAAGTTTTTTGGGGAGTGGAGAAAGATAGCGTTTTATTTAAAAGACAAGAAGAAATAAGAGGTGAATTTTTTGATTTTAAATTAAATAAGATTTATAATTTAAAAACTATTTATCAGTTAGTAAATTTTGTAAAGAATAAAAAAATAGATATTATTTCTACTCATTCTGGAAAAGATGCTTGGATTGGAAACATTGTAGGTAAATTATGCGGTGTAAAGGTAATTCGCACAAGACATCTTTTAACTCCGATAAAAAGTGCAAAAAGTTATAATTTATCAGATAAAGTTGTTTGTGTTAGCAGACAAGTAAAAGAATATTTAGAAAGTGTAGGGGTTAAAAAAGAGAAATTAGAGGTTATTTATACAGGTATTGATACAGATAAGTTTAAACCTTTTAGCGGTTATGATTTAAGAGGTGAATATAATATTAATAATGATACTGTAATTATAGGAATTGTGGCAGTTTTAAGGGCTGCAAAAAGACATATAGATTTATTAGAGGCTGTAAAACCTTTAGAAAATATAAAAATTGTAATAGTTGGGAATGGTCCGCAGGAGATGAATATTAAAAATTTTATAAAAGAAAATAATTTAGAAAATAAAGTTTTGATGCTTGGTCATAGAGAAGATATAGATAAAATTTTACCTAATTTTGATATTTTTGTATTGCCTTCAAATCTTGAAGCTCTTGGGACCGCTCTTTTAGAAGCTCAGTCTTGCGGTGTGCCTGTTGTGGCAAGCAGGGTTGGTGGAATTCCAGAGTGTGTGAGTGAAGGTAAGACAGGGTTTTTGTTTGAAAAAGAAAATGTAAATGATTTAAGAGAAAAGTTAATCAAGTTAATAGAGAATAAAAACTTAAGATATGAATTTTCAAAAAATGCAATAGAATGGATAGAAAATAATTTTTCAACTCAAAAAATGGTTAAAGATACCGAAAATTTGTATAAAAGAATTATAAATGAATAGTGTGCCGGTTTTAATGTATCATCATATTTTAGAAAAAGATAGTTTTATTGCAAGTAGCATAGAAAATTTTGAAAAACAGATGAAGTTTTTAGCAGAAAATAATTATAAAACTCTTACAAGCAAAGAATTTTTAGAATTTAAACAGGGCAAAAAAAAATTTAAAAAAGCTGTTTTTATTACATTTGATGATGGATGGAGGGATAATTACTATTTTGCATATCCTGTTTTAAAAAAATACAATTTAAAAGCCACAATATTTTTAGTAACTGAATGGATTGAAAAAGCAAGTGAAAAAAAATCAGAATTTAAACCTCTAAAACATAATGAGGCTAAAAAAGAAGTCCAGATTAATCCTTCATCAGTTATTTTAAATTGGAATGAAATAGAAAAAATGAGTGATGTTTTAGATTTTCACTCACATACTCATTCGCATAGGGATTTTTATTTTGGTAAAGAATATTCGTGGGAAGAAGAGTTTGAAAAATCAAAAGAAATTTTAAAAAATAGGCTTGGTGTTGATTCAAAACATTTATGCTGGCCAAGAGGAAAATATGATAATAATTTGATAATGTTAGTAAAAAAAAATTTTAAAATTTTTTATACTACAAAAAGAGGAATTAATTTAGCTGATAATAATTTAGATGAAATAAAAAGAATAGCAATAAAAAAAGATGATAGATGGCTAAAAAAACAGATAAAAATTTTTTCTAATCCAATTTTTGGATATTTATATTCAAAGGTAAAACCTGAATGAAAATTTTGCTTGTTAGAAATGATAATATTGGAGATTTAATTTGCACAACTCCTGCTATTGAAGCTTTAAGAAAAAAATATCCTGATGCTCAAATTGATATAGTGGTAAACAGTTATAATTTTTTAGCAATTAATAAAAATCCTTTTGTGGATAAAATTTATGTTTACATAAAACCAAAGCATAAAAAAAATTTATCTGATAAAATTAAAGCATTAGGCGGTAAGATAAAAATTATGAGTGAAATTTTTTTTGAAAAATATGACGCGGCAGTTGTTTTTAGAAGCGGATATTCAAGTTCGGCTGAGCAGTTTAGTAATATAAGTAGAGCTAAAATTAGAATTGGTGTAAAAGATATTAAAAACAGGGATAATTTTACACATCACATTATTCCAAATCCAAATGAGCATGAAGTTGAATTTTGTTATAGATGTTTAGAACCTTTGAGAATTAAACAAGGTGATGAAAAAATGTTTTTTTATATGCCTGAGAATTTTAAGAAAAAATATAAAGGTTATAAAAATTATATTTTGTTTCACATCTCTTCAAGAATTAAAGAAAATAGATATTCTAAAGAAAAATTTAAAGCAGTTATTGATAAATTAGATGAAAATATTATAATTACAGCAGAACCAAGTGATTTTGAAAATGCAAAATGGCTTGAAGAAAACAGTAAAGCTAAATGGATAAAAACTGAAAGTCTTTTAGATTTAGCCGGGTTAATCAGCAATGTAAAATTATTTGTTAGTCTTGATGGCGGGGCTATGCATATAGGACCTGCTCTTGGAGTTAAAACAATTGCAATTAGTGGCAAAACAAATATGAATAAATGGTATCCTTGGGGATATAAAGATTTGGTAACTCAGGATGAAAGTAAAATTGCTGGAAATATTGAGCCTGAAATTGTTGTTGAGAAAATTAAGGAGAATATTTGAGTTTGTTTGAAAAAATAATTAATCTGTTTTTATCTCCTGCAAAATCTATAGAATATTTAAAAATTAATGATAATGATAATTTTGTAGTTATATCAAATACCGCATTAGGAGATACATTACTATCAACTCCTGCTATAAAATCACTTAAAAAATCTTTTCCAAATAATAAAATTATTGCAGTTTTAAAAAGCAATTTTTCACCATTATTTAGAAATTTTGAATATATAGATGAAATAATTGAATATAATGGCAAATATAATGATTTTTTTAAAATAATGTTTAGAATAAAAAAATATAATCCAAAAATTACTTTAATTTTTCATTCAAATTCTCCACAGGATATACAATTAGCTGTTTTAAGTGGCAGTGAATATATTTTAAAACACCCTACTAAAAATTATTTAAAAAAATATTTATCGTATGATTTTATAAAAAAAAACCAACATGCTATAGAAGATAGATTAGATTTAATCAAAAAAATAGGTGGAAAAATAATTGAAAAAGAGATGAAAATAGGAAATGTTTTAAATAAAGAATATTTACAATTTAAGAATTATATTGGTTTTCAAGTAGGGGCTGCTGATGTTTATAAGATGTGGCCGATTGAAAGATTTAGCAAATTGGCTGAAAAATTATTAAAAAATAATGAAAAAATTGTAATATTAGGCACTCAAAACGAAAAAAAATTGGGAGATAAAATAATACAAAATGTTGGCAATAAAAATATTGTAAATATGTGCGGAAAAACAAATATTATAGAGTTAGCAAATATTGTAAATAATTTAAAGATGTTAATTACAAATGATACAGGCACAATGCATTTGGCGATTGCACTTAAAACTCCTACGGTTTCACTTTTTTCAGCTACAGATTCAAAAACTATAGGACCTTATCAGGATTTAGAACTTCATAAAGTTATTCAAAAAAATGGCAGTTTTGTCCAAAAATTGCCTAAAAAACAAAGAGACAATTCTGCAATGCAATTAATTGATGTAAATGAGGTTTTTGAAAAATATGAGGAATTAAATAATTATTTAAAGAGCAGAAAATGAAATTTTGTATGTATAACATAACTACAACCATAAAAACTGGCGGAATTGAAACTTTTTACTGGGAAGTTGCTAAAGAATTAATAAGACAGGGACATGAAGTAGAAATAATCTCAGGCAAAGGAGACTATATAAAATATGTTGAAATTCCTTTGAAAATGTTTGATTTTATTCCAAGAGATAAAATTATTGATTTAGGAAACAGATTTAGGAAATGGTGGGAAAGGGTAAGTTTTTTTAGAAATGCATATTCTTATTTAAAAAATAAAAAATATGATATTTTTTTAATTCATAAACCACTGGATTTTTTTACATGTTATTTTATGAAAAAAATAAATCCTGAAATAAAAACTGTTTTTGTTTCCGGTGGGGAAGATTTTTATGGATTTGATAAATTTTTTTCAAAATATGTAGATTATATGTTTGCAGTAAGTAAATCAAATAAAAAAATAATTGAAAACAGATACAAAAGAAAAGTGAAAGTTTTATATAATGGTGTTGATATAGAATTATTCAAAGCAGATAAACAAATTAGAAACGATATGCGTAAAAAATTTAATTTGGAAAATAAAAAAATTTTATTAAGTGTTGGAAGAATTGTTGGATTAAAAGGTTTTCATTTAGCAATTGAAATATTGCCTGAATTACCAGAAAATTTTATATATGTTTTAATAGGTAAAGGAAAAGAATTAGAAAATTTAAAGAAATTAGCAAAAAAATTAAATGTAGAAAATAAAGTTTTATTTTTAGGTGAGATTGAAAATAAAGAGCTTTATAAATATATAAATATAGCTGATATATTTATTCAACCAAGTATTGGAAAAGAAGCTTTTGGAATAACTTTAATTGAAGCTATGGCTTGTGGAGTACCTGTAATTGCAAGCAATAATGGGGGTATGAAAGAAATAGTAAAAAATGGAGAAAACGGATTTTTATTTGAAATAAACAATAAAGAAGAATTAAAAGAAAAAATATTAAAAGCTATGAATATGACATTTAATACAAGAGAATATGTTAAAAATAATTTTACATGGGAAAATACGGTAGATAATTTATTAAAGGGGATTGGTGTTGAAAAATAAGTTAGATTATATAAAAATATTTTTTTTAAGCCTTTTTCTATTTGTATTTTTAATAAATGGATATACTCCAATAAAATATATTGGTTTATCAGGGGCTGTTTTATTTTATTTGATAGATTTGTTTTTAAATTTTGATAAAATAAAAAAAATTTATATTGAGTATTACCAAGATGAAAAAACTCTTTTTATTCTTTTTAGTTTTATTTTAATTTCAATTATTATTTCTATTATTTTTTCTTTTTCTAATTCTTTGCCATCATGGAAAGAGTTTAGAGTTGAGTTTTTAAATATATTTTTGTTTATGTTAGTTTCATTAAGTGTAGAAAAAAAAGAATTATTAAAAAATATATTGTTTATTGCTACAATATGTGCTTTTGTATTTGATGTATTTAAATTTGCGTATGAGTATATTAAAATTAATCCTAAGTTAGATTTTTCTATAAGGCTTGAAAGAATAGCGGCTGTATATTTTGATATATTGATTCCTTTTGTGTTTATTTCTTTGTTTTTAATAAAAAATAAAATTTTTAAACTTTTATTAAGTATAATTTTTTTATTTGGATTATTTGAATTATTTTTAATAGGGGCAAGAGGTGCATGGGGTACAGTTTTTATTGAAATATTTTTAATTGCAGTAGTATTAAGTTTAAAATTTAATTATAAAAAAATGTTTATTTATTTAGGAATTGTATTTATTTTATTGATAATGGGCGGATATTTAATTTATAAAAATTCTTATTTAATACAAACTAAGATTCATCAGGGGTTAAATCCAAACGGAAGGGATAAAATTGTTGAAACAAGGTTGCCAATTTTTCTAAAACATAGTAATTTGTTTATAGGGGTTGGCGGTCCTGATAATTATCAATATAACAGATTTCTTAATTTTTATCATGCGCCTAAAAAATATGGCGTTCAAGAAGGAAATAACTTTCATTATTGGTCTGATGAACCTTTTTTACTTCAAATTTTTTATAAAGAAGGTATTTTGGGATTAATTGCTTTTTTAGCTTTTAGTATAGTTTTTATTTTTAAATTATATAAAAATTTAAATTTATTTACTTTGGCAATATTAGTGTCTTTTGTTGGATATTATTTTGTAAGAGGATTAGCTGAGGGTAGGAATTTTAAATATTTGATTTTTTATTTTATGCTTTATTTAATATTTAAGGAAAAAGATGAAAATAGCTTACGTATATCCTGAAAAATTGCCATCTAAAAAAGCAAGGGCTATTTCTGTTGTTAATACAGCTTGTGAATTATCTAAAATTGTTGATACTACTTTAATTTATGAAAAAAGTGAGAATAATGTTTTAGATTTTTATGAACTTAGTTGTAATTTAAAATTAAAAGAGTTGCCAAGAAAATTTATTATAAGAAGTAATAAAATTTTTAATTTAAACCTAAAAAAAGAAATAAAAAAATATGATTATTTTTATGTAAGACATTTAAAAACAGCAGAATTTTTAATAAAAAATGGAGCTAATGTTATTTTTGAATGTCATGAAATTTTTCAATTTAAAAATAAAAAAATAGGAGAAATAGAAAAATTTGTTTATGAAAATACTTTAGGGCTTACTTTTATAAATAAAAGTTTAAAAAAAGAAATTAATAATAGTTTTAATGTTTCAAATTTACAAAAAGTTATACATAATGGTTGTGATTTTTTTGAATATAAAAAGAAAGATTTTACTTCAATTAAAGAAATTTTTTATATTGGAAGTTTACAAAAATGGAAAGGAGTTGATTTTTTAGTAGATGTGTTAAATAAAAAAAATATTGTACTTAAAATGATAGGAGATGGAAATAGAAAAAAAGAATTGCTAAATAAAGCTGCTAACAATATTGAATTTTTAGGTTTTAAAAAACCTGAAGAAATTAAACATATTTTATTAAATGAAGTAAAATTAGCAGTAATTCCTAATATTAGTTCTCATTATAATAAATTTTCTACACCTATCAAACTTTATGAATATTTAATGACTTCTAATATTGTTTTGGCCAGTGATTTTGAACCTATTAAGGAAATAATAAAAGATGGAGTAAATGGTTTTTTATTTAAAGCAGGTGATAAAAAAGATTTTTTAAATAAATTGAATTATATATTATCTTTGCCAAAAGAAAAATTGGAAAAAATTTCTAAAAATGCTTATGAAACAGGAAAACAGTTTACTTGGGAAAACAGGGCCAAACAAATAGTTGATTTTATTAAGGAAATTGATGAAAAAACTAACATTTCTTCGTCTTAAAAAAAATCCTTTCGGCGGGGCTGAGAGGTATTTGGAAAGACTTAGTAATGAGCTTAAAAAACAAAATATTGATTATGAAGTAATTTATTGTAATTGTCCTAAAATAATGCCTAGCTTTTTAAAGGCATTTTGGTATAACCTGCAGGTTTGCTTAAATAAAAAAAATAAATTTTATTTTTCTCTTGAAAGAATCACATGTCCTGATATTTATAGGGCTGGAGATGGGGTACACAAAGCGTTTTTAGAAACTAAAAAATCAATTAATCCTTTGCATTTAGTCTATCTTTTTATAGAAAAAAGAATGTTTAAAAATGCTAAAAAAATTATTGCAAATTCTAATATGGTTAAAAATCAAATTATTAAATATTATAATATTAGTCCTGAAAAAATAGAAGTAATTTATAACGGAATTCCTTTAAAAGAAAAGGCTGATTTTAGTAATATAAAAAAAGAATTTAATTTAAAACAAGAAAAAATTATTCTTTATGTTGGCAGTGGTTTTAAAAGAAAAGGGGTAAAAGAAGCGCTTGAAATTATTTCTAAAATTAAAAGAGATTTTAAATTTTTAGTTGTGGGGAAAGAAAAAAAAATTAATTATTATAAAAATTATGCTAAAGAATTAGGAGTTGAAAAAAAAGTAATTTTTACAGGGCCAAGAAGAGATGTGGATAAATTTTATTCTATGGCAGATATTTTTCTTTTTCCTACAAAATATGAACCTTTCAGCAATGTAGTTTTAGAAGCTATGAATTTTGAATGTGTGGTATTTACAACAAAGCAAAACGGGGCAAGTGAAATTTTGCCTGAATTTAATGTAATGGAAAATCCCAATGATTTAAGTGTTGTTGAAAAAATAAATTTTCTTTTAGAAAATGATAAAATATTAAAAGAAAAACAAAAAGAAATGAAAGATATCTCAAAAAATTTCAGTATAGAAAAAAATGTGAAAAAAACACTTAAGGTTATAAATGAAACTCTTAATTGAATCTCCAACATGGCTTGGCGATGCCGTAATGGCAAGCGGGTCGATAGAGGGGCTTCTTGAATATTTTAAACCTAAAAAATCTATTCTTTTTGGAAGTTTTGTAAGTACTGAGCTTTTTAAAGAAAAATTTGATGAGGTTATTGTAGATGATAGAAAACACAGGTTTAGGCAGTTTTTTAAAATTCCAAGTGCCGATTTATTTATAAGTTTTAGAGGAAGTTTATATTCAAAAGTTTTAGGATTAAAAGCAAAAAAGTCTTTTACATTTGACAATAACTTTTCAGGTCATATGGTGGAGAAATATTCAAAATATGTAAATTCTATAATAAATGAAAATAAAATATATAATCCAAAACTTGATTTTAAACCTTTTGAATTTGCAAAACCCACAATCGGCATTAATCCCGGGGCTACATACGGAAGTGCCAAAAGATGGTATCCCGAAAAGTTTGCCGAGGTCGGAAACTATTTTAAAAATTATAAACTGATAATTTTTGGAGGTCCCGGGGAAGAGGAAATTGCAAAAGATATAGAAAAAAATTTAGACCATCCGGATTTTTTAAATTTATGTGGAAGGCTCAATATAAAAGAGCTTTGCCAATATATTGGGGGACTTAGTCTTTTTGTTACGAACGATTCAGGGCCTATGCATATAGCGGCGGCTTACAATGTGCCAATTGTGGCTGTTTTTGGGCCCACTGATTATACTGAAACGAGTCCCTGGAGTAAAAATTATAAAATAGTTACTAAAAATCTGGAATGTGCTCCCTGTAAAAAAAGAGAGTGTCCTTTGAAGTCGCATGAATGTATGAAAAGTATTGAAGCTGGTGAGGTGATTGAAGCGGCAAAAGAGTTGCTAATTGAAAAATGAAAAGTGAAAAGTTAAAAATTGTGGAAAATGGAAAATGAGCGAAAATTAGCAAAGCGAATTAAGCTCATCTGACTGCTTGAAAAGCGTCCATGATGAAAAGTTAAAAATTAAAGGATAATAATGAAAGCGGCTTTTTTAGACAGAGACGGGGTTATAAATGTTGATAAAAATTATGTTTATAAAATAGAAGATTTTCAATTCAAAGAAGGGATTTTTGAATTATTAAAATTACTTCAGGATAAAGGTTTTACTTTATTTATTGTAACCAATCAGTCAGGTATAGGCAGGGGATATTACAGGGAAGAGGATTTTAAAAAACTCACAGATTATATGCTAAATGAACTTGAAAAAAGGGGGTTTGAAATAAAAGAAGTCGCTTTTTGCCCCCATCATCCGGATGTTGGATGTTACTGTAGAAAACCAAATCCCGGGATGATTTTGAATTTGGCAAAAAAATATAATATTTCTTTAAAAGATTCCATAATGATAGGCGATAAAATAAGTGATATTAAAGCCGGGAAAAATGCGGGAGTTGGGAAAACTTATTTAGTTAAAAATTCTTTATTTGATATAATTGAAAAAATCAAAAAGGAATGAAATGAAGTATGTTGATATTGATTTTAATAATAAAACTGTTTTAGTTACAGGTGGAGCCGGATTTATAGGCAGTAATTTAGCTTTTTACTTTCAGGAAAATTATCCTGATGCAAAAGTAATTGTTTTTGATAAATTCAGAAACGAAGAGACTTTTTCAAACGGAAACTTAAAAAGTTTTGGGCATTTTAAAAATCTGTTGGGATTCAAGGGGATTGTAATCAGCGGAGATATTACAAAAAAAGAAGACTTGGAAAGACTTGAAGTTTATGATATTGATTATATATTCCATGAAGCCGCAATTTCAGATACCACGGTTCTTGATCAGAAAATAATGATAGATACGAATGTAAATGCTTTTAAGGATTTATTGGATTTGGTAGTTAAAAAAGATGCTTCTATGATTTATGCAAGCTCTGCGGCGACTTATGGAAATTCTAAAATATTTAAAGTGGGGCATGAAAATCCAAATAATGTATACGGCTTTTCCAAACTTATGATGGATAATTTAGCAAAAGAGTATTATGATAAAATTAGAGTTATTGGACTTAGGTATTTTAATGTATACGGTGAGAGGGAATATTTTAAGAATAAAACAGCTTCAATGGTTTTGCAGTTTGGACTTCAGCTTTTAAAAGGAGAGAGTGCAAAACTGTTTGAGGGAAGTGATAAAATAAAAAGGGATTTTATATATGTTGAAGATGTAATTCAGGCGAATATAAAAGCCTGCGCAGCCAAAAAAAACGGGGTTTATAATGTGGGAACCGGAAAGGCCAGAAGTTTTCAGGATATTGTGGATATATTAAAAAAAGAGTTAGGTATTGAAAGAGATGATATATACATTCCAAATCCATATGCAAAGCAGTATCAGTATTTTACCCAGGCTGATATTGAAGATACAAGAAAATATCTGGATTATAATCCGAGATTCAGCCTGGAAGACGGGATAAAAGCTTATTTACCTGAAATTAGGCGAATTTACGAAGAAGAAGTGAAATGATAGCAATTGTCGGCGATTTTATGATAGACCATTATCTATGGGGGAAAAGCCACAGGATTTCCCCTGAGGCTCCGGTGCCTGTTGTGGAAGTTGAAAAAGAAGAAGACAGACTCGGAGGTGCCGGGAATGTCGTAAATAATTTAATAACACTTGAGGCTGAAGTGATAGTTTCAAGTGTTATTGGCAGAAATTATAAAAGAATGTTAAAGCTTTTAGAAGAAAAAAATATAGACACAAACGGGATTTTTATAGATAAATCGCGTGAGACTATTATAAAAAGCAGGGTAATAGCGTCCCATCAGCAGGTAATCAGGTATGATAAAGAGACAATAGAACCTATTGGTGAAGAATATGAAGAAAAAATAATTGAATTTTTAGATAAAAATATTAAAAATATTGAAATAATTCTTTTAAGCGATTATGAAAAAGGTGTTTTAACAAAAAGTCTAACTCAAAAAATAATCAAACTTGCAAACAGATATAATAAAAAGCTTATAATTGATCCAAAAAAAGATTTTTCAAAATATATAAATGCGTGGATGTTAAAGCCTAATAAAAAAGAGCTTGAAACTGCGGCAGGGATGAAGATAAAAAATAAAGATGATTTAATAAAAGCTGGATGGAAAGTTAAAAAAGAGCTGAATCTTGATTATTTGTTAGTAACTCTCAGTGAAGATGGAATGGCTCTTTTTGCAGATAATTTCGTAGAAGTGCCTACTTTGGCAAGAGAAGTATATGATGTAACGGGGGCAGGGGATACGGTTTTGGCAAGTCTGGGATATTATTTAAATAAAAGTGATGATTTAATCAATGCCATGCATTTTGCAAACGCGGCCGCCGCTGTTGTAGTAGGAAAACTCGGAAGTGCTACTGTGTCGCTTGAAGAAATTAAAGAAGCCGAAAAAAGAATAGATAACAATGTGGATTATAAAATAGTTGATTTTAAATTAATTGAAAAAATAGCAAATGCTTTAAGGGCTGAAAATAAAAAAATAGTTTTTACAAACGGATGTTTTGATATTTTACATATAGGTCATGTAAAATACCTTCAAAAGGCAAAAGCTCTTGGAGATAAACTTATAGTCGGTGTTAATTCAAATGAATCAGTAAGTAGACTTAAAGGTCCTAATAGACCGGTAAATGATGAATACGACAGGGCTTATCTTTTAGCTTCTCTTGAGGTTGTTGATTATGTGGTTATTTTTGATGAAGATACCCCGTATGAACTCATTAAAAAAATAAAACCGGATATTTTGGTAAAAGGGGCCGATTATAAAAATAAAGAGGTTGTAGGAAGCGATATTGCAAAAGAAGTAAGACTCATTGATTTTGTTGAGGGGAAAAGTACTACGAATATTATAAAAAAAGTGAGGAATGGTGAGTAGTGAGTTGTGAGTAGTTAAGTTGCCAAGTTATACCAATTGAAAATGGAAAATGGATAATGGAAAATGAGCGAAAATGAGCAAAGCGAATTACGCTCATCTGGCTGCTTGAAAAGCGGCCATGATGAAAAGTAAAAAAAAGGAGAGAAATGTTAAATAAATGTTTGATGAATCATATCGAGGTAGCTAAAAAAATGGAAAAACTGTTGCCTGATATTGTAAGTGCGGCCGAGCTTTGTTTGGCTTCTTTAAAAGACGGAGGTAAAATTTTACTTTGTGGAAACGGAGGAAGTGCGGCCGATTCTCAGCATATTGCAGCCGAGCTTAGCGGCAGGTTTAAAAAAGAGCGTAAAGCTCTTGCCGGTATAGCTCTAACTACCGATACATCCGCTCTTACAGCAATAGGAAATGATTACGGTTTTGAACAAATATTTTCAAGACAGGTAGAAGCGTTGGCAAATGAAGATGATATATTAATAGCAATTTCAACAAGCGGCAATTCAAAAAATGTAATAAATGCAATAGATTATGCCAGAAAAACAGGCTGTAAGGTTATTACTTTAACAGGAAAAGACGGCGGTAAGATGAAAGATTTGGGAGATGTGAATATTGTTATTCCAAGCTATGATACGCCAAGAATTCAGGAAATGCATATAATGGTCGGACATATGATTTGCGCTATGATTGATGAAGAGTTTTAAAAATTTCATTTATTATAAATTCAGCCCCGTTTTTTTTGTTTATTTTAGCCAAATTTTTTGAAATAGCCTCTAAGTTAGAATCAAAAAGAATTTTTATAATCTTTTCATCGTTTATTTCATTTTGTCTTATTACAAATCCCGCTTTTTTTTCTTCTAAAAATTTTGCATTATAATATTGATGGTTTCCCGCTGCATAAGGGTAGGGAATAAAAAGAGTCGGAATCTGGTTTGCGACAAGTTCAAACAGTGTTGAAGCTCCGGCTCTGCTTATTGCAAAATCGGCTTGTGTGATTTTATCGGCTAAATCTTTTGAAAAATCAAAAACGTCTGCTTTTACACCGTTTTTTTCATAAAAATTTTTAATTCTTTCGTAATCCCTTTTTCCTGTCTGATGAATTATATTAATATTTTTTTCTTTTAAAACGGGGGCGAGCGACAAAGCCAAATCGTTTATTGCAATCGCCCCCTGGCTTCCTCCTAAAAAAATAACAGTTTTTAGCTTTTTCCTGATTCTATTTTTTTCAAAAAAAATTTGTTCCACAGGATAGGGGTCGTTATATAAAAATGTGGAAAAAAATCTTCTGGAAAAAGGTTTTAATAATTTATTAAGTGAGCCGATATGTGCATTTTGTTCATGAATAAAAAGGGGATTATTGCTTGTTATAGCGGCAAAAGCTGCCGGGGCTGCTGAATATCCTCCTACACTGAAAACTGCATTTATATTATTTTCTTTTAATATTTTTTTTGCCTGAAAAGATAATTTTATTATATTAATTAAAGAATCTATTTTTTTTATTCCTTTTTTATTTACAACACCTGTGGATGAGAGAAAATATTTTTTGCTAAACCCTTCATCTTCACTAAACCACTCTTTGTCTGCCCCAGAGGTTGAACCTATGTAAATTGGATTTAATCCTCTTTTATTTAATTCATTTTTTATAATTTTTGCAATTTTAAGGTGTCCCCCCGTTCCACCGCCTGTTATTGCCATATTTAAATTTTCCATTTATTCTCCAATTTCACCATTTTCACTACTCACTATTTTCACCATTTATTATAACTTCGTTCTTTTGCTTATCATTAAAACCATTCCTATTGCCGTTAAAAAAGCTAAAAGTGAACTTCCGCCGTAGCTTAAAAAAGGGACTGTAAGACCTTTTATAGGAATCAATGACGTAACGCCCAGTGCATTTAGAATAAACTGCAGTGAAATTAAAGTCCCTATTCCGAAGGCAAAAAGCTGATATTCTTTTTTTTCGCTCCTGTTTGCGATTCTGAATATTCTGTAAATTAAGGCACTGAACAAAATTACAATTAAGCTGATTCCTATTATACCTGTTTCCTCCGCAATACCGGCCAATACAAAATCGGTATGCACATCGCTTAAAAATCCGAGTTTGAATACACCGTTTCCTATGCCTGTCCCCAAAATTCCACCGTTGTGAATTGCATTCAAAGCTTCCTGGACCTGTCCGTAACTTGCTGGGGAAGTGTCAACTATCGGATGTGGAAAAAAATTTGACGACATAAGTGCCAGCCATGCTTTAAACCTTAAAAGGCGGTATTTAGATGAGAAAACGGCTAAAATAAACACAAAAATACCGCCCGAAATAATTAAAGTGAATGTTTGAAATCTGCCCCCTGCAATTAATAACATAAAAGCAAAAACCAAAGCCATTATCATAACCTGTCCCAAATCCGATTGAAAAGCAAGTATCAGATACCAAAAACTTCCCAGTATTATAAGATAGGGTAAAATAAGTTTTATCTCTTCTTTTAGGGAATTGATGTTTTTAACTTTTCTTGTAAAAGACCATGATAAAAAAAATATTACTCCGATTTTGAAAAATTCAACGGGGGAAAATTTAAACGCCCCTATTTTTATCCATCTTCTTGCACCGTTAATTACAGGGGCAATACTTTCGGGTAAAAAAGGCATTAATATTACCAATATAGAAGAAGTTATAAAAATAAGCCATCCAAGCTTGTTAAACCATATATCAGTGTTTAGAAAAGAAAGAATCGTCATAATTACAAAACCTAAAAAACCAAAAAAAAGATATCTGCTTACAAAATGATATTCCCCCAGGTTTTTTGAAGTTTCCAAAAAAACAGGCAGAGAATATGAAAAAAGGGAACCTATCAGTAAAAATATGGCAACTATAATAAAAATTAACGCATCGACTTTTTGCAAAATTAACCTTTATAGTGTATAATTAATATAGAATTTTATCATAATAATACAGTGAGTTGTGAGTAGTGAATTGTGACTAGCCAAGTTGCCAAGTTTAAAGTGAAAAATGGAAAGTGAAAAGTGAAAGCTGAGAGGTTGTAGGTAAAGGGAATAAAAATTGCTTGAAATTAAAAAAGGAGTTTTGGTTTGTTTAAAACAATTAATTTTTTGGAAAAATCTCTTGAATACAGAAAAATCAGACAGGATTTAATTGCAAGCAATATAGCAAATGCCGATACTCCTTATTACAAACCAAAAGATATAAGATTTGAAGATACCTTAAGAAATGAAATAGAACATGGAAACAATAAAAAATTAGAGCTTGCAAAAACTAATGCTATGCATTTGGAGCCTAAAAATGTAGAAGATAAAAATGAGCCTGTTGTGTTTTTCAGAGACGGTCATTTGGCAAGAAATGACGGAAACAGCGTTGATATAGATGTGGAAACTACAGAAATGGCAAAAAATGCCCTTATGTATAACGCCGAGGTGGCTGCGGTAAAAAAAAGAATAGATTTGTTTAAGCTGGTGATTGATTCAAGTAAGAATATATAATAGTGAGTGGTGAGTTGTGAGTAGTGAGTTGTGAGTAATGAGTTGGCAAGTGGCCAAGTTTTAAATAAAAGGAAAAAAATGGGATTTTTAAACAGTTTTGATATATCCGGATACGGACTTTCAGCCCAGAGATTCAGAATAAATATAATTTCAGAAAATATTGCAAACGCAAATACCACAAGAACCGATGAAGGCGGGCCGTACAGAAGAAAAGAGGTTGTTTTTAAAGCTGTGCCTTTTGAAAAAACGCTTAACAAAGAACTTGAAAACAATGCTTCTTTTGCCGGATATGAAAATCCTTTGGATGAAGAGGGAGAAGACGGTGCAAAGGCGAAACCTCCGATTGAAACTGTAATGGTGGATAAAGTGGTAAGGGATGATTCAAAACCGATTTTAAAATATGACCCGACAAACCCTGATGCAAATGCCAAAGGTTATGTAGCGTATCCAAATATTAATCCTGTAATTGAAATGGCCGATTTATTGGAAGCAACAAGGGCGTATCAGGCTAATGTGGCGGCATTTCAGAGTGCAAAAACAATGGCGAACAGTGCCATAAACATATTACAAAGCTAAGGAATAAAAAATGGCTTTTATTAATAAAATAGATTCAAATATAAATATCGGAAATATACAAAACAAAAACAAATCAAATGATGATAATTTTGAAGAAATTTTAAAAAAAGAGTTAAATGAGACAAATAATTTTCTACAAAGCGCCAAAAAAGCCGAAACCGATATAGCAACCGGAGATGTTAAAGATTTGGCAAAAGCAAGTATAACTATTCAAAAAGCGGAACTTAAAATGAAAATGATGCTTGAAGTCAGAAATAAGGCTATAAGTGCCTATAAAGAGCTACTTAAAACTCAAATTTAATGAAAAATATTAAAATACCTTTAGTTTATATTCTTTTTTTTATTCTTTTTTTAGTTATATTCGGCGCTTTTTTGTTTTTTTCTATTTATAGACCGAAATCATATTTTAATCCTTATATTAAAAAAATCGAAAGTGCGCTCAGGGGGAATATTGTCGCCGGTAATTTTACCTTGGCCAAGAGTGAGAGAATCTATGCTGTTTATATAGACCCCGATTATATATCGTTTTTTAAAAAAAAACTGTTTGTAGATTTATTCAGTATTTATACCGGTATAAGTAAAAGAGAAATTGTTGATAAATTAAAAATCCATAAGAGAATTCTGCTGGCCGTTATAGACAAAAATACCAAACAACAGTTAATTTATTTAAGACGTGTCCTTGATAAATACCGTGTTTTCATAAGTGTTAACGGTATAAGAAGAGGATATGACATTGAAAGCGTGGCTCCTAAAAATATAGACGGAAATATAGTCCTTTCACCTCTTTTTAAAAGGGTATATCCGTATAATGATACGTTTGAACCGTATCTCGGAAGTTATTCAAAAGAAACACAAAAAGGAAACAACGGGATAGAAGAATATTATAACAATGTTTTAAGCCCGGGGGAAAATGGAATTATAACGGGATACAGGGATGTCGGGGGAAATATTATCTACGATAAAAATGCCGTTGTCAAATATCCTAAAAACGGAAAAACATTAAAGCTTAACATAAACCTTGTTTTACAGAAAAGAATAGAAAATATTTTGGATGAGGCAAAAGAAAAATATAAAGCGGATGAGGTAATAGCCGCAGTAATGGAAAGCAAAAGCGGAAAAATTTTAGCATTGGCTTCTTCAAACAGGTTTAACCCGAACCATATAACAAAAAAAGACATTCCCAATATGAAAATTTCTGCCCTAAGGGAACTTTTTGAACCCGGGTCAGTTATGAAACCGATAACATTTGCCATTTTACTTGAACATAATAAAGTAAATCCTTATGAAGTATTGAATGCATATAACGGCAGATGGAAACCCGACTGGAGAAAAACTCCTATTATAGATGATAAGCCGTTTAAATGGCTGAGTGCCGAAAACGCAATTGTGTATTCAAGCAATATTGTCATGTCCCAGCTGGCGCTCAGGCTTTCTGCAAAAGAGCAGTTTTACGGTTACAGAAAATTTGGACTTGACAAAATAAGCGGAATCGATTTACCTTATGAACTAAAAGGCAGACTTCAACCTTTAAAACTTTATAATTATCCTGTTTACAAATCAACTTCAGCTTACGGATACGGAATAGTTGTCAATTTTATGGAACTTTTAAAAGCCTATAATGTATTTAACAATAACGGTGTTATGGTAACTCCTAAAATTGCCGATGTTCCTACGGATAAAAAAAAGGTTATTAAGACCTTAACGGCGAATGAAATGCTAAACATTCTAAGAAAAGTTGTTTTAAAAGGGACGGCAAAGGCTGCTTTAATGGATAATATATTTACCGCAGGGAAAACAGGAACCGCCCATACAACCCAAAACGGGGTGTATCAGAAAGTTTATAATTCCTCTTTTTTCGGATTTGCCGATGCAAACGGTAAAAAATATACCATAGGTATTACATTTTTCCATGTAAAAGCGCCTTTCCCGTATTATTTCGCATCAGCCACAGCTGTGCCGGTTTTTAAAAAAATTGTTATAATTATGAAAGATGAAAAAATGTTTGGGGGAAAGGATGAGGGGAATAATTGAA
Organism: Lebetimonas sp. JS138; assembly: GCF_000523335.1. Taxonomy (NCBI): domain Bacteria; kingdom Pseudomonadati; phylum Campylobacterota; class Epsilonproteobacteria; order Nautiliales; family Nautiliaceae; genus Lebetimonas; species Lebetimonas sp. JS138. Next base: position 772,567 of record NZ_ATHT01000001.1, read on the forward strand.
ATTTTAAACACTACTTTTTTAAATACGCCTTTGTATAAAATAATTCTGGCTTTTATTGTTTTATTTATATTTTTGGTTTTCAGAAAAATTTTTACACTTTTTGTTCTTTCGTTTTTCCAGAAACTCTCTTCAAAAACCAAAACAGATATAGATGACAAATTTTTTGCCGCATTTAAAAATCCTTTAAGATTTTTGTTTGTTATAGCCGGTATTTGGGGATTTTTTTATTTTCTGAATCTTAAAGGCGAATTTTTAAACCATATAATAAGAGGACTTTTAATTTTTGATATTTTTTGGGTAATGTATAATCTTGTATGTGAATTCGAAGACTGGGTATATCATCTGCTTGGAAAATACGGAAAAGCTTCGAGGGAACTGGCTTCTTTTCTTATAAAAATCACTAAAGCTTTTGTTGTTATTATCGGTATTGTGGCAATGCTTCAGGAATTTGGAATTAACGTTACAGGATTTATCGCTTCACTCGGTCTCGGCGGTTTGGCGTTTGCCCTGGCGGCAAAAGATACGGCTGCAAATCTTTTCGGCGGGATTGCAATACTGACCGACAATATTTTTAAAGTCGGAGAATGGGTGAAAATAGGAAATGCCGAGGGAATTGTGGAAGATATAGGAATGAGAACAACAAAAATAAGGGCTTTTGACAAAAGAGTGATAGTTGTTCCGAATTCGGTAATTGCTGTTTCAAATGTGGAAAATTTTTCAAGGCGTGACAGAAGAAGGGTTATGATGAGAATAGGCCTTACATATTCTACAAGTGTGGAAGATTTAAACAAACTGTTAAATGAAATAAGAAGTTATTTAAAAAACCACCCTTTAGTTCATAAAGAACCCCTTTTAATATATTTTGATGAATACGCAGACAGTTCCCTTAATATATTTTGCTATTTTTTTACCAAAACGGCTGATTGGGAAAAATATCTGGAAATAAAAGAGGAAATAAATCTGGAAATTAAAAAAACCGTTGAAAAATATACATCATTTGCGTTTCCGTCAAACAGTGTATATTTTGAAACACCTATAAAGGTGGAACAATGAAAATTAAAAAATTAATAAAAATATTTTCAGGTATTTTAATTTTGTCTGTAGTTTTTGTCTGGTTGTTATTTAATACGGATATAGGGAAAAATATAATTAAATTTTATCTTCAAAAAGAAATTGACCATTATTTTAAGAATACAAAAATAGAAAAACTTATAATCAACTATAATACATTTTCCATGCTTCTGTATCAAGATGGCAATATATATAAATTATACGGGGAAATGTTCCCTTTTGATGCGATTATAGAAGGCAGGCTTAAATATATAGATTTGGCAAATAAAAAAATAAAAGAAAATGCGATAATAAGCGGAAACGTTATAAAAAAAATTACAGGATATCTTATAAACAGTATGGTTTATTTTGATAATAATATAGGTTTTTTGAAAATAAAACTGAATAAAAATAAAAAAGATATAAATTTTAAAACCGGTGATATCGATTTAGGGTATGTTTTAAATAAACTGTCTGTCAAAATTCCGAAAAATCTTAACGGCAAAGTGAAAATTAATCTCTCTTCGAATAATTATAATTATAATATTTACGCTTCGATAAACGGAACTTATCAAAAAAATCCGTTTAATTCAAATATAAATGTTTTTTTCAATTCGTTTAACAATATAAATATAAACGGTAAAATAAAAAGCGAAATTTTAGAAGGAAATTTTAAAGCTACAGTAGATAATAAAAACAACATTAAATATATTGTTGATCTGGATAAACTTGATTTGAAACTTCTTCCTTTGATTTATCCGTTTAAAGGCGAGGTAAGCTTAAAAGCGGAGAATAATCCGGAGTATGGAATAATAAAATTTAAAGGAAATAATTTCAGCGGATTTTATGACCAAAATATTACAAATATAGTTTTTGATATGCCGTCAAATATGTTTTTCAATTATATAAATTTACCAAATATTTTTGATTATGGAAAAATAACCGGCAGAATTGTTGTGTCCGATAAAGGCAGTTTTAACTTTTTAATTCAAAATGCTAAATTAAAAGAGGATGTTTCAAAGAAACTCAATATAAAATACGATGAATTTGAAAAAATTTTTGTCAAAGGGACATTTAATAAAAAAGAGGTAGTTTTTGATTTATTATGTGATAAAAACGATTTGACTATTAGTATTAAAAAGGGAAAATTATTAATTAAGGGAGATAAAATAATACCGGTGTTTGTTTTAAATGTAAATGACGGGAAAGATTTATATATATATAAATTTAAAAATAACATGCTTAAATTGTTAAAGAAAGAAAATCTAAATAATGAAGATAATCAAATATTAGTCTTTTAGTATAAACTTTCTTGACAAAGAATATAAAATTTGATATAATTTCACTGTAAATAAATAAAATTCTTTTAAAGGAGGGGATGATGTGGCCAACAGTATTCGATCCGTTTAAAGAATTACAAGATATAGAAAGAAGATTGGGAGCAGTTCTTGGAGCAAACAAACCTGTTCAAAAAGTGGAAGCTTTTACACCTGCTGTAAATGAAAAGGCAGATGAAAACGGCTATTATGTCGAAGTCGATTTGCCCGGCGTTAAAAAAGAAGATATTAATATCAGCATAAATGAAGGAATTTTGAGTATCTCAGGTGAAAGAAAACTTGAGAAAAAAGAAGAAAAAGAAAATTATACAAGAATTGAAAGCTTTTTTGGAAGATTTGAAAGAAGCTTTAAATTGCCTTCAGATGCTGACGCTGAAAAAATTGAAGCAAAATTTGAAGATGGGGTGTTAAAAGTGTTTATTCCAAGAAAACCTAAAGCAGAAGGTAAAAAAATAGAAATTAAATAAGGGTTTTTCCCTTATTTAATTATTAATTTATAAGTGACAGACACTTATAAATGTTTATTTGTATAAATTATTAAATTTTTTAGTTAGTCTCATATTTTAAAAAGTTAATTCTATTTTAATAATTATGATATAATTTGCCCAAAAAAGGGCAAAAATGTTGGAAAAAATATTTAAACTTTCAGAAAAAAACACAAATGTTTCTACAGAGGTGAGAGCCGGGTTAACTACATTTTTAGCTATGATGTATATAGTGCCTGTCAATGCTTCCATTATGAGTTTAACCGGTATGCCGTTTGACGAGCTTATTACCGCAACAGCTGTTGTTACCATTATTTCCACCATATTAAACGGTATTTGGTCTAATACCCCGGTTGCTATGAGTGTGGGAATGGGGCTTAATGCATATTTTACATTCGGTCTGGTCAAAGGGATGCATATTCCGTGGCAGAGCGCTCTTGGTATTGTAATGATTTCCGGACTTATATTTTTAGCTCTTTCATTTACAAAATTCAGAGTTTGGGTTTTGGAATCGGTACCTATTGATGTAAGAAGGGCTATAAGTGCGGGTATAGGAATGTTTATAGCGTTTATAGGTCTTAAGGGAATGGGTGTTATTGTGGATAATCCGGCTACACTTGTAAGTCTTGGAAATTTTCACGATCCTAAAGTTTTACTCGGTGTTTTCGGATTTATAGTTGCTGCTGTACTTTTTGCATACAGAATAAAAGGGGCTTTTATAATAGCTATTATAATCACTTCAATAGTTGCATGGATGCTGGGTTTAGGCGAGCTTCCAAAAGGGATTGTGTCTATGCCTTCGGGGATAGGAAATATAGCATTTCATTTTGATATAAAAAGTGCGCTTACACTGGCACTTTTACCTGTTATTATGACATTTTTAATTACAGATATGTTTGATACCATCGGTACACTTGCCGGAATCGGTATGAGGGCCGGTTTATTTAAAAAAGGCAGCCGTGAGCTTCAAAAAACCCTTGAAGCAGATGCTGCCGCTACCGTAATAGGAGCCAGTCTTGGTACGTCTACCACAACATCGTTTATTGAAAGTGCCGCCGGAGTTGAAGAAGGGGGTAGGACCGGACTAACTGCGGTAGTTACTGGGCTTTTGTTTATCACAACACTGTTTTTTCTACCAATTTATAAAGCGATTCCTGACAATGCCATTTATCCTATTTTGGTAATGGTTGGTGTGCTTATGTTTAGCGAACTTAAAAACATAGATTTTTCAGACGGAACCGTAGCCGTTACAAGTTTTATCACGGCTGTTTTAATGCCTCTTACCTATTCCATTACAATAGGTATCAGTGCGGGTTTTGTCATTTATTTAATTTTGGCTTTGTTAAAAAGAGAATTTGATAAAATAAATGTCGGAACTGTAACTCTTGCATTAATAGGATTACTTGCGTTTATTTTTCATTAATTCCTTTTAATAAGGAAATATTATAAAAGATTTTTCTTTTTTTCTCACCACTCACCACCAACCGCTCACCACCCACTAAAATTATTTATGGTATAATTCCATCCCCCTGAACAAAATAGAGGCTTTGCATCTGTTAAAAAACAGTTGCAAGGGCTGGTCTATTGACCTAAGGGGGATAAAAATAAGTGAAAAGTTAAAAATGAAGAGTGAATTTCTTTTTCACTTTACACTTTTTTAATTTAAATTAAGGGGATATTATGAAAGTAAGAGCTTCAGTTAAAAAAATTTGCCCGAAATGCAAAATCGTTAAAAGAAAAGGCGTTGTCAGGGTAATTTGTGAAAATCCAAGACATAAACAAAGACAAGGATAAAACATGGCAAGAATTGCAGGTGTGGACTTACCAAAAAACAAAAAAGTAGAATATGCGCTTCCGTATATTTACGGAATCGGATTAACTCTTAGCAGAAAAATCTTAAAAGACACTGGGATTGATCCAAACAAAAGAGTTTATGAACTCAGCGAAGAAGAAGTTTCAACATTAAATAAAGAAATTCAAAGCAATTACATAGTAGAAGGTGAACTTAGAAAAATAGTTCAGCTTAATATCAAAGAACTTATGGATTTAGGGTGTTACAGAGGATTAAGACACAGACGCGGCCTTCCTGTAAGAGGGCAAAGAACAAAAACAAATGCAAGAACCAGAAAAGGTAAGAAAAAAACTGTTGGTGCAAAAGCAAAATAAAGGGTGAATGATGGCAAAAAGAAAAGTAGTTAAAAAGAAAAAAATTAAAAAACAAGTAGGACGCGGAATAGTTTATATTTCAGCTACATTCAATAATACAATGATTAGCGTTACTGATGAAATGGGTAATGCTTTATGCTGGAGCTCTTCAGGGCATTTGGGATTTAAAGGAAGTAAAAAATCCACTCCGTTCGCCGCACAGCAGGCAGTTGAAGATGCTATGGCTAAAGCAAAAGAATATGGAATTAAAGAAGTGGGAATTAAAGTACAAGGACCAGGTGGCGGTAGAGAGACAGCAGTTAAAACTGTCGGTGCAATTGAAGGAATTAAAGTACTTTGGATGAAAGACATTACTCCTCTGCCACATAACGGTTGTAGACCAAGAAAAAGAAGAAGGGTGTAACGATGGCAAGATATACAGGACCGGTTGAAAGAATCGAAAGAAGACTTGGAGTAAGTTTAGAGCTTAAAGGTGAAAGAAGATTAGCGGGTAAATCCGCACTTGATAAAAGACCTTACGCACCGGGTCAACATGGACAAAGAAGAACAAAAATTTCCGAATACGGATTACAGCTTAGAGAAAAACAAAAAATTAAATATTATTACGGTGTACTTGAAAAACAATTTAGAAAATTTTTCCAAGAGGCAAACAGACAAGAAGGCTCAACAGGGGAAAACTTAATTAAATTACTTGAGAGAAGACTTGACAATGTTATTTACAGAATGGGATTTGCATCTACCAGAAGATTTGCAAGACAGCTTGTAACGCACGGACATATTTTGGTTAACGGTAAAAAAGTCAATATTCCTTCATATTTGGTAAAAGAAGGTGACAGAATAGAAATTAAAGAAAAAACCAAAAACAATCCTCAAATTCAAAGAGCTTTAGAACTGTCTAAACAAACTGGAATAGCCCCTTGGGTTGATGTAGATATTGATAAAAAAGTAGGCGTATTCCAAAGAATTCCTGATAGAAGTGAAGTAAACATTCCGGTAGAAGAAAGATTAGTAGTTGAGTTGTACTCTAAATAATAGGGGTTAAAAAATGAATAAAATTAAAACAGAAGTTATTGTCCCAAGTGAAGTTTCATATAAAGAAGAAGAAAATAAAGCAAATATTGAAATTTATCCTTTTGAAGCGGGATTTGGGGTAAGCGTAGCCCATCCCATAAGAAGGGTTCTTATTGCCTCCACTCCAGGTTTTGCCCCAGTCGCTATGAAAATAGAAGGGGTAAAACACGAGTTTGATTCACTAAAAGGTATGCTTGAAGATGTTGCAAGCTTTATTATTAATATTAAAAACATCAGATTTAAATTAAAAGAAGGTGACGAGGCAGTCGTGGATTATCATTTTGTAGGTCCTAAAGAAATTAAAGGGGCCGACTTGGAAAATGATAAAATAGAAATTGTTACACCTGAATCATATATAGCCACGCTTAATGAAGAAGGCGAGCTTAAACTTACATTAATTATAAAAAGAGGAATGGGATTTGTAGCCGTTGAAAATTTCAGAGATTCCCTTCCTGAAGGATTTATAGGACTTGATGCATATTTCAGCCCGATTAAAAAAGTTGTTTATAATATAGAAAACATATTGGTTGAAGACGACCCTAATTTTGAAAAAGTTATTTTCGAAATTGAAACAGACGGGCAAATTTCTCCTATAGAGGCGTTTAAAAATGCAATAGATGCGTATTTGAAACAATTCAGTATATTTACAAAAGAATTTAACATTGAAACAAAAACAGCCAAAAATGTAATTTTGGATGATACTTACGATATATTATTCGAACCGATAGAGGGCTTAAATCTCAGAAGTAGAAGTTTTAATGCGCTTGATAGGGCCGGAATCAAATATGTCGGTGAACTTGTTTTAATGGGTAAAGAAAAAATAGCCAATATTAAAAATCTAGGGGCAAAATCACTTGAAGAAATATTTGATAAATTAGATGAAATAGGATTTTCTATCAATAAAACACTGCCGCTTGAAATTAAAAAAGTTATTGAAGAAAAACTATCAAAACTTAAGGAGATTTAATGAGACACAGACACGGATACAGAAAACTGGGAAGAGACAGCGAGCACAGAGCTGCGCTTCTTAGAAACTTGGCATGCGATTTGATTGAGCATGAAAAAATTGAAACAACTGTTCCTAAGGCGAAAGAACTTAGAAGATATATTGAAAGATTAATAACTCGTGCAAAAAATGCGGATTTTAATACGCACAGATTCATATATTCAAAACTTGGAAGCAACAAAAGAGCAAAAGCGGCGACTCAGAAATTAATTGATATTATTGCTCCTAAATTCAAAGAAAGAAACGGCGGATATACAAGAATTATCAAAACAAGATTCAGAATCGGCGATGCGGCTGAATTGTGTACAATTGAACTTATTCAGGATTAACCCTCTTTTTCTTTTCCCCTATTGATTTAATTAATTTAATTTGTTATATTTAGCAAAAAAAGGATAAATATGGCTGAAATTCCATTTTCCAATGAAGAGCTTAAAGAGGCTGTAGGCAGCGTAATTGAAGAGCTTCGTCCGATGCTTCAGATGGACGGGGGCGATGTTACATTGATAGATGTTCAAAAACCTGTTGTATTTGTTCAGCTTCAGGGAGGGTGTGTCGGATGTGCTAGTGCCGGGGCCACGCTTAAATACGGTATTGAAAAAGCCCTGAAAGAAAAGATTCATCCGGATTTGGCAGTAATGAATGTACCGCACGGATATGAGGATAAATTAGATGAGTTACTCAAATATTCATTCTGAAATAAAAGCTATTTTAAAAGAGGCGATTGAGAAAAAAGATTATAAAAAAGTTATGAAAATAATAAATTCCCTGTTTTTGGAAAATGATATAAATCCTGAAGCAATGAACGGTATTTTGTTTAAAGATGTAAAAGAAATCATTAAAACAAAAGAGGATTTGGAAAATATAATTCTTTCAACCAAAGTAATTTTTGAAAAAAAAGAAGAAGTGCTTGAATTTTTTGAACTTTTATTAAAATACGGATTCAGGGAAAACGCTATTAATTATTTTGAAGAATTGATATTTAATATAGATGATTTGGATTTAATAGAAGGATTTAATACACTTTTAAAACAATGAATTATGAAGAATTAATAAATAAAAATTTAATTACCGATAATACAGAAGAATTAAATAAAAATAAAATTTTTTTAAAAACTATTCAAAACGCAAAATATTCAAAACATATAACCTCTTTTTTAACCCCGGAAGATTTGTTAAAAGATGTAAAAACAAAATTTATAGGAATAACCGGTACCAACGGAAAAACAACCACCGCTTTTGTACTCGGGTATCTGCTGAAAAATTTAGGATACATTGTGGCTGTTCAGGGAACGGAGGGACTTTTTGTAAACGGAAAAAAAGTTGAGGAAAAAACGCTTACAACCCCTTCAATATTTACTACAATAAAAAGGCTTTACAGATATAAACCAGATTTTTTTATTATGGAAGTAAGCTCACACGCAATTGCGCAAAACAGAATTGAAGGAATAAAATACTCGGCAAAAATTCTGACTTCTTTTTCGCAGGACCATTTAGATTATCATAAATCAATGCAGGAATATAAAAAAGTAAAAGAGAGTTTTTTTCAGGACGAAGCGGTAAAAGTAATAAATGGTAAGTTAAAAGTTAAAAATGAAAAGTGTAAAGTGGAAATATGTGGTTATGATTTTAATGTAAATTGTGAAAATTTATATGTTTTAGAAAAGCCAATTGTTGATAATATCCCTATGGCTGGAGAATTTAACAAAATGAATTTTTCTCTTGCAATTAAAACAGTTGAATTATTAACTAACTATTCACTGCTCACTACTCACTATTCACGTTTTAGAGGAGTGCCCGGCAGAATGGAAACAGTATCCATTAATCCTCTGATAATTGTAGATTTTGCGCATACTCCTGACGGAATGCAAAAAGTAATAAGCTCCGTTAAAGGTAAAAAACTGGTTGTTTTCGGTGCAGGAGGAAACAGGGACAGGGAAAAAAGAGCAAAGATGGGTAAAGTAGCTGATAATTTGGCTGAATATATAATTCTTACAAACGATAATCCAAGGTGTGAAAATCCTGTTAATATAATAGAAGATATAAAAAAAGGAATTAAAAAAACGCCTTTTGAAATAATCGTAAATAGAAAAGAGGCTATAAAAAGGGCTGTTGCAATTTCAAAAAATTTTGACGCAGTTCTGATTTTAGGAAAAGGAGATGAAAAATATATGGAATTTTGCAATAAAAAAATCCATTTTAATGACAAGCAAGAAATATTGAAATACTTGCACTAAATTAATATTAGATTAATGTTTTAATATATAATGCGAATGTGATATAATAATATAAAGATATATAAATGCAAATACCAAAAAAAGAATATTTAATTGAGGGGGAATTCTGTGCTTAAGGAGATCAAATGAATATAAAAATGCTTTATAGCAAAATTCACAGGGCAACCGTAACAGATGCCAATTTAAATTATGTGGGCTCCATTACCATAGATGAAGAACTGATTGAAAAAGCAAAAATGCTTGTAGGTCAAAAAGTGGATATTGTAAATATCAATAACGGTGAGAGATTTTCCACTTATGTAATTAAAGGAAAAAAAGGCAGCGGCGAAGTGTGTTTAAACGGTGCGGCGGCAAGAAAAGTACATGTAGGGGATAAAATTATTATTATTGCATATGCATCTATGGATTTACAAGAAGCAAAAACTTTTAAACCATCTGTTATAATTGTAAATGACAATAATGAAATAATTGAAATTACAGATAATTTAAAGGCTGAGTGATGAAAACTATTGAAATAAAAATAAAAGATAACGATTTAGAAACAATTTTATCAATTTTAAATAATTTGAAAGACGGTCTTATCAATAAAATAACCGTTAAAGAACTTGAACAAGAATTTAAAGAAGTAAAAAGGGAATTAAATTACTTAAAAAATAATAAAATTAAACCTCAAAAATTAGAAGATTTTTTAAATGAAATATGAAGTTAGGATTTTAGAAACTGCTAAAAAAGATATTAAAAAATTAACAAAAAAATATAAAAATATAAAAGAAGATTTAAAGGAATTATTAAATATTTTAGAAAAAAATCCTAAAAACGGGATAGAATTAGGAGATTCTTTTTATAAATTAAGAATAAAAAATTCTTCTTCTAAAAGAGGAAAACGGGGAGGATTTAGAGTTATATATTATTTGATAGAAAAAGAGAATGAAATTTGGATATTAAAAATTTATTCAAAAAGTGAAATAGATAATTTACCTAAACAGTATCTGTTATCTTTATTAAAGGAGTAAAATGTATGGAAATATGGATTTAAACGAAATGATGAAAAAACTTCAGGAAAGTATGGCTGAGGCTGACACTAAAACATATACCGCTACTGCGGGAGGGGGAATGGTTGAGGCAACCGTAAACGGAAAATTTGAAATAATAGATTTGAAAATAGATGATTCCCTGCTTGATGACAAAGAATCAATGCAGATTTTAATTATGAGTGCTGTGAATGATGCTGTTAAAATGGCTTTGGAAGATAAAAAATCGCAGGCTCTCAATATGTTCGGCGGGCTTAATTTGGGACAATGAAAAAAATAATATTTATAATCCCCCTTTTTCTGTTTGCTTTTATAGATTTAACTCCCTGTCTTAAAAAATATTCTTTTATTGAAAATTCAATTCCTGTTTCTAAAAATTCAAGTATTATTTTTGGTAATAAAAACTGTATAAAATACGACCCTTTTACAGGAATGTGCCTAATTAAAGAAAAGAATAAAAAAACGGTTAAATTTTATGATAATCCAAAGCTTGCATGGTGGATGGCATCAATTAAAAAAAATAAAATTTATGTGGGGAATTTTGCTGAGGATATGAACTTCTTAACCCCCGCAAAAATCAGTGTAAAAACACTTAAAAATTCTGTTATCTCAGATATGTTCTGTAGGGCTTACGGGATAGGCAGGGGAGATGGCTTTATAAAAAGTGAATATATAAAACATTTTATAAAGTACGGCTGTTGGGGGGATGTAGGAATTGATACTGATGAAAATATGAAAATTATCTCTTTTGACCCTTTTTATGTAAAAGGGCTCAGGCTGGGAGAAAAAATAATTTCAATAAATGCCCGTCCGGCAACCCCGCAGATTTTTTCAAAATATATTTTGCTTGGAAAACCAGGAAATATTGTAGAGATTAAAACTGCCAAACATATATATAAAATCAAGATTAGAAAAAAAGAATACGGTTTTACACCTCTAATGCATTTCGGAATTGTTGTAGATAAAAATTTAACAGTTATAAAACTTCCAGATAATCTGAAAGAAAAATATTATATTAAAGAAGGCGCAAAACTGATAAAAATAAACAACAAAAAAATTTCTTCTTTCAATGAGCTTAAAAAGGTACTTTCCACTTATAAAAATGTTACAATTACATTGAATTTTCAAGGTATAATATTAAATATTCCCTTAAGGTAAGTAATGGAAGATTTTATAAAAAAAAATTTAATTAGTGCCAAAAGCTTTCATCCTTTTTTTGAAAAAGCATTAAACGAAATGCTAATAGCTGGAGGAAAGAGATTCAGACCCAGACTTCTTTTGGCGGTGGTAAACGCATATAACCCGCTTTTAGCGGATAATGCAAAATATGCGGCTTTTGCTATTGAGCTTATTCACACATATTCTTTAATTCACGATGATTTGCCCGCAATGGACAATGCGGCTCTCAGACGCAATCATCCAACCCTTCATACAACTTATGATGAAACAACCGCTATTTTGGTCGGGGATGCCTTAAATACATATGCTTTTGAGGTTTTAAGCAAAGCCCCTATGCATAATGATATAAAAACAGAACTTATTAAAACTCTCTCAAATGCGGCAGGTCCGAACGGAATGGTTTTAGGGCAGGTAATTGACTGTTATTTTGAAAATAAAAAGCTTAATTTGGATGAGCTTAAATTTTTGCATATAAATAAAACGGCAAAATTAATTGCGGCAAGTCTTAAAATGGGTGCGATTATTGTAAATAAAACCGATTTGGCGGAAAAATTATATGATTTTGGTATTAAACTCGGACTTCTTTTCCAAATTCAAGATGATTTACTTGATTTGCTTGATTCATCAAAAACAGGTAAAACAACGGGTGTGGATGAAAATAAAAATACATTCGTTACTGTTTTGGGAGAAAAAGAAGCAAGAAAAAAGGCGGATAATTTAGCAGGTGAAATAGAAAAAGAAATGGGAAATTTTGATGAAAATTTAAAAAATGAATTGAAAAAACTGTTAAATAAATATTTAAATAGGCATAATACAAAATGAAAAGTATAAAAAATAAGGTTTTAGAGTATTTAAAAGAAAATAAAGAGTATTTTAGGAAAAAATATGGAATAAAAAAAATTTATCTTTTTGGAAGTGTGGCGAGGGGAGAAGATAATGAAAACAGTGATATTGATATTATGGTAGAGTTTATATCAGATAAATTTCATACTTTTGATAACTATTTCGATTTAAAGTATAAATTAGAAGATAAATTTAAAAGAAAAATTGATTTAGCTACAAAAGAGATGATAAGAGAAAAGTTAAAAAAAAATATTTACAAGGATATTATTAATGCATAGAGATAAATCTCTTTTTTTAGATGACATATTAGAATCTGTTAATGCTATTGAAAGTTATGTTGTTTATATAGATTTTGATGAATTTAAAAATGACAGAAAAACTTATCAGGCGGTAATTAGGGAATTTGAAATAATAGGAGAAGCTACTAAAAATATTTATCAAGATTTAAAAAAAGTTTATCCGAATTATGATTGGAGAAAAATTATAGATTTTAGAAATATTGTTTCTCATAACTATTTTGGAATAGATTTTTTAACAATATGGAATACAATTTTTGATAAATTACCAGAATTAAAACAAATAATAGAAAAAATTTTAAAGGAAGGATTAGAATGAATATGAAGAAAAAAATGGCTGATACAATAAGGTTTTTGGCGGCTGATATGGTGCAAAAGGCGAATTCGGGGCATCCCGGAGCCGCTTTGGGCTTGGCGGATATAATGGTGGAGCTCAGTGAAGTTATTAATCTGACCCCGCATAACCCTCATTTTATAAACAGGGACAGACTGGTTTTTTCAGGCGGGCATGCAACGCCGCTTATTTATTCTATGCTCTATTTATGGGGGTATGATATTACAATGGATGATTTGAAAAATTTCAGGCAGCTTGGCAGCATTACTCCCGGACATCCAGAATTCGGGCATACTCCTGGGATTGAAGTGACAACAGGTCCTTTAGGTCAAGGCGTGGCAAATGCCGTAGGCTTTGCAATGGCCAAAAAATTTTTACATAAAAAATTTCCGGAAATTGACCATAAAATATGGTGTCTGTGCGGTGACGGGGATTTGGAAGAGGGCATAAGTTATGAAGCCTGTTCAATTGCCGGAAGCGAAGGGCTTGAAGATTTGATTTTAATATACGACAGTAATAATATTTCTATCGAAGGAGAGGTTGGCAAAGTATTTAAAGACGATATTAAAAAAAGGTTTGCTTCCCAAAATTTCAGAGTGCTTGAAATGAACGGGCATGATTATGAAGATATTGCCAAAACGCTTAAAAAAGCGCTTCAAACGGACGGAAGACCTACAATTATAATAGCAAAGACAATTATAGCAAGGGGTGCTGTCGGGCTTGAGGGAAGCGAAAAAACCCACGGAGCGCCTCTTGGTGAAGATGTTATAAAGAAAAGTAAAAAAGCGGCAGGATTTCCTAATGATAAAACTTTTTTTGTGCCTGATGATGTACTGGTCAGGTTCAGGTGTGTAAAAGAAAAAGGTGAATTATTAGAAGCCGAATGGAGAAAAAAAGCAAATACCAAGGAAATTGAAGAATTTTTTAACAGGGATTTTAATAAAATTAAATGGCCTGAATTTGAAAAAAATGTCAGCCTTGCCACAAGAAAAAGCAACGGAGAAATTTTAAATGCAATTGCAAAGGCAGTTCCGTCTTTTCTTGGCGGAAGTGCGGATTTGGCCCCTTCAAACAACACCCATTTAAAAAATGAAGATGATTTTCCTCACGGGAGAAATTTGCATTTCGGTATCAGGGAACACGCAATGGGGGCTATAAACAATGCCTTTAGCGCATACGGGTTTTTGCCTTACGCTGCCACATTTCTGGTATTCAGCGATTATTTAAGGGGAGCACTGAGAATATCGGCGCTAAGTTCACATAAAAATTACTGGATATTCACACACGATTCCATTGCTTTAGGGGAAGACGGGCCGACCCATCAGCCGATTGAGCATTTAACGGCGCTTAGGGCTATTCCTAATCTTTATGTTTTCAGACCTGCGGATGCGAATGAAAATGTAAACTGCTGGAAGGCGGCACTTAATATCGATGCACCGGTTGCTTTTGCCCTCAGCCGTCAGGGGCTTAAAAATATAACCCCTAAAAATATTGATTTAAGCAGGGGGGCTTATGTTTTAAGGGAAGGCGACGGAATTACAATCCTTGCTAGCGGAAGTGAAGTGAATTTGGCTGTGGAAATTGCCGAAAAAATTAATGCAAGGGTTGTAAGTGTGCCTTGTTTTGATCTGTTTGATAAGCAGACACAGGAATTTAAAAAAGGACTCTTAAAAGGAAAAGTTATTGCCATTGAAGCCGCACGGGGGCTTGAGTGGTATAAATATGCCGATATGGTGATTGGAATGGAGAGTTTTGGCTCAAGCGGAAAGGGAAGCGAAGTTTATAAATATTTTGGATTTGACGCTGAAAAAATTATAAATAAAATAAAGGATAACAAATGATTTTAGCAACACCGGGACCGGTAGAAATTCCTTATTTTGTAAGGGAAACTTTTTTGGGTGAAACAATACACCACAGAACCCCTGAATTTAAACAAATTCTGCTTGATACTCTTGAAAGATTTAGAAAAGTGACCCATCTGCCCGAAGCAGTATTTTTGACAAGTTCCGGAAGCGGGGCTATGGAGGCGGCTGTAACGAACATTGTAAAACAAAAAGCCCTAACAATAAATGCCGGGAAATTCGGTGAAAGATGGGGGAAAATCTGCAGTGCGTTTAATATCCCTTTCAGGGAAATAAAATATGACTGGGATACCCCCGCTGCGGCAGATGATATTGTTGCGGCTGTCGAGGAAGATGAAGAAATAGATTCAATATTTATTCAGATTTGTGAGAGTGCGGGAGGGCTCAGGCATCCTGTTGAGGACATTGCGGCCGAAGTTAAACTGATAAACCCCGATATTATAATAGTGGCAGATGCTATTACCGCTATGGGGGTTGAAGATATAGATACCGCAAATATCGATGTTTTGGTAGGCGGAAGCCAAAAGGCGTTTATGCTTCCTCCGGGACTTGCAATGTTAGGTCTCAGTGAAAAAGCCGTTCAACGAATAGGAAAAGGAAAAGGTTTTTATTTTAACCTTGCAAATGAAATAAAAAAACAGCGTGATGGCTCAACATCTTTTACGCCTGCAACAAGTCTTGTTATTGCATTAGATGAAGTGCTTAAAAAATTAGAAGAAATCGGATTTGATAAACATTATGAAAATACTGCTAAAAGACACAGTGCGCTTCTTGCGGCTATTGAAGAAATAGGACTTACTGTTTTTCCTCAGGTGCCGGCACCTTCAATGGCTGCGGTTTACAGTGAAAAAGCGGAGGAAATTATAAAAATTTTAAAAGAAAAATATGAAATCAATGTTGCGGGAGGCCAGGATTTTATGAAAGGCAAACTCTTTAGAATCAACAATATGGGAATAATTGACGAAAACAAAATGCTTTATATCGTAAATTCGCTTGAACTTGCCTTAGATGAGCTTGGAATTAGAAAATATGACGGCAGTGCACTCAGAATATATACCGAGGAGAGAAAATAGATGATTTTTAAACATGAAATTCCGTCCGGGAGCAGATTTTATTTCGGCAGGAGTGCCAAAATAAAAAGGGAAATAGAAAATGTGGCAAGTGAAGTTTTTGATGCCAATGAGTTCGAAGAAATAATCACCCCCTATTTTTCCTACCATCAGCAAATTGCGTTAAGCGAAAAAGAAATAATAAAATTAACCGATACCCAAAATAGAAATCTGGCCCTCAGGGCCGATTCTTCCATCGATGTAATAAGGCTTGTTATTAAAAGGCTTAAAACCGAAGCTAAAAAATGGTTTTATATTCAGCCTGTTTTCAGATATCCGAGTCATGAAATATATCAAATAGGCGCTGAATGGCTTGAAGGGGATTTAAAAGAAATTGTAAATATAAACAAACAGATTTTTAAAAGGCTTAACAAAAATTACACCCTTCAGATTTCACATATTAAAATTCCAAGGGTTGTATGTGAATTAACGGGGCTTCATTTGGAAGATATAAAAAAAATGAGAATATACAAATTTAACGAAACCTGGCTGCAAAAACTTCTTTTTGTAAATTCAAAAAAGGATTTGGAGGATTTAAGCGTTTATCCGGGCGAAATTCAAAAATACTTAAAAGAAATTAAAGATATTGCAAACGAAGAAGACATAATCGCCCCTCTTTATGTAACGAATTTAAGATATTATACGGGAATTTTTTACAGATTTATAAAAGATAATGTTGTTTTTGCAAAAGGCGGAAGATACAAGGTGGACGGAATCGAAAGTGTAGGCTTTTCTGTTTATACGGATAATCTTTTAAAGGATATGAATGGTTGATTTGATTGTAGGACTTCAATGGGGAGATGAGGGAAAAGGGAAAATAGTAGATTTGGTTGCAAAAAACTATGATGTTGTAATCCGCTCTCAGGGCGGGCACAATGCGGGACACACCGTTGTATTGGACGGTAAAAAATACGCCCTTCATTTACTGCCAAGCGGTGTATTAAATCCAAACGCCGTGAATGTGATAGGCAACGGGGTTGTTGTTTATCCTCCCCAGCTTATAAAAGAGATAAAAGATTTTGATAAGAATATAAAAAACAGACTGCTTATTTCCGATAAAGCGCATATGATACTCGATCATCACATAGCCATCGATAAGGCCCGCGAAAGACTCAGGGGTAAAAATGCAATAGGTACGACAGGCAGGGGAATAGGCCCTGCATATGCGGATAAGATTGTAAGAGCCGGTGTAAGGATGGGTGAACTTAAAGATATTGACAAACTGATTGGAAAACTGAGTGATTATTATGAAATGAACAAAGGCTATTTGGAATATCTCGGGGTAAAAATTCCTGATATTAACGATGTTAAAAAACGGTTAATCTTTTATAAAGAGGAACTTTTTGAAAACATTACAGACACTACAAAATATCTTTGGGATAACATAAGTAAAAATATGCTGCTTGAAGGTGCCCAGGCAACGCTTCTTGATATAGACCACGGGACTTATCCGTATGTTACAAGCTCAAACACGATAGCTTCCGGGGCGTTAACCGGCAGCGGAATTCCCCCTAAAAAATTAAACAAAGTCACAGGCATTGCAAAAGCGTATACAACAAGAGTCGGCAACGGCCCTTTTCCTACAGAGGAATCAGGTGAAGAGGGAGAGAGAATAAGAAAACAGGGAGCAGAATTCGGTACCACCACCGGAAGGCCTAGAAGATGCGGATGGTTTGATGTTGTGGCGGCAAAATACGCCATTACCATTAACAGCTGTGATGAAGTGGCGTTGATGAAGCTTGACGTGCTTGACGGATTTAAAGAGGTAAAAGTGGGTGTGGGATATGAAAGAAACGGAAAAAGACTTGATTATTTCCCGAGTGATTTGGATGACGTAAAACCGGTTTATGAAACACTTCCCGGATGGGACGGAAGCAGCGGGGCAAGAAAATGGGGCGATTTACCTGATAATGCCAAAAAATATATAGAATTTTTGGAAGAAAAAACAGGTTGTAAAATAAAATATATCTCAACCGGGGCCGAGAGGGAAGATACGATAGTGAGGTGATGAGTTGTGAGTTGTGAGTAGCCAAGAGGCCAAGCAATTAAGTGAAAAGTGTAAAATGAAAAATGGAAAATGGAAAATGAGCGAAAATGAGCAAAACGAATTACGCTCATCTGGCTATCAAAAGCGGCCATGATGAAAAATGAAAAGTGAAAATTGAAAACAAAATTCAGTTCTGTTGTAAAAATAAAAAAACAGGTTGTCCAGAAACTTGAAAAAGATGTACAAAAAATAAATTTTTCTATAACTAAGCTGAATAAAAAAATAGAAAACCTGCAAAATATTCTTTTTTCCCTGACTCTTCCTGAAAACGGGAATTTCTCTCTTTTTTCACAGATTAAATCCCAGCAGCATCTGTTAAGGGGGGAGATGGAAAAATTAAAAAATCAAATTATTGTTTTAGAAAACAGAAAAAATGAACTTATGAATGAGCTTAAAAAAGCCAATATTGAATATGAAAAAATGAAATATTTGGAAAATGAAGAAATAAAAAAAATACTTAAAAAAGCAAAACTGAAAGAAGCCAAAGAAATGGATGAAATTGCAATACTTCTTAGGAAAAAAAATGAATCCAAATAAAATTTATTTAACTCAAACCGATACAACCGCCGGATTTTTATCACAGGATAAAGAAAAATTAAATAAAATAAAAAACCGTCCTTTAAATCAGCCCATATTAATGGAAGTCGACAGTTTAAAAACTTTAAAACAATTTACAAGGGTGCCGGACAAGTTTAAAAACAGGGTTAGAAGAAGCAAAAAAACCACTTTTATATATCCCAATAAAAAAAGTTTCAGGGTGGTAAGAGATGAGTCGCATTTAGAATTTTTGAAAAAATTTTCCTGGATGTATTCCACTTCCGCCAATAAAAGCGGCAGAGAATTTGATGAAATGTGGGCTAAAAACACAGCCGATGTTACAGTGGAAAATAAAAGAGGCCTTTTTGAGGGAAAACCTTCTAAGATTTATAAACTTTCAAGAAATAAAATAAAAAAAATAAGATAATGGAAAATTGACAATGGATAATGGAAAATTTAATTTAAAAAAGTCATTTTACATTTTACATTTTACATTTTACATTTTTATTTTTGGTTGTGCCACTAAAACAACGCCTGTGTATGCGGTAATTGACACTCCTTTTGTAAAAGCGGCCGATCAGGGATTTTTGGAAAAAGGATTTAATTATAAAAAACTTATAATTTATAAAGACGCCAGTGTTCCGGTTGAATTTACTATTTACAAAAACAGTGTTTGCTTAAATAAAAAATGTGTTTCAAAAAATAGATTTATCAAAAAACTCTCCCCCGGTTATCCAAAAAATCTTATAGATAAAATCATAGAAAAAAAACCTATTCAAAATTTGGGTAAAATTATAAAGTTAAAAAAAGGTTTTTTGCAAAAAAATGAAAGATTTTATTATTTGGTAACTAAAAAAAAGGTTTTATTTAAAGATAAAAAGAAAAAAATTTTAATTATGATAAAGGAAATAAAATGAAGATAGCAATAGCTGGAACAGGATACGTGGGGCTAAGCAATGCGGTGCTTCTTTCACAAAACAACGAAGTTGTGGCTCTTGACATAATCCCTGAGAAAGTGGAAATGGTAAATAAAAGAATGTCTCCTATCGAAGATAAGGAAATAACCGAGTTTTTTCAGACAAAAAAACTGAATCTAAAAGCCACCACTGATAAAAAAGAGGCTTACGACGGGGCTGAATATGTGGTAATAGCAACTCCTACGGATTACGACCCTGTTACCAATTATTTTAACACAAAATCCATTGAGAGTGTAATAAAAGATGTAATAGAAATAAATCCATCAGCCACAATAGTAATCCGCTCAACCATCCCGATAGGATATACAGAAAGAATAAAAAAAGAATTTAATTTTAAAAATATATTTTTTGTGCCTGAGTTTTTAAGGGAGGGGAAAGCTTTGTATGACAGTCTGTATCCGAGCAGGATTATTGTGGGTGAAAAAAGCGCTAAAGCCGAAATATTTGCCAATTTACTCAGAGACGGGGCATATAAAGAGACAATTCCGCTTGTTTTTACAAACAATACAGAAGCCGAAGCGGTTAAACTGTTTGCAAATACCTATCTTGCCATGAGGGTTTCATTTTTTAATGAACTGGACAATTTTGCCATATCAAAAGGTCTTAATACAAAAGAGATAATTGAAGGTGTGTGTCTGGACCCGAGAATCGGAATGCATTATAACAACCCTTCATTCGGATACGGCGGATACTGTCTTCCAAAAGACACAAAACAGCTTTTGGCAAATTACAGGCTTGATAACGTTCCGCAGAGACTTATTGATGCGATAGTGGAATCAAATGTAATAAGAAAAGAATTTATTGCAAAAAGAATACTTGATAAAAAACCGGAAACAGTCGGTGTTTACAGGCTCATTATGAAAGCGGGAAGCGATAATTTCAGAAGCAGCGCCATATTTGATGTGGTTGAAATGTTAAAACCTTTTGTAAAAATAGTAGTTTATGAGCCAAAGGCAAAAGGGAATGAAATAGAGGGTGTTGAATTTAGCGACAGTTTGGGCGAACTTAAAAAATGCGATGTGATTTTGGCAAACAGAATTGATGAAAATTTAGAGGATATTAAAGAAAAAGTTTATACAAGGGATATTTATTCTAAAGACTAAATATTAATTAATAATGGAAAATGGAAAATGTAAAATGGAGAATAAATATAAATAATAAATAAGTAAAAAAGGAATAATATGAAAATATTAGTAACAGGAACGGCAGGATTTATAGGATTTCATTTGGCCAACAGACTTGCAAAAAGAGGGGATGAGGTAGTAGGGCTTGATAGTATAAATGATTATTATGATGTGAATTTAAAATATGCAAGATTAAATGAGGCCGGAATTGACAAGGAAAAAATAGAATATAACGAAATTGTAGAGTCTAGTAAATATCCGAATTACAGGTTTATAAAACTGAATCTTGAAGATAAATTTAATCTTTTTAAACTTTTTGAAAAAGAAAAATTCGATAAAGTATGCCACCTTGCGGCACAGGCGGGGGTGAGGTATTCCCTTAAAAATCCGGATGCTTATATCAGTTCAAATATAGTAGGGCATATGAACATACTGGAAGCCGTAAGGCAAACAGGTGTAAAATCTTTAGCTTATGCAAGCAGCTCGAGTGTATACGGGCTAAATAAAAAACAGCCTTTTTCAACAGATGACAATGTGGACCATCCGGTCAGCCTGTATGCCGCCACAAAAAAAGCAGAGGAGCTTATGAGCCACACATATTCATATCTTTACAACATTCCTACAACGGGGCTGAGATTTTTTACCGTTTACGGGCCCTGGGGAAGACCCGATATGGCTTTATTTAAATTTGTAAAAAATATACTCAAAAATAAACCGATTGATGTATATAACTATGGCGATATGCAAAGGGATTTTACATATATAGACGATATTGTTGAAGGTGTCGTGAGGGTAATTGACAATCCTCCAAAACCAAATCCTCAGTGGAACGGAAGGCCGAGCGAGAGTGTGGCTCCTTATAAAGTTTACAATATAGGAAACGGCGCTCCGGTTAAACTTATGGATTTTATAGAGGCAATTGAAGAAGTACTTGGTAGGGAAGCTAAAAAAAACCTGCTTCCAATGCAGCCCGGGGATGTTGCAAGCACGTGGGCCGATACAACTGATTTGCAAAAAGATTTAGGCTATAAACCTTATACAGATGTTAAAGAAGGGATTAGAAATTTTGTTGAGTGGTACAGGGAGTTTTATAAATGTTGAATGATGAATGATAAATGTTGAATGATGAATGAGAAATTTTGGATGTTAAATTATGAATAAGAAAGGAAAAATTAAAGAAAATAATTTAATAGTTAAAAAGAGTTATGAATTTGCTCTTGAAATTGCAAAAATTTATAAATATATAATTGAAGTGAAAAAAGAATATATAATGTCAAAACAATTATTAAGATGTGGGACTTCAATTGGAGCAAATGTTCAAGAAGCTCAAGCTGGTATAACTAAAAAAGATTTTATTGCTAAAATGAGTATAGCGGCTAAAGAAGCAAGAGAAACAAGGTACTGGATAAAATTATTAATAGATAGTGGATATTTTGAAGAAAATAAAAATTTGTTAAAAGAAATTGATTCAATAATCAATATTTTGACTAAAATTATTAAAACATCACAACAAAATCAAAAAGGGCTAAAATGAAAACAAATTCAACATTTAACATTAAACATCTAACATCTATCTTAGTTACCGGCGGGGCCGGATATATAGGAAGCCATGTGGTAAAGCTTTTATTAGAAAACAGTGATTATGATGTAACTGTAATAGATAATCTGGTGAGTGGATTTAAAGATACAATTGATACTCTAAAAACAATTAGAGATTTTCAGTTTATTGAAGCAAATCTTAGCAACTGGAATGAAATTGAAGGTATTTTTAAAACAAAGCAATTTGATGCGATTATCCATTTTGCGGCAAGTCTGATAGTGCCTGAGAGTGTGGAAAAGCCTTTAAAATATTATTTAAACAATACAGCAAACACTGCTAATTTAGTAAATTTGGCCGTTAAATACGGAGTGGAAAAATTTATATTCTCTTCTACGGCGGCGGTATACGGCGAACCGGATATAAAAGTGAAAAGTGAAAAGTTAAAAGTGAAAAATGTCGGTATTAGTGAAGATTTTCCTACAAATCCGATAAATCCGTACGGACAGAGTAAACTGTTCAGCGAAAATATTATTCAGGATGCTGCTAAAGCTCACGGATTAAAATATGTAATTTTCAGATATTTTAATGTGGCGGGGGCGAGCCCCGATTTGATGATAGGGCAGAAAACAAAAAATGCAACCCATTTAATAAAAGTGGCTAGTGAATGTGCAGTGGGGAAAAGAGATAAAATGTATATATTTGGAGATGATTATCCTACACCTGACGGAACCTGCATAAGGGATTATATTCATGTAGTTGATTTGGCAGATGTGCATATAAATGCAATTGAATATCTAGATAATAATAAAAGTGATATTTTTAACGTAGGATACGGCAGGGGTGCCAGCGTAAAAGAGGTAATTGATACAATGAAAAAAGTCAGCGGAGTTGATTTTAAAGCGGAAAATGCTAAGAGAAGGGCGGGAGATCCAGCAATGCTGATTTCAGACAATTCAAAAATAAAAGAAAAAATGAAATGGCAACCAAAATATGATGATTTGGGATTTATTTGTAAGAGTGCATATGAGTGGGAGAAAAAGCTAAATAAATTATGAATGTTGAATTATGAATGTTGAATTATAAATGTTGAATTATAAATGTTGAATTTGATTTTTAATGTATATTTGTATATACTTTTAATAAAAAAGGTTCTTATATGGAGGCAATAGCAAAAGTTTTTATAAGTGGGAATTCACAGGCAATTAGAATACCTAAAGAATTTCAAATAAATTCAGAAAAAGTAAAAATAATAAAAGAAAATGATAAATTAATAATTATTCCAATAAATAGCAGAAAAGGTTGGGATGAAGCATTTAAAAAAATGCACAAAAATAATGATGATAAACTTTTAATTGATGATAGTTTAGATTGGGATATGGATGTATAATCAATATTCAATAGTGCTTGTAAATTTAGACCCTACAATTGGTTCTGAAATTAAAAAAACAAGGCCTTGTGTTATAATTTCTCCAAATGAAATGAATTTTAATATAAATACTCTAATAATTGCACCGATGACTTCTAAAACAAGAAATTATCCAACTAGGATTAAAGCAGGAGAAAATTCTTATATTGTATTAGATCAAATAAGAACTATTGATAAAAAAAGAATAATAAAAAAATTAGGAAAAATAGATAGAAAAGTTATTTATGAAGTAAAGAAAATTATAAATCAAATGTTAGTAGAATAAGGAGAAAAAATGATAAAAAAAGTACTGTTTCCTGCGGCGGGGTATGGCACAAGATTTTTACCGGCCACAAAGTCGGTTCCAAAAGAGATGCTGCCGGTTGTTAATAAACCCCTTATTCATTACGGAATAAAAGAAGCTATGAATGCGGGAATTTTTGAAGTAGGGTTTGTAACAGGAAGAAACAAAAGGGCTATTGAGGATTATCTGGATTTTTCCCCAGAACTTGAAAATAAAATAAAAGATTCAAGTAAAGCCTCTTTGCTTAAAGAAACAAATGAAATGATAGAAAAATGCACTTTTACATATGTAAGACAAAAAGAGATGCTTGGACTCGGACATGCGGTTTTGAGTGGCGAACCACTCATTGGCAACAATCCTTTTGCGGTTGTTTTGGCGGATGATTTGTGTGTGGGGGAAGTTTTAACACAGATGGTTAAACTTTACAAAAAATATAAATGTACAATAATAGCTGTTGAAGAAGTGGATAAAAACGAAGTAAATAAATATGGAATTGTAGCAGGAAAAGAGATAGAAGATGGTGTAATTATGGTAGATGATATGGTTGAAAAACCGGATGTTGACAAAGCACCAAGTAACTTAGCAATCATAGGAAGGTATATTTTAACTCCTGATATTTTTGATTTATTAAGAAATGTTAAACCCGGAAAAGGCGGAGAAATTCAGCTTACTGACGCTATAAAAATGCAGGCAAAAGAAGGTATGGTAATAGCATATAAGTTTAAAGGAAAAAGGTTTGACTGTGGAAGCATTGACGGGTTTATAGAAGCAACTAATTATATGTATGGAAGAATGAAAGGTTAATATGTGCGGAATAGTAGGGGTTAAAGGGATTAAAAATCCACAGGATTTTTTACTTGAAGGTCTTAAAGAACTTGAATATAGAGGATATGACAGTGCAGGAATTGCCTTAATAGATGAAGGTGAGCTAAAAGTAATAAAAGCAGTAGGAAAGCTTAAAAACTTGGAAGAGAAGGTAAAAAATGTTACATTCAGTAATCCTACTCTTGGAATAGGCCATACAAGATGGGCAACTCATGGAAAACCTACAGAACTTAATGCCCATCCTCATATAGGAGAATTCAGTGCAGTTGTGCATAACGGAATCATAGAAAATTATCAGGAAATTAAAAAAGAGCTTGAAAAAGAGAATATCTCTTTTGTTTCACAAACAGATACTGAAGTAATTGTTAAACTTTTTGAGCATTTTTATGAAGGAGATGCTTTTGAAGCTTTTAAAAAAACTTTTGAAAAAATTGACGGTGCTTATGCGATTTTATTAATTACTGAAAAAGAGCCTGAAAAAATATTTTTTGCAAAAAAAGGAAGTCCTTTAATAGTTGCTAAAAACGAAGGTAAATTTTTCTTCGCTTCATCTGATGCACCGCTAATTGGCTATGCAAATACAGCTCATTATGTAGAAGATGGAGAATTTGGATATGTTGACAGTTTTAAACCTCTTCCTGCAAATAAAGAATCAGCAAAAAAAGGCGGATTTAGGTTTTATATGGAAAAAGAGATTTATGAACAATATGATGTTTTAAAAGAAAATACACTTGGCAGAAATACAAAAGATGGTATTGTGTTTGATGAATTAGACAAAAGCTTTTTTGAAGGAATTAATAATATAATTATTTCAGCATGCGGGACTAGTTATCATGCAGGACTTGTTGGAAAGTATTTAATTGAAAGAGATGCAAAAATAAGGGTAGATGTAGAAGTTGCAAGCGAACTTAGATATAGAAAACCTCTTCTTAGTAAAGATACTCTTTTTATAGTTATTTCTCAAAGTGGAGAGACAGCAGATACACTTGAAACTCTTAAAATGGCTAAAAAAGCTGGACTTAAAACCCTTGCACTTTGTAATATGGATAACTCTTCAATAGTAAGAGAGGCTGATAGGACAATACTGCTTAGAGCTGGAATTGAAAAAGGAGTAGCTTCTACAAAAGCATTTGCTACGCAAGTTATGACTTTATGGATGCTTAGTAATTATTTAGCAGATAAAAACGAATATGAAATTATAAATCAGGCAATTGAAGCTACAAAAGTAAATTCTAAAATTCATGAAAAAATAAAACGCCTCTCAAAAAGATACCTTCACGGGCACGGATTTTTCTTTATAGGAAGAGATATTTTTTATCCTCTTGCACTTGAAGGAGCATTGAAACTAAAAGAAATAAGCTATATTCACGCAGAAGGATACCCGGCAGGCGAGATGAAACACGGACCTATTGCCTTAGCTGACCCTGAGCTTTTTGTAGTAGCGCTTCTTAGCAAAAACATACTATTTGAAAAAACAAAATCAAATATTGAAGAACTAGCTGCGCGTGATGCCACAGTGTTAACAGTTTCAAGTGAAGAGATTGAATTAACCGATGATTATGTTAAAATTTCATTAGCAAATCATCCGATGATAGAATTTTTTGAAATGATGGTTATAACCCAGCTTTTAGCACTTGAAGTGGCTATTAGAATGGGAAATGATGTAGATATGCCAAGAAATTTAGCTAAATCGGTTACGGTTGAGTGAAATTTTTGGTAAAATTATGAAAAATTTTTAGGAGAAAGTTATGAAAAAAATAATATTATGCGGGGGGAGTGGAACAAGGCTATGGCCGTTAAGCAGAAAACTAATGCCAAAGCAGTTTATAAAACTTTTTGATAATAAATCACTTTTTCAGCTTACAGCAAAGAGAAATTCAAAACTATGCAATTCACAGCTTATAGTATCAAATGAAAATCAATATTTTTTAGCATTAGATCAATTAGAAGAGATAAATAAATTAAATAATACAAACTTTTTACTTGAACCTATAGGAAGAAATACTGCCCCGGCAATAGCTTTAGCTTCATTTAATTCAGATGAGGATGAAATACTTTTTATAACTCCAAGCGATCATTTAATAAAAAATGAAAAAAAAATATGAAGAAGCGATAACAAAAGCAAAAGAATTAGCCCAACAGGGATATTTAGTAACATTTGGAATAAAACCAAGTGAAGCTCATACAGGATACGGATATATAGAAGCAGAGATGTTATTAAATTTCATGAAAAGCCAGATTTTGGAATAGCGGAATGTTTATGTTTAAAGCGGGAGTGTTTTTAGAAGAGCTTAAAAAATATGCTCCTGAAATTTATGAAAAAAGTTTAGAAGCTTATAAAAATGCAAAAAAAGATAAAAATATTTTAAGAATAAGATTAGAAGATATGGAAAGTATTCCAGAAGAGAGTATAGATTATGCAGTAATGGAAAAGAGTGATAAAATAAAAGTAATTAAATCAGATTTTGAATGGAATGATGTAGGAAGTTTTGATAGTTTAGTCAAAGAAATAGATTCAAATGTAAAACCTGTTGAGATAGAAAGCAAAAATAACTTTTATTACAGCGATAATCCAAAAAAAACAGTTGCTACAATAGGACTTGAAGATTTTATTGTAATAGATACCAATGATGCTTTACTCATAACAAAAAAAGGCAAAACACAAAAAGTAAAAGATGTGGTAAAAAGATTAGAAAAAGAAAACAAAGACTTAACAAAGTTTCATACGAGAGTTTATAGACCGTGGGGAGTGTTTGAGAATTTAATAGATGAAAACGGATATAAAATAAAAAGAATAATAGTAAAACCCGGTAAAAGACTTTCCCTTCAAAAACATTTCCACAGAAGCGAACATTGGGTGGTAGTAAGCGGGACAGCAGAAGTTCAAGTGGGAGATAAAAAATATTTAGTAAGACCAAATGAATCAACATACATAAAAATGGGAGAGATTCACAGATTGTCAAATCCAGGTAAAATACCTGTGGTATTAATTGAAGCACAGGTTGGAGAATATACAGGCGAAGATGATATTGTAAGAATTGAAGATGATTTTAATAGAAGTATGTGCTAAGTGATAGGTGCTAAGATATGAAATGTGAAAAGTTAGATTTTTGGAAAAAATCTTCAAGAATGTGTGCTAATGGCATTATCTATAGCAAGTAATATTGCAGAAGGACTGGAAAAAGAATCTCTAAAAGAACAGATTAGATTTATAGAAATTTCAAAAGGTTCGGTAGCAGAATTTATTACTCAAGCATATATTGGAATAGAAATAGAATATATCGGTCAAGATGGGAGTTATTTAGCAGAATTTTTACTTGAAAAAGGTTATGAAGTTCATGGTATAAAAAGAAGAACAAGCCTTTTTAATACGAAAAGAATAGACCCCCGCATGAAGAAAATGTAAATTTCTTTTTACATTACGGAGATATGACAGACAGTATGAATATAACGCAGCACAATCACATGTAGCAGTTAGTTTTGAAGAACCGGAATATACTGCAAACGCGGATGGTATAGGGATTTTAAGAATTTTAGAAGCTGTAAGGCACACCATTTTATCCAAGAAGTCCTTATGCAGTAGCTAAACTCTATGCGTATTGGATTACGGAGTCCAAGACGTGGAGAAACATTTGTAACAAGAAAAATAACAAGAGGAATGGCAAGAATCCTTTTAACTTCAAAACCTTTTAAAAAGAAAACTATCAAGAAAATTGATAATTTTAAAAAGATTTAAAATTTAAATAAAAAAATTATTGAAGTTCAAAATAATTATAAATGGGGAAGTAAATTTTTAGAAAATCTAAGTAAAGATTTATCAAAAGCATTTCCTGATGTAAAAGGATTTTCTTATAGAAATTTAAAATTTATTAGACAATGGGTAAATTTTTGGGATAATGAAAAAGGGAAACAACTTGTTTCCTTATTGTTTCAAATCCCATGGGGACATAATATAGTCATAATTCAAAAGTGTAAAGATATTAATGAAGCTATATTTTATGTGGAAAACACTTTAAAAAACGGAATTAGCAGGAATGTTTTAATACATCAAATAGAAAGTGACCTGTATCATAAACAAAAAAAAGCTGTAAATAATTTTGATAATACTTTGCCAACTATTAGTGAGGATTATAAAGAAAAAGAGTTAGAAAATGCCTTAATTGAAAATATAAAAGATTTTTTAATTGAACTTGGCAGTGGGTTTGCATTTGTGGGTAAGCAGTATAAATTAGAAATAGAAAATCAAGAATTTATTGTTTTATCATCTAAAACTTCATTCATTTGTAGTAATTGAATTAAAAAATGGTGAATTTAAACTCTGGAATAAAAATAGTAAAATATATGTAGCAGGAGGGACAGGACTTGTAGGAAGTGCTATTATTAAAATACTTATAGAAACAGACAGCCTTTAAATGATAAAGTTAAATGGATAAAATTAGATTTATTAAATCAAAATGATGTGGAGGAGTTTTTAAAAAATGAAAAACCTGAATAGTATTTTTAGCAGCAGCAAAAGTTGGGGGAATTATTGCTAATAATACATATAGAGCAGATTTTATTTATGAAAATCTTCAAATTCAAAATAATGTAATTTATAATGCATATAAATACGGACTAAAGTTGTTATTGGTAATTCGTTATTAGTTATTGGGGAAAAAAGTTCAAAAGAAGGCAAACCAATGCGAGAATTTTTATATTCAAGTATAAAACAACATTAAAAGAAGGAATTGAAAAGGTATATAGAGTAGAAAATAATCTACCGACGACTGACTACTTGCTCATTATGGAAGTTTCGCGAAATGATAGAGTTTAGAGATAAAAGAGCAAAAGAGCTTGGAATGGAACTTTTAGTATATACTAACCCGGAAGGGATTGAAATGAACATCAATCCTTTTATTCATGGAAGTAAAGTTCATACTGATATAATGAAAACAGAGGCTCTTAAAAAAGCACTTAATAAATATGGTTTTGATGCAATAATTGGTGGAGCAAGAAGGAACTCTTGGATGTTATCCTTTAACGGGGGCTATAAATTCAAATGCTGATACTCTTCCTAAAATGACTTATAGATAAAGATCAGGAAGGCAGTATGGAAAAGAAAAAGATAGAATTAATAGTTAAAGGAATTAAAAATATTGTAGTTTTAAAATAAACTCTATATCTTTTTGAAGCATTTGTAGTTTGGATGGATGGAAGAACCTTTTAAATATAAAGAAGAATATATAAAGATTTATACTTCAAAAATTTTATTTAAAAAAGATGTAAATCATTTGATTTGTATGAAGAGAATAAAGGAACAGGAGCTTTTATATTAATAGATAAAATTACAAACAATACTGTGTAGTTTTAGAAAATTAACTAAAAAAGAGTATAAAGTTGATAAAGCATTAGAAGATGTCTCGATTTGTATAAAGAGACAGAATATTCGTTCAATTGTAAAAGGGATTAGCTGGCGTTTTATAGCTACCGGTACTACAATGAGTATTGTGGATTATTGGAAACAATAGCAAAAGTTGGGTTATATTGGGGGCATGAAAAAGCATGGCAAAGAATAAGATGGGGTAGAAAAAGAATTGAGCCTTTTAATTTTTACAGGACTTCCTCTAAGTGGTAAAACAACTATTGACTGAAGAATAGGACACTTAATCCAAACTCTTCAAAAAAATTCAGTTTCTACAGTTTGCAGTTTTGTATCTAGTATGTAAAGAAACATTATGTTAAATGAGACGATAGACAATAGTCAATAGACGATAGTCGATAGTATTTTTAACTATGTTAAAAATTTAAAAAACAGCACGGCAAAGCATTGCTTTTATTGACTATTGTCTGGAGTCTATAGTCTGGATACTGGAAAGGATTTTTATGAAAAACATTGTATGGCATCCTAATAAAGTTACAAGAAATGACAAAAAGGCTGTGTCCTTTGGTTTACAGGGTTAAGTGGAAGTGGTAAGAGCACTATTGCAAATGAATTAGAATATGAGCTGAATAAAATGAGATATCATACATATTTACTTGATGGAGATAATATAAGGCCAGAGAAATTATAGGAACTTTAAATGGAGAGATTAAAAATTTCACAGGAATTGATTCTCCTTATGAAAGACCATTAAGTCCATATTATTTCATCAGTAAGTTTAATAATAGATTATTTAAAAAATAAAAAATATTTAGACTTTAGATAATAGACGATAGACAATAGTATAATAAAATATTTAAAACAAATTTGAGTTTAATATAGATGATGTTTTAGAAATAGCAAGAAAAGCAGGAAAAGAAGTTTTAAATATTTATAATAAAGATTTTGAAGTAGAATATAAAGATGATAAATCTCCTTTAACTATGGCAGATAAAATATCTCATAATATAATTATAAAAGGACTTAAAAGAAAAAACTGGGAATATTTTTGGATGATAGACCCACTTGATGGGACAAAAGAGTTTATCAAAAAAAATGGAGAATTTACTATAAATATAGCTTTCCAATAGAAACAAAAGATCTATCAACTATCGACTATGATTTTATCTCTATTGGCAGTAGCTTAAAACTATGTCTTGTAGCAGAAGGAAAAGCAGATATTTATCCTCGCCTTGCTCCTACTATGGAGTGGGACACATATATCAACTGATTATGTATTTGATAATAAAGAAAAACTTAATGAAATATTTAGCAGTGTTATGATATGTAATATTTTTATATTCATATCAAATATCGCAATATTTGATTATTGGATTAAGTAATATTTTTGGAATTCAGACAATGCTTAATTTTAATAGAAATCCTTAATAATAGTGCCCTTATTTCAAGAAATAGGTTCAGCAATTTCAGTATTAGTTGTAGAATTATTCATAACAATTACTATGTATGGGAATTGCTATGATGAGAGAATTGAAAATATATTAGTACATAAAATTGAAAGAATTAAAGATAGTGAGGTTACAGCAAGAGTGCCGGTTTTTATTGGAAAAGATGATAGACACCATACTATCCAATCTTTGGGTATATACAAGAATTACCTCCAAAAGAGTTAAATGAACCTTGGGAAAAAGAATTTGAAATTAAAAATTTAAATGATTGGTTATGGCTTATGGATGATGATGGAAAACCATTTAATAATGAAACTTTAATAAAATTAAGAAATTTTCATAAAATAAGTGGATTGTTAGTATTAAAAATTTTATCTATAAAAAATAGAACTTTTTTATATAAAAACTGCTTTTTATAGGGAAAAAAATATCAAAAAAATAATTACCGAAATAATTATGTCTAATACCTTAATATTTTTTTTTTTTTCCTATTATTTTTTTTTTGATAAGTAAAAATATAAATAAAACGCTAGTTTTTTTTTCTATATTTATTATATTTTTAGCATCTGTAAATCATTTAATTTTAGCTGTCTTTTGCAACCTGATAATTTTTTTATGATAATTAAAAGAGTAATATTAATATTACATTCATTTTCATCTTTTGAAAATTTATCTAAATTAAGTTATAAAGGGAATTAGGTCTAGTTAATGTTTTTATAATATTTGTTCTGTTTTTTTATCAATTAAAAAGAAAAAATATTTTTACTTTTTATGATAGAAAATTTATTATAATATTTTTATTACTTATAGGTTTTTTTGTTTTTTATTATTGTTTATTAACGTCATAGACATGAAGTAGGTCATGTTTTAAAAGCATTAAAATTAGATAAACCCATAGTTATATTAATTAGAAATCCACAAGATGCTGTTATTTCGTTTTTTCTAAGAGAGAATGTGTCTATAAAAATAGATATTATATACATTTTTTTACAATACAGAGCTTTTAAAATATATGAAAAAATTATGGAAGAATGTACTATAAAATGAAAATATTAATGGTTCATAATAAATATAATTCTTTGCCTTTTGTTTCATTTTGGGTAGCAAAAAAATTTAAAATACCTGTGGTTTTAAGTCTCTTTCTTTGGTAACAAATATTCATAAATATATAAAAACATGGCATAGCAAAGTTGATAAATTTATAACATTAACGAATTTTCAAAAAAATAAATTTTTATCTTCTAATATGAATATTTCTGAAGAGAAATTTTTAGTTAAATCTAATTTTGTAGATGATTTTGGAAATGGATATAAAAATAGAGAAAATTATTTTGTATATGTTGGAAGATTGTCTATAGAAAAGGGAATAATAACTATGTTAAAAGCTTTTGAAAATACTAAATATAATAAAAAATTATAAACAATTAAAAGATAAAAAATATAGTTTTATTATCTGAAAAAAAAATTTCTAGTTATGTATGTGTAACAAATGTTCATATGTTAATAGAAGCATATTTGGATAAAAAATTTAAAGAAGTAGTAGATAATGCTGACATTGTTATTCCGCAAAAGATATTAAAATATTTATGGAATAGATCAAGACAGAATTGCAGGTATGGATTTAATGCCGGATTTAATAAGAGAATGTGCAAAATAAAAAAAGATATTTTTATTTTTGAAGAAATAGAAAAAAAAGCAAAGTGAATGAAAATGAAAAAAATAATATTATGGTTATATAGATTGATTCAAGATCCAAAGAGACTTTGGAAAAGATATTTATCAATTGTTTTAATATAAAATTCTAAATAAATTTTTGACATTGCGTTTTCTATTTTTACTAGATTAAATGGAAAAGAAATTAATTTGTATAAATTTAAAACTATGTATGAAAATAATGATAAAATTTTGAAAGAATTTTTAGAAAAAAATTCTCAGGCAAAAGAAGAGTGGCAAAAATACAGAAAACTAAAAACATATGATCCAAGAGTTACTCCCATAGGCAGATTTTTAAGGAAAACTTCTCTTGATGAGCTACCTCAATTTATAAATGTTTTAAAAGGTGATATGAGTGTAGTGGGACCTAGGCCTTATATAATGTCAGAATTTGAAGAGTATAATATTCCTAAAGAAATAGTGAATAAACTTTTATCTGTCAAACCCGGAGTTACAGAGTTATGAGTTATGAGTTGAATGGTGAGTTATGAGTTATGAGTTATGAATAGGGTCAGGACTTTATTTTTTAACTAAAATTAGTGATGAGTATGGGGAGGGAATGAAAGATTAAATAGATGTATAAAATACTTTACATTTTATTAAAAAATTGATATACTTGTAAAGTAATTTAAACAAAAAGTAAAATCATGATAGATATATTTCATCATAAACAACATATCGCAACTTTTGATAAAGAAGATAAAAAGTATATTTTAGAATATAAAAACTTTGATATTGAAAATTCAATTTCTCTTTCTCTCCCAAACACTCAAAAATATTATATAAAAGAAAATGAAATAATCCCTTATTTTGATACTTTTTTACCAGAGGGGTATTTGTTTGAAGTTTTTAAAAATTATTTAACAAAAAATTATGGATATATAGACGATTATTTGCTTTTTTCAATTTTGGCCCCGAATATAGAGGGGAGGATTAAATATGGTCAAACAAATGATTTTGATGTAAATTTTGAATTAGATTATATTTTAAAAAATGATACTAATGATACTTTTAATTATTTATTAAAAACTTTTTTGAAAAAAAATGCAATATCCGGGGTTCAGCCAAAAACTATGGCTGTTTTAAAAGATAAAGAAAATTTTGTATTTAAAAATTATATAATTAAAACCTGGGGAGATGAATTTGAGTATTTGGCTGAGAATGAATATATTTGTTTAAAAACATTAGAATTTGCCGGAATTAAAATTCCAAAGATATATCTTTCTAAAAATAAAAAATTTTTAGTAATTGAAAGATTTGACAGTGAAAATATAGGATTTGAAGAAGTAATTTCTCTTATGGATAAAACAAAAATTTTTAAATATACAGGAAGCTACGAACATGTTGCAAAAACAATTTATCAATATGTTAGTGATGTAAACGATATGGAGATTTTTTTTAAAATGATTGTAATGAATTATTTTTTAAAAAACGGAGATGCTCATCTTAAAAATTTTGGGCTTTTGTTTAGCGATGATTTTAATAAAATTTGGCTTGCCCCTGCTTATGATGTTGTAACTACAACTGCTTATATTTTTAAAGACAAACCTGCCCTTACAATGTTTGGAAGAAAAAAATGGTATGATGAGGAATTGATTGAATTTGGAGAAAAATACTGTTTTTTAAATAACGCAAAAGAGCTTTATTTAGAATGTAAAGAAGCTTTAAAAAAAGGGATTTCTTTTTTAAAAGAATATATTTCTAATAATCCTCATTTTGAAATAATCGGTAAAAGAATGCTTGATAGCTGGCAAAATAAGGAAATAACAGATGATATTATCAGATCTTGGAAAAATAATTAAAAAATTAAGAAAAGAAAAAAATTTATCACAGGAAGAATTGGCAAAAAAGGCTAATATTTCCCGTGCGACACTCTCTAAACTTGAAAACGGAAATTTAACTAAAATAAGTGTTGCAACATTTGATAAGATTTTAGGAATTTTGGGTTATACTATTGATATTAAGCCAAAAAATCCTTTTGTAAAAAGATAAAAACTATAGGGTCAGGAGTTTACTTTTTAACTGAAATGAGTGATTAGTTATGAATGTTAAATGTTAAATGTTGAATGTTAAATTAATTTCAATATTTTTTATTTTTATAAATTTTAATATAAAAATCCAAATAACCAAAGTGGAATTTTGTTTTGATGACCTATTTCAACACCGTCCACAACTATGAAAGAATTTTTTACATCTTTAATTTGGGAGAATGATTTATTTTTCCCTCCAATTTCAAAAGTATACCTCTCATCTACCAAAAAATCACCATTTTTAGGATAGGTTAACTTGTGTTCATATAATTGATTAGCAAAGAATGTTTCTCTAAGTGTTCCTGTTTTTGAATTTTCGCAGTAACAATAATTTAAATTTGTATTTTTAAGGTAAATTTTTTGAGGTTTTACAAAAATTGCATCTCCTCTTGTTTTGGAGTTTAAAATATTAAAAATATCCCCTTTTTCTAAATAATATATATACTGGTATAAATAATTTCTGCTTATTTCTATTTTTTGAGATAATTTTGTGATATTAAGTTCAAACGGTTCAGAAACACAAATCAGATAAATCAGTTTTTTTAGTTTGATTAAGTTTATAGGTTTAATATCGAAAATTAAAGACAAATCAGAATCAATAGAAGCATTTACAGCTTCTTCAAGTTTTAGACAATAAGTTTCGCTGTTATCAAAATAAAAAGGATAAGCCCCTTTTTGTAAATATTCATCAAAATATTCAAACGGTTTAATTTTTGAAATAATTTCAAATGTAATATTTTCATGATTTTGCAAAATCTCTTCTAACGGATAACTCTCAAAAGTATGATTTGTTTTTAATTCTAAAAATTCTCTGAAAGATAAATTGTTCATTTTGTAAACTACCGCTCTTCTGCTAAGGTCCGCTTTAGAATGTTCGAGTTTTATAGCGGACGAACCGGAAAAAATTACCTGTAAATCAAGGGTGTCATAAATTAATTTTAAGTCTTTTTCAAAATTAGGATATTTATGAATTTCATCAATCACTAAAACTTTTCCGCCTTTTTTTTCAAATTCTTCTGCTAAATCATAGAGTTTTAAAAAGCTGTATTCTAAAAATTCTGCGTTTATATAAAGTTTTTTATTTAAGGGAAAGGGGTTTTCTTTTAAATATTGCAGTAAAAATGTTGTTTTTCCCACACCTCTTGCGCCTGTAATTCCAATTAATTTTTCACTAAAATCGACTTTTTTAAAAAGATATCTTTTATAAGGTTTTGAGAAATTTGAAAGAAGTTTGGCAAATCTGTTTTTAAAATTTATCATATGAAACCTTTAGTTAACAAATTAATTTTTAACTTGTTTATTATACTTAACAAAGTCTGACCTGTCAAGTATATAGGGTCGGGACTTTACTTTTTGATTAAAATGTTATTTTATCCTTTTATAAAATGACAAAATATGATATAATTATCCTTGTTAACAAAGAAAAAAGGTTTTAAATGAAAGAAAGTTTTATAAAAATAAGAAAAAATAAGGGTCAGGATTTTACTTTTTAAATAATTTGAAAAAGTTAAAAGCGAAAAAATTGAAAAAGTTAAGTTTAATTAAAAATTGTCTTTAAAAAAATTATAACCCTTTCTTCCCAATCATCAGTTTTATAGTCTTAAAAATAGTTTTAATTTCAAGCCACAAAGACCAGTTTTTGATATAATATAAATCATACATAAGTTTTTGGTAAGTGTCTTCAAGATTCTTGCCATATGGATAATTTACTTGTGCCCAGCCGGTTATTCCCTGGGCGTTTATATGGCGTATATGGTAATAAGACCACTCTTTTCATATTTTTTAACAAGTTCATCCCATTCGGCTCTTGGTCCTATTATATGCATTTCACCTTTTAGGACATTCCAGAGCTGAGGAAGCTCGTCTATCCTGCTTTTTCTCATAAAGGCACCCCACGGGAAAATTCTCGGATCGTTTTTTTGTGTATAATGGTTAAAAAAATCAATATCTGTTCTCATTGAGCGAAATTTATAGCAGGTAAAAGGTTTTTTGTTTTTTTCAATTCTGGTCTGTTTAAATAAAATAGGTCCATCAGGGGATTCTTTTTTTATTCTATAAGCTGAATATATCATAATAGGAAGTGAAATTATTCCAAGAGGGATAGCTTTTGAAAAATCCATTATTCTTTTTAGGATGTATTGTCTTTAGAAAAAGGTTTTATTTTTTCAAGAAAAGAAGCTTCGTTTATCTCTTTTGGAATGTATAATTTATGAAGGTATTTTTCAAGGAAATTTTCAATTGTTATATATTTTATGCCTTTAAGCTCAAGCGAAGTTAGATATTTTATTAGTTCATTTGGAATAGTCGCTTTTGTGTTTAGAACAATTAATTTATATTTTTC
Source organism: Lebetimonas sp. JS138 (assembly GCF_000523335.1). Taxonomy (NCBI): domain Bacteria; kingdom Pseudomonadati; phylum Campylobacterota; class Epsilonproteobacteria; order Nautiliales; family Nautiliaceae; genus Lebetimonas; species Lebetimonas sp. JS138. The sequence continues at coordinate 810,220 of NZ_ATHT01000001.1, forward strand.
TTTTTTTAGTTCATTTTCTATTTTTTTTATAATTTCATCTGAATTTTTTTCTTTATAAGAAATAAAATTTAGTTTGAATCCTTTTTTTTTAAGTAAATCTTTTTCTAACTCAATAAATTTATATTTTTCTCCCTAAAACAATCATTCTTCTTTAAAACCTTTTATAAATTCAATAAAAAATGCTAAAAATATTGAAAGTATAAATCCTGTAATAAAAGCTAATATTATTATCAATTTTTTCTTTGGTTTTATTGGATGGTCAAACATTAGAGGTTTGCCAATTTCTTTTGCTGCAAAAGTATTTTTTAGGGCAAGGTTAATTTGAACTATTTGATTTTTTAGATTTTCAATTTGTTGAGGGATATCAAATTTTAAAGATTTATTTAAATTATCGATTTTATTTTGCAAATTTTTAATATCGTCGTAAATATTAGGTATTGTTTGTGAAATTATTTTATTTTTTTGAAGGGATAAATCTTTGATTTGATTGGTGTAATCAGTAATCATGTTTTGATAGGAAATTATTTTATTTGAAATAATTAAATTAGAACTTATATTATTATTATTATTATTATATTTTATTAATTGATCTATAAGTTTTTTGTATTGGTTTATATTTTCATTTAGAAATTTTATTTTTTGAGCTATTGCTTTTATTTGGTTTTTATAATAATTAATCAAATTGTTTTTTAAATTAATTTTATTTTCTAAAAAATTTATTTGAGTTTTGATATTAGGAACAGTAACATTTTTAATTTTTTGAATTTGAAATTGGATGTTTTGTATTTCATTTTGTTTTTGAAGTTTATATTTTTCTATTTTATCTCTAAATCCGTTATGAATGGTATTTAACACTTCTGTTAATTTTTTTAAATCATAATTATTTGAAAGTCCGTTAATTTTAATAGTGATAAATAAATTCGATTTTTTAGGTACTGTAATGCCTGATAAATAAGCGTTAGGCATTTTTTTGAATTTTTTTTCCAATTCAACTTTGTAAATTGAACTTAAATATTCTCTTAAATTTTCAGGTGATATTATTGGTTTTGAATTTATCTGTCCTATAAGAATAGAGCTTTGAATTTCCCAAATAGGAGTTTTTAAAAATACATATAATCCTGCTAAAAAAGTAACTATAAAAGTAAAAATAATTATAAATTTTTTGTATTTTAAGATTGTTTTAATAAGCTCTTTTAAGTCTATTTCATCTTCTTCGCATTGATTAACAGGGATATATTGAACTGGTATTATCTGAGGTTCTTTTTTTTCCATTCTTTGCCTTTTTTTATGGTATTATACTAAATAAAAAGGCTAATTATGAAAATAATTTCAGTAATAGGCTTGGGCTATGTAGGGTTGCCACTTGCAGTAGCATTTAGCAAGAAATATAAGGTAATAGGATTTGATATAAATCATACAAGAATAGAAGAGCTTAAAAAGGGGATAGACAGAACCCTTGAAGTAAGTGAAGAAGAGCTAAAAGAATCAATAAATAATGGACTTGAATTTACAAGCAATTTAGAAGATATTAAAAAGGCAAATATTTATATTGTAACAGTTCCAACTCCAATAGATAGACATAAAAATCCTGATTTAACTCCTCTTATAATGGCTAGCAGAAGTGTTGGGAGAATATTAAAAAAAGATGATATTGTAATATATGAATCTACAGTATATCCCGGATGTACAGAAGAAGTGTGTGTGCCAGAGCTTGAAAAAGAGAGTGGTTTAAAATGTATTTTTTCTTCAAACTCACAACTCACAACTCACAACTCACAATTTTTTTGTTGGATATTCACCTGAGAGAATAAATCCGGGAGATAAAGAACATACTGTAACAAAAATAAAAAAAGTAACCAGTGGTTCAACTCCAGAGATTGCAAAAGAGATAGATGAACTTTATGCAAGTATAATTGAAGCAGGGACACATTTAGCTCCAAGCATAAAAGCGGCAGAAGCAGCAAAAGTAATAGAAAATTCACAAAGAGATATAAATATAGCTTTTGTAAATGAACTTGCTTTAATTTTTGATAAACTCGGAATTGATACATTAGATGTATTAGAAGCAGCAGGAACAAAATGGAACTTTTTAAAATTTAAACCAGGATTAGTTGGAGGGCATTGCATAGGAGTTGACCCATACTATTTAGCATATAAGGCAAAAGAGATAGGATATCATCCAGAAATTATTTTAGCTGGTAGAAGAACGAATGATAATATGGGAATATTTGTAGCGAATAAAGTGATTAAGCTAATGATACAAAAAGGACATACTATTAAAGGCAGCAAAGTATTAATCCTTGGAATAACATTTAAAGAGAATTGTCCAGATATAAGAAATAGTAGAGTTATAGATGTAATAAGAGAGCTTCAAGATTTTGGAATAAATGTAGATGTTTATGATCCTTGGGCAGACCCAAAAGAGGTAAAAAGAGAATACAATAATGATTTGTTAATTACATACTTAATCAAAAAAATACAAAATTAAAAAATTATGATTCTATTGTTCTTGCAGTAGCACATAATGAGTTTAAAGAAATAGAAAAAGAAATAAAACAACTCAAAACCCAAAACCCAAAACTCACAATTTATGATATTAAAGGCTTTTTTGATAAAAGTTTAGTGGATAAAAGGCTTTAATTGTTAAAAAAACTTAATTTTCTTCTTACAAAAAGAGATAAACTTTTTCTTTTATTTTTGCTTCTTTTTTCTATTTTTGTTTCTTTAATTGAAACAATAGGAATCGGTATTATTATGCCTTTTATTAGTGTTGCAAGTGATTTTAAAGAGATTCATTCAAATAAATATTTTGAATATTTTTATACTTTATTTCATTTTAAGAGTGAAATTAATTTTGTGGTAATGTTTGGAGTTGTTTTAATTATATTTTATATTTTAAGAAGTGTGATTAATCTATTTTATTTTTATTTGCTTAACAGATTTTCTTTTGGAAGATACCATTTGGTAGCATACAGGCTTTTTGAAAATTATATGGGGCTTAGTTATGAAAAATTTATAAATAAAAATTCTTCTCTTATGATAAAAAGCATAATAAACGATGCTAATAATGTAATAAACATTATTTCAAATTTTTTGTTTATGCTAAGTGAAATATTCGTAATGATTTTTATTTATGCAATGCTTGTATATGTAAACTGGAAAATGACTTTGCTTTTAACTCTATATCTTTTAATCAATGTGGCTATTCTTAAAATATTTGTTACTAAAAAAATAAAAAAAGCCGGAATTGAAAGGGATACTTTTCAGGCAAAATTTTATGAAATATTAAATAGCTCTTTTGGAAATTTTAAAATAATAAAACTTAAAACAAAAGATAAAGAAATTTTAGATAAATTTTCTTTTGCTTCTTTTGGATTTGCTAATGCTAATATTAAAAATCAAACCCTTGCTCAATTTCCAAGACTTTTTTTAGAAATGGTTGGATTCTCACTTGTAGCTTTTATAATTATTTATTTAGTTTTGAAATATCATACGGATATAAGAGGGGCACTTCCAATTCTTAGTATTTTTGTTTTAGGTCTTTATAGACTGCTTCCGAGTGTTAACAGGGTGTTTTATTCTTATAATCAGATTGTTTTTTATTCAAAATCATTAGATGTAGTGCATAATGAATTGATTTATGAGCCTGAAGAGTTAGGGGATGAAAAGATAGAGTTTAAAAAAGAGATAAAATTAGATAATGTCGGTTTTTCTTATGGAGAAAAAGAGGTTTTAAAAGATATAAATTTAGTAATAAAAAAAGGTGAAAAGATAGGAATTGTAGGTGAGAGCGGCAGTGGAAAATCTACTTTAATAGATTTAATTATAGGACTTTATCGTCCAAAATACGGTAAAATATTTATAGATGAAAATCTGCTTAATGAAAAAAATATAAAATCTTGGAGGCAAAAAATAGGATATATTCCTCAGATGATTTATTTAAAAGATGGAAGTGTGGCTGAGAATGTTGCTTTTTTAGAAAAGATTGATGAACAAAAAGTAAAAGAAGCTTTAAGAAAAGCCAATATTTTAGATTTTTTAGAAAAACATCACGAGGGAATTTATACTCATATAGGCGAAAATGGAATAAAGCTCAGTGGAGGTCAAAGACAAAGAATAGCAATAGCAAGGGCTTTATATAATGATCCTGAAATTTTAGTTTTAGATGAAGCTACAAGTGCACTTGATAATGAAACAGAAGCAAAAATTATGGATGAAATATATAAAGTAGGAGAAAATAAAACTATGATAATAGTAGCCCATAGACTTTCAACCCTTGATAGATGTGATAGGATAGTTAAAATAGTAAATGGTGAAATAAAGTTACTCCTACTTTTAATAGAGCTAATAAACTTCATAGAGTGTTTAATAGTATAAATAATCAAACATTAAAAAAAATTGATGATAAATATATTTTTGAATGATTCTACAAAAGAACTAGTTAAAAAATGGCAAAAAGAAGTTGATTGGCCAATAATTTATATTAAGCAAGAAAATAAAGGTAAAGCACAGGCTTTAGTAAAAGGTATTGAGATAACAAAAGGAGAGTTAACATTAATTGCTGACAGTGATGATGAGTTTTTACCTGAAACTTTTGAAACATTTTATAATATTTGGAATTCTTTTAGTAACAAAGAAAAAGATAAATGTAGCGGTATAGCAGTTTGGGGTTGTCCTTCTTAAAGAGAGTGTATTTAAATGGAAAAATTTACCATTAGGTGAAACTTGGGCTGCTATAAATTCTAAAAATTTAAAAAAATATTTTGTTATTCCAGAAGAGGCTAAAAAATTAAAATTTATTCCTGAGAGTTTTTTTTGGGATAAAATTGCTAATGAAATTATTAGTTTTTCATTTGTGATTCATATAGTTCTGTAACAAAGTATTTGAAAATTGCTTGGCGATATCCAAAAGTCTATTTAAAGCATATTATTAAGTTAATCTATTTTTCGTGGGGAATGGAGCAAGATAAAGCAGGAGAAAATTATTGGAATTCAGTTTGGAAGGAAAAAATGGTTATAGATGAGATAGATATTAATTGCATTAACTGAAAAACTATTATATGAATTATAAAGCTAATATTTTTCATCGTGATTTTTTTTCAAAAGATGAAACAGACAAATATGATATATTAACTTCTTTTGGTGTATTTGAACATTTTGAAAATATTGAAGATAGTATTGCTCATACAAGGCATTATTTGAAAGATAATGGAATTATACTTACTGTTATACCTAATATGAATGGTATTATTGGATTACTCCAAAAGTTACTAAATAAACCTGTTTATGATGTTCATATTCCTTATACAAGAGAAGATATTAAAAATGCACATGAAAAAGCAGGTTATAATACACTTTTTTGTAACTATTATGGTCTTTATGGTTATTAATTTGACAGGTAATAAATTTGGAAATATACTTCGTAAGTTGTTAGCGATACCAGGAAAACCTATATATTACCTTTACAAACTAACTAAAATACACTCTTTATCAGTTCCTCACTCTCTTCCGGTGGCGCAGAAAGAGTAATGTCAATTCTTGCTAATAAATTTGTTGAAACGAGAGAAGCTGTAATTGTTACAATGGCAAAAACTGACTCTTTCTATCCTTTGCATAAAAATATTAAACATATTAAACTTGATCTATTAAAAAATTCAAATAATATTTTCCAAAGTGCTATGAATAATTTATACAGAATAAAAGCTTTTGTAAAAATGTTTAAAATAGAAAATCCTGATGTAATTATTAGTTTTATGACAATAATTCCATGTAAAATTGCTACTATGGGTCTAAAATTCTAAATATTATTCGTCGATTTGTTTATCCATTTAGTGATGCTTTTATAACGCAAACTTATGCAGATCTTAAAAATTATAGTTTTTTAAAGCATTCTTATGTAATCTATAATCCAATAGAAACTGAAAGTTTTGACACAAATATAAAAAAACAAAATATAGTTTTAGGAGTAGGGCGACTTGATAAACAAAAAGGTAAAAATTAATAAAAAATTTTTATTTAGAGGAACTCTTCAAAAAAGGAGGGATTTCCAAATGTATTGATAGAAGCAATGGCTTTTGGTTGCAGTTGTTAGCTTTGATTGCCCTTATGGACCTAATGACAATGAAAGTTAGGGAAAAATACAGTATAGAAAGAATAGTAAATAAGTGGGAAAATATAATAAAAAAGGTTGTAAATGAATAAAATAACTGTTTTAATTTTCTAAGGCTTTTGATCTTTGGGCAATTACAGATTATTTTTTATCAAAATATTGAAATAATATTAAAATAATATTTAGGAGCAAATGGTGAAGGGATATATCTTTTTCAAAAAGTTTATTAAGTTATTTAGAAAGTGAAGTAGATAACTCTAAAATAGAAAAAGCTTTTGAATTTATAAAGTCAAAGAATGGAGTGTATTTAAGACGAAATAAAAGCTGGAAAAGGGTTAAATATAGAGATAAAGTTTTCAGGAAAAGTAGATAAGATTATTGCAAATTCTTATGCAAGTATTGAGTTTCATAAAGCGATTTTATAGCATTGTGGAATAGTTGTTAAGCCAAATAGTGTGGAGGATTTATATCGAGATTTTAAAAATCTGGTAAAATGTGTGGAATAGTGGGGTTTAATTTTAGTAATAAAAATTTACTAAATGAAATGCAAAAAGAAATTGCTCACAGAGGTCCTGATGACAGAGGAGAATTTATAGATAATAGTGTTAGTTTAGGGCATGTAAGACTTTCTATTTTAGATTTAAGTTCTTATGGGCATCAACCTATGGAGTTTGAAAATTTGGTTTTAGTTTATAATGGAGAGATTTATAATTTTAAAGAAATAAGAAAAGAGCTTGAAAAAGAAGGGTATAGATTTTTTTCTAATAGCGATAGTGAAGTTTTATTAAAAGCTTTTCATAAATGGGGTAAAGAGAGTGTAAATAAATTTAGAGGTATGTTTGCATTTGCAATATATGATAAATTAAATAAAAAACTTACTCTTTGTAGGGACAGGGTAGGAGTTAAGCCTCTTTATTACTATTTTGACGGTAAAAATTTTATTTTTGCAAGTGAATTAAAAGCTATTAGAAAATATAAAAAATTTCAAATAGACAAAATTTCTTTGGCTCAGTTTTTTGAGTATGGATATATTAGTAGAGATAGAAGTATTTTTGAAGGAATAAAAAAACTGCTTCCGGCTCATTTTTTAGAATTTAGTTTAGAAACTAAAAAAATTAATTTAAAACAATATTGGAAATTTAAAAATTATTTTAATATTTCTGCAAAAAAAGAAGAAGATATTATTGATGAATTAGAAGAAATATTAATTGAAGGTATTAAATACAGAATGGTTAGTGATGTTGATGTAGGGGTTTTTTTAAGCGGAGGAGTTGACAGCAGTTTAGTTAGTGCTGTTTTACAAAAATATTATGGAAACATTCATACATTTACTATTGGATTTAAAGAACAAAAATATAATGAAGCAAATTATGCAAGAAAAGTTGCTAATCATATAAAATCAAATCATACTGAATATATTTTAGATATAAATGAAGCAAAAGAAATTTTATTAAATAAATTTAGTGATATCTATGATGAACCTTTTGGAGACAGCAGTGGAATACCTACTTATTTGGTTTCAAAGATAGCAAAAGAAAATGGAGTAAAAGTTGTTCTTAGTGCAGATGGGGGAGATGAACTTTTTTGCGGTTATGAAAGGTATTGGTATGGGTATAATTTAGGCAGTAAAATAGAAAAAATTCCTTTAAAAAATTTATTTTATAAATTTATTAGTAATTTTGAGAGTTTGTTAATGAATATTCCTATAAAAAATATGGAACATAAACTTGGATTTTTAAAAAAAATTTTAAAAGAGAGTGAATGGCAGTTTATTTACGAAACAATGATTAAAAATTATAGAGATGATATAAAAAATTTGGGATTAAAAGAAAATAGAGTTATTAAAGATTATTTTAAATTTGGAGAAAAATTTTCTATTATGCAGGCAATGATGCTTTGGGATTTTTACAATTATTTGCCTGATGATATTTTAGTTAAAGTGGACAGAGCTACTATGGTAAATTCAATTGAAGGAAGAGAACCTTTACTTGATAATAAAATTATAGAATATTCAGCAACAATTCCGTTTAATTTAAAATATAAAAATGGTGAAAGTAAATATATATTAAAAAAAGTTTTAGAAAAATATCTTCCAAGAGAACTTATATATAGAAAAAAACAGGGTTTTGGAATTCCTATTTTTGAGTGGTTTAAAAGTGATTTGAAAGAATTGTTTAAAAAATATTTTAATGAAGATGATATTATAAATATGAATTATGTTAGAGATTTACAAAAAAGTTTTGAAAATGGCAAATATGTAAATATTAATAAATTGTGGTTTGTTTTAGTTTATAAAATGTGGAAGGAGAAGTATTATTAATATTTCAATTTTAATTTATTCCCTTGCAAGCGGAGGGGCAGAGAGGCAGGTTAGTATTTTATTAAAAAAGTTTAGTAAAGAGTATAATATAACTCTTGTTTTAATGAATGATACTATTTTTTATGAACCATTTGAGAGTGGAGTTAAAAAACTTCTTAAAGCTTCCTTTTTTAGCACTAAAATATAAAAAAATATTAAAAGAAAAAAATATAGATGTGAGTATTAGTTTTATGAATAGGCCTAATTATATAAATACTTTAGCTAAAATTTTTTGGAGTAAAACAAAAACTATTATTAGTGAAAGGGCTATGCCTTCACTTCAACATAAAAGTAGTATTCAAGGTAAAATAAATAAATTTTTAATTAAAGCTTTATATAAAAAAGCTGATATTGTTTTGGCTAATTCAAAAGGGAATCAAAAAGATTTAATAAAAAATTTTAATGTTAAATCAAAAGTTATTTATAATATGCTAGATTTTAATTGTAAAAAAGAAGAAAAATTTAAAAAATTTACTTTTATAACCATTGGAAGGTTAGATGAGGGGAAAAATCATAAATTACTTATTGAAGCTTTTAAAAAAGCTAATTTAGATGCAGAATTATTGATTATAGGAGATGGATATTTAAGAGATGATTTAGAGTTTATGATTAAGGATTTAGGGCTTAAAGATAAGGTAAAATTATTAGGTCGTCAAAAAGATGTTTTTAGATTTTTATCACAAGCTGACTGTTTTGTTTTTTCTTCAAACTATGAAGGCTTTCCAAATGTTTTACTTGAAGCTTTAGCTTGTAATTTACCTGTAATTTCTACAGATTGTAAAAGCGGTCCAAGAGAAATTTTAGCACCGGATACTACCTTTACAAAGCAGACTAAAGAAATAGAATTAGCTGAATACGGAATTTTAGTACCTGTTGGAGATGTCGATAAAATGGTTGAAGCTATGAGAATGATATATAAAAATAGTGATTTAAGATATAATTATGAACAAAAAGCAAAAAAAAGAATTAAAGAATTTGAAGTAAAAAAAATTATAAAAAAATGGGAAAAAATAATAGGAGAAAAAAATGAATTTTTTTGGATTTTTAAAGGTTGAAGATAAAAGTAACTGGAAAATTATTTTGTTTTATATATTAGTAGCTTATATTTTTAATATATGGGTTAGGTTTATATATGTGGATATAATTTCTCAAATCCCTGTCTGGCAGTTTAACGGCACTTATATTATAAATAATCCGGATGGGTTTTATTATGCAGAGGGTGCAAGGGATTTTATAAACGGATTTCACCAAAAAAACGACCTCTCTCCTATTTATAATGTTACTTCAGATTTTACTGCGCTTGTGAGTGAATTTTTTCATATTCCTCTGGATAAAGTAATTTTTTATTTACCAGGAATTATCGGAAGTTTGCTTGCTGTACCTTTAATTCTGATTGGTGAAGCAATAGGGGGCGCGTTTTTAGGATTTTTGGCAGCTCTTATGGCGCCTATGGTTTGGAGTTATTATCACAGGACGATGTTTGGATATTATGATACCGATATGTTGACGGTCGTACTTCCCACATTTGCAATATGGGGGGTGCTGTGGAGTTTAAAAAATAAAAATATAAAATATTTCTTTTTAACCCCTTTAATTGAAATTTTTATGATTTACTGGCATGACGGACTTTATAATGTAGCAAACGGTATTTTTATAATGAGTTTTGTATATTTATTATATTTGAAATTTGTAAAAAAAGAAAATATTTTTATTGAGAGTCTGTTTTTACTGTTTTTGATAGTACCTCTTTTACCAATAGATATAAAAATTAAAATAGCTGTTTTAATATTGCTGCAAATATCGGTTTTTTATTTAAAAAATAAAATCAATTTAAAATTTGAAAAAATTTTTTATTTGATAGTTTTGGCAATTTATGTTTTTATTATTGGAATACCTTGGATTAACGGTGTGTTACACAGCAGCTATTTTACAAGGGCTGTTGTTAATTCAGATGAAGGATTTAAATATTATGACGTTGTTAACACCGTAAGAGAAGCAAGTCATATCAGTTTTAATACACTGGTTCACAGAATAAGCGGAAGTTATGCCGGATTTTTTGCAGGAGCATTGGGTTATTTATTGTTAATTATCAGATATCCTCAAATGATTATTTCTCTTCCAATGGTTGTATTAGGACTTTTTGCAGAGAGAGGCGGTCTTAGATTTACTATTTTTGCAGTTCCTTTTTTTGCGTTAGGGGATGCTTATATAGTTTATTTGATAGGAAAATTAGTTTCAAAAGCATTGATTAATGAAAAAATTTCTTTTTATTCTAAGTATATAGTATCTTTTTTATTAATGTTGGGGTTTATTTATCCAAATTATAAACATATTCATGAGTATATTACACCTGCTGCAATGAATAAAAATGAAATTGAAACACTTGTTAAATTAAAACATCTTTCTAAAAGAAACGATTATGTGTTAAGTTGGTGGGATTATGGGTATCTTATCAGGTATTATTCAGATGTTAAAACATTGGTTGACGGAGGAAAACACAGCGGGGATGTCGATTTTCCAGTAAGTTTTGCCTTGACAAGGTCGGAGCTTCCTTCATATAATAGTGCAATTTTAGATGTATATTTTACTGAAAAACATTTTATTGATAAGAAAAAATTTGATTTTATAAAAGATATAGAAAATTATTATAAAGTTAAAATTAATACGACCAAAGATTTGGAAAATTTTTTATCACAAAAAATTCCTCTTCCAAAAATCAAAGAGAACATCTATTATTTTTTACCGTTAAAAATGTTGGATATTTTTCCTACTGTTTCTGTGTTTGGTTCCATAGATATAAAAACGGGAAAAGTTCAAAACCACTTTTTTTATAAAGGCAGATTAAAAAAACAGGGAAGATATTTATTGCTTGGACAAATCCCGATAGATTTAAGTAAAGCTGAAATTATTTTAAATCAAAGAACTATACCGGTTAAAGAGATAGATTTAGTTGCGTATACAAAGGGCGGTAAGCTTTCAGTGAGAAAAGAGAGACTGAGAAAGAGTGGATTAAATTTAATTATCATGCAGAGTTACGGTGAAGGATTAATTTTAGATGACTTTTTTTATAACTCTACTTATATTCAGATGTTTATATTTGAAAATTATGATAAGAATTTATTTAAACCTATAATTATTACTCCTTATGTTAAAATTTACAAGGTGGTTAAACATTAATGTGCGGTATTACCGGGTTTAATTTTGAAGTAGATGAAAATTATATTTTTAACTCTTTACACCACAGAGGCCCTGATGAAAAAGGAAAAATAAAATTAAATAATTTTTCTTTTTTTCATACCCGTTTATCAGTTCAGGATATAACTCATGGTCATCAACCTTTTAGATTTAATGAATATGTTATTGTTTTTAACGGAGAAATTTATAATCATTTAAAATTAAGAAATTTACTTAAAGACTTTAATTTTAAAACCTCTTCCGATACAGAAACACTTCTTTATCTTTTTATTAAGTATAAAGAAAAAATGTTTGAAAAAATAGATGGGATGTTTGCTTTTGCTATTTTGAATATAAAAAAAAATACTTTATTTTTAGCAAGAGACAGAGCCGGTAAAAAACCTCTTTTTTATTATAAAAAAGATAAAAAATTTGGATTTAGCAGTGAACTTAATGTTTTTAAATTTATGAATTTAGGTATTGATGAAGATGAAATAAAACTTTTTTTATCTACAGGGTTTTGCTCAACTCCTTATAAAAAAATCAAAGAATTTCCTGCCGGAAGTTTTGCGTATGTTAATTTAGATAATTTAGATATGAAAATAGAAAAGTATTTTGATATTTATGATTTTTATACAAAAGAAAAAATTGATTTAAATTTAGAAGAACTTGATAATATTCTTACAAAATCGGTAAAAGACAGATTATTAGCAAGTGATGTGGAAGTCGGAGCGTTTTTAAGCGGAGGGATTGACAGTGGACTTGTGGTGGCAAAGATAAGTGAATTTAAAAAAATAAAAACTTTTACTGTCAGGTTTGAAGGAAGTTTTGATGAAAGTAATTTGGCAGGATTAGTTGCTAAAAAATACGGAACGGAACATTATTTAATAGATATTAAAATGGATGTAAAAAACAATATTGAAAAAATATTAACTTCTTATGGAAAACCTTTTTTTGACAGCAGTGCAATTCCCAGCTTTTTTGTAAGCAGGGAAGCTAGAAAGTATGTAAAAGTTGTATTAAACGGAGACGGCGCTGATGAGTTGTTTGCCGGTTATAGAAGATATGTGCCATTAGCATTAGGATTAGATAATGTTGCTAAAAATTTTAAATTTTTATTACCTTTTCTTTCTCCTAATAGTAGAGGAGTTAAAATGTTTTTATATAGGTTAATCAGGGCTTCAAGTAAAAAAGGAATTCATTGGTATAATGTTTTATTGAATGATTTATTTGAAGATATTTATGAATTTAAAAGTAAAAAAATAGATGATTTAGATAAATTTATAAAAAATGTAAAATTAAATAATTTGGATAAATTAATGTATTTAGATTTTGTTTTAAATTTAATAGAAGATTTGGTTGTGAAAATGGATATTGCCACAATGATTAATTCACTTGAAGCAAGAAGCCCATTTTTGAGCAAATATTTTTTAGAATATGCTCCATTACTAAAGTCTAAATATAAAATAAATTTTTTAACTACCAAATATGCCCTAAGGTTTTTAGCTAAAAAGTATCTACCACAAGAGTTAGTTAATGCTAAAAAAAAGGGATTTGAAATTCCTTTAACTGATTGGGTAAACAATGAGCTCAAAGATATTATAATGGATTATTTAAATTACGGTTTTTATAAAAATTTTGTAGATGAAAAGTTTGTTAAAAAAATAATTAATAGAAAACTAAATATTCCGGAAGAAAAAAGGGCTAAGATTATTTATCTGCTTTTCAGTCTGGAAGTTTGGAGGGCTAATGAAAATAGCGTTTCTTAGTCATTTTGATTTAAATTTATATCTTTTTAGACTACCTATTATGAAAGAACTTATAAAAAGAGGAAATGAAGTTTATGCTGTATGTCCAAAAGGTAATGTGTTTGATGAATTTAAAGATTACGGAGTGAATGCGGTTGAATATAAAATTGATAGAGGTAGTCTAAATCCTTTTAAGGAAATTGAGACAATAAGAAACATAAAAAAAGTAATTAAAAGTATAAAACCGGATATTTTACATACTTTTATGCATAAACCGAATATTTACGGAAATTTGGTTTTTCATAAAAATACAATAAATACTATAACAGGTCTTGGCAGTTTTTTTATTTATAATGATTTAAAAAGTAAAATAATTAGAAATATCATAGAAACTGGATACAAATTTACTGCAAAATCTTCAAAAAAAGTAATTTTTCAAAACAGTGATGATTTAGAATTATTTATAAATAAAAATATAATTCCAAGAGAAAAAGCAGTTTTAATTAAAAGCAGCGGGATTGATACCACTGAATGGAAAATGGAGGATTTAGGATTTAGGATTGAGGATTTGGGGATAAAAAAGGATAAACCGACTGTTTTGATGATTGCAAGGGTAATTAAAGACAAAGGTGTAGAAGAATATATAAAAGCTGCTGAATTACTTAAAGAAAAGGCCAATTTTTTATATGTAGGTGATGTAGACAAGGGAAATAAGAATACATTTTTACCTGATTGGAAAAATGTAAAATTTTTAGGATTTAGAAGAGATATAAAAGAATTAATTTCCATTTGTGATATTTTTGTTTTGCCTAGTTACAGAGAAGGAGTACCAAGAACACTTCTTGAAGCCGCTTCTATGTCAAAACCGATTGTTACAACAAATGCTCCTGGATGCAGGGAAGTTGTAGAAGATAATAAAAACGGATTTTTAGTGTCTGTTAGAGACTATAAAACATTAGCTAAAAAGATAGAAATCTTAATTGATAATACTGAGTTAAGGGAAGAATTTGGAAGATATTCAAGAGAAAAAGCAGTAAATGATTTTGATATAAAAGTTGTAGTAGATAAATATTTAAAAGTTTATGAGGAAATTTTAAGTGTATAAAAAATTTTTTAAACCTTTGACGGATAAAGTTTTGGCTTTAATTTTAATTATTTTATTTTCACCTATTATGCTTTTAACGGCAATTGCAATATACCTGTGGGATGGAAGACCTGTTATCTTTATGCAAGAGCGTCCCGGATATAAAGGAAGAATTTTTAAAATATATAAATTTAGGACAATGACTAATGAAAAAGATGAATTTGGAAATTTGCTTCCTGATGAAAAAAGATTAAAAGGAATTGGTAAAATTATTAGAAAACTAAGCCTTGATGAACTGCCTCAGCTTTTTAATGTATTAAAAGGTGATATGAGTTTTATTGGGCCACGGCCTCTTTTAGTTGAATATTTGCCTTTATATAATGAAGAACAGAAAAAAAGACACGATGTTTTACCCGGAATTACTGGACTTGCTCAGGTTAAAGGAAGAAATGCAATAAGCTGGAGAAAAAAATTTAAATATGATGTTTTTTATGTAAAGCATTTAAGTTTTAAGCTGGATTTATATATAATTTGTCAAACAATTATAAAAGTTTTAAAACAAGAGGGAATATCCCAACAAGGACATGCCACAATGGAGAAGTTTAATGGGAAAAATTAATGTTTTAATAACCAGTGCTGGTAGAAGAGTCAGATTAGTTGAAAATTTTAAATTATATGCAAATGTATTTACTTGTGATATGAATCCAAGTTTGAGTGCGGCTTGCCAGGTTAGTGATTATTTTTTTAAGGTTCCAAGAGTTACCGATAAAAACTATATAGATTTTTTATTACAACAATGTAAAAATTTGAATATAAATATGATTGTACCTACAATTGATCCAGAATTGGAAATTTTAGCTAAAAATAAAGAAAATTTTAAAAAAGAAGGAATTTTTATTGCTGGAAGTAGTGAAAATATATGTAAAACTTTTGCCTTAAAATCTTCTACTTATAAATTTTTTAAAGAAAACGGTTTTTTGACTCCTGAAATTGTAGATGATATTGAAACTGCAAAATATCCTCTTTTTGCAAAGCTTAATAATTCTTCTTTATCAGTCGGAGCTCAAAAAGTAAATTCAATAGAAGAAGCTAAAATATTGTTAAGTAAAAATAAAAATTATGTATTTCAAGAATATATAGATGCAACAGAGTTTACAGTAGATGTTTTTATAAATAAAAAAGGAGCGGTTATTTCAATTGTGCCAAGAGAGCGAATAGAAGTCAGATGCGGGGAAATTAATAAAGGAAGAACCAAAAAAGACAGTTTAATTATCAGTGAAGTTAAAAGATTATGTAATAAATTAAACGAAGCATATGGCGTATTGACTATTCAACTTTTTAAAAAAGATAATAAAATATATTTTATAGAAATTAATCCCCGCTTTGGAGGTGGATATCCTTTGAGTTGGCAAGCAGGCGCTGATTATGCTAAATTTTTGATAGATGATTATCTAGGAAAAGAACTGAAATATTTTGAAGAATGGAAAGATAATTTAATAATGTTAAGATATGACAATGAGGTATTGATAGATGGTAATAGTATTTGATTTAGACGATACTTTGTATGATGAAATAGATTTTGTAAAAAGTGGATTTAGAGAAATTAGCAAATATTTAGGAGATGAAAAATATTTTAATTTTATGTGGGAAGAATTTTTGAAAAATGGAAGCGGTAAAATTTTTGATAAGTTAATAAAAACTTTTAATATTGATACTGATGTAAAAAAACTAATAGAAATTTATAGATTTCATAAACCAAATATAACTTTGCCAAAGGAAAGTAAAGAAATTTTAGAATTTACTAAAAATTATGATACAGCTTTAATTAGCGATGGATATTATATGATGCAGCAGAATAAATTTTTAGCTTTAAATTTAGATAAATATATAAAATATCCCATTTTTACAGATTTTTATCATACTAAAAAACCTGAATTAAAACCTTTTAAAATGGTTATGGAAAAATTTCCTAATAAACAATATGTATATATATCAGACAATCCTAAAAAAGATTTTATTGCTCCTAAAAAATTGGGTTGGATTACTGTAAGATTTAAAAACAAAAAAGGAATTTATAAAAATATTCCTAACTGTGCTGATTATGGAGTTTATTCAAGAAAAGAGATTGTAGAGAAATTAAAGGAATTAGTATGAACGAATTTGACAAATGGAATGAATTAAAAAAACAAATAAATAATAAAGAGATAAATCTAAAATTTAGAGGCGGTGATATATTTTTTATGTCGATTGGTAAAAATGTTGGAAGTGAGCAAGTTGGAAAAGGTGAAGAGTTTTTAAGACCGGTTTTAGTATATAAAAAATTGTCAAAAACTACATTTTTAGGTATTCCTCTTACAAGTACGAAAAAAGATTGGTATTTTGAATTTCATTATAAAAACAAAATAAGTTATGCGATGTTTAATCAAATGAGAACTTTCGATATTAAGAGAATTAAGTTTAAATATGGAAGAATTAAATTTAATACATTTAAAAAACTTAGCAAAAAGTTAGAAGAATTTATTACTCCCTTAAAAAGGGAGGAAGACCCCTTAGGGCGTATAAGTGATAAAAGTATATCACAAACAAATAAAAATGTCAATAAAATTTACCTCTCACCCCCTCATATGAGCGGAAAAGAAATAGAGTATGTAAAAAAAGTATTTGAAAGCAATTATATAGCGCCTCTTGGAGAATATGTTGATAAATTTGAAAATTCAGTAAAAAATTATACCGGTGCAAAATCCGCCCTGGCTTTATGTAACGCAACAAGTGCTTTGCATTTAGCTCTTAAGAGTTTTGGGTATTAAAGATTCTCAGGTGGCGGTATCAACTTTTACTTTTATAGGTTCGGTTAACCCACTTCTTTATGAAAGAAATGAGCCTGTTTTTATAGATGTAGATAAATATTGGCATATGGATTCAGAGCTTTTAGAAAAAGCAATCAAAGAAAATAATATAAAAGCGGTTGTTTTACCTCATATTTACGGGCAGGTTGCTGATATTGAGCCGATAAAAGAATTATGCGAAAAAAATAATATCTATTTAATAGAGGATGCTGCTGAGAGTTTAGGGGCGTATTATAATAAAAGACAAATGGAAATGGAGAAATTATTCATTCTGGAACAATAGGTGTTTTTGGGGTTTACAGTTTTAATGGAAATAAGCTTTTGACTACAAGCAGCGGGGGAGTGTTGGTCAGTAATGATGGGGAGCTTATAAAAAACGCAAGGTTTCTTTCAACTCAGGCAAAAGAGAGTGATTTTATAGAATATGTGCATAAAGAGATTGGCTTTAATTACAGGATGAGTAATGTTTTGGCGGCTATCGGTGTGGGGCAGATGGAGGTTGTTGAAGAGAGGATTGCAAAAAAAAAGGAAATTTTTGAGTGGTATCAGGAATTTTTAGATGAAGAGTTTATGCCGGAATTACCTAACACCAGGGGAACAAGATGGCTTACAACCGTTGTTTTTAAAAACAAAGACCCCTGGAAAGTTATGCAAAATCTTAAAGATAATCAAATAGAAAGCAGACCTCTTTGGAACCCGATGCATTTACAATCTCTATTTAAAGGGGTTAAAAGTTATTTGAACGGAAGAAGTGAAAAATTATTTAAAAAAGGACTTTGTCTTCCGAGTGGTACTGCTTTGAGTAAAAATGATGTCAAATATATTTGTGAGGTAATAAATGAGGTTAAGTGAAAAAGAGATTTTATCTATAAAAAAAGCTTTTGTTAAGATTTTTAAAAATGGAGAAATCTATCTTTTTGGCAGTAGAGTAGATGATAATTTAAAAGGCGGTGATATAGATTTGTATATTGTTTCTTCAAACGCTAATTTAGAAAAAAAGATAGAATTTTTAGTTTATTTAAAAAAGTTAATAGGTGATAGAAAAATTGATGTAGTAATAAATAAAAAAGGGCTTATTGAGAAAAATGCAAAAAAAGGTATATTATTATGGAAGAATTAAAAGAGTTGTTTAAAGCGATAGATAAAATTATTAAAAATGCTTTAATTGATTATAATGCTTTACTTCAAAAAGAAATTGATTCGGATTTTTTAGAGGATGTGGAAAATAGAAGATTAGCTAACAGTTTTTTATTTTATTTTGCAAAACTACAAGATAAAATAGGAGTAAAATTATTTAAAAAAGTTTTATATGAACTTCAGGAAATAGATAGTTTTGCTATTCCTTTTAGGGATGTTTTAGATATTTTAGAAAAATTAGAAATAATTGAAGCTGATGAATGGTTGAAAATTAGAGAAATAAGAAATGAATTATCTCATGAATATCCAGATGATATAGATGAATCGATAGAAAGTTTGAAATTAGCAATTAATTTTTTTCCAAATATGTTAAATATTTATCAAAACTTAAAGGAAAAAATTGAAAAATCTTCTTAAGCCCACAAAATTAAAAAGGGCTCTGTTTTTTTTAGCGGGTGATATTTTAATTTCTATTTTTACTCTTTTTTTAGCGTATCTTTTGAGGTTTAATTTTTCCATTCCAAAAGAATATTTAAATAATTTTTATGAAATAGCTTTTGTTTTTATTTTTTTTAAAGTAGCTTTTTATTATATTTTTAAGCTTTATTTTGTAAGCTGGAGGTTTTTTTCGCTTAAGGAGCTTAAATCTCTGCTATTTGCCACCACTTTGGCTTATTTGGCAGGAGGGAGTGTTTTACTTGTTTTTAGGCATTATTTTATTCCTTTTCCGAGAAGTGTAATTATAATAGATTATTTCTTATCAATCCTTTTTATAGGCTTTTTCAGAATTTCCAAAAGGCTTTTAATAGAAAAACTCTCAACCGATAAAAAACCGGCTGTTATAATCGGGGCCAATGAAAAGGCTGTTTCACTTCTAAAACAAAATATACCTTATTCGGTTTTGGAAATTTATGACAGTGAAAAAAATATAGTGGGGGCATATCTTTACGGATATAAGGTTGAAGATATTTCAGAAATTGACGGCAATATTAAAACGGCAATTATTACAAAGGAGATGAGTCAAAAAGAACTTGACGGACTGGTCGGATTTTTGCAATCAAGAGGTATTGAAGAAATTAAAATATATAATCCTTTTGAAAATAGAATTAAAGATGTCTCTATTGAAGATTTATTAGCCAGAAAACCGAAAGATTTGGACAAAAACGCTATTGAACAATTTGTAAAGAATAAAAAAATCTTAATCACAGGTGCGGGCGGCAGCATAGGAAGCGAAATAGCGAGACAGTGTGAAAAATACGGCTCAAGTGAGCTTGTTTTGGTGGATAACAGCGAATTTAACTTATATTCGATTAATGAAGAGCTGAATATAAAAAGAAAACTTTATTTAACAGATGTAACCAAAAAAAATGATTTGGAAGAAATATTTAAAAACGAGAAGCCTCAAATTGTAATCCATGCGGCGGCATACAAGCATGTGCCTATGTGTGAATATAATCCGAAAAGTGCGGTTATCAATAATATCATGGGCACAAAAAATGTAATTGATTTATCTATAAAATATGAAATAAAAGATTTTATTTTAATTTCAACCGATAAAGCGGTAAGGCCTACAAACATAATGGGTGCAACTAAAAGGGTGTGCGAGCTGTATGCACAAAATATTGATTCTAAATTTACAAAAATATGTGCCGTAAGGTTTGGAAATGTGTTGGGCAGCAGCGGAAGCGTAGTGCCAAAATTTAAAAAATGTATAAAAAATAATGAGCCTCTTCCTGTTACCCACCCGGAAATTACCCGTTATTTTATGTTAATTCCGGAAGCCTGTCAGCTGGTATTGCAGGCCGGAAGTATGGCAAAAAAGGGTGAAATATTTATACTGGATATGGGAGAGCCGGTAAAAATTGTAGATTTAGCTAAAAAAATGCTTAGACTTTACGGAAAAGATGAAAACAGTATTGAGTTTGTGGGTCTCAGGCCCGGGGAAAAACTTTATGAAGAGCTTTTAATTGATGAAGCAGATAAAAAAACAAAATATAAAGATATTTTTGTTGCAAAACCCACTTTTATGGATATTGATGAGTTAATTAAAAAAATTGAAGAATTAATAAGATTAGATGATGAAAAATACATTATTAAAAAATTAAAAGAAATAGTCCCCGAATTTGAACATAAAGATTGACATATCAATTCTCCTGTGATAAAATTTCTTAAAAAAACAGGGGAATAAATGAAAAAAAGAATAGCTCTGATAGTTTTTGGTGTTTTATTAGTTATTTCGGTTTTTTTACTGATTAAATATATTATATTTTCACATAATTATGCCACTTCAAATGCCGTGTTTGTAAAAACCGATTCTCTTACAAATCTTTCTTTTAAAATTCCCGGGAAAATAGAAAATATTTATGTAAAAGAGGGTGATAGTGTAAAAAAAGGGAAATTGCTGGCGAAACTTGATACAAAAGATTTGGAAATTCAAAAAAACGAACTTATTAATCAGATAAACGCTTTAAAGCAAAAAATTCAGGCAAGTATTATCCAAAAAGATAAATTAAGCAAAGATATAGATGAAAACATAAATTTAATAAATACTCAGATTAAGAAGCTTGATAAACTGATTGAAGCTAAAAAATATGCGATAAAAGCAAAAGAAAACAAACTTCAAAAACTTGCAAATGATTATAAAAGATTCAGCAGACTATATAAAAACAGAAAAATTTCATATGAAAAATATGAAAATGTAAAAACAGCTTTTTTTGTTTTGCAAAATGAAATAAATGCGGATAAAAAAATGCTGGAAAGTATGAATGAAGATAAAAATGCATTGTTTATAAAATTAAATATTGCAGAAAATAACAAAAAAGAAGTAATTAGATTAGCTAAGTTAACTGATTCAATGAAATCTCAGTTAAAAGTTTTGAATGATAAACTGGCTTTTATAAACCAGCATATAAAAGAGAGTTTTATATATGCTCCTTTTAACGGGAAAATAGCCAAAAAATTTGAAAACCCCGATGAAGTGGTAAATGCGGGCAGTAAAATTTTAAGTATTGTGAATCCAAAAGATTTGTATGTATTGGTTTTGCTTGAAGAGACTAAATTAAAAGGTATAAAAAAAGGAAATTATGCAAAAATACATATTGATGCAACAAATAGAGATTATGATGGGTATGTGGAAAAAATACTTCCAGCAAGTGCCGCTACATTTGCGCTCGTCCCAAGAGACATAAGCAGCGGGGAATTTACAAAATTAGCCCAGAGGTTTTATGTAAGGATTAAATTTAAAAAAATTCCAAAAGATGTGCTTGTTGGGATGAGCGGGGAAGTTGAAATAGCAAAAAGCTATTAACTGAGTGAAAAATGAAATAATAAAAATTTTAGTGAAAGCAGTAAAAAATGCAACCTAAACTTTTCACTTTTAATTTTACACTTTACATTATTTTAATCATTACCGGTGCTTTTATGGCTGTTTTGGATACCACGATAGTGGATATTGTGGTGCCTCGCTTAAAGGGGCCGCTGTCAACCGATATGTACGGGGTTCAGTGGGTGATTACCGCTTATATGACGGCTGCTGCCGCCGGGCTTTTGGTGGTTGAGTGGCTTATTAAAAGATACGGGAACAAATGGGTTTATATTACAGGTGTTGCTGTTTTTACAACAGCTTCTTTTCTTTGCGGAATTTCAAATTCACTCGGGTTTATTATAAGTGCAAGGGTAGTGCAGGGATTTGCCGAGGCTCTTATTATGGTTACAAGCCATATGATGATTTTTTCTCTTTTTCCTGCTGATAAAAAAGGTGTGGCAATGGGTATTTTTGCTTTAGGCGTGGCTTTTGCTCCGGCAATTGGGCCAACTTTAGGAGGATATCTGACCGAATGGTTTAGCTGGAGGGCCGTATTTTTTGTAAATGTACCGATTGGAATAATTATTGTTATTTTTGGAAGTCTGCTTTTGCCGGATATTGGCAAAAAAGAAAATTATTCTCTAAATATAATCTCTTTTGCATTTCTTTCAATTTCAACCGTGGCTCTTTTGATAATGCTTAGTAAAGGTCAGCAGTTTGGGTGGTTTAATTCTTCTTTTATAGTTTATTTGGCATTTGTTTCCTGGATAGCTTTTTTATTTTTTTTAATCAGCGAATATTTTTCAAAAAATAAATTGTTTGATTATTCGTTATTTAAAAACCCCTTTTATACACTGGGAATTTTAATCTATTTTGTTTTGCTTGGTTTTTCAATGTATCAGTATTTTTATTTAATTCCTGTATTTTATGAGCATATAAAGGGACTTAGTTCCATACAATCCGGTCTAGGAGTACTTGGATTTGGTATTTGGATTGGAATTGTTAGTATTATTGCTGGAAATGTAAGTGATAAAATAGGGCCAATTCCCGTGCTTGTAGCTGCTGCTATTATTTATTTAATTACTTCTTTTTATCTTTTCCCACCGATTAATTACTATATGAGTTTTAGCGAAGCGGTTATCAGGACAATGCCTTTTGGAATATCTATGGGAATGTTTTTTGCGCCTGTAACGGTACTTATTATGAATGCCGCTAAAAACAAAGGCGAACAGGCAATTGTGGTTATGGATTATGTGAGGTTTGTGGGAGGGAGTTTCGGTACTGCAATTGCTACAAATTCTATGTTTTATTACCAGGCAAAAGAGTATGAGGGATAGTCAGTTTGCAAAATTATGAGCTTGTTTATGATATTTTTGAAAAAATGAAATATGCTTTCGGTGAAACGGGCGAAGTTATTTTAAGAAACTTGCAGGAATTTATGGCTATGAATTACGGGTTTAAGTATGTTTGGCTAAATGCCGCTTTCTGGGGACTTCTTGGAAGTGTTTTTGTGTTTTTGCTGCCTATTGCTAAAAGATGGGTAATAAGAAATGAAAAATAAAATTGACACAGCAATATTTCTCTGATAAAATATTTCAAATAAAAAAGGATAAAAATGAAAAGGCTTGCTTTAATATTTCCTCTATTTCTCAGGGCCGAGAGTTTTAACGATATAGCAAAATCTATAACAAATTCACTGAATTATAAACTTGCAAAAAAACAGGTGGAAATTTATGAAAAAAAATTAAAACTCAGCGAAGCAAAAAATTACGGGAGTGTTGATTTAAGTTATGCTTATGTCAGACTTCATCAAAATCCTGTTATGAAAATGAACACAGATGTGGCCGTTGGAGCGCAAAACGCGGGAAGCGCCCCGGTTTATCCACTGATTTATCAAAATGTGAATACTGAAATTCAGGCAGGAAGAAAAAATAATTTTACGGGGGTTTTGAAATATTCATATCCGCTCTTTACAGGTTTTGCTATAACTAATTTAATTAAAAAATCAAAAATAGAATTGATACAAAAAAAGCTGGAACTTAAAAACACCAAAAGGGTTTTATTATTAAACGCCGCAAAATTATATTCAAATATTTATGCTCTAAATGCAAAGATTGATGCACTAAACAAAGCTAAAGCGGCTGTAATTAGTGCAAAAGAAAAGGCTTTTTCGTTTTATAAAGAAGGTCTTTTAAATAAATCCGAGGCGGATGAAATAGATGCGAAATATTATGAAATAAATGCAAAAATAGACAGTGCCCTTTTGCAAAAAAAAGCCCTTTTAAATATTTTCTCAAATCTTGTCAATAAAAAAATTAAAAAAATTGATGGTTTAAATGTCCCTTCTTTAAAAGAGGAAAATATTTTAAAACGACCCGATGTTTTGGCAATAAAAGAAAATCTTAATTTAAGCGAAACAATGGTAAATTTAGCGAAATCAAAATTTTATCCTCAAATCGGTATTGAAATAGGATTAAAAAAGGAAGCAAACACATTCGGACTTGATCAAAACTATTATCAAAACAGAGATAAATCTTACGGGGCTGTTGAATTAAATTATAATATTTTTGACGGAGGTGCCGATAAAGCCAATATAGAAGAAGCCAAAATAGCAAAACTGCAAAGTCTTATTTATTATCAAAACTATTTAAATTCTGCCGAGACTGAGTATAAAAATGATTTATTAAAAATTAAGGCTCTAAAAGAGATGTATAAATCAGCTAAGTCAGAAGTCGAAGCAAGGCTCAGTTATTATGAATATATTAATGCTAAATTTGAAGAAGGCTTGGCGGATTCAGCCGATTTGACGGACGCCATTGCCAAACTGGCTGCTGCTAGGGCTAAAAAAGAGGATGTAAAATCCCAAATTTTCTTTTATACAATAAAAGCCAATTTAGACGGGGGAAGCAATTTTTAATGTAAAATGTAAAATGGAAAATGAAATTTTTATATAAAAGGTAATAAAATGAAAAAAAATATAGTAGGAATTATATTAATAATTTTAGTGGCAATTGGAGGGGTTTTAATTTACAAAGCCTTGAATGCGAAAAAGATGCCTCCCGGGCTTGTGGCCGGTGTCGGTAATTTTGACGGGGATTTGATAAACATAAACACAAAATATCCCGGAAGGATTGTAAAAATCAATATTGATGACGGGAGTGATATTAAAAAAGGCAGTGTTATTGCCGTTCTTGACAGCGATGAGTATAAAGACAAATTAAAAGCTATTGAAGCTGAGATTAAGGCTAAAAAAAATGAATTAAATTTTACAGCCGCTAAAATCAAAAACGGTATAAAACAGGCCGAGCTGGCTTATGGGGTAAAAAAAGACGAATTAAATTCATTGAAAAAAAATATAGAAATCTTAACAGCTGTAATTGCTCAGGATAAAAACTTTAATTAAAGCAGTAAAGAAAATTTAGACACAGCAATAGCTTCCAAAGAAAATATTAAAGCGCTTAAAAACGCTATTTTAGCTTTAAAAGCCAAGAGGGATGAAATACAGAGTGTAATCAATGAACTTACAATAAAATCTCCTATAAACGGGCATATTGTAGACAAAGTAGCAAATATAGGAGAAGTTTTAGGTGCCGGTATGAGCGTAGCCACCGCGATAAACCCCCAAAAACTTTATTTAAAAATGTATGTTGATGAAATTAATAACGGAAAAATAAAAATAGGGGAGCGGGCAGTTATATTTTTGGATGCGTATCCAAACAAACCTATTAAGGCAAGAGTAATCAAAATTGCCCAAAGAGCCGAATTTACTCCAAAAGAGGTTGAGGTGAGGGAAGACAGGATTCAAAGGGTTTATGAGGTTGATATAAAACCGGTAAATCCTAATCCATTAATTAAATTCGGGCTTCCGGGAATCGGGGTTATAAGTATAGGGGGCAGGTTACCTAAGAATTTAGACGAATTGCCAAAACTGTAATGTAAAATGGATAATGGAAAATGAGTGTAAATGAGCAAAGCGAATTAAACTCATCTGGCTGTTTGAAAAACGGCCACGATGAAAAATTAATATTTGAAGTTAAAAACGTAACTGTAAAATATAAAAACAAAACTGCCATTGAAAAAGCTTCTATTGAAGGATATGAAAAAGAGATAATAGGATTTATCGGGGCTGACGGGGCGGGAAAGAGCTCTTTTATGTATGCCATAAGCGGGGTTAAGGATTTTGAAGGGGAAATAAGCTTTTATAATTTTGCTTATAAAAATATAAAAGAGACTGAGAAATTAAAACAAAATATCGGTTTTATGCCCCAGGGTTTAGGGCTGGTTCTGTATAAAAATCTGAGTGTAAAAGAGCATCTTGATTTTTTCAGCGATATAAGAAATGTAAAAAAAGATGACGAATATTATGAATATAGAATTAGACTTCTTAAAATGGCGGGGCTGTATGAATTTCGGGACAGGCTGTCTAAAAATTTAAGCGGGGGAATGAAACAAAAACTCTCCCTTATCTGCACACTTATTCATAAACCGAAACTCCTTATACTTGACGAACCGACAACCGGGGTTGACCCTCTAAGCAGAAGGGAGCTTTGGAAAATACTGGATGAAACCAGAAGCGGCCTAACGATTGTGAGTACCGCTTATATGAATGAGGCCGCCCTGATGGACAGGGTATATCTTTTTGACGAGGGTAAAATTATCGCCGGCGGAAAACCGAAAGAACTGATTAATTCAATAAAAGAATATGTCTATGAAGAGACTGAGTGTGAAGAATGTATAACATTTAATAAAACCACATATTCAATTAAACCTTTAAATACTCCTTATAAAGAGCCTACATTGGAGGGCCTCTTTTTTGTAAATGCACTTAAAAGGGGTAAAATACCTCCGAAAATGATAATTAAAGAAAATAAAAAAACGTTGCCGGATGTGGTGCTTGAAGCAAGGGGAATGACTAAAAGATTCGGTGATTTTACAGCGGATGACCATATTGATTTAGAGCTTAAAAAAGGTGAAATTTTAGGGCTTCTCGGGGCAAACGGGGCGGGTAAAACAACGCTTATTAAAATGCTTCTGGGGCTTTATCCCATTGATGAGGGGGAACTTATTTTGCTTGGCAAAAAAATTAAATCATATGAGGACAGACTCGGCTTAAAAAGTAAAATTGGATATATGTCGCAATTATTTGCGCTTTATAAAGATATGACGATAAGGGAAAATTTAATCTATTTTGCAAATATGCACAAATTACCCTTAATTAAAGCCCATAATTTAATAAAAGAGTATGCAAAATCCCTTGGATTTGAGGAATATCTGGATAATTTTCCAAAAGATGTGCCCCTTGGGATAAATCAGAGGTTTTCATTAACGGCAGCTATTATGCATGAGCCTGTTGTTTTATTTTTAGACGAGCCTACAAGCGGGGTGGATACAATTGCAAGAGCCCAGTTTTGGGATATTTTGCATCAGCTTAAAGTTAAATGGGGAATTTCAATAATAGTTACAACCCATTATATGAGTGAGGCTGAATACTGCGACAGGGTTGTTGTGTTAAAAAGAGGCAAAAAAATAGTGGATGACACAGTAAAAAATCTGTATCAAAAATTTCCTGAAGCTGAAAGTTTTGAAGATATATTTGTTAAATTTTATAAGGAAAACTTATAAAAGTGAAAAGTGAAAAGTGTAAAATGAAAAGTGTAAAATTAGGGGGATGTAAGTGAATTTTGGAGTTATAAGGGCATATATCTTAAATGAATTTAAAGATTTAATCAGAAGTAAAATGATATTTATGGTTTATTTGGTGCCTTTAATGATACTTATTTTGTTCGGTTACGGTATTAAAATGGATGTAAAGCATGCGCGAAGTGTGGTGATTGACTATGATAAAAGTAAAATTTCACTTGAGCTTATTTCAAAAATGAAAAATTCCCAGTATTTTAAACTATTGCCGAAAATGAGTGAAAAAGAAGCTCTAAAACAAATGAAAACAGGAAAAGTTGATATGATTTTTATTATTCCACCTTCATTTGAAAAAAATATTTTAAAAAATCAAAAAACTGGGATCGGTGTTTTTATAGACGGTGCATATCCTATGAGGGCACTCACAATGCAAAGTTATGCAGAGGGGTTGATTTTAGATATTGCAAAAAGATTAAAGCCCGGATTAAAAAGTTTGATTTCAATAAATCAAAGAATGCTTTTTAACCAGTCTCTAAGAGACGCAAATGCAATAGTCCCTGGGCTTTTAGGGCTTATTTTATTGGTTGCACCTGCGATTTTGGCGGCACTTTTAATTGTAAAGGAAAAAGAAGAGGGCACTATTTTTAATTTTTATTCCTCCCCTGTAGGGAAAATAGATTTTTTAATATCCAAATTAACCCCTGTGTTTTTTTTGCATTCATTTAATATATTTAATCTTTTTTTAGTGGCTGTTTATATTTTTAAAGTTCCCTTTAAAGGCAATTTTTTAATCTATTTTTTTTCAAGTGAAATATATATTTTAATATCTCTGGGAATAGGGCTTTTGGTAAGTATAGTATCTTCAAGGCAGATTGTGGCTCTTGTTCTTACCATTATTATTACCATAATTCCAGGATTTTTATATTCCGGAATGCTTATGCCCATCTCCTCTATGAAAGGGGAGTCGTATATTGAAGCCCATCTGTTTCCTGTAATGTATTATAACCATTTGGTTTCTGACACATTTTTGATTGGTCAGGGTTTCGGCTCTTCTAAAAACATACTCTATTTTTGTATCTTGATTGTTTATGCTGTTGTTTTATTGATTCTTGGAAGATTGTTTTTGAAAAAAGGTCTGAAATGAAACAGTTTTTGAGCATTTTCAGTAAGGAAATTTTAAGCTTTTTAAGAAATGTAGGACTTGTGGCGGTGGTTTTGTATTCTTTTACCTTTGATATTTATATTGCTGGAAACGGAATTCAGGTAAAACCGAGAAATGTATCTATAGGATATGTAGATTATTCGGGTGGGGTGATTTCTAAAAAAATTCTCTCACATCTGCATAAACCGGAATTTAAAACACCGGTTATTTTTAAATCTCAAAAAGAGTTAAGTGATGCGATTTTTAACAAAAAAATAATGGTAGGAATTGTGTTTGATAATAATTTCGAAAAAAATATTTATAAAGGCAGGACTGCTAAAATAAATGTATTAATTGATTCCACTGCGGCAAGCCAGGCTTATGTAACGCTTAGTTACCTTCAAAATATAATTTTAAATATGAGCAATATAAAATTACCCGTTGATTTGGCCATACATAAACTTTTTAATCAAAACAGCAATTCAAAATGGTTTATGAGTTTTACCGAGCTTTTATCCGTCATTACTTTGCTTGGGGTGATATTAAGCGCAATGGTCTTTGTAAAAGAAAAAGAAGACGGTACATGGGATATTATGCTTTTAATGCCGGTTAGTTCAAAACTTATTATTTTTGCAAAAATATTCTCTCAAGTTGTTATTTTGCTTGTAGGGGTTATTTTAGCATTTGGTTTTGTAATTTTTGGCGTTTTTAACGCACCGATGAACGGAAGTTTTTTTGATTTTTTAATATTAACTCTTCTTTATTCCATAACGGCGGCGGGACTCGGGCTTTTTATTGCTGCAATCAGCGAAAGCGCTCTGCAGGTGGGACAGTATTCAATGCTCATAATGATGCCTCTGATTTTCTTGAGCGGTGCATGGACACCTATTTATGCTATGCATCCAATGTTGCAGTTTTTATCTTTGTTTTCTCCTTTAAGGTATTATATTGAAGGAAGTGAGAGTATTATGTTTAGAGGTGCGGATATGATACATTTATGGAATTACTACGTCTCACTTTTATTTTTAGGTATTATTTTATTTATATACGGATACAGGAAGATGGGAAGACTGTTTTAAAATTAAAAGTGTAAAGTTAAAAGTGAAAAATGAAGGGTAAAAAATGAGAGATATACAAAAAGAGTTTTTAGATAATAGAAATCCTACAAAAGATTTGTGGAGGATGTTCAGGGTAATAAGTGATTTTACAGATGCCTTTGAAGAGCTTGAAGATTTACCTCCTGCAATTTCTATTTTTGGAAGTGCGAGGGAAAAGCCGGGAGAGTATTATTATGAAAAAGCTGTTGAAATCAGTGAAAAATTAAGTGATAAAGGATATGCAATAATTACGGGTGGAGGTCCCGGTATTATGGAAGCTGCAAATAAGGGAGCAAAAATAAGTGTTGGGCTTAATATTCTTTTGCCTCACGAACAAGTTACCAATCCTTATGTAAAAATACCTCTTAAATTCAGATATTTTTTTACAAGAAAAGTGACATTTTTAAAATATAGTGTAGGAACTGTTATGATGCCGGGAGGTTATGGAACATTAGATGAGCTTAGTGAAGTTTTAGTTTTAGTTCAGACAAAAAGGATGAGTAAAATTCCAATAGTATTTTTTGGCAGGGAATATTATAAGCCACTTTTGGATTTTTTTGATAAGATGCTTGAATATAAACATATTGATAAAAAAGATTTAGACTTGTTTATCGTTACAGATGATGTAGACGAAGCGGTTGAATATATATATAATAATGCTATAAAGCCTAATGTTAAGTAATCAAGTGCCAAGTGACCAAGTTTAAGTTTAAAGTGAGTGGTGAGTTGTGAGTTGTCAAGTGCCAAGTGACCAAGTGAAGAGTTAAAAATGAGCTCTGCCCATTTGGCTGCTTGAAAAGCGGCCATGATGAAAGTAAAAATTCAAAATAAAAATTATTGTTTCATATTATTGAACTAGAACCTATACCAACTTTTCCTTTAAAAAAGGAAAAATTAACCCCTTTTTATCTTGTAAAATCCCGTAAAATCGTTTATAATTTCATTCCAAAATGCGTGGAAAAACCACGAGATCTTTAAAAAGGAAGAAAATGGAAAAAATCAGAATTAAACTTCAAGCATATGATCACAGAGTGCTTGATAAAGCCGTTGGAATAATTACTGACGCTATTAAAAGAACTGGAGCTGAAGTAAAGGGACCAATACCGTTACCTACAAAAATCAGAAGATATACAGTATTAAGATCACCTCATGTCAATAAAGATTCTAGAGAGCAATTCGAAATTAGAATTCACAGAAGACTTGTTGATGTTGTGAACGCATCGCCTGAAACTGTAGACCAATTAATGAAATTAGAATTGGCACCAGAGGTTGATGTAGAAGTTAGGGCATTAAGTTAAGGAGAATTGAATGGAATTTATAGTTGAAAAAATAGGAATGAGTAGGACAGTATCAATCCCGAGTATTCCGGTTACTTTATTAAAAATTGTTCCAGCTAAGGTTTGTGAAATAAAAGAAGATAAAGCATTGGTTGCTTATGCTAATGGCAAAAAAACAAATAAAGCACTTGAAGGTATGCAAAAAAAATATGGACTTTCAAAAGAATTTAACAGATTTGCAGAACTTAAAGTTGCAAATACAGAGCCTGGGGATTTAACAATAGATCCTTTAAAAGAAGCTAAAAAAGTAAAACTTACTTTTAAAAGTAAAGGTAGGGGATTTGCAGGTGTAATTAAAAGACACGGATTTGCAGGAGGTCCGGGAGGACACGGAAGTAGATTTCACAGAGCACCGGGATCAATTGGTAACTGTGAATGGCCTGGTAGAGTTCAGCCGGGACAAAAAATGCCGGGACATTACGGAAACAAAAACGTAACAGTTAACGCTGAAGTAGTTGAATTTGATGAAAATATGGGCGTGCTTGTTATTAAAGGAAGTGTTCCAGGGGCCAATGGAAGTTTAGGAAAAGTAAGGATTGTGAAATGAGTGAAATTACAAAAATAACAAATTTACCGGAAGATTTTAAAGGTATCAATCCGCATAACCTTTATTTATATGTAAAAGCATACCTTGCCAAGCAAAGGGCAGGTACGGCTCATACAAAAACAAGAGGAGAAGTTAGCGGCGGCGGTAAAAAACCGTTTAGACAAAAAGGTTTAGGCAGAGCCAGACAGGGAAGTATCAGAGCACCTCAATTTACAGGCGGCGGTGTGGCTCACGGACCAAGAAACGAAAGAGACTGGTCACAAAAATTAAATAAAAAACAAAAAAGAGTGGCTCTTAAATATGCTTTGAATGAAAAAGCAAATGAGGAAAAACTTTATGTTGTTGATTCGATTAAAATCGAGTCAGGAAAAACAAAAGATGCTGTAAAATGGCTAAGTAATCTAAATGAAAGAGACTATTTAATAGTAGTTGACGAAATGGATGAAAATACATTTTTAGCATTCAGAAACATTCCAAACGTATATATTATTACACCAGAAGAATTAAATGCATATTATGCAAGCGTTTTTAAATCAATTATTTTTGATAAAGCGGCTTACGAAAAAGTTATAAAGGGCTAAAGATGGCTGATATTACAGATATTAAATCAATAGTTTATACTGAAAAAGCACTAAACTTGCAAGAAGATGGTGTTTTAGTAGTTCAAACTACACCAAAAGTAACTAAAAACCAATTAAAAACTATTTTTAAAGAATATTTCGGTGTAACACCGTTAAAAGTGAATTCACTTAGACAAAAAGGTAAAGCAAAGAGATTTAAAGGGATAGCAGGTAAAAAATCGGATTTCAAAAAATTCTATGTAAAATTACCTGAAGATGCAAAACTTGAAAGCCTAAGTGTATAAAGGAAATACTATGGGAATTAAAACATACAAACCGTATACACCGTCAAGAAGATTTATGAGTTCGCTTGATAACAGCGACATAACTTCTAAACCAACGGTAAAAAAATTACTAATTAAATTGCCGGCCAAAGCCGGGAGAAACAATCAAGGTAGAATTACATCAAGACACAGACAGGCAGGAGCTAAAAAACTATATAGAATTATCGATTTCAAAAGAAATAAATTCGGAGTTCCTGGAAAAGTTACAACAATTGAATACGATCCGTACAGAAATTGTAGAATCTGCCTAATCACTTATGCTGACGGGGATAAAAGATATATTATTCAACCTGAAGGGCTAAAAATCGGAGATACTGTAATTGCTGCGGAAGCAGGACTTGATATATTGCCAGGAAATGCAATGAAGCTTAAAAACATTCCGGTGGGTACTGTGGTTCACAATATAGAACTTAAACCCGGAAAAGGCGGTCAAATTGCAAGAG
This sequence comes from Lebetimonas sp. JS138, assembly GCF_000523335.1. Lineage (NCBI taxonomy): Bacteria > Pseudomonadati > Campylobacterota > Epsilonproteobacteria > Nautiliales > Nautiliaceae > Lebetimonas > Lebetimonas sp. JS138. The sequence continues at coordinate 843,087 of NZ_ATHT01000001.1, forward strand.
CCGCAGGAAACAGCTGCCAAATTATGGGTAGGGAAGAAAAATATGTAATTGTGAGATTACCTAGCGGCGAAATGAGAAAAATTTTAGGAGAATGTATGGCAACTATCGGTGTTGTCGGGAATGCCGATTATCAAAATATCACTGTAGGTAAAGCGGGCAGAAGCAGACATAAAGGTATCAGACCTCAAACAAGAGGTATTGCCATGAACCCGGTTGACCATCCACACGGTGGTGGTGAAGGTAGAAGCAAAGGTAACCATCCTGTAACACCTTGGGGAATGCCTACTAAAGGTTTCAAAACAAGAAAGAAAAAACAAAGTGACAAATACATCATTTCAAGAAGAAAGAAATAAGGATAAACGATGGCAAGAAGCACTAAAAAAGGTCCTTTTGTTGATGAACATTTAATGAAAAAAGTTTTAAAAGCAAAAGAAGAAAAAAATCCAAAACCAATTAAAACCTGGTCAAGAAGAAGTACAATTGTTCCAGAAATGATTGGACTTACAATTAATGTACACAATGGTAGAGACTTTGTCCCTGTTTATGTTACTGAAAGACATATCGGTTTTAAACTTGGTGAGTTTGCGCCGACCAGAACTTTCAGAGGGCACAAAGGTTCTGTTCAAAAGAAAATAGGTAAGTAAGGATAGGTGATGAGTAAAGCAGTATTAAAATTTATAAGACTTTCACCAACTAAAGCAAGATTAATAGCAAAAGAAATTCAGGGATTAAATGCTGAAGAGGCACTTGCAAAATTAGAATTTATGCCAAACAAAGCTGCAAGAGTGATTGCAAAAGTTGTTGCAAGTGCTGTTGCAAACGGTGGATATGACGCAAACGAAGTTAAAATTACTTCATGCAGAGTTGACAGAGGTCCTTATCTAAAAAGATTCAGACCAAGAGCTAGAGGGATGGCAAGTAAAATTCAAAAACCAACAGCTCATATTTACGTAGAAGTTGAAAAGGAAAGCTAATGGGTCAAAAAACAAATCCTATAGGACTAAGACTTGGAATAAACAGAAACTGGAGAAGTAGATGGTTTATTAACTATAACACTATGCCAGAAAATGTATTGGGTGATTATGAACTTAGAAAATTTCTAAAGAAAAAACTTTATTATGCCGGAATTAGTGATATTATTATCGAAAGAACAGCCAAAAAAATAAGAATTACTATTTTTGCCGCAAAACCTGGAATAATTATCGGCAAAGGCGGAAGCGAAATTGAAGCCTTAAAAAAAGAACTTCAAAATAAAATAGGTGATAAAGAACTTATTTTAAACATTAAAGAAGAAAGAAAACCTCAAATCAGTGCGCAGTTGGCGGCTGAAAATATTGCTACTCAGATAGAAAGAAGGGTGGCATTCAGAAGAGCTATGAAAAAAGCTATTCAAAATGCTTTAAAATCTGGCGCAAAAGGAATTAAAGTTCAGGTTGCCGGAAGATTAAACGGAGCCGAAATGGCAAGAACCGAATGGTATCTTGAAGGCAGGGTTCCTCTTCATACATTAAGAGCAAAAATTGATTACGGTTTTGCCGAGGCTTTAACTACATACGGAATTATAGGCGTTAAAGTCTGGATATTCAAAGGTGAAGTTTTACAAAGAAAAAACCAAGAAGCAGCTTCTATAGAGGAAAGAAAACCTCAAAGAAGAAGAAAAGGACGAAGACATGTTAATGCCAAAAAGAACTAAATACAGAAAACAACAAAAAGGTAGAAACAAAGGAAAAGCCTATAGAGGAAGTTCTCTTGCATTTGGAACATACGGATTAAAAGCAACTGAGCTTGGAAGAATTAATTCAAGACAAATTGAAGCCGGAAGGGTTGCTCTTACGAGAACCATGAAAAGAACCGGTAAGGTTTGGATTAGAGTATTTCCTGACAAACCTTTAACTTCTAAACCGGTAGGAGTTAGGATGGGTAAAGGTAAAGGTAGCGTGGAAGAGTGGGTTATGAATATTAAACCCGGAAGAATTATTTTCGAACTTACCGGTGTTGATAATGAAACTGCCGTTAGGGCGTTAACTCTTGCAGCTGCAAAATTACCTTTTAAAACAAAAATTATTTCAATGGAGAATGAAAATGAGCTATACTAAATTGAATGTAGCGGATTTGCTTGCAAAGAGTGAAGCGGAATTACAGGAGCTTCTAAAAAATAAAAAAATGGAACTGTTTGAGACAAGAATGAAATTAAAAACTATGCAATTGCAGGACACATCACTTGTTTCTAAAATCAGAAAAGATATCGCAAGAATTAAAACTGCGATGAGACAAAAAAGGGGTAACTAATGCCTAAAAGAATTATTACTGGAAAAGTTATTAAAAAAACTGGTGATAAAACTATAAATGTTTTAGTGGAAAGAAAAGTTTTACATCCAAAATATCATAAAATTGTTAAAAAATTTAAAAAATATCTTGTTCATGATGAAAATAACCAAGCAAATGTTGGTGATGTTGTTAGTGCAATTGAACACAGACCAATTTCCAAAAGAAAATCTTTTGTATTAAAAGAGATTCTTGAAAGAGGAGAATAAGAATGATTCAACCATTTACAAGACTAAAAGTTGCCGATAACAGCGGTGCTAAAGAAATTATGTGTATCAAGGTTTTGGGTGGCTCAAAAAGAAGATATGCCTCAGTAGGTGATATTATCATAGCTTCTGTAAAAAAAGCCATTCCGAACGGAAAAGTTAAAAAAGGTCAGGTTGTAAAAGCAGTAATTGTAAGAACTAATAAAGAAGTTCAAAGAGAAAACGGCTCATTAATCAGATTTGACGATAACGCTGCTGTTGTTATAGATGATAAAAAAGAGCCGATTGGTACAAGAATTTTTGGTCCTATTGCCAGGGAAGTCAGATATGAAGGTTTCCAAAAAATTACATCACTTGCTCCGGAGGTGCTATAATGGCTGCTAGAAAAAACTTACCTCCTAAATTTAAAATTAAAAAAGGCGACAGCGTAAAAGTAATCGCCGGAGATGACAGAGGTAAAACGGGTGAAGTTTTAAAAGTTATTCCAAAAGAGGCTAAAGTAATAGTTAAAGGTGTGAATATTGTTAAAAAGGCTGTTAAGCCGACTGAACAAAACCCAAAAGGCGGGTTTGAATATATTGAAAAACCTATTCACATTTCAAACGTAAAAAAAGTAGAAGGCTAAGAGATGTTTGAAGTACAAGAAAAATATTTAAAAGAAGTTAGACCAAAATTGGTTGAAGAGTTTGATATTAAAAATCCAATGCTTATACCTAATATTGAAAAAATAGTGGTTAGTGCCGGTGTAGGCGAAGGTGCCAAAGATAAAAAATTTCTTGAAAGCGTAGCGGATACGCTTACAATAATTACCGGACAAAAAGCTGTAATTACCCCTGCTAAAAAATCAGTAGCGGGATTTAAGGTAAGAGAAGGTATGCCTGTTGGTGTTAAGGTTACACTTAGAGGCGAAATGATGTGGAGTTTTCTTCAAAAACTAATCTCTGTTGCACTTCCAAGAGTTAGAGACTTTAAAGGTGTAAAAAGAGACGGGTTTGACGGAAGAGGAAACTTTAACTTCGGACTTAACGAACAATTGGTATTCACAGAGGTAAATTATGATAGTATTATAAAAGTACACGGTATGAATATTAATATTTCAACAACAACAGAAGATGATAAACTTGCACTTAGAATGCTTGAACTTATCGGATTCCCATTTACAAAAGGAAAAGCAAATGGCTAAAAAAAGTATGATAGCTAAAGCTAAAAGAAAACCAAAATTCAAAGTCAGGGCATATACAAGATGCTCAATTTGCGGTAGAGTACATTCAGTTTACAAAGATTTCGGAATTTGCAGAATTTGTCTTAGAAAAATGGCAAATGAGGGGTTACTCCCTGGTGTTAAAAAAGCTAGTTGGTAAAAGGATGCCAAGATGATGAGTGATATTATTGCAGACGGATTAACGAGAATAAGAAATGCCGCCATGAGGGGCATGGAAGTTACAAAGCTTAACTATTCGCGCCTTATGGAAGATGTTTTAAAAGTTTTTCAGGAAAAAGGCTATATAGAAAGTTTTAAAGTAGTGGAAGACGGTAATAAAAAATTTATAAATGTTACACTTAAATATGATGAAAATGGTAATTCCGTTATTAATGAACTTAAAAAAATATCCAAACCCGGAAGAAGGGTGTATAAAGGTTATGAAGACATTAAAAGATTTAAAAACGGATTCGGAACACTTGTTGTTTCTACCAATAAAGGTGTTTTAGCAAATGATGAAGCCTACAAATTAAAAGTGGGCGGCGAAGTAATCTGTAGTATCTGGTAAGGAGAAAATTTATGAGTAGAATAGGTAAATTGCCCGTAAAGTTAGCTTCTGGCCTTGAAGCTAAGCTTGAAGGGAATAAATTAATTATTAAAAAAGGCCAAGATGAAAAAGTTATAGACACAAAAGGTGTTGTAAAAGTTAATATTGACGGTGATACTATAACAGTTGAACCTGTTAGCGAAAATGACAAATTTGCTAAAGCAATGTGGGGAACAGTAAGAGCATTAGCTAATAATGCCGTTGTAGGATTAACCAAAGGATTTGAAAAAAAACTTGAAATTAACGGAGTTGGATACAGAGCTGCAGTTAAAGGTAATATTTTAGAATTACAACTTGGATATTCACACCCTATTAATTATGAAATTCCTGCCGGAATTACAATTACGGTTGAAAAAAATATAATTACTGTAAAAGGCACAGATAAACAAGAAGTCGGTCAAGTAGCAGCTGAAATTAGAAGCTTCAGAAAACCTGAACCGTATAAAGGTAAAGGTGTTAAATATGTTGATGAAGTTATTATCAGAAAAGCTGGTAAGACAGCTAAAAAATAAGGGTGAGAGATGAGAAGAAGTAAAGAATTAGCAAGAAGAAATTTAAGAAGACTTAAAAGAAAAAGAAAAATCAGAGGTAGAATAAGCGGAACTGCTGAATTGCCAAGAGTCACTTTTTTCAGATCAAACAAATATATAATAGTTCAGGCTATTAATGATGCTGAAGGCAAAACTCTTGTATTTTTAAATACAGCACATTTGGAAAATAAACTTCCGGCTAATATTAACGGAGCTAAAGAAGCGGCAAAAATTTTTGCCCAAAAGTTAAAAGATGCCGGAATCGACAAAGTTGCTTTTGATAGAAACGGATATAAATATCATGGTGTAGTTGCAGCATTTGCAGATACTCTAAGAGAAAATGGAATAAAAGTATAAAGGCGGCAAATGGCTAAATTAAAAGAAGTAATTAAAGATTATAATAAAGAAGAATTTGAAGAAGTAGTTGTTAACGTTGGAAGAATTACCAAAGTTGTTAAAGGCGGTAGAAGATTCAGATTTAACGCTTTGGTAGTCGTTGGAAATAAAAAAGGAATTGTAGGGGTCGGAAACGGTAAAGCCAAGGAAGTTCCTGATGCTATTAAAAAAGCAATTGAAGACGCTTTCAAAAACTTGGTAAAAATTGAAGGTATTCACGGCAATACCATTAATCATGAAGTGGAAGTAAAATTCAATTCATCAAAAATTTTATTAAAACCTGCAAGTGAAGGTACAGGACTGATTGCCGGTGGTGCTGTAAGACCTGTGCTTGAATTAGTGGGAATTAAAGATATTCTTTCTAAATCACTTGGATCAAACAATGCTCACAATCTTGTAAGGGCTACTCTTGAAGCTCTTAAAGAGATTAAAAGTAAAAAGGCGTAAAGATGGCATTAGAAAACTTAAAACCTGCATGCGGGTCAACACATAAAACAAAAAGAGTTGGACGCGGACCTGCCAGCGGATACGGAAAAACATCGACAAGAGGACAAAAAGGTCAAAAATCTAGAACAGGTTATAATCAAAAAAGAGGTTTTGAAGGCGGTCAACAGCCGATTCAAAGGAGACTCCCTAAAATAGGCTTTAAAAGTAGAGTTGTAAAGCCTCAGGCTATTAATGTAGATAAATTCAGCGCTGTTTTGGAATTAGACGAAATTACAATGGAGAGCTTGGCCAAAGTTGTAAAAATAAGAGCTGAAAAAGTAAAATTGATAGGCACAAAAGCAAAAGAACTTAAAGATAAAATAAAAGATAGTAATATTACTACTTCTGGAAAGTAAGGGTATGAATCCTATAGCTAAAAAAATACTTATAACCCTTGGCTTCCTTCTTGTTTACAGAATTTTGGCATATGTGCCGGTTCCAGGGGTAAATTTGGATGTAGTAAAAGATTTTTTTGCAGGCCACCAGCATGACGCATTGGGGCTGCTTAATATGTTCAGCGGTAACGCTGTCAGCAGAATGAGTATTATTGCCCTTGGTGTAATGCCGTATATTACCGCTTCAATTATTATGGAACTTCTTGCAGCAACTTTTCCTAGTTTGGGAGAACTTAAAAAAGACAGTACAGGTTTTCAAAAATATATGAAAATTATAAAATATTCAACCGTTGCAATTGCATTTATTCAGGCAATCGGTATTGCAATAGGACTTTCTCATTTAACCGGTAGAGGCGGAGAAAGCGCTGTTATGATAGATATGAGCTCTTTTGTATTGTTAACTGCATTTTCCATGCTCGGCGGTACTATGTTTTTAGTGTGGATTGGTGAGCAGATTACCGATAAAGGTATCGGAAACGGTATAAGTTTAATAATTTTTGCCGGAATTGTAAGCAGAATTCCTTCAGCGATAATGGGAACACTTAATTTGGTAGATGTCGGAGAACTTAGCGTAATAGGACTTATTTTTGTTCTAATAATAGTAGTGGCCACTGTGGCTTTTATTATATATGTTGAACTTGGGGAAAGAAGGGTTCCTATTTCTTATCAGAAAAAAGTGTTGATGCAAAACAGATTTAAAAGGGTTATGAATTATATACCTATTAAAGTTAATTTAAGTGGTGTTATTCCTCCTATCTTTGCGAGTGCGATTTTAATGTTTCCTTTAACCGTTTTGAGTGGGGTTAATAATCCTATTTTGGTATCAATCAGGGATTCATTAAATCCAAACGGGTATTTGTTTCATGTTATTGAATTTTTATTGGTTATATTTTTTGCATATTTTTATGCGTCAATTGTGTTTAATGCAAAAGATATAGCAGAAAACCTTAAAAAACAGGGCGGCTTTATTCCTGGTATCAGACCGGGTGAGAGTACGGCTAAATTTTTAAACAGTGTTGCTAATAAACTAACGTTCTGGGGTTCAATGTATTTAGGTGCTATTACCATACTGCCTTGGCTTCTTGTAAAATTAATGGGTGTCAATTTCTATTTTGGAGGGACAGCCGTATTGATTGTTGTTCAGGTGGCAATAGACACTATGAGAAAAATACAAGCCCAGCTTACTATGCAAAAATATGACACTCTTTCAGTTACAGGACTTTAATTATATGGAAATTATGAATTTTAGATGTTGGATGTTGGATTATAAATTAGTTCAACATTCAACATTATTTATTTAACATTTAACATTTAACATTTAACATTTAAAAGAGGAGATATGGCAGTTATTATTAAAAAACCAAAAGAAATAGAAGAGATTAAAAAACCTGCTAAAATTGTAGGGCAGACTTTAAAACTTTTAAGGGAAAATGCAAAACCAGGAGTTACCCCTCTCGAACTTGATAAAATGGCGGAAGATTTTATCAGAAGCAAAAACGCAAGACCTGCTTTTAAAGGTTTATACGATTTTCCAAATGCCGTATGTATTTCCAAAAACGGTGTTGTAATTCACGGAATACCGGATAATGAACCTTTAAAAGAAGGTGATGTGGTTGGTTTTGATGTTGGGGCCGAACTTAACGGATGGTACGGAGATGCCGCAATAACAGTGGGAATAGGAAAAATAAAAGAAGAATACCAAAGAATGATAGATGCGGCAAAAGGTGCACTTTATCATGCAATTGAAAATATAAAACCGGGTATGAGATATAAACAGATAAGTAAACTTATAGAAGATTATATAACATCTCACGGATATGTTCCCTTAAAAGGTTACAGCGGTCACGGAATAGGCAGAAAACCTCATGAAGAGCCGCAGATACTAAATTATGTGGAAGGTAAACCGAATCAGGGTGAAAAAGTAAAAAACGGACATGTGTTCTGTCTTGAACCGATGCTTTGTCATAAAGCCGCAGAGCCGGTTTTAGGTGAAAACGGATGGGATGTATACTGTGAAGATATGGAAATAGGGGTTCATTATGAACATCAGGTTGCAATAGTTGATAACAAAGCAATAATATTAACGGAGGAGAATTGATGGGAAAAGATGTTTTAGAAGTTGACGGAATAGTTAAAGAAGCACTTCCTAACGCAATGTTTAAAGTTGAACTTGAAGGATTAAAAAAAGAAGTTTTATGCCATATAAGCGGAAAAATAAGAATGAATTATATAAAAATTGTCCCGGGGGATAAAGTAAAAGTCGAAATTAACCCGTACAGTCTTGATAAGGGGAGAATTACTTACAGATACAAATAAGTTAAAAGTTAAAAATGTAAAGTGAAAAGTTTAAGAAATAGATTAATTTTTCATTTTTAACTTTACATTTTCCATTTATTCTGTAAGTTTCATAGCCAGTTCGGTAAGCTTATTTCTGTATATATTTTTAAGTTCCACCCAGGCCAATGCTTCGTGGGGAAGTAATTGTTGAAGCCTGTATAAGCCGCTGTCCTGTTTTGAAATAGTGGAATATGTCTGATAAATGTCCCCGAGTAAAAAAAGTTTGCTTCCTTCGCTCATTCTGCTTAAAATCATACTCATATATTCTCTTGTAATAAGCTGCACCTCATCCACTATTAAAATTTCGTTCTCCAAAATAGATATTCCCTGTATCATGTTAAGAGGGATTATTTCAAATTTTTCAAAAAAAAGCTGGGTTTTAATGGAATCATAATTTAAGCCTTTTGCATCTTTATAGATATAATTCAAGGCACTTAAAAATCCCCCTGCCCATTCAAGCATTTTTTCATCTTTGCTTCCTGGTAGAAAACCTATGTCATAAGCAGAACTGATTCCTATAGGAGGGCGGGTTATGAATATTTTTCGTTTACTTTGGTTTAAAGCCATTGCAGTTGCAATCAGTGTTTTTCCACTTCCGAACCTGCCTGTGATTAAAGAAGCATCACTTTCTTTCATGGCATATGCCGCACATTTTTGATAAATATCTTTTGGCTCGATTATACCGGCGTTTTTAATTCTTATTTTACTGGTTTCAGGAATGTTGTCTATTCTTTCGATTCCTTTATTTGGATTATAACAGTATGCCAAATCCCTTATTTTATCGTTTGTAATTACAAAATCCCAGGGTTTTAATTCATAATTAAATTTTTCTTTAATATATTTTTTAAATTCATCGGGTTCTTTAATTCCCAAAAAATGTCCAAATTCAAAATTTTTATCTTCTATTAAAATATTCTCTCCTTATCTTATTTTCATAGAGAAATCTTTAAACACCGCATGATGAATAACAGCCCCGCTGCTTATGGCGTCAACCCCCGTTTCAATAAATTTATCAATGTTTTCAAGCGTTACATTTCCGCTCGCTTCTATTAAAACAAGTGGGAAATTTTTATTTCTGAATAATACAACCTCTTTTATTTCCTCATATTTCATATTGTCGCACATTACAATATCGGCTTTAGCTTCCATCGCTTCTTTCGCCATTTTAACAGATGCGCATTCGACTTCTATTTTTGTTGTAAAAGGTATTATGTTTTTTGCCTTGTCAATTGCTTCTTTAATGGATGAAAAAAGGGCTAAATGTGTGTCTTTTAGCATCAGGCACTCATCTAGTCCAAGTCTATGGTTTGTAACCCCCCCACAGCTGGCTGCATATTTTTCAAAAATTCTTAAGTTAGGTCTTGTTTTTCTTGTGTCTAGTATTTTTACTTTGTTATCTGCTTTTTTTGCAAATTCATAGGCATTGCTTGCTATTCCGCTGGCGTGTTGGAGAATATTCAGCATTGTCCTTTCAATTGAGAGCACATCTTTTGCATTTCCGTAAACTTCAAAAATAATATCTTTGTTTTTATAAAAATCTCCGTCTTCATAGAAAAAATTAAATTTAATTTCAGCAATTTCACTAAAATATTTTATATATTCAAGTCCAGCAATAACACCTTCGCTTTTTGATTTAACAAAAGCATTTGCAACTCCACTAATTAAACTTCTTGCCAAATCCCCCCTTCCTATATCTTCATTAAGAGAGCTTTTTAAAAAATCGATTATCTGATGTTTCATTAAATTCATGACAGCTCCATCATTCTTTGTAGTGCTTTTTTTGCATCTTTTGCTATATTTTCTTCGACTTCAATTTTATTATATCCTCTGTCTTCATCAATTGCTTTTAATAAATTATATAAACTCTCGATTGTGGTTTCGTTCATACTCGGACATTCCGGTTTTGTAGAACTTAATATATATATATTTGGGTTTATGTTTTCTTTAAGCCAGTTTACAAAATTTGCTTCTGTACCTATTGCTATTTTTTCGGTGGAATGGGCTTTGACATATTCTAAAATCTGGGAGGTGCTTCCGGCGAAATCGGCCATTTTTACCACTTCCGGCTGGCATTCAGGATGAAGTGCTATTTTAATATCGGGATATTTTTCTTTAAAAAATTCAATATGTTCGGGCATAAAAAGCTGATGAACGGAGCAGTGTCCATTAAAACATATTATATCTGCTTCCTGCCAGTTTTTTTCACCTATTATTTTTGCTGTTTTGTTTAATTTTTTGGCTGTGTTTGTTCCAAGATTTTTATCCGGCAGAAAGAAAATTTTTTTGTTTTTACTTAATGCCCATTTTATAATTTTTTGGCTGTTTGAGCTTGTACAGGTTAGTCCGCCTTCCCTTGCAACAATGGCTTTTGTTTTTGCCGTGGAATTTATATAAGTGATGGGAATAAAATCAATTTTGTTTTCTTTTAACATTTTTATATTGTTTTCCACAAGGCCTTCCTCGGCCATTCTTGCCATGGAGCAGTCAGCAAGTTTTGGCATATATACATCAATATCGGGGTTTAGTATTTTTGCACTTTCCCCCATAAATTTTACCCCGCAAAAAACAAGCGGGTTTTTAATATTGGCTGTTTTTTTAGCAAGGGCTAAACTGTCACCCGTTAAATCGGCCAGTTCAAAAATTTCTTTTTTTTCATAAAAATGGGCGGCAATAGTAATATTATGTTTTTCTTTTAATTTTTTAATTTCTTCAACCATTAAATCCCTTTTTGTATTATTTTATCAAAAAAAGTTTATTTTAGTATAATTGCATAAAAATAGTGAGTGGTGAGAGTGAGTAATGAGTTGCCAAGTTTTAAGTAAAAAGGAAAAAAATGCATAATTTATTATGGTATTTAGCGGCATATTTAATTGGAGGTGTTCCTTTTGGATATTTAATAGCGAAATATTTTGCGGGTATTAATATAAAAGAGCATGGTAGTGGAAATATAGGTGCTACCAATGTTTTGAGGGTTTTGAAAGAGGTTGATCCGAATAAAGCCAAAAAACTTGCGGGTTTGACGCTGTTTTTAGATGCTTTTAAGGGTGTGTTTGTAATACTTCTGGCTAAATTTTCAGGGGTTTGTGATGCCACACTTTGGGCAATAGCCGTAATTGTCGTAATAGGACACTGTTTTTCCCCTTATTTAAAATTTGAAGGGGGTAAAGGGGTTGCGACTACCGCCGGCGCTTTGCTTGTTTTGGTTCCAAAAGCTGTATTGGTGGGGTTAATTGTCTGGTTTATTATGGCAAAAACAGTGAAAATATCTTCTCTCAGTTCTTTAACCGGTATATTAGCGGGAATTTTCAGTTGTTATATTTTGTATCCGGATTTATCTATCCGTTCCTATTCCCCTTTATGGATAATCGCTTTTATAATAATTTATAAACATAAAACAAATATATACAGGCTTATTACCGGTCAGGAAAAAAGAGTAGTTTAGAAAGTGAATAGTGAGTGGTGAATTGTGAGTGGTGAGATGTAAAATTAGTGCAAATGAGCGAAGCGAATTAAACTTGCCTGGCCGTTTGAAAAACGGCTATGGTGAAAAGTGAAAAATTGAGGAATGGGAAAATGAGCGAAAATGAGCAAAGCGAATTAAATTTATCTGGCTGCCTGAAAAGCAGCCGCGATGGAGAATTTACAATAATAATAGAAGAGCTGACTTTTAAGGCTATTATCGGTATTTTGGAAGAGGAAAGAACCGAAGAACAGCTGGTTGTTGTTAACTGCAAAATAGATTATGAAAATAAAGAAAATTTTATTAATTATGCGGATGTATGCGATTTAATTCAAAATTCAATTGTTAAACATCAGTTTGAACTGCTTGAGGATGCTTTGGTTCATATAGAAAAAAAATTATTAGAGAAATATCCGCAAATAAAAAAACTTTTTTTACAAGTTAAAAAACCGGAAATTTTAAAGAATGCTTTAGTCGGAGTGGAAATTTTAAGAAAATATTAATTTTTGATATAATTTTTTTATTTATGGAATATGTTTTTTTAATGAAGGAGAAGAAGTGAGGATACTTGTAACTCTTAAAGATGAAACGCTTAATCATCTGATTGTAAAAGCTCTTAATGAATCCGGATATAAAACAGATTCGGCATATACCATTAAAGATGCCAAATATTTTTTGGATGTCAGACATTATAATATGGTGATAGTGGATACAGATTTTACATTCAGCGAGGTGTTTAAATTTATAAATTTTGCAAAAAATTTATATCCCCTGATTAAAATAATAATTTTATCCAATGATATGTCTATGGACACGGAAATTAAGTGCTTAAAAATGGGGGCGGATGATTATATAAGAAAACCAATCAATTTTGATTTGCTTATAACAAGAATAAATGTTGCCCTGAGGGCCGGCAGAGAATCTCAGATTAAAATAAAAGATTTGATTATTTTAAAAGATGAAGAAAAAATAATATATAAAGGCAAAGAAACATATTTGAAAGGAAAATCTTTTGAAGTGTTTATGCATCTGGCAAGATATCCCAACCAGGTTATTTCAAAAGAGCAGCTTTTGGATGCAATCTGGGAAGAGCCTGAGCTGGTGACACCAAATGTTATAGAAGTTGCAATAAATCAGATACGTCAAAAGGTTGACAAAGTTTTTAAAATTGATACAATAAAGACCATTCGCCGCAGAGGCTATAAATTTTGTTATCCAAAGGAGTAATATGTCATTGAAAATAACAGATGAGTGCATTGCGTGCGACGCATGTGTTGATGAATGCCCAAACGGTGCAATTGAGGCTGGTGAGCCTATTTATGAAATAGATCCGGACCTTTGTACGGAATGTATAGAATATGGGGGTGAGCCTCAGTGTGTGCAGGTATGTCCGGTGGACGCAATTGTGCCTGATCCGGATAATGTGGAAAGTGCAAAAGAACTTAAATTAAAATCAGAATTAATACATAAAGTTGAAGAGGAATAATGGCCAAAATTACAGCCGTTATTGATATAGGCTCCAATTCGGCTAGAATGGCTGTTTTTAGGAAAACCAGCCGTTTTGGCTTTTATCTCTTAAGGGAAGAAAAAAGCAGAGTCAGAATAAGTGAGGGTGCTTATGAAAACGGCGGAAATTTACAGGATTTTGCTATTAAAAGAGCAATTAACGCCTTAAAGGAATTTCTTTTAATAGCGAAATCTTTAAAAACGCGCAAGATATTGGCCGTTGCAACTTCAGCACTCAGGGATGCCCCAAATAAAGCTGAATTTTTGAGCGAAGTAAAAAAAATAGGAATAAATTTAAAAGTTATTGACGGGGAAAAAGAGGCGTTTTTCGGCGGTATTGCGGTTGCCAATCTTCTTTATAAAAAAAACGGGGTGAGTGTGGATATCGGAGGGGGAAGCTGTGAACTCTCTTTAATAAAAAATGCAAGAGTGGAAAAAACGGCAACTTTGCAATTAGGCACTGTCAGGCTTAAAGAGCTTTTTTTTGATAAAGGCTATATTAAGGGCGCAAAGGAATATATAAAAAACGAATTAAAAAAACTGGATAAAAATTTCAAAGATGAAACTGTTTTCAGTATTGGAGGAACAGCAAGGGCCATTGCCCAGGTTATAATGAAAAAAAATGAGTATCCATTGGATATACTGCACGGTTTTTCCTATGAAATAAAAGAGATTGAATTTTTGGAAAGTTTAATCAAAAGAAGTGATGAAGAATTGTTAAAAATAGGAATCAAACCCGAAAGACTCGATGTAATAAGACCCGGGCTTTTGGTTTTTTGTGAAGTATTAAAATATTTAAAAGCAAAAAACATAATAACAAGCGGTGTAGGCGTGAGAGAGGGGGTGTTTTTAAGCGATTTACTTAGAAATGACAATCTGATTTTCCCAAGTAATTTTAATCCGTCTGTCAGGACTATAATAGATGTTTATAACATAAATACAAAAACAGCTTCTTACGAAACAAAAATAGCCCTTGATTTGTTTGATTTATTGAAAGATGAATTTAATTTAGACGAAAAATATAAGAGACATCTGGCTTTTGCAATAAAACTTTCCCGTGCGGGAGAGCTTATAGATTTTTACGAAGCCCATAAACATACCGATTATATTATCTTAAATTCCCTGCATTACGGTTTTTCCCATAATGACAGACTTTTAATCTCAAAAATAATAAGATTTTATAAAAGAAAAAAAAACAAAAAAGAAGAGATAAAAAATATAAATTTTTACTGCCTCAAAAAGATGTTATAGAAAAGCTTTGCAATATTTTCTGGGTTGCAAAAATAGTTAATCAAAATCTTTCCATGCCAAAAGTGACAATTAAAAAAAGTGATAAAAAAATAGTAATAGAAGGCGAGAATTTATATCTTGCAGGGGAAAAACTTAAAACAAGAAAACTTTTTTTTAATCTGGAAATTTTAAACAAAGGAGAGAAATGAAAAAAATATTATTGGTTTTGCCTTTAGTGTTTTTGGGATGCAGTGTCAGTAACGCGCCCACCAAAATAAAAGAATTTACAAAATGTTATATTCATAAGCTTCCCGCCCCTTTTTGGGTCTGTTATGAAAATTCATTTATGAGTGTGGGAAAAATCCATACAAAAGAAGTTTCAAGACTCTCTCAGCAGGAGGCTTATTCTATCGGGATTAAATCATTAAGCGAAAAAATTTTGACTAAAACAAAAGATTTTTTAAGAAGGTTAAATACTGCAAAAAATATTTTGGATAAAGTAAAAGCCTTTGTAATAACAAATGCTGTAAATGAAGGAAACTGGTATGATAAAAAAACCCAGATTTTGTATGTAAAAGTGGATATTGATAAAGAACAGTTTAAAAATTTTCTGTTTTCCCTGCTTAGGGGATACGATAAAAAAGTATTAGAAACGGCATATGAAGAAAGTTTTTGATTTTGTCGTAATAGGAGCCGGAATTGCCGGAGTGCTCAGTGCCTACAGATTAAAAGAATATAATACGCTTCTTATTGATAAAAAAGGAATATTAGAAGGCGCGAGCTCTGCAGCGGGCGCTTTTTTGTTCCCTAAAATAGGAATTGACAGCCCTTATACAAGATTTATTAACGATTCAATAATTGAAGCAATCGAATTTTATAAAAAAGAGGGAATTAATACCCATACAAAAGGTGTTTTACTTCTTCCGAGAGACAGAAAAGATATAGAAAAATTTAAAACTTATGAAAAAGAGATAAAACTTCCATTCAGAAAAATCGATAACGGCTTTTTTTTTGACATAGGCAGTCTGGTTGAAGTTGATGATGTCAGGAAAAAAATAAATGTAAATTTTAAGCAGTTTGAAACTAAAAAAATAGAATTTCGAAACAGTGTTTGGGTAATTAATGATGCAATAAAAACTAAAAATATTATTCTTTCCACCGGATATGAAAATTTAATTGATATTCCTTATATAAAAATCAGACCTGTTTGGGGGGAGAGGATAGAGTTAAGTGAAAAATGTAAAGTGAAAAATGAAAAGCTGGATATTTATTATCATAAGAACTGCTCTTTGGCTTATGTAAATGGAAAATTCAGAATTGGGGCGACTCACAAAAGAAACTGTCTGGAATGCAAAGAAAATTTGGAAGAAGCTAATGAATTAATAAAAAAAGCAAATGAAATAATGGAAATCGAAGGAGAAACAGTTTCAATTAAAGGTGGGCAAAGGGCCGCAAGTATTGATTATTTTCCTATAGTTGGTAAAATTATAGATGTAGATAAAACTCTTTTAAATGATAAACATATTGTAAAAGGCTCCATTCCAAAAGAAATTTTTTACAAAAAAGGTCTTTATATTGTAAACGGAATGGGTGGAAGAGGCTTTTCCAATGCCGTTAGTACTTCAAGAATATTGAAAGAAATTATTTTTGAAAATAAAGAAAGCTTTATGGATACCAAAAGACTCTTTGTTAAATGGGCGAGAAAAGAAGGGGAGAGGTATTTAAATAGTGAGTGGTGAGTGGTGAGTGGTGAGTGTCAAGTGGAAAGTTATAAATGTATAATGGAAAATGGAAAATGATAAATAAGAATAGCTAAGTAGATAAGTAGCCAAGAAGCCAAGTACCAAATTGCTAAAAAGCAAAGTGAAAAATGATAATGAAATAAAGGAAAGAAATGTTAAAAGTAGATAAAGTTACAAAACAGTTTGGCGGGGTCGTTGCTATAAAAGATGTAACTTTTCATGTAAAACCGACAGAAATTTTTGCATTGGTCGGTCCTAACGGAGCGGGTAAAACAACGCTTTTTAATATAATAACTGGTGCTTTTTCCCCTACAAGCGGCAGGGTGTTTTTTAAAGACGAAGAGATAACAAGCTTAAAACCAAATGAAATTGTTAAAAGAGGAATTGCAAGAACTTTTCAAAATATAAGACTTTTTAATTCCATGAATGTTTTGGAAAATGTTTTAATAGGCTTTCATAATCATATTGAATATAATTTTTTTGAAGCAATTTTCAGATCTCCCAAATTTTTTAAACAGGAAAAAGTTCATAAAGAATTGGCTATGGAGATTCTTGAATTTTTAGGAATTGAAAAATATGCCTATGTAAATGCAAAAGCTTTAAGTTACGGTAATCAAAGAAAAGTAGAGATAGCAAGGGCACTGGCAACAGAGCCTGATTTACTACTTCTTGACGAGCCTGCGGCGGGAATGAATCCAAAAGAGACAGACGAACTTGCCGAAACCGTTTTTAAACTGAGAGAAATTAAAGAAAAAACAATTCTTTTTATTGAGCATGATATGAAATTTGTCCAAAAAATAGCCGACAGGGTAATGGTTTTGGATTACGGAAAAACAATTTTTGAAGGAAAGCCTGCCGATATGATGAAAGATGAGCAGGTTGTTAAAGCATATCTCGGAAATATTGAAGTATAAAATAGTGAGTGGTGAAAGCCTGCCCGGCCGCTTGTAAAGCGGCGGGGTGGTGAGTATATAAAATGATAAAGGATAGTGATGTTAAAAGTTAAGGGATTAAAAGTAAAATATGGAGTAATTGAAGCTGTCAGAGGAATTGATTTTAATGTAAAAGCCGGAGAAATTGTTACTATAATAGGTGCAAACGGGGCAGGAAAAACATCCACGCTTAACGCTGTTTTTAATTTGGTAAAAAAAGAGGGAAATATTCAATTTGTTGAAGGAGATATCTCAAAAATACCGACACATCAGATTGTAAAAAGGGGACTTGCTTTAGTACCCGAGGGCAGGAAAATATTTATCAATTTAACGGTTGAAGAAAATTTAAAAATCGGCGCCTTTTTAAATGATGAGAATTTTGAAAGGCTGAGGGACGATATGTATAGACTTTTCCCGAGACTTAAAGAAAAAAGAAATAATTACGGGGGAAGCCTGAGCGGAGGTGAGCAGCAGATGCTTGCAATCGCCAGGGCATTGATGAGTGAACCTAAAATGCTCGTGTTGGATGAACCGAGCCTTGGGCTTGCTCCTATTATTGTAAAAGATGTGTTTGAAATATTACATAGATTAAATAAAGAAGAAGATGTGACAATTCTTCTGGTTGAGCAAAACGCCGGTGCCGCACTTAGAATTGCAAACCGCGGATATGTAATGGAAAACGGCCTTTTGGTTATGGAAGATGAGGCAGACAATTTACTTCAAAGTGATGAAATTAAGAAAAAATATTTAGGAGGATAGTATTTCCCCTATTTTTTTCCTCATTCCCTTGCTCATTTTCATATTATGATATGCCCATGAAAGATATTGAATATCAATCTCGGCCACATCTTGAATTAACATACCTTTATATTTACCGACCCCGAATCTGTATTCCGGCTCAATATCCAGATTTTCCAAATGGTGTTCTATGGAATATTTTACATCCGGATCAAGGTCTGTAAGACTCAGCATATATTCTATATAATCAGGGTCTTTTATCAATATGTCCCTTATATTTTCATATTTATATTTTCCCTGGTAAAATTTGTCATATAAAACCGGTTTTTTTGTAAGCTCTATTAATTCATCAACTGTTTTATCAAATTCTTTTACTAAATACTGCAGCAGTAAGCCTAAAACAACGACATCCCCCAGTGCATCGTGAGCATTGATTTTGATATTGTATTTTTCGCATATTTCTTTTTCTTTTTTGTAAAGTCCAAGGGCATATCTGTTGTATTGAAGTGAATATTTACTCTCTTTTATCAGATGTTTTAAAATTCTGAATGTGTCTATTACCTGAAAAAACGGGTTAAACCCTTCTTTTTTAAGCATTTCCAAATCAAATTCGGCATTATGAATAACAACTACATTTTCAGGAGAATTTAGTTCTTTTAATCTTTTATATACATCTGTAAATTTTAATTTGGGTTTATCTTCTATCATTTCATTTGTAATATGATGAACAGCCATTGCCTCAAAAGAAATAGGTATCCCGGGATTTGCAAGGGTGTCGTGAATTTCTTCTATTTCAAGATTTCTGTTCATTACAAGAAAACTCAGCTGAATTATTTTGTCTTCTTCCCTGTTTCCTGTTGTTTCCGTATCAAGTATTATTATTTTCATCCAGTTCCTTAATTAACGGTATTTTTATGGAATATCCCTCCTCATGATTTTCAATTTCAAAAAAATTTGATTTTATTCTTTTGAAAGGGGGCGTAACTATGTCAATTTGGGCCAGAGGATATTTTTTAGCATCTATTTTTATATATTCCCCCACAAGTATTTTTGATGTTATTTTAGCTTTTTTAGAGTTTTCCAGCATTTCAAAAATGATATTTATCAGCTCTTTTTTGTTTAAATAAATTTCAGGAATTGAAGGGTCGTAAAAAGTGGTAATTTGAATATTCTTTAATTCCATATAATCTTTTACAAATTCAAGAAGCATTGAAAATTTTACTTTTTCAAGATTATTGAGAGTTATATTTTTTTTATCTGTATTTATAAAAAACCTAATACCGAGTTTTTCTTCATAAAAACCGATTGAATAGCCGTTAAATTCAAACTTGTCAAATTTTACTAATTTAAACTCTGTTTTTATACCGTCTTTTGGAGCATTTTTCAGCGCAAATTCAAATACTTCTTTTTTATTTATATAAGAAAGAAATATTTCAGCTTCCTGATTACAGTAAACAATATTTGATTTGTAATCAAATATTATCAAAGGGTTTATATCATATTCACACCAGAATTTAAACATTTAAAGCCTTCATTTTTTTTGTAAGTGTGACTCTGTTGATTTTTAATCTTTCAGAAATTTGAAGTTTGGAATGGTATTTTTCTTTCATAGCGCTAAAAAGTATTTTTTCAAATCTGTTTATTTCTTCTTCATATGTCGAATGTTTTTCTTTTAAATATTCTTTTAAAATTTTGTAAATTTCTTCCATGCTGGGTTTAAGGAGCTCTTTATAAACCTGTTTTTTAAGTGAATTTAAATTTTCACTGATATCAGGATTTTGAATTTTAATTTTTTTATCAATTTTAAGTTCTTCTTTTGCTTTTTGTAAAAAATATTCCATAAAAAATTCTATATCTTCAGGATGCTCAGTTAAGGGCTTCAATTCAATTTCAAAAGCAAAATATTTTTTTAATATTGCTTTGTCCATAGGCTTTTCTCCTGTGGCAATTAATATGGGGATATTTTCATAAAGCATGGGATTTTTATCAAAATTTTCAATAATGCAGGGATAATTTGTATTTATTTTATTGATAATTGCATTGGGTGAAATATATTTGGCAAGAGTTGTCTTTCCGACACCTTTTTCTCCCCAGATATAAACGCTTAAATTAAGTTCCCTTGACATATCCGCCAGATTTTTTATTTTTGTTAAATATTCAGAGTTGGCTAAAAACATTTACACCTTTTTTAAAAAATTATAACATATTTTTCTTTTTTATAAAAAAAGCCACACTGCTCATCATTAATGCAATTCCTATAAAAAGATATAAAGAATTAATCATTTTTTCAGGATAATTAAGGGATATTTTAAATACAAGCATTAAAACTTCAATGGATAAAGCAATTAATATTGAAATAATAAATTTTACAAATGTTTTAAATTCCATCTCTTCTTTTTTATAACTTTTAAAAAGTACCCCTTCAAGAAACGTTTTTGCTAAATCAAAAATTGCTACTGCAATAGTTATATATATAATTGGTTTAAAAAAATCCATAATTTCAAGGTTGTGTATATGGGTAAGTACTTTAAATAAAGAAAAACCGAGCATCAAAAAAGCAAACAGTGCCATTAAAATACCGCTTAAAAAATAAAAAGACGATGTAAGTCTGTCAAAAAAAGGGTGAATTTCAAGCAGTTTGAATCTCTCAAGCAGTTTTTTTACATTAAAATCTAAAAAAATTAATTTATTGTTTTCCTTTTTTACTAATGTTATGCATAAATTTCCTGTAGCTGAACTTTTATAGGCTTCAGAAATGGCAAAATCGGTATTTTCAAATTTTTCCAAAAGGTAATCCCTTTTTATGTTTTTTTGAGAATTGTCAGTTCTGTTTCTGTAATAATTTGGTGAAATTTGAATTTTATTGCTTGTATCGACAACATAAACCAATTCCAAAGATTTAAATAAATCAAATAGTTCTTCGAAATTATCTTTTTCGAATTTTATCAAGGAATTGAAATTTTCGACAGTGTTTTTCAAAAATGATTTTATGTTTTCTTTATTATTGTTGTAAATTTCAATTAACTCATTCATAAGTTGCCTTTTTACAAAATAAATGATAGATAAATACAGGGGTCCCCAAAAAACCGATAGGTTTTTTGGGGTTAATTATAAGTTAAAACCTTTTTCTCCGTGGATTGTAGCGTCAAGACCTTCAACTTCTGCTTCTTCACTGACTCTGGCTCCCCCTGTAAGAAGACTTGATACTTTTAAAACAATTGCTGTCATTATGGCTGTGAAAATAATAGTTACAGCAACTGATTCCAATTGTACTATCATCTGTCCCAATCTGTCTCCGTGGTCATGCAAAGGACTTCCTGCCCATGCCAAATCTTTAAGAGCAAACAGTCCTGTTGCAAGTGCACCCCAAAGACCTGCGATAAAGTGAACACCGAATGCATCAAGTGAATCATCGTATTTAAATATTTTTTTAAGTACTGTTACACCGAAAAATCCAAATACGCTTCCGCCTATACCTATTATCAAAGCACCTATTACACCGACAAATCCGGCAGCCGGTGTAATTGCAACAAGTCCTGCCACAGCACCGGAAGCTGCACCAAGTAATGTAGGTTTACCAAATTTGATGTAATCTAAAATAATCCATGTAACTGCTGCTGCTGCCGCTGCAAAGTTTGTCATCAAAAATGCGCTTCCAGCAACTCCGTCGGCTGCGAATTCACTTCCGGCATTGAATCCGAACCATCCGAACCAAAGTAAAGATGCGCCGAGTGCTGTTAAAATAATACTGCTTGGCATCATTTGAGTTTTAGGATAACCTTTTCTTTTACCTATCATAATAGCTGCAACAAGCCCTGCAAGACCTCCGTTCATATGAACAACTGTTCCACCGGCAAAATCAAGTGCACCTGCGTTATATAAAAATCCTCCTCCCCATACCATATGGGCAATAGGAGCATAAACAAATGTTCCCCAAAGAATTACAAACACCAGCCATGTTGAAAATTTAGTTCTTTCAATTATACTACCGCTTGCAATTGCCACTGTAATTGCGGCAAAAGTTCCCTGGAACGCAACAAACACATAACTCGGATAACCGCTGCTTTCCAAATCGTTATATCCTATTCCGTTAAGGAATATATGTTTTAAACTACCGATAATTCCTGCGACATCGTCCCCAAAAGCCAGAGAATATGCCCAAAACACCCAGACTACCGTTGCTAGGGCATAAGCTGTAAAGACCATCATTGTTGTATTTAATGCGTTTTTAGCTCTTGTCATACCTGCGTAAAACAGTGCAAGCCCTGCCGGTGTCATAAGCATAACAAGCGCAGTTGCCGTCATCATCCATGATGTATTTCCAGAATCAAGTGTAGGCTCACCTGCAAAAGCCAGGCTTGCCAGTCCCAAAATAGATAATATTCTAAACAGCATCACTTCCCCTTTCCCCTGTTCTTATTCTTATAGCATCTTCCACAGGCAGGATAAATATTTTTCCATCTCCGATTTTTCCTGTTCTTGCATGGGTTTGAATAATTTCAACCGTTTTTTCCAGAAAATCGTCATTTACAAAAATTTCAAGTTTTATTTTCGGCAAAAAATCGACAACATATTCCGCACCTCTGTATAATTCAGTGTGGCCGTGCTGTCTGCCGTGACCCTTTACTTCACTTACAGTTATACCTGTAATTTCAGCCTCAACCAAAGCCTCTTTAATTTCATCTAATTTAAAAGGCTTTACAATTGCTTCAATTTTTTTCATAGCTCCTCCTTTATTTTTTACATTGAAAGTGTAACAATTTTTTTGTAAGAGTTTATTCTTTAAATTGATTAAATTTTAATCAATTGGTGTAAAGAAAATATTAAATTAAGATGAATTATATCTTTTTTGACATTTTTTTTTAATTTGATAAAATCAAGCAAAAAAGGAGGGTTTATGCTTAAACCAAAAAGAGACGATGTTAATATGAACAGCGAAGAATTTAAAACTGAAGAAGAAAAAACAAAAAAATTTGTTGAAAAAGTTGTAAAACAGTTCGGGTGGTGTATAACTCCGGATAAAGAAGTTTATGATGCCATTGTTATGGGGCTTACAAGAAATAAATTAATGTTTGGAAAAAGATACTGTCCTTGTTTTATCCCTATGGGTGATAAAGAAGACAGAATCTGCCCCTGTAAACCGGCAATTGACCACGAGGTAGCGGAAGGGTGCTGTCACTGCGGAATTTTCTGTAATCCGGATAAATGTGAAGAAATGAAAAAGGGAATGGATGAAAAATAAAAATATTTTAAAAAAAACCCAGATTTTGGGAGATGAACTGGTTGAATTGTTAAACGCCAGAAAAAATAAATTAATAGATTTTGAACTTATTGATATTAGAGAGCCGTTTGAATACAAAGAGGCAAAAATAAAAGGTGTCGACAGACTGCTTCCTATTACAAATTTTCAAAATGATATGAAAATATGGAATGATTTAATAAAAAATAAAAAAGATTTTATAATTTATTGCAGAAGCGGGAACAGAACTTCTTATCTTCAAAATTATTTAAAACAAAAGTTTAATATAGATGTTCCCCATTTAGCACAGGGTATTATCAATTATCCTGGAATTATTGAAAAGGACAAATAATTAAAAGGAAAAATATGTTTTTAAATAAGGCTTATGAAATTGTGAGAAAAAGAGATGAAAAAATAAATAAATATTTTAAAAAATGCCCGGATGATATAAGGGCATTGTTTGAAGAGATATTAAAAACACTGAACCTGGAAATAAATGAGGATAATTTAACTGCCCTTAAAAAAAGATTTTTTCATTTAAGGGAAGATTCTCTTATAAATCTTTTAAAAAAAGCAAAATTGAATGAATCGGAAATAAAGGAAATTCAGCTTGATTTATACGAACTTACCAAAAATTTCTGGATAAAAGAGCATGAAAAACTTATAAACGAACTTTCACCTTTTATAGGGCCTTTTTATACTGAACTTTTAAGAGGTGTGCATAAAATAGGAATTGCTTTTTCTGCATGGCAGCCAAAATGGACAAAACATATTATTCATACAGTTAATGAAGAGCTGTCTTTGGAATTTGCAGGCGACGAGGCAAAAGTGATGGATTATTTAATTGAAAATGATTTACTAGATAAAAAAACGGCAGACAGAAGTTACAGTGTTTTGGTAAAAACCAAAAACGGATATGTGGTCAAAACATACGCAGAGGTTTTTGAAGAGGAAGTAAATGAAGCTGTTAAGGCGATAGACGGACTTATTTTAGCTCTTGAAAAGCTGGAAAATGAAAAAAAAGCCGAATGGATTTTGTATTTTAACGCCCTGAAAACGGCGCTTCTCGAAAAAAATAGAAAAGAACTTATTAAAAGATGGGCAAATGTGGACAGAATCTGGATGGATATAGATTCCCCGATTCAGGTAGGTCATCCGCTTGAATATTATGAGGATAAATTCCGTAAAGCCGTGGCGCTTGAGCTTGATGTAAGGATTCAAAACCCGAATGTTAAAAGCAGAGTAAAAGATAATATTGTTAAAATGTATAAAAAACAGTGCACTGATGAAAATCTTTTAGAAAATGCCATAAAAAATATTGAAAGAACTAAGCTTTTCATTTCAACACCCGCTCTTTTTTACGGAGCTGAGTTTAACGGACTTTTTTCAGCCCAGGTTGTTCCAAATGATGAGGGTGTAAGTCGTGAAAAAGGCAAAAAAATATTTGCTTTTGTAGATAAAGTTTATGAAGATATTAAAGCTAGACCAAAAATGCTTCTCAGTTATGAAATTTTAGGTAAAGAATTTATGGATAAGTTTTATAAAAACTTAGAAGATAAAGAAAAATTTGTAAAAGTTTATGACATTACAACAATAGGCCATGAATTTGGGCATATTTTATGGGTGGATGAAGAGAGCGAAGCTAAAATGAATAAAAGCGGTATGTTTAAAAATATAGAGGAATTTAAAGCAACAACAGGCGGACTGATGGCGTTTTTTGAAAATGAAGAAAAAGAATTGGCCGAATCTGTATTGGAAGATACAATAAAAAGGGCTGTTGGATTAATTTCCTGGATGGAAGTTGACGAGGTGCTGCCTTATTATATTGAAGGGCTTATTCATTTAACCGGGCTTTTTGAAAATGAAGTAATTAAATTTAACGGTAAGAATCTGGAATATAATTATGAAAATTATGAAAAACTTAAAGTTTGGTATAAAGATACCTATTTGGATTTGGCAAATCATTATATTGAAAAAAAAGATGCAAAAGAATTTTTGGATAAAATTGTTTATAAAGATAAAAATTATTATCCAATAAATAAAAAAGCGAATGAATTTGTAAAGTATTATTATCAAAGATACAGAGAAATCGGAGAAAGGATCTATAAAGATTAAATTTTGGGCAAAGACGAATTATTTTTCGTCGTATGCCCCTTTTTTAGCCATCCATCCGAGATATACAAGAACAATCCCGTCCATTAAAAAACTGACCCCCACGATTATCCCTACTGTAAAAAATGAACTAAAAGGCCAACCGATTACTAAAATAATTCCCAAAATGAAACTTAATGCCCCGTTTAGCAAAGAGAGCCACCAACCACTTAAAGGTTTTAAATCAAGGGCTATACCGAAACTTGCAAATGCGTCAAAGAAAAAATATGCCGCAAAAAGTATTGCCACTGCTGCTACGCCGCTTCCGGGCCAGATTAAAAGTAAAATACCTGTAATTAAAAGCATTAAAGCCTTAAACCAAGCACTTAAACTTTTTGTATGAGCCTTAAATGTGGTATATAATTGAACCAGTCCCGCGGCTAAAAACAAAGCCCCTAAAAATATTACAAATGCTAAACTTCCGGCAACTGGTTTAATAATAGCAAGAATACCTGCAATTGCCATTAAAATACCTGCAATTATTGAAAGAGTGCTAAACTCTTTGAGCTTTTCTTTATCTATAGTATTGATAAACATTTCTCTCTCCTTAAAATTTTTATAATTATATAACTTATTTTAAGATAAGTCAATAAATTTTAGTAAAAATAACTCAATATCCTTTAAAATTCTTCATTAAATATACTTTGTATGTTCTATTATAATCCTGATATAAAGGAACGTTTATAATTTTAATCAGTTTTAAATTTTGAAAATACTTTTTAGCCTGATTTTCTTTTGTAATATAAATATAACTTTTCCCAGTTTCAGGTTTTGTGTCCATATCATACTGGTTTTCTATTTTTCCGCTTGAGTTAAACATTACAGAATTAAAGACATTTGGTCTTAAATAATAAATCATTTCAGCCATAATCACCCTATCATCAAACATAAGAGGATAATTATATTTTTTAATTATGGGTTTTAGTCTATCAGCAATTTCCCTCCATCCTAAAACTCTTTTGAACGGGTCTGTTTTTGAAGTTAGTGTAATATTTAAAAGTTTAGCAATGTCATGATAATGGTAAAATAAAATTGCTGCTGTTAAATTAATAGCTATTCCTATTTTTATTAAATTAATTTTATTTTTTTCAATTAAATAAGCAATTACTAAAACACTTCCAGCAATATATGTAGCACTTGCCCAGTTTGCAAAAGCCCTTGTTAAGAATGCCTGCAGGGAAATTACTCCTAAAAATACAAATGCAAAAGAATAGAGAAGTTTATATTTGCAGTTTTTAAAATAAGGCTTTATTAAAAGATAGAGTAAAACTCCAAAAAATACAGGTCCAAATACACCAAATTGAGTTAAAATAAAATTTAACAGATGTTTTGGATGAAAAAGTTTTCTGTCTATTTCGCTTATATCTTCTATATGATCAAATGTTATAAAATTATGATGATAATTCCATATTAAATTTGGAAGATAAATGGCTGCTGCAATAACCATTGCTATATATAAATTTTTTTTCTTAAATTCTTCTTTTTTGCATAAAAAAAGATAAATTACAACACTTAAAGTAAATAAAATCATATTATATTTGCTAAGTAATCCAAATCCACCACTAATTCCTGCAATTATCCAATAAATTAATTTATCTTCTTTTATTGCTTTTATAAAAAATAGAAGTGTTAAAGAATAAAAAAATAGTAAAACACTATCTGTTGTAATAGCCATAGAATAAAAAGATACAAAAGGCATTGTAATAAAAGTGATTCCTGAAAAAAAAGCAACTTTTTCATCAAATAACTCTTTTGCAATTTTAAAAACAATAATTGATGTTAGGAGATATAAAATAAGTGCAGGGGATTTTATACATATTTCACTATCACCGCAAATTGTTGAAGCTAAATGAATAACCCATGCAATCATAGGGGGTTTTGAATAATATCCAAAATCGAGATGTTTTGACCATCCCCAGTAATATGCTTCATCCACATGTAAATCAATATTTACATGATATAAAACAAAAAGTCTGTAAAGTGTTAGTAAAAGGGCAAAAAGAAAAAAGTTTTTAAAATTATATTTCATCAATTGCTAAACCTTCAGTAGGTAGCTCTTCAACAAACCAAGGGAGTCCGTTTTTATTTAGTTCATACATAAATGGTCTTGCTGGAAACTCTTCCATATTTTTAACTCCTGCACTAAACCACTCTTTTGTAGCTATCATTTTAGCTCCAATCATTGCAGGAACCCCTGTAGTATAGCTTACACACTGAGCTCCAACTTCTCTAAAAGCACATTGATGGTCACATATATTATAAATGTAATATCTTTTTTTCTCACCATTTTTATATCCGGTTGCTATAACTCCTATATGAGTTTGTCCTTTTGTTCTAGGGCCTAAGCTTGCAGGGTCTGGCAAAACTTTTTTTAGAAATTCCATTGGAGAAATTTTGCAGTTTTTACAAACTTCAATTGGCTCAATACTTGTCATTCCCACATTTTGAAGAGCTCTTAAGTGCCAGAGGTATTTATCAGAAAAAGTCATAAAAAATCTAGCTCTCTTAATTGAAGGGAAATTTTTAGTAAGGCTTTCAAGCTCTTCGTGATATAAAAGATAACTTGGATATTCTCCAACTCCTCTATAATTCCATTTAAAGCTAATACTCATTGGTTCAATTTCTCTCCACTCTCCATTTTCGTAATATTTTCCTTTTTGTGTAATTTCACGGATATTAATTTCCGGGTTAAAGTTTGTAGCAAAAGGATATCCATGATCTCCCGCATTACAATCAAGAATATCAAGATATTCTATTTCATCTAAAAGCTCCTGTGTAGCAAAGGCTGTAAATACATTTGTAACTCCTGGGTCAAACCCGCTACCAAGAAGAGCCATAAGGCCTACTTTTTTAAAATCATCATCTTTTGCCCATTGAAGTTTGTATTCAAACTTGGCCTCATCAGGATGTTCATAATTTGCAGTATCTACATAATGAGCATCTGCTTTTAAACAAGCATCCATTATTGCCAAATCCTGATAAGGAAGCGCAACGTTTAAGACAATATCACTGTTTGTTTCTTTTATTAGTTTTGCAGTAGCTTCCACATCCATTGCATCAATTTCAGCTGTTTTAACTTCAACTCCAAGGCGATTTTTAATATCTTTTGCTATTTTATCGCATTTAGATTTTGTCCTGCTAGCAAGCACAATATTTTTAAATATGTGGTTATTCATCGCTGCTTTAAAAGTGGCAACCCTGCCAACTCCTCCAGCTCCGATTATTAGTAAATT
Organism: Lebetimonas sp. JS138; assembly: GCF_000523335.1. Taxonomy (NCBI): domain Bacteria; kingdom Pseudomonadati; phylum Campylobacterota; class Epsilonproteobacteria; order Nautiliales; family Nautiliaceae; genus Lebetimonas; species Lebetimonas sp. JS138. The sequence continues at coordinate 871,801 of NZ_ATHT01000001.1, forward strand.
ACTCATTTTATCTCCTTTTTCTTATTTTGAAATTCTTTTGTTTAATATATCTTTATGCCATAAAGGGGAATCAACTTTTTCTAAAGAAAAGTTTTTCTTCTAAATTTATCATTTTATCTCCTTGATTTTAATAGGAAGCCCTTGTTGTTTCATTTCTTCAAAGAAGGCTAAAGCATCAAATTCTTCTACATTGTGTACGCCCTCACTCCACCATATTTTTTTAGCCATTAATTTACATCCAATAATTGCAGGCACTCCTGTTGTATAACTTACACAATGTGCTCCTGTTTCTTTAATAGCTTTTTCATGCTCGCAGATGTTATAGATATAGTATTCTTTTTCAATGCCATCTTTTTTACCTCTTACAATTACTCCGATATTTGTTTTACCTTTGTAGTTTATAACAAGCTCCTGTGGGTCAGGCAGTATTTTTGCCAGGAACTTAAGAGGTGAAATGCTGCAGCCTTCACAAATTTCAATAGGTTCAATACTGAACATCCCTATATTTTTTAAAGCATTAAAATGATATAAATACCGGTTGCTGAAACACATATAAAATTTTGCACTCTTTAAATTTGGGAAATGTTTTACAATACTCTCAAGCTCTTCATGCCATATTAAAATGCTTGTAGCCTCCCCGCATTCCGGATAATTGTGTTTAGTCTGTATTTCAAACGGTTTTGTTGTATGCCATTTTCCATTTTCCCAGTATTTACCAGGCAGGTTAAGCTCTCTAAGGTTAATTTCAGGGTCAAAATTTGTGGCAAATGCCCTTCCGTGGCTTCCGAAATTACAGTCATATATTTCAATTTCTTTCAATTCATCCAGCAGGTAATCAGCCGCATATTTAACCATTATAGAAGTAACTCCCGGGTCAAACCCACATCCAAGAAGTGCCATAGTATGAGCTTTTTTAAAATCTTTATCTTTTGCCCATTGCAAATTATAATAAGTATCTGGATTATCTTCACTCTCAGCTAAAGCTGTATCAAGATAAGCTGTGCCTGTTTCAATACAAGCATCCATAATAGGCAGGTTTTGATAAGGAAGCGCCACATGGCAGACAATATCAATATTTTCTTTTTTTATTAATTTCACTACATTTTCTTTTTTATTTGCGTCTAATTCGTAAGTTTTTATTTCAATACCGAGCTTTTCTTTAATATCTTTTGCAATATCATCACACTTACTTTTTGTTCTGCTTGCAAGCACGATATTTTTAAAAGTATCTTTGTTTTTAGCAGCTTTAAAAGCAGAAACCCTTCCAACTCCACCGGCTCCAATTATTAATAAGTTTGCCATCATCCTCCTTTTTTCAAATTATATCATTTTTCAAATAACATTTTGTTATAATTATGAAAATTTCTCTTATTCAGCAATACTTTCAAAGGAAATAAAAAAGATACAATCAATCATACTGTTGAAATGATAAAAAAATCAAACGGAGAGCTTGTTATTTTGCAGGAGTTGCATCAAAGTGAATATTTTTGTAAAAATGAAGATACTAAATATTTTGAATATGCTGAGAGTTTTGAAGAGGATATTAAATTTTGGGCCGAAGTTAGCAAAAAAGAAAAAAGAGTATTAGTTACAAGTCTTTTTGAAAAAGTAATGGATGGGATTTATTATAATACGGCGGTAGTTTTTGATAGAGGGGAAGTGGTTGGAAAATACAGAAAAACACATATTCCAGATGACCCGGGATTTTATGAAAAATTTTATTTTACTCCAGGTGATTCAATAGAGCCAATTGATACCAGTGTTGGAAGACTTGGGGTATTAGTTTGTTGGGATCAGTGGTATCCAGAAGCTGCAAGGATTATGGCACTTAAAGGAGCTGAAATATTGATTTATCCAACGGCAATAGGCTGGCTTATGTGTCCTGAAGATAGAATTGATGAGCTTTGTGAAAAAGAAAATACAATTGAAGAAAAAGAAAAAATGCTAAATGCATGGATAAGTGTCCAAAGAGGACATGCTGTGGCAAATGGTGTTTATGTGGCAGCAGTTAATAGAGTAGGAAAAGAAAGAGACCCATCAGGCGTTTTAGGTGGGATTGAATTTTGGGGAAACAGTTTTGTTTTCGGGCCTCAGGGAGAAGAAATTGTAAGAGGCGGTATGAATGAAGAGATAATTGAAGCCAAAATAGATTTAAAAGCTGCACGTGAAGTTAGAAAAATATGGCCGTTTTTTAGGGATAGAAGAATAGATATTTATAATTGTATAAACGGGAGGTATTGTAAATGAAAGTTGCACCAAGTATTTTAAGTGCAGATTTTGGCAGATTAGCTGATGAGGTAAAGGCGGTATGCGAAGCGGGCGCAGATTATATTCACTGCGATATAATGGACGGGCATTTTGTACCGAATATGACGATGGGACCTATGATAATTGAAGCGGTAAAAAAGACTGCGAGCGTGCCGCTTGATATACATTTTATGGTTGAAAATATTCCTTTTTTTGTAGATATGTATAAACATTTAGAACCGGAATTTATAAGTTTTCATGTAGAAGAGGAAAAACATATAAACAGGGTTATTCAAAAAATAAGAAAAGAAAATATCCGTCCGGCAGTTGTACTTAATCCGGCAACGCCTGTTTGTTTGCTTGATTATATAATTGAAGATGTTGACATGGTGCTTTTAATGAGTGTGAATCCGGGATTCGGAGGGCAGAAGTTTATTACGTCCACTTTAAGAAAAACAGAGGAATTAAGAGAACTCTCTGTTAAAAGAAACCCGTCTCTTTTGATAGAAATAGACGGAGGGGTGAATGGTAAAAACGCAAAAGCGCTTCTTGAAGCGGGTGCCGACATTTTGGTGGCGGGAAGTTATGTTTTTAAAAGCGGTGATTACAAAAAAGCGATCGAAAGTTTAAGGGTGTAAATGAGGGTAAAAATCTGCGGTATTACAAACTGGGAAGATGCTAAAATTTCCTGCGATGCCGGAGCTGATGCCCTTGGATTTGTAACATATGAAAAATCCCCGAGGTTTATAAGCCCGGTTGAGATTAAAAAAATAATTGAAAAACTTCCTCCTTTTGTGGTAAAAGCAGTTTTGTTTGTAAAAGTGGCGCCGGAATTTGTAAATGAGGTAATGGCTTATACAAAAGCGGATATTGCACAGATTCATTTTGAAGCTGACAAAAGTTTTTTTAAAAAACTGAACTGTAAATATTTAAAGGTTGTGAGGGCAAAAGAAAAAAAAGATATTGATAAATATGCCGGCGAATACAGGATTGTGGATGCATATGTCCCTGAATTTGGGGGAAGCGGGAAAAGATTGGCGCTTGAATGGTTTGAAACAAAAGAGAATTCAAAAATTATTTTAGCCGGTGGTCTTACTCCTGAGAATGTTTTTGAAATAGGAAGTTACGGTTTTTACGGGGTGGATGTCAGCAGCGGGGTTGAAAGCGCTCCCGGCAAGAAAGATAAAAGAAAAGTCAGGAAATTTATAGAAACAGCCAAAAAGTGAAAAGTTAAAAATGAGCTTTGCTCATCTGGCTATCAAAAGCGGCCATGATATAAAGTGTAAAGTGAAGGAAAATAATTGAAAGCGTTTGTTTTAAAAAAAATTGCCGAGAAACTTAAAAATTATAAAATTATAAAAAAAGTCTTCAGAATTGATGAGAATCTGATTTTAATGCAGTTTGACAAAGATAGATATTATTTTGATTTGACAAAAGGAAACAGCGATATTTATATAAATATTGATTATCCTCTGGTTAAAAAGTTTAAAGCGCCTTTTGATATAGTATTGGAAAAAAAATTTACAAAAGCCAAAATACTTGGCGTAGAATGTAATGAGAGAATATTGACCATAACAGCAAAAAATAATAATAATTTTAAAAAAGAGATTGTAAAAATAAGATTTGAATTTACCGGCCGTTATACAAATGCGATAATTTTAAATGAATTTGATGAAGTTATAGAATCACTAAGACATATCAGCGAAAGCCAATCAAGCAGAATTGTGAAACCCGGGGTTAAACTCAAAGAACTGCCACCGAGGGAGATAAAAGAAAAAGAGTTTGAAATTGATGATTTGGAAAATTATACAAAAAAACTTTTTGAAAAAAAATATGAAAAAAAAGTGAATGAAACCAAAAAAGTCATATTAAACAGAATTAATAAAAAGATAAAAGAGATTGAAAAAAAAATAAAAAAACTGCCGGATATTGAAGAACTGGATAAAAAAAGCCAAACCTATAGAAAATATGCGGATGTCGCTATGGCAAATTTACACTTGATTAAACCTTTTGAAAAAGAGCTTAAAACATATGATTTTGAAGGGAATGAAACAACTGTGCCTCTGCCGGAGCTTAAAAATATAAACCAGATAGGAAATTATTATTACAGACTTTCGAAAAAAGCTAAAAAAAAGGCTGAAAATATTGATATAGAAAAAGGTTTTTTAACTTCACAGCTTCAATTTTTGCAAAATTATAAAAAACTTGTGGAAAATGCAAAAGATTTAAGCTCACTGAAAAAATACCAGCCTAACAGAAAAGAAAAAAAAGAGGACGAAAACATAGCAAAATTTATGTTTGACGATTATCTGATAATGGTTGGTAAAAATGAAAAAGGCAATATTAAACTTCTTAAAATTTCAAATGCAAACGATATCTGGATGCATATAAAAAACTATCCGGGCGCCCATGTGATTATTAAAAACAATAAATTAAAAATTGATGAAAAAATATTAAATGAAGGGGCAAAACTTGCCGTAGCTTTTTCTAATAAAGATGAGGGAATTGTCGATTATACTAAAAGAAAATTTGTAAAAATTAAAGACAAGGCAAATGTTGAATATGGAAAATATTCTTCTATAAAGGTGAAATTATGAGTTTAATTGGCCAGATTACATTAATTAACCAAAACCAGCATGTCCCTTCAATCATCGCATCTGATATAATGGCAAGAGAAGTTGTTTCTAAAGAGTTGCAAAAATTGGCCTCTGCGGAAAAAGAGAGAAAAGTTGAAGAAGTAAGACCTGTGGAAGAAATTGAAAAAATAGTGCCTGATGAGGGTGAAAAAGAAGAGGTTAAAAAAGAAGCCACAAGGCATATTGATATAAAAGCATAGGTGAAAATAGTGAAAATGGTGAATAGCGAGTGGTGAGTTGTGAAAATGGAGAATTAAATTAAAGGTATAAAGTGAAAGAAAGAATTATAACAGCGGTTGGAATTTTAGCGGTTTTGGCAATAGCGGTGGTAATTGATAATTATTATTTAACCGGGTTTTTGTTTGCAATTATTACAATAATAGGATTTTATGAAGCGAGCAGGTTATTTAATGTTGGTTTAGATGAAAAAATTTATCTGATACTTGGAATATCGCTTCTTTTTTCTTTTATAAATCCTTTTTTTGCAGGAATTTTCGGTGTTATTATAATAGCTTCTTATGTGGCGTATTTACAAAAAGAAATTAATCTGGTGGCGCCTTTTGTTTATCCGTTTTTGCCTTTAATGTTTTTTTACTCTCTTTATTTCAGATACGGAATGAATACAGTTATATGGCTTATAGTAATTGTGGCACTGACGGACAGTTTTGCATATTTTGTAGGTAAAAATTTTGCAAAAAAATTTTTTAAAAACGGATTTTGCCATACATCACCCAATAAATCCTGGGAGGGTGTAATAGGCGGAGTTATCGGAGGCGTTCTGGTAGGTGGAATATTCGGAGGTTTTTATTATCCTGTTTTAATATCTTTTGGGGTTTCTTTTGTTGTCAGTATTGTAAGTGTATTTGGAGATTTGTTTGAAAGTTATTTAAAAAGAAGAGCTGGGGTAAAAGACAGCGGAAATATACTGCCTGGCCACGGAGGTGTGCTTGACAGAATAGACAGTTATCTTTTTGCCGCCCCTGTGATGCTTGTAATGTTGGGAATATAATGATAGTTTTGGGTTCAACCGGGAGTATCGGCGTAAATACATTAAAAGTTGCCGAAAGATTTAATATTCCTGTTGAAATGCTGGTTGCGGGAAATAATTATAAACTTTTAAACAAACAGATTAAAAAATTTAAGCCCGAATTTGTAGTGGTAAAAGATAAAGCCACAGCAGAAAAAGTAGATTTTAAAAATATTTTATACGGTGAAAATGCCATTTTGGATATGCTCGAAAAATGTAAAAGTAATTTAGTTGTAAACGCTATTGTTGGTGAATCCGGGCTTAAACCCACTTTAAAAGCGGGGGAGCTAAATAAAAAAATAGCTTTGGCCAATAAAGAATCGCTTGTAATTGCCGGTAAATTTATAGATATAAATAAGATAACCCCTATTGACAGTGAACATTTCGGAATCTGGTATTTATTGAATGGAAACTTAGAAAGTGAAAAATTTAGGAAACTTTATATTACGGCAAGCGGCGGAGCTTTAAGGGATTGGCCGATAGGGAAAATAAAAGAAGCAAAACTTAAAGATGTGTTAAAACATCCAAACTGGTCTATGGGTGTTAAAATTACTATTGATTCGGCTACAATGGTAAACAAACTTTTTGAACTTCTTGAAGCCAAATGGCTTTTTAATACCAGTAATATTGACGCTTTTATAGAAACAAAATCCGTTATTCACGCATTGGTGGAATGGATGGATGGCAGTACAACCGCCCATATTTCAAAAACAGATATGAAGCTTCCTATTTCTTTTGCCATATTAAATGAGGTAAAAGAAGAAATTTTAGAGCATGTAAATTTGTTGGATGTCGGAAATTTGGAATTTAGAAAAATAGATTCCGGTCGTTATCCTGTCTGGGAAATTAAAGAAATTTTGCTGAATAATTCAGATTTGGGAATCGTTATAAATACGGCAAACGAATTTGCAATAGATAGATTTTTAAGGGAAGAGATAGGCTTTTTGGATATTAGTAAAATAATAATAAAAGCAGTTGAAAAATTTGAAAATGTTAAAATAAATAATATTGATGAAATATTTGAAATTAAAAAAGAGGTAAAAAAGTGGTGTGAAAGTAATTCTTTTTGATTTGGACGGAACACTTATAAATTCAACAGAGGCTATTTTGGAAGGATTTAAGGTTACTTTTGAAAAATACAATAAGCCTTATCCTGGTGACGAAAATGTAAAAAAACTTATAGGCCTTCCGCTTGAGATTATGTTTTTTAAACTTGGAATAGATGAAAATGTGGATGAATATGTAAATACGTATAAAATGCATTACAGAAAAATTTCTACTAAAAAAACAAAACTTTTACCGTTTACAAAAGAAGCTCTAAACAAGGCAAAAGAATTTGCAAGACTTGGAATTGTAACTACAAAAACGGCAAAATATTCAAAAGAACTGCTGGATTATTTTAATCTTACAAAATTTTTTGAAGTATTAATCGGAAGAGAGGATGTAATTAATCCGAAACCTCATCCTGAGCCTATTTTTAAAGCCATTCATTTTATGAAAGCAAATAAAGAGAATACTTTTATGGTAGGCGATACCTGTCTTGATGTTTTAAGTGCAAAAGAAGCCGGAATTAAAGCTGTTGGTGTAAAGTGGGAATATGAAGAAAATTTGAAAAACTGCGCCGAAATTATAAAAGAAAATGTTTTGGAAGCTGTGGAATTTATAGAAAAATTTTAAAATTTTTTCCAAAATTCTCGGCTTAGAAGCATTAAAACAGTAAAAAATTCCAATCTTCCTATAATCATGCCTATTGCCAAAATAAATTTTTGAGGCTGGGTAAAAAAAGCAAAATTATCCGCCGGCCCCACATGTCCGAACCCCGGACCTATATTACCGACACATGCTATTGTGGCGCTTAAAGAAGTCATTGTGTCATATCCGTTTGCAAATAAATATAAAGCAATTACCGCTACCGTAAGAATATATAAAAATATAAATGCACTAACGTTGTTTACTGTTTCACAGGAAAGTTTGTTATTGTCTATTTTTACGGAGCATACAACATTGGGATGAAGTATTTTTCTTATTTGATGTTTTAAATTTTTAAACATAACAACAAATCGTATTGTTTTAATACCCCCGGCGGTTGAACCTGTATTTCCCCCGATTAGCATTGCAAGAAACACAATTGCTATTGCCGCCTGCCCCCATGTGGAATAATCCAGTGTTGCAAAACCTGTGGTTGTAAGAATAGATGAAATAGTGAAAAACGAATGGGTAAGGGAGAAGAAAAATGAATCGTGTGATGTGAAATAATGAACCAATGTTAATACTGTCGCCAATACAAAAAATATCAGTGTATACCACATTACCTCTTCGGATTTATAACCTGAAAAATCTTTATTAAGCAGTTTTATATGGGCTAAAAAGTTCATTCCGGAAAGAAACATAAAAAATGTAGTAGTCCACAAAATAAAATAATTGTTGTTCCAATATCCCAAAGATGAACTTTTGGTTGAAAATCCGCCTGTTGAGAGGGTGGCGAATGCGTGGTTTATGGCATCAAAAAAGCTCATTCCCTCTATTTTAAGTAAAATCATATCAATCAGTGTTAAAAGTGCGTAAACGCCCCATAATTTTAGAGCCGTATGTTTTAGCTTTGGGGTTATTTTTTCTGCTGTTATGCCGGTGGATTCGGATTGAAAAAGAGCAAGGGAACCGGTAGGATTTATAAATGAAAGCAGTCCGACGCCCAAAACAATAATACCCATACCGCCTATCCAGTGCATAGTGCTTCTTAGCATTAATATATATTTTGGCAATGCCTCTATATTTGAATATATTGTGGCCCCTGTTGTTGTAAAACCGCTTATTGCCTCAAAAAATCCGTCTATAAAACTGACGTGAGTTCCCATCATTAACGGTATTGCCCCCAGGGTGCCAAGCATCAGCCAAACTAAATTTACACTTAATATTGCTTCTTTGATTTTCATTTTCATTTTATGATTTCTTAAAAAATATAAAATAGCTCCGAAAATTACAAAAGATAAAAATAAAAAAATTAAAAATTTTTTATCATGCTCATGATATATAAAACCTGTAATCATGGGTATTAAAAAAAATACGATGACTATCATTCCTACAAGAGAGAGGAATTTGAGAATATTTTTTAAAGAGTTTCTATCCATTTTTTGTTTCCTGAAAAATTAAATTCCATTACAATATCGCCTGATTTTATTTCAAAACTTTCTTTTAATATATAAATTTTGTCTTCTCTTATTATTAAAATTTTTGCTTTTTCTTTAGGGGGTGTAATAATTTTTTCGTTATAAATCTGTTTAATGAAGATTTTTCCTTTTGCGCCCAGGAAAAATCTTTCATAAACCAGCAGTCTTGAATCTATTTCTTCCAAAATGGCATAAAAAGCCGCTATTTTAGGCCCTCTTATGGTTGAGAGCCTGAGAGAGTGCATTAATGAGTAATAATTTAAATTATTATTTATGGTTATTATTTTTTTAATTCCGAGTTTTCTTGCCTGAAGGGATTTTATAATGTTTGATTCGTCTTTTACGGAAGCCGTTATTGCAATATCGCTGTATTGAACCCCTTCGTTTAAAAGCATTTCCTCATCTTCGTAAGATGAATTTATTATACTGACTTTTTCTCCCAAAATTTCAGAGGCTTTTAGGGCCAGTTCTTCGTCTTTTTCCAAGATTTTTATATTCATTTCAAAATTTGAAAGTATTTTCGCTATTTCTATTCCCAGTTCATTTGCCCCGTATATTAATGTATTTTGAATATTTTCAGGAGAAACAGTGTCAATTAAATTTAAGTATTTTTTAATTTTTTCTTTATTTCCGAAGATATATAACAAATCATTTTCTTTGATTTCATCATTTTCATCCAAAAAAATAAATTCATTATTTCTTTCTGCGCCTATTATTTTAACGTTATCCTCTTCTATTTCACTGATTTTTGTTATTTGAGGGTTTTTTACGCTAAAAGAAATAAGTACGCATTGGCTGAAAGGGAATTCTTTTATATTGTTTGCTTTTGGAAATTCAAGTAATTTTGCAACCGCCGCGGCTGAAAGTTTATAAGGGAAAACCACCCTGTTTATATCAAGTTTTTTTTGAAAATTTGTTGCAATATAAGAAGTGTTTGTAAGTCTTACAATAATGTTTTCTGTTTCTAAGATATCTGTGAGAACTATTGTTGAAATTAAGTTTATTTCATCATTGTTTGTTACGGCTATATAAAAATCTATTTTGTCTTCTATATGTAAAAAAGTGTTTGCTTCTCTCATGTCTCCCTGAATGGTCATAACATCAATAGATTCTTTTATTGAATTGAGAGCTTTTTCGTTTTTATCAACTATAATTATATTATGGTTTGTTGAAAGTATTTTTGCTAAATTGTAGCCGACTTTTCCCGCTCCGGCAATTAAAATATTCATACTTTTCCTTGATATGAGGTTTCTAAAAATTTATTATACAATAAATTATTACAAAAAGTAACATAATTGTAAATTTGCTAAATGTTTAAATTTAATTACGTAAAAAAAGATAGATTTTATGCTATATTAAGAATACTTTAAGAAAAATTGTATAAAATACAAACAAAAAGGATAACAATGCTACAAATCAGATGGCACTCACGTGCGGGACAAGGTGCGGTAACTGGAGCAAAGGCTCTTGCGGATGTAATGGCAAGAACTGGAAAATATGTTCAGGCTTATTCTGTTTACGGTGCGGAAAAAAGAGGGGCACCAATGACTGCATATGATAAAATAGATGATAAACCGATACTTGATCATTCAAAATGGATGACCCCGGATTATGTTTTAGTAATCGATCCATCACTTGTTTTTCAAGAAGAAATAGTTGATAATACAAAAGATGATACTGTTTTTATAGTTACAACTCACATGAATAAAGAAGATTTATTAAATATTGCAAAACATTTGAATGGTAAAAAAGTATATATTGTAGATGCTATTAAAATCTCACAAGAAGAAATTGGAAGAGCTATTCCGAATACTCCAATGCTTGGGGCATTTATGAAAATCAGCCAAATTATTCCATTTGAAGATTTTTTGGTATCAATTGAAGATATTCTTTCAAAATTCCCTCAAAAAATTATTGATGGAAATATTAGGGCTATTAAAAGAGCTTATGAAGAAGTAAAATAAGGAGAAATTATGGCAACACCAAAAGAAATGATGACTACCTGGGACAAAATTCAACCAGGAGCGGTACTTCCAAGTTTTGAAGATCCGGAAAAAAAAGTAAGAAGTAAATTTAATTCTTACAATTATAGAGTTGCAGATTGGAGAGTTGAAAAACCTGTATTTAATAGAGATTTATGTATAGACTGTGATTTTTGCTGGGTAAGCTGCCCGGACAGCTGCTTTCAGGTAGAAGAGGTAGTAAATAAAAGAGGAAAAAAACAGGCTAAAATTGTTGGAATTAATTATAATTTATGTAAAGGTTGTGCTGTTTGTGTAGATGTATGTCCTACACCTATTAAATCGCTTTTAATGTTTCCAGAATTTATGGATAATGATGAAGCATTAAAACAATGGCCTAAAAAAAATAAAAGGAATTAATATGGCAGAAAAATATGAATTAAAAGCTAAGGAAGTTTGGGATGGAAATATGGCTGCAAGCCATGCCCTAAGGCAAGCTCAGGTAGATGTAGTAGCAGCATATCCTATTACTCCATCAACTCCTATTGTTCAAAATTATGCACAATTTTTAGCAGATGGATATGTTGATGGAGAATTTGTAATGGTTGAAAGTGAACATTCAGCTATGAGTGCATGTGTTGGTGCAGCAGCTGCAGGTGGTAGAGTTGCAACAGCAACTTCTAGCCAAGGTTATGCATTAATGGCAGAAGTCTTATATCAAGCAAGTGGTATGAGACTTCCAATTGTTATGACTGTTGTAAATAGAGCATTAGCATCTCCGCTTAATATTCACGGTGACCATGGTGATTTATATTTAGGAAGAGATGCTGGGTGGATTCATTTAATAGCAAACAATCCTCAAGAAGCATATGATATGACTTTATGTGCATTTAAAGTTGCAGAAGATAGTAGAGTTAGACTTCCGGTTACTACTAATCAAGATGGGTTTTTAGTTTCACATACAGCTCAAGTAGTTGAACCTCTTCAAGATGAAGATGCATATAATTTTATAGGAGATTATAAAGCTGTTAATCCAATGCTTGATACAAAAAATCCTCAAACATATGGTGCTCAGACAGAAGAAGAGTGGCATTTTGAATTTAAAGCCTCTCAACATAAAGCGTTAATGGAATCTCCAAAAGTTATTGATGAAGTTTTTGAGGCTTTTGAAAAATTAACAGGAAGAAAATATAATAGGGTTGAAAGTTATAAAATTGAAGATGCAGATGTTGCAATCGTTGTAATGGGAAGTGCTTATGAAACTGCAATGGTAGCAGTAGATAAAGCTAGAGAAGAAGGAATTAAAGCTGGACTTGTAATGCCAAGAAGTTTTAGACCGTTTCCATATAATGAAATTGCCCAAAAACTTAAAAATGTAAAAGCAGTTGCAGCGCTTGATAGAAGTGCTCCAATGGGTGCAATGGGGACATTATTTAATGAAGTGGCAGGTGCACTTAATGCAAATGGCCAAAGTGCAATTATGACAAATTATATTTATGGTCTTGGCGGTAGAGATACAACAGCCAGTCATATTTTAGAAGTAATTAAAGAAGCGAATGAAAATGCAAAAGCTGGAAAAAGAGTTACAGACTTACAAGGTTTCATTAACCTTAGAGGTCCTGAGCTTAGTTTTAATTAAGGAGTTTTTATGAAAAATATTGGTAATTTAAAAGAGTTTGCTTGTACTCCTGACAGATTTCAAGGCGGGCACAGATTATGTCCCGGATGTGCCCACAGTATGATAGTTAGAGAAGTTGTTAATGCAACTGATGACGATTTGGTTGTTTCAACTGCCACAGGATGTCTTGAAGTATGCAGTGCGATTTATCCGTATACATCATGGGATGTTTCCTGGCTTCATATCGGTTTTGAAAATGCGGCTGCCGGAATAAGCGGGGCAGAAGCTATGTATAAAGCTCTCAGCAAAAAAAACAAATCATATAATCCTGACAGAAACGTAAAATTTGTTGCATTCGGAGGAGACGGCGGGACATATGATATAGGCTTTCAGTCTTTAAGCGGAGCGACTGAAAGAGGTCATGACTTTTTATATGTGTGTTTAGATAACGAAGGTTATATGAATACAGGAGGACAAAGAAGTTCATCTACTCCGCTCGGGGCGCATACTTCAACAACCCCTAAAGGGATTTGACTATGATTATGGCAGCTCATGGCTGTCCTTATGTTGCTACAGCAATACCAGGTACTAAACATTGGAAAGATTTAGCAAACAAAGCGGCAAAAGCTCTTGCTACTGTGGGGCCTACATTTATAAATGCGCTTAGCCCATGTACGACTGAATGGAAATTTAAACCCGAAGACACGGTGGAAATTGCAGATTTGGCTGTTGAAACCTGTGCTTTTCCTTTGTATGAAATTGAAGACGGATACAGGTTAAAAATTACTTACAGACCAAAACAAAAACTTCCTGTGGAAGAATATTTAGGCAAACAGGGAAGATTTGCCCATCTGTTTAAACCTGAAAACAGGTGGGTTATTGAAGAAATTCAAAAAAACGTGGATCAGTATTGGGATTATTTACAAAGAAGAGAAGAATCCGGAGTTTAAGTTAAAAACAAAATTCTTTTCTTTTTTCTTCTCTTTTTTATAAAAAGTGACAGGCACAATGTATATATAAAAATGTTTTATTTAATATTTAATTTTTATTAAAATCAAATCCATTTTTTTCTTTTAAGCCAGACATAAATCCCGACAGCAATGCTTATATTTATAATCCATGTGGCAAAATATCCGTATTTCCAGTTAAGTTCCGGCATATATTTAAAATTCATTCCGTAATTTCCAACTATAAATGTAAGAGGCAAAAAAATTAAAGAAATTGCAGCAAGGCGTTGCATTGCTTTATTCATACGGGTTGAGATAATACCCATATGAAGGTTAAGGAGATAGCCGGTCCTATCAAGCAGGGTTTTTGATTCGTTGATTAAATATTTTAAATGTTCCGTTAGGTCTATAAATTCATATTTAAGCATATGCTTATGAGTCTCATCGAGTTTATTGTGAATTTTATTTATAATGTCTCTTTCGTGAATGGAAACTTTTGTAATTCTGTTTAATGTACGTCTTGCATAATAAACGTCTTTTTGGAGTTCGTCTTCTTCAACTTCTTCATGAAAAATAGAATCTTCCAAATCTTCCAGGGTTTCGTCTATTACGTCAACCAATAAAATTGTGTTGTCTATCAAAATATCTATAGTAATATAAATTAAATATTCAAAAGAATTAGATTTTTTATATTTTTTTTCAAAATGTTCTGCAACTTCCGTAACTATTTCTTTTTCCTGTGCTAAAATAAAAAGCTTATTTTTTGTTTTTATTATTACCACATTCGAATCATCGTAGAGTAAATTTTCTTCTTCATCGAATCTGATATATTTCATAATAATCAATTTAAACTTTTCTGTCTCTTCATATGTTATTGACTGGTCTTCGTTTTGCATATCTTCGATAAAACTGTTGGGAAAATGGTTTTCTAAAAGCCAGTTTAATATTTTTTCATTGTCAATGGTGGAAAAAATAATTTGTATATCGTTTGTTATGACAATATCATCCATTTTAAGGAGTTTTTCAGTGTAGATATACATGGCCTCTCCTTTGGGAGGCTGCAGATGGAATATAAATATAAACAGCGGAAAATGTAATGATTATATTCCATCTATAGCCTTAATTTCATTTTGAAATGAACGGTTACATTTTCCTTCTCTAACCGATATTATACCAATATTTTTTTAAATAGAGTTAAATTCTATTGTAAATTTTACACCTTTGTTTATATCAGATTCAACATTTATTTTGGCGCTGTGCAGGTTTAATATTGATTTTACAATGGCAAGACCAAGTCCGAATCCTTTGATTTTTTTGTTTCTGCTTTCATCCACCCTGTAAAATTCATCAAATATAAACGGTATCTTTTCTTTTGGTATACCTATTCCGTCGTCTTCTATAATGAGTTTTATTTTATTTTTTATTTTCTTTAATTTTAAATTTATATGTTTTGCATGATATTTTATGGAATTTTCAATTAAATTGGAAATTGCCATTTTAAGGAGAGTTTTATCCCCGTTTATAAGAAAATCATCTTCACTTATTTCCAGATTTATAGAAATTCTTTTTGAATATTTTTCATATAGTTCCAATATAATATCTTCCAAATCTGTTTGTTTGAAATCTTTTTTTGTGAAATCTTTTTTGGTTAAAAACAGCAGTTTTTCAGTTATGTCATTTATATAATTAATTTCATTTAATATAGATTTTAAAAGTTTTTCGCTGCATTCATCCTTTTTTAAAGCAAGTTCAATTTCCCCTTTCATAATAGTCAGAGGTGTTTTTAGCTCATGTGAGACGTTTGAATTGAAAAATTTTAATCTTTTGATTGTATTTTCAATATTTTTTGCAATGGCATCTATAAATTTATATCCTACGAGCAAAACTATAAGATAAATAAAAAATGATATTGCAAGAGATATCGTTCTTACTATTTCTATTTTGTCGCTGTTTCCTGAAATAATTGTTTTAACGCTTATTATTTTATTGTTTTTAACATAATTAAAAATAAGCATTTTTTCTATTCCGCTTGGTGTTTTTATTGTTTTTACTTCAAAACCCTCATATTTTTTTAAATTTTCAGCGGATTTGGAAAGTGTCGTTATTTTTACAAACAGCGGATAAATTTTGTATTTGTGTTGAAGTTCTATTAAATTATTTATATTATATTTTTTAGAATTTGCAATTTCCGAAGCTATTATAACAAGCCTGTCTTTTAAATGCATATTAAATGATTTGGTAAGTGCAAAAATTAAAGCCCCCTCAAAAAGGGCTATTATTATTAAAACAACTGCTGCAAATTTTATAAACAGATCGTTTCTAAGATTATTCATCACTTATTTTAAAACCCATTCCCCTGAATGTTTTTATAAGTTTTTTTTCATGGTCTTTGTCTATTTTTTTTCTTAAATGCGAAATATAAACATTAATAACATTTGAATTAATCTCTTCATCCATTTCCCATAAATTGTTGGCAATCATTTCAGGAGTTACAATTTTTCCTTTGTTTATCATTAAATATTTTAAAAGCTCAAACTGTTTTGCGGTAAGTTCTATGTTTTTTCCTCCTCTTCTTACTTCTTTTGTGTCTGGGTTCAGTTCCAGATCATCCACTTTTAAAATATTTTCTTTTATATTTTTGCTTCTTCTGAAAAGCGCTTTAATTCTTGCAACAAGCTCTTCAAAATCAAAAGGTTTTGTCAAATAATCATCTGCCACACTGAGACCTTCGAGTTTATCCTCCAAATCGCTTTTTGCCGTAAGAATTAGCGCCGGCGTTAAAATGTCTTTTTCCCTCAGTTTTTTTATAAGCTCAATCCCACTCATTTTAGGCAGCATCCAGTCAACAATTAAAACATCGTATTTATTGTTTTGTGCAAGGTAATAACCTTCTTCTCCGTCTTTTGCCCAGTCTACCCTGAAATTTTCTTTTTTTAAATATTCTTTTATGTTTTCCCCAATTTTTTCATCGTCTTCAATTAACAGTATCTTCATTTTTTACCTCCTTATTTGATATGATACAATTATACATTATTTTGTTTAAAAAATCTTTAAGTTTTTTAATATTTGAAGGAAAAAATATGATTTTAGCAATTGAAAGCAGCTGTGACGACAGCAGCATAGCTGTTGTTGAAATAGAAAGTAAAAAACTTCTGTTTCATAAAAAAATATCACAGGAACTTGAGCATTCTGTTTACGGCGGCGTTGTACCCGAACTTGCAAGCAGACTTCATGCCGAGGCCCTCCCTAAAATTTTAAATGAATGTAAAAAATTTTTTCCAAAACTTAAAGCCGTGGCGGTAACAAATGCGCCGGGGCTCAGTGTCACGCTTCAAGAAGGGGTAATGATGGCCAAAGCCCTCTCAATTGCTCTTGATTTGCCGATAATTCCCGTTAATCATTTAACAGGTCATATATATTCTGTATTTATTGAAAAAGAAGAAGTCAAGCCCATGATGGTTTTACTGGTAAGCGGCGGTCACACAAAAATAATTAATTTCAACGGGATTGATGATATTTGTGAAATAGGCACAACTTTGGACGACAGTTTTGGGGAAAGTTTTGATAAATGTGCAAAAATGTTGGGATTACCTTATCCGGGAGGGCCTGAAATAGAAAAAATTGCAAAAAAAGGAAAGGTTTGCATAGATTTACCGCTCCCACTTAAAAATTCTTCAAAAATAGAATTCAGTTATTCCGGTCTTAAAAATGCCGTAAGACTTGTAATTGAATCAAACAAATATAAAAAAGAAGATATTGCCGCCTCTTTTCAGGCAAAAGCAATAGAGCATCTGGTTTTTATGGCAAAAAGAGCAATTAAAAAACAGAGACCTAAAAATTTTGCAATTGTGGGAGGGGCTAGTGCCAATCAGTCTTTAAGGAAAGAATTTGAAAAACTCTCGCTTGTATATAATTTCAAACTTTTTTATCCGGATATGAAATATACTTCTGATAATGCGGCGATGATTGCAAGGGCTGCAGTTGAATTATATAAAAATAATAAATTCAGTGATTATAAAGATATTAAAATTTTGCCAAGGACAGGGTTTAAGGAATGCTAAATGCCGGATGTAAGAGATATAAAAAATGAATCAAGATTATAATCTTGATTCGTAACGTCTGAGCATCCATAGTTTTCTAAGAATTTTTTTACGAGTCGCAATTTTTTCTTTTTTGCGAGCTTCACTAGGAGGTTCGTAAAATCTTCTTTTTCTGAGCTCTACAACAATCAAGTTACGATCAACTTGTCTTTTGAATTTTCTGTAAGCAGATTCGAAATCTTCTCCTGGGTGTACTACGATTCCTGGCACTGCTCTCACCACCTTTCGTTTGTTTTTAGGACGCAATTATATCAAAATAATAAATATTTATAAAGAGGCAGTAAAACAAACGCCAGTAAAATTCCGAGCCCCACGGCGGAAATTGCCAAATCTTCCCTGAGTTTTGCCTCTATTGCCAAAACGGAAGCCATAACCATAGGAGGCATTGCACTTTCTGTAAAGGCTACCTGAAATGCGGGATTTTTGATATCAAAAAAGAAATAAACACTAAAATAGACACTGAGAGGAACCAAAAACATTTTTATAAAAAGAACCAATGAAGCCAGTTTTATATTTTTTTTAACATCCGAAAAGCTGAATCTCATTCCTATTGCCAATATTACCAAAAAGATTAAAGAATTTCCGACGGGTTTTAAAAATTCCAGATTTAAATGAAAGTTTCTTAAAAACAGAGCTGATAAAAGGGCCAAAAAAGGAGGAAATTTAAATGTGTCTATTACCATGCTTTTTATATCTATTTTTTTTTCGCTTCCATATGCCACAAACAGACTTCCAAAAACAATTAAACCGAAAAACATTATCTGATCAAAAAAAATAGCCCAGATTAGATTTTTTTCCCCAAACAGGCTTACCACCATCGGAAAGCCCAAAAAAGATGTGTTTCCGAGAGTCGTGGTTAAAAGGACGGCGGCAGATGTTTTTTGGTCAAATTTCATTATTTTTGAAATTATAAATCCGAATGTCATGCCAAATAAAAGACTGATAAATGAAATAAAAAAAATTTCTAAAATTTCATTCGAATATTTTAAATAATAAATTTTATAAATAACAAGTGCCGGAAAAGAGATAAAAATAACAATATCTATCAAAGGTTTGGAATAGTCGTTTTTAAATATTTTAAAAAGATATCCCGCAATAAATATAATTAATATTGATATTATCAATCATAACCTTTTTTAGTACTGATTAAATATGGATAATTAAAAAACTACAAAGATAAAAATATTACAGCTCAGTGCTTCATTTTACTAAAGTATCACTCAAATTTTGCTAAAAATTGCAAACAGCTACGCAGCCCTAACGGGTTAGATGCAATTTTTTAACGCAAAATTTTTGTTAAATTAAAGAGCGCTGTAATATTTTTACTTTTTCGTTATTTAGTCAGTATTTTTATGAAATTATATCTTATTTAAAAATGATATAATTTCATAAAAAAGGGACTTTATGGCTAAATTTATTTTTGTAACCGGAGGCGTGCTCAGTTCTCTCGGAAAAGGTATTACTTCAGCTTCCATTGCGACGCTTCTTCAACACAGCGGATTGAAAGTCACTATGGTAAAAATAGACCCTTATATTAATGTTGACCCGGGAACAATGAGCCCGTTTGAGCACGGAGAGGTTTTTGTAACCGAAGACGGAGCCGAAACGGATTTGGATGTGGGAAATTATGAAAGATTTTTAAATATAAATTTAGGCAAAAAAAACAATTTTACAACAGGGCAGGTTTATTTAGGCGTAATAAAAAAGGAAAGAAGAGGGGATTATCTGGGGAAAACTGTCCAGATTATTCCACATATTACGGATGAAATAAAAAAAAGAATAAAAGACGTCAGTAACGATGCCGACATTGTTGTGGTAGAACTCGGAGGGACAGTCGGGGATATTGAAGGGCTTCCTTTTTTAGAGGCGGTAAGGCAACTTAAACAGGAAGTCGGTAAAAATAATGCTATGTTTGTCCATGTTACTCTGATTCCCTATATGAAGGCTGCGGGCGAGCTTAAAACAAAACCGACCCAGCACAGTGTGCAGGAACTAAGACGTATAGGGATTACGCCTCATATGATAGTTTGCAGGACAGAAAAGCCTCTTCCTAAAAGTCTTAAAGACAAACTTGCCACTTCCACCGACATAGACAGGGAAGCCGTTATTGAAGCAGTGGATGCCCCTACCATTTATCAGGTTCCTCTGAATTTTTTTAATCAGGATATTTTAAAACCGATTTCAGAACAGCTTGATTTGGGAGAATTACATCCGGATATGAGTGAATGGAATTATTTGGTTAAAAAAATTATTTCTCCCCAAAAGTCGGTAAAAATAGCTTTTGTCGGAAAATACCTTAAATTAAAAGAGAGCTACAAATCGTTAATAGAAGCCTTGATTCACAGCGGCGCCCATCTTGATATGAGAGTTGAAATTGAATGGATAGACAGTGAAAATCTTGAAAAAATCAGTGATGAAGAACTTGGAAATATTTTTGCGGAAGTAAGTGGAATTTTAGTCCCGGGAGGTTTCGGGGAAAGAGGGGTTGAAGGCAAACTGATAGCCATAAAATACGCCAGGGTTAATAAAATTCCTTATCTCGGGATATGTTTAGGTATGCAGCTTGCTGTAATAGAATTTGCAAGAAATGTTTTAGGTTTAAAATACGCCAATTCTCAGGAATTCGAACCGGATACAAGCGAGCCGGTTGTGTATCTTATAGATGAATTTATAGATGCAAACGGACAAAAACAGATAAGAACACACAAATCCCCTTTGGGCGGCACTATGAGACTCGGGGGATATGAATGTCTTATAAAAAAAGATACAAAGCTTTATGAAGCCTACAAAGTGGATAAAGTGATTGAAAGACACCGTCACAGATATGAAGTAAACAATGCTTATGAAAAAGCATTGGAAGATAACGGAATGATTGTAAGCGGTAAAAGTAAAGAAGGGCTTATCGAAGCGGTTGAGCTTAAAAATCACCCCTGGTTTGTAGGAGTTCAGTTTCATCCGGAATTTACAAATAAATTAAAATCTCCGAATAAAGTAATTATGAGCTTTGTTGAGAATGCATACAAATGCAGGATATAAATGAAAAATTAAAAGTGAAAAATGAGTTTAGCCCATTTGGCTGCTTGAAAAGCGGCCATGATGAAAAATTATATAAACAAATTATAAAAGAAATTCTCTTCAAGAATTGAAGAGATAGAATCAATCAATATTCCCCATTTTTCCCTTTTATCAGATATCTATAAAGCAGCTGAAAGAATAGTAAAAGCAATTCAAACACAAGAAAAAATTGTAGTTGTAGGTGATTACGATGTTGACGGGACAAGCAGCTTGGCAATAATGAAACTTTTTTTTGAAAAAATTGGGGTTGATTTGGAAATCGTAATTCCAAACAGGTTTGTTCACGGATACGGTCTGAGCCCTAAAATTCTAAAAGAAATAAAAGCCGATTTGATAATTACAGTAGATAACGGAATAACCTCATTTGAAGCTGCCAAAATCTGTAAAGAAACAGGAGCTGATTTAATAATTACCGACCATCATACGCCAATTATTAATGGTGAAAGCGGTGATGGTGAAAGCGGTGAGTTTAAGATGCCGGATGCATATGTGATTATAAATCCGAAAATTTCACCCGAGTTTCCTTTTAAAGAAATTTGCGGGGCTGAGGTTGCATGGTATCTGTGTGCCTCTATAAAACAGAGAATGAATTTAAAAATAGATTTAAGGGAGTTTCTGGATATTTTGTCAATTGCCATTATTGCGGATGTTATGCCTCTTACGCATATGAACAGAACACTTGTGAATATGGGCTTAAAAAGGCTGAATATGGCATTAAGGCCGTTTAGCAGAATTTTGGTGCGTGAATTTAAAGAAATAAACTCTGAAACCATTGCCTTTCAGATAGCCCCGAGAATTAATGCGGCCGGCAGGATGGAGAGTGCATATGCGGCATATAATTTTTTGGTGAGTAAAAGCGAAGAGGAAGCTTTTAGATATTATCTTGAACTTGACAGGCTTAACAATTTAAGAAAAGAAACGGAAAAAGAAATTATTGAATCCATTGAAGTGGAAGATGAAGATTTTATCCTTTTCTACGGTGATTTTCATGAAGGTGTTGTGGGAATTATTGCAAGCAGGCTTGTTCAAAAGCATAAAAAACCGGCAATTGTTTTTTCAAAAAAAGGTGAATTTCTTAAAGGCAGCGGAAGAAGTCTTGGAAATATCGATATATTCGGGTTGGTAAGTGAATGTAAGGATTTGCTTGAGGGTTTTGGAGGTCATAAAATGGCCTGCGGGCTTACAATAAGAAAAGAAAATTTTGAAAAGTTAAAAAAAACCTTAAATGAAAAAATAAAAAAATACAGTGAAGATGATTTTTTTATAGAAGACTTTGTTTTGGGTGAACTTCCTTTTTGTGAAATAGATTTGGAACTGCTGGATATTATAAAAGGTTACGAGCCTTTCGGGGAAGCCAATCCAAAACCGAAATTTATAACCCATGCCAAAATAGAGCATATTCAAAATTTAAAAGACAACCATTATAAACTGATTTTAAATCAAAACGGTATTTATCTGCCTGCTGTTATTTTTAGGTTTGACGGAGAATTTGATGACAATATAACATTTAAATTCAATTTAAGTGAAAATAATTATTACGGCAGGGAAGTCCAGCTGATAATCGAGGAGATATTATGAAAAACCATCCGATATTTAAAACCCTGAATAACGAAGAATATGAAAAGATAAAAGATTTTTTTAAGGAAAAAAAATATAAAAAGGATGAAATTCTTGTAAAAGAGGGGGAATATTCGGGGAAAGCTTTTATTTTAAAAGAGGGCGAAGTCAGTGTAATAAAAGAGACAATATATAAAAATGATTATATTATTACGGATATAAAGGCAGGAGGGGAAGAATTTTTTGGAGAGGTTAATTTGATAGACAGAGGGCTTGTAACTTCAACTATAAAAGCAAAAACCGATATTCTGGTTTTTGAAATAGACCATAACGATTTTATAGAAATAATTGATACATATCCTACAATCGGGGTAAAAATGCTTTGGATAATTTCATATAATCTGACAAAACATTTAAGAAAGGCGGACAGGGACATTATAACGTTATACAACGCTTTTGTGGAAGTGGTGGAAAATGACTAAAAAAGCTCTGGGATTTAAAGAACTTTTAGCAATAGGTATAGGAGGAATGATAGGGGGCGGGATATTTACTATCCTTGGAATTTCTGTATCAATTGCAGGATTTTTAGCACCTTTTTCAATAGCTCTTGGAGGTGTTTTGGCTTTTTTTGCCGGATATGCATATGTAAAACTTGGAGTTTATTATAAGGACGAAGGTGCAACATACGCTTTTTTTAAAAGAACGTTTGCAAATTCGCATTTTGCGGCGGCAATAATAGGCTGGTATACGGTTTTTGGATATATTTCAACCATTGCTTTATATGCTTATACATTTTCATCTTATTCGATAAGTCTAATGAGTTTCGGAGAAAATGAAATAATCAGAAAAATAATTGCTATTTTAATAGTATGGACTTTTGCCGCAATTAATCTCTGGAGTGTCAGGGGAATGGGGGAGGTTGAAGATGTTATTGTGTATTTAAAGCTGTTTATTTTATTTATTATTTCATTAATTCTTTTTTATTTTTCAAAATATGATTTTCATTCGTTTATAAGAGTTTTAAGCAGTGATTTTAAAAACACCCCGTTTTTGAATATATTAATGGTCTCATCCGTAACATTTGTGGCATATGAAGGTTTTCAGCTTATAATCAACGGTGTAAAAGATATGGAAGAGCCGGACAAAAATATTCCAAGGGCAATATATTCGGCAATTTTTATAGTAAGTATGATTTATTTTATTATTGCACTTGCCAGTGTTTTATCAATTGATAAGAATGAATTGATAAGAAATAAAGAAGCGGCTCTGGCTGTGGGAATGAAATCGATTGTAGGTGAATGGGGAGGGGGTTTGGTTATTTTTAGCGCAATCTTGGCTACAACAAGTGCAATTAATTCCACTCTTTTCGGCTCTTCCCGTCAGCTTGCAAGAATTGCGGATGACGGATATATGCCAAAGATTTTAAGTTTCAGAAACGGCACAATTCCAAGTTATTCTATTGTTACTATGGCATTTGTTGCGAGTTTACTCATTGTTATAGGAAATTTAAGATTAATATTGGAATTTGGAAGTATTACATTTTTATTAGTCTCTTTTTTAATGTCTCTGGCTAATTTTAAAATAAAGGATAAGACAAATTCATCGCTCATTGTTACATTAATTTCGATGGCCGGTTTATTTATAGGCGGTGTTTTTATATTTTATTATGAATATAAAATAAATAAAATAGAGCTTGTTTTTGTATTTTCTTTATATGTAATTATAGGAATTTTGGCATTTTTTTATGCAAGGAAAAAAGTTGCAAAAGATAAAAACAGCTGACGGAACTTTTACATTAAAAAGCGATAAATTTAACGAATGCTATCATTCAAGCGAGGGGGCTGTTAAAGAAAGCCTTTATAAACATATATATCCGGCTTTTTCGGTAATTCAAAAAAAAGAAATTAATATATTAGATATCTGTTTCGGGCTTGGATATAACACATTTTTAAGTGTTTTAAACAGACCTCAAAATTCAAAATTAAATATTTTCTCTCCAGAAATGGATGAAAATTTAGTTAAAAGTTTAGTAAATTTCCCTTATCCAAAAGAATTTGAAAAAATAAAGCATATTATTGAAAAAATAAGTAAAGAATTTTTTTATGAAGACGAGTTTGTAAAAATTGAAGTGTTTATAGGAGATGCAAGGGAATATATTAAAAAATTAAGTAGTATTGATATTGTTTATCAGGATGCCTTTTCTCCAAAAGTAAATAAAGAGCTGTGGAGTATAGAATATTTTACACAGATTAAGAATATCTTAAATAAATTTGGTATAATAACTTCGTATAGCGTTGCAACACCTGTAAGATGTGCACTGTATAAACTCGGATTTAAACTATATACGCATAATACAGATGAAATAAGAAAAGGCACAATTGCATCATTTAAAGATTTGCCTTTTGAAAGAGTGGATTTTGAAGAGAAATTAAAAAGAGTAAATTGTTATTATTATACTGATTAAAAAAGCCTTGATTTTACAGGGGGGGGTGATATAATTGTATAAAAAACTCTTAAAGAGGATAAATGAGAAAAATTTTAGTATTTTTTATAATTGTTTTTGTTAATGCCCAGCTTCTAAAACCGATACCTGAGCATATTGAATATAATAAACAAAAAGCCTTGCTTGGTAAAAAACTTTTTTTTGATCCTCGCCTTTCAGCCGATAATAAAATTGCTTGTGTCAGCTGTCATAATGTTTTTAAAGGAGGGGATGATAACGAGCAGTTTAGCAAAGGTGTATTTGGACAGATAGATAAACCCATGAACTCTCCAACAGTTTTTAATGCAGTATTTAATATAGCATTTTTTTGGAATGGAAGAGCGCCTACTCTTAAAGACCAGGCCGAAGAGGCTAATCAAGATCTGTTAGAAATGGGAATGAACAGGGAACTTTTAGAAAAAAAATTAAATGCTGTGCCTGAATATAAAAAATTATTTAAACAAGTATACGGGGTTGATTATATAAAATATGATTTAGTTTTTGATGCAATAGCGGAATTTGAAAAAGCATTAATTACTCCTAACTCTAAATTTGATTTATATTTAAAAGGAAAAGCAAAACTTTCAAAAAAAGAAAAAGAAGGGTTTATGCTTTTTAAACGATACGGATGTATAACATGCCATAACGGAATTAATTTTGGAGGAAATTCTTATCAAAAAATAGGGGTGGTTGTGAAAGTTTATAAATTGTCAAGAGGTTTAGATAGATTTTATGTAACACATAATCCAGATGATAAATATGTTTATAAAGTCCCTACTCTTAGAAATATAGCCCTTACATATCCGTATTTTCACGACGGAAGCGTTAAAACCCTAAAAAAGGCGGTTAAATTGATGGCTTATTATAATTTGGGTATTAAACTTAATAATAATGAAACAGATAAAATTGTAGCTTTTTTAAAAACCCTAACAGGTAAAAAACCGGAAATACTGGATGAAAAATGAAATTTAAAAGATTTAAATTCACATCAGTGCAAGTATATGTGGGAATAATCGGTTTAGCTGTAATCTTAATAATATATGCTTTTAATAATTACGCAAAAAATTATTTATTAAAAATAAATAAAGTAAACAATATTTTGTTAAATATCGAGAAAGAAGAGTATAGATTAAATTATTATATACTTAAAAATTCTTTGTTTTTATATTCAAGTTTTGATGAAAATGTTTATTCTATAAAAAAAATAAAAAATAAAATAAATGTTTTAAAAGATAATTTAATAAAAATAAATGAACCTTTTGTATTAAAATATCTGTTTGATTATAAAAAAGCATTTAACGAAAAGGTATATTATATATATGAATTTCAAAAAGTTAACGCGCCTATTAAAAATTCAACTATTTTTTTGGCTACACTTCTTTCAAAGCTTCCCGAATTAAATGTTCCTGTAAATTATAGAAAAAAAGTGGTTTATGCTGTTTCATCTGTATATTTGGCTAAGTTTACAAATGATCTGTCTTTAATAAAAAATATTAATATAAATTATTTTAAAAAAATAAAATTTAACAATAAAGAAGCTAATCTTTTTAACCAATCTTTAATTTTACATATAAATGTAATTTTAAATAATTTGAGTAAATATAATATTTATTTAAATAAAATTCTGAATTCAGACAGCATTGAAAAACTGCATAAGTTAAAACAAAAGTTTTTAATAATTTCAAATATACAAATCAACAGTTTCACAATTATGGGATATTTTGGAATTTTTGTATTGTTTGCCTTATTTGTGGCATTGATAATCTTAATAGGAATGGTCGAAAAAGATAAAGACCTTTTATACGAACTTGCATATATTGATAATGTTACAAATATTTATAACAGAAACAAATATTTGGAAGACCAGAATAAATTTAATGCGATTCTTCTTTTAAATATAGACGGCTTTAAAAACATAAATGATTTATACGGAAGGGAGACAGGTGATAAAATATTAATGGAAGTTGCGGATTTTTTAAAAAATTTGGATAAAAATGTATATAGAATAGTTGCAGATAATTTTGCAATTCTCTCAAAAGATAAAAATTCAATTAAAACCTATGTTAAAACTATAATGGATACATTTGAGCATGTAAATTATTCTGTGGATGAAAAACTTGATTTTCAAATTTCACTCAGCGCTGCAATAAGTGAAAAAAAACCGCTTTTAAAAACAGCTGAAATTGCCCTTCATTATATTAAACAAAACAAAAGGTTAAAATTTATTGAATATAATGATAATTTAGATAATTCTGAAAAAATTAAAAGAAATATAAAAAAATCCACCATTTTGTCCAATGCCATTAACAATAACAGGATTATTCCGTATTTTCAGCCTATTGTGGATGTTAAAACTGGAGCTATATTAAAATACGAGGTATTGGCAAGAATAGATAATAACGGAAAAGTAGAATCAATTTTTCCTTATCTTGAAATAGCAAAAGAAAACAGAATGTACTGGGAAATAACCAAAATTATAATTTCCAAAGCCTTTGAAATGCTTTATAATAAAAATATATATTTTTCTGTCAATTTATCTATTGAGGATATTTTAGACGCCGAAATTATCTGGTTTTTAAGAAAAAAATTCAGAGAATTTAAAGGAATTGAAAAGTATCTGACTTTTGAAATTCTTGAAAGTGAGGCAGTCAAAGATTATAAACAAGTTGAGAAATTTATTAAATTAATGAAAATGAAAAACATCTCTTTTGCAATAGACGATTTTGGAAGCGGATACTCAAACTTTGCACATATTGTTAATTTAGATATAGACTTTATAAAAATAGACGGGAGTCTGATTAAAAATATCGATAAAGACAGTGTTTCTAAAACTGTGGTGGAATTGGTAGGTCTTTTTGCAAAGAGGGAAAACATAAAAACGATTGCGGAATTTGTTCATAATAAAGAAGTTTTTGAAATTGTCAAAAATTTGGGTATTGACTGTGTCCAGGGATTTTATTTGTATGAGCCGCTTTCAAAACCGACAGAAATTTGACATAAATTTTACAAATTTGACATAAATTTTACATATTTAACATTTTTTTAATCTTTTTTAATTATAATTCTAATCCCCCCTTTTTCATCCTTTCTCCTTTTTTAATTAAAAGGTTGCTCCCTTTCGGGAGCTTAAAATGTAATGTTTTGAATAAATTCAATATCGTTTTTTATAATAATTGCATCTATGCAAAAAGCGGAGTTTATATTGTGCTTTTTTAAATATACATATGCGGATTTTATAATTCTTTGAAGTTTGGCGGGCGTTATATTGTAAACAGGCTCAAAATTTTTACCGCTTTTTACTTCTATAAAATGAAAAACACTGTTTTTAAAAGCGATGATGTCTATTTCCCCGAATTTTGTATAAAAGTTTCTCTCAATTATTTTAAAATTGTTGTTTTTTAAAAATTGGGC
The DNA here is from genome assembly GCF_000523335.1 of Lebetimonas sp. JS138. Lineage (NCBI taxonomy): Bacteria > Pseudomonadati > Campylobacterota > Epsilonproteobacteria > Nautiliales > Nautiliaceae > Lebetimonas > Lebetimonas sp. JS138. Next base: position 900,029 of record NZ_ATHT01000001.1, read on the forward strand.
GGCTTTTTGTTCGGCGATATTTCCTTTAGTTTTTGTATTCATACAGTATTTCCAGATGGTTTTGCGGAATGCGTGAGGGTTTTGAATTTTTAATATATGCGAGTGTAACGGACAGTTTAAAAATTTTTTTATTTTCTTTAAATATTGAATGCATAACTTTTAGTTTTACCTTTCCTATTTCTAAAATTTCAGTTTTAATTTCTATTATGTCTCCGAGTTTGGCGCTTGAGAGAAAAACGGCGTTTATATCCTTTACCACATAACCTTCTTCTTTTTCAAAGAAAATGCCTTTTTGGAAGAAAATTTCACTTCTTGCCTCTTCACAGAACGTTATATAATTTGTATGATATACAATTCCGCCTGCATCGGTATGGGAATAATAAATTCTTTTTTTATATTTCATTTTTGTTTTTTGATTTTATATTGCTCTATTTTAAAAGTAAGTGCAATACTTTCTTCTTTTTTTTCAAAATTTACAGGAAAATATGCCCTTATCACATATTTATAATCTTTCAGGGCGTCTAAAAAGTCATAAAAATTTTTGGGGCTTTTTATAACGGCGTCAACCATGTAAGATGTTTTCAAAAAAACGTTTTGGTAAGTGGAGGAGTTGATTTCTTTAATATTTAATATATTCATATATTTTGAAGCAAATGATTTAAAATTTTTTTTATTAAAATCTCTTTTCAGGGCTAAAATTACTTTTTTGTTTTCTTTTTGCAGTTTTTTAAGTGTCAATGATTTTTCTAAATACCGGTTTTTTAAATGTTCAAATTCGGTTTTTGTTTTATAATATTCGTTTTGGTTTTTTTTGAAAATTCTAATAGACGGGGCTATAATTATCCATATGCTAAAAAGTGTCAAAATTACAAAAAAAGTAAAAAAAAGAAAATTTTTTATAATATCTATTCCGTATATTTTTATTTTCGGTATTTTAAAAGAGTTTATTTTTGGTAATTTCATTGTTTACTCTTTAAATAATTTTCGGATTTGAATCTGTACCAGCCGTTTGGCATCTGGTAAAAGTAGGTTTTTGTTTCATTAAAAATAGATTCAAGAGGCGGAAGCATTAAAATATTATATATATCTTTACTCGGGGTTATTCCGTAAAGTACAAGCCTGTTTTTGTCAAATTCGCATGAACTAAGGGTAATCGGGTCGGGTATTAAATCAAGCAGGTTCTTAACGCTTTGTTTTAAAAGTGAGTTTTTAACCATAATGTCTTCATACAGTGTTTTTTCTTTTAAAATAAATGTTTTTTGTTTTTGAATATTTGTTAATTTAGCGTTTAAATTTATAATTTCTTTTTGAAATGTATCGGTGTCTTTTTTAAAAATATATGCTTTCAGGCTTAAAAACACTCCAAACAATATATAAAGACTCAGGGAAATAAAAATAAAAACAAGCCATAATTTTGTATCTTCCAACAAGAGCGGTTTTTGTTTCGGTTTTGTAAAACTATACATTTTTCCTGCTTATTTCGTTTATTGTTTTTAATATATCGAAATTTTCTTTTTTAGCTTCAATTAAAAGCATATCTTTTATTATTTGTGTAACATCATCGTTTAAAATACCGCTGTCTAATATAACAATGTTTTCAATAAAATCTTCAGAATAATTGTTATAATATTCTTCAAGCGATGATTTTATAAAATTGACAACATCCATTTCAATTCCTGTTTTAATTTCTTTTTCTTCAACTTCAGGAATGTCTTCTATTTTATCTAAATCTTCTACCATACCATCATCATCGTCTATTTCTTCTATTATTTCGTCGTCTGTATTTTCATTGTTTTCTTCGAACATCTCTTCTATTTTTTCGTAAATATCGGAATAAACAGGAATGTTTTTATAATAAATCAATACATAAAATTTTTCTTTTGTAATAATTACATATAAAGTGTTTGTTTTTTTTGCAGCTTTATAATCAATAAGTGAAAAAATTGAATAAATAAAATCGAGATTGAATCTTTTTAATTCCATTAAATCAAAAATAGAAGCATATACGGCAAATTTATTGTTTATACAGATATATTTAATGTTTTCGGTTTCTATTCCGAATTTGGAAAATTCTTTTTTTTCGCATGTGGGAATAACACCCTGGTTTATAGTCTGTATCACGGAAGAAAGATATGTTTGGGGAATATCCTGGGATAATTCTTTCATTTTATTTATTAAATCTTTTTTATTTTCGAATTCAAATCTGTTTTCTTCCAATAATTTATTGTTTTTATATATTTCATTTAACATTTTATAATTTTCATCAAAATAAAAAGAAATATACTGTTTTTTTATAAATCTTTTTAAGAACATAACGGATGCGCTTTTATGTAATTTTTTAATTTCAAATTTGAACTTAATTTTGTATAAATCTGGGTGGTTGAAATAAATTCATGCCCCAACAGTTCGCTTACATCGTTTATTCTGGCACCTTTATTTAGTAAATAAGTGGCAAATGAATGTCTTAGCTGATGAGGCGTTACATGAATACCTGTTTTTTTAAAAGCTTTTTGAACAATATATCGTAATTTGCTTTCTCCTAAGGGAATGGAATTTTTCTCAAAAAGATATTCTTTTTTCGGATTTATTTTTAAGAATTTATTGATAAAATCTTTAAGTTTTGGATGGAGCGGAAGTATTCTTGTTTTATTTCCCTTGCCTTTTATTTCTATCCATTCACCTTTTATATCGTTTAATTTTATATTCGCAGCTTCGCTTATCCTGAGCCCCAGGGAGAAAATTACGATAATTGCTAAATATTCTTCCATATCGGCTATTTTTAAAACCTCTTTTATTTTTTCGATGCTAACGGGTTTTGGAAGGGTTTTAGGTACTTTTATATGCTCATCCCCTATAAGTTTGTATTTAAACCCTTCACTTTGTAAAAATTCAAAAAAACTTCTGATGGCGGATATTTTTTTTGCTATGGTTTTTTTATTTAAAGAGGCAATATGCAATCTGTAAGGCGTTATATCGATTTCATTGTTAATTATTTCAATAAAATTAATTGCCTCTTTGAGTGTGCTTTCATAGGTTCTTAAAGTCTCTTTTGATTTTGTTTTTTCAATATATTTCAAATATTTACGGGATTCTTTTTGCAAAAACGTTTTCATACAGTTTTTTCCCCTTCCTATACATCTTTTGTGCCTTTTCTTTTAAACTTTCCGGTAAAAGAAGCGAGGGCGTCAATGTTTTATATTCGTCTATTATAATTTCAAGCATTATTTTTACTTTTTCCCTGTCCTGTTTTGTAATATTTTTTTTGTTTGCAATAATTTCAATTTTTTTAAAATATTTTTCTGCGTCATTTATATAATTTTGCCATTCGTTTGCAATTTTGGACTGTGTGTAAACTGTAAACGCCATTCTGTTATATGGCTCTAAAATATATGCTTTTTTTGCCAAAAGCTCGGCTTTTTTATAATCGCCTATTTCAAAAAAATATTTAGCTTCAAATGAAAGCCTGTATGAATCGTTTAACATATAATAAATAAAAACTCCTAAAATAATTATACCAAGAAAAACAAGAATTTTTTTTATATTACTTCTCCTATCAGATTATGATTAATTATTTCTTTTATTTTTACGTTTACAATTTTTCCCAGATTTTTGTTATCAGGGGCAATCTTAACGGTGAAATTATTATTGCTTCTGGCAAGTGTCTCTTCTTCAATCAAAGCTTTGTAAATTTTGCCGAGTTTATTTTGATATATTTCATCCTGGATGGCTTTGTGCATATTTTGAAGTTTATGCAGTCTTTTTTTTGCTGTCTGTTTGTCTATTTGATTGGCCATATTTGCAGCCTCTGTGAGAGGTCTTGGAGAATATACAAAACTGAACATCTGCTCGAATCTTACTTTTTCTACCACATCAAGCGTTTCATTAAAATCCTCTTCACTTTCTCCCGGAAAACCGACGATTATATCGGTGGTTATTGAAACCTCTGGGATTTGACGCAAAATTTCGCATCTGTTTAAAAACCATTCTTTAGAATATCCTCTTTTCATGGCTTTAAGTATTTTAGTGCTTCCGCTTTGAAGAGGAAAATGAATGTGTTTTGCTATTTTAGGATTGTTTGCAAATTCATCCAAAAATTTGTCGTCTGCATGAAGAGGGTGGGGGGAAGTGAATCTTATAATTTCAATTCCGTCAATTTTACTGACTTCTCTTAAAAGGTCTGTAAAATCTACTTTGGGATGGGCAACACTGAATCTTTTTCCGTAATTATTAACATTTTGTCCAAGAAGCGTTATTTCTTTTACGCCTTCATTTGCTAATTTTTCAACTTCTTTTAAAATTAAATCCATAGGAATGGATATTTCTTTTCCACGCGTTTTCGGCACTATGCAAAAAGTACATTTTTTGTCGCAGCCGACCATTATATTTACAAAATCTTTATATGGATTTTTTCTTGTGTTTTTAAACATATATGTTGTGTCATCATAATTTATATCGGTAAAAATATATTTTTCTTTGTTTACGGCCTCATTTATTTTACTTACATTTCTGGCTCCAAGCACAAAGCTGACAAAAGGAGCTTTTTTTATAATTTCCTCTCCCATATGGCTTGCAGTGCATCCGCAAACACCGAATTTTGCATTTGGATTTATTTTTTTCAGTTTCCCGAGTTCGGAGAAGAGTTTGTTAACCGGTTTTTCTCTTACTGAGCAGGTGTTGAGAATAATTAAATCCGCTTCATTCGGATTTTGTGTGGTTTGATATTCATTTGAAAGCTCTGCTACAATATGCTCGCTGTCTTTTACATTCATCTGACAGCCGAAAGTTTCAATATAGAGTTTTTTCATTTCACAACTCACCACTCACTATTTTCACCACTCACTATAATATATGCATTTCATACATATATGCCCCCTCGTCAAGCCCGTATTTTACATCTCTGAAATATACTGAAAATCCTATTTCGCTTAATTTATCTATCAAATCTTTAAGATTTTTATAACTTGTATCTTTGTGAAAATAATAAAATGAGTTGGATTTAACACTTTTAAGAAAATCTTCCATATTTACTTCTTTTGTTTTATGTTCATTTTCTATTAATTTTAATGTCATTTTTGTCCTTTTTACTATTATTTTATCAAAATTTTTTGTAAAATTATACCTAAGAAAACTCCCCGTTTCTTCTTAAATAAAAAAAATCATTGAAAAAAGGGTTATAAGTGGAAAAAATAGAAGATTTATTATCATTAGTGGCGCATGAAAAAGGACTTGATAAAGAAGAAGTAAAAGAAGCTTTTAAACGCTCAATTATTAAAATTGCCAAAAAATATATAGGTGACATTGATGTTGAAATTGATTTAGAAAATAAAATGGGAATTTATCAGATTTTTGAAGTTGTAAATGACGACAGAGCACTTGAAAACAGCGAAAAATATTTATACCTCGACGAAGCGAGGGATTTTGAGCCTGATATTCAGTTAGGGGATAAGTTAAAAGTGGAACTTGATTTGTCAAAACTCGGAAGAAGCGGCGCTAACAGCTTGCAAAGAGAATTTGAAAAGGAAGTTACAAGACTGCTTGAAAATGAAATTTACAGAAAACTTATTTCAAAATTAAATACTATTGTAACAGGTGAAGTTATAAAAGTTGACAGTGAAGAAAACACATGGGTTGATTTAAACGGCGTAAAAGGCGTTCTTCCTATGAGAAACAGAATAAAAGGTGAAAAATTTGAAGTGGGGGATGTGTTAAAAGCCCTTTTGAAGTTTGTCCATTTTGACGATAAAAGAGGAATTGTTATAGAACTTAGCCGGACAAGCCCGAAATTTTTGGAGAAATTAATTGAAAAAGCGGTTCCCGAGGTAAGAGATGGAATTATCAAAATTCATGCAAGTGCAAGAATACCAGGTATTAGAAGCAAGGTTGCCGTAAGCAGTATAAATCCGAGAATTGAGCCTATAGGAACAATAATAGGTAAAAACGGAGTCAGAATAAATGCCGTAAGCAATGAATTAAACGGTGAAAATATTGATGTAATCGAATATTCCAATAAACCTGAAATTTACATAGCAAGGGCTCTTTCGCCCGCAATTATAAAAAGCGTAAAAATAAATGAAAAAGACGGAGTTGCGATTGTGGAGGTGGACCCTGAGCAAAAAGCTAAAGCAATAGGAAAAAACGGAGTAAATATAACACTGGCCAGTATGCTTACAAAATATAAAATTGTGTTAGAAGATGCCAAAGAGAAAACAAAAGACACCTCAAAGCTTGAGAGTCTATTTAAGATATAGTGAAAATGGTGAAACTAGTGAGCAGTGAAAAGCGGTGAGTAGTGAAAATGGTTATAATAAGGAATAAATTGTGAAATATTTTTATTTTTCCTTTATTATTGCTGTTGTCGGTTTGGGGCTTGCTTTTTTTGTCGGGAGATTTGAAGCTGTTTATTTAACGGCAATTTTGGCTGTTTTGGAAATTTCCCTCTCCTTTGACAATGCAGTGGTAAATGCAAAAATTTTAAAAACAATGGATAAAATCTGGCAAAGAAGATTTTTAACCTGGGGACTTATAATAGCGGTTTTCGGAATGAGGCTTATAATCCCTATTTTGATAGTGGCTGTTGCCGCAGATATGGGAATAATGGAAACTGTTAATATTGCTTTGTTTGAGCCTGATAAATATGAAAGTATTTTATCAAACACCGAAAATCTCATATATGCGTTTGGAGGTGCTTTTTTATGGATGGTTTTTAGCGATTTTATGTTTGAAAAAAAAGAAATAAAATGGATAAAACCAATAGAAAAAACAGCCGAAAAATTTGGAAAGGTTAATAATATTTCTTTAATGATTGCGATTTTAATCGGAATTATAATTGTTTATGACGCCAAAAGTCATACAGTGGCAATAGCTTATTTTTTAGGTATTTTGTCTTATTCCCTTTTAAAAGCGCTGGATGAATATTTTTCCACCGAAAATGTAAAAAATGGACTTATGGGGCTTGTTTATCTTGAAATTTTAGATGCCTCTTTTTCTTTTGACGGGGTAATTGGTGCTTTTGCTATTACTCCTAATATTATTTTAATAATGCTTGGGCTTGGAATCGGCGCAATGTTTGTCAGAAGTCTTACCATTTGGATGGTTGAGAAGGAATTGCTTGATGAATACAAATATCTTGAACACGGTGCCCATTATGCAATTGGAATTTTAGCTTTTATTATGTTTTTAAAAATTTTTATAGAAATTCCGGAAACTGTTACAGGGACTCTTGGGCTTATTTTACTGATAGCGGCGTTTGTTCATTCAAAAATGGAACTTAAAAAAGTGAAAAATTAAATGATTTTTATTTCTTCAATTAGTTTTATTCCGAAATTTTCATAAACCCTTTTTTTTGCCAGATTGATTAAATAAATCATATCTTTAAATTTACCTTCTCCTAAATTTACAAAAAAATTGGCATGAATCCTTGAAATTTGAATATCCCCTTTTTTCATTCCTTTAAGGCCTGCTTTTTCAATCACTCTTCCGGCGAAATCACCTTTTGGGTTTTTAAACACACTTCCGAGGCTTGGTTTTTTTGGCTGGTTTTTTCGAAGATTTTTTAAATATTTATCTAAAAAAGGGTCATAATTTCTTTTTATTTCAAAAAGGGCTTCAAAAACCGGAGCATTTATGTTTGAATACCTGTAATTAAATAAAATATCTTTTTTTTCTATCCAGCCGTTAAGTGTTTTTATGGCAATTAAATTATTTGAAATTTCTTCATTTTTCACTCCGGCATTCATTTTAATGCTTCCGCCTATTGTGCCCGGCAGGTGGGAGAGAAATTCAAACCCTCCGATATTTTTTCTTTTGCAAAAATTATAAAGAACCCTGTTTTTAACTTTGCCTCCAACTTTCAGGTAACCGTTTTTATATTCGATAAATTTGTATTTATCAGATAGAATTCCCAAATTTTTAGCATTTGGAGAAATCAAGGTATTTGTGGCACGTCCTATTAAAAATTCATTATTGTAATTACTTTCGTCAATTATTTTAACTTTAATTTTTGGCCCTATTTTTATTGAAGAAAATTTACTAAAATCTATTATTTTAAATTTTTCACTACCCACAACTCACTACTCACTATCTTAAAAACGTTGGTATCAGTTTAAAAACATATGTTGTAAAATCTATCATTTCATTCATCATCCACGGCATTGTAAGAATTAAAATCACCGCAATAGCTATAATTTTCGGAACAAAACTCAGCGTCATTTCATTAATCTGGGTTGTTGCCTGAAAAATGGAAATTATAAGTCCCACCACCATACCTACTAACAGTGCTGGAAGTGAGAGTAAAAGAGCGAGTTTGAGTGTTTGTACCGCTAAAGCGATAACTTCAGACTGATTCATTTTCCATTCCTGTGGCTTTTTTTACGGCAATGTCAACTTTTTTCATTTCTTCATCGCTTAATTTTGTAACAATTCCTTTTGAAAATATTATTTTTCCTGTTGAAATTATTCCTATTGCGTTTGCAACTATTTCACTGTCCTTACTCATTAAATCTCTTTTTTTTATAAATATTCTGTAATCTCCCCCGAGAATCTGTCCGGAAAGGGGTAAGACTATTACCGTATGGTAAAGCCCCTTGAAGCAGGCTTCGTTTAAAAAATTATTTTGATAAATTAAAAATGGTCTAACTTTTGCAGAATCGGTCAGTTTTGCAAAATATATTTCACCTCTTTTAAAATTAACAGGGGGTTCACCTTTAAATTCCCCTTCCAAAAACTCTATAAAACTTGCCCTTTGAGTTCTCGGTTTACATTTTAGCGCTAATTCATTTCTTTCATACCACTTTTGAAATTCATTTTCACTACTCACCACCCCGCCTTTTGCAAGCGGCCGGGCAGGTTTTCACCGCTTTCACATCTTAAGTTTTTATACTCTTTTGGAATTAAATAATTTCTTACATCTTCCATATGCGGGATTAAATTGTTTTTATATCCAAGCTCAAAGAGTTTATTGAGTGCGTTTAACTGTTCTTCGTCCATTTCAACCGATTTATTGTTGGCGTAAAGGTCTAAATATTTATCCAGTGTTTTATTATCAACCCTTACCAAATTTCTTTCAAGAAGCATTTTTGAGAGTATGTTTTTATGCCTGTTTGCAATATCAACGGCTTTTGTCAATATATTTTCTATATTTATGGCATCAAGTAATGGAATTGAACGCCTCAAAGCCATTCCCCCGAGAGGCAGCGGAATATCTCCGGCAAGTTCTTTCCATATATCCCACAGTTCTTTTTCCACTTCGAGTTTTTCATTAAAATTTAAAATACTTTCATGTATTAAAACCCCGGCATCAACCTCACCTCTTAAAACAGCATCTTCAATTTCAAGGAAATTTTTATATACGATTCTTGCTTTTGGATAGTAAATTTTAAAAAGCAGGGCATTAGTTGTATATTTTCCGCTTAAAGCCGCTTTGAAATTCGGTTTTAACTTTTTGCCTTTTAATTTAACAAGTTTTGGCCCGTATCCGTATCCGAAACTAACCGCACATCTCAAAAGGGCGTATTCATTTTTTAAAAAAGGATAAGCACCGAAACTTATGGCACTTATGTCATAAATATTTTGCATTGTTTTTTGATTGAGAGTCTCAATATCTTCCGCTTCGCTGTCAAAAATATAACCGTTGTTTCCATTTCCCGTTTTCCATTTAGTAGAGATCCATCCAAATTTAATGGCGTAATACATAAAAATATCGTCTGCATCCGGAGAATGCGCCAAATTATATGTTTTCAAGATAGTCCTTTAAAAATTAAATTTTTAATAACCTTTTTTGTTATAATTGTAACAAAAAAAGGTCTTTAATGAATGATAAAAAACAAAAAGCTTTGGATCTTGCAATTAAACAGATTGACAAGCAGTTTGGAAAAGGAGCTTTGGTAAAGCTGAGCGATCGGGATATAGAACCTATTGAGGCGATTCCCACTGGAAGTTTCGGCCTTGATATGGCCCTTGGAATTGGCGGTATTCCAAAAGGAAGAATTACCGAAATATACGGACCTGAAAGCAGCGGTAAAACAACGTTAGCGCTTTCAATTATAGCCGAGGCTCAAAAACAGGGCGGTGTGGCCGCATTTATAGACGCGGAGCATGCCCTTGATGTAATTTATGCGAAACATATAGGCGTGGATGTGGATAATTTATTGGTGTCACAGCCCGATTACGGGGAGCAGGCTCTTGAAATAGTTGAAACACTCGCCAGAAGCGGTGCGGTTGACATTATTGTAATTGATTCAGTGGCCGCCCTCACCCCAAAAGCGGAGATAGAAGGAAATATGGGGGATACACAGGTGGGTGTGCAGGCAAGACTTATGTCTCAGGCCCTTAGAAAGCTGACCGCCGCAATTCACAAGATGAATACAACAGTTGTATTTATCAACCAAATCAGAATGAAAATAGGAATGATGGGATACGGTAACCCTGAAACAACAACCGGCGGTAACGCTTTAAAATTCTATTCTTCCGTAAGGCTTGATGTCAGAAGAATAGCAACGCTGAAACAGGCGGATAAAGAAGTAGGTAACAGAACAAAAGTAAAAGTAGTAAAAAACAAAGTGGCTCCCCCTTTCAGGATAGCGGAATTTGACATAATGTTTGGAAAAGGAATAAGCAGGGAAGGTGAAATTCTTGATTACGGTGTAAAACTGGATATTGTTGATAAAAGCGGAGCGTGGTTTAGCTACGGCGCCACAAGGCTCGGCCAGGGTAAGGAAAATGCAAAAGAATATTTAAAAACACATTCTGAAATAGCAGAGGAAATTGAGCAAAAAATTAAAGAAGCCATGGGTGTTGAACTTTCAAATATGATTGAGGCATTAGAAAAAGAAACTGAAGAAAAAGGAGAATAAAATGACTTACATTGAAAATATATTTGCAGATGAAATTTTGGATTCCAGAGGTAATCCGACTGTCAGAGTAACGGTTGAATTAAGCGACGGTGTTGTAGCAAGTGCGAATGTTCCAAGCGGTGCGAGCACAGGTGAAAGGGAAGCGCTTGAGCTTAGAGACGGAGATGAAAACAGATACGGCGGAAAAGGCGTGTTAAAAGCGTGTGAAAATATAAATTCAATCATTGCAAATGAATTAATCGGTATGAGTCCGTTTGATCAGGCTGAAATTGATAACACAATGATAGAACTTGACGGAACAGAAAATAAAAGCAGATTAGGTGCTAATGCAATTCTCGGTGTAAGTATGGCTGTGGCAAGGGCTGCTGCTTCATCTTTGTCTCTTCCGCTTTACAGATATTTGGGGGGAAGCAATGCACTTGTAATGCCTGCGCCTATGTTAAATGTTATCAACGGCGGTGTTCATGCTGACAATGATGTCGATTTTCAGGAATATATGATTATGCCAGTCGGTTTTAATTCTTTTGAAAGGGCGTTAAGGGCGGCAGCAGAAACATATCATACTCTTAAAAATCTTCTTAAAAAAGACGGACATCCTACTGCTCTTGGTGATGAAGGGGGATTTGCGCCTAATTTTAAAAATAATGAAGAGCCTTTAGAATATTTGGTAAAAGCGATAAAAGAAGCTGGTTATAAACCAGGAGAAGAAATTGCACTCGCAATGGACCCTGCAAGCAGTGAATTTTATAAAAACGGAAAATATGTTTTAGCCGGTGAAGGAAAAGAATTAAGTGCCGAAGAAATGGTAAATTATTATGCGGCTTTGGTTGAAAAATACCCTATTGTTTCCATAGAAGACGGTATGGCTGAAAACGATTATGAAGGATGGAAGCTGTTAACCCAAAAACTTGGAAATAAAATTCAGTTGGTGGGTGACGATGTTTTCGTAACAAACAAAAAACTGTTAAAAAAAGGAATTGAAGAAGGTATTGCAAATTCAATCCTTATTAAATTAAATCAAATAGGAACAGTTACAGAAACAATGCAGACTATGAGACTTGCATACAGAAACAATTATACCTGTGTGGTAAGTCACAGAAGCGGTGAAACCGAAGATGCGTTTATTGCGGATTTTGCTGTGGCGATGAACTGTGGCCAAATTAAAACAGGAGCGCCTGCAAGAGGTGAAAGAACCGCTAAATACAACAGACTTCTTGAAATTGAAAGAAGTGTGGAGGGAACTGAATTTATAGGGGCTGAAATTTTTAAATGATAGAATTTGACGACATAAGAGCTAAAAGAAAAGTGGATTTAAAAATAATTTTAGTTATTTTGCTTTCTTTTCTTTTTGGCATTTATATTTTTAATTTGCTTTTTGGTGAAAAATCTTTCAGCAGAATGTTGGATTTACAAAAAGAATATAAAATTTTAAATAAAAAAGTAAAAGATTTGAAAAAAGAAAATACAACGCTTCAAAAAGAGTATTTTGAACTTAAAGAGCTTGAAGGAAAATAATCTAATGAAAAATGTAAAATGTAAAATGGAAAATTAATGAGAATATTAATACTGATTATAATGAATGTTTTGTTATTTGCAAGGATAAATCCGTTTGAACCTGTAATTAACCCTCAAAATAAAATAATTATTAAACCCGAATTTTTTAAAGAAAAAAAAGTTTATTTTCCAAATGACGCAAGAATTTTAAAAAAAATTATTTTTGTTTATCAAAATTCCAGCGGAGATATTAAAAATAAAGAAATTTTAATAAACAAAAATATTGATTTTCACTCTCCCGTAGTTATTATCCATAAACCTAAAACTTTCGGAATTAAAGAATATAAATTTGATTCTCTTTTTACTCTTTTTATCAAAAATAAAAAACTTTTTATAAAAACAAAAGATAAACTGATAAGAAATATGTTTTTAATCAGACCGTTCAGGCTTGTTCTGGATTTTCAAAAAAACGCAGATTTTTTAACGATGAAAAGAATTATAAAACAATATTTTGTAAAAAAAATTGTTGTTGGAAACCACAAAGGTTTTTATCGGATTGTTATATATTTTGATACGAATTATTCATATAAACTCACAAAAACTGAAGAGGGGATTAAAATTGAGCTCAAATAACCTGCTTTTAACAGGTTTTATGGGCAGCGGGAAGTCTACAATAGGCAGAATTTTAGCTAAAGAGATGAAAACTTTTTTTCTTGACACGGATTTACTGATTGAAAATTTTGAAAATAAAACTATCAGTGAAATTTTTAAAACCCATGGAGAAAAAATATTTCGCCAAAAGGAGAAATACTGCTTCGAATGGATTAAAAAAAATGTTTTTAATACTGTTATTTCAGTAGGGGGAGGGTTTCCGGTATTTATTCCTGAGATTAAAGAAGCAGGGATTGTGGTTTATCTAAAAGTGGATTTCGAAGATATCTTAAAAAGAATGGATAAAAAAGAAATTGAAAAAAGGCCTCTTTTTAAAGAGAGATCAAAAGCTGAGGAACTTTATTATTCAAGGACTAAAATATATGAAAAACTGGCCGATTTAACTGTTGAAAACCAAGATTTACAAAACAGCGTGAATATAATAAAGGAATATTATGAAAATTTCAAATCAAAACATTAATGCCATTTTGCGAATTGATGCTCAGAAAAAAGCACAGGATGTTGTAAAAAATGTTTTGGGAAATTTGCTTGAGAAAACTTTTGAAAATACAAAGGCCATAGAAGAAGCTGCAAAAGCCACCGGAAAAGGAAATAACTTAAATATTAAAGTGTGAAAAAGTGAGATGTGAGTTGTGAGTTGCAAAAAAGAATTAATTGATTTTTATCAAAAAAGAAAAAAATATATTCAAAAATATTTAAATGAAAATATTGATTTTACAGAGGTAACTGACCCTTGTATTGATAAAAAAAGGGATAATCCCATAATGATTATAGGTGAGGCTCCTGGTAAAAAAGAGGTTGAAATGCATTCGCCTTTTGTAGGAAAGGCAGGGGAAAATCTGAATTATCTTATAAATTTAAGCGGACTTGATAGGTGCGGGGATTTTTTAATAACCAACGCCTTTCCGTTTAGAACATTTGAAGATAATAAAAACAGAACTCCAAAAGCAAATGAACTTAAAATTGGTGCTGATCTACTTGAAAAAGAAATAAATATTGTAAAACCTTCTATTATTTTGCTTCTTGGAAATTCTGCAATTAAAGCATTTTCTTATATAAATAAATTTAAAAAAGTTAAAAATTTAAAAAAATGCGGTGTTTATGAAATAAACGGATTTAAAATCGGGGTTTGTTTTCATCCTTCGCCTCTTGCATTTAACAGAATTGATATAAGAAACGATTTAGAAAAATTTTTTAAAAATTTAAAAAATTATTTATAATTTTAAAATATGTTTTAAAGATTTTTCAATTGTAGGATATTTGAATTTAAATCCATTTTCTAATAATCTTTTTGGATAGACTTCTTTAGAACTTGTTAAAACGCCGGCCCCTTCACCGTATTGTAAATGAAGAATAAATTTTGGAATTCTAAAAATTGTAGGTCTATGTAAAACTTTTCCAAAAATCCTCGATATCAATCCAGGACATTTTCATTTCGCCATTTCCAATAATTCCTCCAAGACCTATTTTAAACGGTAAAAGCATTTCTTTAAGAGCACCGCCTTTTCCTAAAACAACACTGAGTCTTATTGTAGTTGTAGGTTTGTTGCATTTATTTGCTTCGTTTTCCCATTCTTTTGCCAAATTTCCCAAAAAATCATCTGCAGTAATGTTACAGTATTCATCACACGGAGTATTTTCCGGATAGATTCCGATTGCAGAAGTTGAAATAAAGTGTTTTATATTGCTTTTATTAATAGACTTCACCAGTTTTTTTGTAGTTTCAATTCTGCTTGAATAAAGTATTTTTGTAATTTTCAGACCATCTTTTTAATATACTAGCCCCCGCTAAATTAAAAGCTATATCAACATCTTTTAATTTTTCAACAATTTCTTTTTCGTTGTCATTTCTATTTATTTCAATGAAATCAGGAAAATAATTTTTTAGATTTGAGCCAATAAATCCACCGGCTCCTGTAATTGCTATTTTCATATTTCTCCTTAAAATAATGAAGGAATAAATTATACTTTATTTTTTAAGAATTTTTTAACCCTAATTTAGAAATTTGTATATAATTTGATTAATAAAACCAATATGTTAAATATATAAATAAGTATAGTGACAGACACTTATAATTGTTATAAAAAAAGAAAAAAGAGGAATTACATCATTCCTCCCATTCCTCCCATATCCGGCATTGCCGGAGCTGCTTTTTCTTCTTTTGGTTCTTCAGTTACAGCAGCTTCAGTTGTTAATAAAAGTCCTCCAACACTTGTTGCGTTTTGAAGAGCTATTCTCTCAACTTTGGCCGGGTCGATAATTCCGGTTTCAAACATATTTACATATTCTCCACTGCTTGCATTAAATCCAGTTTCATCATCTGCCTCTTCAACTGTCAGAGCAACTACACCAGCTTCAAATCCGGCATTTAAAGCGATTTGTTTAATTGGAGCTTTTACCGCTTTTTTAATTATGTCTATTCCTATTTGTTCATCAGGGTCTACACTTTCAACTTCGGCTTTTTTGGCTGCTTTAAGTATGGCAGCGCCGCCACCGATTACCGTTCCTTCTTCTACAGCAGCTTTTGTTGCGCTTAATGCATCATCAACTCTGTCTTTTTTCTCTTTCATTTCAGTTTCAGTTGCGGCACCGACTTTAATTACTGCAACTCCGCCGCTGAGTTTTGCAAGTCTTTCTTGTAATTTTTCTCTGTCATAATCACTTGTTGTTTCTTCAATTTCTTTTTTAATTTGGTTAATTCTTGCTTCGATTGAAGCTTTATCGCCTTTTCCATCCACAATTGTGGTATTTTCTTTATCTACTACCACTCTTCCAGCCTGTCCTAAGTCTTGAAGGGTTGCACCTTCAAGTGTTCTACCAAGCTCTTCGCTGATTACCTGTCCGCCTGTTAGAATTGCAATATCTTGAAGCATAGCTTTTCTTCTATCACCAAATCCAGGAGCTTTGACAGCAACTACGTTTAACACTCCTCTTAATTTGTTAACAACGAGTGTTGCCAATGCTTCACCTTCAATATCTTCGGCAATAATTAATAATGGTTTATTTCCAGCCTGAACCATTTTTTCAAGTAATGGCAATAAATCTTTCATATTGGAAATTTTTTTGTCATATAATAAAATATACGCATCTTCATATTCAGCCACCATTTTATCGGCATTTGTTACAAAATAAGGGCTTAAATAACCTCTGTCAAACTGCATACCTTCAACCACTTCAAGTTCATCTTGAAGTGATTTTCCTTCTTCAACGGTGATAACACCGTCTTTTCCGACTTTATCCATTGCTTCTGCAATAAGTTCACCAATTTTTTTATCATTGTTTGCTGAAATTGTTGCGACTTGAGCGATTTGTTCTTTATTTTCTACAGGTTTGCTCATTTTTTTAAGTTCGGCGATAATAGCTTCAACAGCTTTATCCATACCTCTTTTAACTGCTATCGGGTTAGCGCCGGCAGTTATGTATTTTAAACCTTCTTTAAAGATTGCATGCGCTAAAACTGTTGCTGTTGTTGTTCCATCACCCGCTTCATCGGCAGTTTTGCTTGCAACTTCTTTTACAAGCTGAGCTCCCATGTTTTCCACTGGATCTTTTAGTTCTACTTCTTTAGCTACACTTACACCGTCTTTTGTGATATGAGGTGCTCCGAAACTTCTTTGAAGCAAAACATTTCTTCCTTTTGGACCCATTGTAACTCTAACTGCATCTGCAAGTTTTTCAACACCTTTTAATAATTCGTTTCTTGCCGCGTCTGAATATATTATATTTTTTGCCATGTTCCCCTCCTTATTCTATTTTTCCAAGAATATCGTCGGTATTTAATACCAAATATTCTTTTGAGTCAATTGTAATTTCTGTACCTGCATATTTTGCAAACACTACTGTATCACCTACGTTTATTGGCAGGTTTTCATCTTCTTCCACTTCTTTGGAAATAGCAACCACTTTTCCTTCAAGCGGTTTTTCTTTTGCATTGTCCGGAATAATAATTCCGCTTGCTGTTTTTGATTCTTCTTCAACTCTTTCAATTAGAACTCTTAAGCCTATAGGTCTAAACATTTCCGCCTCCTTTTAGCAGTTATTTTGTTTAACTGACGAAATTATATAAAAAAAGAAAGAAAAAGTCAAGAAAATTATTTAAATTTTTAAGAAATGTTTAGTTAATTAGACTAAGGTATTTTATGAAGAAATCATTAAATTAGGTAAAAACAGTGAAATTTGAGGAATATATGTAATTAATATCAGTCCAATTAATATAACTATAAACCAAGGAATTACAGACTTAACCACTTCTTTTATCGGAAGCCCAGTAATCCCGCTTGCTACAAACAGATTAAGCCCTACAGGAGGTGTCAGCATTCCAAGTTCCATATTTATGGTAATTATTACACCAAAATGAATAGGGTTTATTCCAAGCAGTTTTGCAACCGGTAAAAGCAGGGGAACCATTATCATAATAATAGAACTCGGTTCCATGAAATTGCCCGCTATAAGCAATAATATATTTACGGCAATTAAAAATCCTATTTTTCCAAGATGCATACTTACTACCCAGTTGCTTAACATTTGCGGAATATTCTCGAGAGTCAGAAAATATGCAAATACAGAGGCATTTGCAATAATAAACATTATCATAGCACTTGTTGCGGCGCTGTCTAAAAACACTGTTTTTAATTCTTTAATATTAATGTCTTTATAAATAAAAATCGCTATAAAAAGTGCCCAGACAGCCGAAACGGCAGCGGCTTCTGTAGGAGTAAATATTCCGCCGTAAATCCCTCCTATAATAATGACAATAGTCATTAAAGCCCAAAAAGCTTCTTTAAATTTAATCCATCTTTCCCGCCAGCTTGCAGGGGCGGTTTTTTTAAATCCAAGCCTTTTTGCTCCGAAATATGTAACGGCTATTAACATAAAACCTATTAAAAGACCCGGAATTATTCCGGCAATAAAGAGTTTTCCAATGCTTTGTTCCGCAGTTACCCCGTAAATAATCATAACGATACTCGGCGGTATTAAAATTCCAAGGGACCCGCTTGCCGTAATTGTCCCCACGGCGTAAGATTTGGGATAACCGGCGGCTGTTATCGCACCGAACATTATAGAACCGATTGCTGCGACAGTGGCAGGGGATGAGCCTGAAACAGCTGCAAAAATAATGCTTGAAAAAATTGCTGCAATAGGAAGTCCGCCCGGAAGATGGCCTACAAAAGCTTTTGCAAAATCCACTATTCTTTTTGCGCTCCCACCTTTACTTAATATATTCCCGGCCAAAATAAACATGGGAATAGCCATAAGGGCGTATTTATCCAGCTTTGAAAACAGTGCACTGGCAAGGTCTATTAAAGATTCTTTTCCTTCAAAAATATATGAAGTTATAAAAGTGGAGGCTCCGAGTGCCACTGCGACAGGGGTGCTTAAAATAAGAAATGTAAAAAATATTCCAAAAAGAGTCAACGCCACACTCATATATTTTCTCCAAGATTTAATTTTGTCTCTTCTATAATCATTTCATGCTCGCTAACCTGTTTAATATCATCAAAAGGGGTTTTAATAAGTTCAATTATTTTTTGTGAAACTCTTATTGATGCGCTTAAAAAAGCAAGAGGCAGGGCAATATAAGGTATCCACATAGGGATATTTAAATCAATGCTGATTTCGCCGCTGGCTTTTAATCCGAAGTCCGGGTCAAAAATAAACAAATAGCCAAAATAAGCCACAGCCAGTAAATAAATAAGAGTAATTAATTTTGCCAAAATAATTGTATATTTTGCTAAGATGGAAGGCAGAACGTCTACCAATAATGTAACTTTAATATGAATTTCTTTTCTAAAACCGTATGCCGCCCCAAAAAGGGCAGACCATATAAAAAGATAGTTGGTCAGTTCAAACGCCCAGTCTATTCCCTGATGAAACATAAACCTTGCAATTACATTTATAAAAGCTAAAAAAACACCTGCCGAAATTCCAAACGAAGCAATAAATTCATTTGTTAATCCTACAGTAATATCAATCCATTTTAAGAATTTCATTCACCCGCTTTAATCGCTTTTTCAATTAAATCTTTTCCGATAGTGCCGTAAAATTTTGGATAAATGGCTCTTAATTTTTCCTCCCAGAGTTTTCTCTGCCCAGGCGTTAATGTATCGATTTCAAGTTTTCCTGTTTTTTTTGCATATTCTTGAATCTTTGCAAGCTGTGAATCATTAAGCTGTTTTGCCCAGATTCTTTCTTTTGCAGTGGCTTCTTTGAAGGCTTCTTTTACAACAGCTTTTAAATTATCAGGCAGTTTTTTCCAGAATGCTTTGCTCATTACTACCATATATCCCAAATATCCGTGATTAGATAAAGTCATATATCTTTGAACCTCATAAAATTTTTTTGTATAAATATTTGAAATTGTATTTTCCTGTCCGTCAACAACTCCCTGTTGAAGAGCTGAATATACTTCACTGAAAGGAAGTACTACCGGAATCGCTCCAAGAGCCTTAAATTGTTCAATTAACACTTTTGAACTCATAACCCTGAATTTTAACCCTTTGCAATCATCAGGTTTTATTAAAGGCCTTTTTGAATCACTTATCTGTTTGAATCCGTTATCCCAGTAACCAAGGGCTACATATCCTTTTTTTGTGACCATATTCAAAAGTTTTTGCCCTACTTCTCCGTCAAGAACTTTATGTAAATGGTTGTCATTTTTAAACAGAAACGGTAAATCAAATAAAGCAAGCTGAGGAACAAGCCCTGTAAATTTTGAAAAGCTCGGAGCCGCCATTTGTACGGCATTAAATTTCATTTTTCTAAGAACAACTTTATCCCCACATAACTGAGCATTGGGATAAACTTCAACTTTTATTTTTCCGTGACTTAACGCTTCAACCCTTTTTGCAAAATAATTGGCCGCTTTTCCTTTAGGTGTATCCGGTGATACAACATGTGAAAACTTAATAACATAATCCGCCGCAAATGAAAAACTTGCTATTAACGCTGCACTTAATAATCCTTTTAGTAAGTTCATTTTTTCTCCTTTTTTTAGTATTATATCACTTATAAGTTTATTAAATGTTTTTATTAAAATAAAATTAATGTATTGTTACTATGTGTAACAAGATTTATTTTTATATTGACAAACTTTATTTATTTTTTTATAATTTCACTCCTGCAGAAGGTGAGGTAGCTCAGCTGGTCAGAGCGCCGGTCTCATAAGCCGGAGGTCGAGAGTTCAAGTCTCTCCCTCACTACCATTAAAATCCCCGAAAATACGATGTTTGATAAAAAATATAAAAAATCAATTGACATATGTTAAATTTAGTATTATAATTATTAAAAAAAGAGGTGTTGTGTTTAATATCAAAAAAATGCCTTTTATTAATAAAATAAAAAATAAAGAAACAAATTATACCCTGAAATTATTGGACAGGTATGATTATCCGGATGATATAAAAAAACTGGTTTATGATTTTATTAAAACTTCATCTCATTCCGAACTTCAAAGGTTTGTAAATTCCCAAAACACATTTAAATTTTCCCCCAATATCGATATAACCGAAGATTTTAATAAATTAAAAGAAAGATTAGCTTACGAATTAAACGAACAACTCATTAAACTTGCTTTTTGATATAATTTTAAAAAAAGGCGATTTGTGGTTTTAGCTTTAAAATACAGGCCCAAAAGATTTGAAGAAGTGGTGGGTCAGGATGCTATAATAAAAACTCTTGTAAATTCTCTCGATAAAAAAAGATTAGCCCACGCATATCTGTTTTCTGGACTGAGAGGAACAGGAAAAACATCAACCGCAAGAATATTTGCAAAAGCGCTTGAATGCGATAAAGGTCCTACGTCTAACCCTTGCGAAATATGCGAAAACTGTGTAATGGCCAATGAAAACAGACATATCGACATTATTGAAATGGATGCAGCAAGCAACAGAAAAATAGAAGATATCAGGGAACTTATTGAACATACAAAATATAAACCGACTTACGGAAAATATAAAATTTTTATAATTGATGAAATTCATATGCTTACAAACGAAGCTTTTAACGCACTTCTTAAAACCCTTGAGGAACCGCCTGAATATGTAAAATTTATTATGGCCACAACAGACCCTTTAAAACTTCCAGCTACAATTTTAAGCAGGGTTCAGCATTTCAGATTTAATAAAATAAACGAAAAACTTATAGAAAATTATTTGATTAAAATTTTGAGCATTGAAAATATAGAATTTGAAAATGAAGCTTTGAGGCTGCTTATTAAATCTGCAAAGGGTTCCATTAGGGATTCATTAACTCTTTTGGATCAGGCGATAGCATATTCAAGAGGTAATATAGATATCCAAAGCGTTGTGGAAATGCTTGGGGTTATAAATCCGGAAGTTATTTCAAAAATATTTGAAAGCGTATTAAAAGAAGACAAACAGGAAGTAAAAAAACTGGTTGATGTTGTAAAAGATTATGATATAGAAGCCATTTTAGATGAGGTTATTTTATATGTAAAAGATGCGGTGTTTAATTCAACACTTCCTCTTGTAACGGCAGGTAGATTTTTAAATATAATTTCCGATGCGAGGGAACTTATAAAATACAATATCGATAATGAATTTGTATTGCTTTTAATGTTTTTTAGAATGATAGAAGCAATTAAACCGCATAAAATAGATGATTTAATACAAAATTTAGAGCAAAAAATAGATGTTAACGCATATGAGCCGAAAATCGAGCAAAAAGAAGATTTATTTAAAACTTTAATTAAAAAAATAAAAGAAAGAGATATCGATTTAGGGGTCTGTTTTGAAACAAGCGTGAAATTTATCTCTTTTGAAAACGGTGTAATTACCTGGGAGAGCTGTCCAGATGAAAACTGTAAAAATATGTTTAAAAGATTTTTTTCACCTGTTATCAGGCCTTTGATTAACGAAATTTTTGGTATTGGGGTAAAAATAGAGCCTATCAGGTGTCAAAAAAAAAATGAAATAAAAAATGAAATAAATCATGTAAAAAAGCCAAAAGAAGTTAAAAATATTTTTTCAAAAACAGATGATGTTATAAATAAAGTCAGGGAAATTTTTGGAAGCGATGTCGAAATAACGAAAATCAATCATCAATAAGTTTTAATTTACCTTCTTTTAATTCAAATTCATTAAAATCGTTTGCTACAAAGGCGTTAACATTGTAATATTTTTTAAGTTCATTTAAAATCGGTTCATTTGTCTGATATCGTGGAGATATATGCGTAGCTATAAGGTTTTTTACATTATATTTTTGAGCTGTTTTGGCTAAATTTTCAGCGGTTGTGTGCATATATTGTGTTTGCATATTATCAAAAACTGCCTGTGTATATGTGCTTTCATGAATCAGTAAATCAAGATTTTCAAGATAAGGGCAGAGTATTTCGGGCTCGGCGTTATCTCCGGCTATAATTATTTTTTGTCCTAAAACAGGTTCAAGCAGATAATCTTTTGCTCTATATTTTTTACCTTCAAATTCTACATCTTTTCCTTTTTTTATTTCGCCGTATAATGCACACGGTTTAAGCCCCTCATTTATGAGTTTTTCTTGATTGATTTTATTTGATTTGTCATTTTCTTTTATGTAATAAGCAAAACATTCAACCGAATGCATTAAAGGTAAAACTTTTATCTTGAATTTATCAAAGTTTATTTCAGCTCCGGCATAAGTCTCATTAATTGTTAGTTCGTATCCTAAATGTTTATAACTTATATCGACCACTGATGAAATTAACTCTTTAAGTCCTTTAGGTCCGTAAATTATAAGCGGTTTAGTGATTTTATCAAGCATCCTTGATGTAATAAGCCCAAAAAGTCCGTAAACATGATCACCATGAAGATGTGTTATAAAAATCGTATCAAGCTTTGCACTGCTGAGCCTTGATTTTAAAATCTGATGCTGCGTGGCTTCTCCACAGTCAAACAGATACCATTTATTATCATTTTCAAATTCCATTGCAAGCCCTGAGACATTTCTTTGTTTTGTAGGCCTTCCAGCACTTGTACCAAAAAATAAAAATTTCAATTTTAACCTTTATTATATGGCGGAGAGTGTGGGATTCGAACCCACGGTGGGCGTTAACCCACACACGCGTTCCAGGCGTGCGCCTTCAACCACTCGGCCAACTCTCCAAGGAATAAAATTATATCAAATTTTTCATTATTCATTTTTTAATTTATTTAAAATGCTTTCCAAAATAATTTCATCATCTTTTGAAGGCGCTTTAATGATTTCTTTTTTTTCGTTATTATAAATAATTGATATATTTTCATTATAGTTAGAAATAGATTTTATGTTTTTTTCGCTGGCCATTATTTTTATTTTAATTTTTTCTAAAAAGTTTTGTGTTGGTTTGTCTGTTTTTCCGAATCTGTCGATTATTTCTTTTTCTATTTCATACACTTTTTTTGTTGTTTTTGCAAGAGAAAGTCTTCTGTATAATTCAAGTCTTAGTCTGTCTTCTTTAATAATTTCCGGGCTTAGATACGCATTGATACTCAGTTTTATTTCTGTTTCATTTTGTTCTTTTGTTTCCCCGCTTAATTCTTTTAAAGTATTTTCCAGCATTTTAATATACATAGCATATCCGATGCCTTTTATCTGTCCGGACTGTTCAGCTCCTAAAATATTTCCTCCTCCTCTTATTTCTAAGTCTCTCAAAGCTAAAATACTTCCGCTTCCGAGAAATGAATTCTCTTCAAGGGCAATGAGTCTTTTTTTGGCATCTTCACTTAATTCCTCTTTGTTTTTTACAAGAAAATATGCGTATCCTTCATGCTTTCCTCTGCCGACCCTTCCTCTTATCTGGTGCAAATCCGCTATTCCGAATCTGTCTGCATTTTCTACAATTACTGTATTTACATTGGGAATGTGAATTCCACTTTCTACTATTGTAGTAGTTAAGGCTAAATCATATTTTTTGTTTATAAAATCAATGAGTCCTTTTTCTATCTGGTTTGGGGTCAGTTTGGCATGTAGTGTTAAAATTCTTAAATTTGGCAGAATATTTTGAATTTCTTCTTTTTTGTGTTCAATATAGGCAATGTTATTATATATATAAAAAATCTGCCCTCCACGTCTTATTTCTCTTAGAATCGCTTCTTTTATAACATTTTCATCCCACTCTTTTACAAATGTTTTTGTGTTTTGTTTTCCCTTTGGGGCGGTTTCTAATGTGCTTAAATCTTTTACTTTACTCAGTGCCATATTAAGGCTTCTGGGAATTGGGGTTGCTGACATATAAAGCGTATGAATATTTTCGGCAAAAGTTTTTAATTTTTCTTTTTGTTTTACGCCGAATTTATGTTCTTCGTCAATAATTACAAGGCCCAGGTTTTTATATTCCACATTTAACCCTGCATGGGTTGAAATTAAAATATTAATTTTGCCTTTTTTGACACTCTCTAAAATTTCTTTTTTTTCTTTTGCTGAAGTAAATCTGTCGAGTTTTGCTATTTTTATTTCCGGATAGTCAACAAATCTTTCTTTAAAGCTTTGATAATGCTGGTTTGTAAGAATTGTGGTAGGGGATATTACAGCAACCTGATAATTATTTTTTGCAATAATAAAACTTGCAACCATTGCGACTTCCGTTTTACCAAATCCCACATCGCCGCTTAATAATCTATCCATTATTTTTGTTTTAAAATCATTAATAATTTCTTCAATAGCTTTTTTCTGGTCAGGTGTATGGATAAAAGGCGCTTTTTTTATAAATTCATAAACTCCTTTGAAATCAAGCGGCATAGGGCTTAAGAGATGCCTTTTGGCAGAAATTTTAATAATATCGGCAGCCATTGAAAATATTTTTTCTTTAATTTTCTCTCTTTTTTTAGAAAAAGAGCTTTTTCCAAGTTTATCGAGCTGAGGCATCACCCCTCCAGGGGCGATATATTTTTCTAATAAATTCAAGTTTTCCACAGGCAAAAGCAGTTTATCATCATTTGCATATAAAATTTCGGCAAATTCACTGACTTTTCCTAAAACTTCCATTTTTCTAAGTCCCATAAATTTGCCGATACCGTGGTTTTCGTGAACGACAAAATCGCCTTTTTTAAGTTCATCCAAAGCAAGGGTGATTCTTTTTTTCTTTTCAAATTCGGGCGGGTTTAAAGAGATTATGGTTTTATCAGGGCATTTTATATTGATTAGGCAATCGCTTTTTATCCATCTTACAACAGGCGCTTTTAATTTTACGAAATCATATAAATTGTATTCTTTTAAGAAAACTTCATTTTTAGCAATTATTTCCAATGGAGTTTTTTCATTATATAACTGTATTCTTAATTTTCTATTTTTCACTTTTAATTTTTCATTTATATCAATGCATTTTCCGTTTGGGATAATTTTTGCATTAAAGAAAGCCTGGTTAAATTCTTTGTAAAACTCTTTATATTCTTCAATCTCCTGGGTCAAATCTTTTAATAAAACAAAATCATCTAAAAATTCTCTATCTAAATACCAAAATCCGAGGGAGGAAAAATCTTTATAAAATGTTGAAAACTCGCTATTTTGACACTTTTGCAAAATTTCATTATATTCTTTTTCATCAAGTGCGGCGATTGCTGGGATAATTGAAAACTTTTCAATCTCTTCAATGCTTTTTTGGGTAATTTCATCAAATGTTCGTATACTTTCTATTTGGGTGTCAAAAAGGGAAATTCTTACCGGCTTTTCACTGTTTATCGGCCAAATGTCAAAAATATCACCCCTAAAACTGGCTTCTCCTTTTTCGCTTACTATATCGACCCTCTCATAACCCCAATAAATGATTTTTTCTTTTAACTTTTCAAATTCTATTTCATCCCCAAATTCAAGGGTTATTGACTTATAATATTTTTTTAGAGGGAGTTTTTTTAAAATAGTGGAATAGGGTGAGATAAAATAGGCCTTTTCATTATAATATTTAAACAATGCATTATTAAGTTCAAATATTTCATTTCTGAAACTTCTTAAATCGTCCCCAAAACCGGCTCTGAAATCCGGAAAAACAGAATAGGGGATATTCAAATATTTAAAAACTTCACCTATTAAGAGCGCTTCTTTTAAATTTCCTGTGATTATATTTTTTTTATTTTTTTGTAAAAATTCATAAACTTTTGCCTGCAAAATATCTCCTTAAAAACTCTTCCACTACCGAAAAACTCCCGAATACCAGCATGGGTTTTTGTATCTGTTTAAAATCTTCTATTTCAATGCCCAGATTATTTGCAACTTTTTTTATTTTCTCTTTATCCTCAATTCTTTCGTTTTTTACATCAATTAAATAAAGTTTATTTATTTTGGGTTTTAAAATTGTTAAAATCTTTTTATAATCTTTGTCTTTATATGTGTTATAAACCAAATTTACTTTTTTAGGCAGAGTATTTACAATAGCTTTTGCTGCAAGAGGATTGTGACCTACATCAATAAAAAGGTCTTTTTCAATTTCCTGCATTCTGCCAGGAAGTATTAAATCATTTATATCATTGATGCTAAAAGGTAAGTTTTCTTTTTTTAAAAAACTCATAGCAAGCAGATAATTATCAAAAAGAAATTCAGCAAATTTAAAATCTTTTTTTATTTTCTCTATTTCATTTTTTTCAAAAAACTCCAGATAATCATATATTTTGACATTTGGTTTTAACTCTTTTGCAAACTCCAAAATACTTTTCACTTTACACTTTCCATTTTCAATTTTATTAATTTGTTTCCCGATTATCGCCTCTTTTTCAATCGCATTCAGTTTTGTGGTTGCTATTTCTTTAATTGAATTTCCCAAAAAATTTTGATGGTCATAATCAATAGGAGTTACAAGGGTTGTCTTTTTATCAAATACATTGGTGGCGTCAAATTCCCCCCCAAGTCCTGCTTCCATTATTACAAAATCAAGTCTTTCAAAGGCTATGGCTGCAAGCAGGGTAGTATATTCAAAATAACTTAGAGATTCGCTGATCTCAGGCAACAGTTTTTGAAGGCGTGAGTGGGCGGTTTCGAGATCTTCATCAGTTATATTTTTTCCGTTTATCCATATTCTTTCGTTAAATTTAAGAATATGCGGGGATGTATAATGTCCTACATTGTAACCTTTTTTTAAAAGGGTATGGGCCAAAAATCTGCCAGTGGAGCCTTTTCCGTTTGTCCCTATTATATGAATAATCGTGTTTATATTGATTTTGTCCTTTATTAAATTAAAAGCTTTTGGCATTCTTTTTATATCTATTTCTTTATAAAAAAGAGGTTTTTTATTTAAGAATTCATTTAACTTTTCTTTGCTCACCACTCACCACTCACTATTATTTGCATTTATCCTCTGCACAAACTCTGTTTCTTCCGCTGTTTTTTGCCAAGTAAAGTCTTTCATCTGCTTTTTTTAACACTTCTTCTTTTGAATTAACCTCTTTTCTTTCGGCAACTCCTCCTGATATTGTTACAGGAATTCTTGTGTTTTTATACATAAATTTTGTTTTTTGTACAATTTCTCTTAACTTTTGGGCAAATTTATAAGCCCCGTTTTTATCCGTGTTAGGCAGTATTGCAACAAATTCTTCCCCTCCGAATCTTCCTATCATATCTATATCTCTCGCATATCTTTTAAACAGCAGTCCGAGCGATTTTAAAATAACATCTCCGGCATCATGGCCGTATGTATCGTTTACATTTTTAAAATGGTCTATATCAAAAAAAACAACAGAATAATTGGTGTTATATCTGTTGTAGGCCGATTCATTTTTTTTAAGCTCGTCTTCTATGGCTTTTTTGTTGGCGATGTTTGTCAGATAATCGGTTTTTACTTCGGTGGCGAGTTTTTTAAGTTTTCCTTCAAGAAAGTGAATTTTTTCTTTTAATTTTTTAATTTCTTCATCCTCTTTTTTAATTTCACAGTGAAAATTATTAAGTTCACCGTCAATGGATTTTGCTATATTTATCAGTTTTTGTTTAATGCTCTCAAAATTTTCTGCATCATGTCTCCAGTTTTGAATTTCCACTGTAATATTTTTTATTTCATTTGAAGAATCATCTGTTTTTTTAAGTATTTTTAATATTTTAATGGACAGTCTTTCAGCAATTTTATCCAAATCTTTAATTTTTCTTTTTAACTCTTCTTTGTCAAGTTTTATTCTTTTATTCGTAAGAATTTTTAAATCTTCGGCAAACGCTTTTGTATAAATAAAAGACGAATCGTTTTTTAACTGTCTTTTAATCATTGCAATTTCATCATTCATGAAAGGGGCATAACTTGGTGAGAGTGTATAAATTATGGAATCAACCAAAAAATCAAGTTTTGGCATTTCTTCAAGCTTTTCTAACAGAGCCTCTGTAATTTCTATACAGTCTTCACTTTCAACGCCTGTTATATGTTTGGCTTTTTGAATAACCCTGTTATCAAATTTATCCAAAAAATCAATCCATTCTTCCCGTAGTTTTGAAAACTCTTTTTTTGTTAAGTTAGGATTTAAAAAATCGAGATGTTTTATGGCAATATGTCTGCTTTTGGCAAACGGTAAAACAACAATAACATCAAGAACCCTTTTGGTATATAAAAAAAGCTCTTCAAGGCTCTTTTTTTCTTTTTGGGGATTTATTCTGTTGAGATAATTTATTAAAAATAAAATAAGTTCATCCAAATTTCTGATATTGTAATTTTTGGCTATAACCTGATATTTTTTATCCAGTTTTGCTATATATTTTGAAATTTTATTACAATCTTCAATAATAACCTTGTGCTTTTTGGCCGCTTTGCAGAACTCATCTTCATATTCGTTTGGGGTAAAAACATAACCTTTTGATTTAAATTTTAAAAGGGCTTCTTTTGCTATTTCGTTAATGTTCATTGATTGCGTCCTTTGTTATCAGGGCAATCAGTTTATTTAATGCATTAATAGAGGCTTTTTTAAAAGCGTTTAATTTAATCTGGTCGTTTATAACGCTGTTGGGCGATGTGGCAAAGTCATAAGTCCCGTTTACGCTGTAAGTTCTTTTTTTATTTTTTTTGTCGATTATATTTGCCTGAAGCGTTACCGAACTTCTGTAAAGAATCGGATAACCGTTTTTGTCATAATCCAGAGGGTCAAGAGAAGACGAAACAATTGAAAGAGTAATTGTCGTATTTGAATTTTGATTGGTTATGTTTGAGCCAAAAAGTGTATAAACGGCTTCATTCAGGGCGTCTTTTAAAAATACATTTTCCTGCGGCTGCTTAACGTCAATATCTACAACAGCATTAATGTTTTTTTCCTATAATATTTTTTTGATAAACGCTGCTCGGTTTGTATCCGCAACCTATTAAAAAAATGAAAAATGTAAAATAAAAAATGTAAAATAAATGTTTTTTGATTGCCTATCCTTTTATTACAAAATTTATCATTCTTTTTGGCACAAAAATTTCTTTAATAATTTCTTTTCTTTCAATATATTTTTTAACCGCATTTTTGGTCTGTGTTTAGAATTTCTTCTTTGTTTGCATCTGTATTTACGGTAATTTCGGCTCTTTTCTTACCGTTTACACTTATCGGATAATGTATTTCATCTTTAATTAAAGCATTTTCGTCAATTTTAATTTCTTTAAAATTGTTTCTGTTGAATAAATTTTGGCTGATTTCACTGGCTATGTGAGGGACAATAGGTTCCAATACATTCATTAAAATCCAGTAACCTTCTGTATAGATATCTTTGTTTTCTATTTTATTTAATGCGTTTAAACTTTCCATACAGTTTGCGATTAATGTATTAAAAGCAAAAGTTTTTTCATAAGTTTCTTTTGCTTTTTTTAATGTTTCATAAACTTTTCTTCTTGCCTCTTTTTCCTCTTTGTTAATTTAGAAGTGTCAATTTTAGGGATTGTGTCGGTTTTTTTGCATTTTGTAGAATTTAAATAAACCCTGTTTAAAAATCTGTATGCGCCCTCAACCCCGCTGTCGCTCCATTCCAGCTCCTGCTCAGGCGGAGCGGCAAAAAGAATAAAAAGCCTTGCAGTGTCGGCTCCGTATTTTTTAATAATATCATCAGGGTCTACCACATTGCCTTTTGATTTAGACATTTTAGAACCGTCTTTTAATACCATTCCCTGAGTTAATAGTCTTGCAAAAGGCTCGTCTACACTTACGTATCCTAAATCCCTGAGAGCTTTTGTAAAAAACCTTGCATAAAGTAAGTGTAAAATGGCATGTTCTATTCCCCCGATATACTGGTCTACCGGCATCCAGTAGTTTTCGTCTTCTTTCCTGAAAGGAACATCTTTGAATTTTCTAAAATCACTTACATATCTAAACTGATACCAGCTGCTCTCAACAAATGTATCCATTGTGTCTGTTTCACGTATTGCCTCGCCTCCGCATTTAGGACACTTTGTATATTTCCAGGTAGGATGTGTTTCAAGAGGATTGCCGCTTCCTGTGATTTCCACATCCTCAGGAAGTGTAATCGGAAGGTTTTCTATTTTTTCAGGAACTATCCCGCATTTTGGACATTTTACAAACGGAAGAGGGGCACCCCAGTATCTTTGACGGCTTATTCCCCAGTCTCTAAGACGGTAATTTGTAACTTTTTTACCGATTCCAAGCTCTTCGAATTTTTTAATAATAGCTTCTTTTGCCTCAGTGTTTAACACTCCGCTAAATTCGCCGCTGTTTATTAAAATTCCCTCACCTGTATAGGCTTTGCTTTTATCAAGTTCCCCGTTTAGAGGTTTAATAACCCATTTAATCGGAAGGTTAAATTTTGTGGCAAATTCAAAATCTCTTTCATCATGGGCAGGAACCGCCATTACAGCACCGCTTCCGTATTCAACCAAAACAAAATTCGCCACCCATACCGGTATTTTTTCGCCGGTTAGCGGATGAAGTACATCAATTCCGAGATAACATCCGTCTTTTTGCATAGACTGTCTCTCTTTAGGTAGAATGCTTCTTATTTCCCTTACCTTTTTTTCTGTTTTTTCATCCAACAATCCGTTTTCGAGCATATAATCAATTATAGGATGTTCAGGGGCTAGGGCAGAGTAGGTTATTCCGTAAATTGTATCGGGTCTTGTTGTAAAAACTTCGTATCCGTCAAATTTATTGTTAAGTTTTTCTTTGCTGTTTTGCGTCAGGTTAAATTTAAATTCAAGCCCTGTGGATTTTCCAATCCAGTTTTTCTGCATGGTGAGAACTCTTTCAGGCCAGCCGTCTTTTATTTTTTCCATATCGTTTAGCAGTTCTTCGGCATATTTTGTAATTTTGATATACCATCCCGGAAGTTCTTTTATTTCTATTGGGTTGTCGCATCTCCAGCAGCATCCGTCAATCACCTGCTCATTTGCCAATACTGTATGGCACGTTTCGCACCAGTTTACCTTTTGTGTACGTCTTTCAAGCAGGCCGTTTTCATAAAATTTAATAATAAATTCCTGCTCCCACCTTGTATATTCCGGGTCACTTGTGGCAAATTCCCTTGTTTTTGAAAAAGAAAGACCTAAAGAAGCTAATTCTTTTCTCATATAATCAATATTTTCATATGTCCATTTTTTAGGATGGACTTTATGTTTAATGGCCGCATTTTCAGCCGGCATTCCAAAACTGTCCCATCCTATCGGATGAAGTACGTTAAATCCGGATTTTCTGTAGTATCTGGCCAGTGCGTCGCCTATGGTGTAGTTTCTTACATGTCCCATATGTATTCTTCCGCTCGGGTACGGGAACATACTTAAAATATATTTTTTTGGCAGATTTTTATTTTCTTTCGGCTCGAATGCTTTTTCATCATCCCAGATTTTTTGCCATTTTTTTTCTATAACAGCTGGATTATATTGCATCAATTCTCCTTTTAATACTTTTTTACTATTCACAATTTACCACTCACTATCCACAACTCACAACTCACTATATATAACTCATAACTCACAACTCACCATATATTACTCCAATCTATTATGTTTTGGCTATTTCTATAAAACTTAGAATTATCGTTACAATATTGGCTATTAATGCACCTATCGCCATTGCGTAAGCGGCATCCAAATCATTTTTTATTTCAAGATAAATAAAAGCCGGAATCAAATGTAAATCCGCTACTAAACTTGCCGCAAACAGTTCTGCTGCAACTATGTTTTTTACACCTATTTTCAAAATAGTCGATATCAGGTTTAAACTCAGAGCTATAAAAAGGGCCACTTTATTATGGTCATATAAAAAACCGGCAACACTTGTAAGACTCATTAATTGAAAAAACACATATATTACTTTTCCCCAGTCCATTATTGCCCTTTATATTAATTATCAATTATCAATCATGGCCGTTTTTTAAACAGCCAGATGAGTAAGCTCATTTTATATTTCTCACTACTCACCATTCACCACTCACTTTTTTTATACAACTCCGCCCTGATACATCTGGCGCATTTTTTCTTTTTCTCTTTTTCTTTTTTCAATTTCGGCAAGTCTTTTTCTGTAATCGTCAATTTTAAATCCGAGCCAGATAAGAAGCGGAGAGGCTATAAAAATAGAACTGTATGTACCTACTATAATTCCCACTAAAAGAGTGAAACTAAAAGGTCTTATAATTTCTCCTCCGAATAAGAAGAGTGTAAGTACAACAAAGAAAGTTGTTAGTGAAGTTAAAACAGTTCTTGAGAGCGTTTTAGATACCGCTTCATTAATAAGCGCCGCCAAATCATTTACTTTTGAATCTCTGACCTGCTCTCTGATTCTGTCGAATACCACTATCGTATCGTTAAGAGAATATCCCATAAGCGTTAAAATGGCCGCCAATACGTCAAGATTTGTTTCTATATGAAAAAAACTTACAGCCCCGAGTGAAATTATTGTGTCATGAAAAAGTGCCAATACACTGGCCAGGGCAAAACGCCATTCAAACCTGAACGCTACATATATTAATATTCCTATTATGGAAAAAATAAATGCACTTATTCCCTTTTCTTTTAATTCATTTCCGACCTTGGCACCTACTATATCCACTCTTCTTATATCAACATTGCCAAGAGGTTTTAAAAGAGTTTTTATTTCTTTTCCCAGGGATTTTCTAACATCTCCCGAAACATCGTTAACACTGAGTCTTATTAAAATTTCTTTATTGCTTCCAAATGTTGTAATGCTAGGAGAAGGGAATTTTTTAGAGACTATTTTTCTAATTTCTCCTAAATCGGCAGGTTTATCAAATTTTACCTGAATTTCAATTCCGCCTTTAAAGTCTATCCCCCAGTTAAACCCTTTTGTAAAAATAGAAAACAGACTAAGTACAATCAATATAAGAGAAATGGAAACAAACAGGTTTCTTTTGCTCATAAAATTATATGTTTTATCACTTTTAAAAAGTTCCATTTTAAGCCTTCATTCCAAAGTGTTTTGGAGTAATTTTTTTACCGCCGGCAAGTATGTATCCCCAAATGCCGTGTGTTCCGAGAATAGCTGTGAGCATACTGGCCATTATCCCTAAAGCCATGGTAATTGCAAAACCTTTAATTGTTCCGGTTCCGTATGCAAAAAGGGCAATCGCCGCAATCAAAGTTGTGATATTTGCATCAATAATGGCGCTCATTGCATTTTTATATCCTCCTTCAACTGCAGTTTTTTTGTTTTTACCTTCGCGAATTAGCTCTCTTATTCTCTCATTTATAATTACATTTGCATCCACCGACATACCGACGGTTAATACAATACCGGCCATTCCAGGAAGTGTAAGCGTTGCGCCAAAAAGCGCCATTACGGCAATAATTAAAAACAGATTTACAATAAGCGCGATGTCTGCAATAATACCTGCAAGGTTATAATACCACGCCATAAATATAACAACTATTACAAATCCGCTTATCAGTGCAATCATCGATTTTTTAATACTGTCAGCCCCAAGACTTGCACCTACGCTTCTTTGCTCAAGCAGTACCACCGGTGCCGGAAGAGAGCCGCTTCTTAAAGCTATGGCAAGAACATGGGCTTCTTCAGGAGTACCTACGGTTATCTGACCGCTTCCTCCTCCTATTCTTTCCTGTATGACAGGTGCTGAATAGACTTTGTTATCCACTACAATTGCAAGCCTTTTTCCTACATTTTTGCCTGTAAAATCTCCAAAAATCTGGGCGCCCTGTGAATTTAGGGTAAAGAAAATGGCGGGCTGGTTTGTTTTTTGTGTAAATCCAACGGTTGCGTCCGTAATCATACTTCCGTCAAGTACCGGTGGGGTTTTTAAAAGATATTTTCTATCAGGGTTATCTTTGCTTGGAAGCAGTATATCTCCGTATTTTGCAGCGTCTTTTTTAGTTATGGCTTTATGCTCGTCATCAACGGCATACAGCTCCAAATGGGCCGAAGTGGAAATCAGTTTTCTGACAGAATCTTTTTCTTTTTCAGTTTTTATTCCCGGAAGTTCCACCACAATTTTATCAATTCCCTGTTTTGTAACACTCGGTTCGGTTAAACCGAATGCATCAAGTCTGCTTCTTATTGTCTGAATTGCTTGATTTACGGCATCTTCTTTTGTTTTTTGAATTTCAGCCGGAGTTAGTTTAATAGTATATAAAACACTCTCTTTTTGAGGCTTTTTAATTATTTGAACACCTTTTAACTTTTTTAAAATTTTATCCATTTTAGCTTCGTCATCTTTGTCTATAAGTTCAAAACTTAAAGTGTCTTTTTTAACTTTCAAACTGTCTATAAATATTTCTTTTTTATTTGTTATATATTTGATTGTGGATGCAAATGTTTTAATTTTGTTTTTAACAGCTTCATCACCCTTTACACCCAAAACCAAATACATTCCTCCTTGTAAATCGAGTCCCAGATTGACTTTAGGATTTTTCCCTATAAATGAGGGAATGGTAAATGCCACTCCAAAAAAGGCGGCTAATATAAATATAACCAGTCTGTAATTAAGTTTTTTCATTTTTCAACTTCTAGTTTTCTAGCAACTGCTGCTTTATCTATTTTTACTTCAACACCATCGGCTATTTTGGCTTTGATAAAGCCTTCTTCGTTTTTTACCACTTCTGCGATAATACCGCCTGTTGTGACAATTTTGTCACCTTTTTTCAGTTCCGCCACCATTGCCTTATGCTTTTTTGCCTGTCTTTGTTGTGGTAAAATTACAAGCAAATAAAAAATTGCAAATAATATAATAAGGGGTAATAGCGATGCGACTAAACTCGGTTGGCCTGCTGCCGGTGCTGCTGCGTATAGAAAATTCATGTGTATCCTTTTTTAAGCGATATTTTAACACAAATTCTTTGATTGTGGCAACTCTAATATCTTTACCTGTTTATTTAAACTTTTTTATGCTTAAATTTGGAATTAATGATAATTTTTTTACAAAATTTATTTTTACATTTATTTTGCTTTTGGCTTTTATTTCTTTTTTTTATATCAAACATTCTTTTTTCCAAACAGGATTTTTTATAGGAATTTTTTGGTTTTATTGGATTAGTCTTAGTTTCAGGTATTATAATTTAAGTTTTTTAATCCCTTTGGTAATTTTTGCAATAGGTGTTTTTTACGGGGTTGTTTTTTGGATTATAAAAAAAACAGAAAATTTTATAAAAAACAGTTATATGAAAAAAATTTACTATATTTTAGTATTTACTTTTGCCTTTGATTATTTAGCACCTTTTACATTTGACTGGCTGAAACCAGAAATATTATTTGTTAATTCTTTTTTCGGGATAGATAAAATTACGCTTTTAATTTTTTTTGGCGCAATTTTGTTTTATGAAATAGATAAAAAATTTTTACTTTTACTTATTATTCCGCTTTTTTTTATAAATTATGATGTTCCGAAAATGCCAAAAATTAAAATTTATCTGGCCAGTACTTATGTACCCCAGAATTTAAAATGGAAAAAGTTTTATATTCCTGTTGAAATAAAAAATAACTTTAATTTAATTAATAAAGCCATTACAAATAATTATGAAGCGGTTGTTTTACCAGAGAGCGCATTCCCTCTGTTTTTGAATCTACATCAGGATTTAATGCAGAAATTAAAAAATTTGTCTCAAAAAATTGTAATCATTACAGGGGCGCTTCATTATGAAAACCGTAAGTTTTTCAATTCAACATATATTTTTGAAAACGGTAAAGTTACTATTCTTGATAAGCATCTTCTGGTCCCTTTTGGAGAATATATCCCTCTTCCTTTTTTTCAAAAAGAAATCAACCATCTGTTTTTTGCTGACAGCAGCGATTTTTCCGTAAGTAAGAAATTTGGAGAATTTAAAATAAAAAAATTTAAATTTATTAATGCCATATGTTATGAGTTAACAAGCGAAAATTTATACAAATTAAAACCGAATTATGTGATTGGTATGAGCAATTTGGCATGGTTTAACCCTTCAATTATGCCGAGTATCCAGGAAATGCTTATAAAAATTTATGCAAAAAAATATAAAAAGGTGGTTTTTCATTCCATAAACGGGTTTAGAAGTCAAATAATTCAATGAATGGAAAATGAAGTGAATAGTAGCTAAGAAAGCAAGTTATATACCAATTGAAAATGGAAAATAATTAAAATGTTGAAATAATGAAAGTTTTATATTTTTTAAAGTAACTAATTGAGAATTGATATAACTAATTGAAAAGAAATATTAAGATAATAGACTAATATATAGTGACAGACACTCATAATAAAATTAATTATTAAAAATTTTACATTTTTCATTGTCCATTTTCAATTGTTATGGCGGAGCCGACGGGACTCGAACCCGCGACCTCCGGCGTGACAGGCCGGCATTCTAACCAGCTAAACTACGGCTCCGTATGATAAAATATATGGTGGTCGCTGCAGGGCTCGAACCTGCGACCCCCAGCTTGTAAGGCTGGTGCTCTCCCAACTGAGCTAAGCGACCGTAAAGTTTTTTGGAGATTGGCGTCCCCAACGAGATTTGAACTCGTGTCGCCGCCGTGAAAGGGCGGTGTCCTAGACCTCTAGACGATGGGGACCAAGTGGTGACCCGTGTTGGATTCGAACCAACGGCCCTCTGCTTAAAAGGCAGATGCTCTACCGACTGAGCTAACGGGTCAGTCATTTGTGGAGTGAAATTATAAGAAAAAAATATTTGCTTGTCAAGAAAAAAGGAAATAGGCACTGACTAAATAATGGAAAAGTAAAAATATGACAGCGTAGCGGAATTTAGCGAAAATTTTGCGTTTAAAAAATTGCACCGAGCCCTTAGGGCTGCTGTTTGCAATTTTTAGCAAAATTTGAGCGGTGCATTAGCAAAATGAAGCTCTGAAGCTGCCATATTTTTATCTTTGTAGTTATTTTTGGGGTAAAATAAAATTAAAGAGATTTGATTATTTCTATAATCTCTTTTTTGTCTATTTTATTTTTTTCACCTTTATAAATATTGGCTTCAAGTTTTTTTAATATTTCATCTATTTTTTTGTTCCCGGCAAAAGGAAGCAATAATTGAAAAAGCTCTTTATTGTCTGCTTTTTTGATTTGTTCATAAATATCTTTTTTTGGAAATTTTATTTTATATAAACTTAAACTTAACAGCAGTGTAATTAAAACCCCTAAAACAAAAGCGATTAATATTAAAATATAATTTGTTTTATATACAATTTTTGTTTTAATTTTTACCGGATGGGTGAAATTTTCTGTTTTTGGCAGATTTATCATAGAATTTTCTATTTTTATATATAAAGGGTTGCTTTTTACTTCTTTGAATTTTCGGTTAAATTCCAATAATGAAACGGGTGAGAGATTAATATCTTTTGGGCTTAACACGGTAAATTCTTTTTGATAAACGCCGCAAAGTCTGTTATTTATAATTTTTGTTTTCAATACAGGTTTTTTTTCATATATTGTGGCGTTTTTTATATTTAATTTGAAATTTTTCATATCATAAAAATCTCCGCATCCGCTTATTTTCAATGTTATATGAACGGGCGTGTTTGCAAGCGCTTCTTTTTTGTCAGCACTTAATGTTATGTTAAAATCGCCCCAGATACTGTTTTGGGGAATCGGTTTTACTTTTAATTTTACTTCATTTGATACTATTCTTTTATATCTGATAAAAGCGGCTGAAAAGAAAGGGTCATCAAACGGGTTTTCTTTTTGCAAAATTCCGATATTGGCCAGAATAGGCCCTATTTCAAAAATTCCGCTTTTTTGAGGTATTATCAAAAATTTATATTCGGTTATTTTATAATTGTTTTTAATAAAAGTTTTGCTGGAAATTTGATTTATTAAAAAATCCTGAAGTGTAGGCCTTTGAATCTGAATACTCTGCGGATTTGCATCAATATTTTGGGAAAATTTAATGGTTAATATCCTTCCTTCCCCTAAGAAACTTTCATTTTTGTCTAAACTGAGAGTCAAATCATAGTTTTTATCATTTGTTTTTTCCAATTTATGAACGGTAATTTTTATCGGCTTTGTATAAAAGGTTTTGCCGTCTACAATAACTTTAAAAGAAGGTATTGTTATATTTTTTAAAGGATAAAAAATATAACTTCTGGAAATTTGTGTGTTCATTTTTCCGTTTATAATAGTCACATTTTCACTCTTTGCGCTTCCCTGCACTTTATATGGTCCTATTTGCGCAATATCTGGCATTTTTACATTTTTACCTTCCGCCGTGATTGTGAAAATTACTTCATCGCCTTCGGATATGTCAGTTTTGTTTACGTTTACGTTTACGTTTACATTTGCAAAAAGTAAAACCGCTATTAATAAAATAAATTTTTTCATTTTAATCCTTTAGAGGTATTATTAAAGAATTGAAATTTAAATTTTTTAATGTTTTTTCATAAAATTTCATTCTTAAATCTGTTGTATTGTTTTCTTTTTTTTGTGTTTTCATTTTAGCATTTTTTAATGAATTTTTTTCTAAATCAGATTTTTGCTGCTTTTTTTGCAACGGATTTTTGTTTTTTGATTTATTTGATTTATTTTTTGTTTGTTTATGTTCGGGTTTGTTTTGTTTTTTACCGGTAGCGTTTTTTTTGTTTTTATTAAGGTCTTTATTTTGGGAACTGTGTTTTTTTTGAGAATTTTTATTGTTTGAATTATTGTTTTTTGATTTATTTTTTCTTTTTTTAAGCAGTTTTTCAATCAGTTTCAGATTATATTCGGCATCTTTGTCTTTTTTTAAATTAATGGCTTTTTTATACATTTCAACAGCTTTATTAAATTCTTTTAATCTGACATATGCGTTTCCTGAATTGTAATATTTCTCAAAAAGTAAATTTTTATCTTTTATTTTTGAATAGAGTGTCAATGCTTTTTTATAATTTTTCGCTTTGTAATAACTGTTTGCCGCATCTAAAAGGGCTTTATCGGAATGGATTTTTTCATATTCTTTAGCCGCTTTTATATATTCTTTGTTTTTAAAATAATTATTTGCCTTAAGAATATGAAAAAAATCAAATGCAAATAAAAATTTAAACATAATTAAAAATATAATTATTCTCATCTTCTGCCTTTAAAAAGAGCTAAAAATATGAATAAAATCCCCAAAAACAGAGGATAATAAAACAGCTCTTTTTTGTCTTTTATTTTTATCACTCTTTTTTTATTTATTGAATTTATCATACTAGAGAGATTTTTAATATCAGTGTTCAGATAACTTGCATAAACTATTCCTCCGTTTGTAATCATGGCAAAATTTTCCATTGCTTTGTTTTGCTGTTTGCCTATAAAATATATAAAAACCTTAAGGTTTTTATTTTTTGCTTCCTCCAAAGCTTTTTTCGAAGCCGTGCTGTTAGTAAAAATCACCAAAACTTTAGGATTTTTAAATTCGTCTACCGTTTTTATCAGATTATAAAAGTCTGGGTAAAAAGAGGTTTGTATTTTAGGAATGTGTTTTAAAAGATAAACAATCGAATTATAATCACTGCTTAAAGGAGAGAGTAGATAAACATCTTTATCGAATAAAAGAAGCGAGACTGGCTCATAATTTAAATATTTTACAAATTTTGAGAATTTGTTTTTTGCAAATTCCAAATTGTTGGGGTAAAAATCATTTTTTTGCATATGTTTGCTTATGTCCAGCCCTATTATTACATTTGTTTTCGGAAGTTTGACATTTATATAGCCGTTGTTTATCACGGGTCGGCAAAGTGCTGTAACCAACAGTAAAAAGGCAATTAAAAAGAAATAATTTTTTTGGGAATAAACGGTTATTTTTTTAAGTGTGTTTAATTTTCTGTGTTTAAAAAAAAGAGGAATAAAAATTAACAGTATTAATGCCCACGGGTTTAAAATTTCCATTTAAGCTGCCTTTTGTAAACCGTTATTAATAAAAATAAAATTCCCAAAAAGAGAGGGTATTCGAAATAATAAATTTTATTTATTATCGTTTTTGAGCTTATTTTGCTTTTTTCAAGCCTGTTTATCGTTTTATAAACCTGTTTCAGTTCATCTTTTGAAAATACGTCAAAAAATTTCCCTCCGGTTTTATTGGCTATCAACCTTAATGTTACAGGATCTATTTCGTTTCCTATACCTACAGTGTAAACCCTGATTTTCTCTTTTTTAAGTTTTTTTATCGTTACGTCTATAGGTGTTATTGAGGCGTTGTCCATCCCGTCTGTTACAAGTATTGTTATCTTGTTTTTTGCATGTGAATGTTTAAAAAGATTGTTTGAGAGAAACAGGGCGTCGTAAATAGCCGTTTTTTCTCCTGCGATTTTGGGATATATTCTTTTTAATATTTCATTTAATGCTTTTTTGTCCGGGGTCAGGGGTGAAGCAATATATGCAATATTTCCAAAAATAACAAGACCGACTCTGTCGTTTTTTCTTTTTTTTATAAAAGCTCTTATTACATTTTTTGCAATGTTTATTTTGTTAAACTGAGCCATCGACCCGCTTGTATCCAAATCAATTACAATATCGTAGCCTTTCTTTTGAATGTTGGTGATTATTTTTGTTTTTACGGGGCTGGCAAGTGCAATGCTTAAAAAAAGTATGCTCAAAAATTCCCATATATTGATAAATTTTCTGTTTTTTAAAACAAAAGCATTTGGAAAAATTATTTTATCGCTTCTCAAAGGGCATTTTAAACGGCAGAATATATAAATCAGAGGAATTATTAAAAACAAAGGATATTCAAACATGAATTTCCTTTATAAAATTTTTTAAATTTTGTTTATCTTCATTGCTTAAAGGCGGGACTTCTTTTTTGTATTTGTATTTTTCAAGCGAATTTACGATTTGCTGATATTTTTCTTTATTTTCTTCATTTATAAAAAACCTTGCAAGTGCGCTGAATTCATAAGCGGCTTTTTTTGAATCATTAAAATCGATGTTTTGAAGTTTTTTTAATATTTCTTTTTTAGGATTTTTCTTTTTCAGCTTTTTAAACAAAAAAAGAGTTATAAAAATTAAAATAAGTAAAATAACAGCTGCAAAAGCGCTAAATTCCCAATCTATTATTGTAACATTCGGTTTTATATCACGAAT
Source organism: Lebetimonas sp. JS138 (assembly GCF_000523335.1). NCBI lineage: Bacteria > Pseudomonadati > Campylobacterota > Epsilonproteobacteria > Nautiliales > Nautiliaceae > Lebetimonas > Lebetimonas sp. JS138. The sequence continues at coordinate 941,387 of NZ_ATHT01000001.1, forward strand.
CGGAATCATTTAAAAAGCCTTATCAGTTTAGGAATGGGATTCTCATCTGTATAAATTTTGACAAATGGAATTTTCAGTTTTTTAAAATGCAGAAAATTCTGTTTATCAACTTTTTGAATATACATATTTATTTTTTTTGCATCACTGTTTGTAAAATTGACATTGACATCTTCTTTTTTTACAGGGTCAAACAGTGTTATATCTCCTCTGAAAGGGGGGTTTTCTTCCGCAATATCTCTTAATACGATGACGAATGTTTCATGCTTTAAATAACTTAAATCAATTTTTTCAAAAAAATCTCCTATTAAAATAAGAAGCGATTTTCTAAATTTGTTTAAAATTTTCAAATCTCCGGGGCAGGTGTTTAAAAAGTCGATATTTTTTATTTTTTGAGTATATGCAATATGGGTTTTTATATTTTTTGTAGGTTTGAAGATAACGGGGGTTTTTTCTAAAATAACCATCTCAACCCTGTTATCCTCTTTTATTGCCTCTATGCCCAAAAATTCAATTAAGCCCTGGAGATATTCGCTTTTTAATGTTTTTATTCCAAAATGCAGACTCGGTGTGGGAAGAATGGCGATTATAATTCTAAGTTCCCTTTCTTCGTCATATTCTTTTACAAGCGGCTTATTTATTTTGGCGGAAATTTTCCAGTCTATTTTTTTTGCATCTTCATTGAATCCGTATTCCCTGAATTCCCTGAAATCAAGTCCTTCACCTTTAAAACGGCTTAAATTGCGGCCCTGAAGGATGGAAAAAATTCTTTTTTTTGTTTTAAATTTAATCATGGCAAAGGAATACTCTTTAGTATTTTTCCTATGATTTTATCTTCGTTTATTTCATCGATTTCTGCTTTATAGCTTAAAACAAGCCTGTGTCTTAAAATATCGGGTGCTAATTTTGCAATATCGAGCGGTGTTACATAATCTTTGTTCTGTATCATGGCATAAGCCCTTGCGGCATTAAAAAGTGAAATAGTTGCTCTCGGAGACGCTCCGTAATCAATGTATTCTTCGATATTTATATTATATTTTTCAGGGCTTCTTGTAGCTTCAACAATTTTAACAATATATTTTAAAACTTCTTCATCCATATGAATTTCTTTTATTTTATCCCTGAGGGCTAAAATGTCTTCTTTGTCCGCCACTTTTTTAACTTCTTTTTTTAAATCGAGTCTTTTAATAATTTCCATTTCTTCTTCGAAACTGTTGTATCCTATAACTATTTTCATTAAAAACCTATCAAGCTGTGCCGCCGGAAGAGGGTAGGTACCTTCTTCTTCGATCGGGTTTTGAGTGGCAATTACCAAAAAAGGCTCATCTATTTTATATGTATTGTTCCCTATTGTTACCTGGCGTTCCTGCATAACCTCCAAAAGGGCGCTTTGAACTTTGGCGGGTGCACGGTTTATTTCGTCTGCTAAAAGTAAATTTGTAAATGCCGGTCCTTTTTTTGTTTCAAATTCATCTGTTTTGGGATTAAAAATTTCTATTCCTGTAATGTCACTTGGGAGTAAATCCGGGGTAAACTGTACCCTTTTAAAATCCAGATTCACTGTTTTTGAGAGTGTGTTTACACTTGTCGTTTTTGCAATACCGGGTACGCCTTCTATTAAAAGGTGGGAGTCTGTGATTAACGCCAAAAGCATTGAGTCTATAAGTTTTTCATGGCCTACAACAATTTTTTGGATTTCTTCTTTTATTTTTTGTATAATCTCCATTAGCGGCCTTTTTTTATTATAATTTTAAATCAAATTAATTAAAAACAAATTAAGGAGTGGAAATGAAAAAATTAATCTTTGCGGTAATTGCACTGTTTATGTTTAGCGGATGTACACAAATGTATAATTCAAACGAAGTCGATTTAGAACAGACAAACGGGATTTATACTTATCAAAAAGGGCGCGTAACAGATGTCAGACTGGTTACAATAAGAGACAATGGAAGCGGTACAATGATTGGAGCACTGGTCGGAACAGTATTAGGCAGTATGTTTGGACACGGCAAAGGAAATGCCCTTACAACCCTTGCGGGAGGACTCAGCGGTGCGTATGTGGGAACTCAGGCGGATAAGGCAAACGGTGAAGAGCTTTATATCCATTTGAACGACGGAAGGGATATAGTGACAATAGTAAAAGGTGTTGCTTTTGGTAAAGGGGAATGCGTAAGGGTTGTATTTAACGGGAACAGAATTTTAAGGGTAGAGCGCTGTTATTAACGCTCTATATTTTAAATTTTGATAGTTCTTTTAATAATTTCTGAAGAGCGGATTTTAATGAATTTGTTACACTTGAAATTGTTTGGGATATTTTAAGGTTTGTATCGGAAATTTTTGTTAATGTGTCGGTGTTGTTTAGAAGCTGTTTTGAATAATGGGACATTATTGTTACGTTTTTGGTGGCTTCTTTTGCATAGTTTATATTTTCTTTGTTTATATCCAATATTTGAGTCAATTCTTCTTTTATTTTTGTTGTTTCATCTGCAACTTTGTTCATTTTTTTAGAATTGTTATTAATCTCGCTGGATGTTTTTTCTATTGTGGAAGTAATCGTTTTTACAATATTTTCTATATCCCTTAAACTTTCTGTGCTTTTTTCCGCAAGTTTTCTTACCTCATCTGCAACAACTGCGAATCCTCTCCCGTGCTCACCCGCTCTTGCCGCTTCTATTGCCGCGTTAAGGGCAAGTAATTCTGTCTGTTCTGTTATTTCGTTTATTATTTTTAATACATTTTTTATTTCATCCGTTTGGGCATTCAGATTGGTTAATAAATCATTTAATTCTATTTCTTTTGTGTTTATTTCCAATATTTCGTTTATTTCACCTTCAAGCGAAATTGCGAAATTTTCCAGAAAATCCGCTGTTTTTATCAATGTTTCCGTTGTAAAAGAGACAGACTCTTCCGTTTTATCCAGATGTTCCCCGAGTTTATTTGAAATGTCTGCTATGTCTTTGGCCTCTTTGTCCGTCTGGGCAATTGTTTCTTTTAATTCGAAGGTAACTTTTTCGAGCTGATTTGTATTGGTTCTTATTGTAGAACTTATTGTTTTAATATCTGTTATAACATTTTTTACATTATTAATAAATTTATTTATATAATCAGCCGCAAGTTTTATTTCATTTTGCTGTTTTATAATGATCTGTTTTGTTAAATCGCCTTCCCCTTCACTCAGTTCTTTTGATACGCTGATATATTCCCTTACAGGTTTTACAACATATATTTCCAATAAATAATAAGCCGCTATCTGGATAACAACGGCTATTATCAAATGTTCCCCGGCTGTTTCCCAAAAATGGGCATAATCAACCATATATGTGTATATTAAAAGAACGGCGCTTGTCAGTATATTGATAATAAGAAGCTTTATATTAAAATCTTTAATAATGGAATGCATTTTATATCCTTTTGACATTAAAAGTTTTTGTAAGATTTAAATCATCAAGCATTTCGTAAAGAACAGGGTCTTTTACTTCAAGAATAACTTTTTTTTCCATATCTGTGAGTTTTAAAAGTTCTCCTATAATACTCGAAGGCAGAGAAAAGCTGTCTTTTATTTTAACAATAATACTGTCTTTATCGCTCAAAGAATAAAGAGCGTTAATTATTTTTTCCGCATCTTCGATGGTTGTGATATTCCCTTCTATTGTTAAAATATTGTTGTTTATACTCAAATTCATTTTGTTTCCTTTAAAAAAATTTTTATTTTATTGCCTTTTTCATTTATAAAAATTCCGTCGCTTAAATTTCTGATAATTTTAAAACCTTTTCCGTGATGTTTCAAATGCAAGGCGTTTGAAAGATTTTTTCTTTCAAATCCTTCTGTGTTGTCTTCGTAAAGTAATTTTAACATAAATTTATTTTTATAAAGTTTTATTTTGATTTTATTGTTTATATTTTTGAATTTGGGGAAATTTTTTATTAGGGCGTTTTCTTTTTGTTTTTTTGTATTTATTTTTAAAACGGAATGTTCTATAACATTCATAAAAATTTCATGTAAAATAAAAATTATTTTTTCTTTTTGGGGTAAAGAACTAAGCTCTATTTCTTTTAGTGTATCATCTAAATTTTGCTGTGATATTAAAATCTCTTTTTCAAAAATTTTATCCATTATAAAATCATCTTTTCTCATCATAAAAATACTGATATCATCTGTCTGGGCAGCTTTTTCATTAAAATCTCTGATTATGTCTTTTAAAAAAACGGCATTATCAAAACTTTTTAAAAATTCGGAATAATAAACACCGCTTTTGTTTTTCAATATTGATTCAATCAGTCCGTCGCTTGTTGAAACCATTTTTTCAGGGTATTTAAAAACATCAATATTAAAATTTTTTGTTTCCTCCCTGATAGGTAAATTATTTGCTTTTATTTTTCCTTTTTCTGTAAAAATAGGCGGCTGTCCGAAATTGGCATATAATACTTTGTTGTTTTTTATATAAATAAATTTTGCACATAAGATTTCATTGTCTATTAAAATTGATTTTACATAATTTATAAAATCTCTTAAAAGTTTTTCAAAATTAAAATCATTGTATTCCAATGCTTTCTTTAAAGAATGTCTGACAAAACTTATTGAGTTAATTGCACTCAATGCTGCTGAAATTCCTTTTCCCATTGCATCAACCATAACACATAAATATTCATTTTCTTTTATAATCTTAGAATATATCATATCTCCGTTTAATGTGTCTTTCGGTTTAAAATATACATCAAAAAGTATATCTTTTTCAAAAAACATTTCAAGTTCGTTTTCTGTGAGTTTCAGTTGTTTTTTTAATGCGTTTTCTTCCTGTTTTTTTCTATAATCAAGCAGCATAAAATCCCTTTTGGTTTTAAGATATAAAATAATAACAAATTATGTTATACTTTCATTAGTGACAGACACAATATTAAGTGAGTAGTGAGTAGTAAAAATTAAAGTGCAATTTATAACTCAACATTCATAATTAACAATATTAACAATTTACTACTCACCATTTTTCATGTTTTTACCATCTTAAAGGAGTAAAATGGCAAGAAAACCGAGAGTAAATGACCCTGGATTTTATCATATCGTCAACAGAGGTGTAAACGGGGCGGAAATTTTTAATGAAAAAGAAGATTTTTATAAATTTTTATCACTGATGTTAAAAACAAAATATGATTATGACATTACATTTCATGCTTTTACAATTTTGCCAAATCATTATCATTTGTTAGTGCAAACGCACAAAGCAAATTTAAGCGAAGCCATGAGGCTTTTAAACAGTGCATATGCCGCATGGTATAACTATAAAAGCAACAGAATCGGGCATTTGTGGAAAGGAAGGTTTGACAGTTTTATGCTTTTTAATAAAGAGCATTTTTGGAAGATTGTAAAATATATAGAAAGAAATGCTTTTGTATTGGGACTTGTGGATGACATAACAAAATGGGAGTATCAGTCTTTGTATTTAAGAGAGCATAAAACAAAATTCAATGAAATTATTGAGGGAAGTAAAATATTAACAAAACCTGTTGACGAATATATAAAATGGCTAAATAAACCTCTCGAAAAATTTGAACTTGAGGAAATTTATAATGAGCCTAAAATTGTTAAAACAGAAGACGGCAGCCTCAAAGTAATCAGAAAAAAAATAGGTGATTTTTTTAATGAATATAAAGATAAAGCAAAAGCCGTAAGAGAAGCCAAAAAAGCAGGATACAAATATACAGAAATTGCAAGATATTTAGGTGTTAATAATGCATATATTCAAAAAATTTTAAAAAATAAAGAGGGTTAATCCTCTTAAAGTTTTGAAGCTACGAAATCAGCTAATTCTAAAAGTCTTCCAGAATATCCAAATTCATTATCATACCAAGCAAATACTTTTACTTTATTACCGTCAACTACCATTGTTGAAAGTCCGTCAATAATGCTTGAATGAGGATTATTGATAATATCAGTTGAAACCACTTCATCATAAGTGATTTCTAAAATTCCTTTTAAGTATGAATTCATAGCTTCTTCAAAAGCTTTATTTACTCCTTCTTTTGTTACGTTTTTTTTAAGTGTTGCAGAAATATCTGTAATTGCAACATCAGGAGTTGGAACTCTAAGAGCTAATGCATTCATTTTGCCTTGTAGTTCTGGAATAACTTTTGTTGTAGCAATAGCCGCTCCTGTTGTTGTAGGGATTATATTTGCAGCAGCAGCACGTCCACGTCTATGTTTTCCTGGATTTTTTCTGTCAACTATAGCCTGAGATGAAGTATATGAATGAACAGTTGTAACAAGTGCACTTTCAATTCCGAAACTGTCATTAAGTACTTTGATTGCCGGTGCGAGTGAGTTTGTTGTGCAGCTTGCATTTGAAATTACGTCATGTTTGGCCGGGTCGAACCAGTCCTGATTTACACCAAGAACTACTGTAAGTTCAGCATCTTTACTCGGGGCTGATATAAGCACCTTTTTTGCTCCGGCCTTTAAATGTCTTGCAGCATCGTCCCTTTTTGTAAAATGGCCTGTACATTCTAAAACAATATCAATTCCAAGCTCTTTCCATGGAAGTTTTTCGGGGTCTCTTCCTGTAACTAATTTAATTTCTGCATCCCCAACTTTTAATGTATCTTCAGTATAGCTGATATTAGCCGGAAATTTACCATGTACTGAATCATACTTTAGCATATATGCCAAATCTTCCGCTGTTCCGCTTCCCCCGTTTGCCGCAACTATTTCAATATTTTCAGGTTTATTGATGACATAATGCCACAATACCATTTTTCCGATTCTTCCAAGTCCATTTATTGCTACTTTTAATGCCATAATTCATCCTTTTTTTTATTAATTATATCATATTTAAAAAATCTTTTAAGATTTTTGAATGGTCAAATACTAATTTTTCAAAAGGAATTTCTTCAAGTTTAAAAATTTTACATTCTTTTGCGTCATCCCCGGCTTTGGGCATATCAAATGCCCTGCATATAAAAACCGTACTAGCGGTATGAAGTCTTGGATCTCTATTTGGATTAGAGTAAATTCCAAGAAGTTTTTTTATTTTTATATCTAAAGAAGTTTCTTCTTTCATTTCACGCTTTAGAGCATCTTCTACACTTTCCCCATAGTCTACAAAACCACCGGGGAGAGCATATCCAAAAGGAGGATTTTTTCTTTTAATTAACACAATCCCGCTAAATTCCGGATTAAAAATTTTAATAATCCCGTCAACCGTTAAAAAAGGGGTTGGCCTAACCCAATGTGGAATGTTTAATTTTTTTGCTTCTTCACAAATTCTTAATTTTCCACCGTGTCCGTTTTTCAAACGGCCAGGTGAGCTTAATTCGCTTTGCTCATTTTCGCTCATTTTCCATTCTCCTAAACTTATTTTTTTGGCACTTGGCAATTCACAACTCACAACTCACCACCCCGCCGCTTTTCAAGCGGCCGGCCATGCTCACAACTCACCACTCACCACTCACAACTCACTATATTATAGCCCCGCTTCTTTTAATGCTTCTGCCTGATAATGGGTTATAAGCGGGTCGATTATCTCATCAAAAAGCCCCTCGTTCATAATTTGTTCTAGTTTGTATAATGTAAGTCCTATTCTGTGGTCGGTTATTCTGTTTTGAGGATAGTTGTATGTTCTTATTCTTTCACTCCGATCTCCGCTTCCAACCTGACTTTTCCTGTTTTCTTTAGTTTCGGCCAGTCTTTTTTCTTCATAATATTCGTAAACCCTTGCTTTAAGTATCTGCATGGCTTTATCTTTGTTTCTCTGCTGGCTTCTTTCATCCTGCATAGATACTGTTATTCCTGTGGGGATGTGGGTGATTCTGACGGCACTTTCCGTTTTGTTTACGTGCTGTCCCCCGGCCCCTCCGGCTCTCATGACATCAATTCTCAAATCTTTTTGATCAATTTCCAAATCCACATCGTCAATTTCCGGCATAATGGCAACTGTTACAGCGGAAGTGTGTATTCTCCCCTGAGATTCGGTTTCGGGAATTCTTTGAACCCTGTGGGTTCCGCCTTCATATTTAAGGCGCGAGTAAGCGCCTTCACCTTTTATTAATACAATAACCTCTTTGAAGCCTCCCATGTCGTTTTTGCTTTCACTTACAATTTCTGCCTTCCAGCCTTTATTCTCAGCATACCTGAGGTATGCTTTTAATAAATCTCCCACAAACAGGGCCGCTTCATCCCCTCCGGTTCCTGCTCTTATTTCAAGGAAAATATTTTTATCGTCATTTGGGTCTTTTGGAAGTAAAAGAATTTTTATCTCTTCTTCAAGTTTTGGTAATTTTTCTTCAGCTTCTTTTAACTCTTCTTTTGCAAGTTCCGCCATTTCAGGGTCATCAAGCATTGATTTTGCCTCTTCAATAGTATTTATGGTTTTTTCATATTCTTTTGCTTTTTGGGTAATTTTTTCAAGATGTTTTGCTTCGCGAGAAAGTTTTGTCATTTTTTTGATATCTTTTGTTATTTCGGGCGAGCTTAATTTTTTATTTATTTCATTGTATTTATCAACAAACGGTTTAAGTTTATCAAGTAGCATTTTTATTCCTTAAGAGTTAAAAGTTAAAAGTGAAAAGCGAAAAATAGAATTTCACCTTTCATTTTTAACCTGAAATAAATTAAAATAAAAAAAGAGGGGGAAATTTATGCGCTTGGTTCTATTGATTTTACTAAATGATGGAGTCTGCTTATTTTTCTTTTTGCTGTATTTTTCTTTAAAATACCTTTATTGATATAACCCTGGAATTTTTTGTTTGCAACTTTGAACGCATTAAAAGCTTCCTCATAATTTCCCTCAGCCACTGCGTTTTCTATTTTTTTAGTAATTGTTTTTACTCTTGTTTTAAAATATCTGTTTCTTTCAGTTCTTTTTTTTGTTTGTCTAATTCTTTTTAGAGCTGATTTGTTATTTGCCATTTATATCCTTTTTTGAAGCGTATTTTATAAAAATTTGGTAAAATTTGCAAATTAATTTTTCACTCCACAAAGGAAAAGAATGAAATTATTCGGCACAGACGGGATAAGAGGTAAAGCGGGAGAAAAAATCACACCCTTTTTGGCTACAAAAATAGCAATGGCTTTCGGGGAGACAATAGAGAAAAAAACCGGAAAAATACTGGTCGGCAAAGATACGAGAAGAAGCGGTTATATGATAGAAAACGGAATTGTTTCCGGGCTTACGGCCATAGGATACAACGTTATCCAGATAGGCCCTATGCCGACACCCGCGATTGCTTTTTTAACGGAAGATATGAGATGCGACGGCGGTATAATGATAAGCGCGAGTCATAATCCTTTTTATGATAACGGAATAAAATTTTTTGATGCAACGGGAAATAAACTTGATGAAAAGATAGAAGCAAAAATAGAAGAGCGATATTTTAAAAATGATTTTTCCTTAAAAACAGGAAAAGAAATAGGGAAAAGCAAAAGAATAGACGACGTTATAGGCAGATATATAGTTCATATTAAATCTTCTTTTCCTAAAAATCTTAATTTAAACGGGTTTAGAATAGTAATCGATACGGCAAACGGGGCGGCTTACAAAGTGGCCCCCACTATTTTTGAAGAATTGGGAGCCGATGTAATTACAATAAACAATAATCCCAACGGATTTAACATAAATTCAAATTCGGGAGCCATGCATCCTGAAATTTTGGCGGAAAAAGTAAAAGAATACAGGGCTGATGTGGGTTTTGCACTTGACGGAGACGCCGACAGGCTTGTGGTGGTTGATGAAAAAGGCGAAGTTATCGACGGCGATAAATTACTCGGTGCTTTGGCATACTATTTACATAAAAAAAATAAACTTTCCACCAATAAAACAGTGGTTACCGTTATGAGCAATTCCGCACTTGATAAATTTTTAAATAAATTCGGCATTGAAGTATTAAGAAGCAATGTGGGCGATAAAAACGTATTGGAACTTATGAAAAAAGAAAATATAAATTTTGGAGGAGAACAGTCGGGCCATATAATTTTCAGCGATTATGCCAAAACAGGCGACGGGCTTGTAAGTGCGCTTCAGGTATGTGCATATTTGTTGGAATCGTCTAAAAAAGCGAGTGAGGCGTTTAATCTGTTTGAACTGTTTCCCCAGATTCAGGCAAATATAAATGTGGTGGAAAAAATTCCCCTTCAAAAAATAGACGGGGCAAAAGCACTTTTCGAAGAAATTGAAAAAAACGGATTCAGACATTTAATAAGATATTCCGGAACGGAAAATAAATTAAGACTTTTAATAGAAGGGGAAAACGAAAAAAGAGCAAAAGAGCTTTTAAATAAACTGACGGAATTTTTTAAAAGTAAACTTTCATAAATGGAAAATGGATAATGGAAAATGAGTGTAAATGAGTTAAGCGAATTAAACTCATCTGGCCGTTTGAAAAACGGCCATGATGGAAAATTAAAATTTATTTTTTCTTTTTTAATTATTTTTGTAATAGACCAAGCTATAAAAGTTTTATTTTTAAACGGATTTGAATGGAATAACAGATGTATATCTTTAACACTTGCAATAAATAAAGGCGTTGCTTTTTCTATGTTCAGTTTTTTGGGAAATTATTTAAAATATATTCAGTTAATTTTGATTGTTTTACTGGGATTTTATTTTATAAAAGAAAAAATTATAAATAAACATCCGATACTTAGCGGTATTTTGTTTGGGGCGGCTTTGTCAAATTTGTCTGACAGGTTTATAAGAGGCGGGGTTGTGGATTATGTTTACTGGCACTGCGGATTTAATTTTGCCATTTTTAATTTTGCGGATACAATGATAGATTTAAGTATAATACTGTTTGCTTACTTTTATTTTTTTAAAAAAAATGATAAAATTTCATCCGAGGTCGCATAGCTCAGTTGGTAGAGCACTATCTTGACGTGGTAGGGGTCACAGGTTCGAGCCCTGTTGCGACCACCATTAATTAGTGAGTGGTGAATTGTGAATAGTGAGTTGTAAAAATCTCTATACTACTTACCAATCACAACTCACTACTCACTAAGGATGTAAAATGAAACTTGAAATTCAAAATGTAGGAAATATTGAGATAAAAAATATAGTTTTTGATTTTAACGGAACAATTGCAAAAGACGGAAAAATATATAAAGAAGTGAAAGACAAAATCATAAATCTTGCTGAAAATTTTAATATATATGTTTTAACTTCCGATACCCACGGAAATGCCGCTAAAGAGCTCCAAAATCTGCCGGTTAAACTTACAATATTAAAAACAAACAATCACACAAAAGAAAAAGAGGAATTTGTAAAAAATTTAAAAAACACATTTGCCGTAGGAAACGGAAGTAATGATTCCTTGATGCTTAAAGCTGCAGATATTGGGGTATGTGTAATAAATGAAGAAGGGGCAAGTTCTAAATCGATTATAAATTCTGATGTTATCTGCAAATCCATAATTGATGCTGTAAATTTATTGGAAAAACCAAAAAGAATTATAGCTACTTTAAGAATGTAAAAACATAACCTCTAACTTTTGGAGGAATTTTTTCTTTTCTCATTTTTTCTTTAAATTCTTTTGGCATTGGAGTTTTAATATAAGGTGATATATAGATATATTTTTCATTGTTGTCAACAGCAATTTTTCCCTGAATTACGCAGTTAAAGTTTGTTTTTAATATTTCTTCCCTTTGTTTTGAAGTAAGTAAGACTCCTAATTTTTTAATAATTTTATCTGCTATTCTTATATCAATTTCAGGGTTTGATTTTTCAAAATAGAACAGGTCCTTTTCTCTGTTAATAGGTTTATCAAATAAAAGTTTTTTATCCTTCTCTAAATATTCAAAACTTTTTTTAACCCCTTCTCTAAATTGTGTAATAAATTCATTAGAAAATCTGTGTCTGATTAAATTTCTTACAAATTTTATGTCGTCATTGCTTTTATCGTAAAAATATTTAACACCTGATTCATTCAAGTATGCTAATATTTCATCACGAGATATATTATAAAAAGGTCTATATATTTTATAAAAATCTCTCTCCTCCGTTTTGTCCATTGCTATTAATTCATTAAGTCCCGCACCTTTGCCAAACTGCATTAAAAACCATTCAAACCTGTCATTTAACTGGTGTGCTAAAATAAGTGTATTATAATTAAATTTTTTCATAATTTCTTCAAAAAATTTATATCTGCACTTTCTTGCCTCTTTTTCGCTGAATTTTTCTAATAAACAGTCTTTAATATAAATTTTTTTATTGTATTTTTGGGCCAGTTCTTTGGCATAATCAACTTCTTCATCACTCTCTTTTCTTGTGTGATAATTTACAATGGCTATATCAAATGGTATATTTCTTTCAAGAAGATAAAAAAACAGAGCCGTAGAATCAACTCCCCCTGAAAATGCCAAAAGATTATTTTGTAATTTTTCCAATTAATTCATCTCCTATAAGTTCTTTAATTTTTACATTGTATAAATTACCAATTTCCAGATTTTCTGTTTCACTTTCATTTATTAAAACATCCCCGTCAACCTCAGGTGCCCACAGCTTTGGTCTTACTGTATAAAAAAGACTATCCTCAGTCAATCCGTCAAAATAGCATTTACAGGTTTTTCCAATATATTTTTTAAGCGAATTTATTGTGGCTTCTTTTACAACTTCTTCTATTTCAAAGAGTCTTTTTTCAATAATTTGTTGAGGTATTTTATCTTTTCTTTTATAAGCGCCCGTATCTTCTTCGTCTGAATATGCAAACACATTTACCCTGTCAAACTCATATTCTTCTAAAAACTGTTTAAGTTCTTCAAAATCTTCCTCGGTTTCCCCCGGATGTCCCACAATAACAGAAGTTCTTACAAATGAAAATTCTTTTCTCATATCTTCAAGAAGTGATTTTAATTTTTTAACGCTTGATGGTCTTTTCATAATTTTTAGCATTCTCTCACTTATATGCTGGATTGGTAAATCAAAATAATTTTCCACTACGCTTGAATCAAATATCCTTCTAATCAGTTTTTTAGTTGTGGTGGCAGGGTAAAGGTATAAAATTCTAACTGTTATTCCTTCTATTTTATCTATTTCATCAATAAGCCTAATTAGACCATCTTTTATACCAAAATCCCTTAAATATGAACTGCTATCCTGAGATGCAAGTGAAAAATCTTTAAAGCCCTGTGATTTTAGTCTTTTTATTTCATCAACTATTTCCTCAATTGTACGGGATTTTAATTTTCCTTTAAAATTTGGAATTGCGCAGAATGCACATTTTTGATTGCAGCCTTCGCTGAGCTTTATATATGCGTGGTAACTGCTTCCTGTAATAATTCTTTCTTCATTGTGGATTAAATATATATTTGGGCTAAACTGAGACTTTTTATTTTCAATCAATTCATCAATTCTGTTGAAATCCCCGACGCCACTCCAAATATCAACTTCAGGTATCTCTTTTGGCAGGATCTCTTTGTATCTTTCGCTTAAACATCCTGTAACTGCTAAAATGGCATTTTCTTTTTTAACTTGCGCTAAACTTAAAATTGTTTCAATACTTTCCTCTTTTGCAGCTTCTATAAAGCCGCAGGTATTTACGATAATAACATCCGCTTCATTTGGGTTGTCTGTTAGTTTATAATCTTTAAGACGAGCTAGCATTACTTCTGAATCTATTAAATTTTTTACACACCCTAGAGATGCTAAATACAGTTTTTTCAAAATTCTCCTTTTTTGATTTATTTTATCAAAGTGATATAATTAAATCAATAAAAATTAATAAAAGGTGAAAAGTGGATAAGTTGGGACTATTTGTCGGTTTGATTTTGTCTATTATCGGAATGTATTATATTGATAAAAATATTTTATTATCTTTTGAGCTAAATCAGAGCAAATGGTTTGGAAAATATGTTTTTTTTGCTGCTTTTAATATTTTGGTTTTATGGGTTTTGTGGGTATTTTATAAAAAATTCAGAGGTATTTTAAAAATTTTAATGCCTCTTTTATTTGGAATAATAATTTTGTTTATAGGGGTTAAGCTTGCGTAAATTGATTGTTTTATTCGGTTTGTTTTTTAGTTTTTTATATGCAATATCTCAACCAGTAATAGATTTAAGAATGGATGAATGTAAATGGGATAATAATCCAAATACATATGAAATAAACAATAGTGGTAATTCAGGGAATACATATAATGCCACAGCTTTAAATGGCGCAAATACAACTGAAGGAAAAATTTGCAGAGGCGGTGATATAAATTCAACTTCAACAGAAGATAAAGCAGTTTTATTAAAAAATAATTATAAACTGCCTAAAAAATACACACTTAATGTATGGATTAAATTTCCTTTGAATACGCAGGGGCATAAAGATTTTGAAGTATGTACAAATTATTTTTTTGGGATTTGTTTAGAATATAATATAGTAAATTATTTCAATATTGCAGACAGGGTTGGAAGTAAATATGATTTTATCTATTTTACTGAAGAAAAAAGCTGGTTTTCAGATTCGTGGACTTTAAATGTAGATGATGATAATGGCGGGGACAGTATAAATTTCAATCCTCAAAATCTTAATGGATGGCATATGCTGACTTTTAAAATAACTAACAAAAATACGAAGTTTTATTTGGATGGGAAATATTATGATAAATTTAATACTCATCCTAATACAGGATATTTAGGGCTTATATTTAACAGTGATTATGGAAGCAATACAGACAATGAGCCAAACGGTCAGTCAATCGGAACTGATGTGGATGAATTTGAAATATACAATACCACATTAAGAAAAAGAAATATTAGAATTATTTATAATAATGAAAAGAGTGGAAAAAATTATGATGGAAGTGAAAGAATATGCCCTTCCTGCGGAGGCACTCAGGAAATAAACGGAACTTTTAATGCAGTTGATTATGTTTCAGGGCAGTGTAATGCTTTGAATGACTGGGATGACAATATAACCACAAAAATTGTAAATAAAGATTTTAATTTAACAGTTTTGGCAAAAGATAAAGATTTAAATGTTCCACTTGAGGCAAATATTACAAAAGTTGATTTTTATGAATATAATTCAAACGACTGTAGTGGAAATTATAATATAGAAAATATTTGTACTAACTGTGGCCAAACTTCTCCTACCGGCTGTCTGGGTATTTCTGATGTTAAAGTAAATAAAGCTGTAAAATGTATAAAGGTCCATATAGAAGGAAATGTTACCAATCCGCTAAATCCGATACAGGAAAGTAATGCAACCGATAATTTTGCCGTGAGACCTGAAAGTTTTGAAATAACAAATATTCCTTCAAATATTAAAGCCGGGGATGAGTTTAATTTAACCCTAAAAGCTTTAGATGTTAACGGTAATCCTTCAAAAGATTATAATGAAAGCGTAAATATTAATGGAGCTAGTCCCGATTTGGAATACAATATTTCAAAAAATAATTGTGATAACGGAAATTTAGAATTAGTTAGTGGTGGTAGTTTTAAGGATGGAATTGCAACAGTTATATTAAAATATAGCGAAGTTGGGGATGTTAATTTGACGCTTAAAGAAGTAAATGGCAGTGAATTTTCAATTGCTGATAATGATGACACTTCTGATAATGATAGGCTAATAGTGCCTGCAGAAGCTAAAATTTCAGTTTCTCCTGATCATTTTGACATTAATGCAAGTATTCAAAATTATGATAAAAATTTTACCTATTTGGATAATGATTTAAATTTATATTCAATTTTGGATATTAATATTACTGCAAAAAATAAAGACAATAAAACCACAACGAATTATAATAAAGACTGTTATGCTAAAGATATTGATATAAATATTTCAAAAAACTTAGCTCCTATACCTAATTTGGATAAAATAAAATATTATTATATTGATGCAAAAGATAATAAATCAAATATTTTTTCTCAGGATATTAATAAAACTGTCCAAATACATTATAAAGATACTAATTTTACAACCGATAATAACGGTTCTACTAAAATAAGTTTGTTTATTAATTTTGACAGAAACAGTTCAAATGCTGTAAATCCATTTGATATGAACATTAGTGAAATTAATTTAACTGACAAACAGGCAAACGGAAATACTCAAAATATAGGAAAAGTACTTTATTATTACGGAAATTTAGTACTTTTTGACGAAAAAGTCACAAGCGATGAATTTGATACAAGAAAAGATTATTTTATAGTTTATGACAATAATGAAAGTGATGATAAACTACCTTCAAATAATGAAATACTGCCTGATTGGTATGTAAACAGTTATCATAATACCATTGATGGAAATATAAGCAACAGTGATATTGTTGTATCAAGCGATTATAACGCTTCTAATCAAATAAACGGTGTTGAGGTAAGTGTGAATTCTATTCAAAATGGAAAAATCACTTTTCATATTAAAAGAACGAATTCATCAGTTAACTTTGCGGTTGTGCATTTGCTTGAACCTAATTTAAAATGGCTCTGGTATTCAAGATATGGAAATGATTACAACATTTCACCTAACTCTACCTGTTTAAATCATTTTTGTTTTAGTATAACTTGGGAAAACGGAGAAAAAGGGGTTATTAAAAGCGGAGAAACAAAAGGAACAGAATCAAATACTACAAAAGTAAATGAAACAAAAAGAGGTGTTAAAATTTTTAGATAAAAATATTATCAATAAGCCTTGTTTCTCCAACTTTTGCAGCAATTAAAATTATTGTGTTTCCAGGAATAATTTCTTTTATATAGTTAAAATCCCTGTCTACAAAAGCAATATACTGAAGCTCGTCTATATCCAAAATTTTCAGCATTTCTTCTTTTATTTTGTCTGTGTCTTTAATAGTAGCTGATAATTTTGCGGCTCTTTTTAGCGATTTTGAAATACTAAGAGCCCTTTTTCTCTCATCTTCGCTTAAATAGATATTTCTGCTTGAAAGTGCCAGTCCGTCTTTTTCCCTGGCTGTGTCACATTCCACTATTTCAATATCAAAAAAGAAGTTTTTTACCATCTGTTTTATTAAATATAGCTGTTGGGCGTCTTTTTTGCCAAAATATGCTTTTGTTGGGCGGATAATATTAAAGAGTTTATTTACCACCTGCAAAACACCGTCAAAATGTCCTGGTCTATTGAAACCTTCGAGTATATATCCTTTTACTTTCGGGGCTTTTATTAAAACCTCATCTTCACTGTACATATTCTCAGGTGTCGGGGTAAAGACAGCGTCAACCACCGCGCGTCTACATATTTCAAAATCAGCTTCAAGCCTTCTTGGATATTTGTTAAAATCTTCCCCCGGTAAAAACTGGGTTGGATTTACAAAAATTGAAACTATTACAAAATCATTTTCTTGTTTTGCTTTTTTTATAAGGCTTAAATGCCCTTCATGCAAAGCGCCCATTGTTGGTACAAAACCGATATTGCCTTTTAAGCTTTTTGTGTATTCAATGGCCTCTTCGGGTGAGCTTAAAATTTTCATAACCAGCCTTTTTTGGTAGAATTATATAAAAAAAACAAGGAATTAGATGGACGCATTCGAATATTCTGAATTAAGTAAAGAACTCGAAAATAAACTTAATAACATAAAAGCTATTTTAAAACCGGATGAAATAAAAAAAAGACTCTCTGAAATTGAACAAATGGAAAACGAGCCTGAATTTTGGAATGATCCTAAAAAAAGCGCAAAAATTCAAAAAGAAAAAAATATTTTATTAAAAAAACTGAATAAATATCTTGAAGTTGAAAAAGAACTTATGGATAACAACGATATGTATGAGCTGGCCAGTGCCGAAGAAGATGAAGAGACACTGGGAGAAGTTTTTAATGAAGCGCAAAAATTAAAAGATAAAATAAGAGAACTTGAAATTGAAGTAATGCTAAGTGATGAAAATGATTCAAAAAATGCAATTATCACAATTCATCCGGGTGCCGGGGGGACTGAAAGCCATGACTGGGCGAGTATGCTTTATCGTATGTATTTAAGGTTTGCCGAAAGAAAAGGCTGGAAGGTAAAAGTGCTTGATTATCAGGCCGGAGATGAGGCCGGGATAAAAGATGCTACAATTTTGATAGAGGGTGACAATGCCTACGGATATTTAAAAACAGAAAACGGAATTCACAGACTCGTAAGGGTTTCCCCGTTTGACAGCGGCGGCAGGCGACATACTTCATTTGCTTCCGTTCAGGTTTCCCCTGAAATAGACGATGATATTGATATAGAAATTGATCCGAAAGATATCAGACTTGATGTGTTCAGGGCAAGCGGAGCCGGGGGACAGCATGTAAATAAAACGGAAAGCGCAGTCAGAATTACACATATCCCCACAGGTATAGTAGTGTCCTGCCAGCAGGACAGAAGTCAGCATAAAAATAAAGAAATGGCGTTTAAAATGTTAAAGTCAAAACTTTATGAATTTGAAGCTGAAAAAAGAAGAGCCGAAGAAGAAGGAAAACCGAAAGATGAAATGGGGTGGGGCCATCAGATAAGAAGTTATGTGCTGTTTCCTTATCAGCAGGTAAAAGATGTTAGAAGTAATAAGGCATATTCAAAAGTTGACGATATACTTGACGGGGATTTGCAGGAAATTATAGAAGATGTATTAATTAGTGAAAAGGAAAAAAGCTGAAAAAAGCGTTAACTTTAATAGAACTTATTTTTACCATGGTAATAATTGCTTTTACATTTACTGTAATTCCAAAAATAATTCAAATTTCAAACAAATCTCTTATGTTTTCAAAAAAAGAGGATGCGATATTTAATATGATGAGTAAAGCTATGGATATTTCATTAAAAGAATATGATGAAAAAAATACAAAATATGATGATATATTATTAACAGGAAATCAAAATATTTTAGAATGTAATACAACTACTAATTACAGAATAGGCGGATTTGTCGGAAGCAGAAACTGTATAAACCACATTGAAGAGAGTGCTATAGGAGCTGATTCAAATGAGCCCCCTTATGATGATGTGGATGATTATAACGGTTTTCATGAAACATTAAGTTATGGTCATACAACTTATGATATAAATGTAACTGTTGGTTATACAGATGAATGGAATAAAAACAATTATAACGGAACTTCACTGGATTTTCATTTTACAAATACAAGTAATAATAAGAAAACTAATATAAAAAGAATAGAAATTAAAGTTTCTCAAAATGGTAAAGAAATTTCTTCTGTTAAATATTATTCTGCAAATATCGGGCATATAAAAATCGGAAGTGTGCAATGGTAAAAAGAGCTTTTACTTTAATTGAAATGATTTTTGTAATTGTTATTTTGGCTTTTATTGCTATCGGCAGTTTTAATTTAATTTCAAAACTTTATAAAAGAAACTACATAGCAAAAACTGAAAGCGATTTTGAATATTTTTCCCAGCAGCTCGCTGATCAGCTGTCAATTTTTTTATATAACAGAATTCCTTTGAGTGTAATTGGTTATAACGGAAATGATTTTAAATATATTGGTGAGATTGGTGAAAATGAAAATTATCCTGTAATGGAATGGATTGGAGAGCTTAACGATGCAAAAACCGGTAGAAATTTAAGCGGTTTTGCGGATTTATATGCCAGCAGCAAGCCAAATCTTAAAGCACTTGATTTTAATTCTTCTTTTGTTAATGATGTTTTGCATAACAAATACAATACTTCAAATAATTTAGATAGTTTAACAGCGGTGATTTTTGCAGGGACATTTGATGAGGGGGGCCAGGAAGTTTTAACTGATTATAAAAATGCATTTGGATGGCATAATCATAATCATAACTATGTTTTTACAATATCAAATTATACCCAAAATGGAAATAACTGTTTTTTAAGTTTAAATGATACAGACGGCAAAAGAATATATGCCAAATTTTATCTGGCCGACAGTGCCTATGCACTGGCGCTTGGAAAAGATATAAACAAAAATGCCACGTGTATAGCCAATCTTCATATTCCGGATAATGAATTGGATAATACTCTTTTTTTATTTTACAATTACAGACCATGGAAGGGTGATACTTTTTGTGCGGATAATAATGGAAATCCGGAAGGAAACGTTACAGTATTGGCTCAAAATGTAAAAGGATTTAAATTTAAAAAAGTAAATTCACATCTTGAAATGTTTTTTACATTTTTTAAAAGCAGGGGTGATATTAATATCTCCGTTTCCAAACAAAAGGTAGTATTTTGAGAAAAGGTATAGGACTTATTTGGGCGATTATAATATTGCTTTTAATAGCTACATTAATGACTGCTGTTACAAAAATAGCATTTTTCAGTGTTAAACATACAAGCGATACTTATATGATTCAAAGGGCCCAGCTTTTTATGCAAAGTGCAATTGAAAATGCGATTTTAGCAATTGAGGGATATGATAGAAGCGGTGGAAATTGCCTTAAAACAATTCATTTTACAGATGAAGATGGCAGATTTAAAGCCAATATTACGATTTTGAGATATTATATTTATAAAAAATGCCCAAATAACTGTAATATATGTGTTCCTATAAAAACAGGTTTTTCAAACGGATATGTATTAATGGACGTAAAAGTTGCAAGTTTAAACAGTGCAAAAAATGACAATAAAAAAATAGTGCTTGAAAAAGTTACCCTCCAAAGGCCGTGAATGAGAGCATTTAGTTTGATAGAACTTATTTTTGTTTTAGTAATTATGGGAATACTTTCATTTGTGGGAATGCAGTTTATTCCAAATGAAACGCCTTTAAGTGATTCTGAAATTTTGAAAAAACTTATTTTAACTAAAAAAACGAATGCTCTCGGGTATAAAATTTTCGGTGAAAACAATGAAACGTGTATAAAATTAACAAAAAACGATATTAACAGTGAAGAAAATGCTTCAAGAGCCAAATACCGCTTTAAATCTGACATTCAAGTCAGCGGGTTAAGCGGCGATTTACTCTGTTTTGATTATATGGGAAGGCCTTATGACGGAGGAGTGGACGAAAAGCTTACACATTTGCTTAAAAATTTTGTTACAATAACATTAATTTATAAAAATAAAGAAAAAAATTTAACGCTCTATCCTGTAAGCGGATATGTAAGGTAATTAATGGAAAATGTCTATTTTTTAACTAAAGATTATATGTATGAATACATTGACGGAAGAGTTGTAAAAAAAGAACTTAAAAAAGAAAAAGGTATTTATACTTCAATAATTTATTTTAAAGATATTTTTAATAATACATTTAAACTCCCTGCGGATTTAAATAAAGACGAATTGGTTATAGAAGCTGAAAAAACGGTTTTTAACGAAGCCACGCTTGATTTGAGTAAAGAATATAAAATTAATTATAAATTTCAAAAATTTGATGATTATTATTTGGTGGATGCTTTTATAGCTGAGGCTGACAGGTTAAAAGAAGAATTTTCCGATATTATTAAAAAATTTAAATATATCGATTTTGTCGGGGCCGCCCCTTTTGTTTTCGAAGAATATTATAATATTGCAAATATAATTCCCAAAAACGATATATTTATATTTTTTACTCCAAAAGACGCATTTTTGGTGGGATTTAAAGATAAAAAATTTGTTTTTGTCAAAAGTCTGGATAAATTTTCCAAATTGGCTGCAATTACAAATCTTAAAGAAGACGCCCTTATCACTCTTTTAAAAGAAAAAGGCTTAAATAAAACATCTTATGAAAATGATGAATTTTTTAATAAAATAGAAAGTTTTTTTTCACAGTTTTTTATGAAAGTGAATAATTTGATTAATTATTCCAAAAATTTTTACCATATGGATGAAATTAACAGGATATTTTTTTATTCAGATATAAAAATAAACGCTTTAATTGAAACGTATGAAAATTTTTGGCATTTAAGCGGTATTGAATTTAAAAAATTTGAAATTGAGAGCGAATATGACCCGTTTGAATATTGTGCAACTGTATATAATGCTAAAAATTATAATAATGAAGAAGTCAATTTCAGTATTTTTTTAAGACCTCCGAAATTTTATAAAACAAAAAGCGGTAAATTTGTGGTATTTTCTTTTATTATTTTAATGTTTTTATTAATTGACGGAATATACAAATATTATTTGATAAACAATCAACAAAAACAGATTTCAAGATTGCAAAATTTTTTTCAAAAAAAAGAAAAAGAAATAAAACTGGTTAAACTTTACATAAAAAAACATAAAGACAAATTTGACAAAAGAAAAAGAAAATACTGCAAATATTGACACCCAAACAGAAGACATTTCATCAAAAATAGATTATTTATATGGTTTAAAAGTTAAAAAATCCCTTTTCAATGAAATAGCCGATGCAGTTGATTTTGCGGTTAAACATAATTTACAAATTATAAAATTTGAAAAAAACAAAAATAAAATAAACTTAATGATAAAAAGCAATATTGACAATTCAGATTTAATTGCAAAATTTGTAAAAAAACTTATAGATTTGGGATATAAAAATGTTTTCTCCAATAAAATTACCAATAAAAAAAACAGATATATCACTGTAATAAAGTATAATGATGAATAGATTGGAAGAATTTTTACAAAATCTTGATAAAAAAAATTTATTATTACTTTATTTATCTGTATTTATAATCGGAATTATTATTTATTACAATTTTAATTATAATCTTTTAAGTTCAAAAATTGATGAAAACAGCCGATTGATTGGTGATTTGGAAAATAAAGCAAATGTTTCATTAAAAAAATACAATACAAAACTGGCAAAACTGAAAAAAGAATATAGAAATTTAAAAATAAAAGAATATTCAAAGCTTCAGGATCTGGATTATTTAAATAAAAAAATTGATTTAAGTATTTTGAATATAAATGATAAAAATTTCTACTCCCTGCTTGAAAATATTTTGTATAAAAGTTCGGTTTTAAATTTAAACCCTAATTTCTATATTAGTAAAAACAATAATAATTTTAAAATTTACAATATAGAAATAAACGGGACTTTAGGGTATTGCAATGAAAGAAATTTATTCAATCTTATTAAATTTTTGGAATCCCAAAAATATGTAAACAGTGTAGAGAGTTGTTATATTGATGAAAACAGATCAAATTTTTACATAAAATATAATGTTTGGGGACTTAAATGAAAAAATTTTTATTTTTATTAGCAGGGATTTTTTTATATGCGGGTATTAGCAATGCTTTAATGGAAATAGTAAAAATAGAAAATTTTAAACCTCGTTTTAAAAAAATATTTTTACCAGCATGTACTTTAAAAGGAAAAAAAACTGTATTAAACAATACTGTTAGTAATTTGAATTTAAAACTGGAAGCGATTTTTAATAAAAAAGCCCTTATTAACCATAAATGGGTGAGGGTTGGAAACAGTGTAAAAGGTTATAAAATAATAAAAGTGTTTCCAAAAAAAGTGATTTTGAAAAAAAACAACAAATATGTTGTTTTAAAATTTGAAAGTAATATTTTAAAGGTTAAAAAATGAAAAAAATATTTCTGTTTTTAATTATTGCAATAACTCTTTTTGCCACAGATTGTAATAAAAAACTCTTTACCCTGCATCTAAAAAGCCCTGTAAAATTCAGTAACATTATTTCAGACATATCAAGCGAATGTAATTTAAATGTGGTAATTATTGATAAAAAAGCAAAGGATATTTTAAATACCGATATAAATTATATAAATATTGACAATGTCTCTTTAAAGGATTTTTTAAACACCCTTTTTGATGTTAAAAATCTTTTTTATAAAATAGAAAACAATAATATATATATATCTTATTATAAAACAAAGACATTTAAGCTCGATTTTGTACCAAATTCCATAACCGGTGTTTCAAATGTAAATACAACCGACAATACGGTAAAAACCGATTACAGTTTTGATTTTTGGCAGAACCTCAGAAATAATTTGATAAATATTCTTTCAAATATTAACGGAGATTATAAAAAGCCCGTAATTGATAAAAATTCCGGGCTGATAACAGTAACGGCGAATAAACCGCAAATGGATCAAATAAAAAAATATCTCAATGATTTAAGCGACAGGCTTCATAAAGAAGTGTTAATTGATGTTAAAATTTACAGTGTGGAACTCTCAAAATCACATCAGACTGGTATAGACTGGTCAAAACTCAATATTGCAATGGATGCTTCGAATATTCCTCTCAGGGCGGCATATATTGGAGGCAGTGAATCTGTTTTCAATTCGGCAACGTTTAATATAAGCGGATTTTTAAATTTTTTAGCTCAAAATGGAAATGTAAATTCAATATCCAATCCTAAAATAGTAACACTTAATAATCAAAAAGCGTTAATCAGAGTAGGGGATACGATTTATTATAAATATGCAAATGAAATTACCACAAATTCAAACGGAAATCCCACAGCATCATATGAAATTAATTCAACGTTTGTTGGGGTGGTTCTTGATATAACCCCCCAAATTAGCGATAACGGGAATATAATTTTAAGTATAAGTCCCAGAATAAGCGCTTTTAAAAATCCAGGTCAGCTCAAAGATACAAAAAGAGATATGCCGCCTGATACAAAAGATAATTCGTTAATTAGCGTTGTCAGGATGAAAAATAACCAAACACTTGTTTTAGGAGGTCTTATTACGGACGATTCCAATGTAAATGTAAACGGAGTTCCTGTTTTAAAAGAAATCCCTTTGGTTAAATATCTTTTTTCTTCAAAAGACGAAATAACTTCAAGAAAAGAGCTTGTATTTGTTATAACCCCGCATATTATCGATTTAAATACCAAAAAAACGCTTAAAGATTACGGTTTTAAGAAACTTCCGGGTTTAGAGGATTTGGATGTTAAGTGATTTAATAAATGAATTTGAGGATAAAATAAATTTGAAAGATTATTTTTCTTATGTAAATTTTGAAATAATTAAAGAATCACTGCTTTCTTCAAAATCAAATATTATTTTTCTTTTGGGAGAACCGGGAAGCGGAAAAAGTTTTTTACTGAATTATCTTTTTAATAATTTTAACAGTTATATTTTAATAAAAGAACCCTTCGAAAGTAAAGAAGAATTTTTTAGGATTGCGGGAGAAATAAATAATAAAAAAATATTAATAGACGAAGCCCAGCTTTTGGACATTAAAATACTTGAATTTTTAAGAATATTAAGCGACAGGGGAAATCAGGTTGTTTTTGCGATGCACAAAATTGAAGGGGAAAAAATTGCAAAACTTCCACAGTTTTTTTCAAGATACAATGAGAAAATTTATTTAAAACCGTTGAATTTTGAAGACTTTCAAAAATATGTGACAGCAAAATTTCTAAAATATAACAAACCGGAATTAATAAATAAAAAAATACTTAAAAAAATTTATAACCTTTCCGGAGGTAATTTCAGGCTCTGCAAAAAAATAGTGTTTACCTCTTTGTTTCTTTTAAATTATTCTTTGAAAAATTCGTTGAAATACAGGAAAATAGATAACTGTATTTTAACAATGAGTGCTATAAAACTGGGATTAAAATGACTTTTTACGAATTGGAAAAAGAGTGTAAAAAAAGAAAAAGAAACTCGTTTTTGTTATTGATGTTCTTAATTTTTTTAATGTTAAGTATCGGTTTGAGCGCTTATTATTTTTCATTTAAAAAAGATAAAAAGATAAAAAAAACAGAAAATAAAAAAATTAAAAAAGTTCAAAAGACAAAAAAAATTAAAAAAATAAAAAAAACAGAAATTTTAAAACCGATAATAGATTTAAATATATCTGTTGATGAAGCTAAAAAAAAGATTAAAAAGGAAGTTAATAATACAAAAATTATTAAATCCAAAAAAGAATTATTAAATATTTCAACCCTGCCTTCTTTTGAAACATGTATAACACTGGCTAAAAATTATTATAAAAACGGTGATTATGAAAATGCTTTAAAATGGGCAAAAAATGCCAATTTGCAAAATAAAAATAAACCTGAAAGCTGGATTATCGTGGCCAAAAGTCTTTATAAATTAAATCAAAAACAAAAAGCGATTAAAATTTTAAAAATTTATTATGATTATACTAAAAATAAAGATATTTTAAATCTTATAGAAAGGATGAAAAATGGGGAAACTTTTTAGTGTTTTTATTTTATTGACAGTTTTTTTAAATGCTTCAATAATTGATGAATATAAAAATAAAAATTATAATAAAGTATGCAGTTATAAAAATATAACGAAATATAAAAAAAATGAAAAAATTCTTTCTATTATCGGTGATTCCTGTGTTAAAACAAATAATTTATATATGCTTCCGTATACAATAAATTATTTAATACACACGTCAGTCGGAAGAAAAAACGCAATCTATTTTTTGGTTATATTTAACGAAAAAAAACTTCTTTATTCATTTTTGTTTGATAATTTTAATATAAACAGTTTTGATTTTCCAAAAACCGATCATGTTTTATCTGTAGTGTTTAATGCTGTTAAAAATAAACAATATAAAAAAATAGGAGATATTTATTTAATTAAAAATAAAAATCTAACGATAAAAATGTATAAAGAAAATGATAAAATGATAATAGAAGAATATAATCAAAAAGAATTATTAAAAAGGTATTGGTTCAGATGATTAGAAAAAATGTAAGACTTGGGGATTTATTAATACAAAATAAAATAATTAACGAAGAAGAATTAAACAAAGCTCTCGAAAAACAAAAAGAATTAAAAAAAGAAGGGGTTTATAAAAAACTCGGCGAAATATTAATTGAACTCGGTTTTGCAACGGAAAAAGAGATACTTGAAACACTTTCTCGTCAGCTCGGATATCCTTTTGTAGATTTGTTTGGTGAAAAAGTAGATTATGATTTGATGAGCTCATTTCCAATTGCTTTGCTCGAAAGACATAAAATTCTGCCTTTTAAAAAAGATGACGAATATATTTATGTTGCCACTTCAGACCCGCTTGATTATGAAGCGGTAGAAACGGTTGAAAAATTTTCTCCAAAACCTCTTCAAATATATATATCTTTAAGCAAAGATATAAATGCCATATTTGAGAGATTAAAAGTTACCCTTTCAACCAATGAATCGATTAAAAAGGTAAAAATTGAACTTCAAAAAGGAGGCGGGAAAAATATAGCCGCAATAGATGAGCTTTTGGATGTAATAATTCAAAATGCGATAAAACAGCGTTCAACCGATATTCATATAGAACCGGGAAGATACAATTTTTCGGTAAGAAGCAGAATAGACGGGGTTTTAAGAGAGCTTTTTTCTTTCGATAAAGATATATATTTTCCTTTGATTTCCAAAATTAAACTACTCTCAAATATGGATATCAGTGAAAAAAGAAGGCCGCAGGACGGAAGATTTACAAAAAATTATAATAACCATATTTATGATTTCAGGGTTTCCACCACACCGACATTGCACGGTGAAAGCGTTGTTTTAAGAGTTCTTGACCAGCAAAAAATTCTTCTTAGACTTACCGAACTTGGAATGAGCGAATACAACTTAAAAAGATTTGAAAAACTTATCCACACCCCTTATGGAATAGTGTTTGTAACAGGTCCTACAGGAAGCGGTAAAACAACCACTTTATATGCTGCGTTAAATGAATTAAAAGGTGTTGATAAAAAAATTATTACAGTGGAAGACCCTGTGGAATATGAAATTCCTCTGATTCAACAAATTCCCGTAAATTATAAAATAGGTGTAACATTTGCCGTGGCTTTAAGAAGTATTTTAAGGCAGGACCCTGATATTATAATGATAGGTGAAGTCAGGGATACTGAAACACTCACAGCTTCCATTCAGGCGGCACTTACGGGACATTTGGTACTCGCCACACTTCATACAAACGATGCACCAAGTGCAATTACAAGAATGGTTCAGATGGGGGCGGAGAATTATCTGGTGGCCGACGCTTTAATCGGAGTGGTTGCCCAAAGACTTGTAAGAAAAATTTGTCCTTATTGCAAAGAAGTTTTTCATCCAAGCAAGCAGGAACTGGAATTAATAAAACCGTATTTAAAAGAAAATATTACCTTTTACAAAGGCAAAGGATGTAAGGAATGTAATTTTACAGGATATTTGGGACGTGAAATGATAAGCGAAGTATTAATTATTAATGACAAACTGGCCCATTTGATAGCGAACAGCAAAGACAAGGTTGAAATTCTCGAAATCGCAAAAGAACTTGGGTTTGTAAGTATGATAGATGACGGTATAAATAAAGTAAAAGCCGGTATTACTACATTAGAAGAAATCTTGAGGGTTGTAAAAGTAGATGTTGTTTAAAATTAATTATATTAGTAAAGGAAAATTAAATTCAAAAATCATTAAGGCAAAAAATGTAAAAGAAGCTATTTTTTTATTAAAAAAAAGAGATAACAGAGCTATTGTAAAAAATATTGAAGAAATAGAAAAAGCTTCGGTTATAGATGAACTTTTAACAAAACTTGATTTAGCAAAAATAGATTTGGAAGAATATATAAGCGTTATTGATCAATTATATGTAATGCTTGATGCCGGACTTGGTATAGATACAGTAATAGATAATATAAAAGAAAATATAAAAAATAAAAAATTAAAAAAAATTTTTTATGCTATTTCTAACGATATTAGAGCAGGGCTTTCACTTAGCGAAAGTGTTAAAAAATTTGAAAAAGATTTGGGTACATTAAGTACAGCAATGGTTTCTTTGGGTGAAGAAACAGGAGATTTGGCAAGGGCGATGCATGATCTCTCTCAAATTTTAAGTGAAATTTTGGAAAATAGAAAAAGGCTTAAAAAAGCAACCCGTTATCCTGTTTTTATTATATTTGCAATGATGATTGCATTTGTAGTGGTGATTTTATTTGTAATTCCTCCATTTAAATCCCTTTTTGCCTCTCTTCATACCGAATTGCCGCTTCCTACAAGGTTTTTATTGTGGATAGAATATGCTTTTGAACAATATGGACTTTATGTATTAGCAGGTGCTATAATAATTTTTGGAATATTAACATATATTTATAATACCAGTGAAAAAGCAAGACTTAAAATGGATAAGTTTATGCTGAAAATCTATATAGTTGGGCCTGTTATTAAGCTTGCCATGATTGGAAGGTTTATTTTTGTAATGCAAAGACTTATTGATGCGGGGATTCCTATAATTAATGCGGTGGAAATTGCTTTAAATATTGTTGATAACAGATTTATCTACAAAAGACTGATACTGATTAAAAATTCCATTCAGATGGGTGGGACTGTAAAACAGGGATTTGTTGAGAGCGGACTGTTTGAAAATATGATAATTCAAATGATAGCGGCGGGGGAAGAATCGGGCTCGCTTGTACTTATGCTTCAAAAAGCAAGCAATTATTATCTGAATAAATACAGGTATATTGTTGATAATATAGCAGCACTGATTGAGCCTGTTTTAATAGCTGCAATAGCGGGATTTGTATTTACACTGGCACTTGGAATATTTTTGCCGATGTGGAACCTTACAGAGGCAATGCAATAGGAGAAGATATGGGGATAGAGACGGGAAGTATAATAACGGCAATTATCAGTACAATAATTTTAGCTTTTGCTTTATGGATAATTTATAAAGTTTCCAATATTTAAAAAATTATGAAATATTTATTAAAACGCTCGACTTTTAAAACACATTGTAGTATAATTAAAAAAAATAAAGAAAAGGAGTAAAAATGAGAAAAGGTTTTACGTTAATTGAACTTATTTTTGTTATTGTAATTATCGGTCTTTTAGCAGCAGTTGCGGTTCCTAAATTTTTGAATCTTAAACAAAATGCTGAGGCATCACCATTGGTAGGGGCAATTAATGATTTAAATGGAAGTGGTGGAGCAAGTGCTTATCTTAATGCAACAGAATTGAATGGTGTTAAAGATACAGATTTAAATTTAACAAATTTATATAAATTTGAAGGCGGTTATTGGAAAGTATCAAATGACAATAAAAGTGCCATATATAGAGACGGGTATAACGATTTAAATGCCACTTTTACTTATAACAATGATGGTACAGTAACTATAACAAATTATTGTGATACCTCAACAGATCAGGGAAAAGCAGTTGAAAATTATTTAAAAGCTCATGGTTTAGATTGCTCACCAGGTGGAACTTCCTATACTATAGATTTAGCAACACAAAAATAATTAATGAAAAAAGCGTTTACATTAATAGAACTTATTTTTGTAATAGTTATCATAGGTCTTCTGGCCTCTGTGGCCGTTCCTAAATTTACACATCTTACAACAAATGCTAAAAATTCCGCGCTTAAATCAACAATTACCTCTGTTCAATCCGCAATTGACAATATCCATTCTCAGTGGATTGTAAATGATGATTTTAAATGGATCGGGGCTGACGGAATTGACCATTCAGCAGATTTTGATGATAATACAGGATATCCTAAAAAACTTGATGACGGAAAAAATACTGATAAGCTTTTTTCTTATATATTAAAAGTGCCCGTACTTTCTTGCGGAAATAAAAATTCCGGATGTTTTGAAGAGTATGATGACAATAAATACGAATATAAATACAATTCTTCAAAAGATTTAAAATTTGAATATAATTCAACAAACGGTCTTATTGTCTGTGATAATGGAGATGGCGTAACTAAAGAGGAATGTGAAAATCTGTTTTTTAAATAGGATGATAAATTCTAAATCCTTTTTTTTCTTTTGCCAATTCTATTTTTCCGTTATGGGCTTCTATTATTTCCTTGCTTAAAGCAAGTCCAAGACCGTTACCTTTTGTTTTTGTGGATTTAAAAGGTGTAAAAAGAATGTTTTTATCCTCTATTTCTTTTCCGGAATCATAAATATTAATAATATGATAATTATCTTTTTTATCGTATAAAATTTCAATTAATCCTTCTTCATTTTCATCTTCTTCTATTGCATCAATCGCATTTATTAACATATTTTGAAGAACGAGTAATATTAAATCATAATCGGCATTTATTTCAATGTCAGGTAAAAAGAATATAAATTCTATATTTTTAGAATAAGAATAATATTTTATAATCTCTTCCAAATCTTTTTGTAATTCGCTTAAAAAAAAGATTCTTTTATTAAGTTTTAAGCCTTTTGAAAAAAGAAGAGTCGATTTAATTATTCTCTCAATCCTGAAAATCGAGCTTTTTGCTTCATTGATTAATTCGTTATTTGGGCATTCTTTTTTTAATAAAGACAAAAGTATGGAAATAGAACCTATTGGGTTTCTGATTTCATGGGCTAAGTGTGCCGCCATCTGTCCCATAGAGATTAGTCTTTCATTTCTTTTTTGCTCTGTTATGTCGGTAGCGCTTATTATTTTTTTATTTTCGATTTTTGAGCTTCTGATTAAATAAACTTTTTTATTTATTTCTATTTCGCCTTCGTTTGGAATAAAATCAAACTCATTGGTTTTAGAATTTTGGGCAATAATTTCCCCGTTTTCATCTATTACCCACAGGGCATGAGGTAAAAATTCTATAACCCCGTTTAATATATTTTTAAGTTCGATAAATTCGTTTTCTACTTCATAAGTCCTCTGAATTAATGTTTCAAGATTTTTTATCAGCTCTTCATTTTCTTTTGAAAGTTTCATTTAATATATTCCTCAATGTTTTCTCTCAGTTTTCTTTTTAAAACTTTTCCGGTGGCATTTTTTGGAAGTTCTTCTATTACATAAAAAGCTTTTGGAATTTTATAATTTGCAAGATGTTCTTTTAAAAATTTTTTTAGTTTTAATTCTTTAAAATCGGCTTCTTCTTCAAGCTCAATAAAAGCAACCGGTATTTCATCGTTATTTTCTTTTTTCCCAATTACAGCACACTCTTTGATTCCCGGAAATTTCAGACAGATTTCTTCGATTTCCCTTGGATAAATATTAACGCCTTTAGAGATAATCAAATCTTTTTTTCTGTCAAGTATATAAATATATCCGTCTTCATCTATTTTTCCTATATCTCCCGTAAGCAGCCATCCGTTAATGATGCTCTGTTGAGTGGCGTCTTCCCTTTTATAATAGCCTTTCATGACATTATCGCCTTTTACGATAATTTCACCGGCAACTCCTCTCGGCACTTCAATTAATTCATCATTTACTATTTTTACTTCAACACCCGGTATTGCGGGGCCGACTGAAAAAGGTTTTTGAAGTTCGGCTCTGTTGACGGCTACTACAGGCGAGCATTCGCTAAGTCCGTAACCTTCAAGCAGTTTTGCCCTTTTGAATTTTTTTGAAAATCTTTCAAGTACTTCACCGGCGAGTGGTGCGGCACCTGAAACAAAAAACCTTATTTTATTAAACCAGTGAAAATAAAAAGGAAGTTTTGCCCTTGAGAGTGCAGAATAAACATCCGGAACGCCTGTGAAAATTGTAACTCTTTTTAGTAGGGTCTGTTTTATAATATTACTAAAAGGCATAATTGAGCGTATTATTACAACAGGTGAGCCGTAAAACATGGGAAGAAGTATGTTTACAGTTAAAGTAAAAGAATGAAACATTGGAAGATACGCTATAAATCTGTCTTTATTTGTGAGTTTAATAAGCTCATTTACCCCGTAGATGTTTGAGAAAAAATTTTTGTATGTAAGCATTGCCCCCTTTGGTTTTCCGGTAGTTCCGGATGTATAAATAATTACCGCCAAATCATCTCTTTTAGGAAGCTCTTTTATTTCATGTGATTCAAAGTTTGAGAGAATTTCTGAAAAAGAGATATTATTTTCATCTATATTTTCAACTTCACCTTCCCATATTATTTTTTTAATATTTGTATTGTTTCTTATATTTTTTAGATTGTTTTTAAATTTGCTTGAAGCTATTAAAATTTCAGCTTCAGTGTCATTTAAAATAAAAGTAATTTCTTCTTCTTTTAAAAATGTATTAACCGGTATAGCAACGGCAGAGAGTTTTTGTATGGCAAGAATTGCAACAATAAATTCTATTGAATTTCCAACTAAAACAGGAACTAAATCACCTTTTTTAACACCTATAATTTCCAAAGCCCTGGCAAACGTGTCAACTTTTTTTTTGACTCTCTCCCAGGAAATTTTTCTGTTATTTAGAAAATAGGCAGGTTTGTTTTTTAAATTTTTTGCATTTTTTTCAAGTATTTCATAGAAGTTATTATATTGATAATTCATAAAATTACCTTTTTATCATTATTATATCAAATTATTAATTTTCCATTTTATATTCTCAATTATCCATTATTTAACAGTGAATTGTATATCTCTTTTTGTGATTTATCACTGATTTTAGCAAGAAGTTTTGATTTTTCTTTTATGGAAAGGTTAAGGTTTAATATGTCTTCATATGTTAAATTTAGCATTTTTGTTTTTTTTGCCTTGTCTATTACAACAACCCATTCGCCTTTGGTATTATCTAACTTTATATCTTTTGCTTTTGCTTTTATAAATTTTTCATGAATTTTTGATATTTCTTTTATTAGAAAAATTTCTCTGTTTTCATCTATTTTTTGAATTTCTTTAATCAGTTTTTCAATTCTGTGAGGAGCTTCGTAAAGAATAGAAATTTTGCCTGCTTGCATAATTTCATATAATTTATCGGTTCTTTCTTTTCCTTTATTCGGTAAAAACATATAAAAACAAAATTCACCTTCAAATCCGCTTGCAACATATGCCGTTACAAATGCACTCGGTCCCGGTAAAACAGTGTAAGGTATATTGTTTTCCTGACAAAACCGAATTAATTTACTGCCTGGGTCGCTGATTCCGGGCATTCCCGCATCACTGACGTAAGAGCATTCTTTTGTTTTTAGAAGATTTATATCCAGGCTGTTAATTATTTTTGATTCATTATGTGAATGCATTGAAATAAATTCTTTATTTAGGGGAATCTTTAAAAGATTTAGAAGTTTTTTTGTAACCCTTGTATCTTCGCAAAATATAATTTCGGAATTTTCAAGGGCTAAAAGAGCCCTTTTTGTAATATCGGCTAAATTTCCAATGGGTGTTGGAACAAAATATATCAATTATTTTAAGCCGTATTTTTTCTTAAATTTCTCTACTTTTCCGCCTCTGTCTAAGTTTCTTTCCTGTCCTGTATAGAAAGGATGACATTTGTCGCATACTTCAATTCTCAGTGTAGGTTGATTTGAAAGTATTTCAAAAGTGTGACCGCATGTGCATGTAACCTGACAAGTTAAATATTTGGGATGTATATCTTTTTTCATTTATTGCTCCTTATAGTGCTTCTTTAGCTTTTTGAACAACCGCAGCAAAAACTTCAGGTTCATTCATAGCTAAATCGGCAAGTATTTTTCTATCAAGTTCGATGCCGGCTTTTTTAAGACCGTTTATAAATCTTGAATAACTAATATCGTTTAATCTGCATGCGGCATTAATTCTTACTATCCATAATTTTCTAAAATCTCTTTTTTTCTGTTTTCTGTCTCTAAAAGCGTATACTAAACTTCTTTCAATCTGTTCTTTGGCTTTTCTAAAATGTTTTCTTCTGCCAGAATAGAAGCCTTTAGCCATTTTTAATATTTTTTTATGTCTTTTTCTTCTTACCGTTCCTGTTTTTACTCTCATTATTTCTCCTTGTTTTTTGGCGTGCAAACTGTCGCAACTTAGCCTTTTAGGCGGGGTCTTTTACCCACTTGGCCACTTCTACACTAAACTCCTAAAAGTTCTCTTACTTCTTTTATGTTTGCTTTTGCAACATATTTAGGGGCTCTAAAATTTCTTTTTCTTTTTTGTGATTTTTTAGTCAAAATATGGCTTCTAAAAGCGCTTCCTCTTTTGATTTTACCGCTTTTTTTAACTTTGAATCTTTTAGCCGCCCCTCTGTTTGTTTTCATTTTAGGCATTTTAAGCTCCTTACTCAAATTGAGATGAAATTATACCATAAAGTTTAATTTTATGCTACAATAATGATACATTATGTAAGGATTAAAAATATGACTATAGAAAAATATGTCGAAGACGTTTATTATAAAGAGTGTAATGAAGTAAAAGATATGACAATTAAAGAATTAATTGTTTTATCAAATAAATATAAAACGGATTCAATTTATCTGACAAAAAATAAATATCCTGTTTTTATGTTTGAACATATTGATTTTTTAGATGTGCTTTTGAGTAATGAATTGGATGTAAATGTTTTGGAGTATATCAAAAAACATCCTAAAAAAATAAATGTTTTAAATTATGATACAAATATTATAGATGCGTATTATTATATGCGTTCAAACAATTTAAAAAAAGTAGCTGTAATTAAAAACAACGAGCTTATCGGTGAAGTTAGTTTTAAAATGATAAGTGCACGAATTGCTGATATTGTAATAAAAGATCCTCTTACAGGTGTTTATAACGAAAAATATTTTGAAGTGTTGATTGAAGAATACAAGGATTTCGACAAACCTCTCGGAATTATTTATATAGATATTAAAAACACAGGGGTAATTGAGGGATTATACGGAAGAGAAAAAGTAAATGAAATATTAAAAGCAATTGCCGATAAATTAAAAAATATGCTGAGAGATATAGATTTTATTTTCAGAAACGATTTTAGATTTAAAATAATAACATTTTCTCCTCTTGATGTAACGGAAAAAATAATAAACAGAATAAGAAAATCATTAGATAATTTTGAAGTAGACGGAATTAAAATTGCATATTCTTTATCTTTTTCCCATATTCCCGAACTTGAAGGTAATGTGTTATTGGCTCTTGATGATTTGGAAAGAAATCTTATAGATTAAAAGGGACTATCGCACTTCCCCATGTAAATCCGCCTCCGAAAGCGTCAAGAAGCATAATATCGCCTTTTTTAATTTTTCCAATTTTATATAAATCATTTATTGCCATAGGTATTGAAGCAGAAGAAGTGTTTCCATATTTATGAACGGTTAAAACAGATTTTTCTTTTGGCATTTTAATGGTTCTTGCAACAGCATCAATTATTCTGTAATTTGCCTGATGAGGAATAAACCAGTCTATTTCTCTGCTTGTCATACTGTTTCTTTTTAATATATCGGTTACAGACTGGGACAATGTTTTAACGGCGACTTTAAATGTTTCGTTACCTTTCATTTCGAGCCAGATTCTATCGCTTTCACATCCATATTTTACACCTCTGCCGGGTGTTATTAAAAAATCTTTATATTTACCGTCGGCGTTTATATCTATATCTGTTATGGCTTCTTCTTTTTTCTCTGTTGCACTTATAATTGCGGCTCCCGCCCCGTCACCAAACAAAACACAGGTGGTTCTGTCTTTCCAGTTTACTATTTTACTGAGTGTCTCTGCACCGATTATCAATATGTTTTTATATACCCCGCTTTCAATAAAAGCCTTTGCCTGGGCAAGGGCATAAATAAAGCCGGTACAAGCGGCGCTGATATCCACTGCTGGCGCTGTGATTCCCAGTTTTTCAGCTACTAAACATGCGGTTGAGGGCATTGTGAAATAATCAGGTGTTATTGTGGCTAAAATAATCATATCAATATCTTCGGGTTTCATTCCGGCATTATTAAGTGCATCAACCGAAGCTTTATACGCCAAATCGCTTGTTACCTCATTTTCAGCGATGTGTCTTGTTTTTATACCTGTTCTTTTTGTTATCCATTCATCTGTAGTGTCTACTATTTTTTCCAAATCTTTATTTGTTAAAATTTTAGGAGGAACATACGCCCCTATACTTTTAAAACTTGCATACATTATGAACCTTTAGGGAATTTTCTATTTTTTGTGTTACATCGTTTTCAATATATTTTACGGCTTGGAAGATTGCGTTTTTTATGGCTTTGGAATTACTTTTTCCATGGCTTATAATAACACATCCGTTTATTCCAAGAAGAGGCGCACCTCCGTATTCTGCATAATCTGTTGCTTTTTTCAGACCTTTGAATACGGGCTTTAATAAAAGTGCCCCTATTTTTTGAAAGATTCCTGAGGCATAAATTTCCTGTTTTATTAAAGTTGATATGGCTTCTGCCGCACCTTCGCTTGTTTTTAAAACAATATTTCCTATAAAACCGTCGCATACAACAACATCCACTCCGCCTTTAAATATATCAGAGCCTTCTACATTTCCGATAAAAGATTTGCAGTTTTCTTTTAATATTTTAAAAGTTTCTTTGGTAACGGAGTTTCCTTTGCTTTCTTCTTCACCGTTGCTTAAAAGCCCGATGCTCGGAGTGTTTTTATTTAAAACCACTTTTGCATATTCTTCACCCATTAAAGCAAACTGATATAAATTATTTGCATCACAGTCAACATTTGCGCCAACATCTAAAACTAATGTATATGATTTTTTGATATTCGGCATAAAAGTTACAATAGCGGGTCTTTTTATTCCCTTTATTCTGCCGAGCCTGAGTGTTGCGAGGCTCATTGTGGCTCCGCTGTGACCGGCTGAAACAACTGCGTCAACCTGTTTTTGTTTAAGTAATTCAATAGATTTATAAATAGTGGATTCTTTTCTTCTTACAGCATCTGTAGCATTGTCTGTCATGCTTATAACATCTTCACTATTTATAAACCTAACTTTCTCTTGTAAATTTTGCGGAATTAACGGTTTTATCTGTTTTTCATCTCCCACCAAATAAGCGGTAAAATCTTTCTTTTTCAATGCTTCAACAACACCTTCGATAATAGGCCCGGGACCGAAGTCCCCTCCCATTGCATCAATCGCTATTTTCATTAATACTCACCGCAGCTTGGGCATGCTCTGTGAGGTCTTTTGTAAGCCCCGCAGTTTGAACATTTTACAACATTAGATAATCTAATTTTATAATGTGTTCTTCTTTTAGCTCCTCTTGTTTTAGAGTTTCTTCTTTTTGGAACTGCCATTGTTTCTCCTTAAAATTCTTTGTTAAATTCTTTGTTTTTACATTTTTCGCATATATTATAATCAAGTTTTAAACTTTCTATTTCACTTTTTACTATTTCATCTAAATCAAATTTTTCTTGTTCAATTATATCATACTCATCATCAAAACCGTGATAAGGAGGTTTTACAATTTTATATTTAACCTCTTCGTCAACTTTTCTTTCAAAAGTATTTAAACATTTAACGCATTCCACTTCTAATGTACCGGTGATTTTTCCTTTTACTAAATAAAAATCACCTTTTTTTTCACTACTGCCGATAAATTGAATATTATTAATTTTTTTTTGAATATTCAATTACAAAATCTCCCTGCCTGCAAAGAAAAATGCGATTTCTTTTTTAGCATTTTCAAGAGAATCACTGCCGTGAACTGCATTTGCCTCAATACTCTCAGCAAAATCTGCTCTGATTGTGCCCTCTGCCGCTTCTTTGGGATTAGTGGCTCCCATAAGATCTCTGTTTTTTTTCACAGCGCTTTCACCCTCAAGAACCATAACTACAACAGGTCCACTGCTCATATATTCACATAAATCATTAAAAAACGGTCTTTCTTTATGTACTTCATAAAATTTTGCAGCGTCGTCTTTGCTTAATTTAATTTTTTTCATAGCTGCGATTCTAAGTCCGTTACTTTCAAATCTATCTATTATTTTTCCAATAACATTTTTAGCTACAGCGTCAGGTTTAATTATTGAAAGTGTCTGTTCCATTATCTCTCCTTAGCTTTTTAGAGAGGAATTATACAAAAAAATGAAGAAAAAAAGAAGAGGGGATTATTCGATTACAGGAGCACCAGGTTCTCCTCTGTCTTCTCTGCAAGTTTGTCCTTCTTTGCATTCGTCCCAAACTATGCATCCCTCAGTAGGGCAAGCTTCAGCACATGCCGGAGAATCATAATATCCAACACATTCTACGCATTTGTCAGGATATACATAATATGTTTCTTCTCCTGTTGGGTTTTCGCTGTCATCCACAATTGCTTCTACAGGACATTCGTCTATGCAAGCCCCGCAATTAATACAAATATCAGTAATTTTTACTGCCATTTTAACTCCTTTATTTTTTTTGTAATAGAAATATAACACACAAACCTTAAGTTTTGCTTAAATGTTATTTTTTAAAATTTTTTTGTTACGTTTTGTAATATATTATAGTGAGTAGTGAATAGTAAATAGTGAGTAGTTATAGGAATTTTTTAATTTACCACTCACAACTCACTACTCACAACTCACTTTTTACTATTTGGTATAATTCCATAAAAAAGGCTAATATATGAATTTATATAAACAGGTTTGGGAAAAAATAATAAATTCAGACAATATTTTATTGATAGCCCATGTAAATCCTGACGGAGATGCTCTTGGAAGTTCATTGAGCTTATATCCTATTTTAAAAAAAATGAATAAAAAAGTGACTGTTTTTAATATGACAAAACTTCTGCCGCAGTATTTGGATTTTTTACCTAATTTTAATAAAATAACCGACAGATTGCCTAAAAAAATAGATTTAACCATTTCATTTGACTGTGGAAGTTTTGACAGACTGGGACTTGAAAGCAAACCCTCTTTTCTTATAAATATAGACCATCATATTTCAAATACAAATTATGGCGATATTAACCTTATAGAACCAAATGCGGCCTCAACTTCTCAGGTAATCTTTAATATGTTAAAAGCCAACAATGTTGAAATTGATAAAGATAGCGCAATATGTATGTATACGGCACTTGTAACCGATACAGGAAGCTTTCAGTATGAAAGTGTAAACAACAAAGTATTTGAAATGGCGGCAGAACTTGTTAAATGCGGGGTAGAACCTAATTATGTAGCTAAAATGCTCTTTCAAAGAGACAGGCTATCACGCCTTAGATTACTTGCAAAAGCTTACGATACAATAGAATTATGCTGTGAAGGCAAAGCCGCTTTTGTTGAAGTTACAAAAGAGATGATGGAAATTACAGGAGCTATTAAAGAAGATACGGATACTATAGTAAACAGTGTAAGAAATATTGCAAGTGTGGAAATTGCATGTTTACTCAGGGAAGAAGATGAGGGAATTAAAATTTCTCTTAGAAGCAAAGATTATGCAGATGTAAGTAAAATA
Source organism: Lebetimonas sp. JS138 (assembly GCF_000523335.1). Lineage (NCBI taxonomy): Bacteria > Pseudomonadati > Campylobacterota > Epsilonproteobacteria > Nautiliales > Nautiliaceae > Lebetimonas > Lebetimonas sp. JS138. The sequence goes on from NZ_ATHT01000001.1 coordinate 981,156, forward strand.
GCAGTGAAATACGGCGGAGGCGGGCATATAAGGGCAGCCGGGGCTACAATTAAAGAATTTGATTTAAAAAAAATAAAACATATGCTTAAAAATGATATAAAGGAGATCTTATGAAAAAAATTTGGATTTTTATATTGGTCTTAATAATAGCTGCCGGAGGTTTTGTCTGGTTTTCCCCTATCTTTGAAAGAATTCCTCCTGAAATTAAGGTTAATTCAAACGGTTTTACAAATTTAAAAAATCCAATAAAGATAAGTATAAATGATAATAGAGGTATTAAATATTACAGTGTAACGGCATTAATCAATGGAAATGCTAAGGTGTTGGTTAAAAAAAGTGGAAATTTTGGAAAAAGTATAAGTTTGGATGTTAAATTGCCACAGATTGCTTCTAAAAAAATCAAATTAATTATAGACGCCGTAGATACATCCGAATGGAACTGGTTTGCCGGAAACGAAGCAAAAAAAGAGGTAACCTTAAAAGTTGATACAATTGCCCCTGATGCCGAGATTGTAAATAATTCCTATGCCATAGGAAACGGCGGCAGTGCGGCTGTTGTGGTAAAAGTAGCAGATGCTAATTTAAAAGCTGCTTATATCTTGGTCGATAACAAATATAAATTTAAATTAACTCCATTTTATAAAAAAAATTATTATGTTGCTTTAATAGCTTGGCCGGTGAAAGAAAAGACATTTGAAGCTAATTTAGTTGCAATTGATTATGCCGGAAATAAATCGATAGCCCATATTCCTTTATATTGGAGACATTATAAATATCCAGATGCTAAGATAATTATTGATGATAATTATATAAAGAATAAAGCCATACCTATTTTACAAAAAATGAATGTCAGTGTCCCTAATGATCCTGTTAGTGTTTTTAAAAAAGAAAACGAATATGTTAGAAAACTTAATAATGAAGAAATTTATAAATTAACAAGTAAAATTTATGAAGATAAAATAAATTCATTTTCATTAGCGGCGTTTAATCCTCTTCCGGGAAGCTTATTGGAAGCATATTTTGGCGAAAGAAGGCATTATTTTTATAAAAATAAACTCATTTCTAATTCAATTCATTTAGGAATAGATGTTGCTAAAATTAAAAGAGCAAAAATATATGCAAGTAATTATGGAAAAGTAGCGGCAGAAAAATGGATAGGGATTTATGGAAATACATTAATTATTTATCATAATTTGGGACTTTATTCTTTATATGCCCATACATCAGAATTTGATGTGCCTGTTGGTGCAAGTGTAAGAAGAGGTGAGGTTATTGCAAGAACCGGTAATACAGGAGGTGCTATAGGAGATCACTTACATTTTGGATTATATATTCAGGGAATAGCTGTAAATCCGTTTGAATGGATGGACAGAAACTGGATAAGAGTAAACATTATAAATATAATTAATTCATCAAAAAGGCTTATAGGTAAATGAGGCAAAAAACCATAAGGGCTTTTATAGTAGAAGATTATGAAAAATTAAAAAATGTTGTAGAATCAAAATATGCTCTGGTTAAAAATTACTATTTTTTTTTGAAAGAAAATAATGAGGCAATAGAAAATTTTTTAAAAGAAAAAAAATTAAACTATATTGTTGAAAACAGTATTTTTACTTCTGAAAAGGAAAAAACGCAAGAAGTTAAGATTATTGAAAAAGAAAAAATTATAGAAAAACGAGTTAATACAAAAATTTATGATAAAATTATAAGAGCGGGAGTCGAAATAGACAGTGATGAAAATTTGATATTTTTAAATAGAATTAATGCAGGGGCTAAAATAAAAACTTCCGGAAATGTTGAAATATTCGGGGAATGCGAAGGTAATATTGTTTGTGAGGGCGAATATTTGATAGTAAAAAAAAATAAAAAAGGGACGATTTTTTATAAAGGTGAAAATATCGGAACGGTAGAAAAATTAACCGTATTTACAAAAGACGGAAAAAGGGAACTGGAGTGAAACAAAGAACAATTAAAAAAGCAGTGGAAGCGGTAGGCATAGGTCTTCATAAAGGGGTGCCTGTAAAATTAAGGCTTGAACCTTTGGGAGAAAACAGCGGAATAATATTTTACAGAAGCGATAAAGGTGTAAGTATTGAATTAAAACCTCAAAATGTCGTGGATACCAAAATGGCAACTGTAATAGGCGAAAATAACGTGGTTGTTTCCACAATCGAGCATTTGATGAGTGCCGTTTATTCTTTGGGGGTGGACAATTTAAGAATAGTCTTGGATAATGATGAAGTTCCCATTATGGACGGAAGTGCGATAAGTTTTGTAATGCTCCTGCAAGAAGCCGGTATAAAAGAGCTTGAAGCTCCCAAAAAATTTATAAGAATTACAAAAGAAGTTGAAATAAAAGAAGGTGAAAAATTTGCAAGGCTTAAACCTAATGAAAAAATTTCATTTGATTTTGAAATAAATTTCTCCCATCCTATAATAGGAAAGGAAAAAAGGGAATTTGTTTTTTCCACCAGAAATTATATTGAAGAGATAGCCAGGGCGAGGACTTTCGGATTTTTAAAAGAAGTTCAGTATTTAAGAAGCATGGGTCTTGCACTCGGTGGAAGCCTGGATAATGCCATAGTTCTTGATGACAAAGGGATTTTGAACGACACTCTTAGGTTTGATGATGAATTTGTAAGACATAAAATTCTTGACGCAATAGGAGATATGAGTCTGCTTGGCGGAAATTTTATAGGCAGATATGAAGCTTTTGCCAGCGGGCATCATTTGAATCATTTATTAACATTAAAACTGTTTGAACAAAAAGCCTATGAAACAGTAACTTTTTCAAAAGAGGAGCTTTCACTTGTCAAAGCCTTTGGTTGATGTTGTAGCAGTTGTAATTTCAAAGCCCGTAAAAGTTGGAATCTATAAAAATAACAGATTAATAAAAACTATACAAAAAGAAGGTTTAACAAGTGATGTTTTGCCTGAAATATTTGATGAAATTTTAAAAAAATATGAAATTGATTCCATTTTTTATTCCAAAGGGCCGGGAAGTTTTATGTCCATAAAATTAGCTTTTGTGTTTTTTAAAACCCTCGAAACAGCAAAAAATATTAAATTATTTGCAGCCGACGGATTTTATTTTAATAACAATAGACCCATAAAAGCTGTCCATAAAAGTTATTTTGTAAAAAAAGAGGGTATAATTACACTTAAAAAAAATTTAGAAGAAGGCGAATTTTTTTTACCGGAAATTTTAAATAAAGATGATTTTTCTGCGGATAATTCGCCTCTTTATGTGTTAAAAGCAGTTTGAAAGGTTTTTATGATTATAACGGTTCCGGCTACAAGTGCAAATTTAGGTGCAGGATTTGATACATTAGGTTTGGCGCTTAATTTAAGAAATGAAATTGAAATTCTTCCAAGTGAAAGAATTGAAATAGAAATTTACGGCGAAAATGCCGATTTTTTAAGAAAACTTCCGAGAAATTATTTTGTGGATATATTTAGTGAACATTATAAATATTTGACAGATAAAGAAGTAAAATTTAAATTTAAATTTAATAATAAAATACCTCTCTCGCGCGGGCTTGGAAGCAGTTCGGCTGTAATAATAGCCGCGATTACGGCTGCATATGAAATGGCTCAGGTCCCGTATAAAAAAGACAGAATTATAAATTTGGCACTAAATTACGAACCGCATCCCGATAATATCACCCCTGCGACACTTGGGGGATTTTGTGTTGCAAAACTGAGAAAAAACAGGGTTTATTTTCTTAAAAAATTTATTCCAACTTACCTAAGGGCTGTTATTGTAATTCCAAACAGACCAATTTCAACCCAGAGAAGCAGAGAGGCGTTAAAAAAATATTATTCTCTAAAAGATGTGGTCAGTAATATTTCATCTTCCTCAATGATTACCGCTGCGTTTTTTTCTGAAAAATTTGATATTTTAAAATATATTGTAGAGGACAGAATTCATCAGGAAAACAGGATGAGGCTGGTTCCGGAGCTGTTTAAGGTAAGGGAGATAGCCTTGAGAGAAGGCGCTTTAATGTCCACACTCAGCGGAAGCGGTTCAACGTTTTTTAATATGGCGTATAAAGATGATGCATATAGTATTTATGCCGCTTTAAAAGATAATTTTAAAGATTTTAGTGTTAAAATATTGAATTTTGACAATTTGGGAGTTAAAGTATATAATTAGTGGTGAAATTAGAGAAGAGTGAACAGTGAATAGTAAAAATAAATGTCAAATAGGAAATGGAAAACAGATTAGAATGTGTGTTGCCTGCAGAAAAAGAGATTTGCAAAGTAATTTGTACAGATTACAGTGCATTAATAACGAATTAATTAAATTCAGCGGAAACGGCAGAAGTTTTTATGTCTGTGAAAGTTGCATAAATTCAAAAAAATTTGTCAGATATATTTCAAGATTATGTAATTTAAATAAAGATAAAGCAAAACAGAAAATTTTAACTTTTCCATTTTCCATTTTACATTAAAGAAAAGGAGTTTGTTTGAAGATAAAGGTATCAATAGTTGCAAGAGAAATGGGTCTTAAAGCAAAAGAACTGGTTGAACTTGCAAAAGAAATCGGGATAGAAGCAAAAGCAAGAGGTGAAATTACGCCTCTTGAAGCGGCTAAAATTCAGGAGTATTTTTTAAATAAAGGAAAAGAACCTAAAGAAGAGGTAAAAAAAGAAAAAAAACAGGAAGTAAAAAAAGAAGAAGAAAAAAAACCAATTAGACGCAGAAGAAAAACATTTAACGATTTGGTTAAAAAAACAAAACAGGGTATCACTCTCGTTAAAAGAAAAGAAGAGCCTAAGGAAGAAAAACCAAAAACAGAAATTAAAGAAGAACAAAATACCAGAGCTGTTAAAAAAACAGTTAAAAAGGCGCCAGCCAAACCTAAAAAAGTTCAGGAAAAAGAATTAAATATTAATGTCGATTTGGCAGATATGGATGTTATAGAAGAAAACCAGGTTGAGCTTTTGGATCTCTATTTTAATGATGTTTCATTAAAAGATGAAGAAATAAGTGAAAAAGTAAAAACAAAAAAAACTATTAAAGAAGATAAAAAACAAGAAAAAAAAGCGGTTAAAACTGTTAAAAGAAAAAAAGTAAGCGAAGGCGGATTAATAAAAGAAGGGCTTAAGAAAAAAAGAAAAAAGAAAAAAGAAGTCAAAATCGAGATTATAAGAATTCCAAAAGAAGTAAGAGTCCATGAATTTGCAACTTTAATCAAAAAGCCTATAGAGGATGTGATTGAAACATTGAGATCTCTTGGTGAAGAAAGGGATAAAAACGACTTTTTGGGTGAAGAATATATTGAAACCCTTGCAGAGGAATTTGGCTCAAACATAGAAATATATGATCCTCTTGCGGAATTTGATTATATAAAAAAATATGATGAAAAATGTAAAGATTCAGATAATTTGCAACAAAGACCTCCTATTGTAACAATTATGGGGCATGTTGATCACGGTAAAACAAGTCTTTTGGATAAAATAAGAAATTCAAGAATCACAGCAAAAGAAGCCGGCGGTATTACTCAACACATCGGTGCTTATATGGTGGAAAAAGACGGTAAAAAAATTACATTTATCGATACACCGGGGCATGAAGCGTTTACAGAAATGAGGGCAAGAGGCGCACAGGTTACAGATATTGCAATTATTGTAGTAGCTGCTGATGACGGTGTTATGCCCCAAACCAGAGAGGCTATTGCACACGCCCAGGCCGCCGAGGTACCTTTTATAGTGGCGGTAAACAAGATAGACAAACCTCAGGCCAATCCGGATTTGGTTAAATCACAGCTTGCGGAAATGGGAATAACTCCCGTTGAATGGGGTGGAGAATATGAATTTGTAGGAGTTTCGGCAAAAACAGGCGAAGGCATAGACGATTTGCTTGAAACAATTTTGATGCAGTCTGAAATTATGGAAATTAAAGCCAATCCAAAATGCCCTGCAAAAGCCATTGTAATCGAAAGCAGAATAGAAAAGGGAAAAGGGCCTGTCGGAACAGTTATAGTTAAAAACGGAACACTTAAAAAACAGGACAGTTTTGTATGCGGAATAACCCATGGAAGAGTAAGATTAATTATAGATGATTTGGGAAAACAGAAAAAAGAGGTAAAACCGGGCGAGCCTGCGGAAATTACAGGATTTGACGAAGCTCCTATCGCCGGGGATAATTTAGTGGTTGTAGAGAGTGATAAAGAGGCAAAAGAAACTGCCGAAAAATGGAAAAATTATCTTGAAGCCAAAGAAAGAAGCAAATCAACAAAAGCAACGCTTGAAGATTTACAAAAAATGATACTTGAGGGTGAACTTAAAAAACTTCCTGTAATTGTAAAAGCAGATACCCAGGGAAGTGTTGAAGCTATTAAAGGAAGTCTGGCTAAACTTAAAAACGAGGAAGTAAAAGTGGATGTTATTCATTCCGATGTGGGGGCTATAACGGAAAATGACGTAATTTTGGCAAAAGCAAGCGAGCCTAAAGCCATTATTTTAGGATTTAACGTAAGACCTACAAGCGGGGCTAAAAACAAGGCGAAACAGGAAGGTATTGAAATAAGGACATATTCTATTATTTATGATTTGATTGATGATATAAAAGAGCTTTTAAGCGGTTTGATGACTCCTAAAATAAAAGAAGAAGTAACAGCAACTGTTGAGGTCAGGGATACGTTTAACGTACCTAAAGTCGGAACCGTTGCGGGATGTTATGTGATAGACGGTATGGTTCACAGGGGCGATTTTGTAAGAGTTATAAGAGACGGGGTTGTTATTTACGACACTAAACTTGCATCTCTTAAAAGATTTAAAGAAGATGTAAAAGAGGTGGGAAAAGGTTTTGAATGCGGTATTATGATTGAAGGATTTAACGATATTAAAGTGGGGGATATACTTGAAACTTATCAAAAAATTGAAGAAAAAGCCAATTTTGAAGGATAATAATGGATAAAAGTATAAAAGTCCAAAGAAAAGAATCCCTGCTTAAAGAAATTATTCCTGAAGTGCTTGCTCAGATGAATGACAGCAGAATCAGAGGCCTTGGGGTTGTTGATGTTGTTTGTTCCCGCGATGGAAGTGATGCAAAAGTTTATTTAGAAAAAAGTTATTTAAATGAAAAAGAACAACGCGAGGCCCTAAAACAGCTTAAACAGGCGAGAGGATATATTCAAAATTACTGCCTAAAATCAACCGGCTGGTTTAAAGTCCCAAATTTAACTTTTACATTTGACGAACTCCTTGAAAAAGAAAACAAAATGGAAGAATTATTTGAAAAAATAAAGGCAAAAGGTGAATAATTTAAAAGAAATTATTGAAAAAACAGTTAAAAATTACGGCTGTGACCTTTATGATGTTGAAATTACAGAAGAGGGCGGACACAAATATTTCAGAATTTATATAACAAAACCGGGCGGCGTTAATTTAAACGACTGCGAAGCCATAAATAATATGCTTTCACCAATTTTTGATGTGGAAGAGCCTATAAAAGAGAGATATTTCTTAGAAGTCAGTTCACCGGGGCTTGAGAGAAAACTTACCAAAAAAGAGCATTTTGAAAAAAGTATAGGAGAAAATGTTAAAGTAACAACAAATGAAGGCAAAAAAATAAAAGGCACATTAAAAAGTTTTGACGGAGATGTTGCAGAAATAGGAAAAGAGAAAGTAAAGTTTGAAGATATAAAAAAAGCAAAAACATATGTTGATTGGAATAATTATAAAGGCTTAAAATAAAAGCCTTAAGTTTAGCCGTTAATGAAGCCTGGAAATACCAGCTTTTAACCTACCCGAATCCGGCTGTTGGATGCGCTGTAATAGTTAAAAATCAAATTTTTACAGATGCCCATAAAAAAGCGGGCGAGCCTCATGCAGAGGTAAACGCTCTTTTTAAGGCCTTTTCTTTTTTTCATAAAACTCCGAAATTAAACTCAGCTAAAGAAATCCATGAATTTTTGATAAAAAACCATAACAATTTTTTTAAAGATGCCGAGATTTACGTCACGCTTGAGCCTTGCTCCCACATAGGAAAAACACCGTCATGTGCAAATTTACTCTCAGTTTTAAAACCAAAAAAAGTAACAATCGGCTGGCTTGATCCAATAATTGAACACAGCGGCGGGGCTGGAATACTTAAAAATGCCGGTATTGAAGTTGAAGTAATTAATGATAAAAGATGTTTTGATTTGATTGAACCTTTTATAAAATGGAATAAAGATAAATTTATATTTTTTAAATTAGTCCAGAGTTTAAACGGGGTAATTACAGGAGGATATATAAGCAGTGAAAGCTCTTTAAAGTGGGTGCATCAGATAAGGGATAAAATTGATTTATTGGTAATAGGCGGGAATACCGTCAGAATTGATAGACCCACACTTGACAGCAGGAGAGTAAAAGGAATTGCTCCGGATGTGCTTATTTATTCAAAACAAAAAGAATTTGATAAAACTATTCCTTTGTTTAATGTAAAAGGACGAAGAGTTTTTATAGAGGATAATTTAAAAAGGCTAAATGATTATAATTTTATAATGGTTGAAGGCGGTGAAAAATTATATAATGAGCTTAAAGATTTTGTAGATTGGAAAGTTTTTATAATAACTCCTAAAATGTTTATGAGAAATAATTTTAAAACAAATGATGAAATTGAGATAATGCATATTGAAAAAAAAGATGATTTTGTTGTATGGGGGAGGTGATGGATTCGTTTAAAATTAATCAAAGAAGATATTTAGGAAATAAAACAAAAGTTTTAGATTTAATAAAAAAAATAGTAGATGAAAATGTAAAAGAATATTATTCTTTTTGCGATATTTTTGCAGGTACTGGAAGCGTTGGGGCTTTTTTTAATGAAGAAAATAAAAAAATAATTGTTAATGATTTTTTATATCATAATTTTATAGCTTTAAAAGCTTTTTTGAGCGATGAAAAATTTGATGAGAAAAAGATATTGGAATTAATAGATGAACTAAATAATCTAAGTGTATTTGAAGAAAATTATTTTTCTATAAATTTTGGAGATAAATATTTTTGTAAAAAAAATGCTATTAAAATAGGGGCTATTAGAAAAAAAATAAATAATTGGTTTTTGGAAAATAAAATAAATGTGAAGGAGAAAAATATTCTTTTAACTTCTTTAATTTATGCGATTGATAAAATAGCAAATACAGTTGGACATTATGATGCATATATAAAAAAAGTGATAAAAGAAAAAGAATTTGAATTAAAAATGCCTGATATTGATTTGAAAAGAAATAAAAATAATGAGATTTATAATATGGATGCAAATACTTTAATTAGAGAAATTGAGTGTGATATATTATATGTTGATCCTCCTTATAATTCAAGACAATATTCAAATATGTATCATCTTTTAGAAAATTTAGCTTTATGGCAAAAACCGGAAGTTAAAGGAGTTGCAAAAAAATTTGATACTACTCATTTAAAAAGTGGATATAATCAAAAAGAAGCTGTTAAATTTTTTGAGGATTTAATAAAGAATGCTAAAGCTAAATATATTCTTTTTAGTTATAATAATATGGAGGATAAAGGCCATAGTAGAAGTAATGCAAGAATAAGTGATGAGAATATTTTTAGAATGCTAAAACACAAAGGAAAAGTGGAAGTTTTTGAAAAAGAGTATAAAGATTTTAGAAGTGGAAAGAGTGAAAGAAACAATCATAAAGAAAGAGTGTTTTTTGTGAAGGTTATGAAATGAATGAAATAAAGTTTCAAACATATAGTTGGAGTTATGGAACTACTTCTTTTAGAGTAAGTGAATTAAAATATAAAATAGAAAGACAACTTATTAGATTAAAAGAATTAAGAAATATTTATCCTGATAAAAATTGGAAAGATTTACAAGAAATTTATTTTGAAATGTTATTAGAAGAAGGATTAGCAAAAGAAACTTCAAAAAATAAAGCAAAAGATGCAAGACAAAAAACATCTCCATTGGTAGATTTGGGATTAGTTGATAATGAAAGACAATTAACAGAGATAGGAAAAAAACTATATAAAATTAATTATGATAAAAATTATAACTTTAATAATTTATTTTTTTTAAGAAATGATGCATTTTTATATTTTAAACAACTTTTAAAAATAAATTTTAATAAAAATAAAAGAGCATATAAAAATTTCAATATAAATCCTTTTTTGTCATTAATTTATTTACTTATAAAATTTGATTCTATTTCTAAAAAAGTTTTTATGTATGCTCTTAGTTTATGTCAAAATTTTAATGATATTTTAGATTTAGAAAAATTTTTAAAACAGAATAAAAATTTTAATATTTATGAATATTTAGAAAATAAAATAAAAGAAAAAAATAATTATGAAAAGGCATTAAAATTTTTTTTAGAAAATGATAAAAATTTAAAAACTTTTGAAATAGTCTTAATGGATAGAAAAAGTAAAAAAAATTCACAAATTTTTTTAGAACTTTTTAATGAATTGAAAACTTTTAATAATTCAAAAGATAAATTCACAAAATTAAAAGAGATAGTTAATAAATTTGATTCTTCAAAACTTAAACCAGAATTTAGAAAAAGACTTTGTTTAAATAGTTTTGAAAAATTTAAAAAATTAAAATTAGACAATTTGAAAGATGAAGAATTATTTTATTTTTTTCACACTTCAAAATGGAAAGTTAATTTAGAAGATTATTATGATTTAAATAAAAGATTTATTGAATTAAGTGAAGTAATTATTTTTGATAATGAAAATATTTATTTAGATGAGTTAGTAAAATTATATTTTGAGGATGAATTAAATAATGAAAAAGATTATAATAAATTATTATCAGGTGTATTAAAGTTTGATGAAAACTATTTTTTCAATAAAATAAAAGATAAATATAAAATTGCTAAAGATGAAAATTTAAGGCAGTATATCAAAAATATTAAGTTACAAAATAAAAAAAGAATATTTGATAAGTTAGTTAATAAATATTTTTCTAATGATAATTTGATAACATTATTTGAAAAAATAAAAAAAAGAGAAGATAAGTATATAAGTTCGTATGTGGATTGGGATGCAAATATTCCAACTATTTTTGAATATTTAATAGGGATAGTTTTTTATAAAATAAGTAAAACTATCGATTTAGATTTTTTGAATATGAGTTTGAATGCTTCTATGTTACCTATTAGATTTGCAAGTGGAAATAAAGCTGATATAGTATTTAACTTTGATGAAATGGATATGATTATTGAAGTTACTTTGACAACCGATGAGAATCAAAGGCGAATGGAACTTGAACCTGTTATTAGACATATTGGAAGACATAATTTTCAAAAAAAAGCATTTGGTGTTTTTATAGCTCCTTATTTAGACCCTAATGTTTTAGTCATTTTTAGAGCATATAAAAATTTAAATTTTTATGATATAAATGATTATAGTAAAGTTATAAAGGGACTTGAAATTTTGCCATTAAGTATAGATGAAATAATTTATATTTTAAAGCAAAATATAGATTTGAACGATTTTTTAGATATTAAAAATAGTTGTATTTCTGATAAAGAAAATGATGGAGTTAAATGGTATAAAAGTGTGGTAAAAGGAAAATTTAATGCAAATCAATAAAATATATAATGATGATTGTCTTAATGTTTTAAACGATAAAAATAAAATAGAAGATAATTCTATTCAATTAATTTTTGCAGACCCTCCATATAATCTTAGTGGTAATGGATTAAAACTGGTGGGTAATAAAACAGGCGGGGATTACTTTATGGTAAATGAAGAGTGGGATAAAATGAGTTTTGAAGAGTATAAAGACTTTACAAATAAGTGGATAAAAGCTTGTAAGAGAATATTAAAAGAAAATGGAAGTATTTTTATTTGTTGTAGTTATCACAATATTGGTGAATGCACTATGGGGCTTAAAGAAAATGGATTTAAGATAAATAATATAATTACTTGGCAAAAAACTAATGCAATGCCAAATTTGACAAGAAGAGTTTTAACTCATTCAACTGAATTTATTATTTGGGCTGTTAAAGGTAAAAATTGGATTTTTAATTATGAAATTTTAAAAGAATTAAATCCGGAAAGAACAAAGGATGGTAGGAAAAAGCAGCTTAGAGATGTTTGGCAGATACCTTTATGTCAGGGGAAAGAGAGATTAAAAGATGAAAATGGTAAAGCTCTTCATCCTACTCAAAAACCGGAAGAGTTATTAAAAAGAATAATTTTAGGTTTTTCAAATGAAGGTGATATTGTGTTTGATCCATTTGCTGGAAGTGGAACAACACCATATGTTGCAAAAAAATATAATAGAAAATTCATTGCTATTGAAAAAGAAAAAAAATATTATAAGGCTATTTTAAAAAGATTAGGGGAGTTTTATATAGATAATATTACTGATAAAAGAAAAGAAAAAACTCTTTTTGATTTTGTAAATTAATGAAAGAGAAAGAAATTATGTCTAAATATGGAAAATACGAATTGGTAAAAAAAGAATATCAAAGATTTAAAGCTGATAGTAACAGAAACCATAAAGCTGATAAAACTTATGAATATTTGCACATTTTAAGGAAATAGATGGATGTAAAAATATACGACAAACTTGCCCGCCGTTATGATTTGGCTACAAAAATAGTCAGTTTTGGGATAGAAGAAGTTTGGAGATGGTTGTTTATCAGAAAAATAAAAAAATTTATAAAAAACGGGGTGATGATTGACGCGGCAAGTGCTACGGGCGAAATGGCAAAAACAGGTTTTGATAAGATTTATTTTATAGAACCAAGCTCTGAAATGGTAAAAATAATGGTGGAAAAATTTAAGAATGCCGGATTTAAAGAAGAAAAATTTGAAGTGCAGTTTCAAGAAAAGCCATATATTAAGCTTAAAAAAGAAAATAAAGAATATATAATTATTCAAGACAGCGCCGAAAATTTTAAAATAGATGAAAAAGCAGATTTAATAACTTCATTTATGGGACTTAGGAATTTTGATAATTTGGTAAAAGGAATAAATAATTTAACGGCTCATTTAAAAGATGAGGGATATTTTGCTATTGTTGAAATGGTAAAAAACGATTCATTAATAGCTAAATTAATTATGTGGTACATGAATAAAATAGTGCCTTTAATTGCCGGGATATTGCTTGGAATGAAAGAGGAATATAAGTTGCTGGGGAAAAGTATAAATTCATTGAATGAAGATGATATTTTAAAAAATTTAAAAGGTTATGAAATAGTAATGAAAGAAAAACTTATTTTTCCCGTTGCGACATTAATAATAGCAAAGAAAAATGGACGACAGGATATTTGAAATAAAAATTGCTGACAATATTGAAGTTGTTATAGATTCAAGATTTAATATAAAGGGTTTTATAGAATTCATCAGACTTTCTTTCAATAAACTTGAAATAAAAGAGAATATTTATAAAATTTATTTTGACAAAAATAATATTGAAAAACACAAATTGTTGATAAACGCCATTGGCAATATGTATAAAAAGAGAAAAGATTTTAATAAAGCCACATATAAAAAACTTATTTTAAATTTTAAAAAAGACTGTATTGTAAAAATAAAAAAATATCAGGTTTTATTTGATGAAAAAGCAGTTTATATTACTGTTAGAAAAATTTCTTCCAAAGAGTTTGAAATTCTTTTTGCAAATCCGAAAGAAAAAGTTTTTAATTATATAAAAGGGATTTTTCTATTTGATATTTTGGATTTTGGCAAAGAGAAAATTATCGTTTCGCTGAACGGGGAGAGTAAAAGATTGGTAAGTGCCCTTATTTCAAAGCATTCCATTATGGGATATAAGGTCGAATTTAGGGTAAAAAAAGAGGAATTTGAAAGCACTGAGAGTTTTAACGTCGAAGGTTCGTTAAAAGAATATTTAACTAAAATAAAAAATGCATTGGAATTATTCGGTGTCGATAATATTTATGAATGGAATAAAATAAAAAAAGAATACAGACGTCTTGCAAAAAAATATCATCCCGATTTACACAGGACTAAACCAGAGCTTATTAGAAAAATATATGATAAAAAATTCAGAAGGGTAAAAGAGAGTTATGAGCTTTTGGAAGAATATTATAATAACAGAGCAAGCCGTTAAATTTTCGATATAATAAAAAAAAGGTATTTTTATGGATATTGAAGATATTTTAAAATTAGACCAAAAAGCTTTTGAGATAATTGCTTCAGCAAACAGTGAAATTTCTGATATGTATGAAGTGTGGGAAGAAGAAAAAAGGGAAATTTTTAAATCTTTTCAGGCAGACATTAAAAAATATGAAAATATTTTACAACAACTGATAAAAGAAGAAATAGAAAATTATAAAAAAGAAATAATTAAAAAATATGAAGAGAAATTAAATTTTTTAAATTTTGATGAAAACAAACAGATTAATAAAATTTTTGAAAGCATAAAAGAAGAATTATGTCCGCATTAAAATATGCATATGTGAATGCTTTAGTAAGAAGTCTTAAAACAAAAGAAATTTCAAAAGAAAAACTTTTTGAGTGTAATAATCTTTCTGATTTATATTCATTGCTTCAAACAACTGTTTATAAAAATTTTTTAATTTCTCCAAAAAGCGATGATTTATTGAGTTCATTAGAAAATTATTATCTAAATTTATTTTTTAAAATAACAAAAAATCTAAATAAAAATGAAAAACATTTATTTACTCTCTTTTTTTTTGAAAAAAATCCAAATATTGATGATTTAAAAAAAGCTGTTTTTAAAATTTCAAAAAATGACAAAAAAGATATAGAAAAAATAATAAAAAATTATGTTGATGTCCTTAATCTAATTACCATTTTAAAATATAAAATAATATATTCTCTTAAAATAGAAAAATTTTTCGCATATCTTATTCCATACGGAAACAAATCATTATCGGAACTTAAAGAAATAGCGTCATCAGAAAATTTATATGATTTTTCAAGTAAGCTGGGATTAAATGTAAATGATTATTCTCTGGTTAAAAAAGCACTTTTTGATAATTATTATGATTTTTTAAGACAAGTGTGGTATGGATATCCTTTTAAGCTTTCAGTGCCTTTTGTGTTCTTGCAGATTAAACAAAAAGAAATTAAAAATATTTCTTCTTTTGTCATAGGATTGAAATATTCCCTAGACAAGCAAGAAATAAAAAAAATGGTTGTGTAATGCTTTTTCCTGAAACAATGTATAAGGTAACCTTTAAAGTTCCTGAAGATAAGATAGATGATTTTTTGGATTTTTTAATTAAAAAAAAGATTTTACATATAAAAAAAGAAGAAAATAGACTTTTCAAAGAAGAGTTTTATAAAGTAAAAAATTTACTTGCAATTGCAAAAAAATATATTTCAATTTCTCAAGTTCCTCCTGTTAATGCAAAAAAAGAAAATTTTACGATTGATGAAATTGAAAAATATTTAATGGGTATTTCTGAAAAATTTGAAAAATATATCAATTTAAAAAAAGAAATCTTAAGAAAAGAGGAAAACTTAAATAAATTAAACACTTTTTTAGATATTGTAAAAACAGATAAAGAATTTTTTAATTCTTTGAAATTTTTAACTTTTGAATGTACAAATATACCTGTTGAACATTTTGAAAAAATAAAGTTTTTAATGTTGAATTACAATATTCTTTCTGTTTATGAAATAAAAAACAATAATGTATACACTGTTTTTATCTCACCGCCTAAAAGGCATAATAAAATTTTTGAAATTTTAAAAGAATTTTCAATTATTACAATAAATAAAGATTTATTTTTATTAAAAAAAGAAGATATCGAAAAAGAAAAAAAAATATTAACAGCCCTTGAAGAAGATATCAATATAGAAAAAGAAAAACTTTTAAAAGTCTATTCCCATTTAAAATATTTGTATCAGATTTATGATATAAAAAGTTTTTTACAGCAAAAGGACAGTTTTTATATTTTAGAGGGCTGGATTCCAAAAAGTAAATTTGAAAAACTTCCTTTTTTAATTTTAAAAAAAACAGATTATACTGACGCGCCCACTCTTTTATATACTCCTAAAATTTTTAAACCGTTTGAACTTTTGGTAAAAAATTATTCCCTTCCGAAACCTTATGAAATAAATCCGACAGTTGCATTTGCCATTGTGTTTTTGTTTTTGTTTGGTTTAATGTTCGGGGATATGGGACAGGGGTTGATTTTGGCAATTTTAGGATATGTTTTGTCTAAAAAATCATTATTTGGAAATATTCTTTTTTTAAGCGGAATTTCATCAATGATTTTCGGTGTTATATACGGGCATTGTTTCGGATTTGAAATTTTTCATACCTTTTCCCCTTTGGAAAATATAAATTCTTTGATTGTTATCAGTATTGTAGCAGGTGTTTTTATTATTAGTTTCGGTTTTTTTATTTTTATGTTTACTAATTATAAAAAAAATAATTTAAAAAAATTAATTTGGGGTGAAAACGGAATAGTAAGCTTTATGATTTATATGTTGTTAATCTGGATAGGTGTAAAAACATTTGTTTTTAATGTTTCCATAAAAATAGATTTGGCTATGCTTTTTGTTTTAGCGGCTGTATTTTTGGGACATTTGATTTATGAGAGTAAAAAAACCTCCGAATCATTTTTTGAAGTATTGATTGCTTTTTTGGAAAACATCACAAATACTATTTCTTTTGTAAGAGCAGGTGCTTTTGCCCTGGCTCACGCTGCTTTGTTTATGGCTATTTTCAGTATTGCCAGAATGTTAAATGAGAGCGGATATTGGATTGTTGTTTTTTTTGGCAATATTTTTATTATAATACTGGAAGGGGTTGTTGTTTTTATTCAGACATTAAGACTTGAGTATTATGAATTTTTTAAAAGATTTTATGAAGGAGGAGGATATGAATACAAACCGTTTGGGAGTTAAAGTTATTTTGTTTTTGTTGCCTGTTTTAATGTTTGCAGATGATAATGCATATGCATATATTGCCGCTGCCCTTTCAGTGGGACTTTCAAGTATTGCAGCAGGTATTGCAGTAGGCCTTGTGGGTGCGGCTGCTATGGGTACAATAGGGGAAAAACCTGAAATTTCAACTAAAGCTCTTATATTTTTAGGTTTGGCTGAAGGTATAGCAATATACGGTCTTATTGTTTCAATTATGATTTTAGGGAAAATATGAAAATAGTTTTTTTAGGAATAAAAGAAGAGTGTATCGGTTTTTCTCTGTGTGGGATAGGCACGCTGGAAGTCGGCGATTTTAAAAAAGATTTTAAAGAAGTAATTAAAGATAAAGATGTGGGTTTAATTATTATTGCAGACAGGTATTATGAAATTTTTAAAGAAAATTTTTCCCATTTTATCAAAAAAAAAGCCGTGCCTTCTATTGTGTTTGTCCCTTCTTTTGAAAAAACATATTTAAATGAAAATATAAAAAGGTATCTTTCAAATGTTCTTGGAATCAGACTTTAAGTTTTTAGAAGAAGAAACTTTAAAAGAAGCCATTGAAGAGAGAAACAAAAAGATAAATGAGGCTAAAATAAAAATCAAAAAAGAAAAAGAAGAATATTTAAAGCAGCTTGATATTTCAACAGAAAGAAAATTATTAAAAGAAAAATATGAAAAGCTTATAAAAATAAAAAAACTTCAAATTACCAAGCATTATATTGATTTATATAATAATTTTTTTAAGAAAAAATATGATGTTATGAAAAGTTTGATTATGGAAAAAATTGAAAAAGAAAAAGATTATCTAATAAACTGTTTTATTAAAAAACTCGAAAAAGAATATTTTGAAGGCGAACTGTTTATTCCCGAGGATGTAAACATTACTTCAAAGTTTACAATAAAAAAGCATAAATTAAAAACGGTTATTTTTAAATATAAAAGAAAAAACATTGTTTTGGATTTTAATGAAATTATAGAAAACAAATTAAAGAGTTTAAAATGGTAGAAATCACTTCAGTAAACGGGCCTATTGTAAATGCAAGATATAAAAATGAAAATCCTTTAATGAACGAGTGTGTTTATGTAGGGGAGAATGAATTAATAGGTGAAATTATAAGGGTTACAAAAAATGAAATTACAATCCAGGTATATGAGGATACAACATCTCTTAAACTTAAAGAAAATGTAAAACTGACTTCTTCTCTTTTAAGTGCATATTTAGCCCCCGGAATTTTGGGAAGCGTTTATGACGGAATTCAAAGGAATTTGTTTAATTTAGAAGAAAGAATTGTAAAAGGGGCAAAATCTTTTCCTTTGGATATGGAAAAGAAATATTATTTCAAACCTTCTGTAAAAAACGGGGAATATATAAAAAGAGGGCAGATTTTAGGATTGGTGGAGGATAATAATTTTGTATATAAAATTTTAAGTGAATTTGAAGGAATAATAGAGGGTTTAAAAGAAGGGGAGTTTAATATAAAAGAAACAATTGCAATAGTTGGGGAAAACAGTGTTCAAATGCTTACAAAAAGACCCCTAAGGATTACAAATAAAATAAAAAGGGTGCCGTTAGACGAGCCGTTAATTACAGGACAGAGAATTATAGATTTTATGTTTCCTATAAGTAAAGGCGGGAGTGCTTCAATTCCTGGGGGGTTTGGAACAGGAAAAACCGTTTTGCAGCAAACACTGGCAAAATATTGTAATGCGGATGTGATAATTTATATCGGGTGCGGTGAGAGAGGCAATGAAATGACCGAAATTTTAGAAGAATTTCCCAAATTAATTGATCCTAGAACCAAACAGCCTTTAATGAACAGAACTGTTTTAATAGCCAATACGTCAGATATGCCCGTTTCCGCAAGAGAATCATCCATATATCTTGGCATTACCATAGGTGAATATTTTAGGGATATGGGATATAGTGTGGCTTTAATGGCAGATTCTACTTCAAGATGGGCTGAAGCTATGAGAGAACTTTCCAGCAGAATGGGTGAGCTTCCGATGGAAGAGGGTTATCCTGCAGATGTTTCGTCAAAAATCGCTTCTATTTATGAAAGGGCCGGAAAAATTGAAACGGTAAATAAAGAGGCCGGTTCTTTAAGCATAATAGGTGCGGTTTCTCCTGCAGGAGGGGATTTTTCAGAACCGATTACTATACATACCAAAAGATTTACAAGCGTTTTCTGGGCTCTTGATAAGACACTTGCAAATGCAAGATTTTATCCTGCAATCAATTACTTGAACAGTTATTCCAACTATATTGAAAATTTAAAACAGTGGTGGGGAAAAATAGGAAATTGGAGTGAAATCAGACAGGAGTTTAACAATATTCTTTCAAAAGACGAGCAGCTTCAAAAAATTGTTAAACTTTTAGGGATTCAGGCTTTACCTGAAGAAGAAAAGTTAACCGTTTATATTGCGGAAATTATAAAAGAGGCTTTTTTACAGCAAAATGCCTTTGATGAGGTGGATGCATTCTGTTCGGCTGAAAAACAGATGGAAATTGCAAAAACCATTTTGTTAATTTATAATATTTTCAAGCAGGGGATGGTTCAGAAAATTCCTGTAGAAATATTAAAAAATCAAAAAATAATAAACGAATTTATACAGAGTAAATATTTTATAAAAAATGATGAATATGAAAAATATAAAGATTTAAGGGATAAAATAAAGCAGTATTATGAAGATTTTATAAAAAATTACGGAGAATAACATGAGAATTGAATATGAGGGTGCGCTTGAAATAAAAGGAAATCTGCTTTTCTTTGAAACAGTAGAAAATGTGGGGTTAAACGAAGAAGTTGCTATCCGTTCAAATGAAAAGATTTTAAAGGGAATTGTCTCTTCTATAAATGAACAAATTACCGTTATAGAAATATTAGGTGAAGTTTATGAACTTGATTTACAAAATATAAAGGTTGAATTCAAATACAAACCTGTACAAATACCTCTTAGTGAAGAGATGAGCGGAAAAGTGTTAAATTCTTTTGGAGAAATTTTAGATAAGAGTATAGTAAACATAGAAAAATATCAAAATATCAATGTAGGGGCATATAATCCTGCAAAAAGACTTTATCCCAAGGACATTGTAAAAACAGGGTTTAGCTCAATTGATGCATTAAATACCCTTATAAAAGGGCAAAAACTTCCAATTTTTGCATTAAGCGGCCTTCCCAACGATGAATTTGTCGCTAAACTGGCCACCCAGATAGAAATTGAAAATTCTGTTGTAATTCTTGGGGCAATAGGACTGAGGCATGAAAGAGCCGAATTTTTAATTGACAATATTGTAAAAAATAATCAAAATGTAACGGTGTTTTTGAATCTTGCCAACGAACCTGCCGTAAATTCACTTGTATTGCCAAGAAGTGCGCTGACATTTGCAGAATATATGGCTTTTGAAAAAGGTAAAAATGTAATAGTGATTCTTTATGATATGACAAATTATGCAAATGCTTTAAGGGAAATTTCAGCTAAAAAAGAAGAAATTCCGGGTAAAAAAGGATATCCAGGTTATATGTACAGTGATTTGGCGAGTATTTATGAAAGGGCCGGTATTTTAAAAGGGAAAAAAGGTTCTATTACGCAAATTCCAATACTGACACTTCCCGATGATGACATAACGCATCCTATTCCGGATTTGACAGGTTATATTACTGAAGGTCAAATAACAATGGATAGAAATTTATATAAAAAAGGCATTTTTCCACCCGTAAATGTTTTAACCTCTCTTTCAAGACTTATGAATTCAGCAATAGATAAAACACACAAAAGATTTGCTTCACAGCTTTATTCTTCATATGCCAAAGCAAAAAAAATAGAAATGTTTGCCTCAATTATAGGAGAAGAGGAGTTAAGCGAAACAGAAAAAAAATATCTTCTTTTTTCAAAAAAATTTGAAAAAGAATTTGTAAATCAGGATATTGGCAGAACTTTTGAAGAAACATTTGACAAAGGCTGGGAATTGTTAAAAATACTTCCTGAGGGTGAGCTCATACGTCTTACTGACGAAGAGATTAAAAAGTATATAAATGGTTAAGAATAAAACAACCTTATTGGAATTAAAAACCGAACTTGAAGTAATAAAAGAAGGGGAAAACGTTCTTGAACAGAAAAGGGACGCACTTATTAAAGAGATAATGAAAATGGTTGATATTGTTGATACGAGAAGAAAAAAACTTAACGAACATATGAGGAGCTGTTATAATGTTTTGATAAAAGCTTTTATGGAAAACGGTGGGAAAATTGAAAAAGAGGATTTTGTTAAAACTGAATTAAAAGTGGTTGAAAAAACATTTTTAGGGCTGGTTGTACCCAAAATTGATTTTAAAATATCATCAAAACCTAATATAAAAATAGATTCAAATATTTTTACAGATTTGGCAAGGGAAAATTTTTTTGAAGCATTAAAAATGATTTTGGAACTCAGCGAAATGGAGATTAAAATATGGAAACTTTCAGAAGAACTTAAAAAAACAATGATTAGAGTAAATGCCCTTAAATTTTATTATACACCAAAATATGAAAAAGAAATAAAAGAAATTAAAAATCATTTAGAAGAAAATGAAAGGGAATTTATTAGTATTATTAAAAAATTAAAAAATTATTAATTTAATTTTCAATTGCTATTACATCCATTCAATCAGTTTTTCTACTTCTTTTACTTCATAGCATTTTAGGGGTTTTTCAATAGGTAAAGTTGGCACAATGGCTTTTTTAAATCCTAAATTTGCTGCTTCTTTTACCCTTATGTCAAGCCCGGGGATTTCCCTTATGTCTCCGACCAGGCTTACCTCCCCGATAAAAACTGTTTCTTTGCTGATGGGTCTGTTTCTGAATGAACTTACTATTGCGGCAATAACGGCTAAATCCGCTGCCGTTTCGTTTATTTTAATCCCTCCTGTTACATTTACGAAAACATCGTATTGATTAAAAGGGAGATTTAGTTTTTTTTCAAGCAAAGCCAAAATCATATTGAGTCTAGCGAGGTCAAATCCGGTAGCGCTTCTTTTGGGTATGCCGTAGCTTTCACTGACCAGTGCCTGAACTTCGAGAACTATTGGACGAGTCCCTTCAAGTATTACTGTAATTGCACTTCCGGGAAGCGCTTTTTTTGAAAAGAAGCTTCTGTTTTTTGCACTGACTAATCCCTGTTTTGTCATTTCAAAAATACCTATTTCGCTGGTTGAACCGAATCTGTTTTTAAATGCCCTTAGGATTCTCAGTTCCCGGCTTGCATCCCCTTCAAAATATAAAACCGTGTCAACCATATGCTCAAGCACCCTCGGCCCCGCAATTGAGCCTTCTTTTGTAATATGACCTATTATAAAAACAGGGATTTTAGTCTCTTTTGCCACCCTCATAAGCTCAAATGTAGCTTCCCTGACCTGCGAAACACTTCCGGGGGCAGATGAGAGGTTTTCTGAATAGATTGTCTGAATGGAATCTATTATTACCAAATCATAGTTTTTTATTTCTTCAAGTATGTTTTCAATTACAATTTCAGGCATAATAAAAAGATTTTTGTTCTTAATGCCGAGCCTTTCAGCCCTCAGTTTTATCTGTCCGGGACTCTCTTCCCCTGCCACATATAAAACTTTTTTATTAAGTTTTCCAGCAAGTTTCAGCATTAATGTTGATTTTCCAACTCCCGGGCTTCCGCCTATTAATACTAAACTGCCCGGCACTATGCCGCCACCCAATACCAAATCGAGTTCACTGTCTAAAGATGAAAAACGCTCAATTTCCTCTTTTTCAATATTTTCGAATTTTATAATTTTTGAAGGTTTTGAAGATGTTTTGCTTTTTTTTGTTTCACTTACTTCAACAAAGCTGTCCCACGCTCCGCAGGCGGGGCATTTTCCCATCCATTTTGCGCTTTTGTAATCGCACTCGGTGCATTCATAAGCTGTTTTAATTTTTGCCATTGAATTCTTCTATCGTTTTATTATATTTATTTATCTGCATCATTTTTGCCTCAACCATCAAATCTAAAATTCTCCAGGAGATTATGGCCATTACAAGTAATATAATATATATTGCCACAATCCATTTGTGTTTTTCTAAATCAATTTCATCGTCTTCTTTAAATCTTTTAACAGCAAGGCCTGTAAAAAAAACTATTATAATAATGCTTCCAAAATAAAAAACTATGTTATTCACTGTAAAGGCCCTCTAACATTCCTTCTATAAATTCATTTTTATCAAATTTAACCAAATCTTCTTTTTTTTCTCCGACCCCTACAAAATATATAGGGATTTTAAGCTCATTTACTATGCTGAATAAACTTCCTCCTTTGGCGGTTCCGTCCAGTTTTGTGACAATTATTCCGTCGATTCCCACAACTTCGTTAAATATTTTCGCCTGGTTTATTGCGCTGCTTCCCTGTGTTGCGTCGATTACCAAAAGTTTTTTTTGAGGAGCGTTAGGATATGCTTTTTTTGAGATATTTACTATTTTTTTAAGTTCATTTTGAAGATTTTTTTTGTTATGAAGCCTTCCTGCAGTATCAATAAGTGCTATATCAAATCCTTTTGCTTTAGCCGAGCTGATAGTGTCGTAAGTTATCGCTGCCGGGTCATGTCCCTGACGGGTTTTTATAATAGGAACATCTAAAATTTCAGCCCATCGGCTAAGCTGTTCGATTGCAGCAGCCCTGAAAGTGTCCGCAGCCCCTAAGATTACAGAATAACCGTCATTTTTGAATTTGTATGCTAATTTGGCAATTGTTGTTGTTTTTCCAGCCCCGTTTACACCGATGATTAAAAACACATACGGTTTATCGTTTATTTCAATTTTGTTTTCAGGCAGATTAAAAATTTTATCCAATTCTTTTTTAAGTCTTTCTCTGCTTACCTCATTTGGAAGTTTGTTTAGAAGTTTTTCTACCAAATCATAATCTATGTCCGCTTCAATTAAAGCTTCTTCAAGCAAATCTTTTGGAATTTTTTCTTTTTTTTCTGCTCCCACAATCTGCTTAATTGCTTCTTTTGTTTTATTTAAACTTTTTTTTAAAATTTTGAACATTTAAAATCCTTTTAATATTTCAACAGGTGTGAAATTTTCTAATTTTACGGTTTTGTTTTTATCTAAAATAACAGTGGTAGGATAGATTTTTATTTTAAAATAATCCTGTAAAAATTTATTGTCTGTTTTTATATATTTGATTTTCAGGTAATTTAAAGCTTCTTCTTGCATTTTTGAATAATTTGAATTATTATAAAAAAGAAGATAAGTTTTTTCTTTCGGATAAAGCAGTTTTTTATTTTTGAATGTTAAATTTATATCATTTAACCTAATAACTGTAATGTTTGATTCCATGGTTTTTTTAGTGATTTTTGTTTTAGATTTTTGCAAATTATTGTTATTTTTTGTATGATAATTATTGCATCCTAAAAATATAAGAATTATTAAAAAAAAATATTTCAAACCAGTCCTTTTTATGTAATTTTATCAAAAAGGTATAAAAATGAAAAACAGGTTTAGAAAAAAGTGTTTGGATAAAAAAATTTATAACAGATATTTGCTTTCAAAGAAAATATCAAAAGAAATTTATAATCTGGCGAAAAATTATAAAAATATACTTTTTTTTATCCCTTTGAAAAATGAGCCTGATATAAAAGGGGTGATTAACGCTTTAAGAAGGGAAAAAAAGAATATTTTCGTCCCGTTTATGCAAGATTTAAGCTTTAAGATGGTAAAATATCAATTGCCGATAAAAAAGAAAAAATTCTCAATTTTCGAGCCTGTAAACAAACAAAAAACTTTACAAAAAATAGATCTTGCAATAGTGCCTGTTGTGGGAATAACACAAAATTTTCAAAGAATAGGGTTTGGCAGGGGAATGTATGACAGATTTTTCGCCAATCTCAAATATAAGCCAAAAATTGTTTTCTTGCAGTTAACGCCTTGCGCCACAAAATTAAATGTGGCAGATAAGTTTGATATTAAGGCGGATGAATATATAAGTTTTAATATAAGGAGAAAAAATGAACGTTTTAATAATTTTAGCCGTTTCGATATTATCCGCTCTGGCGGGATACTTTATAGCCAGAAAAATTGATGTGGCAAAATATGATATTTATCTTTCAGAAGCCAAAGCCAAAGCAAAAGCTATTGAACATGAAGCTGAAATTTTGCTTGAAAATACAAAATCAAAAGCAAAAGAAATAGAACTTGAAGCTAAAAATTCTTTGGAAAAACAAAAAATTGAGCTTCAAAAAGAGTATGAAAACAAATTAAATGAAATTTTGAAAAAAGAAGAAGAAATTGAAGAATTGGTTGAGCAGCAAATGCAGGATGCACAAAAACTTGAACGGGAAAAGAATTTATTTGAAAAAGAAAAAAAAGTTATTGAAAAATTAAAAAACACTTTTAACCAAAAGATAAAAATACTTCAGGAAAAACTTGAAAATGCGGCAGGTCTTACAAAAGACGAAGCAAAAGAAATTTTATTAAATTCCTTAAAAGAGGATTTAAAAGATGATGTGGCGCATCTTACTAGAAAAATTATCAAAGAAGCTGAAAATAACGCAAAAAAAGAAGCGCAGTTTATAATAGCACAGGCAACTACGAGATATGCAGGAGATTTTGCAGGTGAGAGGCTTATAAATGTTGTTCCGATAGGAGATGATGAAATGAAAGGCAGAATTATAGGAAAAGAGGGTAAAAACATAAAAACACTTGAAATGGTGACAGGCTGCGATATTATAATAGACGACACCCCGGAAGCCATAACTGTCAGCAGTTTCAATATCTATAGACGTCAAATTGCAGTTGAAACCATAAAAAGGTTGGTGGAAGACGGAAGAATCCAGCCTGCCAGAATTGAAGATATTTATAAAAAAGTTACAGATGAATTTGAAGAAAAAGTTTTAAAAGAGGGTGAAGATATAATAATAGATTTGGGGCTTGCAAGTGCCAAAATACATCCCGAAATTGTCAAATTAATAGGAAGGCTTAAATACCGTGCAAGTTACGGACAAAATGCACTTGCACATTCTTTGGAAGTTGCGCATTTGGCAGGAATTATGGCTGCTGAAATAGGAGGAGACGAACTTTTGGCAAAAAGGGCAGGTCTTTTACATGATATAGGTAAAGCTCTGACTCATGATTTTGGAGGGGACCATGTAACGTTAGGATATGATTTATGTAAAAGATATAAAGAACCGGAAGTTGTGCTTAATGCAATAAAAGCACATCACGGGCATGAAGAAGCTAAAAGTATTGAAGCTGCGGCAGTCTGTGCGGCAGATGCCCTTTCTGCCGCAAGGCCGGGAGCAAGAAGAGAAGTTCTTGAAGCATTCTTAAAAAGGGTTGAATCGATAGAAAATATCGCCACTTCTTATCCTGAGGTATTAAATGCTTATGCTCTTAATGCGGGAAGAGAAGTTAGGGTAATAGTTGAAGCCGATTTGGTAAATGATGATGAGGCGGTTCTTTTAAGCAGAGAAATTGCAAAAAGAATTGAAAATGAGGTTAGTTTTCCGGGTGAAATTAAAGTAACCGTTATCAGGGAAAAAAGGGCCATATCTTTTGCGGCGGCATAAAATAGTGAAAATGGTGAGTAGTGAGTTGTGAGTGGTGAGCATGCCCGGCCGCTTGCAAAGCGGCGGGGTAGTGAATTATGAATTATGAATTATGAATTGAAAGTGGTCAAGTTCCACCAAGTAGCCAAGTTCCAAGCGAAAAGTGAGCTTGCTCACCTGGCTATCAAAAGCGGCTATGGTGAAAAATTAAAAATGAAAAGTGAAAAGTGATGGAAGTTTTAGCAAGACCTTTTGGGGAATTTCAAACAAACTGTTATATAGTTGATAAAAAAATTATTATTGACCCGGGCATTGGTGCGTTTGAGTGGATAAAAGAGAATGTAAAAGACCCTGTTGCAATAATCAACACCCATGGTCATTTTGACCATATCTGGGATGATAAGAAAGTAAAAGAATATTTTAATATTCCAATTTACATCCATAAAAATGATGCGTTTTTCTTGGAAAACGACCAGTTTGGTTTTAACCCTCCAAAAGTAAAACCGGATTTTTTACTTAATGAAGGTAATTATAAAATAGGGAATTTTGATATTTTAATCCGTCATTTTCCAGGGCATACACCGGGCAGTATCACTGTTGAAACAAGCGAATTTTTATTTAGCGGGGATTTTATATTTGACGGAAGCATAGGAAGGGTTGATTTTCCTTATTCAAATCCCGAGGATATGAAAAAATCAATCAAAAAATTTTTAAAAATTCCTTATGATAAAAAAATGTATCCGGGACATGGACCTGCCACAACAATAAAAAAGGCTCAGAAATTTCTTCCAATGTGGCTTGAATATCTTTAAAACTTTATTCCCTCTTTTAACAGGGCTTTATGGATATGGCTCATTTGAATAGATTTGTTTTTACACCATTTGGGGGCAAGCAGGTTTTCAGTTCCTGCCGTCATTCTTTGTATTGATACGTTTTGCGGCAGCATTTTAATGGCTTTAATTAATGTGTCTATATAAAGTTCTTCGTCTATCGGTTCAAAATTTCCTTTTTTATATTCAAGCGCTAAAAGTGTGTTTTGTGTTACATATAACGGATGAAATTTAACTGAATCCACTCCGAGATTGATTACATCTTCTACGGATTTTAGCATATCTTTTTGTGTTTCCCCCGGAAGTCCGAAAATTATATGAGCACATACATTTATCCCCATTTCTTTTGTTTTTTTTATGGTTTTTGCAATGTCTTCAAAAATTTCGGCCCTATTTATTTTGGCAAGTGTTTTATTGTTAGAACTCTGAACTCCGTATTCTATCCATATTTCATAATTTTTACTGAGTTCTTTTAAGTAATTCAAAGTATTTTCATCTATACTGTCGGCTCTTGTGCCGATGCTAAGACCAATTGCGTCGGGCAAATTCAAAGCTTTTTGATAAAGTGTTTTCAGAGTTGAAAAAGGGGCGTAAGTGTTTGTGAAACTTTGGAAATAGACTAAAAATTTTTCACTTTTATACAAATCTTTATAAAGTTTTACAGTTTCATTATATTGGGAATGCAGTTCTTTTAACTGTTTTTTTAAAAGAGGGTTTTCTTTTTTTAAAGGGGTTAAAGTAAATTTTTCTTTTTTAAAATTGGGGGAAAAGCTTTCATTTTCACAAAACACACACCCTCCCCTGGCTTTTGTCCCGTCAATATTAGGGCATGTGAAACCAGGTACGGAAATAGGAACTTTTTTTATTCTTTTATCAAATTTTTGTTTTAAATATTTTCCAAATGTATATAATTTATCCATAAACCTTCTTTTTACTTTTTATAACAAAAAAGAGAGGAAAAGTCTTGATAAAAGAAAAAACAGTTTTAAGAGGGGCTCAAATGTTTTCTAAAAAAGTTCCTTTGTTGGTAAGAAATCCTTTTTCTTTTAGTGCTTTGTTAAGTTCAGCTATAAGTTGTATTTTTGAACACTATTTTGAAATCTATATAATTTAATTTGTTTAAATTTCTTTTTCTTATTTTTGTATTTTCCATCCTTTCCCTTTAATTAATTCAAACATTTCGGTCATTATGCTTCCAAACATTGCGCTGATAGAATCTTTGACAGCACCAAAAAAACCTGTAAACTGTTCTTTTAAATCTTCCATAAAAGTGGTTTTTTCATCTGAATCTTCATCTTCCTGAACATTATATACCATAACCATTGTAGCCGCAATAACCGTTCCCGCTTTTTTTACAAAAGCCCCGGTTCTTCCAATGCTCTCGTAGCGTAAATGGTATAAGTCCGTCTGTCCAGTCGATAAACG
The DNA here is from genome assembly GCF_000523335.1 of Lebetimonas sp. JS138. NCBI lineage: Bacteria > Pseudomonadati > Campylobacterota > Epsilonproteobacteria > Nautiliales > Nautiliaceae > Lebetimonas > Lebetimonas sp. JS138. The sequence continues at coordinate 1,009,774 of NZ_ATHT01000001.1, forward strand.
GTCCGCTTCCGTCAAACGTCAGTTTGAAAACAATATACATCGTTGGTAGAATCCACCACATTAACAACACTATCCGGTTTTTCCTGCTTAAACTGTATGTTCCCGGAAGGTCGATAAGTTTTAAAGCGTTACCCCCGGCCAGTTCCCGACTTTTAAATTTGCACCTGCAATAGTATTAATTAATGCGGTTTTTCCCACATTCGGGTTTCCTGCAAAAGCAACCTGTTTTTTCAACTTTAATTTTTTCTCCTCTGATAATTCCCATATCTCTTAATTTTCTTTTATCTCCTCCACAATTATTTTGTTTGCAAGTCCAAATCCAAGGGCGATTCTGGATTCTCCTGCTTTTATAAGCAAAGGTCCCATATTATAAGTTCCTTATTTAATATATTCAACGAAAATCTTATCTGCAAGTCCTTCACCTATCACATGTTTTTTGCCTGTTTCTTTAACAGTTACCATTAAAGGTATTTTTTCTATATCTTTAATGTATAAAACCTTCTTTCCCACCTTCAAAATTTGCAACATCTGCACTCTCCCCCGGACTTAACTCAGCCAGTCTTTTTCCGTTTTCCATAATAACAGCTCTTGCCGATTCAAATCCTATAAGTCCTGTCTCTTATAATTAAATTCAACCAATTTTGTATTAGAATCTCCTTATATTTTTTTATTTCAAAAAGTCCATCATAAGATTTTAATGATAACTATTATCAACTTAATATTTGTTTAATAAAATGCGAGTATTATTCTTTTACAGTATGAAAAAGGCAAAAATAAAAAAATAATTTATTCAGGCAATATACCGTATATTCTCAGAGAATAAAGACAGATGTTTTTGTGTTATAGGTATAAAAAAACAATTAAGCGTTTATAGTCTGCAACAAATGCCACAGAGTTATAAAAAGTTTTTTACTCTTTTACATCAAATAAATTCACAAGGAGAATAAATGAAAAAAACAACACTCGGCGCACTGAAACTAAATCTTTTAGTGGAATAAGTGCAGACAGGGATTTTTTATACAGATGCAAATTATGAGGGTGAAAAGGATGATTTTTCTTATAGCTTAGGCGTTCAATATGCAAATCAGCATTATAATAATGAAGATTCAGCTAAAGTTTACGGATTTAGTGCAAGTGCAGGGTATAAAGGTTCTTTACATCTGCAAACTTCTTAACAATTGCTGAGGCTGGAAAAGACGGAGATGCAGTATTGGTAAACGGAGAATGGGACGCAAGTGATGTTATAAAAGGTCTTAGTATTTATTCAGATGTTGATGACAAGATTAATGATGATAAATTTAAAAATACAAGAGTGTTTGTAAATTACGCTTTTTAAAGACACTTTTTTGTGTCTTTAAAAAAAAAGGTGGATAGAATGAAAATAAAAAAATATTTAATTCAGGGTATTGTTTTATTTTTGGCAATATTTTCTTCTGTTATAATTTATACTGCTGTTTTTAATATATTAGAGGGATGAATTTAAAAATATCCGGATTTATATCTTGTAATAAAAAAACAATACCCTGAATTGAATATAGGAATAGCAACGGTTTATCGCACACTTGCAATGCTTGAAGAAAACAGTCTGATTAAAAAATTTGAAATACCAAAATCCAAGAAAAAATAGCAAAAGAACAGGAAAAAGAGAAAAAATCATAAACGGGATAATTGCCGTCAAAGCAGGCAAAACAGTAATTTTCCCTTTTATCATTTATCGCTTTTATTATGCTTTCAATAGAAAGATAGGCCAGGCTGTCGGCCTCTATATATTTTCTAATTTCTTCCACACTCATTTTGCTTGCAATAAGCTCTTCTTTTGTAGGAGTGTCTACACCATAATAACAAGGTGCTATGGTTGCCGGAGCCGCTATTCTCATATGAACTTCTTTTGCACCCGCATCTCTTAGCATTCTGACTATTCTTTTGGATGTTGTCCCCCTGACGATTGAATCGTCAATTACAACAAGTCTTTTACCTTTTATTTTTTCAATAATTGGAGAGAGTTTCATTTTAACTTTTAAATTTCTTATTTCCTGAGTTGGTTCTATAAATGTTCTTCCTACGTAATGGTTTCTCATAATTCCCATTTCAAACGGAATGCCGCTTTCTTCTGAATACCCCAGAGCCGCTGCAACCCCGCTGTCCGGTACAGGAACAACCATATCGGCAACAACCGGAAGTTCTTTTGCTAATTTTCTTCCCATCTGTTTTCTTGCAAGATAAACATTTTTTCCAAAAACATCACTGTCGGGTCTTGCAAAATAGATATATTCAAAAATACACTGCTTTGGCGAAGGCTTGAAAACCATTTCGCTTTTAATTTCATTATCTTCAAAAATAATCATCTCTCCGGGTTTTATATCTCTTATAAATTCGGCATCTACCAGCTCAAATGCGCATGTCTCGCTGGCTACAATATAGCCGCCTGAGCGTATTTTTCCGATAGAAAGAGGCCTGAATCCAAACGGATCCCTTAAGGCAAACATTTTATGCCGGGAAAGAATAACCAGTGAAAAAGCCCCTTTTACTTTTTTAACGGCATCTGTTATTCTTTCTTTGAGGGTGTTTTTCTGATAATCTTTGGCTATAAGATGAATTAAATTTTCTGTGTCCATATTACTTTGGAAAATAGCCCCTTTTTTTATAAGTTCTTTTCTTATTTCTTTTGCATTTACCAAATTTCCGTTATGTACTATTGAAATTTCCCCAAGTCCGTATCTTGCAAATATAGGCTGGGCATCAAGTATGGAATCGTCTCCTGCGGTGGAATATCTCGTATGGCCTATTGCCATATCGCCTTTTAAAATTTTAAAATCTTCTTCTTTAAAAATCTGTGTTACAAGTCCCCTGTTTTTAACCGTTTTGATGTGACCTTTAAAACTGCTGCTGATTCCTGCCGCCTCCTGACCGCGGTGCTGCATTGAAAAAAGAGAGTAAAATGCAAGTTTGCTTGCATTTTCATTACCGTAAATACCTACTACTGAACACATTTTTACTTCCTTAATCCCAATGCATCATTAATTGAATAAAGCCCCGGTTTTTGATTTATAAGCCATTTTGAAACTTTAATGGCGCCCCTTGCAAAGGTTTCCCTGTTTGTAGCCGTATGATTAAGTTCTAAGAATTCCCCGTCATTATAAAATCCTACAGTATGTCTTCCCACTACGTCTCCTCCACGCAAGGCAAAAACACCTATTTCATTTTTTGTTCTAGCCCCCACATGGCCGCTTCTTCCGGTAATCATTACATCTTTAAGTTCAAGTCCCCTGGCATTTGCACATGTTTTTGCTAATGTTAAGGCGGTACCGCTTGGAGCGTCGACTTTGTATCTGTGATGCTGTTCCACTATTTCAATATCAAAATCTTTAAGTTTTTCGCTGACCATTGCCACGAGTTTGTTTAAAATAGCAACACCTAAGCTCATATTTGTGGCATATAAAATAGGTGCTTTTTGGCTTGCCTCAATCATTAAATTTTTTTGGTGGTCATTAAGACCTGTAGTGGCGATAACAAGTGGTTTTGGATTTTCAAGGGCTGCTTCAAGAAGTTTTTGAGTCGCAATAGGTGCTGAGAAATCAATTGCTACATCAGAATTTTCAAGAAGTGTTTTTGCATCATTTGTTATTATAGTTTTTTCAGGAAATTCAACACTCTGTTTGCCTGTAAACATTACAGCTGAAAGAATGTCATCCGAATTTTTAATAATATTTACTAAAAGCTGACCCACTCTTCCGGTTGCACCAACAATTCCGTATTTCATTTATTCTCCTTTAGGTATTTTATAGCATTAATAGCCGCTGTTGCTCCATCTCCCGCTGCCGCAACAACCTGTTTGATGCTTGATTCCCTTACGTCTCCAGCCGCATATAGCCCTTTTAAACTGGTTTGCATTTTTAAATTTACTTTTACTTCTCCAAATTCGTTAAGTTCGGCTAAATCCTTTACCAGCTCATTATTTACATTCATACCTACAAATACAAATATTCCCTCGACGTTAATTTTTTCGTTTGAAGATAAAATTATACCTTCTACAAACTCATTTCCATATACTTTTTTGACGGTTTCGTTATAAATTATTTCAATATTTTCTGTATTAAAGACTTTTTTTTGAGTTGACGGGGCTGCGCGGAATTCAGAGCGTCTGTGGATTAAATATACTTTTTTTGCAATTTTGCTTAGATAGAGGGCTTCTTCCAAAGCTGTATCTCCCCCTCCTATTACGGCTACGATTCTGTCTTTATAGAAAAACCCGTCACACACTGCGCAATAACTGACGCCTTTTCCGGTATATTCTCTTTCGCCCTCAAATCCTGCTTTTCTTGGTGTGGCACCGGTTGCCAAAATTACAGCTTTTGCCGTATATTCATTCTTATGCGTTTTAATTTTCCATTTTCCATTTTCCATTATTAATTGTAATGCTTCCTCGCTTTTTATCTCGCATCCGAATTTTTTTGCCTGCTCGGGCCAGCACATCATCATTTCAAGTCCGCTTTTAACTTCACACACTCCGGGGTAATTTTCTATTTCACTGCTCAAAGTTATCTGCCCTCCGGGATTTAATTTTTCAAGAATTAGAGTTTTTGCTCCGAGTCTGCTTGCATATATTCCTGCACTTAGTCCCGCAGGTCCTCCTCCGATTATAATTACATCATATTCCATTTTTTCCTCCATTTTTAACTTTTCAACTCAGCTACTTAACTTCTTGGCAACTTACTCACAACTCACTATTCACTACTCACTTTTTTTAAAGGGCTGTCCTGCTTGTATAATAATTTATGATATCTTTTTATATTTACAGCAACAGGCACTTCATAAATGTTAAGATATTGTATAAGTTTAATTATAGTATTTATTCCGGCTGTTGTATAGATAATATTCGGATAATTTTTGCGTTTTTGATAAATATCTACTACTAAAACAGGGTAATGTGTTTTTATGTGTTTTATTAAATTTTTGAGATTGTTCATACGTGAGCTGAAAATAAGCAAAGTATATTCGTTTTTTTTGGGTATAAAAATATCATTTTTGGTATAAAGTATAATATTTTCAAAATTAACAAATTTATATTCACTGAATTTATATTTATAGTAGAAAAAAAAAGCAGCTACCATTAATGCTCCGAAAAAGGAGCTGAATGTATAGAAGAATTTACTTTTCAATTAAAGAAGCGAATTAATTTTTTCTTCGTACATAGCTTTTGGTGCAGCACCTATCATTGCATCGACAACTTCACCGTTTTTTATAAATAAAACTGTTGGAATACTTCTGATTCCAAATTGAATAGCAAGTTCTTGTTGTTCATCTGTATTAATTTTACCTACTGCTACGCCTTTGTCTTTATATTCTTCGCTTAATTCTTCAATAATAGGAGCAACCATTCTACAAGGTCCGCACCAAGGCGCCCAAAAATCTACTACAACTAATTTATTGTTTTTTACAGTTTCTTCAAAATTTTCTTTAGTAATTTCTAATGCCATTTTAATCCTTTTTTTTATTGAATTATATCCAAAATTTTATTAATTACCCATTAACAGAGGCTGTTTTTTTAAATTTTAACGATAAAATAACAAATCTTACAAACTGCCAAATTATACATTTTCTTTTCCATCTCTCAAAAGGAGTCGGATACATCCCAAATTTAGTTTCATCATATGCTCTTTTTTCCCATTCTTTTATTTTTAATCCTATTTGAGGACTTCTAATTGCCATTTTTTTCTCCTTAATTTTAATCTGGAATCAAATACCAAAAAGGTTTTGCTTTCGCTTTGTATAAAAACAGATAATGCATGAGCCACTTAAACCAGTGACCGGCACTTCCTACTTCACCTATTGTATATTTAATATCTCTTCCAAAATCCGGATATTTTTTGAAATCAGGTATTGTAGGATAAACAGACATACTTCCTGCAATTCCCCTAAATCCGTAATTTATGGAAACAATACAAATACTTGCAAGTTCTGCCATACTTGCTTTATGTCTGAAGCTTGGTTTTCCTTCAAGTATCCATTCTGCTATATTTAGAGCTGTTGCGTGAGCCATAACAGCGCTTGGCATACCTGTTCTTGGAGGTGCCGGTGTCAACGGACGGCCTGATTTAGTTTTATTTGGCATTGAAATTGGATGAGGAGGAGCGAATGCAATACCTACTGCAAATATGTTTTCATATGTCGGATTTTGAAGTTTTTTTGGCCAGTCTTCACCACTCCATTCATGATACGGTTTTTGCCCGCTTGAATAATCTGCATCTACTATCATTAATCCGTTTGGTTTAAATAGTTTATCTGTATAATCTTCCTCGTTTGGACCAACAGCTGTAATTCCGACACCGCTAAACGGAGGAATAAGCATTGCAAAATCATATTCGACTGTTTTTTCTTCACCTTCATATGTCTCATAATATACTTTGCCTCTCTCTACCTTATAAACACTTGCTCTTTTAATCCAGTCAACCCCATATTCACTAAACATAGAACGAATTATGTTTTTTGTATGTGTGATATAACCGTTGTTTTTAACATATGCACCGCCAAGGCCCAAATCACCTAAATCCATTTCATTAGTAATATAAGTTACATCAATATAATCCATTAAATCCAAATCATATATTAAAGATGCCACATTCATTGTATATTCAACCGCAGCACCCTGACAAGTACATCCACCATGTCCAAGACCGATAAGAACTTTTTGTTTTTCACCTTTTTTTGCTTTTTCTATAACTTTTTGAAGCTCTTTCCATGCATGATCCGCATGATTGTAACTGCATATAGATGTAGTATTTCCTGTCTCCGGTCCAAGCCCGGGAGTGGCTGAAAAATTTAATTTTGGACCGGTGGCATTAATTAAATAATCAAAATAAACTTTTTCTTTTTCTCCAGCTCTTGCACCTGCAGTATATTCAATAGTTACATACGGCTTGCTTTCTCCTGCATCACCTTCTGGATGAATACTAAGAGCTTTTGCCTGTTTAAATTCAATTCCAAGTTTAGAATATACAGGAGCTAATTCAAAATATACCTGTTCAGGCTTCATAGCACCTATTCCAACCCAGATATTTGAAGGAACCCATTGATATTTTGAATTAGGAGAAACTACAATAACTTCTGCTTTATTTTTAAGATTATGTTTTAAATTCATAGCTGCCGTATGTCCTGAAATACCTGCCCCTAAAACAACTATTTTTGGTTTCATTTTTAACCTTTTTTATTTTTTTATGTTTAATTATAACTCAAATATCTAATTTAAGATAATTTTTATCTTTATTTAATTAAAAGTTATTAAAAACTATAATCTGAAATTATTGACTATAAAGGTGACAGACACAACTTTTAATTAGAAATTATAAATGTTGAGTTATAAATTAAAAAAATAAAAATTAATTTAACATTTGAAATTTAACATTTATAATTATATTGGGTTTTGCCCAAAAGGGCAGGGAGTTAATGATGTTCGTAAGAATCTGTTACGTTTCTTATATCGAATATTTTATCAAGCAATGCAAAAACCGCTATGCCTATACCGAGACATCCTATAATTATCATCCATTCCATTGGATGAGGGGCAATATATGCATATGGGGTAATTGCGTCTAACTGGTAAACACCGTTTGCTTGATATCCCAGACCGTCAACCCTTGCGCTCATAGGAATAATATTACCTCCGAAAATAAATGCCTGTCTCATTAAAAATGCGCCTATAACTGCAGAAATGCCGCCTATTAATACAGCACCTTTACTCTTTGAAAAAAACAGGATAAAAGGAATTACAATTCCCAAAATCAGCCATCCCCAATACATCCAGCTGATTGGGCTTCCTTTAATCATTAAATTTACCCATTTAGGATCTACCAACATAAAATCTATTATTTCATAAATAGCGGCCAAAACTGTTAAAACAATCCCTGTTTTTGCTGCAATTTTAATAAAGTCGTCAAAATAAGGTTTTTCTCTTAATCCTAAAAATGCAAAAATAATTGCTCCGCCTATTCCTGTGATTCCACCTGTAATTAGGAAATAAATCCAAAGCTGAGGAATATCTGTCCATAAATGTCTTGGTGTGTTTTGGTTAAATAATAAACCTTGGATATAAAATTCTCCCAAGTCAATACATAAACTTAATATAACCAAAATTAACGCAAGTTTTTTCGCCAAATCTCTTTTGGATGTAATTAAGAAATAAATTTCGATAAATGTAAACGGTATATAAATACTGTATAAAGGCAGCATTAACCACATACCCGCCTGAGGCTGAGGATTTAAAACCATCCAGTAAATATGTAATAAGTTACCTAAGTCGCTTGCGATAGAAACTAATCCGCCAAAAACCATTGAAATACCGAAAGTCATCATAGCGGCTGCTACTTTTGGAGCAACTTTTACATGGAAAAGTTCTCCCAATGCAGTTAAGAAAATCAAGGCGCTTCCGCCGTAAAGCAGATAAACATACTGAGTTACAAATACGCCCCAAGGTTCCGCTTTGTTTACTTCTTCTATTTCCGGTAGATTAAAAATCTGCTCTTTCAAAGCAATAGCGGCATGTTTCAGTGCTTCAGGGTCACCTCCGGCTGCCACCATTCCTGCCTGGGAAATAAAATCGTGAAAATATCTTAAATGAAACAGTTCATACCAGCCTACCAAACCTATCGCTATTAAAACATATGCAATAAGCATTACTTTGTTAAAAAATAATTCTGTAAAACTGACTCTATTTATATTTAATCCGCAGCAATTTATATAATTTTTCATAGCGGCTCCTTACGCTTTTTTCCACTCAGGTTCTTTGGCCTGAGTTGCAGCTTCATATAATGGTTTAATCTCATCCCATGTGTGTGTTTTAACATCACCCAATGTTCTTTTTGCATATTCTTTATTTTCCGGTACAAGATAAAATAATTTAGGAAGCGTGCCTTCTTCTTCTTTTAAGAAGAAAAATTCTCTTTGTTTTAGTAAATTTACCAAATCGGAATCTTCATCTTCCAAATCACCGAATGTTCTAACTTTAGTCGGACATGTCGCACTACAGGCGGTTGTTCCGTATTCCTGGATTCTTCCGTCGCAGAATGTACATTTGTCAACTGCGTGTTTTGTCTCATCCACAAATCTTGCGCCGTAAGGGCAGGCTTCCATACAACCTTTACATAAAATACACATGGAAGGGTCTACTTTAACAAGTCCCCCTTCTGCATAATGGCTTGCCCCTGTAGGACATACAGTTACACATGGTGCGTCAATACAGTGATTACATTGAGACGGATAAAAATTTAAAAACGCGTCAGCGAGTGTTTTTCCGCCTTCTACAATACCAACCCATATTCTTTGTTTATCAGCTCCTAACATTACTCCGTTTTCGTCTTTACATGCCACTTCACATGCTCTACAGTCTATACAGTTTTGATATTCAAGTGCAATTGCATAATTTGCCATGGCTTACACCTTTCTTATTTTTACAAGAGTTTCGTTCATACTTGCGGAACCAAGAATTGGATCAATTGCGTTTTCACAAATCATAGCCTGGGATATACCGTTTTTGTATCCAAGTGTCATCATTGGAGACTGAGATCCAAACCCTGTTGCGATAAACGCCGTATCTTTTCTGATTCTTTTTGTAGGATAAACTTTGGCTCTTACTTTTTTACCCTGTTCGCTTGTAAGTTCCACTTCATCCTTGAATTTAAGCCCCATTTCTTTTGCAAGTTCATCATTTATCCACATATAATTATAATTCATTAAATCAAGCAGTAAATAGTTGTTTGAATGAAAACTTTGAGTAAAATATGCGTGTCTTCCGACTACCACCCTCACTTCTTTTTCATTGGTGTTTGGAGCTTTATATAAGCTGTCTCTCCACATAGGAAACATTCTTAAAGTTTCTATTTTACCGTTTATAGGATTTGTGAATTTTTTACCTTCCAATCCTTTTAAGGCTACTTTAATATATTTTCCTTTTTTAGGGACAATATAATAATCTTTCGGAAGAGTGGTAAATTTTTGATAAACAGTTTCAGCTAATTCATTTTTATTTTGAGTATCTTTTTTGAATGCTTTTAAATGTTCATCCAAAATACCTGATTTAACTGCATTTTCTATTCCAGGCCAGTAAACCCCCCATTCTTTTGCTATTTTGGCGGCTTCTTCTCCGTATAGTTCCTTCATTGTTTCTTCGTTATACTCAGAAACAGTTTTATCATAAGCCGCTGTTAATCTGAATGTTTCAATTCCCAAATCATCATCGCTCGCATGCTCTAAAATCGCTTTTAGAAGTTTTTCATCTTTAATATCTGCTTTTAATTTTGTTTTATCTATTTTAAAATCATCTGTTAAATATTTGGTTAAATCAAAGTTTTTTGGAAGTTTTACTCCAAAACCGCCTTCGTCCCAGGTATATTTAAATGTAATTGCCGCAAAAGGCTTTTCTATTCTTTTTGAAAGTTCTTTGCACATAAAATATATATCCTGAGCGTATCCTCTAGGTTCGACTCCCTGGCTTCTCCAGGTAATGTAAGGTTCTATTGTATTAAACATTTTTAAAGGGGATTCTCTTTCTACATAAACGGTATCCGGCAAGATTACGTCTGCATAAAGAGCTGTATCGGTTCCCTGAATGTCAATTACAACCACCAAATCCATTGTTTCATACATTTTGGCGGTTTTTTCATAATCAGGAACCGATTGAAGCGGATTTTGTTTATAATGGAATGCCGCTCTTACAGGATATTCATTATCAGCTAATTTTTCGCCTTTTTTCCATCTGGTATTTACATCCAAAATTGTATCTCTGATAATAGGCCAGCTACCTTTTTGAGGGTTGCCCAATGGATATGTGTTTGGTTTTAAGCAGGCAATATCAATTCTTGTTTTTGCGTTATCATAAATAGGAAAATCCTCATATTCATAGCTTTCAAATTTTAATCCTCTTCCAAGAATAATTCCGCCCGGTCTGTTAACGCATCCGTGAATTGAATTGAAAATCGCCTGAGCACGTCTAAAATCAAAATCCTGATAATACCATGTGGATTTTCTGCTTCTGTAGCAGTTTGCGGCACCTTTATATTTTTCAGCCGCATCTGAAAATTCTTTTGTAATTCTTCTGATTGTAGAAGCAGGAATTTCAGTTATTTTTTCAGCCCATTCAGGAGTATATTTGGCACCTTCACCCGTTGTAAAGAATTTTTCAAGTTCTTCAACTCCGGTAACATATTTTTTAATATAATCAGCCTTATAAGGAGTTTTATGAAAACCTTTATTAATGCTTTCATGAATCATTGCAAGGATTAAAGCACCGTCGGTTCCAGGTTTGATAGGAATAAATTCATCAGCCTGGGCAGCTGTATTAGTGTATCTTACATCAACATACACGATTTTTTCAATTCCTCTTTTGTGTGTTCTTTTAAACATATCAAGAGTATCCGGGGTTACAATTCCCTCAGCCCTGTTTGCTCCTAAGTTCAAAAGATATTTTGTGTTTCTGAAATCTCCCTGTCCCCAACTTCCAAATGTTAAGCTGTTTGCTATAAATGAAGGCGCAAAACATGTTGAAAAGTGGTCAATAAAGTTAGCAGTTCCAATACCGTTTACCAAGTTCATTATAATTGGTTCATCAACTACCCCTGATGTTGCACCGACACCGAAAAGGAATGTGCTTCTGTTATCTTTTTCCTCATCAAGTATTTTAATCATTTTTTTAGCAATATAATCAAGCGCTTCATCCCAAGAGGCTTTTCTAAATTTACCTTCACCTCTTTTCCCAACCCTGATTAAAGGTGTTGTAATTCTATCCGGGTCGTATTCTTCCGCAATTCCCGCATTACCCCTTGCACACATAAAATTTCTGCTTTTTGGATAAAGCGGATTCGGGTCTATTTTTGTTACCTTCCCATCAACGTTTCTAACAATTACCCCGCACATGTTTACGCACATACCGCAAACATTGGGGGTAAATTTTGCGTTTTTAATATCTTCTTCTTTCTTTTCTTTTTCGTTTAAACCTTCTTCATAAGGTCCAAAAGCAAATGCTGATGAGCCGGTTACCGCTACACCTGCTGCCGCAGCTGCTGAACCTTTCAGGAAGCTCCTTCTTTTTAAATCAACAATTTCAGACATTGATTCTCCTTTTAGAAATTTACGTAGTAATTGTAGCATAGTATTGAAAAAAATATATATCCCGAAGAGGGATATAAGAGAAAATTATCTTAATTTAATTAAAAGTTATATCTGATATAAGCTCTTATGTCTTTAGCTTTTTTAACATAACTGAACATTGTGTTATCTGGGTTACCCATATCACCAAAGAATGCATCACTTCCAGGATGATTGTATTTAATGTATGTATATCTTAACTGTGCTGTTAGATGAGGAATAATCTGATGATTGTAATATACATCAAAAGCGTGTCCTCTAACTGCTGCAATGCTTCCGGCTAATGTATCTTCTCCGTAAGTAAAGCTTCTCCAGTATTTGCTTCCGTTTACATAAGATAGACCGAATCTGTCGTTATCTGCAAATCCCGGCATATCAGCACCTACCCAGATACTGTGACCTGTTCTTTTTTTATCTGAACCAAGCATAGTTTGTCCGGATTTAGGTCTTGTTTCTGAAAATGCCCAAGAAACAAATGCTGTAGTGTTGTCAAGAAAATCGCTTATCCCGTCACCGATTCCTTGAGCCGCAAATACGGCGTTTTCACCGAAATAATTTCCTAATGTTGCCATGTCAGCAACAAATGTACTAGGACCTGTGAAAGCCATTTTAAAACCTTGAAGGTTAAATGCCCAGACTGTTTCTGTTTTTAATGAATATTGTCCGTCATCATAAGGAATTAATAAAAATCCTCCAAAATCTGCATGATGAGCATTACCTTTTGTATAATCAGGTTGAGTGTTGTTTAATGACCATTTTCCGTTAGAAGCGGTATAACCTCTTCCCAAACAGAATTTAATCCATGTTCCCCAATCAGCAAATTTATCTGATAGTTTAGAGAATAATGAGTTTCCAACTTCAAAACTGAATCCGTCAAATTCCATATTGATTAAATGTCCAAGCGGACTGTTTGCATTGTCTTCGTCAACTAAATTAGCTGGAAATCCCTGAGTCGCCGGTCTTCTACCCGCACTGAACATTAATCCGTTATCCGGACCAAACCAGTAATTAAAGAAAGCTTCTTTGATTCTGATATTTGCATCGTCAGGTGTTTCATTTACTACCCAGTCAACATTTTGGAAAGGTTGATTCATGCTGTTAATTGAAGTCATACCAAATACTTTATTGGCTTCGACTCTTACAGTTGCTTTTAAATTATCTGCGGGTTTGTATACACCTGTTAGGATAATTCTGTTTTGTAAAACCTGACCAATATGATCTTTTTTGTCAGTTTGTCCTGTAACTACACCTGCAAATTGATGTCCGCTTTGTCCTGTCATATCAGGAGCAATATTATATGTTAATCCTGATGTTGTTTGTTTGTTAAGATAATCGAATGCTGTTCTTAAATCATATCCCCAAAATAGATGTGAATTTACTACCACAGGCGATACTTTTTTATAGTATCTGTCGTTTTGTTCGTCAACTTTTTTTTCAACTTTTTGCTGGCTGGTTTTTAACTGATTTAATTGTTGCTGTAAAAGCTCGATTTGTTTTTGTAACTGCTCAACCGTAGGCTGTGCGAAAAGTCCTGCTACAACTGATGCTGAAAGTAAAAATTTTTTCATTTTTTTTTCTCCTTTGATTTTTTAATTTAATTTCGGATTTTTTTAGTCAGTGCAAATTATAACAAATTTAATGTAATTGTCTACCTCTCCCGGAGGTATTTTTTTTAAAGTCATCCGGGAGGTATTCTTCCCTGCAGTATTTGGGTGAAGAATACTTTTAAATAAGGGAGTTTGCCTTTTTCAATTATCTTTTGCATTCCTTTAGCAGCTTTTGGGTTCAATGTTTTTAGCTTTTCTAAAAAAGGTTTTGCGTTATCGGCAAACAATGCATTTAACTGATCTGGCGTTACAACGTTTAATTTTTTTAACAGTTCCGGCGCTTTTAATGTATGGCCGCCCGAATGTTTGATGTATCTTATGTATGCTCTGTAACCCGCTGTATAAGCGTTGATTGCATAAGCAAAAGATACAAGCATAATTGCACTGACTAAAATTTTAGAAAATTTCATAATCCGCCTTTAATGAATAAATGTTCATTTGCAATGAAATGATACATCATTTTTCCTTAAAGTTTGCTTAAAATAAAAAAAATTTATAACAAATTTAACAAATTTTTGCTAAATAAATGAAATTTGGAGATTTTTGTATGATTTTTCAATCCTTTTATTAATATTAGAATATGATATAATTTTATAAAAAAGGCAGTTATTGAAAGAAAAAGCGTATATACTTTTGGCAAAACAGGAAAACATATCAAACAGAAAGGCCAAGGAACTCATTGACAGAGGTTTGGTTTATGCAAGGGAAAAAAAAATAAAGATAGCAAGAGGGCTTCTTCCTGCTAATATAAAATTTAAAATTATCAATATTCCTGATATAAGAAAAATTTATGAGGATAAAAATATAGTGGTAGTTGACAAACCCCCGTTTATTACGAGCGAAGAAATTTCTCAAAAATTTAAACAGCCGCTTTTGCACAGGCTTGATAAGCAAACAAGCGGTATTCTTGTAATGGTAAAAAATAAAGAGTTTAGAAAACGGGCCATTGAAGAATTTAGAAATAAAAATGTTTATAAAGAATATATTGCATGGGTAGAAGGTATAATCGCCCAAAATGACATTATAAACCTTCCTATTGAAATTATTAAGACAAAATCGGCTTCTTTTGCTAAAATTTCACCAAAAGGTGAAGAGGCGGTTACCCAAATTGAGCCGATTTTGGCATTCAGGACAAAATCTAAAATAAAAGCCGTTATCCATACAGGAAGAACACATCAGATAAGGGCTCATTTAAAAGCGATTGAACATCCTATTATAGGAGATGTGAAATACGGGGGAAAAGAATACGCAAGGGTAATGCTTCACCACCATAAATTTAAACTGTTTGATTATGAATTTATTTCACCAGAGCCAGATGATTTTAAAATGCAGGAAGAAAAGTAATCAATTGAAAATGGAAAATTAAAAATTAGTTTTATTGTTACTATTTTTTTACAACTCACTAAAATGTAAAGGAGAATAATGTTTGGAAAAATAAGTGAAGGTTTTAGAAATGCAATTAATAAAATCAAACTTAAAGATGATGAGAAATCTTTAAAAAAAGCGCTCGATGAACTTAAAAAAAACTTGTTAAAAGCGGATGTTCATTTTAAAACGGTAAAAGAACTTATTAAAAAAGTGGAAATTGAAACAAAAAGAAAAGGTATAGGAAAAGCAAATTTTTTAATGGCGCTTGAAGATGCCCTAACCCAAATACTTAAAGCCCCGGGAAATTTCGGATTTGTATTTTCTCCCAAACCTCCCACTGTTGTAATGATGACAGGCCTTCAGGGTAGCGGTAAAACAACCACAACTGCAAAATTAGCATATTATCTTAAAACATTTAAAAAGAAAAAAGTGTTAATGGTTGCGGCCGATTTACAAAGACTTGCAGCGGTTGAACAGCTTAAACAGTTAGCCGAGGCAAACGGGCTTGATATATATTATGATGAATTTGCAAAAGACGCCGTTGAAGTTGTTAAAAAAGGTGTTGAATTTGCTAAAAGTAAATATTATGATGTTGTGCTTATAGATACGGCGGGACGCCTTGCTATTGATGAAGAGCTTATGAGCGAACTTGTTAAAATGAAAAAAGAGGTGAATCCGGATGAAATTTTTTACGTAGCCGATTCGCTCACGGGTAAAGATGCAATAAATACCGCCAAAACTTTTGATGAAAAACTTGATATATCAGGTGTTATTTTAACCAAATACGATGGTGACAGCAAAGGCGGGGTTGCCTTAAGCATTGCCCATCAGGCCCATAAACCTCTGAGATTCCTGGGAACCGGAGAAAAAATAGCAGATTTGGAAGTATTTATGCCCGAGAGGATTGTAAACAGATTATTAGGAGCCGGGGATATAGAAGGGCTTGTTGAAAAAACGGCCGCTATAATGGATGAAAAAGAAGCCAAAAAAATATCCAAAAAAATTAAAAAAGGCGAATTTAATTACGAAGATTTTATAAAGCAGCTTGAACAGATTAAAAAGCTCGGGAGTATGAAAAACCTGCTTTCAATGATTCCCGGAATGGGCGGAATGTTAAAACAGTTAGGAGAAATTGACCTTGAAAATTCTGATGAAATTAAAAAAATAAAAGCCATGGTAAATTCCATGACCCCAAAAGAGAGAACCAATTCGAAATTACTAAAAGAGAGTGCAAGTAGAAGAAGAAGAATCGCGAGCGGAGCAGGACTTAGTGTACAGGAAGTAAACAGAATCAATAAACAGTTTCAGAATGCGGCAAAAATGGCAAAAAAATTTGCCGGTAAGAAAATTCCAAATATGAATGAGCTTATGAATATGACAAAAGGCTTGAATTTTCCAAAATAATGTATTAAAATTTCACATTATTTTTAATGGGTCGGTTTGGGCGGGATAAAAAATAAATAAATAAACTAAGGAGATACACGTGGTAAAAATCAGACTTGCAAGATTTGGTAGAAAAAAAAGACCTTTTTACAGAATAGTTGTAACAGATTCAAAAAAAAGAAGAGATTCAGGATGGATAGAATCAGTAGGATATTATAATCCTTTAACTGAACCAGCAACAGTAAAAATGGATTTAGACAGGGTAAATTATTGGATTGGTGTAGGTGCTAAAATGAGTGAAAGAGTTATTAAACTAAAAAAAATAGCTGAAGAAAACGCTTAATGGTTGAATCTTTTGTAAGGGAATATGCCAAACTTTTGGCATTTGAACCTGATGTAATTAAAAGTGAAATTGTGCCGCATAGTGATTTTGATGAAATTATAATTTATGCAAAAAAAGCCGATGTGGGCAGAATAATAGGTAAAGACGGGGCAATGGTAAAAGCTATAAAAACCGTTATAAGCGGCTGCAGGGCAAAAGAAGATAAAAATTATAAAATTACACTAAAAGCATATGAATAAAAAAATTCCAATTGCAAAAATTGGAAAAACTTACGGGGTGAAGGGATGGCAGAAACTTCACCTCCTAACCGACTTTCCGGAGCAGTTCAAACCTAATGCTACATTTGAATCCGACAGAATAGATTTAACCATAGAAAAAATAGATATAAAAAGAAATCTGGTTAAATTTAAAGGCATAAATACACCCGAAGAAGCCAAGAAACTTATTAACAGAGTCCTTTATACCACTTCTGAAAAAACAAAAGAAGAAATAAAATTAAAAGAAAACGAATATTTCTGGTTTGAAATTATCGGATGTGAAGTAATGGAAAATATTGAGAATCGCCAAGTTGGAAGTTCCAAGTTCCAAGTTTTAGGAAAAGTGGTTGAAATAGAAAGGGTGGATGTAGATTATTTAATAATTAAAACCGGTGAATCTCTGGTAAATAAAGGTTATCCAAAAAGATTTTTAATTGATTTTAAAAGAAATGTGGAAAATGTGGATGTTGAAAATAAAAAAATTTATGCTAAAGGTGCAATAGATATTCTTGAAAGTCTTAAATGAAAATTGTTTTTGTTACTCTTTTCTCCAATTTAATAAAACCTTATTTTGAAGATTCTATTTTAAAAAAAGCATTAGAAAAATCTGTTTTTGAAATAGAATTTGTAAATTTTAGAGAATTTGCCGAAAATAGACATATGCATATAGACACTCCTCCTGCCGGGGGTGGGGCCGGAATGGTTATTGATAATATTGCCTTAAGGGGATGTTTAAATTTTTTAAAAAATAAATATCAAAATGCAAAAACTATTTTTTTAACTCCCGTTGGAAAAGTTTATAATCAAAAAGACGCTGTTCGTTTAAGTTACGAGGATGTTTTAATATTAGTTTCCGGAAGATATGAGGGATTTGATGAAAGGCTTATAGAAGATTTTGCGAATGAGGTTATAAGTATAGGCGATTTTATACTAACAGGCGGAGAGCTTGGAAGTTTAATAATAGCTGATAGTGTGTTAAGAAATATTAAGGGAGTTTTAGGAAACAGTGAAAGTTTAGTTGAAGAGAGTTTTAACAATAATCTGCTTGAAGCCCCCCAATTTTCAAAAACGGGTAAAATTCCGGAAATTTTAAAAAGCGGAAATCATAAAAAAATAAAAAAGTGGAAAGAAAAAACTTCGCTTTTTAAAACTAAATTTCATAGACCTGATTTATTTCAAATAAATAATAAAAAATTGAAAATGTAAAATTAATGTTTAGAATTTAATTTGTTTTTTTGTTAATTTTTGATATAATTACGCTTCAAAATAAGTGTGGATGCCCTAAGCGGCCAATGGCACAAAGGAGAAAATAATGAGAAACAGATACATCGAGGCTTTTGAAGCTAAACAAATTGAAGGAAAAAATGTTCCTGAATTCAGACCCGGAGACACTGTAAGGGTCGCGGTTGAAATTAAAGAAGGCGATAAAAAAAGAATTCAAAATTTTGAAGGTGTGGTAATTGCAATTAAAGGCACCGGTGCAGGCAAAACATTTACCGTGAGAAAAATCGGTGCAAACAATATCGGAGTGGAAAGAATTTTTCCATTTTACAGCGAAAGTATTGCCGGTATCGAAGTGGTAAGAAAAGGTAGAGTCAGAAGGGCAAAACTTTATTATTTAAGAGAAAAAACAGGTAAAAAAGCAAGAATCAAAGAAAGAAGAGATTAATCTCTTTCTTTTTTTGTAATAAATATAGTGACAGACACTGTGAATAATGTTAAATTGTGAATGTTGAGTTCTGAATTAGAGATTTTTGAATATTTTTTTAATTTAATATTTAATTCAACATTTAACATTCAACATTTAACATTCAACATTCAACATTCATAATTCATAATTTTTATACGGGCACTTTTTTAACACTTTGTTTTATTAAAATAATAATAAAAATATATTTTGATATAATTTTTAAAAAAAGGCAGAGGATGAGAGATTATAATGAACAGATTTTAAGTTTTGGGGAAATTCAAGAACCTCATGAATGTATTACAATTGCATACGGAAGCGTAAGGGTGGAACAGGCAAGAATGTATGATGATGTATTGCCTACCGATGCTTTTAAACAGGTTATTATAATGCTTCAGGAACAGGCTAAAGAAATGGAAGCTGACGGGGTAAAAAATATTACTGTCACCATTACTCCTTCTAAAAATAAAGAGGGAATAGATGTACTTGATTATTATTCAATGGGAACTTTAATTAAACTTAAAGATTGATTCTCTCGACAACATCCGGTAAAAAAGTCCATTCGGCTTTTTTTAATTCTTTATGATATTCTTCGTAAGTTTTAAATTTATAAGGATTTATGTGATATTGTAAAATAATATCGCCGCTGTCAAGCTCTTCTGATGCAAAATGTACTGTTATACCGCATGCTTTTTTTGCCTCGAAGGACAATTTGTCTGCATTTAAGCCTTTGAAATTCGGTAAAATGCTTGGATGTAAATTTATTATTTTGCCCTTGAATTCATTGATTATAAAAGAAGGCACTATTTTCATAAATCCTGCAAGTACTATTAAATCGGGATTTAAATTTTTAAGGTGTTCCAAAATTTCATTAAAATCACTGCTTATTAAAATAGGAGGTAAATTTTTTTCTTTTAAAGCATCAGAATCGGCTCTGTTTGTAATGCCTGCAATTATTTTATAATTATTTTCTTTTTTTATTAAATTTAAAAAATTGCTTCCGCCTTTTCCAAAAAATACAACTACTCTTTTCATTTATTCTTTTTATTTTTTGGAATTTGCAGCCATACCGGTTTTGGAGAGTTGATGGAAGCTTTTTTAAATTTTTGATGATATTGTTTGATTAAGGCTTTTAATACCCTTAAAAATTCCGATTTGTTTCTTGAGCCTGTTAAAATATAAAATATTTTTCCGTTAGGTTTAGAAAAAATCAATGTAGGGGTAACACCTTTAAAATGTTTTTTTATTGTTTCGGGAATGGAATTTTGTTGAATAAAATAAAAAACAGGAATAAAATTTTTGTTTATAAAATTAGAAACTTTCTTATCTGAATATACATATTTTGAAAGATATTTTGAAGGAGGGCATTTAATACCAGCTATTTCCGTCAAAATAAGTTTATGCTTTTTTTTAGCCAATATTTTTGCCATGTCATAAGATTTAACCCAATGAATGTTTCCGTACCAGTTAAATGCGAATAAATTTATTAATAAAATAAAGGGAAATAAAAACTTTTTCATATTTATCCTTAAATCAGTGTCAAACACTTATAATTTAGATTAAAAATATTATTATTTAATTATGCATTTTACATTTTCAATTATACATTTGATTAAATGGTGCCCAGGGACGGAATCGAACCGCCGACACAGGGATTTTCAGTCCCTTGCTCTACCGACTGAGCTACCTGGGCAAATTTTATAATTTTAAATGTTAAATTATAAATAATAAATGAAATTATATGTAATTAAATTTAATTTTATCTTAAATTTAGCATTTATAATTCAAAATTCATAATTATTTTTTTAAAAATATTTCCCCTGTCTTTATAACTTTTAAACTGGTCGAAACTTGCACAGGCAGGACTAAGCAGGGCGAGTGAATCTTCATTATGTTTTTTATCAATTAAATTAACAGCGTTTTGCAGTGTTTTTGTATCATTAAAAGGTATTTGATGTTTTTTTGCTAAATTAATAAATAAATCTCTTTTTTCCCCTATTATAAAAAGTTCAATATCAAGTTTTTGCATATATTTAAATAGTTCTTCGAAATTTTGACCTTTATCATCTCCGCCTATAATTAAATAAATTTTTTTATTTTTGTATCTTTTGAGTGCATTTAATGTTGCATCTATATTTGTGGCTTTTGAATCATCAACCCAGATTCTTCCATATTTATCTTTTATTTCTTCTAATTTATGCGGGTCTATTTTAAAATTTTTTAAACTTTTTTCTTTAAAATACAAAATATAATAAACAGCTTTTGCCAGTATTTCATCAAGTAAAAACGGAGATTTAAATTCAAATTCTTTAAATCCGAAATAATGTAGTAAATCCTCTTCATTTTCATAAAGGATTTTAAAGGCTTTTGTCGGTGAATTAAGTATTTTTGGCATTATTACCACGTCTCTTTCACTCATTCTTTTAAGAGGCGAAAGTTTTGCTTTTACATAATTTTCAAAACTTCCATGCCAGGAAATATGGTCTTCTTTTATAGGTAAAATTATAAAAATATTCGGTTTCGCAAATTTTGTATAATGGAGCTGAAAACTGCTGGCTTCTATCACCCAAAATTGTTTGTTTTTATCCATATCAGCAAGTGGAATACCGATATTTCCACCAATATCAGAATTTTGTAATAGATAATGTATCATCTCGGTAGTTGTTGTTTTTCCGTTTGTACCTGTTACCCATATCTGAAAAGGAGCTTCATTAAAATAATCAAATTCGCTGATTAAATTTTTGGCTTTTTTTATTAACGAATTATAAGGGGGAATACCGGGAGACGTTATTTCAAGATGGCTTTTTTCCGCTTTAAAAAGAAAAGGGGGCAAAAGAATATTGCCGTATTTATCAAACTCTATTTTTTTAAATCTGTCGTCATATATTTCCCAGCCCCCGCTTTTTGCAATGGATTTTGTGGTTAATCCGTATCCAAACAGAGATTTCATTTATTAAGATATCCTTTTAGCAGATTATCCAAATCAGTATTAAGTTTTATATTTAATTTTTTCTTTAAATGCCGTAAGGCTTGAAGTTTGATCAACCAAAATTCCTTTTACACTGCTTGCTATATATATTTTTCCGTCTGCATATTTTTTGAGCTTATCAATTGAAATATTTCTGTCTTTTGCCACTGTGTCAAGAAAATTATTGTAAGTAGGAAGCAGAAGATGTTTAAGCAGATACTCTTTTTGCTCAGGTGTTGCTTTTTTAAACCAGCTTATCGGTTCTTTGTATTTTCCGACTGTAATGGTGTCTTCTTCTATACCGAGTTTTTTGGCAAGTTTTGCTATTACGTAATGCGGCATAATAACGCCTATACTTCCAACAATTGCGTTTTTGTTTGCAACAATCGGTTTAACTGCGCTTATAATATAATATCCCCCGCTTGCCGCCATACTTTCGACATATGCGTAAACTTTGAGATATGCATTAAATTCATCGCTTCCGCTCGGACTTCCGCCGGGAGTATTAAATATAAATAAAAAGGCTTTTAAGTTTTTGTCTTTTTTAAGTCTGTTTATTTTGTCCATCAAAGAATTTATATATTTTATTGTTATGGTTTTATTTATATTAATTTCTGCCACATACGGTTTTGTAACAGGTTTATTAAACGAAAAACTTTTTTTAAAAAATAAAAACAAAATAAAAACTTCCGCAAGTAATATTAAAATAACTCCTATTAAAACAATTTTTTCTTTTAATGCTTTTAATTTATAAATTTTAAGCTCGGCTTTCAACTTTTCTTCCATATTTTTCCTTTACTTGTAATTTGGCCATTCACCACTCACTACTCACTATTTTTCACCTTATCTTTATTGAAAGTATAGCAATAATATTTGTGATAAGTGCAATTATCCAAAAGCGTATGGTGATTTTATTTTCCATCCACCCTGATTTTTCAAAATGATGATGAATGGGGGCCATTTTAAAAATTCTTTTTTTTCTTGTTTTATAGCTTCCGACCTGCAAAATTACCGATACTGTTTCCATTATAAAAACAAATCCTATAAAAATAAGAAGTATTTCGTTTTTTGTAAAAATACTCAATATTCCTATAATGGCTCCAAGGCTTAAACTGCCGCTGTCACCCATAAAAACTTCTGCAGGATTTGCATTGTACCACAAAAATCCAAGAAGCGAGCCTATTAAACCAAATGCTATTATGCTGAGTTCTCCCACACCTTTTTCAAAAGGATAAAAAAGATAATGAGAATAAATCGCATTTCCTAAAATATACGCAAAAATAGCGAGTGTAAGCAGGGCAAATATGCTCGGTATGGTGGCAAGTCCGTCAAGTCCGTCTGTAAGGTTTACCGCATTACTCATTCCCACAATTACAAATGCCCAAAAAATTATAGAAAAAATTCCCATATCAAAAAGAGGATGTTTATAAAAAGGAATATAAAGTTTTGTGTCAAATCCGTTTTTATATAATAAAAAGGCAACTATAAACCCGCCTATCCATTGAAAAATAAATTTTTGTTTCGGTGTGAGGCCTGCGTGATTGGATGAAGCTTTTATTTTGCCCCAGTCGTCTATTATTCCTATAATCATAAAAAAAACGGCCGTAAAAATTGTAATCAAAACAAAATTATTGAGTTTGGCGCTTAAAAGAACGGCTGTTAAGGATGAAATCATAAAAACAACCCCTCCCATTGTAGGGGTTGATGATTTGCTTTTATGGGTTTGGGGGGCGAGTTCGTAAATAGGCTGGGTCGCTTTGTTTTTTGCCCATTTTATAAACATTGGATATGTTAATATTGCCAGAAAAAAAGCTGTAAAAAAAGCAAATATTGCCCTGAATGAAAGATAATGAAAAAGGTGTATATGAAAATGCTCATATAAAAAATATAGCATAAAATCCCTTTTTTAGGTAAAATTGTATCAAAAAAAGGGTTAAAATGACTTTTAGCGGTAAAAATGTATTAATAACCGGAGCCAGCAGGGGAATTGGTGCTGAAATTGCAAGAGTTT
This sequence comes from Lebetimonas sp. JS138, assembly GCF_000523335.1. NCBI lineage: Bacteria > Pseudomonadati > Campylobacterota > Epsilonproteobacteria > Nautiliales > Nautiliaceae > Lebetimonas > Lebetimonas sp. JS138. The sequence continues at coordinate 1,033,533 of NZ_ATHT01000001.1, forward strand.
TAGCCAAAAAGGGCTTGAAAGTCTGGATAAATTACAAAAGCTCTGCAAACTTAGCCGATAAGTTAAAAGAAGAAATTGAATCCGACGGAGGAATCGCAGGAGTGATAGGGTTTGATGTAAGTGATGAGAAAGCCTTTATTGAAGGTATAAAAACTATAATTGAGAGTGACGGCGAACTCAGTTATTTAGTAAACAATGCGGGAATTACAAACGACAAGCTTGCAATGAGAATGAGTGTTGATGATTTTAAAAAAGTAATTGATGCCAATTTGGTTTCCACCTTTATAGGATGCAGGGAAGCACTTAAAGTAATGGGTAAAAAAAGATTCGGGGCTGTTGTAAATGTTGCAAGCGTTGTTGCCGAGTCTGGTAATGCGGGCCAGGTCAATTATGTTGCAAGCAAGGGCGGAATTATTTCCATGACCAAGACATTTGCGCTTGAAGGGGCAGCCAGAAGCATAAGATTTAATTCTGTTACGCCCGGATTTATAAAAACCGATATGACAGAAAAACTTCCAGGGAAGGTAAAAGAAGAAATTTTAAATAAAATCCCTCTAAAAAGAATGGCCAAGCCCGCTGAGGTGGCAAATGCGGTTGCATTTTTACTTAGTGACGGGGCAAGTTATATAACAGGGGAAACCCTTAAAGTAAACGGCGGAATGTATATGTAATAAGTGGTGAGCTTGCCCGGCCGCTTGCAAAGCGGCGGGGTGGTGAGTTAATAATTATGAATGTTGAATTATGAATTATGAGTTTTGAATGATGAATTTTGAATGTTGATTTTGAAGTTGTGAATTGAAAAAAAATTAAAGGAGCGATATGAAATTCATAGGAACCCGTGGGACAGATAAAGAAAAAACATTCAGCGAAGTTATCTTGGACCCTGCCGCACCGAACGGAGGGTTGTATGTTCCTAAAAAACTGCCTAAAATTAATGAAAAATGGCTTTTAAAATATTATGATGTGCAAGGAGACAAACCTTATACACATATAGCAAGAGGAATTTTAAAACAATTTAAAGTTGATATTGATAATAAATTAATAGAAAAAGCACTGTTTACATATTTAAGAAATTTTGACGATGAAGAAGTCGTGCCTGTGGTAAGAATAAACGAGGATCTTTTTATAGGTGAGCTGTGGCACGGTCCTACCCGTGCATTTAAGGATATGGCGCTTCAGCCATTTGGAGTGATATTCTCAAATCTTGCCAAAAAAAGAGAAGAAAATTATTTAATTTTAGCTGCAACAAGCGGAGATACCGGGCCTGCGACCCTTAAAACATTTGAAAACAGAGAAAATATAAAAGTGGTATGCCTTTATCCTTATAAAGGGACAAGCGAAGTTCAAAAACTTCAAATGGTAACAACTGATGCTGAAAATGAAAAAGTCCTTGGAATCATGGGTAATTTTGACGATGCACAAACGGCACTTAAAAATTTATTAAAAGACAAAGAATTTAGAAAAACTTTAAAAGCAAACGATATTAAACTTTCAGCTGCAAACAGTGTAAATTTCGGAAGAATTATTTTTCAGACAGTTTATCATTTCTGGGCGTATCTGAAACTCGTTGAAAGAATGGAAATAGAAATGAATGATAAAATAGATGTTATTATTCCAAGCGGAAATTTCGGAAACGCACTCGGGGCATATTATGCTAAAAAAATGGGCTTGCCTATTGAAAAAATTGTAATTGCAAGCAATAAAAACAATGTTTTATATGAATTTGTCACATACGGAAAATATGATTTGAGAGATAAAAATTTAATTAAAACAATATCACCTGCCATGGATATTTTAAAATCATCAAATGTCGAAAGACTTTTATTCGACAAATTTGGAGAAAAAAGATGTATAGAATTGATGGAAAATCTTGAAAAAGAAGGGTATTTTGAATTAACTCCTAAAGAACACGAAAAAATAAAAGAAGATTTTTTGGCTGATTTTGCAACTGATGGAGAATGCGAAGAAATTATTAACAAATATACAAAAAACAATTATTTAATGGACCCACACACCGCTACAGCCGTTAAGGCTTATGAATATTTAAAAAACAAAAGTTTGATTAATAATAAAGTTGTAGCTTATTCCACAGCCGAATGGACAAAATTCGCTCCAAGCATATATAAAGCCCTGACAGGCGAGGATGTTGAAAGGGAAATAGCCGAGTTGGAAGAGAGAACAATTTCCGATAAAGATGCAATTGCATATATTGAAGCCAGCTTAGATGTAACAGCCCCTGAAATAATCAGAGAGCTTTTTGAAAAAGATATTAAAGAAACTGTAATCGATAAAAAAGAAATTAAAGAAAAAATTATAGAATTTATTGCTGAATGAAAACTGTTTTAGGAATATATCTATTTATTTTACTGGGGTTTTTGTCTAAAAAAAGTTTTAAAGAAATTGAGGTAAAAACCCTGGTTATTCTTTCGACCTATTTTCTCCAGCCTTTTCTTACCCTTTGGGGCATAATGCTTATTCCTTTAAATAAAGAGCTTGTTTTGGCACCGTTGATTTATCTGATGGCTGTTTTTACGGCACTGATTTTTACATATTTTTTTTCAAGAGGGCTTGAAAGAAAAGAAAAAATAATAGCAACTCTAACTCCTTTAATCGGAAATACCGGAAATTTAGGGATTCCTCTTAGTTATGCACTTTTTGGAGAAATCGGTGCAAGTGTTGCGACTTTGATTAATCTTGCAAATATATTTTTTATTTATACCTTTGGTATATTTTTTTATGCAAGCTCAAAATTTGATTTTAAAAACGCTTTCAAAAAAATTATAAAAATTCCTGTTATATGGATAGGGATTTTGGCAATATCGCTTAACCTTTTTGATATCAAATTTGATAAAGAAACAATGAAAATACTTCAAATGGGCGCTTTTGCCTCCATAGTTACCCAATTACTGATTTTTGGCATTTATATAGCTGAAATAAAAATAAAAGAGGTCAGTTTTAAACTGGCTTTTTTAACAAGTTTTAATAAATTTGTGGTTTTCCCTTTTGTCGCTTTTTTGATTTTAAAAATTTTTGGATTTAACGAAATTTTTTTTAAAACAATTTTATTGGAAGTAATGACACCTTTGGCAATTACAAATGTAAATTTGGCAAGTCTTTTTGATTTATATCCGAGAAAAGTTGCATTTTTAATTCTTTTAACTACTTTTTTATTTTTGATTGTATCTTTTTTATTTATTTAATTCCTCGTAATGTAAGACTCAAAAGTCCAAAATATTCATGAATTGCTTTATAACTTTTATGAAAATTTCCTTCTTTTGGAAAAATGTCCCATATTGTATAATAAGGTTTGTAATAAAATCCCACAGGTTTTGGAATGATTTTAAATCCGAAATGTTTAAAAAGTTTTATAGCCCTTTTCATATGAAATGCACTTGTTACTAAAAATATCTCTTTTTTTAGATGTAATTTTTTAAAAACTTTTGAAGTAAATTTTGCATTTTCATAGGTATCAAGTGAATTTCTTTCATAAAAATCTTTAATTTTACAATTACATATTTTTTTAAATTTTCCAACATCTTTTTTTATGAAATCGGCTTCTTTTATTTTAATCCCGCCTCCTGTATAAACAAACGGAAGATTATATTTTTTGGCTAAAAGTAAGCCGTAAATTTCCCTTTTAAATGCATCGGGATATGCTTTTAATATATCGTTTGGATTTACTCCTCCACCAAGTACAACAACGGCTTTTGGTTTGATATAATCTTTATTATAATTATGTTCAAGCGGATAAAGAAGTAAATTTGCAGCAAATTTATTTGATAGTAAGTAAAGAGTTAAAGCAGATATATAAAAAAGCCATTTTAATTTTTTAGCAAAAATACCGGCAAATATCAGTATAATTATAAAAATTCCTGGCGGCAGGAAAAGATAAGTAAACAGCTTTGAAATTATAAACATAAAGGAGCCTTTTTTGAATGTAATTATAACAGGTGCGAGCAGGGGAATAGGCAGGAAACTTGCCAGATATTACGCAAAAAAGAATAAAGTTTTTGCCATTGCAAGAGATGAAATTAAGTTAAATGAACTAAAAAAAGAAAATGAAAATATAATTCCTATAGTCTGTGATTTAAGCAATATTAATGAAGTTAGAAAACTTAGATTTGATGAAATTGATTTAGTTATTTGCAATGCCGGAATTTCACTTCCACATGCTCCAGATTTTACTCCGTATGAAGAGTTTGAAAAACTTTTTCAAATAAATTTTTTAAGCATTCACGCACTTTTAGAAAACATAGTGCCAGATATGCAAAAAAGAAAAAGAGGGAAAATTGTATTTATTTCTTCTCTTGCATCAATTATTGCATCTCCAACCTCTCTTCCTTATTCGGCATCAAAAAGGGCTCTTAATTCATATGCCCAGAGTCTTAGAAATATGTTAGCAAAATATAATATAAAAGTTATAAATATAATGCCTGGATTCATTAAAACCGATTTAACTGCAAAAAACGATTTTTATATGCCATTTTTAATGGATTTAAACGAAGGTGCTAAAAGAATTATTGATGCAATTGAAAAAGAAAAAAAAGAGTATGCCTTTCCAAAAAGATTTTATTATATTTTGAAAATGTTTAATCTGCTCCCTTTAAATATTCAGGATAAAATTTTGCAAAAATTTGCAAATTAACTTGCATTAAAAAAATTTTTTATGTATAATTTCAATCCACAAATATTCCGGCGTAGCTCAGTCGGTAGAGCAGACGGCTGTTAACCGTCGGGTCAGAGGTTCGAGTCCTCTCGCCGGAGCCACAAAATCAATGTAAAATGTAAAATTTTATTTTAAGGTGTCTGGCACTAATAAAGAATCATGGATAATTGATGTTAAATTTTGAATTAATATAATTATTGAATTATTTATATTTATAATTTTATACGCTCTTAATAATTGATTTTGTGTTTCTCTTGCAAAAATCTTTAAAATAAGATATATTAAATCCAAAAAAGGCTTTTAATGAAATCTGTTTGCACATATTGCGGTGTAGGATGTGAAATAGATGCCAAAATTCAGGATAATAAAATAGTAAAAATAAATCCTGTTAAAGACGGAATTTCAAGTGGTGGTGAACTTTGTATAAAAGGAAAATACGGATTTGAATTTTTAAACAACAGAATTAATAAACATCTGATAAGTTATAAATTTATTGAAAATAACGCTGATAATATGCCGCTTGAGCTTCAGGTCAGGCTTGCTAATTTGAAAGAATTTGATGAGAATTTTTATGAAGCTCCTTTGTCTTTGGCTGTTGACATAACCGCATGGAAATTAAAAGAGATTATAAAAAATTTTTCTTCCCATTCTGTCGCCTGTATAGGTGGGGCCAGAACAAGCGTTGAAAGTGCCTGGATGTTTCAAAAGTTTGCAAGGGAAGTTATAAAAACTCCTCATATCGATAACTGTGCAAGGGTTTGCCACGCTCCAAGCCTCAGCGGACTTAAAATGAGTATAGGGGAGGGGGCGAGCAGTGTGGATTATGATGCAATTTTTGACGCCGAGGTTATTTTTATAATCGGCTCTAACACAACGGTTGCACACCCGATGGTTGCAAGCAGGATAATAAAAGCCAAAAAAAGAGGCGCTAAAATAATAGTTGTTGATGTTAGGGAAATTCCTATTATGAAATTTGCCGATGTTAAAGTTATTTTGCCGCTTGAAAGTAATCTTTTATTTTTAAATGCAATCGCAAAAGAACTGATTGAAAACAATTTAACTGATATTGATTTTATAAAAAAAAGATGTGTTAAATTCGAAGGATATAAAGAGCTTTTATTTCATGATAAATATGATAAACATTTTTTCAAAAAATTAAAAGGGTTTGAGCAGGTAAAAGAGCAAATCGAAGAAATTGCGAAACTGATAACCAAAAAAACAATTTTTACATGGGGACTCGGGGTAACGGAGCATATTGACGGGACTGAGGCGGTTAACGCCATAAGCAACTTGGCTATGCTTACTGGTAATATTGGAAAAAAAGGTGCAGGGGTATTGCCTCTCAGGGGTCAGAATAACGTGCAGGGTGCCTGCGATGTGGGGTGTTTGCCTTATTACGGGCCTGATTATGCAATACCTGAAAAAATAGGGGAGATGACTCCGGATATAATAGAAGAGATGTTAAAAGGTAAAATAAAAGCCATAATAAATATGGGGGAAGATATTTTGCATATTCATCCCAATCAGAATAAAATAAATAAAGCTTTTGAAAATTTGGACTTTTTGGCAGTTTTGGAAGTTATGGCGAGTGTTATAACAAAAAAGGCCGATATTGTATTCGGTGTAAAAAGTGCATATGAAAAAGTGGGTGTTTATATAAATGCGGAAAGAAGGCTTCACCTTTCAAATCCTTTAATTAAATCAGATATGCCTGATGACTGGGAAGTATTGCAGGCAATATCTGAAAAATTAGGAAAGCGTTTTAATTTTAATTCAAGCGAAGAGGTTTTTAATGAAGTAAAAAAAGAAGTCAAAAGATTTGAGGGAGCCACATATGAAAGATTAGAAAAAAAACCTCTCCAATGGCCAGTAACAAAAGACGGAAAAGATTCACCCATTTTGCATACAAAAACTTTTTCCACGCCTGATGGGAAAGGCCATTTTCATTATCACAAATACCATTTAAGAGGTGAAGTAAAAGATATACTTGAAAATAAAAAAAGATGGTGGTTAAATACAGGAAGGGCTCTTGCGCAGTATAATAACGCCGCACAAACCAGATATTCGGAAAAATTAACTAAAAAATATGATGATGATGTTTTATTGGTAAATCCTGTTCATAAAAACGAAATAAGCAATACTGTTAAATTAAAATCACATTACGGAGAGAGCGGGCATTTGAAAGTAAAATTTACAAATTCCCTCAGACCCTATACTCTTTTTACAACTTTTCATTTTGCAAAAAATAAAATAAATTATCTTTTTGGAGACGAACATGACCATAAAGTAAAAACCCCAAATTTTAAAGCTGTGGAGGTGGAAATAATAAATGTTGATTAATATGAATGATTATCTGAAAACTGATTTTGATATGATTATAGATACCAGAAGCCCCAGAGAATTTGAAGAATCCCATATTCCGGGAAGTATAAATTTATATGTATTAAATAATGAAGAACATCACGAAATAGGGTATTTATATAAACAGGTTTCCAAAAAAGCCGCCAATAAAAAGGGTGTTATATATATTTTAAAAAACATTGCTTCGCATCTTGAAAATAATGAATTTGAAAATAAAAAAATTCTGATTTACTGTGCAAGGGGAGGAAAACGCTCCGAATCTTTTTATGTGATTTTAAGACAGCTCGGATTTGATGTTTACAAATTAAACAGAGGCTATAAGGCATATAGAAAATATGTCAGCGGATATTTACAAAATATTCCGAATAATTTTTTGGTGCTCAGGGGGCCGAGTGGGTGCGGTAAAAGTGAATTATTACAAAATTTAAACCCGAGTCTTGATTTAGAAGGTTTGGCCAATCATTACGGAAGTTCTTTCGGTTCAAAAGGAAAACAGCCTTCTCTTAAGAAAAGTGGATAAAAATGACTCTATTTTTGTAGAGGCCGAAAGTTCCAGGCTCGGAAATTTACTGCTTCCCGGGAATTTAACAAAAAAAATAAAAACTTTCCCACAAATAGAAATAAACGCACCTTTGGAAGACAGAATTAAAAGAATTTTGAAATATTACGGAGATATCGATAAAAATGCTTTTAGCGAAAATTTAAATAAAATTAAAAAATATATATCAAATGAAAGTTATAACGAAATATTCAGCAGTTTTGAAAAAGGCAATCTGGAAAAAGTGGCAAAAATATTGCTTGTGGATTATTATGACAAAGTTTATAAAAAAAAAGAATCAGATTGTTTTATTTTAAATACGGATATTGAAACAACACTGAAAAAATTAAAAGAAATAAAAGAAAAATTTGTTAAAATTTTTTAAAAAGGAGATTTATGAAAATAGAAGATTTAGGACTTTTAAAACAGCTTGGATATTCTGAGAATAATATTAAAGAATTGGAAAAAATAAAACAAAATACTCCAAATTTTAAGAAAATTAAAAATCATTTGGTTTCTTTAAATGATAAATTAAAATATTTAAACGGTTTTATTGCTTTTTCAAATTCTGTGCCGCATTTAAAAATCAAAATTGAAAATAGCGGGGAATTATTAAATGAAGCAAAAGAGATTATTGAAAAATGGGCTAAAAAATATAATGTAATTTTAGAAGAAGTAAAAGAAAATGTTTTTTATATAAAAGGTATTAATTGAACATATTGTTTTTATTGCTAAACTGATTTACAAAAGGTATGATTTTTAAAATTGTATCTTTTGTAATTATTTCATTCCCTTTTTGAATAATTGCAACCGAATTGGATTTAAGGAGGGGTTTTAGCATTCCTGAACCGTATTTATAACTGTTATATACTTCCCATTCTCCGTTTTCATAAAATCCGAGTGCCGTATGGTCTTTTTTTGAATTAACTTTAAAATCGTTTTTGTTTTTTGCAAAATAAGTCTCATGATAATATTTGTCTGCACCGCTCATTTTTCTTAAAACTGGTATTCCTATGCAAAACATATTTAAAAAACTGCTTAAAGGATTTCCGGGCATTGCAAAAATAAATTTTTTACCTATTTTTCCTATCATGGTAGGACGTCCGGGTTTTACCATTATTCCGTGAAAAAATTCTTTTAATCCCAAGGTTTTAAAAACATTAAACATAAAATCTTTTTCCCCGAAACTTATTCCGCCGCTTGTTATGATTACATCATAAAAATTTAGTATATTTTTTATTTCTTTTAATGTTTCTTCGTAAGTATCTGCTACAATTCCGATAATATCGGCATTAAAACTGTATTTTTTTAAGAGTGAATAAATTGAGTAAGAATTGATGTTATATATTTCATCTTCATCGGCTTTTTCATAAGGCTCTTTCAGTTCATTTCCGCTTGAAAGTATGGCAATAGAAGGTTTTTTATATACTTTTATATTTGTAATTCCCTGGCTTGCAAGCAGTGCGATTGTCTCAGGTGTTATTTCTTCGCCTTTTTTTATTAAAATTTCCCATTTTTGGATATCTTCGCCTTTTTTTCTTACATTGGCGCCTTTTTTTATTTCTGGAATTTCAATATATTCACCTGTAACTTTTAAGCAGTTTTCAATCGGAATTACAGTGTCTATACCTTTTGGGATTTTTGCCCCTGTCATAATTTTAACGCATTCATTGTTTTTTATATCAAAATCATCAAATTTATCTCCGGCATAAATAGTTTTTATAATTTTAAATTTTTTTTTGTCTGAATGCTTAAATCCAAACCCATCCATGGCGGAGTTGTCAAATGAAGGGTTGTTTTTAGCGGCTTTTACATCTTCGGCTAAAAAATAACCTAATGCTTCATTTATAAAAACATTTTTGGAAGTTGATAAAAAACTTTCTTTTAAAGAAACTTCCAAAGCCTCTTTATAGGGAATATTATTTAACATTATTTTTTCTTGGATTTTTTTACAGGGGTTACCAGTAAATTTATATAATTTCCTTCAAGTTTAGGCTCGTTTTGTTTTTCAGCCACATCTTTTATCATTTCCCAAACCCTGTTTATAACTTCAAAACCTTTCTCAGGTGTTGCAAGTTCTCTTCCTCTTAAAAAAACTCTTAGTTTTACATGTTTTCCTTTTTCAAGAAAATCTTTTATATGTTTAACTTTATAATTTATATCGTTGTCTTGAATTTTACTTGTAAATTTTACTTCTTTGACTTCAATTTTAACCTGTTTTTTCTTTGCTTCTTTTTTCTTTCTTTCCTGTTCGTATCTGTATTTTCCGTAATCCATGGCTTTAGCAACTGGAGGGTTGGCATTTGGGGCTACGCATACCAAATCAAGACCTTTATTATATGCTGTTTCAAGCGCTTTGGCTGAATCTACTATTTTAGGCTCACCTTGGGTGTCTACAAATCTTACTCTGTCTGTAAAATCAACTACTTCTTCGTTCAATAAAACCTTGTCTTTACTCATAATTTAACCTCGCATAATTTTTTGATCATTTCTACAAATTCTCCTTTGCTTAATTTATATTGTTCTCTTTTTTTTCTGTCTCTTATGGCAACCAAATCATTTTCCACCTCTTCATCACCTATAATTACTACATATCCGACTTTTTGTTTTTCAGCATTTCTTATTCTTTTATTGAGTGAATCACTGCTGTCATAAATTTCGGTAATAATATCGTCATTAAGAAGTTCTTTTTGAATTTCTTTTGCATAATTTACATGATTTTCATTAATTGGAACAAAAATCGCTTTAACAGGGGCTATAAAAGTAGGATATTCGCCTGCATAATGTTCTGTAAGGATTGCTATAAATCTTTCAAAACTTCCTATAATCGCCCTGTGAATCATTACCGGGCGTTTTTTGGTGTTGTTTTCATCAATATAATTTATGTCAAATCTTTCAGGCAGGTTAAAATCTACCTGAATTGTTCCGCATTGCCATTTTCTCCCTATTGCATCAGTAATTTTTATGTCTATTTTCGGACCGTAAAATGCCCCACCGCCTTCGTCTATTCCATAATTTCTGTTAAGTCTGTTTAATGCACCTTTGAGGGCATTGGTTGCTTTTTCCCAGATTTCATCGCTTCCTATTGATTTTTCAGGTCTTGTAGAAATTTCCATTTCATATTCAAAGCCGAATCTTTGCATTATGGCATCTACAAATTCGAGTACTTTTATTACTTCATCTTCTATCTGGTCGTCCCTGCAGAATATATGTGCGTCATCCTGGGTAAATTCCCTAACTCTTAAAAGTCCGTGTAAAACGCCTGATTTTTCGTGTCTGTGGACTGTTCCGAATTCAAAAAATCTAAGAGGCAGTTCTTTATAACTTCTTACTTTATGCCCGAAAATTTTGACATGACTTAAGCAGTTCATAGGTTTAATACCGTATTCTTCCGCCGGTTTGTTGGGGTCGTCGTTTTCAATTTCTGTAAAATACATATTTTCCTTGTAGTTGTAATAATGCCCTGAAATTTTCCACATATGGCTTCTTAGAAGTTCGGGACCTTTTACGGGCAGGTAATTTCTTCTTATATGTGCGGAATATAACAGTTTTTCAAGATTTCCCCTTAGAAGTGTACCTTTTGGCAGCCAAATAGGCATACCCGCCCCGATTTCTTCATCAAACATCCAAAGTTCAAGCTCAGTTCCGAGTTTTCTGTGGTCTCTTTTTTTTGCCTCTTCAAGCATTTTAAGATACTCTTGCAATGCTTCTTTTGTTGCAAAAGCGGTTCCGTAAATTCTTGTCAGCATCTCGTTTTTACTGTCTCCTCCTAAATAGGCACCTGCAACTTTTTGAAGTTTTACGTTTTGAAGGTATTTGGTGTTTGGCACGTGGGGTCCGCGGCACAGATCTTCAAAATCCCCCTGTTTATAAATAGAAACCTTGTCTTCGTTGATCATATCCAGAACCGCCTGTTTCAGTTCATCATCTTTAAATTTTTTTCTTGCCTCATCCATTGAAATATAATATTTTTCAATAGGAATTTTTTTCTTAGCAAGGGCTTTCATTTTCTTTTCAATATTTTTTAAATCTTTATCGGTAATGCTTTCTTCTGTTTTTAAATCATAATAAAATCCGTTTTCTATGCTAGGCCCCACATAAAATTTAGCATCGGGATAAAGCTCTTTTATAGCCTGAGCCATTAAGTGGGCAGCTGAGTGTCTTATAAGTTCGAGTGATTCAGAAGAGTTATCAAAAAATATTGGTTCTAAATTTTCAATACCCATTTCCTGAGCTGTTTGAATATCAATAATTTTATCATTATATTTATAACCGATTATATCGTTATGCATTTTTGTCCTTTGAAGTATTTTGAAGGTTTAATAGTAGAAATAATAATCAAATGTAAAATCCTACTTTATTAATTTTCCATTTTACATTTTTGATTTTCAATTAAATTAACCCCTTTTTTGGTATGAATTTTAACTTAATTAATTTTTAATGTCAACAAAAAATAATGGAGAATGGAGAAATATACCAACCCTACGGTTATTTTGACAATTTGATAATGAGTGAATAGTGAGTAGTGAATGGTAAATAAATGTAAATTTTTTTATAATAATTGGTATTAATAATGGAAAATTAAAAAACGAAAAGTAAAAATTATAAATAGAAAATTTTAATAAAATGTTTTTACATTTATTTTTTATTTCCAATTATACATTTTACATTGAATAAGGTGTCAGAGAAATTTTTGTGTTAAAAAGAAAAATCCCAAAAGAAGGGATTATCCTAAGAATGGATTAGCATAAAGTGCTATTAAAGCAAGTACAAGTGCATAAATAACTTGTGCTTCGATCATCGCTAATGCGATGAACATTGTACCCATTAATTTACCGCCAAGCTGAGGATTTCTTGCAGTACCAGCAATTGTTGCTGCAGCAGTATGTCCCATCCCGATAGCACCACCAAGTGCAGCCAAACCTAAACCTACAACGGCAGCTACTACGCTGTAAGCTTGAATCATAGTAGAATCACCTGCAAATGCAAATGCCAAAAATCCTGCCATTAAAAGAGTGATTTTTTTCATTTTCTTCTCCTGTATATTTTATTACGCTATGTCCGTTCGGCTTGCGTATCCCTACTTATCACACAGCGCATTGCAATTATAAATAAAAATTAATTTTTTTGCAAGGTATGTTTTTTAATAATAAGTATAAATAATTAAAATAAAATATTTTTTCAATTGTTTTTTTAATTAATTTATGATATAATAATCATAGATAAGTTTTACTTATCTTAAGCTTTATTTAAGTTTTAGGCTGTATAATTACACCGAATGTGTATTCATTAGGTTAATGAATGCACACATAAAATTAAAAGGAGAAAACATGAGACGCTTAGCAAAAATGTTGGTAGCTGGAGCGCTACTTGCAAGTGTCACAGCAACAATGGCATTTGCTGATTACAACAAAGGATTTAAGTATTACGAAAAATATGTGAAAAGAATGTCACATATCAAAGGTACTAAATTCCTTAAAATCATAGGTGCTCAAACACCTGATGATATTAATGCATTATTTAAAAATAATGCAAAACCGTTAATTTCTCTACTTGAAAAAAAAGGTCAAAAAAAAGCTGCTAAAGCTATTGAAAAAATCGTTAAAAAACATAAACTTAACGATTTAAAAGACTTTTTGGTAGGAATGGTTAACGGTAAAATTCCAGCTGGCTGATAACGCTTAACAGGGCTTCGGTGAAGCCTTACGTTTTCTTAAATATTTTGATATAATTTTTCCCTTCGATGGAGGGGATGTGATCCCGGTGGACACCCCGGGCTTCAAACCCGGTGGGGCGGCAGGTGACTGTTTGCCCGGAAGGTTCGATTCCTTCCCCCTTCCGCCAAAAAATTATAAATTTTATTTATAAATAATTAGTGTCTGACACTATTGAAATAAAAAAAAAGAGAAAGAAAATTATTTGTGAAAAGTTTTAACTGCTTTTTCTTTAAATTCTTCGATTTTTTGAAGAAGTTTTTTAAATATATTTTCTGTTTTATTGCCGTTTTTAATCTCTTTTTCAAGCTGTGTAATTTGTTCTTTTAACATTTTGTATGTTGTATCGCTTGTGCTTGTATATCCTAAAATTTCAGCTAAAGATAACTGTTTTTTTGCTTCATCCAAATATTTTAAAGCCTGATTTTTGTCTTTTTTAACACTCTCGCTTGCATTTTTAACAAGGGCTTGAGCTTTGATAAGCGGGATAGGAATAATGGTATCTGTTTCTACCAATGTTGAAAGTGCCATTGACAAAACATCTTTTGCTTCTTTGGCTTTTCCTTCATTTATATATTTTAATGCCAAATTAAGAGCAGCCGGATATGTTGCAATAGGTAAATTGATTGTTTTGATCACAATTTCGCTTCTCAGAGAATTTAACACTTCCCTTGCCTGAGGTAATTTATTTTCTGCTACAAGTATTTTTGCTTCACTTGCAAGTTTTTTTACGTCTTTTACATCTCCTTGATATTGATATGCGTTAATTTGAACATCAACAGGTAAAAGATAAGGTGTATTAGGTCTATTTAATAAATCGCTAAGTTCCCCAATAGCTTTTTTTATTGAGTCTTTTGCTTTTTTAGTATTTTTTCCGCTTATATATATTAATGTATCCTGGGTATATTGGATAGCTTTTACCGCTTCATTTGCAAGTTCAGTGTTTTGGGCTTTTTTTTCCGCTTTGATTACGGCTTTTTTACTCACCTGAGCGGTTTTTGCATCTGCGGCTAAACTAGATGATACCAAAATGGAAGCCAATACCACTGATGTTAAAATTCTTTTCATTTTTCCCTCCTAAAGTTTTATTTTTTAGAATTATATAATTTTAGTCGTTTATTGTCAACAATTTTATTTATATTTATTTATATTTTTTAAATACTCGATTATAACTTCTTCGACTGTCGATTTTTTTTGTTGAGGTATATAAACTTTGAAGTATTTATCATCAATATTTTCACCTGTTATAATATGCTTCATAAAAACGGCTTTTAAAAAATTAATTAGTTTAGTTTTGTCTTTTGTCTGATATGAAGGTGATTTCATAGAAGAATATTCTTTTGTTTTAGTGTCATAAAGAATTAAATATTTACATTCTTCAAAATGTGGACAAAATTTTGAAGTCATCCATTCTCCGTCGCTTGTTATAATTATTTTCATAAAAATCCTTTTTTTGATAAAATATTAACAAAAATACCGGCGGTATTTTACAAAGGAAAGAAATGAATCTGTTTAGACAAATTCCAAAAGTGGATAAACTTTTAAAAAATAAAAATCTTCAAGATATTCCAGAGAATGTTTTGCTTTATTCCATACATTCAGTTTTGAATGAACTCAGAGAAAAAATAAAAAATAATAAAATAGATAAAATAGATGAAAATAAAATAATAAATGAAATTGAAAAAAAAGCTTGCGGCATATTAAGCCCTTCTTTAATTAATGTAATTAATGCCACAGGTGTTACAATCCATACAAATCTCGGCAGAAGTTTGATAGATGAAGAGATTTTTGATGAAGCAAAGAAAGTCAGTACGCATTACTGTAATTTAGAATATGATTTGGATAAAGGAAAAAGGGGGGACAGGTATCATCACAGTGCGAAACATTTGAGTTTTCTTTTTGGGTGTGAAGATGCGTTGGTTGTTAATAATAATGCGGCGGCTGTATTTTTGATTTTAAACACATTTGCAAAAGACAAAGAGGTTATAGTGTCAAGAGGCGAACTTGTTGAAATAGGGGGAAGTTTCAGAGTGCCTGAAGTTATGAAAGCAAGCGGTGTAAAACTTGTTGAAGTCGGAACTACAAATAAAACAAAACTAAGAGATTATGAAGAGGCAATCAATGAAAATACAGCAATGCTTATGAAAGTTCACAAATCAAATTATACTATTGAAGGGTTTAGTGAAGAAGTTTATATTGATGAAATTGTCAATCTTTCCCGTAAACATAATCTGCTTGATTATTATGATTTGGGAAGTGCATATATTCCAAAGCTTCCTTACGGACTTTCAAACGCTGAGCCTTCAATTAATGATATTATGAAATTTTCACCTTCACTTGTAAGTTTTAGTGGAGATAAGCTTTTTGGAGGTGTTCAGGCAGGAATAATAGTTGGTAAAAAAGAGCTAATTAATAAACTTAAAAAAAATCAGATATTAAGAATGTTTAGGGTAGATAAAATTACACTCTCCCTTATTCAGGCAACCACTTTAGCGTATATTAAAAAAGAATATGAAAAAATTCCAACTATAAGGCAGATTTTTGCATCTATTGATGAACTTAAAAACAGGGCAAAAAAAATACTTAGCCTAACACCAGCCCTAAGGGCTAATATAAAAGAATCAAAAACATACGTAGGCGGGGGGACTATGCCAAATAAAGCCATTCCTACCTTGGTAATTGAAATTGAAGGAAATGCTGTGAATTGGGAGAGAAAATTCAGGGAAAAACTTGTTATCGGTAGAATAGAAAATGAACATTTTGTTCTTGATGTAAGAACAATTCAGGATGATGAAATAGAAAAACTTGCAAATATAATAAATGAATTAATAAGCTGTGAGGTGAAACAATGAGAAATATTATTATTGGAACCGCAGGGCATGTAGACCATGGAAAAACATCTTTGATTGAGGCTATGACCGGATATAACGGAGATGAGCTTAAAGAAGAAAAAGAGAGAGGAATTACAATTGATTTAAGCTTTACAAATATGAAAAGAGATGATGTAAATGTGGCATTTATAGACGTTCCGGGGCATGAAAAACTTGTAAAAAATATGATTAGCGGGGCGTTTGGATTTGACGCTACGCTTTTTGCAATAGATGCAAACGAAGGTGTTATGCCGCAGACCATAGAGCATTTGGAAGTACTTGATATTTTAAAAGTTAAAAATATCATTGTGGCTTTGACAAAAATAGATTTGGCAAGTGAAGAGACTATTGAAAAAAGAAAAAAAGAGATAAAAGAATTAATAGCTAAATTTAAGAATTTAAAGCTTCTTGATATTATCCCGACTTCCACTAAAATGCCTGAGACTATAGAAAATCTTAAGAATTATCTGTTTAACCTGCCTCCGAGAAATATTACACATTCCAAATTTTTCAGATACTATATAGACAGGGTGTTTTCCCTAAAAGGAATAGGAACTGTTGTAACAGGGACTGTTTTAAGCGGAAAAGTCAGACTTAAAGATAAAGTTTATATTAATGAAACGGCTACTGTTACAACGGTTAAAAACCTGCAGGTTCATGGTGAAAATGTTAGTGTTGCCCATACCCATCAAAGACTTGCCATTAATCTCAATATTTCACACAATGAACTTAAAAAAGGATATTTGTTAAGTACAAAAGGATACTTAAGAGGATTTAAATTAATTGATGTTTATATTGCACCGGTTGAAGGAAAAGAGATTAAGCATAATATGGAAGTTTTATTTATAAGCGGTGCAAAAAGAATACCTGCGAAAATTTTGATGTTTGATTCAAATGCAAAAGAAGGTTTTGCAACTATGAAGTTGCAGGAAAAAGGATTTTTTGTTTATGAAGATCCGTTTGTGGTGCTTCATAAAGGAAGGGTTATCGGAGGAGGCGAAATTTTAAATCCTATAAGCGACCCTATTAAAAGAAATAAAAAATTATTGCTGTTAAATGCTTTAAAACAAAGGGATTTCCAAAAAGCATTTTCTATTTTGGTTGAAAATCACAAAAAAGGTTTCGGACTTCTTCAAAGTTATCAGAGATTTAATTTTTCGCCCGATGAAGCTCTCGGTATTGCAAAAACATTAAAAAATGTCTTTATAGATGAAGAAAATTATAATATTTTTTCAATGGATGTAAAAAAAGAGATAGAAAATGTGATAAAAGAAACTTATGAAAAAAACAAATTTGCCTTTCTTTCTCCTGCATCACTGAAACTCAGATTAAAATGGGCGAGTGAAAAATTGATTGAAACTGTTTTAAATGAATTTGTGGAAGAAGGATTTTTAATAAAAGAAGGCAATATTTATAAAAGAAAAGATCTTGGTGAAGTGAATATTGAAAAATCAGTCGAGCACAGGCTTTATTCGCTTTTGGATAATTCCGGCTTGACTCCCGAAGCACCTTATAATATATACGAAAAATTAAATATTGACAGAAAAGTGGGCGATCAGGCTATGAAGAACCTGACTAAGGCTAAAAAAGTTGTAAGGCTTGCCCATAATTTGTTTGTAAGTGATAAAAATATAAATTATGCAATGAAAAAAATGCGGGAAATTATGGAGAAAAAAGGATATATTGATATTAAAACATTTAAAGAAGAGATGCCTATGAGCAGAAAATATATTGTGGCTTATCT
This sequence comes from Lebetimonas sp. JS138, assembly GCF_000523335.1. Classification (NCBI taxonomy): domain Bacteria; kingdom Pseudomonadati; phylum Campylobacterota; class Epsilonproteobacteria; order Nautiliales; family Nautiliaceae; genus Lebetimonas; species Lebetimonas sp. JS138. The sequence goes on from NZ_ATHT01000001.1 coordinate 1,051,426, forward strand.
TGATTATTTGGACAATATGGGGGATATTGTTAAAGTAGATAATAAAAGATATTTGAAGAAATAAGAAGGAAAAATTATTTAACAACTAAAGGAAACTCTTTAAATTCCTTAACAGTTGCTATTGCTTTAGCACTCACTCCTTCATTTTCCATTCTTTTTAAAAGTTCATTAACTTTTTCTTGAGAGGCGCTGATTAAAAGTCCTCCGCTTGTTTGGGCGTCAAATAAAATCATCTGCTCTTCAAAACTGAGTTCTTTTTCAAATTTTACTTTTCCTTCTAAAAATAGCTGGTTATTATAGCTTCCGGCAGGAATTATTCCCATGGATGCCTGATTAATCGCTTCTTTTAGGAAAGGCACTTTTTCAAATTCTATTTCTATAGTGAAATTATTAGCACTCATTTCATATAAATGTCCTAAAAGACCAAAACCTGTAACGTCAGTCATTGCATTTACACCGATTTCTCTTGCAATGAGACTTGGTTTGTAATTTAATGTCCTTAAAATTTCAGCTACTTCAGAAGCTGTTGTTTCATCTACTAAATCAGCTTTTATTGCTGTTGTTAAAATTCCCATTCCAAGCGGTTTTGTAAGCACAATTACATCATCTTTTTTTAATGTATTGTTCCTTATAATTTTTTGAGGATGAATTGTACCTGTAACGCTAAGTCCGTAAATCATTTCGGGAGTTTCTATTGTATGGCCTCCGGCCAATACCCCTCCGCACTCTTTTATTTTATTTTCACCGCCTTTTAAAATTTCGTTTAATACATCTTTTCCATGATGACAATTATCAAATCCGACTAAATTAAGTGCTGTTTTAACATCTCCTCCCATTGCAAACACATCGCTTAGGGAATTTGCAGCTGCAATTTGTCCGTAAATAAACGGGTCGTCAACAACAGGTGTAATAAAATCGGCTGTTTGTACAAGTGCTATATTATCACTCAATTTATAAACACTTGCATCCTCATTTCCTTCAAATCCGACTATTAAATTTTCGTTTTTTCCATCAAGAACTTTTGTAGCTTTGTTTAGCTCCTCCGGAGCCAATTTTCCTGCTCAGCCGGCTGCTCTTACATATTTTGTAAGTTTTGCGCTGTTGTTTAATTTAAGCATATATATCCTTTAAAATGTTATAACTTTGTCTGCTTCTTCAACCCAGGCAGCCAAGTCTTTCATTGTAGCTTTGATTTCAGGTGCAAAATATGGCTCGTTTTTAAATAATCCACATCTTGCCTGACATGTGCCGCATACTTTTAATTTTATACCGTTTTGATACATTTCTTTTAACATTGCAACCAAATCGTTATCGTAAGTTTCTGGTTTTTTATTGCAATCCCTTGCCATATCCACGGCATCATTCATTAAAAAAATTTTTACATCGTTTCCTTTTTCAAATAAAACTTTTGCAAGTCTAAGCCCGTTCCAAGCAACATCACTTCCGTCATAAGGTTCGTGATTGAATATAATTAAAATTTTCATTTAACCTCCTTAATTTCTTTTATTTTTCCTTTATAACCTACGATTTCTATTGCGTGTAACAGTTTTTGAGGTGTTGTTTTTGTATCGTCAAAAATTACCGTTGCTGTTTTAGTGTTTAGTAGTACTTTTGCTTTTATAACACCCGGTGTCATTTTTAAGCTTCTTTTTACAGCCATTGTACATAATGGACAAGTCATTCCACTTACTTTAATAATAGCTATTTTTTCAGCACCAAAAAGTGAACAAAATAATATTAAATTTAAAATAATTTTTTTCATTTATTCTCCCATAAACAGATATTGAGCCCAAAAAGGGTAAGTCAGCATAATTAGTACAAAAACAGTACCTATACTTAAATATTTTACATAATTTTTGCAAATACTGCCACTGCAAACAGGCCTTTTTCTAAGTTTAAAGAAATAATTTATCCACAGATAAACAATAATTACAACAGCCGCAATTGTAAAGTATATTCTATATGGTGCAAAAATATGTAAAAATGAAAGACTGCCGACACTTACTCCAAAAATCAAAAAAAGCAAAGGCCCTAAACAGCATGTGCTAGCCAAAATTGCTGTTATTGCCGCACCTGCTATTAAAGCCCAAAAAGATTTTGACTCTTTACTTTCATTTTGAATTTCGCAACTGTAACCTTTTATAGCATTTATTATTGTATCTTTTCCTTCTTTTTTTTCATTAAAATAAATTCCTTGCGTTTGCAAAAATCTTTTTACATTTTGAATAGAAGAGAAGGAATTAAGTCTTATTTCAATAATTCCTTCTTCTATTTCCTCTAATGCCTCTTTTGTTTTAAGAACTGGTTCCGGACAAGCTAAATTTCTTAAATCCAGCTTTTTTACCATTAAAACAGTTCCTGAGAAGTAATTTTATATTCAAAACTTTTTGGAACATAATAATTTAACACATCATCATTTACCTCTGCATACGGATAACCAAACATATTTAATGGATATTGAACAGGTTTTGGATAAAGTATGAAATCTCTTGCATGATTAAATCCAACCCAGTTCATTTCCCATGAATGCAGATATTTTTTTACTAATTTTTGAACTTTTGGGTGGTTGTAAGGATATTTTTCAACTAATTCTAGTTTTGTAACATCAGCAGGGTCTGTAGGTATCCATCCGGCCCCTGGAATATAATATTCAGCCCTGCAGTGTTGCCAAGTGGTAATATTTGCAAAACCTTTGCTGTCACTTTTTCCAAGGGCCTTGTCAAAGTGGCTTTTTCCAAGTCTGATACCAAAAACCTCTCTTGCAGGAATGCCTGCCGCTCTTGTTAGGGCGGTAAAAAGTGAGCTTAAATCTGTACATTTTCCTCCAAACCATCCGTTTTTATAAATATATTCGGCTGTCGGTTTTTTTTGCTCCTGCATCATTTTGCCAACTTCACCTTTTCCACATCCAATAGTTTTTGGATTTCTGAATGTATGGGCTGTACACCATAAATAAATTGCTTTTACTTTTTCAAATCTGTCTTTTTTACCTTTTGTGATAAGTTCCGCCACTTCTTTTACAAGTCCGTCAGTAGGAATATGGGCAGTAGGTTCAAGATATTTTAACACTTCTTTTGGAAAAGGAAGATTTTTTTTGCTGGCTTCTTCTATTAATTTTAATGGAACACTTCTATCTTTTGTTTCAATTTCCATTTCCATGGTCAAAATTTTAGGCATAGCTGATTTTTCCCAATATGCATAAAAAGTATTTGCATCATATTCATTTTTATTGTTAATATCATAATCGTTATAATTTCCGCCAAATCTTAAAAATTTAACTTTTTGATATGGTGCATTATATGGAAGCGGGTTCCATAATCTTGCAGGATAAATTGACTCGTCGTATTTTATGTCAAAATAATATTCAACCCTGAATCTTCTTGTGTTTTCATCGTTAGCACTTACTATACTTGGCATAGAAGCTGCCACGCCTAAAGCCGCACCTGTTTTTAAAAATTCTCTTCTTTCCATTTTTACTCCTTTTAAATTTTTTGTATTTTTATTTTTGTTGAACTAAAATCTGGTATACCTCCGATCGGATCAACCAAAGGTAAATCATAAAATTTTTTGTCTAATTTACTAATTTTATTTACACAAATTCCCATTGCTCTTTTTTTATCAGGAATTACGTAATTATTTTTAGTAACATCTCCTAACATTACATCAGCAGCATTTTTTATAAATAAAGTATTTGCTCCGTGTTGCCAGTGTCCAAAATGATGCGAATAAGCACAGCATCCTTTGGCAACAAAATTTGTAATTTTAATTGTCGTAATTAGATTTTTTCCATCTTCATTTACTATTTTTACTTTGTCATAGTCTTTTAATCCTAATTTTTTAGCATCAATTGGGTTTATTTTTAATGTAATATCTGGTTCGTAATAAAGGGCTTTATCTAAACATATAGTTCTTGATTGTGTATGTAATGCCGATTTGTATGATGTTAAATAAAATCCAAATCGATTATCGGTTTTAATCAATTTTAATGTACCGAAATTTTTTTCTCCTATTATGGTATTTGTAGAAGTTGCAAGTTTTTCATTATATATATGTATTTTTTCAAAACCAAATATATAATTGTCATTTTCATCAAACCAATTGTTCTCTTTAAATACACCTCCTTTTGCTAAAACATTACATACTTTTTCCCATTCTTCTGATTGTAAAATATGTTTGTGTTTTGTAACAATATAATTTTTTTCTACATAATCAATAGTTTTTTTATCAGCCTTAGATATTTTTGCATTGTGTGCAAGATTGTAAATACCTCTTAGATAATAATCTTCTTGGGTATTTAAAGAAAATTTATTGTTTATAGCTTTTTCTCCATAACCAGGTAATTTTAATTTTTTAGAAAGGTCAATCAAAAATTTTTCTAAATTAATATTATTTTTTGTGAGAGGCTCTATTATAGGTGTTCTAACACCAGTAAAATGACCTCCAGGAGCATGTGGATTTAAAAAGCCATAATGTCCTTCTAAATACGATACATCAGGAATTATATAATCTGCATAGATATTTGTTTCATTAATAGTTGTGTCTATTGATACAAACAGAGGAACTTTTGTTTTATTTTTTAACGTAGATTCAAATCTGTATCCTCCAGGCATAGAATATATTATATTAGAGAAGTATGTAAATAAAATTTTTATATTATAAGGATATTTTTGGTCTATACCGCTCATTGCGGCTACACTTAATCCTCCTTTAGTAAATTCATACCAAGGTAATTTTGATGGGTATCCATGTTTTTTAAATTCTGCAGTTTCTTCATATTTTGCTTTTTCTCTTGAAATTTTAATACCTTGAGGCTTTTTCATTCCAGCAAATTTTGTTAAATCATAAACGCCTTTTTTCCAATCAGCTGCTTTTTTGCCTCTTCCTAAATATCCTCCTTTTCTGTTTACATTTCCAATTAATGCATTTAACATAGAAATTGCATAACTTGCATAAGTTCCGTTTATATAGTTTCCTCCTCCATGATACGCAAAAGCTGCACTGTGTGGGGCATTTTCCCAAAATTCTTTTGCCAATATATAAATGTTTTTTTTATTAACTCCGCATTCTTTAGCATAATCATCAATTGAATGTTCAAAAACAGAGTTTTTCATTATTTTAAATGCTGTAACTACCTTTATTCCTTTTATTTTACCTTCATATTCTAATTTTGGATTTTTAGCATTATTTGAAGGAATAATTTTTCCATTTTCATAAACCATAAAATCATCATTTTTTAGTCCAATATCTGACCCTCTTAAAAATTTTCCATAATTTTTGTTTTCTTTATCAATTATTACTAAATGTGTAGCATTTGAAAATGTTGATCTTTTTTTATTTTTAGCTTCTTTTAAAGAAGGAATTCTTAAAAAGTTTTTATCATACCAGTTATTTTCTATGAGTATTCTTATTATACCCATAGCTAATGCACCGTCTTTAGTAGGGGTTATCGGTATCCATTTGTGAGCAACTTTTACTGCTTTTGGAGCTTTTGGATCAATTAATACGATTTTTAAATCATTATTTGCAGTTCTTTTTGCAATTATACTTCCTGATGTATTTACTCCAGGCTGTAATGCTGAATAAATATTAGCACCAAATATTAACATATATTTACAATTTTGAAAATCTGCCTTCATTTCAGCTTCTTTTCCGTCTGTAAAAGCGTAATTACCCATTCTAAAGCCGATACCACATATATCAGTATGTGCAATATAATTTTTTGAACCGATAGAATTATAAACCCATCTTTTTATAAAATCTACTCTTCCTCCTTGGGAACGTCCTGTAAACCATACAAATTGGTTTCTTTTAGAACCTAATTCTTCAGCTTCTTTATTGATAGGTTCATCAGATAAAATATCTTTTATGCCTGGATAATATGTTTCATCCCCTAAATGTTTAAAATTTTTACCTCCGAAAGCTATTTCATTTATTAAAGTATCCCAATCTATAGGTTCGAATTTTCCGCTTCCTCTTTCACCGATTCTTTTTAAAGGTTTTGTTATTCTGTAAGGATTATAAACATATTCATTATTCATTTGCGGTTTTGCACACGTTGATGCTGAATATTTAAAACTTTTTTCTATATCTGTTGAATAAGAAATTTGGTTGAAATCTCTATTATATGGGTGATAAGGATTTCCATCAACTTGTACACATTTGTTGTCTTTAACGGCTATTCTTAAACCGCATCTTGCATTACAAGCTAAACAGACGGTATTTACTATTTTATCTGCTTTTGGTTTTTTTGTTTCATAAAATCCATATTTTTCTTTATAAATAGGTGTAACATCAGTAAAAGTCGCTAAATGGTGATAAAGTGCATATTTTAAAGTTGGATTGTTTTCTAGAAGTTCTTTTAATTTTCCTTTAGGATTTTTAAGATTTCCATAAACTAAAGCCCCGCCTGGGCAAATACTGACACATCTTGGAATGTCTCCTTGAATAATTCTGTCAAAACACATATCGCATTTTTTTGCTTTTTTATCAAAAACTATAGCGTCAAAAGGACAGGCTTTAGCACAACTTTGTTTATTTTCGGCACAATTGATATCACATTTGTCTTCATTTATTAATATAACTCCATCTTTTACACTAATTGCATTATATTCACATGCTTTTAAACAAGGTTTTGTATAACACTCAGCACAAATGTTTTTTTGTTTTGTAATTAATTTGGCTTTTGGATATTCTCCTATTTCTTCTTTTTCTATTTTGAAAAACACTACATCATAAGGAAGATTTTTTTCAAGTTGACATGCTGCCATACAGCTTTTGCAGTCTAAACATCTGCTTTGGTCATATATTAAAACAGGCATAAATTCATTTTCTTCAGCATTAGCAAATTTAAATGTTGTTGTGCTGATTAAAACACTAAATGCTCCAATTTTTAAAAATTCTCTTCTTTCCATTGTTTTCCTTATAAACTTATCGTATTTTTATGCAGTAAAAAGTCCATTGTGTCGTATGCATTTCCTATTTCTCCAACTTTTAGTTCTTCTGGAGGAATTTTGTAAAAATTCATACAAACACCGCATGAATAAATTTTTACGCCTCTTTTTTCAAATTCTTTTAAAATTTCTATTGTTTTTTCATTTTTAGTGGTTAAAAATACGCCTTTGTTTACGCAAACTATAATTTCAGGAAGTTTTTTAAATTCGAGTGTTGTTTTTAAAAATCCTTCCATTAATATATGCCCAAGTTCTCCTTCGCCAACTTTGTCGTCTTTTATAAAAAGCACCTTATCTAAAAATTTATCATTATCTTCTTCTTTTGGTGCAATGCTGCATTCATAACCTTTTACAATCCTGATTATGGTTTCACCGTTATCCAGTTTTTCTTCTTCTGCAACCAGTCCCTGGTTTGCCGCAAATCTTTTAACATTTTGAACGGATGAAACAGAATTTACCAAAACCTCCAAAATTCCTTCGTCCATCTCTTCGAGGGCTTTTTTTGTATCAAGCACAGGTTTTGGACATGCCGCATTTCTACAGTCTATTTTTTTATTCATTTGTTACTCCTTTTGTTGTTTCGTATCCGGCAAGAGCCGCTCCAAATGCCCCCATCATCTGAGGATATTCCGGTGTATATACTTCTTTTTTTAATTTTTTTGAAAGCAATTCCCTAAGAAGTGAATTTTTAGCACCTCCCCCTGTAAAAACAATTTTGTCTTCCGGTCTAATGCTTTTGGCCATTCCGGCAAGTCTATTAGCAATTGAATCAATAATTCCATATCCTATATTCTCAGGTTTTTCTTTTTTTGCTATAAGTGAAATTACTTCAGATTCTGCAAACACCGCACACATTGAAGAAATTTGAATAACTTTGTCGGCATTTTTGCAAAAATCCCCAAATTCATCAAGCGGAATCTGGAGTTTCGCAGCCGCCATTTCTATAAATTTTCCGGTTCCGGCAGCGCATTTGTCATTCATTTTGAAATTATCAAAATTTCCACCTTCGGTTACTTTTATTACCTTGCTGTCCTGTCCTCCTAAATCAATAACAGTTCTTACATCGGAAAAGAAAAAATAAGCCCCTTTGGCATGGGCTTTTATTTCACTGATTACCGGAACGTCAAACGCTTCTTGTATCATATATCTTCCATAACCTGTTGCGACCAAAGTTTCTATTGGCTTATCTTTTAAATATTCTTTTACCTGCTCGTCGGGATTTATAACGGTATCCAATACTTTAATGTCAATTATGTTTTTATTATCATCAATTCCAACAATTTTTGTATAGGTTGAGCCTATGTCAACTCCGTAATACATTAAAATCCTTTAAATTTAACGTTCTTTTTAAATGAAATACTTTCCAAAAACGCTTCAACCCTTGTTTTAATCTGACCCATATCTTCCATTGAATAGTCTGATTCAATTCTAAGTACAGGAATGTTTTCAGCCTGAAGTCTGTCTATTACTCTTTTTGATTCTACATTGTATGTATGGCAAAAAGAGAGTGAATAATAAATAATACCGTCAGCTTTTCTTTCTTTATACATTTTGATTATTTTATCTATTCTATCATCATTTGGAGTAAAGCATGCACAGTCTATTTTCATATATCTATCGAGCATATTATTCATCAAATCATCAATGTTTTTTGCATTTTCTGTTTGGATATTGTCTTTATAATATCTGTGGCCTATGCAGGCTTCTTCGTTTATTATTGCTCCTCCTGTAGTTTCTACTATATGGTGAAGTTTCCAGTTTGGAGGCGCCATAGGCGTACCTATCACCATAATTCTAGGAGTGTCTTTTGGCACGACTGAAACTTTGTTTTTGATTCTTTCTTCAAGTTCGTCGCATAGTTCATTTACTTTTTTTGTAAATCTCTCAGGGTCATCATAAAAAGAGATTTGGTTAATTAAAAGCCCGTCTTTCCCGCTAATTGGCACAACATCAGGATACATTCCCCTTAATTTGTCAAGACGCTGCATTGCTTCTCTTTTTTTGTTTATTATTTCAATTCCCTTTTTAAGCTCTTCAAATGTAAGTTCTTTTCCTATAATTGATTCTATATGTTTTTTAAAATCATAAACTTCACTTTTCCAAAGTTTTTTTTCTTTTTCTCTTTTCATTTGAGGAATATGCATTACATGAGTTGGGTGCAATTCGTTTAAAATTTCCCACGTTTTTTTCTTAGCTTCGCAGCTTGTTTCCCCGTAAATAAAATCTGAAGCCTGTGTATACGGACATGTTTTTTGAACTTTAAATCCATACGCAGATTTAATTAAAGGGCATATATTTCTCGGTAAATCCCTTTCGGCATCTGCAATAGAAAATTCAGCCCCGCCGCATAATCCGTAACATACTCCCTCAGCCCCGACAACAATCTCTTCCGGGACAAATATACAAAAAGTTCCAACTAAAGGTTTTCCTTCTTTTTTCTTTTCTAAAATTTCTTCTATTCTTTTACCGTGTATTTCACTCATTACATAATCAAAATATTCCATTGCTTTTGGTCTGTTTTCCTGCTTTAAATAAAACTCAGGATATATTTCACCAAGAGCAGCTAAGAGTTCATTGTGTTTTTCTACATCCATTCCTAATTCTTGATACATAGGTGTGTAATCTTTAGACATACTTATCCTTTTTTAATTTTTTAATTTTTATTTTTTTAGGATAAGCCTTATCCTTTTAACAACATTTTATCTTGAAGGTTTTAGAAGTACATCATGAAGCTTTTTTGAAGTTTATGCCTCATGTGTTTCCCAGCCTGGGAGCTTAATTAGAGAATTATAACTCTTTTTTTCTTAAAGTTTGCTTAAAGTTTAAATTATTGTAAATAATTTTTTAATTTTTTCATATCTATAATGATGTATTTGTCTTTGCCGATTTTTTTCAAAATTTTTTCTTTTATCAGCTGGTTAAAAAATTTGGAAGTAGTCTGTCTTTGCGAACCGATAAAAGTTGCCAAATCTTTTATGCTTAAAGATAAGTCTATTTCAATACCTTCATCAGTTTTTTTACCGCTTTTTTTTGCAATTTCCAAAAGAAATGAAATTATTCTTCTTTTGCAGTTTTCAAAAACCAAGCCTTTAATGATATCTTTTTCAACCATCATAATATTTCTGAATGAATTTAATACAGAATTACAAAACATAGGATTATCGAAAACGGCAGAATATTTTGTAACATCAAGAGATAAAACAACGGAGTCGCTTATAAATTCAATTATAGATTCCGGATGCATTACATATATATTATTTTTCGATAAAAAATATAATATAAATTCTTTGTCTTCATATAAAAAAGAAACTTTTGCTTCACCTTCTTTAAAAATTAACAGTTTTGTTTTTTCTTCAGGATAAAATATTTCCCCTTTTTTAAAATGCATTTTTACAAATTTTGATAAATCTTCTTTACTTAAAATTTTTTCTATATCAAAACTGTCAATTTTAATTCTGCAAAATTTCATTTTAACTCCTTTTATATGGAATTATAACAAATAATGAATTATTATTCATTTGTAATCAGAGCGTCTTTTATATGACACGGTTGTTTATAAAAAAGATATATTATTTTGATGAATAAAAATCCCAAAAGGAGGAATAATGACAAAAGTACAAACCACATGTCCTTATTGTGGGACAGGTTGTAATATAGATTTGATTGTTGAAAACGGAAGAGTCGTTAAAGCGGAAGGCACTAAAAACCATCCTGTAAATGACGGTGAATTGTGTCTAAAAGGTATGTTTGGATGGGAATATATACATTCTCCAAAAAGACTGACCAAACCTTTAATCAGAAAAAAAGATGGTAAATATTCAAGAGATGGGCGTTTGGAAGAATCTTCATGGGAAGAGGCATACGCTCTTGTTGCTTCAAAATTAAAAGAAACAGTTGAAAAATATTCATCTGATAGTGTTGTGGGTTTTTCATCAGCAAGATGTACAAATGAAGAAAATTATATTTTTCAAAAATTTATAAGGGCACTTGGTTCAAATAATGTAGACCACTGTGCTCGTTTTTGACACGGTCCTACAGTAGCCGGTCTGGCTAAAACACTTGGAAGCGGGACTATGACAAACGATTTAGCGGAATTTGCAACAGATACGGATGTTTTTTTGCTTATAGGTACAAATACAAGCGAATGCCACCCTATTATAGCTATGCAGGTTTTAAGAGGCCTTGAGAGAGGTGCAAAGCTTGTTGTAATTGACATTAAAAAAACAGATATGGCAAAAAAAGCGGATATATTTATCCAGATACCGAGCGGATATAATATACCTTTAATTAATGCAATGATAAATTATATTATTCAAAACAATTTATATGATAAAGAATTTGTTGAGAAATATACAAACGGATTCGAATGGTTAAAAGAAACAGTTAAAGATTTTACTTTTGAAAAAGTGGAAAAAGAAACAGGTGTGTCAAAAGAACTTTTGATTGAAGCTACTGAATTATATGCAAAAGGAAATCCTTCCGCAATACTTTATACAATGGGAATTACTCAGTTTATAGACGGAACATATAATGTAATGGATGTTTCAAACCTTGCAGTTGTTACAGGAAATTTAGGTAAAAAAGGAGGGGGTGTCAATCCATTAAGAGGCCAAAACAATGTTCAGGGTGCAGGTGATATGGGTGCTCTTCCTGGTGATTTGCCAAGCGGAAAAGTGACTAATCCAAAAGCCCGTGAAAAAGCTGAGGAAATTTGGGGATTCAAAATAAATTCTAACCCGGGATTAAAGCTTTCTCAGGTACCTCATGCAATTGATGAGGGAAAAGTGAAATTTTTATATATTTTTGGAGAGAATCCTGTAATGAGCGATCCGTGGACGGAACATTTTATTCACGCTTTGAAAAAAACAGATTTTATAGTTGTTCAGGATATATTTTTGACAGAAACAGCCCAGGAAGCGGATGTTGTATTGCCAAGTGCGTGCTGGGGTGAAAAAGACGGAACATTTAGTAACACTTCAAGAAAAGTTCAATTGGTAAGAAAAGCTGTTGAGCCTCCTGCAAATTTAAATCCGGACTGGAAAGTAATCTGTAATGTAGCAAACAGAGTAGGATTAAAAGGTTTTAATTTTAATACGGCTGAGGAAATTTGGAATGAAGTCAGAAAATTAAATCCTTTCAAATTTAAAGGTATTACTTATGAAAGAATGGCTAAATTAAACGGAATAAACTGGCCTTGCCCCGATGAAGAGCATCAGGGAACTCCTTATTTGTATGAAGATAACAAATCTTTTTTACCTGACGGAAAATTCAGACTTGTACCTATCGGTTATACACTTGATAAAAATGAAAGAATTGTTTTAGAAAATAAATTAAGAAAAACTTTTAATATTCCTGATGATTATCCTGTAGGCGTTGGGTGTCCTAGTGAACAGCCTACAGAAGAATATCCTTGTATGTACACAACAGGCAGGAAAGTTTACCATTATCATACAGGAACAATGACAAGAAAATGCAAACCTTTGGAAATGGGAGCAGATATTATGGGACCTGTTATTGAGGTCAGCGAAGATATAGCAAGAGAAAAAAATTTGGAGAATGGATGCTATGCCGTGGTTTATAATAAAAGAGGAAAGATTGCTGCGAAAGTGTTGGTAAATAAAGACTTAAGATACGGAACTATATTTACCACATTTCATTATGCGGAAGCAGACGGAAACGAACTTACCAATGCAGAAGAATCAGACCCGGTATCAGGAATGCCGCCGCTTAAAATGTCAATAGCGGATATTAAAAAAATTTCCGAAGAAGAGTTTTTAAAAATAAGAACAGAAATTCTTAGAGAAATAGAACCTGAAATTATTGAAAGGAGGGGTTAAAATGCAATCAACAAGAAAAAATAAATTTGTTATAGCCAATCCAGAAGTATGTATAGGATGTGCTACCTGTATGGCGGCTTGTTACAAGTCCGCATATGAAAGAGGAAAACTTGCAACCCCTCGCTTGATTGTAACAAGAACTTTTAACGGAGTAATGCCTAATCAGTGTAGACAGTGTGATGATGCGCCGTGTGCAAATGTCTGTCCTGTGGGTGCGCTCACATTTGGAGATGACTGTATAGAACTGCATGAAGAAATATGTATTGGTTGTAAATTATGTACTATTGCCTGCCCTTTTGGGGCTATAAGACCTGCAGCGGAAACAATGCCTTCGGTTGATTATGCTCTTGAACCAGATACTATGCTTACACTGGAATCTGTTGCGGGATTAAAAACGGTTGCAGTAAAATGTGATTTATGCAAAGGAAGAGAAGGCGGGCCTGCTTGTGTTGAAGCATGTCCTACAGGGGCATTGATGTTTTTGGAACCTAATAAACAGGAAAACATGATTTTGGAAAAATCTGAAAAAGCAGTGGAAAAAACAGTAGAAACTTCTCACCAACATAAAGGATAAAAAATGGGAGTGGTATATTCACTTTATATAATAGCCGCTGTTACTTCTTTGGTTTTATATAAAGAAAATAAAATAGCGCTGAAAGTGGGCTTTGGTTTAACGGCATTGGCCTCGGCTTATGCTGTTTTTTATTTTTTAATTCATCTGACATCAACCGAATCTTTATCTCTTGGAAATTATTTTATCTTTAATCCGCATTTTATGCTGGATCCATTAAGAAACTTTTTTTCTTTGGTAATTTCTTTTATAGGACTGGCTGCTTCAATTTATTCAATGAATTATGCCGAAGAATATTCAAAAGCTGGAAGTCTTGGGGTAATGGCGTTTTTTTACAGTGCATTTATACTTGCAATGCTTTTGGTTATTTCAGCGGCAAATGTATTTTGGTTTATGATTTTCTGGGAATTAATGACATGGGTTTCATATTTTTTAATTTGTTTTAATGATTCTCAAAAATCTCTAAAAGCTACCATTATTTATATGGGAATTGCCCATTTCGGTGGTGTAATGATATTAATATCTTTATTGTTACTCTCTTATCAGGCGGGTTCTTTGGAATTCAGTCATTTTTATAATCTTTCTCTTTCACCTGTAATGGCAGCTATTATATTTTTATTTGCATTTTTCGGTTTCGGCTCAAAAGCGGGTATGTTCCCGCTTCATGTATGGTTGCCTATGGCCCACCCGGCTGCACCTTCTAATGTATCAGCCCTTATGAGTGGCGTTATGATTAAAGTTGCAATTTTTGGAATGATTCAAACCTGTTTATGGTTGCCTTTGACTTCATGGATGGGAATTACAATATTAATTATAGGTGCACTTTCAGCACTACTTGGTGTATTATATGCCTTAATGCAGCATGATTACAAAGCACTTTTGGCTTACCATTCAGTTGAAAATATTGGGATTATCCTTTTAGGTTTGGGAACAGGCGTTTACGGTATGGCCATACATTCTCCTGTTCTTGCGGCAGTTGGATTTTTGGCAGGTTTATATCATGTGTTAAACCATGCAACATTTAAAGGATTGCTTTTCTTAGGTGCGGGAAGCGTATTATATACAACTCACACTAAAGATATGGAAGTTTTAGGCGGGCTTGCAAAAAAAATGCCTTTAACTGCTTTTGCGTTTTTAATTGGTTCTATGGCAATATCAGCACTTCCTCCTCTAAACGGATTTGTTAGTGAATGGTTAACTTATCAGTCTATGCTTCAGGCCGCCCTTGGCGACGGAATTTTATATAGATTTGCCTTTACACTTTCAATTGTGGCTTTAGCACTTACAGGTGCACTTGCTGTATTCTGTTTTGTAAAAGTATACAGTGTAATTTTTGGCGGAGTTCCGAGAAACAGAAAAATTTATGAAAAAGCAAAAGAAGTTCCTCTTTCAATGCTTACAGGAATGTATTTATTGGTTATAGCATGTTTCGCATTCGGTCTTGGAGCAACGAAGATAGTTAATTATTTGATGAATGTGGTTTCTTCATTTGCGGGGAACTATCAGGCGACGGCAGGAGGAAATTTAGTTTCACCTTTAGGTTCAATGGTTTCAACGCCGTTTATAGCCATTATGTTAATTTCTTTCTTGGCACTGCCGTTTATTTTTGTAGTTATATATATTAATAATTCAAAAACAAAAGTAACTATCAGAGAAACTGACCCTTGGGCATGCGGATTTAAATATTCTCCAAGAATGCAGATGACTGCCGCTCCGTTTACAGGAAGTTTAAGAAGATTAATGGACTGGTTATACAGATCAGATACAAAAGTAGAAGACCAGGGATATTTTAAACCTGTAAAATTTATTTATCATGCCAGGGATATCTGGTGGAATTTATTTTATTCTCCATTTATCAAAATTACGGCCTATTTATCAGAAAAAATGAAATATTTGCAAAACGGTAATACAAATATTTACATTTTATATATTTTATTGACGTTATTTATTTTCGTCGGTATAGCATATTTGCTATAAAAGGAGAAAGCTATGAACAGTATATTTTGGATGGTAATTCAAGTTGTCACAATAGTGGCGGTTATGCCTTTTTTTGACGGAATTGCAAGAATTGTCAGGGCAAGGATGCAATCAAGAAAAGGTCCTAACAGTGTTTTTCAGACATATTACGATATTTTTAAATTATTGAAAAGAGGAGGAAAAACAACCCCTAAATATTCCCACTGGTTTTTCAGATATGCACCTTTTATGCTTTTTGCAGCAAATGCGGCAATTTTAGCCGCACTTCCTATTACTTACAGCGATAATATCAATGCCGGGGCATATGCGGATATATTTGTAATTATTTACTTAGGTGCTCTTGTAAGATTTATTTTCGGTGTTGCTTCCATGGACAGCGGTAGTCCATTTGCCGCAATAGGGGGGAGCAGGGAGCAGATGCTCGCTGTTTTTGTAGAGCCGGTGGCGATTATCTGTTTAATTGTAGTAATGCTTCTTGCCAAAACATCAAATTTAGTTGTTATTCAAAATTTAGTAAGGGAAGGCGTGGTAGGATATCAAATCCCGGCGTTTGCCGTTGCGTCAATAGCATTTCTTTGGGCAAGTTATGTTGAAACGGGAAGAAATCCTTATGATTTGGCCGAAGCTGAACAGGAGGTTCTTGAAGGAGTTGCTGGAGAATATTCAGGAAGCGATTTGGCAATAGTTGATGTGGCATTAATGATAAAACAGGTTGCAATGATAGGACTTTTTTTATCTATATTTGAACCTTGGAATTTTACAAATCCCCTTTTGGCATTATTTATTTTTATTATTGAGATTGGAATTTTTTATGTAGGCGCAACATTTATAGATAATTTGGGACCTCGTTATAAATTGTTAAAAGGTTTCAAAAAAAATGCCTCTTTTGCATTTTCGGTTGCATTTGTTGCATTAATACTTTATGTGGTAGGAGTTTAAAATGGATATGGTAAGTTTTTTGGCAATTTTGATGATAATTGCATCATTTTTGGTGTTTTCCCTTAGAAATCTTAAATTTGCAACATATGCGTATATATTAGAAACTTTGCTTTTAGTTGGTATTTTTTTTACATTGGCAGGAAAATATCAAGTAAATTCACTTTACGGATGGGCGGTTATTGCTTTTTTTACAAAAGTTTTAATTGTGCCTTACATAATTTTAAGGCTTATTAATAAACTTGGTGTCAAGTCTGAAGAAACTCCGGTAGAAGGATTTTTTGTAAGTCCGGTTATTGCTCTCGGTTTTTCTTTGGCCATTGCAATGATGCTTTTTCCTGTTTTAAAGAGTTTTGCTTTACTTAAAGAAGATATACCTTTAGTAGCGTCTTTAACTATTTATTCATTGGGAATATTTGGACTGATTTTAAGAAAAAACGCCGTTAAACAGATTTTATCATTATGTCTTTTTGAAAACGGAACACATTTAACACTTGCGCTTGTTGCTTATAATTCTCCTGAAATTGTTGATATAGGAATTTTAACAGATGCCATTTTTGCAGTAATTATCATGTCAATTTTAGCAACAAGATTTTATAAATTTTTTGGTTCTTTAGATACTTCCAAAGCAAATACTTTAAAAGGATAGGTTATGAGTATGCATTTATTATTGGCTCTTGTAATGATAATTCCGTTAGCAACGGCTATTATTATATATTTTTTACCGAACAACTTTTCCACGCTTTCAATTTTTCATGTAATAGGCTCATTTGCCACATCAATAATAGCTTTTTATGCTATTTCAAATGTTATTCACGGTGGCATATATTTTCTTTGGGACAAACTTTTTTTCTTAGATTCTGTAGGAGGAGTATTTTTGACACTTATTGCTCTGACAGGGCTTTTGATTAATATTTATGCCGTAAAATATATGCAATGGGATTTGGAAGAAGGAAAAATAGAAATAAAAGATGTTAAATTATATTATTCGTTAATGAATTTATTTATATTTACAATGATTACATCAGTAGTTGCAAACAATATTGCAATAATGTGGGCTGCGATTGAAGCAACCACACTTTCATCTGTATTTATGGTAGCACTTTACAAAAACAAAAGAGCTACTGAGAGCGGATGGAAATATATAATTATTTGTAGTGTCGGTTTGGCTTTTGCACTTTATGCAACTGTATTAATGTATGGAGCAGGATATCATGCATTAAAAAACGGTGAAAGTGCGATGCTTTGGACATCTTTATATACGAATGCAAAACTTTTAGACCCGAGTGCATTAAAATTGATTTTTGTTTTTGCTTTAATAGGATTTGGAACAAAAGCAGGTCTTGCACCAATGCATACATGGCTTCCTGACGTTCACTCAGAAGGTCCTTCTCCGACTTCAGCTATTCTAAGCGCAGTTTTATTAAAATGTGCAATATTGGCGATAGTCAGATATTATTCTGTTATAGGAGAAAACGTAGGATTTACGTATGTTCAAATACTTACACTTGTTGTATCACTGCTTTCAATATTTATTGCGGCAATGTTTATAATTCGCCAAAAAGATATAAAAAGAATGTTTGCATACCACTCAGTAGAACACGTTGGGATAATTGCTTTTGGATTTGGAATCGGCGGACCTTTAGGCGTTTTTGCAGGGCTTTTTCATACAATGGCCCATTCTCTTTCAAAAGCGCTTGCTTTTTGTGTAAGCGGAAATATTATGAAAATTTATGGCACAAGGGATATGGACAAAATGGGAGGACTTATGAAAATAAACCCTTTAACGGCGGTGCTTTTTGCCATTGCAATATTTTCATTAATCGGCGCACCTTTGCTTGCTGTATTTGTAAGTGAGTTTTTAATGGTCAAAGCAAGTATCATGACTACCCAGTATTTGCCGGTATTTTTATTTGTTGTCGGACTTGGAATTATTGTTATAGGTGTTTTGGCTCACTTTAATCATGTTGTGTTTGGAAAACCAAGAGGAGAGGTTAAAACACAAACACTCGGAGCAAATGCTCATTTGCCTTTAATAGTTTTGGGGGCTTTGATAATAGCTTTTGGAGTTTTTTATATTCAAGACTGGTATTTATTGCTTGATAATGCAGTAAAAAATATTTTACATATTTAAGGAGAAATTATGGTTGGAGATAAATTTATAAACAGATTAAAACAAAAAATTAAAATTAAGGATATTGTGAGAAATCCTGAAGATCAGATTGTTATTACAGTCGATAGAAACGATTTGCCAGAAGCTGTGAGAATGCTTTATTATGATATGGGCGGATGGCTTTCAAGTATGGTTCCAACCGATGAGAGGGAAATAAACGGATGCTATGGGGTTTATTTTATTTTATCAATGGAAGGAAGTAAAATAAATCCTGAAGATGAATTAAGTCAAAATGACAAATGCTGGATTACCGTAAGAGCTTATTTGCCTTCTACAAATCCCATTTATCCATCAGTTACAAAAAAAGTTCCGGCAGCCGTCTGGTATGAAAGGGAAGCATATGATATGTTTGGGATTGTGGCAGAAAGTTTACCTGATCCAAGAAGACTGGTACTTCCTGATGACTGGCCGGATGGAATTCATCCTTTAAGAAAAGATGCAATGGATTACAGATACAGGCCCGACGCACTCGCTCCAGAAGATGAGCCTGATTATGAATTTATAACACCGGAAGGTGAAGGCACCGTTGATGTTCCATGGGGGCCTTTGCATATTACAAGTGATGAACCGGGTCATTTCAGGCTTTTTTGCGATGGTGAAACAATTATAGATGCGGATTACAGGTTATATTATCAGCACAGAGGTATGGAAAAGCTTGCCGAAAACAGAATGAATTATGACCAGATGGGGTTTTTGGCTGAAAGGGTATGTGGAATTTGCGGATTTGCACATTCAATCGCCTGTATAGAAGCGGCCGAAAGGGCTGTCGGAATGAACATTCCTTTGCGTGCCCAGGCGATTAGGGTGATGTGTCTTGAAATTGAAAGACTGCATTCACATTTATTAAATATCGGTCTTGCCTGTGAAGTTACGGGTAATGTGACGGCTTTTATGCATATATTTAGAGTTCGTGAATACACTATGCAGCTTGCGGAATTAGTTACAGGAGGCAGAAAAACTTATGGAAACGTAATGGTTGGCGGTGTAAGAAGAGATATGAGTGCTGAAGAGATGAAAAAAGCACTGGAGCTTGTAGATAAAATAGATTCTCTTACAAGAGAGGTCTGGGATGCAGTTATGGAAGATGATGCTCAGATTTCAAGATGGAAGGGTGTTGGAATACTTGATAGAAAAGTTGCAAGGGATTTTTCACCCGTAGGCCCGAATATCAGAGGGAGCGGATTTAAAAGAGATACAAGATACGACCATCCGTATGATATTTTTGAAAAATTGGAATTTGATGTGGCAGTAGAAAATGGATGCGATGTTTTGGCAAGGGAAACCGTAAGATACAAAGAAGTATTGGAATCACTTAAAATTATAAGACAGTGTATTGAATTTATGCCAAATACTTCAATATTTATCAAGCCGCAGGATACTGTTATTAAACCAGGAGCTTTTGCATTGGGAAACGATGAAGCTCCAAGGGGGGGAAATATTCACTGGGTAATGCATGGAAATGCCCAGAAAGTATTCAGATGGAGATGCAGGGCGGCTACATATAATAACTGGCCGTCACTAAGATACCAATTCCAGGGTAACGATATTTCCGACGCAGCTTTAATTGTTACATCATTGGACCCTTGTTATTCATGTACGGAAAGGGTTACGGTTATTGATGTAAAGACCAAAAAAGCAAGAATAGTGACTCAAAAAGAGTTAAAAAAATATGCGCAGACACTTAAAAACTCTCCATTAAAGAAATAGGAGTTAAAAATGAAACTTTTAGATATATCAAAAGAAATCGGGATAATAACATATGATTATCCGTTTAAATCATATGAAGTTCCCGAAGGTTTTCGTGGAAAACCTGAATATGATTATGAAAAATGTATAGGATGCGGTGCATGTGCAATAGCGTGCCCTCCTAATGCTTTAAATGTAAAATATGACAAAGAAAATAATAAAGTAATCTGGTCTTTTGACTGCGGAAGATGTATATTTTGTGGAAGATGTGAAGAAGTTTGTCCTACCGGAGCAATAGCTCTTTCACCTTTATATGAAATGGCAGTAAGATTTGATTATAAAAATCTAAAAGAAGAGAGTGAACTTGAAGTTGTAAAATGCAAAATATGCGGTAAAGCTTTTACAACAAAAAGACTTATCAATTATGCCATAGAAAGAATGGAGGTTGCGGGTGCGGTAATTAATGAAGAAAAAATCGATTATTTGCATACATGTCCCGAATGTAAAAAATCTGGTGCCGTTGAAAAATTTATATCAGAAGAGCACTTTGGAGGTAAAAAATGAGTAAAAAACCAACAGTAATATTGCCAAATGAAATATTTGAAGCAAATAAGCTGGAAGATAAAATTAAACATTTACAAAATATAAAAAGAAGCTTTAATGTTTTTAGGATTGACTGTGGATCCTGCAACGGTTGTGAAATAGAAATATTTGCTGCTATTACTCCTATGTGGGACCCTGAGAGGTTTGGCTTTAAACTTGTTGCAAGTCCGAGACATGCGGATATTCTTGTTTGTACAGGGCCTCTTACAAGGCAGACTTATTATCCTCTTTTAAGGGCTTATGAAGCCACCCCAGACCCTAAAGTTGTGGTTGCTGTTGGGGCTTGTGGATGCAGCGGTGGTATATTTTATGATTCTTATGCAGTCTGGGGAGGTATTAAAAGCACAGTGCCTGTTGATGTGTTTGTGCCGGGCTGTCCACCTCATCCGGCAAGTATTATTTACGGACTTGCAGTCGGGCTTGATATTTTAAAACAGCGTCTTGAATATAAAAAACATGATGGAGATAGCGGGGATGCACCTGAAATTGAGAAATCTCTTTTAGACAATATTCTTTTTGAACGTGATGTTTATATGGAATCTAAAAGGCTTATGGGATATTTGTTTGGTAAAAAACTTTACAATAAATTCATTGATATTATGAAAAAATCAAAAGATCCTAAAAATCCGGAAATTACAAAAAATTCTTTTATAAAAAATATAAAAAATGAACAAGATTCAAGATACAGGGAATGTATGGTTACTTTATTCAATGAAGTTTATCTTCCTTTTTTAAAAAAACATTTTTATTTAAATATAGATAAATATAATATTATGGAAAAAATATGATTGAGGTAAACAGATTAACCAAAAGGCATGTGGACAAACCTAAAAAAATGCCAAGAGAGTTAGAGCAGATTAAAATATTTTCCACTCTTACAGGACATGGGGTGGGTACTATTGATTTTGTCGAGTGTGTTATGAAACTTGAAGATGAAGAATTTAATAATATTTTGGAAAATTCAAAAGATTATGCCAAATTTAAACTGGGTAATCTTTTGAAATACAGGGAAATAGAAATTTTTCCCGAACATATTGAAAAACTTAAAGATTCAATGGCTGAATGTGAATTAAAAAATCTTTTTTTATCCTTAAAAGAGGGATATTTTGTATTAAGGCTGAAATAATGAAAAAAGCCCTTTTGGTTATTGGTAATGATTTAAGAGGTGATGACGGCGCTGCATTATATCTTGGAAAACTGGTTGAAAAAAATTTACCTGAATGGAAAGTTTTTTTCGGTAATGATACACCTGAAGATAAAATTTATCAAATCAGGGATTTTAATCCCGATTTGCTGGTTGTTGCAGATTCGGTTGTAGGGCTTGAATCTAAAAGTGAATTTTTAGAAGTTAAATCATCTCCAGAATATATTTTTACTACCCATAATATTCCTACTCATATTCTTATTAATCTGCTTGAAAATTTTGCCAAAAAAGTCTTTTTTTTAGGAATAAATGTAAAAAAGGAAAATTTAAGCGGAATTAATATGAACCTTTCTGATGAAGCAAAAGAAAACTCATTAAATGCTTTTTTACAGATAAAAAAATTTAACTCTTTATTTAATTAAATTTTTTTAACCGTCTTTTATAAGACACAATTCTTTTTTAATTCATTATAAACTTTTATGTATTTAAATTTTAAAAAGGAGTAAAAATGGTAAAAGCACCTCATGAAACAATAGTTGCTTTATCTGACATGTCAAAACATAAAGCGGAACTGCCTATTTTAAGCGTTATTCTTCTTGCTATTATGGCCGGAAGCGCCATTGCAATAGGTGATATTTTCTGGGCTCATGCCACAGTGGGTGTTGGTGCAAAACTGGCACCAGGTATTGCTAATTTTATAGGAGGTTTTGCATTCTCCGCAGGATTGATGTTAGTTGTATTTTACGGAGGACATTTATTTACAAGTTCAGTATTGAGTGGTGTTAGCTGTTGTGAAAAAAAAGTTGGAATTTTTGGTGGAGTTGTAAGTTATTGGACAATTGTTTGGATTTTTAACTTTGTGGGAGCCGCTTTTACAGCCTGGCTTTATTACAAATCAGGGCTTCCTTTAAAATATCATGAAGCTATTTTAAAACATTTTGTTCATTTAGGAGAAGCAAAAGTATCTTTAACTTTTACAGAAGCCTTTATAAGAGGTATTTTTTGTAATGTGTTAGTTTGTATGGCTGTCTGGCTTGCTGTTGCATGTAAAGACGGTGCAGGTAAAGTCTGGGGTATCGCATTTATTATTGCGGCATTTGTTGCCAGTGGATATGAGCACTGTGTTGCTAATATGTTTATTATTTCAGAAGGTCTAATAGCAAAAGCACATTATATGGCTCAGTTTGGCGGCGATATTCATGCAGTTGCCAGTGCCCTTCATCTTCCGGCTGAAGCGATAGAACATTTAAATATAAAATCTTTTTTATTGGATAATGAATTACCTGTAACATTGGGAAATATTGTAGGTGGAGTTATTTTTGTCGGAATTGTGGCTCTTATGGCTCATAAACCCGATATTGAAAAAAGCGGTTGTAATAATCATTAATTAAATTATATCCGTCTTATTGACGGATATAAAATTAAACATGGCCGGAAAAAAATAAAAACTCCTTAGGATATTGCTTCATTCATTTTATTCCTCCTAAAAGCCCTTCTTCTTTTCCGGTCATATTTAATTTTATTTTTTTGTATAATACTTTTAAAGGAGTTTAAATGGATGCTACATATAATTTTGAAATTACAAAAATTAAAGGTGATAAAAAATTTAAATTCAATGATACCCTAATCAGGGAAATCAGATTGGATATTTATGTAAACAATGAAAAAATTGTTTCAATGATGGCTACCCCTGTTGACCAGGAAGCGCTGGCGATAGGATATTTGATAAGTGAGGGGATTATAAAAGATATTAAAGATATTGAAAATTTAAAATTAAAAAAAGACGGACTGATTGTTGATATAAAGGCAAAAATAAATAAAGAGAAGGCTAAAAGATTGAATGAAGAGGGTATAATTGTAAGTGGATGTGGAAAAAGTATCAGCGCAAATTTAGATATTGACCCTGCAAAAATAGATGCTGCAAAAATAGAGAGTGATTTTAAAATAAAAGCCTGTGATATTTCAAAGCAGATGGATGAATTTTATAAATCATGCCCTCTGTACGAACAAACCGGATGTGTGCATACTGCAAGAATTTATTTTGATGAAAATAACTATTTTGACGCAGAAGACATTGCCCAGCATTCTACTATTGATAAAGCGGTGGGAAAAGCTATTTTAAATAAATTTAATCCGCAAAATGGAATTATGATGGTAAGCGGAAGGCTCAGCAGTGAAATGGTGGTAAAAGCGGTTATGCATAAAATACCCGTTTTAATTTCAAGGACAGCTACAACCTGCCTTGGATTTAAAATAGCTGAAAAATTTAATTTGACGCTTGTGGGTTTTGCAAGGGGAGATAAAATGAATGTATATACCCATGATTACAGAATTGTTGTTTAAGGAGCAGGTATGATAAAAGAATTAATAGAAAAATATAAAAACGATGAAAATAAATTAACTTGTGCAAAAGCTTATGTTGTGGCTAAAAAAGCTGGGGTTGAACCTATCGTTGTAGGTAAGACGGCTGATGAAATGGGGGTTAGGATTACTGACTGCGGTCTCGGACAGTTTGGAGGGCTTGATTTTACGGACAATTATGAAGAAGAGATTGTAAAAGAGCTTGAAAAACTGAGTGATGATAAAAAAAGGGTTTTTTGCAAAGATGCAAGAAAATTAGCCGAAAAATATAATCTGAAAAAAGTAAGAAGTGCTATAAAAGATAACGGATTTGAGGTAATATACTGCGAACTGGGTGTTTTTAAAGAAAAAAAACGTCCACGTGCTTTTATTAAAACAAAAGTCTGGATAGAAAATCAAAAAGGTGAATTACTGTTTGGAAAAGGAAAAACTGAAATTTTAGAATTAATTGAAAAAGAAGGTTCGATTGCAAAAGCGGCTGAGAAAATGGGACTTAATTATAAAAAAGCCTGGTCGCATATAAAAACTCTTCAAAAAAACCTTGATGATGAATTGGTAACCGTAGAAAAAGGTGTAAAAGGCGGCACATATTTAACTCCCAAGGCAAAGGAGTATATTGAAATTTTTAAAGAATTGGAAAGTGAAATTCAGGAATTTGCCAATAAAAGGTTTAAAGAGCTGTTTTTAAAAAAATTAAAAGGCCCTAAGAAGAAGAATTAAAAAGATGATTAATTATATCAACATTTAATTTATATTTTCTCTTTGGCAGTTTTGTAATAATATTTTTATCCTGCAAATCTTTAAACAGTTTTATCAAGGTAGGTTTGCTGATATCAATTCTTTTCATTATTTCAGGGTAGGATAGTGAAAAATTGTAATTATCATCCAAAGAATTTACTATAAGTTTTATAACTTCCAATTGTTTGCTTTCGCACACTAAAGAAGCTAATTTAAATAAAATAGTAGAGTTTTCCAATTCTTTTTTTTGGTATTTAGGAAGCAGTGTTTCATAAATACTGTCCAATAATTCTTTTATTTTTATCGGTTTTACTAAGTAATTTGAAACTTTTTCTTTTATTGCTTCAAGCAGATAATCTGTTTCGGTATAGGCGGTTGTTAAAATAAAAGGAATTTTAAAACCCTGATTTTTTAAAAAAGAGATAAATTCAATTCCGTTTTTATCTTCTATTAAAATGTCGCTTATAATTAAATCTATATGGTTTTCTTTTAATATTTTATAAGCTTCCTGTGTATTGCTTGCCAGATATATTTTTTTAACAAAATCTTTAAGAATTTCACCTAAAGTGTTTAATAAATTTTTATCATCTTCTATATATAAAATATTAAAATTTTTCAAAATATCATAATTTTTCATTACTTGCCTTTGGTAAAATAATTTCAAACATTGCACATTTGTAAAATTTTTTTGTACCCATTTTATGAATTATATTTTTGCCTTTATTTTTCCTCCCATAAAGGATATAATCTGTTCTGCCATATAAAGCCCTATACCGGTTCCCTGCTGTTTTGTTTTAGTGGTAAAATAGGGCTCAAAAATTTTATCCATTATTGATTCATCTATTCCGCCCGCATTATCTATTATACTTATAATTATATCTTTTTTTGTTTCTTTTACCGTTATTAATATCTTTTTTTCTTTTATATCTGAATTTATCAAAGCTTCAATGGCATTTGTTATAAAATTGATACATACATGCGAAAGCTCATTCGGATAACCTAAAATTTTAATGTCTTTTTTAATATCTATTTTTAAATCAATGTTATTTTTTTGTAGAATAAAAGAAAGTAGTTTTTGAGTTTTTTCTAAGCATTCTTTTAAAGAAAATCTTTTTTTAACTTTATCAGGTTTAAAAAAGTTTCTGAAATCTTCTATTGTTTTTGACATATTTTCCGCAATCATCAATGCTTCTTTTGTTTTGTTTTCTATATATTTATTATCAAGTTTACCCAATTCATTTTTTATTTGAAAAGATTCGATAATCATGGATAAATTAGCAAGTGGTTGTCTCCATTGATGTGCAATATTTTGAAGCATTTCTCCCATTGCTGCTAATTTACTTTGCTGGAACATAATTTTATCTTTTTTCCTGATTTCATTAATTTTCTTTTCTATTCTTTTTTCAAGTGTTTTATTCATTATTTGTAATTCTTTGGTTTTTTCTTCAACTTTTTTTTCAAGTAATGTATTGATATTTTTAAATTTTTCAATAATCAAAAATATTAATGTAATTGTAATGATAAATACAATAATAATACTTATAATTGAAGCTTTCACGGCAAAAGAAAATTTTTTATCTGTGTTGTTTTTTTGAATTATTGCTTTTTTGAGGTTTATGTTAATCAGGTTTGATAAATAAATATTAATTAAATTTATATTATTAGATAGTTTTTGAATGTTGATTTCTCTTGTTGTTAAAAATTTGTTTAATTTATTGTCAATCTCTTTTTTCAGTGTTTTTATATTGTTGAATATCAGATATTCAAATGTGTTTTTTGGTATTGATTCTGTTTCTAAGTAGTTATTCCACTCTTTTTGTATTAAAATATTTGCGAGTTTTATAACGTTATTTGCTTCTTTAAAACCGATTTCTTTTCTTTTATATTGATTTATGGTTTCATAAATATTTATTTTGTATAAATCTTTTATGTGAGAAAGCTTTACAGATGAAACAAGCCTTTTCTGAAAAAGTATGTCAATATCGTTTTTAAATGAAAATATAGTATATTGGGACATAAAAATAATACTTAAAAGCAATATCGAAATTATTGAGACAATAAGTTTTGTTTTATTTAAAAAACCGGTTTTTATAAATTTTTTTATCATTGTATTTCTTTAAAAACATTGTTTTTATATTTATATAAATATGTTTTATTTAAAAGATGATTGTTTTTATATTCAATCGGAATACCTTTAAGAATGTTTTTGGGTGTTTTTTTTATAATTTTTTTTAAATGCTCCTGAGTATAGGGAAATGTTAGATGATTAAATGCGTTAATTAAAATTTTTGTTGCAAGATATGATTCAAATCCGTAAAATGTCGGCTCTGTTTTTGGATTTAATTTGTGTAGAGATGTCAGATAATTTTTGGCTTCTGTTATATTTGCCTTATAATAGGGAACAACTTCTGAAAAAATAATATTGTTTTTATTTTTTATCAAAGATATAAGTTTGTCGGGATTAACAAAAGAAATTGTAATAAATAAAACATTTTTATCTATTTTTCTGTAATTTTTAATAAACAGAGCCGCTATTTCCGCGGTTGAACCGAGAATAATAGCCTGCGGTTTTGAAGAAGAGATTGAATTTAAGGCTGAATCAATCAAATATGTGTTTCTTTCATATGTCCCCACACTTGATAATGAAAGTTTGTGTTTTTTTAACGTATCACATAAATGAAGATATATTTCATCACCGTAATCATCATTTTGATATAAAAGAGAAATTTTATTTATATGTTTTTTTAACAGATAATTTATAATGTGTTCAATTTCATCTTTGTAAGATGCTCTAAAATTAACTACATTTTTATTTTTTCTTAAAAATTCTGCACCTGTGAAAGGGGCAAAAACGAAAATTGAATGTTCATTCACAAAAGGTAAAACCGCTTTTACCGTAGGGGTTCCTGTGAGGCCGTATAACAGAAATGAATTGTTATTATAAAAATTTATAATATTCATTTTCATTAAATCGGGTTCGTATTTATCATCTTTAAAAATAAATTTAATTTTTTCTTTATTGGGAATATTGAAATTATTATAATATGCTAATGTTCCATATTTTATACTTTCTCCCATGTTTTTCATTATTCCGCTAAGAGGAAGTGAAGATGAGATTATATATTTTTTTGGAGCTGAAAAAAGAATATAAGAAATAATAATAATTATCAAAATTAAAATTAAAAAAATTTTTTTCAAAACAAACCTTTTAAAAATTTTTACTTTTTAAGCTAACTTTAAGCTTTTTGGTGTTATATTAGCATTAATCAAAAATTAAAAGGCTGCAAATGATTGAATATGCTTTTTATACAACTGAACCTTTGGATTTTCCGTTAAGTGAAAATATAATTGTAATAAACGATTCAAATACTCCTACAATTATATCAAATTCAAAAGAAACAAACCCGATAGTTTATGCCCCTGAAATTAATTTTTATATTAAACATTCAAAAGCACATATTTTGGAAAAAATTGATGTAATAAATAAATTTTATGAGATCAGGGGGATAAAATTAGATTATGCGAAATTTAACGAATATAAAAAAGAAGTTAAAAACAGGCTTTTAATTATAGGGAATAAAGAAGAAGCTGAGAATTTTGATGATTTAAAAGAATTTGACAAATATTATTCCCTTCCTGAATGGATAAAAGATATTAGTGGAACAATAGGAAATTTGAAATTTACAATTCAAAAAGGAAATGAATCAATTGATTTGGAAGTAGACCAGGCAATATGGTTTAACGCCCCTGAAATTGCATTTAAACAAAGAGGAATAGTTGATCCGTTTGATATAGGAGTGGAAAAAGCAAAACAGATTATAAGAAAAAGAGTAGGAATTTATGAATATAGAAATTATGTTACATACAATAAAGATGTATGTCAGTATCATCACAGGGTATTAAAAGAAACATGCGGAAACTGTGCAAATGTATGCCCTACAAATGCTATTATAAAAGACGATGAAACAAAAGAGCTTGTTTTTTCGCATATTGACTGTGACGGATGCGGCGGATGTGTAAGTGTTTGTCCGAGCGGTGCGTTGGATTTCAGTGCAATTCCAAGAGATTCTTTTTATGAAATTTCTAAAATTTTCAGCGGATTTATTCCTTTTATCGTGCCGGAAGATATGGTTGAAAATCTTGAAATTGAACTTCCTAAAAATGTAATGCCTTTGGTAATAGAAGGCAGAAAATTTTTGGATGAGGTTCATTTATTGACTCTGTTTCAGGACAGCGGGGCTCAAATAGTGTTTTTAAATGATAATTTTTCAAAAGGTGAAAAAGAGGCAGTTAAATTAATAAATGAGATTTCAAACAGAAAATTTGGAAAAAATGCCGTTTTATTTACCCAGAGTCCTAAAGAAGCACAAAATCTTTTAAACAAAGCAGAAAAAATACCTGAAGCAAAATGTATGATAAATGAAAACAACTTAAATAAAAGGGAGATTTTTTCAATCAGACTTTCACATTTAATTGAAAATGATGATTTAGGGATTATCGATTTAAGTGATAATAATTTCATCCATTACGGAAAAGTAGAAATTGATGAAAATAAATGTACTTTGTGCATGGGATGTGTGAGCGTCTGTAATGTCGGGGCATTAACCGCTCATGATGAAGACGGTACTTTAAAATTTGATGCTTCTATGTGTACAGCCTGCGGATACTGCGAGGTTGCATGTGCTGAAAAATGCCTTAAAGTAATTCCTGATAAGCTTGAATTAAATAAAGACTTTTTCGGACAGAAAACAATGGCAAAAGACGAACCTTTTTATTGCATAATGTGCGGGAAACCGTTTGCTCCAAAAAAAGCAATTGAGAGAATTGCAGCACAGTTATTACCTATTTTTACAGATGAATTAAAGAAAAAATCTATTTACTGCTGTCCTGAATGCAAATCGAAGCTGTTGTTCAATGAATATATAGAAAGGAAAACCAATGGAAAATAAACAATTAGAAGAAGCCAGAGCCTTTTATTACGGTTTTTTTTCAAAACTGTTTACATTTTTTGATGATGAAAAAAGATTTGAGGGGGTTAAAGAAGCTGCAAAAATTTTATATCAAAATGCGCTTGAGCCGAATTCAAAAGAAGCACTAAAACATTTTATTGAAAATTTTGATGAAAATAAATTAATTCAGGAATATGATGATATTTTTTATGATTTGGCAAACGACCCTGTGCCAACTACAGCCTCTTATTATGATGAAGAGATAGAAAATGGAAAAATGAGGGTTAAAATGGTTGATATTGTTTTATCGTCCAAATTCAGAAAAAATGAAAAATTTACTGATACAGAAGATGATATAGGTTTTATTTTGCCATTTATGCATTATTTGATTTTAGAAAAAATAAACGGAGATGAAAAAGCGGTTTGGCTTGAGGAAAAAACATTTGATGTTTTAAATATATTTATTGATGATTTTATAGAAAATGTTTATATGCATACAGCATCAGATCTTTACAAAGATATTGCCGTGGTATTAAAAGCTTTTATAGAAACAGAGAGGATGTATCTTGAAAAACCAAAACCTACTATTGAGAAAGTTTCCAAAAAAATTGATATTAAAACCGTTCAGGATGAAGAGGCAAGAATAAGAAAAGCTAAAAAGAAAAAAGAAAAAAATCTTGTTTGTAATTTGGAAGAAGGCGGGGATGTGGAAGATGATGTATAGAGATATCTGCAGAGCTTTATGAGCCCTGCCGTTATCTCTATATGAGATAAATCCAAAAAAGGAGTGAAAATGAAAAGAAGAAGCTTTTTAAAAGGTGCACTTGGTGTCGGTGCATTGAGCGTGGCTTCTTCAACGTTGGTTTTTGCCAAAGCCGACGATGAAGATGTTGGAAATGGGGTTGTAAAAGGACATTCCCCTAAAAAAGAGATTCTCTACAGAAAAACTAAAAATTGGGAAATTTATTACAAAAATGCAATATAAGGAGAGAAAATGAGCTCACAAGAAAAATTAAACGTTAGAGTGGGCAGAAGGGCGTTTTTAAAAATGGCTGCACTCTCTGGAGTTGCGGGTGCAACAATGCTAAACGCTGCACCGGCTCTTAGAGATGCAAGCGAAGAAGAATTAAAAAGCCCTTACCCAGGTAGTAAAAAAGTAAAAACTGTATGTACTACATGTTCAGTTGGGTGTGGAATTATAGCAGAAGTTAAAAACGGTGTATGGGTAAGACAGGAAGTTGCCCAAGACCATCCGATCAGTCACGGAAGTCACTGCTGTAAAGGTATTGATTCAATCGATGTTATCAGAACAGAAAAAAGAGTTAAACATCCGTTAAAAAAAGTTAACGGAAAATGGCAAAGAATCAGTTGGGATCAGGCTGTTAACGAAATTTCAGAAAAAATGTTAAATATCAGAAAAGAGAGTGGTCCTGATGCGGCAATGTTTTTAGGGTCTGCAAAAATGGGCACAGAGCAGGCTTATTATTTTAGAAAATTTGCCGCAATGTGGGGTACTAACAATATAGATCACCAAGCGCGGATATGACACAGCGCAACAGTCGCGGGGGTCGCGAACACATGGGGTTATGGCGCTATGACAAACCATTTGGGAGATATTCAAAATTCTAAAGCTATTATAATATTTGGTGCTAACCCGGCAGTAAACCATCCTGTAGGATTTAAACATATTTTAAAAGCAAAAGAAAGAAATAATGCTACTTTAATTGTTATAGATCCAAGATATACAAAAACTGCCGCAAAAGCAGATTTATATGCAAGGGTAAGACCTGGAACCGATATTCCGTTTATGTATGGAATGCTTCATTTAATATTTAAACACGGCTGGCAGGATGAATCATTTATTAAAGACAGAGTGTTTGGAATGGAACATGTTATAGAAGAAGCAAAAAAATGGACTCCTGAAAGAACTGCCGATGTAACAGGTGTTGATGTTGATACATTAATTCAAATTACAAGAGCGTACGTTACAAGTAAGCCTGGAACATTAATTTGGGCAATGGGTCTAACTCAGCATTCAATCGGTTCTTCTAATACAAGAATGGCTCCGATTTTACAGTTATCTTTAGGTAATATGGGTAAATTTGGTGGTGGATGTAACATTTTAAGAGGACACGATAATGTTCAGGGTGCAACAGATATGTGCTGTTTGTCGCATTCATTACCGGGATATTACGGATTAAGTGAAGGAAGCTGGAAATATTTTGCACATAACTGGGGAGTTGATTTTAAATGGTTACAAAGCAGATTTGACACTCCAAAAATGATGCATACAAAAGGATTCACTCTTGCTAAATGGTGGCAAGGTGTATTACAGGAAGAAAAAATTTATCAAAAAACTCCAATCAGGGCTTTATGGGTTCAGGGTAACGGTATTACTTCTATTGCCCAGACAGCAAAAGTACAACAGGCTCTTGATAAATTGGATTTATTGGTTGTGGCCGAACCTTTTGCAAATGAGGCTGCTGTAATTACAAACAAAAAAGACAATGTTTATATCTTACCAACAGCAAGTCAGTTTGAATGTGAAGGTAGTGTTACCGCCACAAACAGAACAGCTCAGTGGAGAAGCAAAGTGGTAGATCCGCTTTATGAATCTAAAACCGATGAAGAAATTATGTTTACATTTGCCAAAAAATTCGGATTTTACAAAGAATTTGTAAGCGGTTTGATGATGGGTGTAAAAAACGGCAAAGCCGTAAAAGTTAAAAATTCATTCAAATGGCCAGAAGATGCAACAAGAGAAATTGCAAGAACCATTAAAACTATCGGTTTAACCGGTTGGACACCTGAAAGACTTAAAAGACATCAGCAAAACTGGCATATGTTTGATGAAGTAACTCTTAAAGGTATTGGTCCGATGAAAGGCGAATATTACGGATTGCCATGGCCTTGTTGGACAGAATACCATTCAGGAAGCCCTGTTTTATATAACATTGATATTCCTGTAATGGAAGGCGGAATGGGATTCAGGGCAAGATTTGGAACTGAATATAAAGGTCAGAATTTATTGGCCGGAGATCATGCAACTATAAAAGGTGCAAAAGTAAAAGGCGGATATCCTGAACTTACAAAAGAAAATATTGAAAAAGTTCTCGGTATCAGATTATCACCGAGAGAAAAAGCTATTATGGGTAAAAACTGGAAAGTCGACTTAAGCGGACTAATTGCAAAATATGCTCTTAAAGCCGGAGTTGCACCATACGGTAACGCAAAAGCAAGAGCATATGTATGGACATTCCCTGATAAAATTCCAATGCACAGAGAGCCGCTTCATACACCAAGATATGATTTGGCTAAAAAATATCCAACATATCCTGATAAAAAAGACCAATATAGAGTTGATACTAAATTTATTTCTATTCAAAAAACCGACTGGGCAAAAGAATTCCCAATTATTCTTACAACAGGAAGACTTGTAATGTACAGCGGTGCCGGACTTATAGAAAGAAGCAGTAAATATCTTGCTGCATTAGCTCCGGAAATGTTTGTAAGTATCAATCCAGAACTTGCTTATAATTATGGAATTAATGACGGAGATATGATTTGGATTCACTCACCCGAGGGAACAAAAATCAAAGTAAAAGCAAGATTTACTTATGCAGTAGCACCGGATAGAATTTTCTTGCCTTATCATTGGGCTGGTATTATGCAAGGTGTTGATATGAGCGAAAATTATCCGGAAGGCACAAAACCGTATGCAATCGGTGAGAGTGCAAATACAGTAACTAATTATGGATACGACATTGTTACCCAAATTCCTGAAACAAAAGCGGGGTTAGTCCGCATTGAGAAAGCATAAGGAGTAAGATATGTATGAATATGAAAGAATGAAATTTTATTGTGATGAAGACAGATGTATTGAATGTAATGCCTGCACAATAGCCTGTGCGGAAGCACATGAACTGCCTGTGGGTATTCACAGAAGAAAAGTAGTTACATTAAATGAAGGAATTGAGGATAAAGAATTTTCAGTATCTATAGCCTGTATGCACTGTACCGACGCACCTTGTTCACAAGTTTGTCCGGTCGATTGTTTTTATATCAGAGAAGACGGAATAGTACTTCATGACAAAGATAAATGTATAGGATGTGGTTATTGCTTATACGCCTGTCCTTTTGGTGCTCCTCAGTTTCCAAGAGACGGAGCATTCGGAATTAGGGGAGTTATGGATAAATGTACAATGTGTGCTGGAGGTCCTGCTCCCACTTTTTCTGAAAAAGAGTATCAGTTATATGGTCAAAACAGAATTGCAGAAGGAAAAGTACCTATGTGTGCTGCGGTATGCTCTACTAATGCATTAATTGTTGGGGATGCCGAGAGCGTTTCTAAAATAATAAGAGAAAGAGACGCAGCTAAAGGCAAAGGGCCTATGACTCCATACGGATGGGATCAGGCGTATAAATAAGGAGTTGTTATGAAAAAATTACCGCTATTTAGCGTAATAAGTTTTTCTCTTTTATATGCCGGGATTGTTCCTTTAGTGGAGCCAAATCAGGCTCCCGAGCATCCTGGGAGTAGATTGATTTCTCCTGAATTGATAGAAGCAATCCCTTCTTGGCATAAATATGGAGAACTGTTTTTATATTTACAGACACACTGGAGCAAAATTTTATTTTTAGTTGTTTTAATAGCGGTGCCTGCAGTTTTTTTGCTTCATTATTTGATTGTAGGTCCCAAAATTTTTTCCCATGAAGGAAGAAAATTTTTAATTTTTCCGACATGGCAGAGAATTATACATTGGATAGCTGCTTTGGCATTTATTTTATTGGTCCCTTCAGGCTTTTTTATTATTTATGCTAAATTTTTTGGAGGAGGTACTCCTATTAGATTTATGAGATATCTGCATGACATAGGGGCATTTTTATTTGCACTGGTTGTAATTCCTATGACTGTAATGTGGTTTAAAGAAATGCTTCCGAGACTTTGGGATATTAAATGGATGATGATACTTGGAGGTTATTTGGTTAAAAGAAAACAGGAAATCCCTGCAAGTAAATTTAATGCTGGTCAAAAAATGTGGTATTGGCTTGCTATGTTTGGCGGAATGGTTATGATTATAACAGGTGTAATGATGTATTTTCAGGATTTCGACATAGCCCTCCTTAGAAAACTGAATTTATATCAGATAGATTTGTTAAGATTAGCTGTTATTATTCATTTAACATTAGCATTATTTATTGTTGCATTCTTTTTTACTCATTTATATATGTCTCTTTTTGCCATTAAAGGTTCAATTGAGAGTATGATAGACGGTTGTAAAAGTGAAGATGAGCTTAAACATTTACATTCTATTTATTACAAAAAAATTGTTAAAGAAGGCAAAGACAAAGAACTTGCCGAAAAATGCAAAGATTAAAAACAGACTAATTTTTAGTCTGTTTATTTTTATTACTTTTTTGGATTTATCTCATAAAAAATATGCAAAAAATGCATAAAAAAATATGCGTTTTTGTCATATAAAAGACATTTTTATTTTTTTTATATAGTAAAATATGCAAAATTTCCATAAATAAAAGGAGAAAAAATGAAAAAATTTGCTTTAATTTTCAGTGTTATCGTTTTATTTGCCTTTGGTAAAAAAATAGTTGTATTCCATGCCGGAAGTTTAAGTGTCCCGTTTTCACAGATTGAACAAAAGTTTGAGAAAAAATATCCTCAGTATGATGTGGTAAGGGAAGCTGCCGGAAGCAGGGCGTGTGCCCGAAAAATTACTGATTTACATAAAAAAGCCGATGTAATGGCAAGTGCTGATTATAAAGTTATAGATAACCTGCTTAGACCAAAATATGCAAAATTCAATGCTTTGTTTGCAACAAATGAGATGATTATAGCCTATACGCCGCATTCAAAATATGCTGATAAAATAAATTCAAATAATTGGATGGATATTTTATTAAAACCTGGAGTAAAAGTGGGGCATTCCAATCCTAATTTAGACCCGTGTGGATATAGAGCAATGATTGTAGCAAAACTTGCCGGAATTTACTATAAAAGACCAAAATTTTTTGATAAGTTATTCGGTTACGGAGACAGTTATGAAAACGGTGAGGAAAACAGAAATAAAGTAGTTGTCAGACCGAAAGAGACAGATTTATTGGGATTACTTGAAGCCGGAGCGTTTGATTATCTGTTTATTTATAAATCTGTTGCAATGCAGCATCATTTAAAATTTATTACTTTGCCTCCTCAAATTAATTTAGGTGATAAAAAATATGCATCTTTTTATAAAAAAGCGAGTTTTAAAGTTACAGGTAAAAAACCGGGAACTTATATTGTAAAAAAAGGCGCTCCTATGGTTTACGGAATAACAGTTGTGGAAAATAAAAAAGAAGGACTTCCTCCTCATGAAAAAGGTGCTGTTTTATTTGTAAAATATGTTCTTTCTCCCGAAGGTCAGGCAATAATGAAAAAAAACGGTCAGGGTGTAATAAATCCTCCGATAATTGAAGGCGATGACAGTATATTAAAAAATTATTAATTTATAAATTATGGGTTAATCCCTTTTTTCTTTTTTTATAACAAAAAATATGCAAATAATGCATAAAAAGGAGGAAAAATGAAAAAGATTTTATTTATATTTTTAGTTTTAGTAACCGAAATATTTTCAGCTGATATTAAACATATAAAAATTTGCGCGGGAGCGGGGCTTATAAAGCCGATAAATGAAATAGTGAAAAATTTTGAAAATGAAAATAATGCAGTAATAGATATTCATTACGGAGGTTCGGGAGAACTTTTTTCAATTTTACAGACTAACGGCTGCGATGTGTTTATTCCTGGCGCTTATTATTATACAAAAGAAGCTTTAAATAAAAATTTAGTTTATAAAAAAAGCGTTAAAATAATAACAAAACATATTCCTGTATTGGTTGTTCAAAAAGGAAATCCAAAAAATATTCATACCCTTAAAGATTTAACTCGTCCTGATATTAAAATAATTTTAGGTGACCCGAGGGCTACGGCTATAGGAAAAGTCAGTATAAAAATTTTAAAAAAGAATAATCTTTATAAAAATGTCAAAAAAAATATTGCTATGTATGCTGGGACCGTTAATCAATTGCTTATATATATGGTAATGGGACAGGCTGACGCTGCAATAATGTGGGAAGATATGGTTTCTTGGGCAAAACAGAAAGGGAAATTGGAAGTTATTAAAATTCCTGAAAATGAAAATATAATTAAAACAATACCTACTGCGGTTGGAACAATTTGTAAAAATAAAAAACTTGCCAATAAATTTAATAATTATCTCTCTTCTGGTAAATCAAAACAAATTTGGAAAAAATGGGGATTTGAAATATGAAAATATTCAGTTTTAAAACAATTAGCATAAGTATGTCTTTATTGATTACTTTTTTGCTTTTGATTGCTGTTTTGAGCCTGTTTTTTGTTCCTAAAATCGGAGACATCATCAATGCTTTGCGTTCTGGGGAAATGATTTATTCTATTAAATTATCTCTTATAACGTCTCTTTTATCAACTTTTTTTGTTTTGATTTTTTCTGTTCCTATCGCTTACGCTTTGTCAAGATATGATTTTTTTGGCAAATCTATTTTAAAGACAATAATAAATTTACCGATGGCTTTCCCCGAACTTGTATTGGGACTCTCTTTACTTTTACTTTTCAGCAAAACGTTTGTCGGAGATTTTTTTGATGAATTGGGGATTCAGATTGTTTTTACAAAAGCGGGCATTGTAGTAGCGCAATTTTTTACCGCTTTGCCTTACGGAATCAGAATTATTTATTCATCGTTTGAAAGTGTTAACAAAAGATATGAATATGTTTCAAGAAGTCTGGGATATAGCGAATTTGAAACATTTAAAAATGTATTGGTCCCTTTGATAAGAAACGGGATATACGCTTCGGCAATTATAACTTTTGCAAGGTCAATGGGGGCATTCGGAGCGGTTTTGATTTTAGCGGGGGGTTCTTATATGAAAACGGAAATACTTCCTATAACGCTGTTTTTAAATATTTCTTATGGAAATATGGGAATGGCTATTACCAGCGGTATTGTGCTTATTGTTATTTCATTTGTTGCAATATTGTCCGTTGAATATATGGAAGGAAAAGAAAATGTTTTTAAAGATTGAAAATATAAATATAACTTTAGGAAAATTTACTTTAACAAACGTTGATTTCGGCATAAAAAAAGGGGAATATGTAACAATAATAGGGCCAAGCGGAAGCGGTAAATCCATTTTGCTTGAAACAGTTGCGGGATTTTATAAGCCTCAAAGCGGAAAAGTATATTTGAATAATGAAGATATAACCGATAAGCCGATTGAATCCAGAAACATCAGTATCGTTTATCAGGATTATGTTCTTTTTCCCCATATGAGTGTATACGAAAATATAATGTACGGATTGAAAAAACACAATAAAAATAAAACACAAAACGATAAAGATATTAATGAAATAAGCAAACTTTTAAAAATAGACCATTTATTAAAAAGAAAACCTTTAACACTTAGCGGGGGAGAGATGCAAAGGGTAAGTATAGCAAGAGCTTTAATAGTAAAACCACAGCTTCTTTTAATGGATGAGGCTTTCAGCGCTCTCGATTATAAAATTAAAAAAGAAATGAGACAGTTGCTTAAAGAGGCGGCTAAAAAATATAATACCACCGTATTGCATGTAACCCATGATTTTGAAGATGTATGGACACTGGCTGATAAAACGGTATTGATGAGATTTGGAGAAGTGTTACAGGTTGGTACTCCCGAAGAAGTGTTTTCAAAACCGAAAAACAGAAAAGTTGCCGATTTTGTAGGAACAAATATTTTAAATGCCAAAGTTATTGATAAAGAAGATAATTTGAGCGTATTAGAAATAGACGGATTCAAGCTGTATTCCATAGATGATGCAGATATAGGGCAAAATGTAAAAATTTCTATTCGTCCGGAAGATATCATAGTATCCAAATCCGGCTGTGAAAAAGAATCCGCAAAAAACTGTATTTACGGATTTATTGAAAAGTTAGAAAAAAAAGGTTTTTTAGTGGATTTAATAGTTAATGTAAATGATATAAAATTTGTTGTGCTTATTACATTAAATTCATATGAGAAATTGAATTTACAAGAAAAAACAAACGTATATTTAATTTTTAAAGCATCAAATGTGCATATATTTTAAATAAAATGTATAATTATAAAAAACTGCCTATATAAAAAGGTTACCGATGAAAAATAATATTTTTATTTTTCAAAATAAAAAAAAATTACGGCCGGTGTTTATGGTATAGTTTTATTTGTGAAGTATATGTTTTTATATGTGCTTTTGGTTAATCAAAAAATATTAAAGGAGATGAAATGTTTGTAGAATTAAATGACAGGGTTTATATAAATAAAAACAGGATATCAAGAATTAAAATAGATGAAGTTCAGGACGGAATAAGAGTGAGATTTTATGAAGGAAACGAGCAGATTGCAAAA
Source organism: Lebetimonas sp. JS138 (assembly GCF_000523335.1). Lineage (NCBI taxonomy): Bacteria > Pseudomonadati > Campylobacterota > Epsilonproteobacteria > Nautiliales > Nautiliaceae > Lebetimonas > Lebetimonas sp. JS138. The sequence continues at coordinate 1,090,808 of NZ_ATHT01000001.1, forward strand.
TCACACAGATTTAAAAATGTGGGAGAAGCCAAAGAGTGGATTAAAAATAAATTTTTAGGATAAAAATGCTTAAGGTTGAAAATCTTTTTTTAAAAAAAGGCGATTTTATTTTAAATCAGGTTTCTTTTGATGTAAATAATAAAGAATATGTTGTTATGCTTGGAAAAACAGGAAGCGGGAAAACCCTGCTTCTTGAATCCATCGCCGGTTTTCACAGAATTGAGGGAAAAATTTATTTTGAAGGCAGGGATATTACGAATTTTCCTCCTGAAAAAAGAAATTTCGGGTTTTTATATCAGGATTTTCAGCTTTTTAAAAATTTAAATGTTGAAAAAAATATCCGTTTTTCTGAAAAATTTAAAGGAAAAGACAATAAACTGTTTAATGATTTAATTAATTTTTTAAATTTAAAGCATCTTTTAAAAAGAAAAATTGTAAATTTAAGCGGAGGTGAAAAACAGAGAATTGCACTTGCAAGGGCAATATATTCAAGGCCTAAAATACTGCTTCTGGACGAACCTTTGAGTGCGATTGACCCGACTTTAAGAAATGAAATAATGAAAAATTTAAAACAGCTGCCAAATAGATACAATATTTCTGTAATTCATGTAACGCATAATTTCAGGGAAGCTTCTTATTTAGCCGATAAAATAGGAATAATTTTAAAAGGGAAACTTTTGCAGTTTGATGAGAGCAAAAAAGTTTTAAATTCTCCCGATTCTTTGGAAGTTGCCAAATTTCTCGGATTTAAAAATATTTTTGAGCTGTCTTTATTAGGTTTTGAGAATTCTCATAAATATTTTTCGATTGATCCCAATTTGATTTATATAACAAGAGAAAAAAAAGAATATGATTACTGTTTTAAAGGACAGATAGATGAAATTATGGGTATTACCGACCATTATAAAATTTATGTAAATGTTAATGGGGAAATGTTTTTTATAAAAATATCTAAAAATTATTTTAAAGAACTTGATTTGAAAAAAGGAGAGCAGGTATTTTTATGTTTTGATAAAAAAGATATTGTATTTATTTAGGAGTGTGGATGAAAAAAGTTTTTATATTTTTAAGTCTTATTATATTACTCTTTTTAACGCTTCCTTTATGTAAATTAATCTTTGGTATTTCTTTAGCCGGGTATATTCAAACAATTAACGATAAAGAAGTGATAAATTCTATTTTTTTAACAATGAAAGTTTCATTTTTTTCCACACTTTTTGTGTTTTTTACAGGGGTGCCTTTAGCTTATCTGATTGCAAGAAACAGTTTTTTTGGAAAAAGTGTGCTTGAGAGTGTTATAGACATTCCAACAATGGTGCCGCATACCGCTGCCGGTATTGCACTGCTTATGACGTTTGGGACAAGAAATATTGAAAATTTTTTGGATAAACTGGGGCTCGGTTTTGTCGATTCCACTACGGGTATAATGGCCGCTATGATGTTTTTATCATCACCGTATCTGATTAATTCTGCAAAAGAGGGGTTTAAAAATATTGACCCTAAAATAGAAAATGTGTCCCGCTCTCTTGGAGCCTCTTTTTTTTATACATTTTATAAAATAGTTTTGCCTCTGGCTAAAAAGGATTTAATTAACGGAATGCTTTTGATGTGGGCGAGGGGGCTTGGAGAATTCGGTGCTGTTGTTATTATTGCATATCATCCGATGGTGGCGCCTGTTTTGATATATGACAGGTTTATAAATTTCGGACTGAATTATTCAGCGCCTGTTGCCGCATTAATGATTATAGTTTCAATTGTTATTTTTTCAGTTATAAGATATCTGAATAATAAGTTTTTTTAATGATATAATTGCATTAAAAAAAGGCATTTGATGCAAGATATTATTAGGAACTTTTCTATTATAGCCCATATTGACCACGGGAAAAGCACGCTGGCCGACAGACTTATAGAATTTACGGGCGGAATTAATGAGAGGCAAAAAGAAGATCAGCTTCTTGATACAATGGATATAGAAAAAGAAAGAGGGATTACTATAAAAGCCCAGAGTGTAAGGCTTGAATATAAAGGATATATATTAAATTTAATCGATACACCGGGGCATGTGGATTTTTCTTATGAAGTGAGTAAATCACTTAAAAGCAGTGAAGGTGCCCTTTTGGTGGTGGATGCAACACAGGGGGTTGAAGCCCAGACGCTTGCAAATGTATATATGGCTGTTGAAAATAATCTCGAAATTATTCCTGTAATTAATAAAATTGACCTTCCGAGTGCCGAACCAGAAAGAGTGGCGGAAGAGATAGAGCAGACCATAGGTATTGACGCAAGTGAGGCGATATTTGTAAGCGCAAAAACAGGAATAGGAATAGAAGAGCTTCTTGATGCAATAATAGAAAGAATTCCTGCTCCAAAAGGGGATAAAAACGCCCCTGCAAAAGCCTTGATTTATGACAGCTGGTTTGATAATTATTTAGGGGCGATTTGTTTAGTGAGGGTTTTTGACGGGTCTATCAAAAAAGGTGATGAAGTTTTGGTAATGGGGACCGGTAAAAAACATAAAGTATTAGACCTTTTTTATCCACATCCTCTTAAAAAACTTAAAACCGACGAAATTAAAACAGGTGAAGTCGGAGTGGTTGTAATGGGGCTTAAAAATGTAGCCGATATCAGGGTGGGAGACACCATTACAAACGCCAAAAATCCTGCAGGCGAGCCGGCTGCCCCTTTTGAAGAGCCGAAAAGTTTTGTATTTGCAGGGATTTACCCGATAGATACCGACAAATATGATGAACTTAGAGACGCACTTGAAAAATTAAAATTAAATGATTCGTCTATTACTTACGAGCCCGAAACTTCACATGCACTCGGGTTTGGGTTCAGGGTAGGGTTTTTGGGTCTACTTCATATGGAGGTCGTAAAAGAAAGGCTTGAAAGAGAGTTTGGTATTGAACTTATTGCTACTGCTCCGAGTGTTACATATAAAGTAAAACTGACTGATAAAAGTGAAATAGAAATATCAAACCCATCAGACCTCCCTCCGCCAAATAAAATAGAAAAAATTTACGAACCCTATGTAAAAGCCACCATTTTAACTCCAAGTGAGTATATAGGAAATTTAATTCAGTTTTTAAATGACAAAAGAGGAGTTCAGTTAAAAATGGATTATCTCTCTCCCGAGAGGGTACTCTTGGAATATGAACTTCCTTTGAATGAAATTGTTACGGATTTTTACGATAAATTAAAAACACTCACCCGTGGATATGCAAGTTTTGATTATGAACCAATTGGATACAAAGAAGGCGATTTGGTTAAAATGGATATAAGGGTGGCCGGGGAAATTGTGGATGCCCTTAGTATTATTGTTCCAAAAGAAAAAGCTGAGAGGAAGGGAAGGGAGTTAATTAAAGTTATGAAAGAATTAATTCCAAGGCAATTATTTGAAGTGGCTATTCAGGCAAGTGTGGGAAATAAAATCATTGCCCGTGAAACTGTAAAAGCATTAAGAAAAGACGTTACCGCCAAATGTTACGGAGGGGATATAAGCAGAAAAAGAAAACTGCTTGAAAAACAAAAAGAGGGTAAAAAAAGAATGAAATCAATCGGAAAGGTTAATATTCCTCAGGAGGCGTTTTTAAGTATTTTGAAAATCGACTAAATTAAACGGAAAATGGATAATGGATATTGACTAAATGGTTATAATATAAAAAAATAACTACAAAGATAAAAATATGACAGCTTCAGAGCTTCATTTTGCTAACGCACCGCTCAAATTTTACTAAAAATTGCAAACAGCTACGCAGGCCCTAAGGGCTCGGTGCAATTTTTTAAACGCAAAATTTTCGCTAAATTCCGCTACGCTGTCATATTTTTACTTTTACGTTATTTATTAGTTAATGTCAAAAATTATCTTTTTATTTTATACGCAAATATTAAGCTTATTATCAAAAACATAAAACTTAAAATTCCCACTCTCTCAAGCCCTATTAAATCGCTGAAAACACCTATTAAAAATGTAACAATTGCCGGTATCAGGAATGCAAGCATCATATAAACACCGTTTAGAGCGGTTGAATTTTTTTGGTGGTGGATGATAGAAAGCATCACAGGCCCGGTTGAAAAGAGGCTAAGTCCCAAAAGTATTAAAGGCAGATAAATTAAATGAAAATAAATAAAAAGGGGCATTGAAAATATTGCTATAAGTGTTGAAATAATCAATGTTTTTTTATATCCTAATCTGTCTCCTATGTTTCCTGCAAGAAAAGTACCAAGAATTGCGAAAAACTGAAAAAAACTTAAAGATATATTTGCTTTGTTTAAACTCTCACCCGTATGTGTTAAAAACAGAGGAAGATAAAAAGCGAAAAATATTTTTGCAAAACTCTGGAAAAATATAAAACCGGAAATTATCAGAAAAAATTTTTTATATTCTATAAAGATTTTAAAGTTCGCTTTTTGTTTTGTTTTCGGTTTGAAATTGCCTTTTATATCCTTTAATTTCCACCATAAAAAAGCTGATGCAAAAACAGCAAAAAACACGGTTTTTAAGAGTCCTTCAAGTCCCCAGATACTTATTGCCGCCGTTGCAATCAAGGGAGCTATGGTTCTTGCCAGCTCTCCCCCGACCATAAACATACTCATACCAAAACCCATTTTAGGGGTAACCTCTTTTACAATTCCCGGGGTTGCTATATGAAAAATCTGGGCTGAAATTCCCGCTAAAAAAAGTAAAATCAGTAAAATAATATAATTTGGTGCTATTCCTATTAAACTCATAAAAACAGCTGTGCTAACAGGTGTAAGAATTGTAAAAATTCTTAAATCTTTTTTTGAAACCAATAAACCAAGATACGGATTAAATAAAGCGGGAATTCTTCTCACAACATCAAGAAGTGACGCTTCAGTAACGCTGATTCCAAGTTTTTGAATTAAAAGCGGTAAAACAGGCGCGAGAAAGGAAGTGTAAATATCGTGTGTCAAATGGGCAAAAGATAGTAAAAAAACATTGAATTTACTTTTCATAAACTGCCTTTTTTAAGCAATTGTAGCAGAAAATTATAGTTTGATATTTCTTATTCCGTAATTTTCCACTACAAAATCTATATCTTTGTCACCTCTTCCTGAAAGATTGACTAAAATTGTATCGTTTGGTTTTTCTTTTGCCAGTTTCATAGCATATGCAACGGCATGTGCACTTTCAAGGGCCGGAATAATTCCTTCATACTGGCTTAAAGCGTAAAACGAATCAACGGTTTCTTCATCGGTTATTGCTGCAATATTTAATCTGCCTCTTTCTTTTAAAAATGCCTGCTCCGGTCCAACTCCCGGATAATCAAGTCCGCTTGCTATTGAATAAACAGGTGCCGGGTTTCCGTTTTCATCTTTTAGCATTAATGTGTTAAATCCGTGAATCACACCTTCATCCCCATACATTAATGTGGCTGCATGTTCTCCCAGTTTTGTACCTTTTCCAAGAGGCTCGACTGCATATAATTCAACCTCATCATCAATAAATCCGCTGAATATTCCCATAGCATTGCTTCCGCCTCCTACACATGCAACTACATTATCGGGTAAAAATCCAAGCATTTCCAAAAACTGCTCTTTTGCCTCAAATCCCACAACACTTTGAAAATCCCTAACCATCATAGGAAACGGATGTGGACCAACAACACTTCCTATTGCATATAAAGAAGTGTCAAGCTGTTTTACATAACTTTCAAACGCACTGTCCACCGCTTCTTTCAGTGTTTTTAACCCGTGTGTTGCAGGCACTACCTCGGCACCTAATATTTTCATTCTTACAACATTAGGATGTTCTTTTTCAATATCAACTTCACCCATATGTATTTCACATTCAAGTCCGAAATATGCTGCCGCTGTTGCCAGTGCTACCCCATGCTGTCCGGCCCCGGTTTCTGCAATCAGTTTTTTCTTGCCCAAATATTTAGCCAAGAGGGCTTCTCCCATACAGTGGTTTAATTTATGTGCCCCCATATGGTTTAAATCTTCCCTTTTTAAATATATCTGGGCTCCATTTAGGGCATCTGAGAGTCTTTTTGCATGATACACTGGCGTTGGTCTGCCTTGAAAATGCTTTTGAATTCTTCTGAGTTCACTTATAAAATCATGAGAGTGTTTGAGTTTAAGATAAGCTTTTGTGATTTTGTCAAATTCATCTTTTAATATATCAGGAATGTAAGCTCCACCGAATCTACCGAAAAAACCTTCACTGTCAGGATATTTTTGTAAATGTGATTTTTTCATAACAGTCCTTTTTGTCTATTTTAATAAAAAAGAAAAATTAATGGAGATTTAAAAATTCTTTTATCTCTTCAACTTTGTCTGTTTTTTCCCATGAAAACTCTTCCCTTCCAAAATGTCCGTAAGCTGCTGTATTTTTATAAATCGGTTTAAGTAAATCAAGTGTTTCAATTATTCCTTTTGGGGTTAGATTAAATATTTTTCTAACTGCAACTTCAATTTTTTGTTCATTTACTTTTGCCGTGCCGTGTGAATCAATATAAATACTGACAGGTTCAACAACTCCTATGGCATAAGCAATCTGAACAGTTATTTTTTCGGCAGCCCCCGCAGCAACCAAATTTTTTGCTACATATCTTGCGGCATATGCCCCGCTTCTGTCAACCTTTGTTGGGTCTTTCCCGCTGAATGCCCCTCCGCCGTGAGGTGCCGCCCCCCCGTATGTATCAACGATAATTTTTCTACCGGTAAGTCCCGCATCCCCCTGAGGGCCTCCTATTACAAATTTGCCGGTCGGATTTATGAAATACTCAACATTTTTGCTTAGTATACTTGCAGGAATTACTTTTTTTATAACTTCTTCAATAACAGCTTCTTTTATTTCAGAATAGTTAACGTCTGGTTCGTGTTGGGTGGATACAACGACTTTTTCAACACTTACGGGTTTTCCGTTTACATATTTTACACTAACCTGAGCTTTTCCGTCCGGTCTCAGCCATGGAACTATTGCTTCTTTTCTTGCAATCGCCAGTCTTTTTGTAAGTTTATGGGCAAGCATTATGGGAAGAGGCATAAGTTCAGGGGTTTCGCTGCATGCATATCCGAACATCATGCCCTGATCGCCCGCTCCTATTTCTTCTCCTTTTTCAACCCCTTGACGAATATCCGGACTTTGCTCTCCAACTCCATTTAATACCCCAGCAGTTCTGTAATCGAATCCGAATCTTGCATCTGTATATCCGATTTCCCTTACCACCTCTCTTGCAATTTCCTGCATAGGGGCGTAAGTTGTAGTTTTAAGCTCTCCCGCAATAATACAAAATCCATTGCTAAGAAGTGTTTCACAGGCAACTTTTGCATTTTTGTCTCTTTCAATTATATAATCAAGTATTGCATCACTGATTTGGTCAGCCATTTTATCAGGATGGCCCTCAGTTACACTTTCGCTGCTAAATAAATATTCTCTCATAAATTCTCCTTATTTCATTTTCCATTTTCCATTTTCCATTTTACATTTTTCATTAAGTTGCATACTCCTATTTTGAAAGTGCTTAAAAAAGCATTTTCAAAAGACAAGAATATGCAATTGTAATTATACAATTGAAAATGTAAAATGTAAAATGAAATTAATATTATTTATTCAAACACTCTTTTGAAGCTTTAGCAATGAATTTTAATACATCATTATCTGTTTTATGCCAGATAAAATAATTATACGGATAAGCTGATTTTATTTTTTCAAAAACACATCTGCAGTATTTATATTTATTAGGTAAAGAAGAGTTTTGCATACATGAATGAATAAATTTAAACTGATAATCAAACGGATAATTATAAGAAAAAAGAAAAAGAGGTAAAAAAACGAGCAGTTTTTTCATTAAAGAGTTTTTCTGACCTCTAATGTTGCGTCAACCATATTTTTTAGACTCGGTTTTACTTCTTCCCATTTTCTTGTTTTGAGTCCGCAGTCCGGATTAATCCATACTTTCTCAGCCGGCAATACTTCTAAAATCGCTTTAATTTGATTGACTATTTCAACTTTACTTGGAACTCTTGGAGAATGAATATCATAAACTCCCGGACCGATTTCGCCTTTATATCCTCTTTCTTTAAAGATTTTGAGTAATGAATTGTCACTTCTTGCATTTTCGATAGAAATAACATCCGCATCCATATCTTCAATGGCATCCATAATATCACTGAATTCTGAATAACACATATGGGTATGGATTTGAGTCTCTGGTTTTACGCTTGAGGTTGTTATTCTAAATGCAGTAATTGCCCAATCTTCATATTCTTTTCTTTTACTGTTTCTTAAAGGATAACCTTCCCTCAGAGCCGCTTCGTCAACCTGAATTACTTTAATCCCGGCAGCTTCAAGGTCTTCCACTTCGTCTCTTATTGCGATGGCCATTTGGTATGCTGTGTCTCTTTTTGGCTGGTCGTCTCTTACAAAAGACCAGTTTAGCATCGTAACAGGGCCTGTTAGCATTCCTTTCATCGGTTTATTAGTTAAATTTTGGGCATATGTAATCCATTCAACCGTCATATCTTTAGGTCTAGAAACATCTCCGTAAATCAAAGGAGGTTTTACGCATCTGCTTCCGTAACTCTGAACCCAACCGTTGCTGGAAAATGCAACGCCTTTTAACTGCTCGCCGAAATATTCAACCATGTCGTTTCTTTCAAATTCACCGTGTACCAATACGTCAAGTCCTATTTCTTCTTGAAATTTAACCAAATCTTTAATCATATCTTTAATTTTTGTTTTATACTCTTCTTCATTGATTGCGCCGTTTTTATAATCACGTCTTAGTTTTCTAAGTTCAGGTGTTTGAGGAAAACTGCCTATTGTTGTGGTAGGTAAAACAGGATATTTTAAATTTTCATGTTGAAGTTTGATTCTTTCAACAAACGGTACATTTCTGTGTTTATCTTTTTCACCTAAGTTTGAAACTCTGTCCTGAACGATTGTATCGTGAATTTTAGAAGAGGTTTTTCTTGTTGCAATTGCGATTTTATTGCTTTCAAGCACTTCTTTTTCGTATTCGCTTAAAGTTTCGTTTCTAAAAAGTTTATCAATTACTCTTATTTCATCAAGTTTTTCAAGAGCGTAGCTTATCCAGGATTTGATATCTTCATCCATTTTTGTTTCATATTTTAATGTATATGGGACATGAAGTAAAGAGCAGCTGCTTCCTATGTGGATTTTGTCTTGTTCTACAGCTTCGGTAAGCCCTTTTACAAATGCGGCGGATTTTTCAATATCGTTAACCCATACATTTCTTCCGTTGACTATTCCAATCCCCACTTCTTTACCGGCATCAACTAATGCTTTAATTGAATTTTCGCTTCCTAAAACAAAATCTAAAAACATTCCTTTTACAGGTGTTGAGGCGAGAATTTCATTTGCTTCGTTTGAATGCTCGAAATATGTGGCAACGTAAATATTTGCAGTGTTTCCAAGTTCGTCATAAACTTTTTTTAATATTTTTAAATCTTCTTCATCCGGATTTGTTACGAAATACGGTTCGTCCATCTGGATAGTATAATTTTTAAATTTATTTAAAATCTCTTTATATACAGGAAGTAGTTTTTCAATTATATTTTTTTCATTGCCTTCGATTTTGCTTAGTTTTACGTAAGTAACAGGCCCTATTAAATTTATTTTTGGAGTAATTCCGACTTCTTTTGCCAATGCAATTTCATTTTCTATTTTTGTTGTATCAGCTCTGAAATCCATGTTTTCATCAAGTTCTGGCACAATATAATGATAGTTTGTATTAAACCATTTGGTCATTTCCATTGCTTTATGGTTTTTATCACCTCTTGCCATTGCAAAGTATCTGTCCATACAGTTTTCTATATCCTGATATCTTTCAGGAACAGCATTAAGCATTACCGTGGTATCAAGCATATTGTCATAAAAACTGAAATCATTGACACTTATCATATCTATACCGGCATTTTTTTGATAAATTAAATGTCTTTTTATTAAATCAGCAGCTGTTTGTTTTAATTCACCCTGAGAAATTTTACCTCCCCAATAACTTTCCAACGCTCTTTTAAGCTCCCTTTGTTCCCCAATTCTCGGGAATCCAATAACATAAGTCGCCATATTTTTCCTTTTTTTAGCGAAATTATAACAAATTTATAAATTTACCTGCCTGCGATTTTTATATTTTTTGTTTTTTTATAACAGTTATTCCACTTCTTTAAAAGAATTGTTTAGTATTTTATATAATTTTGTTTTGTAATTTATCTGATGGTTGAATATATAAATATAAAAATCATTCATATAAAATAAATCTTCACTGTTTTGCATATTATAAATTTTATTTACTAAAATATCGGCGGCATAATTTAGCCAGTTGTATCTGATATCCGAATTTAAAAGAAGGGCGTAATCGTTTATCATTAAAGGCGGACGGATAATGGAATTTGCAATTATCAGTTTATCTATGTCATTTGGCTGGGTTAAAAATATAATGGATGGGGAATAACATAACTGGGGCGAAAAAACTAAAAACGGCTCAATTTCTTTTGAAGTTATGTTTGAAAGCACTTCCGCACTTTTTGACACATCGGTATTTAAAATTATAAAAGAATTGTTTAAATCGGCATAATTTATATCAGGAAAATTATAATTTCTGACAAAAAACGGATTTGTTTTTTCATATGCAAGCAATTGATTTGATATTTGGGTATTTTGTGAAATTGTAAAAAGTCTGTCATTGATAAATGCGGTAAATTTTTGTATTTGATTTTTGAAATTTATTCCTCCGAAATATATATTTTTAAATGTTTCATTAAAATCGTTTTTATTAAAAGTTGGTACAAAAAAAGTTTTATTATAATCCCCCAGAGTCAAAATTTTTGAGCGGTTGGTTTCTATGTCTATTACATAATGCTGAGGTAAATTTGAAATATTTACATCATTGTTATAAAGTGTTATATTAAAATCCACCCCTTTTTGGATAAGATAAGCGTTTATGGCGTTTAAAACAGAAGGAAGAAACTTAAAAAATTTCTGTTTGTTTATAATAATTGCAAAATCGGCTTTTGAATTTTGAGGATAAAATTTTTCATTAAAATTTTCTTCAGTTGTTTGAGTGGAATTAATTTCTGAAGAAGTGGTATTGTTTTCAGTACTGTTTATATCCATGAAAGAATTTTGAAATATTGTTTCCTGAGAAAAAAGCAATACGGCAAAAAAGATAATTATTCTTTTCATAACATACTCTTTATTAAAAGAAAATCAGAATAAGCTTCTTTTTTTGCCGAAGGGTTTCTGAGTAAATAACTCGGATGGAATGTCGGTATCACTTTTTTCTCCTTATATTCGAATATCTGCCCCCTGACTCTGCTTATAGGCAAATCTATATCCATTAAATACATAAAAGCCGTTTTTCCGAGGCATACCAGTATTTTTGGATTTATTATATCAATTTGTTTGAGAAGATACGGTTTACAGGTCTGGGCTTCTTCTATACTCGGGACCCTGTTGCTTGGCGGTCGGCATTTTACAATATTTCCTATGTATACATCTTCCCTTGTCATATCCAAAACGTTTAAAATTATTTTTGTAAGCAGTTTTCCCGCTCTTCCCACAAAAGGCCTTCCTGTTTTATCCTCTTCCGCTCCGGGTCCTTCACCTATAAACATAAGCTTTGCTTTGAGGTTCCCTTCTCCAAACACTACATTTGTTCTTGTTTTTGATAAATCGCAAAGGGTGCAGTTTAAACATGTTTTTTTAAGCTCTTCCAATTCGTCCGGCATGGGGAGTTTGTTTTCTTTTGAACTGAAACCCTCGAAATATTGCTCTCCGGATTCTTTTAATTTATAGAGATATTTTAATTTAATAAGGTTTTTCAACTTTTTCCTTTTGAATGTTAATATTACCGTTAATTTTATATGTAGGATATGTTATTTTTATGTCTTTTTCTTTTAAAAGGGCATCCAATATTTCACCAGAAATCTGGCTTCTGTAAATAAGAGGGGAAGTTGAAATAACTAAATACCAGGCGCTGATTCTAATTCCGTTTTCTTCTATTAATGTCAATACACGCGGTTCTAAATTGTATGATTTAAAATTATATTCAATTTTAAGCCTCTGCATTCTGGTTTTTGTGGCGGCGGATTGTCTTTTTGTCTGGTTAGTTAAAATGTTTTTAATAATATCCACGGCTTTTTTATAATTTGAATCAAACGTAAGCGTTATATCTATTCCGTCCCATACAGTTGCCAGTCTTTTATGTGTATAATTAAAAATGGGGTTGTTAAAAACAACATTGTTGGGAATAAACACTATTCTTCCGGCCCGTCTGTTTTTGTGGTATGTTGTATATGTTACATCTTCGTAAATTACTATTCTTGTAAGGGTTATATCGATAACGTCTCCGACTATTTGAACATTTCCGTTTTGAAGATACATTTTAATTCTGTCCCCGACTTTAATATTTCCGTTAATCATAATAACAAACCAGCCGAAAATATTCATAAACCAGTCTTTCATGGCAATTGCAATACCGGCTGAAATAAATCCCAAAATGGTTATAATATATGTTGCATTATTAATATAAAAAAGAAGGGAAGTTAAAACAATAATAAATATTGTGAGAATATTGATAATTTTATTTGATATATATAAATTTTCTTCTTTAATGTATTTTTTAAGTATAAATTTTAAAATAAACGAAAAAATAATTAAAAATATAATTATTGCAATTAAAACGGCCAATTTATTTAGCTGGTTTTTAATCTCTTTTTTAATTTTTTCTTGCTGGTTTAGAATAAATGTTTTTAATGTTTCAAGCTTTTTTTTATAAATGGTATTAATTAATTCAAAATCATTTATCATATTTTCTAATTGGTTATCTTTAATTTTTACTTCTTTTTTTAATTTATATAATTTTTTTAAATTGTTTAATGTTTCTTTAAACTGCTGATATGTCTGAATGTTCTGCAAAAGAACATTTTTTATCTGCTTTTCATAATTAATTGCGGAAAATATTTCAAACGGGTTTTCTATCTGTGGTGCTTTTGGAATATTTTTTAATTTAATCAATGTGTTGAAAATATTTTCGTTTTCTTTTAACAAATCAAGCTGTGTCTGTATAGTCAAAAGCTTTTTTTTATATCTGGGATTTTTTTTAGAGAGATATTTTAATTTATTGTATGTATTGAGTAATTTTTGGTAATCTATATAGTTTTTATATGTTAAGTAAAAAGAATTTTTTGACAGTTCGGTATTTAATTTTAATATTTTTTCTTTAGTCATATTAAGTTCAGTTAAATTATTATCGTTTGCATATAAAAAAATAAAAGAAATTATTAAAAAAAATATTTTCACTTAAATTTCCTTAAAATATTTAAAACAGTTTCTTTATCTATATTTTCAATTATTTTATATTTTCCGATAAGCTCCGGAATTATAAATTTAATTTTATTGTTCATAGTTTTTTTATCTGCAAAAAAATGCTCATAAAATTCTTCTTCGTCTTTTATTTTAAAACTTGTAGGTAAATCATATTTTTTCAGTAAGTTTTTAATTCTTTCATTTTCCTCAGTTGTTAAATATCCAAGTTCAATTGATAATTCATTTGCCATAATCATGCCTATTGCCACAGCTTCCCCGTGGAGGTATGTTTTGTAATTTGTCAGGTTTTCTATTACGTGTCCGAATGTATGGCCGTAATTGAGTACGCTTCTTATTCCTTTTTCTTTTTCATCTTCGTTTACGACATCTGCTTTTATTTCTACGCTTCTTTTTATAATTTCTTCAATACTTAATTTATCATTTTCTAAATTTTTAAAAAATTCCTTATCAAACATTACGGCCATTTTAATAACCTCAGCCATTCCTGCCGCAAATTCCCTTTTTGGTAAAGTAGTTAAAAAATGGGTATCTATATAAACAGCTTCAGGCTGATAAAAACTTCCTATTAAGTTTTTTCCAAATTTAGTGTTTATTCCTGTTTTTCCTCCTACAGAACTGTCAACCATAGCAAGGAGTGTAGTTGGAATTTGAATAAATTTAATGCCTCTAAGAAATATTGAAGCCGCAAATCCGCTCATATCTCCTATTACTCCTCCCCCAAATGCTATAATTACAGAGTTTCTGTCATATTTTGCATCAAACAATCTCTCAAGTGCGTATTCAATGCTCTCAAAATTTTTATACTCTTCACCGTCCGGGAGTGTAATTATTTTAAGCTCATCTGTTTTTAAATGATTTAACAGATAATTTAAATGATATCCGGCAACTGTAGGGTTTGTGATTACGGCCGTTTTTTCATTTAGCGTTAATTGTGGAAGTTTTTTAATTGTTATGTCGTATGTTTTGTTTGGTGTTTTTATATTTACTTTCATTTTTCTCCTTATTTTACCGGGATTAAAAACTGGGAAAATTTATCAAGCATTATATATGCATTGTATATTTTCGGATTGAAAATTTGGAAAATTTTTAAAACCGGCGGTGAAATAAACGGTTCAATTATACAGATGTTTTCTTTTGTTTTTAATTTTATTATCGGATTTTTTTGTGTTTTGGTAAATGTAATTTTTTTAAAATTATAAACTTTTGCAAATTTTTCCAGATATTCTTTTAATTCTTTCAGGTCTTTTTCTTCTATAAAAGGTTCTAAAAAATTTATACCCAAATTTAATTGAAAAGACAAATCAAAAATACTCGGTGCAATCCGATCAAGCATTTTATCCTGTAAAAGGATTACAAATTCTTTACATTTTTTAATTGACTCGTTCCCCTGTTTAAAAACAGGGATTTTAATGTCGAAAAAAGTTTTTTTATATTTATAAAAATATCCGTTATTGGTAATTACCAGTCCTATATTATATATATTTGTATCATTTTTTAATGTTTTTTCATAATCCGATGAAAAATAATCTGTGTATATGTCTATGTTTTTGAATTTATAAAGTTTGTAAATTTTAAAATTTAATTTAGGATTGATAAGTTTAATAATTAATTTTTGATTTTTTAATTTTCTATGTAAAAACAGTGCTGATTTTAAAAGATTATAAAGAGTTTTTTTATCCGTTTGCATATCGATTAAAAGATAAATGTTTCTTCCGTAAGGAGCCGGGAAAGCTCCCAGGTTTTTTTTGCTTTCTATAAAGAAGGATTTTAATTTCTCAGGCTCTCCTATAAGTAAAAGTTTATCATTGGGAAGAATCAGTGTGTGTCTGCTGGGAATAATGAATTTGTTCTCTCTGTAAATTACGGCAATTTTTATGTTTTTCCATCTTTGGATAAAATTGGGGTTTTTATAAGCAAAAACAGAATGGGGAGGAATTTCCACTTCAAGTATTTCACCGATTCCAAGGCCTATATCCCTTGCGAAAAGGGGCACATCCGGAAGATGGTCTAAAATTTTGTTTGTAATTAATTCAATATTGTCTATTATCTCAATATTGTTTTGTAAAGGAATTTCAATATTTTCCCAAAATTTCGCAAATACGATTGAAGAGTAATTTTTTATTTTATTTATTACAAATTCAGCTGTTTTTTTGTTTTTTATATAAACAATTATTTTATTTATATCTTTAAAAAAAAGCGAGCGGTATAATTCGAATGCAAAAAAGGGTATTTTATAATAAAAAAAATTTTCTTTTTCAATTTTTGTTATTTCATCTTCTTTTTCATATATTATATAATACTCAGCTTCTTGAACATAAGAAGAGGCTATTTTTTCTATTAATATTTTGGATTCCTTTGCGCCGGCAAACAAAACTATTTTATTCAAATAAAACCTTTGATAAAATTTCAGTAATTATATCATATATAATTAGTGAGTAGTGAGTGGTAAAAAATAAAAAAGGAAAATTATGGAATTTAAAATTGATGCCATTGATTCAAATGCAAGAGCGGCTACAATAAAAACAGACCACAGTGAAATTAAAACACCTATATTTATGCCTGTGGGTACGGCGGCGGCCGTGAAAAGCCTTGATGCTGTTGATTTAATGAATATTTTGGATGCAAAAATAATTCTCGCTAATACATATCATTTGTATTTAAGGCCGGGTGATGAGACTGTTAAGAGTTTTGGAGGTCTTCACGGATTTAGCGGATATAACAGAAGTTTTCTGACAGACAGCGGTGGATTTCAGGCTTTTTCGCTGGGGGAGAATGTAAAATTTAGCGATGAGGGTATCTGGTTTAAAAGTCATATTGACGGAAGCAGCCATTTTTTTTCACCAGAAAAAGTTATTGATATAGAATATAATTTAAACAGCGACATTATGATGGTTTTGGATGATTTGATAGCTCTTCCGAATACAAAAGAGAGAATAAAAAAATCAATAGAAAGAACAACCCAGTGGGCCAAAAGAAGTCTGATTCATCATATTAGTAAAGGGGCAAAAAACAATCTTTTTGCCATTGTTCAGGGCGGAGTGGATTTTGAGTTTAGAAAAATTAGTGCCGAAAGCCTTGTGGAAACCGAAATTGAGGGAAGAAGTTTTGACGGATTTGCAATAGGGGGTTTAAGTGTCGGGGAAGAGAACCGGGTTATGTATGACACAATAGAATATACTGTGCCGTTTCTTCCCGAAAATAAACCAAGATATTTAATGGGGGTAGGAACCCCGGAAGATATAATAGAAGCAATTGAGAGAGGAGTTGATATGTTTGATTGCGTGATGCCAACCCGTAATGCAAGAAACGGTTATCTGTTTACCTCTTTTGGGATTTTAAGAATTAAAAATGCAAAATACAAACTAGATAGTAGGCCGATTGATGAAAAATGCAACTGTTATACCTGCAGAAATTTTTCAAGGGGGTATTTAAATCATTTATTTAGGGCAAAAGAGCTTACCTATTTCAGACTTGCCACAATTCATAATCTGCATTATTATTTGAATTTAGTAAATAAAGCCAGAGAAGCTATCATAAATAAAAAATTTAAAGAATTTAAAAAAGAATTTTATTCTGCGAGAAATTAAATTTTTATGTCCTGAATTTTACAGGCAGTTCTTTAAATTCCAGATTTTTTCTGCTTTTTAAAATATTTCCGTTTTTATCGATTTCAAATGTGTAATCTACTTCAGCTCCCATTTCATCAGTTGAAGTTGCATTTAAAATAATGTTGTTATTTTTGATATAAATTGAAGTTGGATAGTCATCCATTCCTAAATCTATTCTTCTTGCCCAGACAATTTTTTTGTTTGATATATATACGATTAAAATGTCGTCATTTGTATAAGTGATACTCCCTAAAACCAGCATTCCTTTATTAAAAGGAATTATAAATTTTGCATTTTCTTTTTTTACAGATGCTATTTTTGAATATAATAAAGCGTTTTTATAGATATAAATATCTGATTGGGTTTTATTGTTATAAACATTAATAGCTGTATAAACGTCGTTTTTATCTATAAAAAAATCAGCGGGGGCGGCATATTTTTTCCCTATATAAACAGTGCTTATCAATTTAAATGTTTTTAAGGAAAAAGTTAAAATTACAGGCATTTCTTTGATGTTGTCATATCCTAAGATATAAAAATGATTGTTTTTAATTAGATATTTTTTAGGGTCAATTAATAAATTAATAATTTTTTTAGTAATTAAATTGTAATTTTTGTCTAATTTATTTATACTGATTCCGTTTGGCTGCGTTTTAGAAAAATAATAATAATCTTTATAAAAAATTAGGCTGTTTTCTGTTACTCCGTATTTTTTCAATAATTTTATATCTGTTTTCGGATTTGCTTTTTGCAACGGAATTTGATTTTGGGTACACCCTGCAAAAAACAGCATTATAATAATAAAAATTTTCAAAAAATTTTTCATTTTTAATTTTTCATTTTTAATTTTATTCATAATATGTCACCGAGCTTTTACCGAATTTTTTTGTTTTTATTTTTTTATAATTTCCAAGAGTCTCCGGGAAATCGTAATTGCTTTGATGCTCTATTATAATTTTTTCAACATTGATTTTCGGAAGCTGTTTTATTAAAGTCTGGACTTTATCGTAAATATCTTCAAAACCTTCCCTTATAGCAAACGGCGGGTCGAAATAGAAAAACGCTTTTTGTTTGTTTCTTTTAAGCTCTTCTATAACATCCCATATAGTTTCAAAGCTGTCTCCCAAAATAATCGAGCATTTTGATGCGTCTTCAACTTTTAGGGAATCAATGTTTCTTTTTAAAACTTTGGCGGCTTCGGGGTCTTTTTCCAAAAAATAAGCTTTGTTTGCGCCTCTGCTTACAGCTTCAAGTCCAATGCTTCCAACCCCGCTGAAAACTTCCACCCAGTTTGAATCGGGCACTTCCCACTGAAGGGTGTTAAAAACACTTTCTTTAAGTATGTTTTTAGTACTTCTTGTAGTTCCCTTGTTTCCCATAAAAAGTTTTTTTCCTCTGTATTTTCCGCCTATTATTTTTATATTACTCTTTTCCATAATGTTCCTTAATTGTTTTTATAAGTTCTTTTTTACAGTTTTCAAGAATTTTTTCTATTTTATCTTCTATTGTTTCTTCATTGTTTTTTATATTCAGAATTTTTTCCAACTGTAATAAAAGAGATGTTTTTGTAAAAGGCTTTTTTATTTCTTTTCCTATTGTTATCCCGTTTTTTTCGGGGTTGTCTGTTATTAAAATACCGCTGTTATCTATGTAATCTTTTAAAAAATATTCAAGCGTATATTGTAAAAGAGGAGAATCACATTCGACTTTTACTTTCAATTAAAACCTTTTTTATAATTTTAACATAAAATTTTTTAAAAATTTGACGATATAATTACAGTTAATTTAAAGGGGTAAAAAATGGATGTTTTCTCTTCAGTTAAAAACAATATTCAAAAAACACAAAATTATGACAATATAAATAAAAATATAAATCAGAATAAAATTGAAATGCAAAAACTAAATCAGACAAATGATTATGAAAATAAAAAAACATTAACCCAAAAAGCCACTCAAACCGATAATAAAATGGATAAAGAGCATTTAAAAAAAGAGCTGCAAAAATTGACAGAAGAGCTGAACAGGGCTATAAATCCTTTAAATACCTCTTTAAAATTTAAATTTAATGATAAAATTGATTTTTTAACGGTCGAAGTGGTTGATACCAAAAAAAACGATGTAATAAGAAAATTCCCGAGTGACGAAGCATTGAGACTTATGGAAAAAATGAAAGAAGTGGTGGGAATATTATTTGATAAAAAAGGATAAAAATGGGCAGTGATTTCGGAAGCTTAAGTTCCCTTGGAATAGGAAGCGGTGTTTTAACATCAAATGTAATCGATAAATTAAAAAATGCAGATAAGGAAATAATGGTTAAACCGATTGAAAGCAAACTTGAGCTGGCGAAAAAAAAGGAAAAGGCTTTAAGTGAATTTCAGGCAATCGGCGCTATTGTAAAAACTGATATGATAGACCTTGCAAGCGGCTCTGTTTTTGCAAAAGTAAATACGTCTGTGAGCGGAAGCAGTGTCAGCGTAAGCGCCAGTGACGGGGTTAAGCCCCAAACTTTTGATATAAATGTCAATAATTTGGCTCAAAACGACATATATGAATCAAACGGTTTTAGCGGAAGCGACGAAGTGATTAACACAAGCGGAAAAGACCAGGTTTTAAATATAGGCGTAGGAGGTGTTTCTTCCACCATAACCCTGAAAGCCGGCTCAACGCTTAATGATTTAAAAGACACCATCAATAATGCAAATATCGGAATTACCGCTTCTATTATAGATACGGGAATAGGCAATAATCCTTATAAACTTATTTTAAAAGCCAATGATACGGGGGCTGAGAATATTATTAAATTCAATTATTCAGGAATAGAAGATTTGGGCTTAAATGCCATAAATTATACATCCGCTTCGTTTAATTCAGATACAGACAGCATAAATAACAGCGGGACTGCCCAGACATTTAAAATTACCGTTAACGGGGATGAATATACAATGAATGTGGCTGACGGGGAGAGTGTTGGTGATTTTATAAATGCTTTGAATAACGGTAATCTTAAAGACAGTGACGGGAATTCTTTAGGAATAAATGCGACTTATGATAACGGGCAGATAAAATTTAAAATGGAGGCTGTCGGTGATATTTCCATAGACGATACGAATTTACTGAGCGATTTTAACAGTAATACTGCTTTTACAAATTCAAACAGGATACAAAAAGCCGGAGATGCCGATTTTATATATAATGGTGTGGAAATAAACAGAAGTTCCAATAAAATAGACGATTTAATCCCGGGGGTTACAATAAATCTTAGTTCTACCGGAAATTCAACGGTTAATATAACATCAAATATTGATGAAATTACAAAATCTATTCAAAAATTTGTAGCAGATTACAATAAAATGATTTCAAATCTTCAAAGTCTTACGGCATTTGATAAAGATACCGGTAACGTGGGGTTGTTTCAGGGCGAAAGCGAATTTACCTCTCTTGGGAGCAGTTTTTATTCCGATATTTTCGGTGTGGTTTTAAGCGATAAGGGTGAGGCAAGTGACAGAAACGGAAACAAATACACAACCGATATAACTTTTAGTGCCACTGATTTGGGATTTGATTACAACAGAACAGGCATGATAAGCTTTGATGCAGATAAATTTAAAGACGCCTATAATAAAAATCCTGATCTGGTTGAAAGATTTACCACTACCGCTTTTACAAACCTTAAAGTGGATTTTGATTCCAAAATCACCGGTGATAACAGCTCTTTGAATCTTTTAAGCCAGGAGCTTAAAACAGATGAAAAAAGTTACGAACAAAGAATGGATGCCATGAATCAGTTTCTTGAAACAAAATACGAAATAATGTCTAAACAGTTTGCCGCCTATGATGAGATGATAAATGAATTTAATGCAAAAAGCCAGAGTCTTACAATGATGATTCAACAGGCAATAAATGCAAAAAAATAAAGGATAAATAATGACATATAATAAAGCCCTTGAAAGCTATAATCAAATGAATGTTCAAATTGACAAGCCTGAAAAACTGGTTCTTATGCTTTATGAAGGAGCATTAAGATTTGTTAATTTTGCAAAAAAAGCCATAAAAGAGGGAGATATAGAGAAAAAAGTTAAATATATTATAAAAGTGTCAAATATATTTATAGAACTTATTAATTCTCTTGACTATGAAAACGGAGGAGATATCGCATATTATTTAAACGGGCTTTACGGATATCAGCTGGAGTTATTGGCAAAAGCAAATTTGGAAAATGACGAAAAATATCTTGAAGACGTAATAAGGGTGTTAAAAGGTTTAATTGAAGCCTGGAAAGAAGAAACTGGGATAAGTTAGGAAGGTGAGTTGTGAATTGTGAAAGTGGGAGTAGATGGAAAATTATTTGAATGAGCTGAAAATTGCTGTAATTAATGAAGATTTTGATAAATTAAAAAAATTAGTAAAAGAAGATATTACATTTTCTTCCATTGAAGAGGCTGAAGAGATTAATGCATATATTAAAAAAGCGGTAAAAATTCTGAAAAAAGAAAAAGAAAAACTTTCACATGAAATGCAAAAAATTAAAAAACTTCAAAAATTTAATATTCAAAAGAAAAACGATTTGTTTAATTTTAAAATTTGAAATTTCTTAGAGCTTTTATATCTTTTATAAAAAATGTTTTTTGACCTTTTTTTTCCATGATATTATTTTTTATAAGCATATTTAAAAACATCGATAATGTCTGTCTGGAAGTTCCCAAGAAAGTGGCGAATTCATCGATTGTACAGTTTAAATTTATTTTTAAACCTTTAGGTGTTTTTTCCCCAGCGGCTATTGCGGCGGATGTTAAAAATTCAATTGCCCTTTGGGAACAGGGTTTAAATGCCAAATCAAATATAAGCTCCCTTTCTATATTTATGTTTTTGGTTAAAGAATTTAATAATAAATTACAAAAATTAGGGTCTTTGAATAATTCATAATATTCATCTGCTTTTAAAAAATAAAATTCACTGTTTTCTTTTGCTTTTATTATATTGTTTTGATTACAGTAGGCCATATTGTTTTTGCATAGATAATATAGCGTTATTTCTTTTTCATTATTATAATATGTTACTTTGATTTTACCTTTTTTAATAATTAAAATACGTTCGCTATTTGGAAAACATATTTCATTTTTTTTAAGATATCTTTTGGGAATATTGTCAAAATAGTCTGATTTCAAAATTTTTTCTATATCTTTTGATTCTATCAATATTCTGCAATTTGGCATAAAATTCCTTTTTTGTCAGACTCCTGACATTTTTAAAATTCATTATGAATTATAATTCATTATGAAATAAAAATCAAATTAAGGAGAATAAAATGAAACTTGGAAGAATTTTAGGATTATCATTAATTGCAGCTTCTTTTATGTTTGCACACACTTTTAAACTTGCCGACACTATAAAAGGTGCAGGCCCTATGGTTAAAGAATTCAATGCTGAATGCCATTATTATGAAAAATATATAAATTACATTACGCCTGATGAGCTTAAAAAATGGATTGATGAAGACAAAGATTTTACAATTGTTGATGTAAGAAGCGTTGACGAAATGAAAGGCGGAGAAATAGACTGGCCGGATTATGACGAATATCCAAGAGGGGATGTTGCCATTTATGCAGCAATGGGCGGTTTGAAAAAAAATAATGTTTATGTTTTTGTATGTGCAACAGGCCACAGGGCGGTATTGGCCGGAGCGGAACTTGTTAAATGGTTTAATTTTCCTAAAAAGAACATTTATGTTTTAAGAGGCGGTATCAACGGATGGCTTAATTCAGGATATTCAGTTGTTAACAAAGTTACAGAGTTTGGAGGATTCAAAGGTTTGAAGAAAGCAGGAAAAGTAAAAGAACCTGTTATTTTAGACCAGTTTTAATTAATTCCCTTCTCCGGGAATTTTAAAAAAACTGCTGCCGCTTCCGCTGAAAAATCCAAAATCTTTATATTTGTTAAGTTCAGGGTAAATTGTAAGAGCCGGCATTAATAAATCATTAAGCTCAGCAGGGTGTTTTGATGATAATAATTTCTGTGTGGAAATTTTGTCAAAGTCGCTGTCTTTGGGATTGAAAAAATTTTCTTTATAGATTTTATAGACTTTTGGGGTTGAACATTCAACGGGAGGTGTAAAAACTTCTATGTCAAAACTTTTTTCTTCAACCGGTTCAACTGTTTCGCCCCTTCCGTAAACATTTGCCGTGTCCACATCATATAAAAAGAAAGCGACATCGCTTCCTATTTTTTTACCAATTTCAACCAGTTCTTTGGTGGAGAGGTTTAAATTAAAAGCTTTGTTTGCCAAAAGTAAAAATGCGGCCGCATCGCTGCTGCCTCCTCCTAGTCCCGCCATTTCTGGAATTTTTTTATGGATTCTGATCTCTTTTCCAATAAAAAATTTTTTAATCTCGGGATAGGTTTTTGTTAATTCAACATAGGCTTTGAATACACTGTTGTCTCTTAAAACGCAGTTTATATCCCCCACAATATTAAATTTATCAGCTTCAATTATTTCTATTTCATCATATAGATTTTTTACTCTCATAAATCTTGATTTTAATAAATGATAATATCCGTCAAATCCCACTATTTTTAAAAAAATATTTACTTTTGCATATGCTTTAATTTTCATTAATAACCTTTGAAAGATTTTTAATATCTTCTAATTTATTACCTGCCGCTTTTAAATTCTGCTCTTTCACCTCTTCAATCAGTTCGCTTCTTAATATAGTTTTATTTCTCGGAGCCTGGATTCCTATTTTAACCTGATTTTTATCTATTGAAACTATTACAATTTCAATATCGTCTCCTATTTTTATTCTTTCGTTTTCTTTTCTTGATATTACTAACATAATTCAATCCTGTTTAAGATATATTTTACTTCTTCGTTAATTTCAATAATAGCAAAATATTTATCATATGTCACAAAATAAATACCGTTTTTTTGAATTTTAAAATCATTTTTATTTAATTTTTTACCAAGTAACAAATTATTTATATCATTTAAATAAAAATTTTCTTCTACATTTAAATATTCAAGAGGATTTAATTTTTTTTCGCATTCATAAAAAAATTTACCCTCATTTACTCTTTCAAGATATGTTAAGCTTCCAACAGTTCCTAATTTTTCGGCAATATCATATCCTAACGTTCGGATATACGTCCCCTCACTTACACTTGCTTTAAACGTAATAAACGGATGTGAATAATTAATTAGCTCTATGTCAAAAATTTTTATTTGAATTTCTTTATCCAAAAATTCATCATTTTTCATTTTCCATTTTTCATTTTCCATTAGTTTATATGCCCTAATCCCGTTTATTTTTTTTGCTGAGTAACGGGGCGGAGACTGAAATTGCCTGCCTTTGAATGAATTTAAAACTTGTTTTATTTTCTCAATTTCTAATTTTTCAACATTTTCAATTTTTTCAATTTTTTCTATATCAAGGGAGGGGGAATAGGCTCCGAGCAATAACGAAGCAATATATGTTTTTGGAGTTTTTTTTAGGAATCTGAACAGTTTTGTATACTGACCCGTGGCAATAATAAGGCTGCCGCATGCAAACGGGTCAAGCGTTCCGGAAAATCCCATTTTTTTAATGCCGTATTTTCTTTTTAATTGATTTAAAAATTTGTTTGAACTTATGAAACTTGGTTTTTTAGCCACAAACAACAAATTATTGCACTCACTACTCACCATTTTCACTACTTACTATTTTTTACGCTTTTTCCACAAAGTCGCTTAATATTTCCCTGACACTTCCACCAAAATCTATTTTAAGTTTTGTTTTGTTTCCCGCTTTATTTATTCCTATGATTCTTCCGGTTCCGAATACTTTATGTTTGACAAGGGTGCCGTTTTTTATTCCGCTGCTTTCTTTTAAATTTACCCTTTCTCCTTTAATCAAGCCTGCTTCAGTTAAAAATCTGCTTTTTTGGACATGGCTTCTTGAACCTCTTACATATCTGCTTTGGGTGTAAGATAATGTCAGTTTTTTTCTGGCTCTTGTGAATGCTACATAAGCAAGTCTTCTTTCTTCTTCTATATCAGCATCGCTAAGCGGGAAAAATCCTTCTTCCAAACCTATAACAAAAATATGGTCAAACTCCAATCCTTTACTTGCATGGATAGTCATTACGTTTATCATTTCATTGGTAATTTTATCCTGGTCGCTTTCAAGGGAAAGTTCGTTTAAAAATTCTCTTATATTCAAATCTTTTTTATCCCTCATTGTTCCGTAAAATTCTTCAACATTTCTTTTTTTGTCTTCATCTTTGTAAGAATTGCTAAAATCAATAATTTCTTCCAGAATCTCAGGAATTTCATCAATATTTTGTTTTGAAAGCATTTCAAGAAAAGATGCGAAATCTTTTAATGATTTGGCTGTTTTTTTACTCAAAAATTCCAGATTGTCCTCTTTTATAAATTCAATATAGCTTTTATCGCCCTTTCTTTGTTCAATTTTAAGTATTGTAGCTTTTCCTATACCCCTTTTGGGCTTGTTTACCACTCTTTTAAAAGAGTATTCATCATGGGAATTTACTATAAGTCTTAAATAGCTTATTAAATCTTTTATTTCTTCTCTTTCATAAAATTTCATACCTCCCACAAGTTTGTAAACTATGCCGTAACTTCTAAGAGCGTCTTCAATTGAGCGTGAAAGTGCGTTAATTCTGTAAAGAACGGCTATTTCCCTTGGGCTTACCCCGTTTTCAATCAACTTTTTTATTCTTTTCGCTATTTCTTCTCCTTCGGCGATTTCATTGTAGCTGGCAATTATTTCAACACCGTCTCCGTCTCCGTTTGCCGAAATAAGTTTTTTACCGTATCTTTGTTTATTGTAGCTTATTAAATTATTGGCTGCTTCGAGTATTTGATTGGTTGAGCGGTAATTTATCTGAAGTTTGACGACTTTTGCCCTGAAGTCTTTTTCGAAATTTAAAATATTTTTGTGGTTTGCCCCCCTGAATCCGTAAATTGACTGGTCGTCGTCTCCAACCACACAGATATTATTGTGATTAATGCAGAGTTTTTTTAATAAAAGAAGCTGTATTTCATTTGTATCCTGATATTCATCCACCATTATATACTGATATTTGTCTGAAATTTCGGAGCATAAATCTTCATTGTTATGTAAAATGTCAAAAGGTAAAAGCAGTAAATCGTCAAAATCAACCAGATTGTTTTCAAGCAAATATTTTTGATATTTATCATAAATATAAGCGAGTTTTTTATAAGTGGTGTCGTTTGCAAGCGAAAAAACCTCATCCGGATTAAGAAAGGAATTTTTATATTTACTTATTTCTTTACTGATAAAATTTGCCGGCAGATCGTTGGAGATGGATTTTATTATTTTTTTCTGGTCGTCTGTGTCTATTATTACAAAATTATTGTCTCTGTTTAATAAATATATATACAGTCTTAAAAACATCAGTCCGAATTTATGAAAAGTTACGAGCAGCGGCGGATGTGCTATGTTTTCTCCGACCATGTTTAAAGCCCTCTCTCTCATTTCCGCGGCGGCTTTGTTTGTAAAAGTGAGTGTGAGTGTGTTTGCGGGGTCTATTCCCAAAGAGAGCAGATAAGCAAGGCGCGTTGTAAGCGTTTTTGTTTTTCCGCTTCCGGCACCCGCAAGTATCAGTAATGCCCCGTCGATATGTGTTGCGGCTTTTTTCTGTTCTTCGTTTAATTCTTCTAAAAAATACAAAATTTGCCTTTTTTTATTAATTATAACAAATTTTTATAAAAAAATAAAAAATTAATTTATAATTTAATTTTTATTATGTTATAATTTTTTATTATATTTAAAGGAAAAGTATGAGCATTAAATATTTGGACAAAATATATACTTTTTTGGTTATTTACAAAGAGTCTTCGTTTTCAAAAGCAAGCAGGGTTTTGGGGATTTCCCAGCCGGCGGTTACACAGCAGATAAGAATTTTGGAAGATTTTTTGGGTGTGAGTCTTTTTGAAAGAAAAAAAACTGGCGTTCTGCTTACAAAAGAAGGTCAGGAATTTTTAAAATATGCCAGGGATTTTGAAAAATTTTTAAATAATTTTGAAAAAAAAATTAAAGAATTCAAAAAAATGGATACACCTTTTTTGATAGGTGCGTCCCCTACTGTTGGTAATTATAATCTGCCTGAATGTATTAAATATTTTCAGTCTTTAATAAACAAAGATATTAATCTGATTATTA
This sequence comes from Lebetimonas sp. JS138, assembly GCF_000523335.1. Taxonomy (NCBI): domain Bacteria; kingdom Pseudomonadati; phylum Campylobacterota; class Epsilonproteobacteria; order Nautiliales; family Nautiliaceae; genus Lebetimonas; species Lebetimonas sp. JS138. Next base: position 1,117,912 of record NZ_ATHT01000001.1, read on the forward strand.
AAAGCAATAATGAATTATTGGAAGATGTGGAAAAAAAAGCTCTGGATTTGGCGTTTGTTACCAAAAAGAATAAAAACTCTCTTTTTTATGAAGAATGGATAGAAGATGAACTGGTTGTTTTTTCCAATAAACCGCTTCCTCCCAAAATAAGTATTGATGAACTTAAAAAATATAAAATGATATGCAGGGAGCCAAATTCCTCTACGAGGGAGTTTGTGAAAAAAATGTTTGAAGCTAAGGAATTTGAGTGCGATATGTTAAATATTATAAGCGTTGTTCATAATTCCACAGCTTTAAAATACACGGTTTTAAATTCATCCGAGCAGGTAGTTTCCATTATTTCGAAATCGGTTATCAAAGGGGAGCTTAAAAATAAAAAATTGTTTGCTTCAAAAATAAAAGATATGAATCTAAAAAGAAAAACATATGTTGCATACAGGGAAAAAACAAAAGAAATAGAAGCTATTTTAAATTTTATTCATCAATAAATTTTTTATTTCTCGGATTTATTGCAAACGGATTTTTCGGCTTTTGCGGTTTTGGAAGCGTGGCGGCAATATTTATAAATAAAGGAGATTCCCCTTCGGTTATTTGAATAATATTTTCAACAGGAACGCTTACAACACTTCCGAAATTCTCTTCTCCGAATCCGGCTTCGAAAATTAATTTTTCATTTTCGATATATGAACTTTCGAGTGTATAATTTGCCAAAGTAAATATTATTACCTCTTTAAATACACTTGAGATATGTTCCGGAAGGGCAGGATTAAAGTTTATGCCGTTTAAAGAGCATAAGATATTAAAAGGTCTGTTTATTTCAAGCAAAAGAGATAAAATTTCTTTTGCATGTTTTGTTTTTAAATTTCTAAATTCCCGTGTTTCAATTATCATCTATAAGCCTTTCAAATTCGTTTAACATATCTTTTACGAATTCAATTCCGTTTTGCCAGAAACTTTCATCTTCTATATTCAGATCAAACATTTCCAGCTGTTTTTTCGGAGGTATGCTTCCCCCCTGGGAGAGGAATTTAATATATTTTTCTTCAAAATTATTAAATCCCTCTTTATTTAATTTAAACAGTGTAAGAACAAGCAGCTGGGCATATGAATAAGCATAGCAGTAAAACGGGGAATGAATAAAATGAGGGATATAACTCCACCAGATTTCATAATTTTTGGTAAGTGTTACGCTCTCTTTAAACATTTTTTTATTTTCTTCCATCCATAATTTATTATATTCTTCTTCGGATAATTCATCGGCTTCATGTACTTTTCTTTCGAAATTTGTAAATACAATCTGTCTAAAAAGTGTGGCAAAAATATCTTCGAGTTTACCTGCATAAACCCCGATTAACTCTTCTTTTGTGAGTGAATTTTTAATTTTTTCAAATAAAAGCATTTCAGAAAAAATGCTTGCAGTCTCCGCCGTTGTAAGGGGTGTGTCCTGATTGATATATCCGACTTCCCGTGAGAGATATTGATGAATTGCATGGCCTAATTCGTGAGCAAGCGTAAATACATCCCTTCTTTGGGAAGTGAAATTAAGAAGTACATACGGATGCGCTTTTGGTGTGGCCGAGTGGGAAAACGCACCTCCTCTTTTGCCTTCTTTTGGATATACGTCAATCCATTTTTCTTCGAACGCTTTTTTGGCAATTTCATAAAAAGTGTCCGAAAAATCTTTGAAACTCTCAAGCACCAAATTTTTGGCTTCATCAAAAGTAATTTCTTTTTCTTTTATATTCAAAGGGGCGTATCTGTCATAATCGTAAAGTTTATCTAAACCGAGGAGCTGTTTTTTAATACTGTAATATTTTTCCACAATCCATGTGTTTTCATTAACCGTATTAACCAAAGCGTCAACACTTTTTTTAGAAACTCTGTTACTTAAATGTCTCGGAGCTTCGATGTTTTCATATCCCCTGATTTCCACATATTCTATTTTCCAGTCTTTTTTTATCTGATTGTAAATATAGGCTAAAATATGCTGATGGGGTTTGAGTCCGAGTGTAAGGGCGATTTGTGCCTTTTTTCTTTCATTTCTCTCAGGTGAATAGAGTTTGCTTAATATTTCTTCTTCGCTCAGATATTTGCCGTCAAAAAAGAATTTAAGTTTGCTTAAATGCTCATCAAATAGCCTGGAAAACGCCGAAGAGCTTGTCAAATCTTTTTTCATTAATATTTTTTCTTCTTTTTCACTTAGTTTATAATAACTTTCTTCTTGCAAATGAATTAAATAATATTTGTAAATTCCCGAATTATCAATAAATTTTTGCTGTTTATCAATAGGGAGATGAATAAATTCAAGCTCAAAAAAAACCAGATGTTCCTGTGCTTTTGTGGCAATTTCCTGAAATTTTGATAAAAAACTCCCTTTACTTGTATCGGTTGCAAATATAAGATATATATAAGTTAAACTTCTTCCTATATTTTCCAGAATATCTTCGTATTCCTTTAAGACCTCAATAAATTCATCGGCGGATAATGTATAAAGTCTGTTTTTATATTTTTTTTCAAAATCCGCCGCCCTGAAAGAAGCCTCTTTTAAAAATTCTTCGGCTTCGGGTATTGAATTAAATAGTGCACTTAAATCCCAGTTCATTTTTATCCTTTTTTATCTAATTATATCAAATTCCTCTATTTCCTTAAATCCCAAAATTGCATTGATCATTGCCATTTTTTTAAAATAAAGCAAATCGTAAATATGAATATTTTCTTTTTTTATTAATCCTTTTTCAAGCAGCTCTTGCCTTTTTGTGCCTTTTAGCAAAGGATATTTTGGTGTTATCCATTCACTTCCCGTAAAAAAAGCGAGATTTGAAATGGTGGTATCGGTTATAAGAGAGTTTTTTACTAAAATAAATTCATCAAAATCAATGGAAAATGTAGAGTGGAGAATGGAAAATGCTTTTCTGTTTTTATATTTAAAAGGATAATTAAAACCAATTTCTACAATTTTAAATTTTCTAAAATTTCTTTTTTTTATTGGAAAAACTTCAATATTTCTTATTCCATCATATGAATATGTTATTCTTACTCTTGCATTATCTAAATCATTAAAATTTAACTTTTCACTTTTAATTTTTAATTTTTCACTATTAAAAAAATGTTTAAGTGTTTTTTCCATTCTTTTTAGATGATAATTTAAATTTTGAATTTTTCCGTTTTTAACTAAAACTGTTTCAATAAATTCCATTTTTTCTCCATTGATTAAAATTTATACAAAAAATTTTTCACTTTAAATTTTATTTAAAGTATAATACTAAAAACAAAAAAGGAGAGCAAATGGAAAACGCAAAAAAATTTTTACAAGAATGCAAAGAAAAAGAGATAGAATTTATCGATTTCAGATTTACAGATATAAAAGGGGTGTTGCATCATGTGGCTTATGACATAGACAGCATTGATGCTGAAGTGTTGACACACGGTATTCCTTTTGACGGAAGTTCAATTCCTGCATGGCAGCCTATTAACAATTCAGATATGATTTTAAAACCGGATTTTGAAATAGGAACACATTTTGTGGATCCTTTCACAGCTGACCCTACAATGGTTGTTTTTTGTGATGTTTTAAATACAGACGGGACTCCATATGAAAAATGTCCTAGAAGCATTGCAAAAAACGCATTAAAATATATGGAAGAGCAGGGTATTGCGGATGCGGCTTATTTCGGCCCTGAAAATGAATTTTTTGTGTTTGATAATGTAATTATCAGAGATGAAATCAACTCCCAGTGCTACGAAGTTGATAGCAGTGAGGGTGTATGGAATGACTATGCAGATTTTGGAGATGAACTGAATATTGGTCACAGACCGAGAACAAAAGGAGGATACTTTCCGGTGCCACCGGTTGATTCCATGATGGATTTAAGAGCTGAAATGGTGAAAGTTTTAAAAGAAGTAGGACTTGAAACATTCGTTGTTCACCATGAAGTCGGACAGGCTCAGGGAGAAATAGGTGTTAAATTCGGAACATTGGTAGAAGCTGGGGACAATGTTCAAAAACTTAAATATGTTGTAAAAATGGTTGCCCATTTAAACGGAAAAACAGCCACATTTATGCCAAAACCTTTATACGGAGATAACGGTAACGGAATGCATACGCACCAGTCTTTATGGAAAAACGGTAAAAATCTTTTCTATGACGCCAACGGATATGCACATTTAAGCGATGTGGCTAAAAAATATATAGCGGGTGTGTTCGAACATGCGAATGCGGTTGCTGCGTTTACAAACGCTTCTATGAATTCATACAAAAGACTTCAACCTGGATTTGAAGCGCCTAATATTTTGGCTTTCAGTGCAAAAAACAGAAGCGCAAGCTGCAGAATTCCGTGGGGTGCAGGTGAAAAATCTGTAAGAACAGAATTCAGATTCCCTGACAGTACCTCAAACCCTTATTTGGCATTTACGGTAATGATGTTGGCCGGACTTGACGGAATTAAAAATAATCTTGAAATTTATGATGCGGCAAAAGAACCTTTAAATGAAGATTTGTTTGAACTTAGTCTTGATGAAATCAAAGAGAGGGGAATAAGAACGCTTCCAGCGACTTTAAGAGAAGCTATTTATGCCGTTGAAGACGAACTTAAAAATCCCGATAGCTTTTTAAAAGCAAAACTAAAAGACGGAACACAGGTATTCAGCGACGAATTTATAAAAACATATATTGATTACAAATACGAAACAGAAATTATTCCAATTGAAGGAAGACCGCATCCGTATGAATTTATAACTTCATACTCATGCTAATTTTCTCCTTTTTTTCTTTTTTAAAGCGGAATGTAAACTTTATTAATCATCTCTTCATATTCTTGTTTTATATTGCTGTCTATTGTTATTCCGCCGCCGCTTTTATATATATAGTGAGTAGTGAGTAGTGAATAGTGAGTGGTGAGTTGTGAGTTGTGAGTAGTGGGTTGTGAGCTTGGTTTTTCAATATAACGAATTATTACGGCGCTCTCAAGAAATGTTTTTTCATCAGTAATCCCAAAAATTCCGGTATAAAAACCTCTTTCGTAACCTTCAATCCTTTTTATAATTTCAACGGTTTTTTTCTTTGGTGTGCCGCTTATACTGCCGGCAGGAAGTATTTTTAAAATCATTTCAAGCCAGTTTTTCTGCCAGTTATTTAATGTCGCTTCGATTTCGCTGCTAACCTGCAAGAGTTCTTTATCTCCTGCTTTTATTTTATCGATAAAGCGGAATTTATTTACTTTTATATTTTTTCCAATAATACCTAAATCATTTCTTAATAAATCTACAACCATGGTATGTTCGGCCATCTCTTTTTCATTATTTAATATAAGTTTTTTTGCCTGTGGAATATGGGCTTCAATTGTACCTTTCATAGGGTATGTATATATTTTGTTATTTTTTATTTTTATAAATCTTTCAGGAGAAAAACATACAAATTTATTTTTAAAATATAATTTAAAAGGGGCTTTTGCCCAGTAAAATATGCTTAATAAATCCCAGTTTGTCTGAATTTTTGTAGGAAATGTAAGGTTTAAAAGATATGTGTTTCCGTTTTTAATTTCTTCAATTACTTCATTGAAAGCTTTTTTGTATCTATCAAAACTTATCGGATATTTTTTAAAAATAAGTTCTTTTTTTTCAGGTTTTTTAGGCAGTAATTTAAAATTAGGAAAAGTAAAATAGATATTTTTTAAATTTTTAACTTCATCAATAAAAATATTTCCGTCAAAATCTATTAAAAAAAATTTCATTTTTTATTTAACTTAACAAATATTTAAGTATTCCCATTCTCACCGCAACACCGTTTTTTACCTGCTCAAGCACCAAACATCTTTTATCTCTCAACACTTCATCATCAATATCTATATTTCTGTGAACAGGCCCCGGATGCATTATAAAGATATTTTTATCTTTAATTAATTCTTTTGTAATTTTAAAATTCTGGGCATAATCTTCAAGAGAAGCAAATGTGGCGTTTTGATGTCTTTCAGTCTGGGTTCTAAGACTGATTATTGCATCACTTTTTTCAATTGCCTCTTTTAAATTATATGTAGTTTTTAAATGTGTTTTTGGTAAAAACTGAGGGGGACCCACTAAAATAACATTTGCCCCAAACCTACTAAAGAGTTCAATATCGGAATTTGCAACCCTTGAATTTCTGATATCCCCTACGATTGATATTGTTTTGCCTTCAAGTGAATTCCATCTTTGAAGCAATGTAAACAAATCAAGAAGCCCCTGGGTGGGATGCTGGTGGGCTCCGTCGCCCGCATTGATAATGGAGCATTTAACATAACGTGAGAGAATTTTTGGAACACCTGATCGGTTGTGTCTTACCACAATTGCATCTGGTCCCATAGCATCAAGGTTTGCAGCGGTATCGTATAAAGTTTCTCCTTTTGCAGTTGAACTTCTTGCCACATCCAGGTTAACCACATCAGCACCTAATCTTTTTGCTGCAATTTCAAAGCTACTTCTTGTACGGGTGGAATTTTCAAAAAAAATATTTATAATCAGTTTGCCTTTTAAATCGTCTCTTTTTTTTTCATCTAAAAAATTTTTCGCATATGTGAATATTTGTAATATTTCATCTTTTTTTAAATCTTTTGTATGAGTTAAATGTTTTGACATTTAATTCCTTTTTTGTATAATTTTACTATATCTTTAAAAAAAGGAGAAGTTATGGGTTTTGGAACAGTTTTATCAAGTGCATTTATTACAGCTTTAGCTTTTGTTGTTATAATGTATGTTTTACTTTTTAAAAGTTCGCCAGAAAATTAATTTTTCAGTTTTAAATATACGCGCAAGGGGGGTGGATACCCCTCTATTGTTTTACTTTGATCAATACTCAAAAAATGATTTAAACTTTCACCTTCAATCCATTCAGTTTTACGCTGTTCTTTAGTAGTTGTGTATCTTTTCCCTAAAAATTCTATATTTTTAAATTTTGCTTTTTTTAGCCAGTTATAAAGCGTTTTTAAAGTAGGTATAAAATAAACATTTTTCATTTTTGCATATCTTACGGGACTTAGGGCGATTTCTTCTTCTCCTTCAATAATAAGGGTATCCAAAATAACCTCTCCTTTTTCCTTTAGTCCTTTTTTTAATTCTTTTAGCATTGTAATAGGGTCGGGTCTGTGATACAAAACACCCATACAAAATATAGTGTCAAATTTTTTATTATATAATGGGATATGTTCCACTCCTAATAGTTTATATGAAATATCGCTTTTTATAAATTTGTTTATAAATTCAAATTGAAGATTAAATAAAGCACTTGGGTCAAATATTTCTATACTTTTAGGATTCATTTCAAGCATTCTAAAAGCATAATATCCGTTGTTTCCCCCAACGTCTAAAATGTCCTTATTTTCTAAATGTAGATAAGGTTTAATAATATTCCATTTTATATAACTTTTCCATTCTGTATCTATAAAAATATCGTTTATTTTAAACGGCCCTTTTCTCCAGGGCTTTAGCATCTTTGCTATTTCTAAAATTTCTTTATCATCTTTTTCAGTTTCAATTTTAATTACATCATCTAATATATACTTGGAGCTTGGAACTTGAAACTTGGCTACTTTTTCATAAATCGGTTTTATATTTTTCCATTCAAACCATTTTTGCCTTTCTTTTAGTATATCTTCAATATTTAATTTATTATCCATTATACATTCTCCATTAATTGCAGTTTAGACATATTTTTTTCTTTTTATGTTTGAAATTATATATATTGTTATCGCATTTTTTATAATATACTCCATATAAATCATAATTTTCGTGACACTGAGGATAATAATTCAAAGAAACTCCCTCTTTATTTACACATCCAAGGAAAAAAAATGGTAATATAATCAATAGATATTTCATAAAAAAACCTTTTTTTAAATTATACCAAAGGATAAAAATGGAAGTGCTTAAAATATTTGAAAAAATAACAAAAATTCCCCATTGCAGCGGTAAAACAGAAAAATTAAGAGAATTTATTATTGAATATGCAAAAACACAGGGTTATTGTGTAAAAGTGGATAAAGCGGGAAATATTTTGGCTTTCAGTGAAAAACCTGTTATTTGTCTACAGTCCCATATAGATATGGTATGTGTTGGAAAAGCTCCGGATATTGAAATTGAAAGTGACGGAGAATGGATATGTGCTAAAAACTCATCACTCGGGGCTGATAACGGAATAGGTGTGGCAATTATGCTTTATTTAATGAAAAAATATAAAAATATCGAATATCTTTTTACTAATGACGAGGAAATAGGACTTATCGGGGCGTTTAATTTAGAACTTAAAATAAATTCCCCATATCTTCTTAATTTTGACAGCGAAGATGAAAATATTTATATAGGATGTGCCGGAGGGGTTGACGCTGTTATAAACTATCCTTTAAAGAGGGTAAAAAAGAAAGGCTTTTTAGCCGATATCAGTATAGATAATCTCCCAGGTGGTCACAGCGGGGTTGATATACACAAAAATATACCCAACGCCATTAAAGAGCTGGCTTTTGATGTAAATGAAGTTGCGGAAATTAGGGGAGGGGAAAGGAGAAACTCCATTGCCAAAAGCGCGAAGGCAAAAGAATTTTTTGAAAACAGTTACGGCAGAGAAACAGAAATTTTTGACGGGGATTATATAAAATTTTTAAAAAATCTGCCTCACGGGGTTTTGGAATATGACTTTGAATTTAATGTCGTAAATAAATCAATTAATTTAGCAACAGTTGAAAATGAAAAAATAAACCTCTCCCTGCGTGCCAATTCAAATGAAGCTTTAGATGAGGTAAAAGAATATTTAAAATCCAAAGCAGGAGGGGCTGAAATTAAATTTGAAGGAGAATATCCTGCATGGAAACCTGAAATCAGCAAGCTTGCCGAAATGCTAAAAGAACTTACAAATTTTGATTTTAAGGTTATACACGCCGGGCTTGAATGTGCCGTGCTTAAAAATAAATTTCCAGACGTTTCCATGGCATCAATAGGTCCTGTCATAGAAAATCCGCATTCAGTAAGAGAAAGGGTAAATATAAAATCAATTCAAAAAACTGTGGCTACGGTAGAAAAACTGTTACAAAAAGTTACAAAAAATTAAATAAAAATTAATAAAAAACGACCTTTTTTATCTGAAAGAGTATGATAATAATAGAAAATAAAAAAGGTTGCAAATGAATATGTATAAAATTATTTCCGGATTTTTCTTTATTCTTGCCATGACCATCAATTTCGGGTTTTTTTACGGTGACCCCACTGTAATTGAGCAGCACAGCGCCTGGGAGCTTTTTTTTGCAATTATTGTAAATTTAGTCGCCACGACAATGAAACTGGGTGATAAAACTCAGCTAGGAGCTGTTTTGCTTGCAACAAGTCTGGTTGCTGATTTACAGCTTATACTTTCATCCGTGGTTTGGGCTGTATCACTTTACGGTTTTAAAAATTTTGATGTCACGACTGCAGTTACAATAGTGTCACTATCAGGAGGAGCACTGCTTGCAAATATTGTTTCTGTTATTTTATTTATGGCTGATACCATTAAATCAAAAAGATAAAAATGAATAATCAGGCAATCTGGATTATTTTAAAAAAATTAAGGGCTCCTTTTCTGGTTTTACTGCTTACCTTTTCCATTTCTATAGCAGGGCTTATGTTAATTCCTGCGGTGGATAATCAGGGGCATATTTATCATCTTAATTTTTTCGATGCGTTTTATTTTGTAAGTTATATGGCTACTACCATAGGATTCGGGGAAGGTCCGTATGCTTTTACATATCCTCAGAAACTGTGGGTGACTTTTTCAATATATTTAACGGTTATTGGATGGTTTTATGCAATAGGAACCATTGTGGCGCTGATTCAGGACGAATCACTTAAAAAGGCTATTAATATAGGAAAATTTATTAAACAGGTAAAATCTTTAAGGGAAGAGTTTTTTATTGTTTTGGGATATAACAGAATTACAAAAGAGATTATAAACAATTCAGATTTTAGATTTGTTGTTATAGACAAAAGTGAAGTTAAAACAGATGAACTGAATTTGGAAAATTTCAATCCGATTGTGCCTGCTATTGCCGGAGACGCTACAAATGAAATTATTTTAAAATATGCAGGAATAGAGTCAAAATACTGCAGGGGCGTTATATCTCTTTTTGAAAATGATGCAAAAAATATGCAAATAGCCACAATATGTAAACTATTAAATCCAAATGTTGATTTAATTGTAAAAGCCACTTCAAAAAGTCAGGAGGATTATTATAAATCACTTGGGATTAAATATATTAAAAATCCTTTTAAAATAATTTCAGAAAGGATTTTTCTGAATCTCACCAAACCGTATATATGGCTTTTGGAACTTTGGGCTTTCGGGCATAAATTAATGTTGGAAAAAAATGATTTTTTACCCAAAGGCAAATATCTGATTTGCGGATACGGAAGGATGGGACAGGCTTTGGAAAACGGATTAAAAAGAGCGAATATGCAGTTTGATATTTTAAAAATAGAAACAGAAAATTATGAAAAAGAAAAAGGAACGGTAATTTTTGGAGATGAAGAAGACAGAAAATTACTTGAAAAATTAGATATTAAAAATACACAGGCTATAATCGCCGCTACCAATAACGATTTATTGAATTTAACTATTATTAACAAAGCAAAAAAATTAAATCCGTCCATATATACTATTGCAAGGGAAAATTCCCTGGATGATATTACTATTTTTCAGGCTGCTAAAATTGACAGAATCTATGTTTTGGAAAAAATTACGGCCGAATATACAATTACAAATATTTCCAGGCCTTTGGTGGACTCTTTTATTAATGAAATAAGAAAAAAAGAAAACAGCTGGGCCGAGGTAATAGTTAATATGTTAAGAAACATAGCGGGGGACGACCCTCTTTATTACGAAATCACAATAAATAAAGAGAATGCATACGCCCTTATGTTAAAACTTCAAAAAAGAAAAATTACATTAGGCGATATTAGAAAATCAAGGGAAAACAGAAACGAACTTTTACATATTGTTTATCTGCTTTTGAAAAGGGGTGAGAATATTATTCTTATGCCGAGCCCCGATACGGAAATTCAGGAAAACGACAAACTGCTGATTGCTTCCGATAATGAAAATCTGGAAGATTTTGAATATATCATAAATAATATTTATGAGCTTGAATACGTTCTTGGAGAATAAAATTAAAAAAAGGAGAAAAAATGGCAACTAAACTTTTTCAGGGGGTAAAAGAATTTAAAAAAGAGGATTTTGAATCCCATAAAAAACTTTTTAATGAATTAAAAAAAGGCCAGAATCCCCATACTTTTTTTGTCGGGTGCAGCGACAGCAGGGTAGTGCCGAATGTAATTACTAAAACGCTTCCCGGTGAGCTTTTTGTAGTAAGAAATATTGCAAATGTTATTCCCCCCTATAAGGCAAGCGGTGAAACTGCTTACAAATGTACGGCAAGTGCACTTGAATATGCGGTAGAGTATCTGGAAGTCAGAAATATTGTGGTTTGCGGGCACAGTAACTGCGGAGGTTTAAAGGCTCTCTTTTATGATGAGGAAAAATTAAACAAACTTCCTATTGTTAAAAAATGGCTGAGTCTGCTTGATGATGTGAAAAAAAGTGTGGAACATATTGAAGATACAGCTTTTAGGGAATGGGAAATAGAGCATTTGAATATTTTAAAACAGATAGACAATTTAACAACCTATCCGTTTGTTGAAAAACGGTTTAAAGAGGGAAAACTCAAAATTTTTGGCTGGTATTATATAATTGAGACAGGTGAAGTTTACAATTATAATTTTGAAAAAGAAGAATTTGAGCTCATAGTTTAAGGGTTTTTTCTGAAATAATTATATATCCCCATTGCGATTCCTTTTGCAAGATACTGTTCATAAGTAGGATCAAAAAGTCTTTTGGCTTCCAAGGGGTTTGTTAAAAAACCTGTTTCTATGAGAATAGCAGGCATTTGGGTTCCGACTAACACCCAAAAAGGTGCGGGCCTTACGCCTCTATCTATAACGTCTTTGTATTTTTTTCTTAATGAATATAAAACCCCCGCCTGAACGTCTATGGCAAACTTTTGAGACGCTATTATTCTGTCATGATTTAAAAACCCCAAAATTACATTTTGGTCAAGATAATTAAGACCTTTTACCCCTTTGTTTTCTATTTTTGCCACCGAAATAGAACGTTTGTCACGGGTAGGGGAGAGAAAATACGTTGTCACCCCTTTTGTGCTTAAAGAATGATCAGGCGTAATATTACAGTGAATGGAAATAAATAAATCCGCGTGATGGGTGTTTGCAAAATGTGTTCTGTCTCTTAAAGGGATAAAATAATCTCCGTGTCTGGTCAGATATACAATGTAACCCATTTTTTTTAAATCATTATATAAATACTTTGCTATTTTCAAAACCGCAATTTTTTCCATTCTGTGGCCGATTCCTATTCCCCCGCTGTCTTTCCCCCCGTGTCCCGGGTCAATTACTATAATTTTTTGTCTGAATGCTTTTGGCATAACAAGTGTTTTCATTTTTTGCTTTTTATTGTCTGTTAAATAGATAATTAATTTTTTATTTTCTATTTTATATTTGATTTTTTTTGAATAAATGACCACTCTTACCGTAATTTTATTGAACTGCGCCGTTTTTATTTTTATATTTTTTATTTTTTTTGAAAAAGGTTTTGAAATAACAGCATTTGGGATATCGAAAACATTAATATATTTTTTTAAAATAAAATGTTTTACCTTATTGGCCGGTAAAGTAATTATAAAAGGATTTGAAGATATAATTTTTATATAATTTTTTTTTGGTCTGTTATTTGGTGTAATATCTTCTTTTTTTGATTTTTTAATAACTTTTGGCTTTTGGTAGAGTCTTTTATATTTGTTTTCATATTCTTTTACGTCAAAATTCAAATATTTTCCGCATTCAATCAAGTTTTTAAGGGCTTTGATTTCCTGTTTTTTATTATTATCAAGTATAGAGGAAATATAAAGCTGCTGATATTTGTAATAATCTTTGTATGCGCTGTTTACAGAAGAGGTGTTACAGGCGAAAAGAAAAGAAAAAAGAAATATCAAAATAAATTTCATTCTTGAGTGAGCTCTTTTATCAAATCTTTTACATGAATTAATTTATCGGTTTTATATGCGTAAGCACCGCTGAAAAAAAGTCCTAAATTTTCATCACCGAGGTATCCGTCCGCAAGTCTGTCTGCAATACAGTACCCCACTTTTTTTGCCTCTTCACCTCTGTGGCACGGAAAAACACAGTTTGATATACATTTAATTTTTGGCCCTTTTTGTTTTTCAACCAGTTCAATAAGTTTTGTTCTGATTCCCCTTGCCGGGTATCCGACAGGTGATTTCATTAAAACAATATCTTCTTTTTTTGCATTCAAAAGTATTTTTTTCCAGTTTTCACTTGCGTCACATTCATACGTGAGGGCAAATCTAGTCCCCATCTGAACGCCGTTTGCACCTAAATTTAAAAATTTTTCAATATCTTTTTTATCCCATATGCCCCCGGCCGCAATAATAGGAATATTCTTATCCCATTTGTCGACTTCTTCCCTAACATCCGGAACCAGATTTTCAAGCTGGTATTCTTCTTTAAAGCAGTCTTCATATTTGAATCCCTGGTGTCCTCCGCTCAGAGGCCCTTCCACAATTACCGCATCAGGGATTCTTTTATATCTTTTTTCCCATCTTTTGGCTATCAGTCTGAATGCCCTTCCAGTGGAAACTATAGGCACAAGCGCAACATCAGGAAAATCTTTTGTAAATTCTGGCATATCTGTCGGAAGCCCCGCCCCTGTTATTATTATATTGGCCCCGGCAATGCATGAATCGGTTACAACTCTTCCATAATTGTTAATAGCATAAAGCACATTTGCCCCAAGCGGATTACTCCCACATATTTTTCTTGCGTTTTCAAAAATTTTAATCAGACCTTCTTTGGAATAAAAATTTTTTTCATTTAAAGGCCTTCCTTCAACCAGTTCTTTTGCATATTTTTTGTTTTCATAATATCCTGTACCGACAGTGCTTATAACCCCAAGAGCGCCTTCTTTGCTTACATTTCCGGCAAGTTTGTCCCAGCTGATACCAAGTCCCATACCGCCTTGGATAATAGGATGTTTTATTTCCCATTTACCTATTTTAAGAGGCTTTAATTTCATTTGATTCTCACTTTTGCAAATTTTCTTTTTCCTATCTGAAGTATAAATTCCCCGTTTTGTAAATTTATATTGTCATTTATTTTTTCAGAATTTACTCTGACTCCGCCGCCTTTTATATGTCTTCTCGCCTCACTTTTTGAAGAGGCCAGTTTTGTTTGTGTAAGTGCACCGACCACATCAGTAGGATCTAATTCAAATGTCGGTATGTCTTCGGGAATTTCACCTTTTTTGTGAACTTTGTCAAAATGCTCTTTTGCCTTGGTTCCGGCTCCGTTTCCGTGAAATCTGTCAACTATTTCAATTGCAAGCATTTCTTTAATTTCTTTTGGGTTTCTTCCGTTTTTTACTTCGTTTTTTAAGTTTTCAATTTCTTCAATTGATTTGTTGCTTAACAGCTCATACCAATCCCACATCAACTCATCGCTTATTGAAAGAACTTTTGCAAAAATTGTATTTGCATCTTCGGTTATTCCTATATAATTTCCAAGAGATTTACTCATTTTATTAATTCCGTCAAGTCCTACCAAAAGAGGCATCATTATTACGCTTTGCTCTTTGCCTACATTGTATACTTTTTGAAGCCCTCTTCCCATAAGAAGGTTGAATTTCTGGTCTGTCCCGCCTATTTCAATATCGCTTTTAAGTGCAACGCTGTCATATCCCTGGAGCAGTGGATAAATAAATTCGCTTATGGCGATAGGGGCATTGTTTTTAAATCTTTTTTCAAAATCATCACGCTCAAGCATTCTTGCGACCGTGTATGTTGTGGTAAGTTCGACTAATCCTTTTGCACCGAGTCCGTTGAGCCAAACTGAGTTAAAAACAACTTTGGTTTTGTCTTTATCCAAGATTTTAAATACCTGTTCTTTGTATGTTTCGGCATTTTTTTTAACCTCTTCGGGTGTCAGCATTTTTCTTGTTTTGTTTTTTCCGCTCGGGTCTCCTATCTGGGCTGTAAAATCACCAATTAAAAATTGAACGATAGCGCCGTAATTTTGAAAAACCCTCAGTTTTTGCAGGAGTACCGTGTGTCCAAGATGCAAATCCGGGGCAGTCGGGTCAAATCCGGCTTTTATGGTGTAATTTTCACCTTTTTCAAAATAGTTTTTAAGATGTTCTTTTATTCTTTCAAGTCCTATTATTTCGTCACTTCCTCTTTGTATTTCTTTTATGGCGTTTTCCACTTTTTTATCAATATTCATTATTTAATCTCTCCTTTTTTCACTTTGCATTTGTCATCATGGCCGCTCACCACCCCGCCGCTTTGCAATCGGCCGGGCAGACTTTCACCATTTTAATTATTTATTATAGGCATCCTTTTTTGAAACAAATTCTATTATATTGTAATATTTGCTTAATTTTTCTTTTATTGTATCAAAATTTTTTTCGTCAAACACTATTTCGACTTTACAGTTATTTGATTCATTTCCAAGATGGATGGAATGAATAAATATCCCGAAACTTGTTAAAAAATTTATAAATTTTGCAAGTTCCCCTTTTTTATTTTGTAAATTTACAACCAAAATATATCTGTTTTGTTCTTTTTGTATCCATTCCGTAAAAACGGCTTTATCCAGTTTTTTTTCGGCATTATTACAAAATCTGTGATGAATTTCAACTTCTTTCTTGTTAAGTAGGCCTAAAATTTTATCACCGTATTTCGGATGGCAGCAGTAATTAAAAGAAATTTCGTTTATATGTTTGTTTGAAAGAATACGTATATTGCCGAAAATATATTCTTTTAATGTAATATTTTTAAAATAAAGCATATTTCTTTTTCTTATTGTTTTATATATTTTTTTACTTACGTCTTTTAAAAAACTTTCGTCATCTACAATTTTTCCTATATTTTCGCATAAGCCGTTTGCTTTTATCAAAGCCCTTATTTTAATAGTGTCTAAATCAAATATGCCTTTTAGCATGGCAATGGCAAGCTTTCTGTCTATCTCTTTTTCTTTGGCATTGCAAAGTCTTTTTTGTTCGTATTTTGCCTTGCTTGTTTTAAGCGAATTTATCCAGCTGCATCTTGGAATCGGGTTATCGGCTGTTTTTATATTTACAATGTCGCCGGTTTTAAGCTCTGTTAACAAAGAAACCCTTTTTTTATTTATATAGGCTTCAAGAGCCTTGTTGCCTATATCCGTGTGTACGGCATACGCAAAATCAAGTGCCGTGGCCCCCCTTGGAAGGGTGAATGTGTCAAATTTCGGGGAATAAACAACAATGTCTTCGCTGAACAGGTCGTTTTTGGCGAGTTCGTAAAAATCTTCTATGTTTTCGTTGAATTTCAAATCCTCAAGCCATTTTACATTCGGCAAATCGGTGTTCAGTTTATATTTCCAGTGTGCCGCAATCCCAAATTCCGCTTTTTTGTCCATTTTTTGGGTTCTTATCTGAACTTCTATTATAGATGTGCCGTCATATACGGTGGTATGAAGGGTTTGGTATCCGTTTTCTTTTGGAATTGCAATATAATCTTTGAATCTTGAAATTAAAGGTCTGAAATTAAGATGGATAATTCCGAGTGTCTCATAGCATTCAATAGGCTCTTTTACAATAACCCTCACAGCCAGTAAATCAAGAACTTCTTCAATGGAAATGCCTTTTCTCTGCATTTTTAAAAATATTGAATAATAATGCTTTATTCTGCTTTTAATTTCGAAATCCGTTTTTAAAAACCCTTTTTTATACATTAATTCTCTAATTTTAAATGTAAAAGAGTTAAGTTTTTCGTGAAACTCTTCTTTGTGTTTTTTTATATATTCGTCTATTTTATTATATTCTTCGGGTAGTAAATATTTAAAAGACAAATCCTCTATGAGGTTTTTAATAGTGGCAATTCCGAGTCTGTGGGCAATCGGAGCGTAAACCACGAGTGTTTCTTCCGCTATTCTTTTTTGTTTATGGTGTGGCAGGGCCGAGAGGGTTAGCATATTGTGGAGTCTGTCGCAGAGTTTGATAATCAGAACCCTTATATCGTTAACAGAAGTTAAAATCATTTTTCTAAATGTCAGGGCGGATTTTGCAAGTTTTTCATTTGAAGTGGAAGGGGCAAGGGAGTTTCCCCTGATTTCAACTATTTTGGTTAATCCTTCCACAAGTTTAGCAATTTCGTTACCGAATTCATCTTTTATATAATAAATGGTATAATCTGTATCTTCTACAACGTCATGTAAAATCGCAGCGATAATAGGCACTTCTTCATTTATAAAGTAAGCAACCAAAGTAGCCACCAGTATAGGGTGTACAACATAATCCTCACCGCTTTTTCTTTTCTGCCCTGAATGCGCTTTTATTGCGAAATCAAGGGCTTTTCTTATTAGCGGTGTGTCTTTTTTGGATAATAAAAGTTTTTTTGCTCTGTTTACATCTTTTATATTTTTTGCATTTTCAACAAGGTTTAGGAAATCTTCTTTCAAATTTCTTTAACCTTTAAAGCGCCTTTGGCTATTTCAAGTATAGCTATTTCTGTGTATTGTATATTTTTTTTAGGTAAATTTACAAGCGGTTTTGCACCGTTGATGAGTTCTTTTACTCTTTTTGCAATAGCCTGTGATAATAAAAATCTGTCATAATTTACTTTCTCAAGCGCCTCGGCGTTTATTTTTTCTATTCTCATTTTTTTCTCCTTTTACTGTTTTACTATAGAATATTTTGCGTCATTATCATGTTTTAATATCTTTAAGAGATTTCCTTTTTTAAACATATCGCATACGATAATAGGAAGGGAGTTTTCCCTTGCAAGGGCGATTGCCGTATCGTCCATTACCCTGATGTTTTCTTTTAGGGCTTCTTCGTAATTTATCTCTTTTAGAAGTCTGGCATCGGAAAATTTATTGGGGTCTTTATCGTAAATGCCGTCAACTTTTGTGGCTTTTATAATTGCACTTGCCCCTATTTCACTGGCCCTTAAAACCCCGGCCGTGTCCGTTGTGAAAAAAGGGTTTCCCGTACCTGCGGCAAAAATTACCACTCTTCCTTTTTCAAGGTGTCTGATAGCGCGTCTTACTATAAAATTTTCTGCAATTTCCTCCATTTTAATGGCACTTTGAACCCTGACTTCAAGTCTATTGTTTTCAAGGGCTTCCTGCATTGCAACAGCATTAATTACAGTGGCAAGCATACCCATATAATCGCCGGATGTTCTTCTTATAATACCGTCTTTTGCCGCACTTACCCCGCGTATAAAATTACCTCCGCCTATAACAATAGCAACCTCAAAGCCTTCGTTTATTACGCTTTTTATTTCATCTGCAAGATATTTCAGTATTTTTGTGTTTATACCAAAGCCGTCAATTCCGGCCAATGCTTCACCTGAAAATTTTATTAAAATTCTTTTTGTTATTCTTTTCATCGGGGGCCCTTTTTAAAAGTGTATTTTATCATAATTTTACATTTTTTTATCTTAAATTTATTACCTGCAGCGGATTAATAGCTCTGTCTTTGTATGTGACTTCAAATTCAAGTGAATTTTTGACCCTTGCTATGACTTCGCCTTTTTTCACATAACTCCCTTTTTTTATAAGCGGGGATATTTTTGTTAAATTTGCATAAATACTGAATAAATTTCCTTTGTGCTTAATAAAAATTATTTTTTTGTCGCCGTCTTTCCCGACATATATCACTTTACCCGGGAAAATAGTCCTTACAAGGGAATTTGGCTGTGTTTTTATGGTTATTGAATCGTTGTAAATTTTTATTTTGTAAATAGGGTCTATGTATGAACCGAATTTCTTAATTATTCTGCCTTTTACAGGGGGGATTGTTTTAGGGCCTCTATATCTTGTAAGTTTTGGTCTGAAATAGGCACTTCCCACTTTTTTAACGTTTAAAGGTTTTGAAATTTCAATATTGGTGTTTAGCGGTATTTTTTCAGGTATAATTCTCGTTTTTTTTATAATTTTGAGTTCGGCCAGTTTTTTTTGTAAAAATTTTTGTTTTTTAAACATATTCTGGAGTTTTGTCCAATACAATTTTTTTTGTTTTTTCAAAGAGAAAAGAATTTTTAACTGTGTTTTTTTTAAAACAAGCAGTTTTTGCTTTTTCTGCTCTAGCTCTTTTTTCTTTGCCGAAATGTCACTGATTTGTTTATTAATCATATTGATGTTTTTCTGGATGTCTCTGTTTTCTTTTATTAAGTTATTAATTTTTTTTGAATATTTTTTCAGAATTTTTAACGTAAGCGAAGTGTAAATCAAATCGTTTAGCGTATTTATTTTTTTTGAATCTATATAATAATTCTGGCTTATAAAAGAGGTTATTTCGTTATTTATATTTTTCTGTTTTTCCAACAGCCCTTTTTTCAGGTCATTAAGTTCATTTAAAGTTTTGGAGGAATTTTTAAGAGAATTTTGCAAAGTTCCTATCTGTATGTTTAAAGAAGATATTTTTTTATTTATATTATTTAGTTTTTTTTGTGTGTTTATAATAGCCTTTGCGAGTGAATCCAGTTTGAGATTCATTTTTTTTATTGTGTATTTTGTATGGTTAAGGGCTTTTTTGGTCTGGCTCAGATTTGTTGCCTGTAAAAATATAAAAAGAAAAATTAATAAAAATCTCATTTTTTCCTTCCGATAATCACTATAATGGATGATAAAACTGAAATTAATAAAGACACTGCAAACAGCTTTAATAAAATATCTGTAAAACCAATATTGTAATTTATGGACAAATCTTTTATTATTTCATTAAAAAGTGCCGAATTTGTGAAATAATAAATTATTCCGGCACTTATTAAAAATGAAATAAACGAATCTACAAAAGCTATTTTAAAAAGCGCCGCACCTTTAAACCAAAATGGAGCACCGAAAAGCTCCATTATATACATTCTCTCACTGTGCTCGAATTTCCATACTTCAAGCTGCTTGATAATAAGCAAAAATCCCAAAATACCGACTATTATCAAAAAAACATTTGAAACAATTTTTAACAAAAAAAGAAGATTGTATATTTTTGTCTGAGTGGAACGGTATGTCAGCACTCTTTTTATAAACGGCTGACGGGATAAATAATTTTCAATTTCCTCAAGCCTTTTAGGGCTTGGAAGCGTTTTTAGTTTCAGAGAATAAAAATACGGGAATTTAATGCTGTCAAAATCTATGTTTGTAAAATTTTTTTTAAGTTTTTGAATATAGGAGTTTATATTTATAGGCTCTATTTTCTCAATTTCTTTTATTTTTAAGGACTCGACGGGACTGTCGGTTACTATTGCAATGGAATAATTATTTACTATGCTTTTTTGGTATTTTTTTAAAATTTCGGAAAATGTCACATAAAAAAATATACTCAGCAGTATTGAAATTAAAGCTAAAATCAGGCTTATATGGCTTTTAAGAGAGTTCATAAACGTTTCCTTTTTCCAGATGGATATGTTTATATTCTATATTGAATGTCTGGGGAAGCGAATGGGATGCTATTATAACGGTAATTCCCAGTTTGTTTGCCATTATGAAAAGTTCCATTACTAAATTTGCCGAATATTCATCAAGTCCAGAGATAGGCTCATCCGCCAGAATCATAACAGGCTCGTGTATTATCGCCCTTGCAATTGCCGCACGCTGTTGTTCACCTCCGCTGAGTTCAAGCGGATATCTGTCGGCTTTGTGGGAGAGTTTTACTTTCGAGAGCAGATGCATGGCTTTCTCTTCTGCGTCTTCTTTTGAAAAACCGGCTATCAAAAGGGGCAGGGAGACATTTTTTAGGATGTTCCATTCCGGTATTAATCTGAAATCCTGAAAAACAACACCCAGATATCTTCTGAGCTGGGAGAGTTTTGATTTTCTTATTTTATGAAGCTCAAACCCCCCTATGTTTAAAAAACCGGATTCAGGCTTAATTTCCCCGTACATTGATTTAATTAAAGTACTTTTTCCGCTTCCGCTGACCCCCGTTAAAAATACAAACTCCCCACTTCTTATTGAAAATTCGGCGTTTTTTATAACAATTTCGTTTTTATATCCGAGAGTAAGATTTTTTGCAAGAACAAGTTTACCCATGAAACAGCCTTTTTAATTTTAAATGTGCGATATAATTGTCTTTTATGGGGGCGGGAAGTTTAAAATACTCAGGTTTTGCTTTATTCAGGATATATAAATGTTCGGGTTTATTGAAATTTCCTATGGTTGCCCTCAGCAGGGATGAATTTTTATCTATTTTAAATTCTTTTTCTATATGAATAACTGTATTATTGTATATTTTTGGGGTAAAATCGATATTTCTGAGTTTTTTTTCGAAACTGAAATCAAAATTTTCGTTGAGCTTCGGGGAATTTTCCAAAGAATACATATAAATATCATAAATATTTTTTCCCTGTTTAATCCACCTTTCTTCATATTTGCTTGATACGAAATAAGGTATGTTTTTTTTAACTTTCAGTTCGGTTTTTTCAAAATTTAAAAATTCGTTTAAAGAATAGTTAAAATAATTTTCGCTGTCTGTTCTCAGATGTAAAAATCCATGCGGTTTTAGGGTTCTTACAGATTCGTTTATAAAATTTTTGTTTATTACGCGTCTAAGGGGTTTTTTGTCCCATGGAACAGGAAAATGGACATATATTGATTCAAGGGTGTTTGAAGGGATTTTACTTAGGATTATTCTTGCGTCGTGGTTTAAAATTTTCACATTTTGTATATTTTCCAACGTCACTCTTTTTAAAACCTGCTCGATTGAGGGTTTGTGAATTTCTATTCCGAGTATTGTTTTATCCGGGTTTTCTTTTGCTAAATAAAGCAGGTGTCTGCCGCTTCCGAACCCCACTTCCACAATATCAATACCGCTTAAATTATCTGTAATTTTTAAAAGATTAATATCTGGAAGTTTTTCTTTTATTCCTGTTATATTTTCAAAAATTATATTTGAATTATGTAATTTTACAAATGCTAAATACGCTTTTTTTATTTCTTTGATAAGAGGTCTTGTAATTTTATCGTATTTTATTAAAAAGCCGTTTTCTTTTTTTGAAATTTTTATCAAAAACTGGGCATTTTTTGTTTTTACCGCTATTAAATTTTCAGCCTGAAACAAAAATTCCGTATCACCGGTTTTTTGCGGGTATTTTATCTCTTTTAAATTATCAACTACGATATGAGGCATTAAAAAGAAACCTCCACTTTGGCAGGTTTTGAAATAAGCCCGTATTTGTCTATTGCATAAATCTGGTATGTTATTGTCTTGTTTTTATCTATTTGGGTGTCTGTAAATCTGTTGCCGTTTACAAGATATTTTTTTTCTTTTTTGTTAAGTAAATTTCCGAGTTCTTTAACTACCAGATATTTCTCCGCCCTGTTGTCGGGTGAGCTAAAAATAAATTCCACCCCGCTGTTTGTAATATTTGTCGAAACAAGCGGTTTTGCCGGTATATCCAGGGTTTGGCCCATAACTTCCGGGGTTTTGTCAAGCAGTGATTCGGTCTGATGAAGGGTTAGTGCCGTTACTTTATAATATTCCGTGTCACCGTCTTTATCTATTTTGTCTATAAAAAATGTGTTTTTTGTTTTTGCAATCGGCACAAAAATTAAAAATTTTTTCTTATATATTTTATAATATGTCGCACCTTTTACCGGTGACCATGAAAGCTGAATTTTTTTAGGTAAATCGACTGTTGCTTTTATATTCATGACTATCGGAGGTTTGGGATATGTTGAAATTATGAGCTCTTTTGAAGGAGAAGATTTTAAATCATCAAAAGTAACCGCAATAATTCTGTATTTGTAAATTTTACCGTCTTTAAGGCCTTTGTCTATATATTCCACATTATATCTCGGTTTGAGTGTCGCAATATTTTCCCATTTTCCGTTTGTATCGTTAAATCGCTGTATTATATAAGAATTCACTCTTTCATTAGGGTGTGGTCTGAATATTATTTTCACTTCCCCTTTTGTTAAAGGTCTGATTTCAAGAGGAATTACAGGAGCCACGCTCGGAAGGGTTTTTTGCTGGGTTTCCACAGCAAGGGAAGGAATTTTGTTTTTATTGAATGTGGCGATTCTGTATCTATAAAGAGTGTTTGGAGTAAGGTCTGTGTCTACATATAATGTCTGATACGGATTGTTGATAGTAATAATTTTACCCCATTTTTTAGTTTTAAAATTAAATTTCTGTAAAAAATACCCCTTTATTCCTTTTACCGCGTTCCATTTTAAAGCCATTGCGTTTCTGTCGGGATAAGCTTTGAAATTCGTAACTTTCGGTAAATTAGGATTTGATTTTGGAGCCGGTTTATTTACCGCACATCCGGTTATAATCATTAAAGATATCAGCAACAGAGCCCATTTTTTCATAATTAAATCCTTTTGGTAGGTTTTGTTTAAAATCATCAAATATTGGTGCAATTATACTAAGTTTTTTGCCGTTTGGATGAGTCAGGTATAATTCATATGCGTGAAGCATAACCCTTAAGTCCTGATTTTTTGCCCCGTATGTCATGTCTCCGAGTATATATCGTCCAATACGACTCAGGTGAACCCTTATCTGATGGGTTCTTCCTGTAAAAAGTTTTGCGGCGGTTAAATTCTCAAAAACAGGCACAAAAAGCGTTTTGGCGTTTTTACCGTTGTTTATTACAGCCATTTTTATTCTGTTTTTCGGATTTCTTCCAATCGGGGCGTCAATGCATTTTGCTTCTTTTAAAGGTGTGTTTAGAAGCATCAGATAATATCTTCCCATTGATTTGTCTTTTAACTGGGTACTTAAAAATTCGTGTGTTTTATTGTTTTTTGCTATCACCAAAGCTCCGCTTGTTTCTTTGTCGATTCTGTGGACTATTCCGAATCTCTCTTCCCCGGCTATGGTTGAAAGCGAATAATTATTTTGTTTAAGCCAGTCTACAAGAGTTGCCTCTTTTACGCTCGGTGCCGGATGGACCACAATTCCCGGAGGCTTGTTTATAACAATCAAATCATCATCTTCATAAAGAACCGGTATGTCAAAATCGGCTTTTTTTGTTTCTTTTTCCTTTAAAGGTGGGAGTGTAATTTCTATTTTGTCGTTTTGTTTTAATTTAATTCCGCCTTTTTTTGCTGTTTTTTTATTTATTTTAACCAATTCTTTTTTTATTAAACCCTCTACCTGGCTTCTTGAAACATCTAATTTTTCGCTTAAAAATTTATCAAGCCTTTCAACTTTGTCTGCTGTGAAATTTATTAATTTTTCCATTTTCCGTTTTCCATAAATTTTTATTTTACCACTCACATCTCTATAATTATATCAAAACTTGACAAAAAATATAATTTTAATTAAAATCCTGAAAAACTACATTACTACTACCATGCAAGGATATTAATGAGCAATCAGAACAATGTTACCAGTCATAACGGTAATAAACAAAGAACCCATATACCTGTTGAAGGTTATACGATTGAAGAGCTTAGAAGTATGCCGACAGAAGAACTTATAAAAATTGCAAACGGTTTGGGAGTGGAAAACCCTCAGGAATTCAAAAGACAGGATTTAATGTTCGAAATACTTAAAACACAGGTTGCAAAAGGCGGATATTTGCTTTTTACCGGAATTTTGGAAGTAATGCCCGACGGATACGGCTTTTTAAGAAGTATTGGAGGTAATTTTGAAAATTCCGTAAATGACGTGTATGTCTCCCAGACACAGATAAGAAGATTTGCTCTCAGAACCGGGGATATTGTAACAGGTCAGGTAAGACCTCCGAAAGACCAGGAAAAATATTACGCCCTTTTAAAAATAGAGGCGATTAATTATATGCCTCCGGAAGATGCAAAAAAAAGGCCTCTTTTTGACAATTTAACCCCTCTTTATCCAAACGAAAAACTAAAACTTGAATACGAGCCCACAAAACTTACAGGAAGAGTGCTTGATTTGTTTGCACCAATAGGAAAAGGGCAAAGAGGACTTATAGTGGCACCGCCCAGAAGCGGTAAAACAGTGTTTTTAAAAGAAATTGCCCACGGGATTACCAAAAATCACCCCGAAGTGATACTTATGGTGCTTTTGGTGGACGAAAGACCCGAAGAAGTTACCGATATGCAAAGAAGCGTAAAAGGGGAGGTTTTCAGCTCAACTTTTGACAAACCTGCCCAAAATCACGTAAGGGTTGCCGAGCTTGTTATAGAAAAAGCCAAAAGAATGGTGGAAATGGGAAAAGATGTTGTAATTTTACTTGATTCAATCACAAGGCTTGCAAGAGCGTATAATACGGTAACTCCTGCAAGCGGTAAGGTTTTAAGCGGGGGTGTTGATGCAAATGCCCTTCACAAACCGAAAAGATTTTTCGGGGCGGCAAGAAACATAGAAGAAGGCGGAAGTCTGACTATTATAGCAACTGCCCTTATTGATACAGGTTCAAAAATGGATGAGGTTATTTTTGAAGAATTTAAAGGAACCGGTAATATGGAAGCTGTGCTCAGCCGCAGAATTGCCGATAGAAGAATTTATCCTGCAATTGACCTGCTTAAATCAGGAACAAGAAAAGAAGAACTTTTATTGACTCCGGAAGAGCTTGCAAAAGTCTGGGCGATAAGAAACATAATAAGCGAAATGGATGAAATTGAAGCGCTTAAATTAATGTATTCAAAAATGCTTAAAACCAAAAATAATCAGGAATTTTTAAGTGTAATTAATGAATGAAATGCGGAATTTTTGACAGCGGAATAGGGGGGCTCAGCGTCGCCTCTTCCATTTTAAAGGCAAAACTTTTTGATGAGATAATATATTACGGAGATACTGCAAGGGTTCCCTACGGGAACAAAAACGAATCTACAATAATACGCTATTCCCTTGAAGCTATGGAATTTTTAAAAAATTTTAATATAGATTTTTTGATAGTGGCATGCAATACCGCAAGCGCAACAGCTGTGGAAGAGCTTAAAAAAGAGGCTTCTTTTCCGGTGGTCGGTGTGATAGAAGCCGGTGTGAAGGCTCTTGAGAATAAAAACAGAAATTCAAACATTCTGCTTATAGGCACAAAAAGAACCGTTAATTCCGGAAAATATGAAAAACTTCTTAAACAAAAAGGATTTAAAAATATAATTTCAATTGCCACGCCTCTGTTTGTGCCGTTTGTGGAAGAGGGTATAACGGAAGGTAAAATTATAAATGAAGTGTTTGAGCTTTATTTTAAAAATATCGAAAAAGAAAAAATTGATATCGTAATTTTAGGATGTACTCACTATCCTTTTTTATCAAATTCGCTTCAAAAATATTTTCCCAATGCAAAACTTATACACTCAGGTCAGGCAATAGTGGAACTATTGAAAAACGAATATAATCTTACCCCTAAAAAATCCTCTTCAATAAAACTGCTTGCAAGCGACGACCCGGACGGTCTAAGAAACAAAGCAAAAGAATGGCTTGATATAATTGAAAAATAAAAGATTTAATTAAATGATAAAGTCAAGTTTTTTACATATTCAACCAGTTCTTTTTCGTCTTTGTATCTCGCTTCATTGTTTTTTATTTCATACGGATACCATGTTACCTCGCTTAAATGAATCTTTTTAAGACGTTTTAAAAAATCTTTATTCATCCTGAAAGCGCCTGTTTCTATATTGTTTATTTTATTTAAGTTTATATTTTCGCTCAGATATTTTATAAAATTTTTGTAAATTTCTCTGAAGTTTTCTGTTTTTATAATAGGGTCTATTGCAATTTCCACATTATACCCTTTGTTAAGGGTCAAATTCAGGGCTTTTATCCTTTTTTCAAGATTCGGGGCTTTTTTTTCAAATTTTGTTATTTCATTTGGAGAAAGTGAAAATGTCAAAATAAAATTTTTGGGAGGATTGTCAGGAAGTTTTGAAACATTTGCCGATTTTGTGCGGCTTTCTATCAGTAAATCGTCTCTTTTTCTTGCAAGCTCAACCCATTTTTTATGAAACGGGTATATTCCTTCAAACGCCGCCAAATCGCTTTCATAACTTATGGGGATAAATGCGTTTTTCAGTTTTTCGGCTTCTTTTATAAAATCTTCCTCGTTTACAAAAATTACAGGATAACCGCTCGGATACATCCCCCCTATATAGCAGTATTCGCAGTTATAAACGCATCCGAGAATCTGGGTGGAGTAATAAAAATTTTCATAACCTTTTGAATTGCAGAATTTGCTTCCTTTATAAAAGGAAACATTCTCTTTTACTGCCAGAATCAGTCTGTTTTGGGATTTTTGCCAGTTAAAATTTTGACGGCTTCTGTTGAAAATATCTTTATAATGTGTGATTGTTATAACTTTCGGATTGAATTTTTTGATTATATATTCTGTTATTTCATAATTTTGTGCTTTTTTTTCAAGATAAACAATCATCCGTTTCCTTAAATATATATTAATTATTTATGTTATAATAATAGCATAGAAAAGATGTAAAAATAGCAATTTATGATGATAAAAATTTTATTAAATATACTTACAAATGATAATAACAATAAAGTATGTTTAATACAAATAAAGTCTAAAGTATAAAAGAGCGGGTGAAGATTTTAATATAACAATAAAAGCGGTTGATAAAAATTATAATTCTATTAATTCTGGTACAGTTGATAATGTTAAAGGAGTTAGGAAGTGAATTTGCTAAAGTAGATGAAAAAGATACACCAGATAATCAAAGATATATTAAATCTGCTACAACAATTTACGATATAAATGATATAAATAAAACCTGGTTTAAATTTTACTATTTCAGCTTATACAGCAGATAATTATGACACTGCTGTATGGACACCTAATAAAAAAATTAATTTAACAGACGGTAATAATTCATTACAAGAGTGGATTGGAAAAGATATAAATAAAAATATTCAATTCAGATACGGAAGAATAAAAGTAAATAGTATAGCAGGTGTGGAAAAAGAAATTAATACTACCTTTAAATATGAATATTGGAAACGGAGAGCAGAATATTACATTTTCAACCACTCATTCGATTCCTTACGGAGCTAAAATACATTTATCAATTGACAGCTGGTTATGGTATCATCCGTTGGCCAAACCGTATAAAGACCCAAGTTCTTCAAATCTTGACTGTTTAACACATCCTTGTATGAAAATTGATTTTTTAAATGATTCAAGTGCATGGGGAGGTGTGAGTTCCAATGTTGTGGGAAATGAATTCAATGAGTCAAACAGAACCTCAAAAGTCGGTACATCAGAGAAAAATGTTTCTAAAAAAGAGGTTAAAAAATTAAACTGGTAATAAATTCCTGAACCTCTTTTTTGTTTTTTAATACCGGAAAATCTGGAAAATTTTTTTCTTTGATTTTATAAAAGGTTAAAATTTGTTTTAATTTTTCTTTTTGTGATTTTGTAAGTTTCATTTTCTTTTCCGCTTCGCTGAGCGCTGTATAAATATCTTTAAAAAAATCTTCTTTTTTAGGAAGCGTGTCCAAAATTTTTTCTATTGTAGTCAGATGGCTTTTTATTAAAGACGGTATTTCTTTTTCATCAGGTTTTTTTAACGGCGTGTCGCTTACGATTTTGTAAAGCATTATTTCCTCAACGTTTAAAAATTTGTAAGCCGCTTCGAAAAAACCGCTGCTTTCCATATCCACAAGATTATAATAATCCCCTGTTTTATCCACACATATTATTTCAGAGGAGGGTTCTGAGAAGAAATCCGGATAATATTCTTTTTGAGAACATAAATCTTTGATTTTATAAATAAAAAATCCCCGGTTTATTTCGTAACAATTGCTTCCCGCAATACCGAAATTAATGCTGGGATAACGATCTTTTTGTAAAACAACTGCTGTGGAAACAGCGGAATTTATTTTACCGCTTCCTGTGACGGCAAGATTGATGTAACCGTTTCGAAACAAAGAGGAATCAGGCTTTAAACTGAAATGTTTTATAATCTCTTTTGCTTCTATGTAAAGAGCGGTTATAATGTTGAGCATTAAAAAACCTTTTTAAAGGAATTATATGGAAAAACTTGAAATTTTTAAAGAACTGATAATTAAAGAAAAATATTTCGAAGCACATGAAATATTAGAAGCTGAGTGGCATAAAATTAGAAAAAGTGATAATGATTTAAAATGGGCTTTAAAAGGACTTATAAATGCGGCCGTGGCGATGGAGCTTAAAAAAAGAAAAAGAGACGGATATAAGCTGGTTTGGAAAAATTTTGAAAAATATGAAAAATATTACGATTTAGATGAAAATATAAAAAAAACTGCTGAATTTGTCAGAAAATATAAGCCTTAATATTTTTCCCAGAAAAATTCTATCCACTCTTTTGTTTCATGAAAATAAAAGTCAGGTTTGAATTTTGATGCAGGTTTATAAAAAATAGAAACAGATTTGAAAAATTTATCGGGATATTTTGTTTTTAATTTATTCATAACTTCCAAAAAAGTATCACCGCTGTCGCTTATATCATCCACCACTAAAATATTTTTGTAATTTTCCAAATTTGGAATATTCCAGACTTTTGGTTTTGAAAGTTTTGTTGTTTTATCGTAAGAACTTGCATTTATTGTAAAAACTTCTTTAAGATTGAAAATTTCAGCTAAATGATGAGCCAAAGTCATTCCGCCCCTGATTATTGCCACTATTGCATCCGGTTTTGGGATTTGATTTCTTTCTAAATCAATTTTCATTTCTTCATAAGAATAAAATTTCATAAACTTCCTTTTTTTAAAATTATACTATTTTTACCCTTGCATTTAAAAAAAAAAATCGATATAATTTCAATCCGTTTGGGCTCGTAGCTCAGTTGGTTAGAGCAACCGGCTCATAACCGGTTGGTCGCAGGTTCGAGTCCTGCCGAGCCCACCACCTGCCCAGGTAGCTCAGTCGGTAGAGCAAGGGACTGAAAATCCCTGTGTCGGCGGTTCGATTCCGTCCCTGGGCACCACCATTATAATGTAAAATGAAAAGATAAAAATGTAAAATCATTATTTAATATAGTGTCTGGCACTGTATATTGAATAATAAATGATTAATAATGGAAAATGAATAATATAAATAGAATTAGTGTCAATATAGTGTCCTGGTACTATAAAATCAATGAATAATTGATAATGTTATATGCCATTCACTACTTTACCCCGTATGTGTGAATAAAATCTTTTCTTGAGACCAGATTTTCAAGTATTGCAAAAAGTATCATAAAATTAATAAAACTTGTTCCCCCGTGACTTATAAGCGGAAGAGGGACCCCTACCACGGGAGCCAGGTCCATAGTCATTGCCATATTGATAAAAGCATAGGTAAAAATCATTATTCCAACCCCTCCGTACATCACTTTTGCAAAATAATCGTCTTTTAATTTTTCCGCTTTGTCAATAAGATAAGCTATAAGCAGAAAATACAAGCCGATTACAAACAGTGCGCCCAAAAATCCGAATCTTTCAACAAGATAGGCAAAAATAAAATCGCTACTTACAATGGGTAGGAATTTTAAATTTGCCTGCGAGGCGTTTTTTTTGCTTTTGCCTTTAAGCCCTCCGCTTCCGATGGCAATAATCGACTGTTTTACATGGTAACCGGGTTTATTTAGAAAATGTTCGATTCTTTCTTTTTGATAATCCTTCATAAAAAACTTATAATAAACAGGTGCAAATAAAATGCTGAAAATTCCAATGCCGAGCCACACTTTTTTATCTACCCCTATTATAAAAAGAACACCGAAACCTATTATTAAAGTAATAAGAGCGGTTCCCAAATCAGGCTCTTTTACAATTAAAATAAAAGGTATTATTATGTAAACGGACAGCCTTAAAAATTCTTTAAATGAATAAAGAGGCCTGGGCGGGTATTTGTAAATTAAGTATCCCAGCATAAGCAAAAGTGTTGTTTTCATAAATTCTGCGGGTTGAATTGTCGCATTTACCAGTGGTATTCTCAGCCATCTTTTGGCTCCGAGAATTTTTACGCCGAAAATATCAACGGCAATAAGCAACACTACATTCAGCCAGTATATTATCGGGATAAGCCATAAAAGTTTTCTTATCGGTATCAGATATACCGTTATGAATACAAAAACACCTATGCCTATATAAATAAGCTCTTTGTAAAAAAGTTTATGCGAAATTTCGTTTATTAAAACGAGGCTTATTATTATAAAAGGCAGTATTAAAAAAAGAAGAAAAAAATCAAATTTTTTTAAGTATTGCATGGTTTTTCGGAATATTTCTCAAACAGTATATCCATTGTTTTTTCGAGTGATTCGGAGGCATGTTCTATTTCTTTGAAAATTTCTATAATTTTGTCTTTTTGGTTTATGCATGAGTGTTCAGGAATACATTCCGAAGCTCTGTTTGTTAAAGCGTGGATTTTTTTATGCAGTGTGTCTTTAATCTGTTTATATTCAGGATAACAGCCTATTTTGTTTACAGTATCCTGCATTAGCAGCCATCTTCCAAATTCACATTCATTATCTTTTGTTAAAGGAATCTCTTTTTCTTCTACAATTGAATCTTGGGCATTTAACTTATATATCAAATGTGATAATTTGGCTAAATCCATCAATAATCTCAAACTTGCCAAATCCACATATTTTTTGTTTTCAAGCGATTTGTCCCTGAATCCTTCAATCATTGCGGAAACTTCATCCACATCGTCTTTTGACTCTATTGCCATAGATGTTATTTTTTCAGAATTTGACTGAATCTCACTGGTTTCCTGCTGAAGGGTTTTGATTGTTATTGATATTTCGCTTGTCGCCTTTTGTGTTCTCTCAGCAAGTTTTCTTACTTCGTCGGCAACCACCGCAAAACCTCTTCCGTGTTCACCGGCCCTTGCAGCCTCTATTGCCGCATTGAGCGCCAGCAAGTTTGTCTGGTCGGCAATATCGGTGATTAATTCAACAATTTTTCCAATCTCTTCCGTTCTGTTATAAAGCATATTAATGGCTTCGTTTGTATGGGAAATAAAGTTAATAAGTTCATTTAATACATTTGAAAGGTTAATTGTTTTTTGAGAGGATTTATCCGCTCCTTCATAAATTTCGGTTGAAAGGGAATCTATTTTTTGCATAAATTCTTTCAGTTTTTCATCAAGAGAGAGTTTAATTTCGTTTAACTGTTTATTTATTCCTCCCCCTAAATTGTTAAGTTCTATTGCAAGTTCGTTTCTTTTGGTTTCTTTTATTGCCGTTGAGATGGATTTAATCGCTTTGTTTACCTTTTCAACGGTAAATTTGAATTTTCCCTTATATCCTTCAATCGGAATATCCCTGTAATCGATTCCGTTTTCCGCCGCTTCTATGGAATATGAAAGATCTTTTTCAAAAGCCTCAAGCTGATCAAGCAGATTATTCAGTGCCCATGCTGCATCGTGAAATTCTGAATTTTTATTAATATTGGTGATTCTCGGCTGAAAATTTCCGTTTTGTGCTTTTTTTAAAACCTCTTTAATTTTTTCTTTTAAATTATCTTTTTTTTCTTGATTTAAAGTCTGTATTCTTGCCATTATTAAAAAAATCAGTGCAATTAAATAATTTAAAGTTTTAGAGTTCATTGATAATTCCTTTTTGAATTTTTATCATTAATTCATTGAAATTCATATTTTTTGAGCTCAAAAGTTCATTTACGGCATCAACTCCGGCTTCCATCCCCTCGCTTGCTTCAATGGAAAGTAAATTTTGATACAGCGGCTCAATTATATTTTTAAATCCATCTCTTGGCTTTCTTCTTACGGAATAATATCCTATATGGCTTCCGTTAGCGTCAAATGTCGGGGAAATATTTGCCATTACCCAGTAATATCCTCCGTCTTTTCTTAAGTTTTTGACATATCCGAACCATTCTTTTCCGTTTTGAATATGCTCATACAAAATTTTAAATGCACATCTCGGCATATCCGGATGTCTCAGTATATTATGGGGTGAGCCCAATAATTCGTTTTCGCCATATTCGGACAGTTTTATAAATATTTCATTACCGTATAAAATTCTGCTTTTTAAATCTGTTTTACTTACAATAAAATCCTCTTCTTTTAAGATATACTCTTTTTCTATAGGGGTAATTCTTGGCTTTTTCATTTTTCATCCTTTACTTTGATTCCGTCTATTCGGTATTTTACCAAAACTTCTATTTTTTCAAGAGAATCTGCCAAAAAAATTATTTTTGTATCCAATAAATAATTTTCAGCGGTTTTCTGAAAAATTTCAGCTTTTTGCAAACTGTCTGTAAATGCGTATTTTGCGTTTAAATTGGCAATAAAAATCAGCTCTTTTACCGAATTGATTATAACACCGTAGGCAATATCGTTTTTTTTGCAAAAAACAAATGTGTCAATTAATTTATCGTTATATTCAAAAATTATTGTTGTGTTTGAAGGAGTGTTTTTTATTTCTTCAATTGAGCTTACTTTTATAAAATTTTCATTGCTAAAGGGTTTTTCAAGAATCAGCATCGCATTCCCTGCAGTAATATTTTCCGTTTTTAAATTTTGCGTCTTTTTTTAATACAAATGTTTTACACTTTTCACACTGAACGAATTCATTTTCATCATTATCTTTTTTAATTTTTTTATTTGGTCTAAACATATAATAAACAACTCCTATAATAATTAAAAATACAATTATTTTACCCATTGCTTTGCCTTTATAAAAACATAATTTCTGTTTTTTTTATTAATAATTTTAGCATTTATTCCCCCCAGTTCTTCCAAAGCATTGGAACCTTTATATAAAAGTATTGTACCATTTTTATCTAAAAAAGGATTTACCAAATTTAAAAAATCGTCTGTTTTCATAACCGCCCGGCTTGTGATTAAATCCGCTTTGCCGATATCCGATTTTTCCACTCTTTTTGGAATCACTTCCACATTGTTTAAACCTAAGAGTATTTTTATATAATTTAAAAAACTGTATCTTTTTTTTAAAGGTTCAATTAAATACCATTTTGTATTAGGTAAGGCAATTGCTAAGACAAGTCCCGGAAATCCGGCTCCCGTGCCCACATCAGCAGCGGTTTTTGCCTTTTTGATATATTCGAGTGGAAAAAGAGAATCTTCGATTTGGGCAAAAATTTCTTCTTTTGTGGTGTAATTGGTAAATTTATGTGTTTTATTCCATTTTAACAGCTCATTTGCAAATATTTCGTATTTTTTATTCATTTTTTATTATCCTTTTTTTATTTCACAATTTGTGTCCGAGTTTTTCTTTTTTTGTTTTTAAATAAAATTCGTTGTAAGGGTTTGGTTTTACAATTATAGGAATTCTTTCAACCACCTCTATTTCTTTAAAAGCGAATTCTTTTTTTGGATTGTTTGTTAAAAGCCTTATTTTATTAATACCGAAATCTTTTAGGATTTTTTCCACTATACCAAAATCTCTCATATCCGCCTCAAATCCCAACTGATGATTGGCTTCCACGGTATCAAGTCCCGCATCCTGCAGGGCATAGGCGTTTACTTTGTTAAATAACCCTATTCCTCTTCCCTCCTGTCTTAGGTATATTACCATTCCTCCTTTTTCATTTATTGTTTTGAGAGCCTCTTCAAGCTGTTCTCCGCAGTCGCATTTAAGGCTTCCCAGCGCATCGCCTGTTAAACATTCGCTGTGAATTCTTACAATAGGTATTTGGGGTAAATTCTCTGTGAAAATAACCAGATGTTCTTTATCGTTTTCTATGTATGAGCGTATTTTAAATTTTCCGTATCTTGTCGGGAGATTGGCTGTTTGCGAAATTTTCAAAAAAACTCCTTTTTTTGATAAAATTATATCTTAATTCAGATAAAGGATAGAAATGAGACATTTTTTGTGGTTTATAGATTATAAAAAAGAGGAAATAGAAGAAATAATAAAACTGGCGTTTCAGATAAAAAAAGAGACAAAAGCCAAAATTTTTAAACCTTATTTAAAAAATACCCAGCTTGCTATGATTTTTGAAAAAAGTTCAACAAGAACGAGGGTTTCTTTTGAAGCGGGAATAAACCAGCTCGGTGGAAACGGTCTTTTTTTAAGCAGCCGAGATATTCAGCTTGGACGGGGAGAGCCTATAAAAGATACTGCAAGGGTTATTTCAAGAATGGTCGATTTGGTGATGATTAGAACTTTCGGACAGGAAAGGCTTAGCGAATTTGCAAAATACTCACGTGTGCCGGTAATAAACGGGCTTACGGACCTTTGTCATCCGGTTCAGCTTTTAGCCGATTTAATGACTGTGATTGAATTTGAAAAATTTGATTTTCGCAGTCCTGAAAAAATGTTGGTTTCTTATGTGGGGGACGGCAACAATATGGCACATTCCTGGGCAATTTTAGCGGGTATTTTAGGATTTAATTTGAATATAGCGACACCAAAAGGCTATGAAGTGGATAATTTTATTAAAAATAAAGCGCTTGAATTTGCCAAAGTCAGCGGTGCTTTGATTAATTTTTATAATGACCCTAAACTTGCCGTAAAAAATGCAGATGTTGTTACTACCGATACATGGGTCAGTATGGGGCAAGAAAACGAAAAAGAAAAAAGAATAAAAGATTTTAAAGGATATGAGGTAAATAATGAATTAATGACTATGGCTAAAAAAGACGCAATATTTTTACATTGTCTTCCGGCATACAGGGGATATGAAGTGAGCGAAGAAGTGTTTGAAAAATATGAAGAGGCAATATTTGCTGAAGCGGAAAACAGACTTCATGCACAAAAAGGTTTAATGGTATGGTTGAAAAAATAAAAAAAATTTCTCCCAATCCGGCAATAATAAAATGTATGGATTATGAATTAAAAGAAGGCGATAAAAAAAGTTCTCTTTGGATTATAGAAATAGACGATAAAATAAAAGTGGCCCTGAATTTTGAAGAATATATATCATTAATAGAAGGGATGAAAAAACTGTTAAAAGAAAATTTTGATTTAAAACTTGAAAAAGCTATTTTAAGCGAGTTTCCGATTGATTATGACGATGTAAAAGCTGTGGTATTGGAAGAGATGAAGGAACATCCTGATAAAAATATTAATGATGTTGTTAGAAAAATAAAAACAGAACATCCGAATCTGTTTTATGATATAAATGTAGATAATATCTTCTAAAAGAAAAATTTTTTCCTTTTTTTTATTTTTTCCTTGACAAATAAATATTTTTTTAATTATAATTGCAATGTAACAAAAAGTAATAAAGGAGTGCCAAATGGCATGCGAAAAAGATACAAAACAATTGGCTAAAGAAGCCGAAAATAAAACACAAAAAGAGGAGGTAAACATGGAAAATGTTCAAACACAAAGCGGAGTATTGGTATTAAAAGAAATGCCTGAATTTAAAGCGGAAGCTTATAATGCGGAGTCTGGTCATTATACAGAAGTCAGCAGCGAAGATTATAAAGGAAAATGGACAGTAGTATGCTTTTATCCGGCAGATTTTACATTTGTATGTCCAACTGAAATTGCAGCAATGAATGCAGCACTTCCGTTTTTAAAAGAACTTGGGGTAGAGGTATTGGCTGTTTCAACAGATACTAAATTTTCACATAAAAGATTTGTGGAAACCGAACCACTTTTGAAAGATCTTAAACTTACAATTGCTCAGGACCCAACCGGTGAAATCAGTAGAAAATTCGGTGTATTAATTGAAGGTGCGGGACTTGCTCTTAGAGGAAGATTTTTAATCAATCCAGACGGACAAATTGTAGCTGAAGAAGTTCAAGCTCCACCGGTAGGTAGAAGCGTAAAAGAATTTTTAAGACAAATTATTGCTCATCAGCATGCATATAAAACTGGAGAAGTTTGTCCTGCAAACTGGAAACCTGGTAAAAAAACACTTCCTGTTAACACTGATGTAGAACCAATGACAGGAAATGTCGGAGGTTATGTAACAATAGAAGATTTAATAGATGAAAATGATGTAAAAGAAATGGAAGAAATGGTAAAAGCGTTTAAAAACGCTTAATTTCTTCTTTTTCTGTTTTTTAAAAAATATTTCTTTATATGTTTTTTAAAAAACAGAAAGAAAGGTTAATATGAAAAATATAAAAAATATTCTTGATAATTCTACTCTCAAGACAACACCTCAAAGACTCGCTATTTTAAAAGAACTTGAAAATCAGGGGCATGCAAGTATTGAGGAAATTTATGAAAAAATAAAAGAGATGTTTCCAAGCATTTCTCTTGCAACTATTTATAAAAATATTACCTCTTTAAAAGAAGAGGGCATTATAAGCGAAGTTTGCCTGCATCAAAAGCCAAAATACGAATTAAGCAAAGAAGACCATGCCCATTTTATATGTAAAAACTGCGGCAAAGTTATAGATGTGCCTTTGAATAAAAGTATTATAAACGATATAGAGGAAAAATTCCCTGATACACAAAAAGAGCTTTATATTTACGGAATTTGTAAAGAATGCAAAAAAGAAATGAAAAAAAAATAAATTGCCATTGTTTATGCTTCTCATAATGAAAAATTAGCTGGAGAAATTAGAAAAACAATAGAAGAGTTTTTATATAAAAATTTTCCGGAAATAGAATTTTATTTTGATATTGAAATTATTTAAATTTCAATAATCCTTATCATATTTGTAGTTCCTTCTTTTCCCACAATACTTCCCATTGTGACAATAATTTTGTCTTTGGGTCTTAAAATATTGTCCTGTAAAGCAATTTCACGGAATTTATCAATCAATCTTTCAGGATTTTTTATTTTAGGAACTTCAATTATATTTTCAACTCCCCAGACAACTTTTAATTTTCTGCTGG
Organism: Lebetimonas sp. JS138; assembly: GCF_000523335.1. NCBI lineage: Bacteria > Pseudomonadati > Campylobacterota > Epsilonproteobacteria > Nautiliales > Nautiliaceae > Lebetimonas > Lebetimonas sp. JS138. The sequence goes on from NZ_ATHT01000001.1 coordinate 1,155,661, forward strand.
TAACTCTACTGTGCGTTACAGCGATAATAGGAGATTTCGGCCTGTATTTTGCAATACTTTTTACAGTTGTTCCTGAACTTGTGAAACATACAATAGCCTTGGGATTTATACCTTTGTCTAAATCGGAAACACTTGCCGCAATGGCGTCGATGTCTTGGATTTCGTATCTTTTATTATACGGATAAATATATTGGGTTTCAATTATTACTTTTTTCAATGTTTCAACTGCATTAACAGGATATTTCCCAACTGTGGTTTCATCACTGAGCATTACCGCATCGCTTCCGTCCATTACCGCATTTGCCACATCGCTAACCTCGGCACGTGTCGGAAAAGGGGAATTTACCATTGATAAAAGCATTTGAGTTGCCGTTATTACCGGTTTTTTTAATTTATTTGCACGTCTTATTATTTTCTTTTGGATAACGGGGACTTTTTCAAGTCCCACTTCAATTCCCAAATCTCCTCTTGCCACCATAACCCCGTCTGCGACTTCGATTATTTCATCTATATTTTCAACACCTTTTTTTGTTTCAATTTTTGCAAAAACCCAAGGAGATGCATTGTTTTGTTTTAAAATCTGTTTTGCTTTTAATATATCATCTTTAGAGTTTACAAATGAAATGGCGACAATATCTACTTTATTTCTTGCACCAAAAATCAAATCTTTTTTATCTTTTTCGGTAATAGCTGAAATTTTAAGGTCGGAATGAGGAAAATTAACCCCTTTTCTGCTTGAAAGCACTCCTTCATTTTTTACTTCCAGAGTAATGGAATTTTTATCTTTATCTATTACTTTTGTACGGATGCTTCCGTCCGCAAAAAATACATATTCTCCTGTTTTTACGTCATCGATTATTTGAGGATAGCTGATTGTTAAATCATAAACTGTTTTTGGGTTTTTTTTGACAAGTCTTATTTTATCGCCTCTTTTAAGCTCAAGCAAACCGTTAATTTCGCCTATTCTTATTTTGGGGCCGCTTATGTCCTGAAGTATGGCTGTTTTAGAATTTAGTTTTTTTGCAGTTTCCCTTATTTTTAAAATGGAATTTTTATGGGTTTTATGGTCGGCATGGGAAAAATTAAGTCTGAAAACATCAACCCCCTCTTTTATTAAATCTCCGATTTTATCTATCGAAGCAGGGCCGAGTGTCGCTACTATCTTTGCTTTTTTCATTAAAGGCCTTTCATTTGCAGATATTCTTTAATTTCTTTAATAAGTATTTCTTTGGTTCAGGAGCTTTTTTCAGTGCTTCTTTTGCGGTGATTATTGAATCTGTTAAAATTTCCTTTTCCATCACAGACTCCTTTACATAACAGATATTATAACAAAAAATTTTAACAGATTGATATCAAAAATTTATGAAAAAAAAGAAGAAAAAAAGGTTATTTTACTTTTATGCAGTCTGTTTCTTTTTGTGCGTCAAATTCCCACCACTCTTTTTGGCTCCAAGGAATAAGGGTTTTTAGTTTTTTCATTAAAAATTCAAAATCCCTTGGTAATAAAGCCTGGTCTCCGTCGCTTAGGGCTTCTTTCGGACAGTTGTGCATCTCAACAATAAGTCCGTCGGCTCCGACAGCCATACCCGCATAAGCAAGTGCGCTTACGAATTCCCTTTTTCCGGCCGCATGACTCGGGTCTACTATTATAGGCAAATGTGTCATTTTTTGCATTATAGGGACCAGTGTTACATCAATGGTGTTTCTAACACTCGGTTCGTATGTTCTTGTGCCCCTTAGACAGAGGATTACTTTTTCATTACCCTCACTCATAATGTATTCGGCACTCATTAAATGCTCTTTTAGAGTCGATGCAATACCGTTTTTAAGAATAACAGGTTTATCAAGTTTCCCAATTGCTTTAAGAAGCGGGAAATTTTGCATATTTCTAGCCCCTATTTGGATAACATTGGCATATTTATATACAACATCGATATCTTCTATGCTCATAAGCTCAGTTACAATTGGAAGTCCTGTCTGCTGTTTTGCTTCCATAAGCATTTTAAGACCATCTTCGCCGTGTCCCTGGAACGAATAAGGCGAAGTTCTCGGTTTATACGCTCCTCCTCTTAGCATATGGGCTCCGTTTTCTTTTGCAACTTTTGCCAAATATACCACATTTTCTACCGTATCAACGCTGCAAGGCCCGGCTATAATTACTTTGTTTCCTCCGCCGACTTTTACGCCTTCAATGTCAAATACGCTGTCTTCAGGATGGAATTGTCTGCTTGCCCTTTTAAAAGGTGCCGATACTTCCAAAACTTTTGCAACACCCGGAAGTGTGTTAAGAGGTTTTCCGGAGAGATTTGTTTTATCCCCTATAATTCCTATAACCACCTGTTTTTCACCCGGGGCTACGCTTACCTCATGACCCCAGTTTTTAATCTGTTCAATTGTTTTATTAATCTCTTCTTCACTGGCTCCCACCCTCATTACCAATACCATAAATATTCCTTTAAAAATAATTTTTGCAATTATAATGAAGTTTTTCAGTATTGTCAATAAAAAAAACTATTAATTAATAATTTTTTTCCAAATTAGTGTTATTTTAATATTTTAATTGATATAATTTCATAAAAAAGATAAAAATGGATAAAATTAAATTGTTAAAAAACGGAGTGAGTAAAGAAAAATTTTTAAGAATTTTTCAAAAAGATTATCCGGGGTTTGATTTTGAGAGTATGTTTGATGTTTTAAAGTTTCAGGGTCTCCCCTTAATAATAAAAGATGAAAAAGTTTTTTTAAAAACAGCTTTAATTTCTTTTAAAGATACTGAATATGTGGTTGTTGACATTGAAGTAAACAATTCAAAGCCCCAAAGAGGGCAGGTTATTGAAATAGGAGCGGTTAAAATTAAAAATTTAAAAATAACCGACAGTTTTGATTTTTTAATTTATGCAGATGATGTTCCTGTTTTTGTGGAAAGAGTGACTGGAATCAGCCAAAAAATGCTGGAAAATGAGATGTCTCACAAACAAAAACTAAAAAATCAGGCTTTTTTTGGGAGATTCTGTTTTTGTGGCTCATCCTGCGGATTTTGATTTTAATTTTTTGGTTTATCAGTTTGAAAAAGAGAATTTAGGCAAACTTCTCAACAGATGTGTATGTACGTTAACTCTGTCTCAAAAAACCATTAAAGCCAGCCGTTACGGTCTTAAATATTTGATGGAAGAGCTTGATTTGCCTGAAGAAACCCATCACAGGGCTCTTGGAGATGCCAGGACAACTGCGAGGGTGTTTTTAAAATGTCTGGAAAATCTGCCAGAAGAGATACTCAGTGCGGAAGATTTGATTGAATTTGCAAAACCAAGAAAAAATAAAAATAAGCTTAAGAACTGATATAATTTTGATATTCTTTTATTTCTTTGTTGAATAATACCACTTTGTTTCTTCCTGTGTTTTTAGCTTCATAAAGGGCTATATCTGCCAGTTTTATACACTCCCACCCTTTTTTGCATTGGTCAGGATAAATGCTGATACCTATGCTTACGGTTTTTATGATACTTTTTCCGTTGTCAAGTTCAATTTCTGTTTTTTCCATAGTGTTTTTTATTTTTTCGGCAACTTTTTTTGCATCATCGATAGATTTTATGTTTTGTAAAATAATTAAAAATTCTTCACCTCCGTAACGTACGGCTATATCACTTTTTCTGATTGATTTTTTTAAAATTTCTGATAACTTTTCCAATGTTATATCTCCTGATTTATGTCCGTAAGTATCGTTTACCTGTTTGAAATGGTCTATGTCTATCATTAAGAATCCAAGCTTTTTATTTTCCCTGTTTGCAGAAGCTATTAAAATAGGAAGCGTATTTTCTAAATATCTCCTGTTAAAAAGTCCTGTAAGGGGATCTTTGATGGTCTGCTGATGGAGGAGTTCAAGTGTATATTTAGATTCTAAAATAGATGAAATTTCATTTAAATACGCCTTTAAAAACGGCAGCATGTTTTTTATGCTATTTTTTTCATTTTCATTATTTATCATTATTTTTAATATTCCGTTAAAATTGCCGCTGTTTGAAAAAGGAATGCAGATATAATTATTTTCACAAAAATGTCTTTGGCAGATACCCGGATATTTTAAAGAATTTATTTCATTTTTAGTTCTGTAGGCTCTGCATAAAAGAAAATTCTCTTTTACATCGCAGCATTCTTCTTCTTCTGTTTTTTCATATATTATTTCTTTTTTATTGCTGTCTATTCCTATTAAGATAAAATTATTAATTCCTTGATTTTTAATTACATTAATTAATCTGTTTAATACACTTTCGATATTTAAATCTTCCTCTATAAGTCTTTTGAATTTAAAAATTTCACTCAACTGTTCAATTGTCTCTTTTGCATCGTTTAAAGGGTCGGAACTTTTTTCTTTTTCTATAAGGGTTGTATATTTGTTTTCTATAACGCCGAAACTTTCTTTGAGTTTATTTAAAAAATAATTATACGAATTTACAAAATCTTTTGCTTCTCCTTTTAATTTAGTCGATATCTGCTGGTCAAATTTACCTTTTAAAATTTCTTTTGTGCTTTTATTTATATTTTCAAAAATTTCCAGATAGGGATTTAAATAATAATTTACCGTCAATATAATAATTACTAAAGAAATTAGACCTATTGTAATTAATTTTATTAAGGCAATAAATAATTTTTCATAATATTCTTTTGCATCGTATGTAATTTTTATAATATTTTTTTTGTTTAATTTAATGTAAGAAATTATTGTTTTATCTTTTTTATCGTAAATTGTCTTTAAATTCTTATATGTTTTTAATATTGCTATGTTTTTTATATGCGATGAATTGTTTATTATATTTATAAGTTTATTATAATCCTGGGGTTTTGAATTTAGAAAAAGACTTTTTATAAAGTTATTTTCATTTTGAATTACGGTATTTGAAAAATTTAAAAACGAGTAGGTAATTGCAACGGTTCTTAAAGTGGTGGTAATAATCATAATTAAGGCAATAATAAGTAAAATTCTTTTTTTCATGTTAACGCCTTTAATATATTTTCTTTTTTTTCGCAAAAGCCGTTTTCTTTGGAAATGATAAACAAATCTCTTGCTATATTTTTTTGTGTGGATATTTTAACATCTTCGACTCTTATTTTAAAATCGTCCAAAACCTGTAAAATTGTAGAGACTATTCCTTTTTTATCTTCTGTTTTTATTTTCATCGAAGCGTAATTGGGGGAGTGAAAGCAGTCTATTTTTATTTCCCTTTTTTTAAATTTTACTTTTGTTTTAATTTGCTGATTTTCTTCAAAAGCTTTTTTTATGTAATTTTCAATTAAAGGGATATCAAAATCTTCCACATTATCGTTAAATTCTATTTTGAAATATTTAATTTCCCCTATCTTATATATGCTAAGGTGATTAAGCGGCAGTTTTATTTTTTCCAAAAACCATCCGATGGAAAAATTTAATTTGTCTTCTTTTGCCAAATGAATTGTCAAATGTGTTTTGTTTTCGATTTTATACTTAAAATTCTGTGTATCTTTGAGCCACAGGGCTGTTAATAAAATTTCATTAATGCCATTTTGTAAAAACAGCTGATTGGACGGGGAAGTCAAAAGCTGAATTTGAAAAGATTTTGGGAGTTTTTTAAATTCTTCTTTATTTTTAAGAATATTTTCTTTTCTTTTTCTTATGGCTATTTCATTAATTAATTCTTTATGCTTTAGTGCCGTTAATGTATTTTCATAAAGGCTTTTAAGCAGGCTTGCTTTAAAAGGGGTGTATACGTCTTTACCCACGGCCTTGATGTCGGCAATGGTTAAAATATATAAAAGTTTTAAAAAACGTTCGTTTTCCATTGTTTGGGCAAAAGAAAGGATTACTTTGTCGTTATATATGTCTTCTCTTTGGGCCACATTTGACATTAATGTATGATATTTTACAAGTTTAAAAACAGTGTCGGATTCAAACCCTAAATTTTGGGCAAAATTTTTTGCTATTTTGGCACCTATTATGCAGTGGTCTCCGCTTCTTCCTTTTCCGAGGTCGTGAAAAAATGCACTGAATCTAAGAATCGCTTTATCTTTATTTGATAGCCTTTTAAATTCGTCCAGACATTCTATTTCTTTTAACGTATATAATGAATGGATATCCACAGGATAGTGATGATATCCGTCAAACTGTGCTAAAAATTTTACTTTTTCAAAAGGCGGAAAAAGTTTTCTCAGTTTTTCCGCTTTATAAAGTGCAAAAAACAGAGGATATAAATTTTCTTTGTAAAAAAGTTTTTTAACATTTATTTTTTGAAATTTTGTTTCTTTTAAAAGTGAAATTAAAGAAATATCCCATTTTTTAAAATCCGTATCAATCAGTGTTTTTATTAAATCGTTAAATTTTATTTTTACATTAAACCTTGTATATAAGGTTTCCTCACATAAATAAAAATTTTTTTTAATTCTTGTTTCTTTGATTTTCGAAACAGGATATTTATATAAATAAGGCTTTATCAGTCTTTTTATTGTTATATTTGTAATAAGATTTATTTTCCATAAAGCTTTTAACAAATCTTTTATAAATTTTCTTTCCGCTTTTAACCTTGGGGAATCGGTGTATCCTAAATTCAGGGCTATTTCCCTTTGATATTCCAAAATAACATTATCAGTTTTTTTCCTGGCTGTTAAATGAAGGTATACTCTTGTTTTAAATAAAAATTCAAGTGAGCTTCTGTATTCTTTGAAATCGTTTTCATTAATATATTTCGGTATTAAATATGATGTGTTGGGATAATTAAAAAGTACTTTGGTTATCCATAGAAGGGTATTTGAATCCCTTATTCCACCGAATCCGTCTTTTATATTAGGCTCCATTGTAACAGGATATTTTTTATGGCGTTCCAGCATTTCCTCGTATTTGGCCAGAATATAATCTTTTTTGTTGTAATTTCTTATTTTGTTTAATTCATTTTGGGTTTCAACCCATAAAAATTTGCTACCTGTTATAAATCTGCTCTCAAGCATTGCGGTTTTAATGGTTATATCTTCGTTGCTTGCAGGAAATAAATCTTTTATTTCATGAACCCTGTGTCCTATTTTTAGCCCCAAATCCCAAAGCATTATAATGAAATTTTCTATTATTGAATTTATATTGTAGCCTTTGATATTCTTATAAACTATCATTATATCTATATCGGAATAAATGGAGAGCTGTTCCCTTCCGTAACTTCCGAGCGCTATAACGGTAATAGGAATTGAATTCACAGGGGGTGAATAATCATCGAAAGTTTTTTTCATTAAATATTTATAAATCAGCGAGATATAATAATCCATTTTTTTTGTGTGTTTTACAAAGAAATCTTTCCCGCCTTCAATTTTTATATTTTGAAGATAATTTTTTATCTCTTTTTTTAAAATTTTTGATATTTCAAAATCATCGTTACTTGAATAAATCAGCTCTTCCAGTTGCATTTTTGCCTTTTTTGTGATATTTTAACAAAAAAATAAAAAGGATTGGTGTTGATTTTGAAAAAATTGAAAAATCGTGAAAAATTGTCTTTAAAAGAAGCGGCTAAATTATATGATATGGACCTTTTTACCTTAGGGGAAACGGCTAATACAATAAGGGAAAAAAAATTTGGCAAAAAAACATATTTTAATATCAACAGGCATATAAATCCGAGCAATATTTGTAAAGATGTCTGTAAATTCTGTGCTTTTTCCGCCCATAGAAAAAATCCCAATCCCTATACGTTAAGTATTGAAGAATGTGTTGAAATTGCTAAAAACGCTTATGCCAAAGGGGCAAAAGAGGTTCATATAGTATCGGCGCATAATCCGTATGTGGGGTATGAGTATTATATGAATATAGTAAAAGCCATAAGAGGGGAACTTCCAGATATTCATATAAAAGCGTTTACGGCCGCTGAGGTTAATTTTTTTAGCGGACTAAGTGGAAAAAGTTATGAAAAAGTGCTTGATGATATGATTGAAGCCGGCGTTGATTCCATGCCCGGGGGCGGGGCTGAAATATTTGATGAAAAAATTAGGGCTAAAATCTGCAAAGACAAAGTGAGCAGTGAAAACTGGCTTAAAATTCATGAACTTTGGCATAAACGCGGGAAAAAATCAAATGCAACCATGCTGTTCGGACATATTGAAAACAGAGCCCACAGGATTGATCATATATTAAGAATAAGGGATTTACAGGAAAAAACAGGCGGTTTTAACGCATTTATACCTCTTGTTTATCAGCGAAAAAACAATTATTTAAATGTAAAAAAATTTTTAAGCGGGGTGGAAATTTTAAAAACTATGGCAATAAGCAGAATTTTACTTGAAAATGTTCCTAATATTAAAGCGTATTGGGTCACTACGACGCTTAATTTGTCTCTTGTGGCGCAAAATTACGGGGCAAACGATATTGACGGAACGATTGAAAAAGAATCAATTAATTCAGCGGCCGGCGCTAATTCGGCAAACGGTTTGAAACTTGACGAACTTGTGCATCTTATAAAAGACAGCGGATATATCCCCGTAGAGAGGGATAGTTTATATAACGAATTGAAAATTTATAAATAAGAGGCGATTTTATCTAAAAGAATAGACGGATTGATAGGCTTTATTATTACTTCCTTTGCACCTTTGTTTAATGCTTCAACTCTTTTTGAATCGTCTGTAGTTAAAACAATAACCGGTATGTTCATGCATTCCGGTTTTTTGGAAGGAAGAATTTCCAAAAAATCCAATCCTCCCATTAACGGCATTACCAAATCTAAAAGGATGATATCTATGTCCGGGGTTAATTTATTTAATGCATCTATCCCGTTTTCTGCTTCGATAATTTCATAATCTCCTTTTTTTAATATAGCTTCCAATAATTTTCTGTTTGTGGCGTCATCATCCACTATAAGAATTTTTTTTGCCATTATTTAACCTTTTTAATAGAATTTAGAATATTTTCAGGTAACAAATCTTTTATTATTACGTCTGCTTCTATATCTGTATCGCTTAAAGCAATGATTTTTGTATTGTTGTTTTTTAAGGTTGATATTAATTTTTTAATATCAGAATTATTGAACCCGTTTTCTATCAATACAATATTTTTAGCATTTGAATTAAGTAAATTTGACAATTCTTTAATACTTTTTGCAATTTTAGCTTCAGGAATTATGCTTTTTAAATACTGGGCAAGTAAATCTGTATCCGAAGCAATTATAATATTTTCTTCTTTTTGAATGTTTTGTGGATTTTCCTCAATATTTTTTTCATTTGTTTTTTCTGTTTCCAAACCTTTATAATTTTGTAAATTTTCTTCTTTTTCAAAAGTTTTTGAATATTTGTTTTTGGAGACATTTTCAATCACTCTTAAGAGTTCTTCTTTTTTTATCGGTTTTGAAATATAATCATCCATACCGGCGCCTAAAAATCTTTCCCTGTCTCCTTTTAATACATTGGCCGTAACGGCAATAACAGGAGTATGAGGTATTTCTTCTTCTTCTTCAAATTCAAGTATTTCCTGAGTCGCCTCAATACCGTCCATTACAGGCATTTGTGCATCCATAAATATAACGTCGTATTTATCAGAATTTGAAGAATATTTATTAAACGCTTCCAATCCGTTATGGGCTAAATCTGTTTTTACGCCAAGCCCTTTTAAAGTAGTTTCCAATAATTTCATATTAATCGGATTATCTTCTGCAATTAATGCATGAAGTTCATAAATAGGTTTTTCAATTTCAGCTTTTTTTACTTCTCTTTGTATTTTTTCTTTTGTAAACAATGCTGCATTATAGAATTTTGAAGGAACGTTCGGGTCATAAATATTAAACTGTTTAAAATCAAGATTGTCTATTTCTTTTTTATAAGCCAGGGAAGAAATTAAAATTACGGGATAATTTACATGTTCCAATTCTTTAATTTTATCTTTTTCACTTTCTTCATAAAAGATTGTTACAGCGTCAATAATTTCGTTTTTTGACAATTTGTTCAGTTCATTGACATCATTGAAGCCGATTTTATTAATTCCGAAGAAGTTTAAATATTCAAGGCTTAAATCTTTTCTTTTTGTGTCTTTAAAAGTGTTAAGAATAGCAAATGTTAAATTTGAGAATATATTTTTTCTGTATTTAGGTGTTGCATCGGCAATATTAAACCATAAATCAAAATAAAATTTACTTCCTCTGTTTATTTCACTCTCAACCTTTATTTCTCCTCCCATCATTTCAATATAGGATTTAACGATGGTAAGACCGAGTCCTGTTCCTCCGTATTTTCTTGTTACGCTTTCGTCAGCCTGGGCAAATGCTTCAAATATTTTGTTTTTCTGCTCTTCGCTCATTCCTATACCGGTGTCTTTTACTTCAAAATAAATATTTGCCCTGTTTTCCCTGATTTCCTGGAGTCTGACATTTACTTCTATAGTTCCGTTTTTATGTGTAAATTTAATGGCGTTGTTTATTAAGTTGGTTAAAATTTCTTTTATTTTTAATACGTCTCCTCTTACAACAGAAGGAATGTCAGGCGAAATATATGACACGTATTCGATTTCTTTTTGTGCGCAAGGGGTCGTAAATACTTCCAATGTATTTTCTATTTCATCTTCTATTTTAAAATCTATTTCTTCTAATGTTAATTTATTACTTTCGATTTTTGAAACATCCAGAATGTTATTTACTATTTGCAATAGGTTTTCGGCACTTTGAGCGATAGTGTTTATATAATCCTGTTGTTCGGGTGTGAGTTCTGTTGTTTTAAGAAGTTCCAAAAATCCCAAAATACCGTTAAGAGGTGTTCTGATCTCATGAGACATATTTGCAAGGAATAAAGATTTTGCTTTTGAAGCTTCTTCGGATTTTTTAACGGCTTCTTGTGTAATGGCGATGGCTTCTTCTGTAATTTTCAAAGCTTCATTCATACCTTTAGGGGTATTGATATCTATTTGAACATTTTCACCTGTAATAGGTGCCAATTTGTTTAATGTGTTTGATAATGCTTTAATATGTGACCTTATAGTTTTATCGATATAAAAACCTAAAATTAAAATCAATATGGCAATAATAAAAATCACTATTGCAATATTCCTTTTTTTTATAGAATTTGAAATCAGATTGTCAATTTGTTTATTAATATCACCGTTTATCATATTTACGCTGTTTTTAAAATAAGAAATTCTTTTTGTGAAAATATTGAAATAGTCAATTGCGTCAATAGGATAACCTTCAAAGTCATTATTTAAATAATAACCCATATTTGTTTGCTGAATGTAAAAAATAGTATCTTTAATGGCTTTTTCTATTCTTTTAAACTGTTTATCTTTAAAAAATTCTTTTGCCTTTGGATTTTTGCTCAAATTGGTAATTAATATATTTGAATCATGATAATATTTCATTAAAATGTTTTCATAATCCTTGTCACTCATAGGCTTGTCCGCTGTAATATAATATGAACCGAAACCTCTTGTAATACCTGAATATGCAATCATTTTGTCAAGTTCGAGTTTTAAAGCAAAATTCAGTTTTACCGTTTGAGGGAAATGTTGAAATATTTTAGCTTCAGTGTTCAATATCTGATTTTCAAGATTTGTATAATATGTAAAAAAATATGTGTGAATATAATCAGTTGAAAACGAATCTATTTTTTTTCTTATGTTTGGTAAATTGTTTAATAAATTCAAAATATTTTTGCTGTCACTGTAAAATTCGGGATTTTTATTTAAAAATTTCTTCAAATCATATATTGCCGTATCAAAAAGTTTTCTTTTTTGCATTAAAAGTTTTTTTGATTCGGGATAATTTCCCTTTGATACAGCATAAATTGAGCTGATACCTCTTTCCTGACCAAGATAAACAAGTAAATTTTCAAGTTTATTACCCAGTTGCAGATATTTAATGTTTAATGTGTTTGATTTATATGTTTGAAATTGATTATAGAGGTTATAGCCGCTCCAACCTATTAAAATTAAAGACGGCAGCCATATTGCAATTGCCAGTAGTTTTGATAATGATAGTTTCATTGTTTTAACTCCTTAAGATTGATTTTTGCGGGACATTTTAAACTGTTTTTTTTAATTAACATTTGTGCTCTGAAATTGCCTAAATTTTTTGCCGCACATAATAAAAGTCTTGCTTTTTTTATGTCTTTCTCAACACCCCAGCCGTTTAAATATAATTCACCGAGTAAATTCAGCGCCTGCGAAGAAGGTTTGTTAGAATTTATGGATGAATTAATTATCTGTTTTAAATAGCTGCCTGCTTCAATAAATAACGTATTTGCTTTTTGCGGGTCTGAATTTAGCAGATGTTTTGCTTTTTGAATATCTTTAAATGCAATAAAATATAAATTTTGAGAAAAGACAAAAGTAATTAAAATCAATAATATGATTTTTTTCATTTATTTTCCTTTAATATATACTGCAAATCATTTAATGAATCAATTTTTGTATTTAGCAGTTTTTCGATAAATTTTTTATCTTTTTGAAATTTTTGTTCGTCCTGTGTTTCCAGATAAACTCTTATGGTGTTTAAGACTATATTTTTAATTTTCGGGTCTATTTCAATATTTTTATTTTCTGATTTTTTATTTTCTTTTTCTGTATTTTTCTTGTTTGTCAAGGGTGAAATAAAATCATAAAATTTATCTGCCAGATTTTTAATAATGCTGATATCTGTTTCTTTTTTAGCTTCTTCATCGATAGTTTTAAAAATTAAGGCAAGATTTGAAAGTCGTAGATTTAAAGAGGCCCCTTTTAAAAAATGGGCTATTTCGTGTATTTCTTTATAATCATGTTTTTCAATGGCTTTATATAAGGCGTCTTTTTTTTCTTTAAACTGTTTTAGCAAATCGTTAAACAGTTCATCGGTCATGTTTTGGTCTATGCCCAAATCTTCCATAGCGGTATTTAATTCTTTTTCAATTATTTCTTTAATGTTTTCTTTTTTTGCAAATATTTTTTCGCATTCGCTTATGTTGTCTTCAAAATTAAGTTCAATCGGTTTTTCTTCCTCTTCTTCTTCGATAATGTTTACTTCCGGCGTTTGTAAAGCCTCCATTATTTCTTCTTTTGGAAGCACTTTCAATTCGTTTAATTCGTTATCCATTGTCGCATGGGAAAGTTCTTTTTCTTCATTATAGGAAAATTCTTCTATTTTTTTCAGATGAAATATATCCAAATTTTTTAATGTTATCAGATTTTCTTTTGTAATTTTGAAAATATTGTTTTTTATCTGTATTGAATTTTTATTTAAAACGGCCATTTCAAGTTCCAGCTGCGTTATAACCTGTGACATTTCTTCCAAAGCTATATTTAATGTGTTTAACAAATTTTTGCCAAGAGCAATTATTTTTCCGTTTTCATAGACAATTAGCATTATTTTTCCTTTTCTTTCATTTCTTTATAAATTTTTTCATATTTTTCTTTATCTTCTTTTGAAACAGGTCTTCTTGCGGCAATATAACCCGTTTTTATACCGTTTTCATCAAATACCGGTTCAATGAAAGCTTCCACCCAGTAATATTTGCCGTCTTTTCTCAAATTTTTAACAAATCCCCTGAATTTTTCATTTCTCTCCAGCGCATCCCACATCTGTTTAAAAACGGTTTTTGGCATATCAGGATGTCTTATAATGTTGTGGGGCTGACCTATCAATTCCTGTTTTGAATAACCTGAGAGTTTACAAAAAGCAGTATTTGCATATGTAATTATACCTTTTAAATCTGTTTTACTTATTATAGGTCTTCCAAATACTCCAACATCTTCGAATGTGACTTCTTCATCAATAGGGGTAGGTTTCATAATTAAACCTTTGTTAATTTTATTTTTGCTATTTTAACTAAAATTTAGTAAAATGCAAATAAAAAAAAAGGTTTTTTAATGAAAGTGTTATTAATCAAAGATGTAAGAGGACTTGGAAAAGCAGGAGAAATTAAAAATGCGAAAGACGGATATGCAAGAAATTTTTTAATTCCAAAAGGTTTTGCAAAACTTGCAACCCCGGAAGTTATAAAAGAGTGGGAAGAAGAGCAGAAAATAAAAGAAGAAGCTTTAAAAACGGAGCTTGAAAAATTAAGAGAATTAAAGAAAAAAATAGAAAACACACCTGTTGTTATTAAACATAAATTAGGGGCTAACGGGCAGCTTTACGGGGCTATAACAAATAAAGAAATTTCTGAAGTTTTAAAAGAAAAAGGAATAGATGTGGATAAAAAAGATATAGAAGCCAAACAGATTAAAAGCGTGGGGGAATTTAATGTTAAAATAAAATTGGGACACGGTATAAATGCCAATTTAAAACTTATTGTTGAAGGCGAATAATGGAAATAAACTTAAAAGCTACAACAATACTCGGGTACAAAAAAAACGGTGTGGCCGTAATAGGCGGAGACGGACAGGTTACATTTGGACATACGGTATTAAAAGGAAACGCAACAAAAATAAGAACGCTTTACAACGGTAAAATTCTGGCAGGTTTTGCCGGAAGTACGGCTGACGCTTTTATTTTATTCGATATGTTTGAAAACAACCTTCAAAACAGAAAAGGTGATTTGGTAAAATCGGTAATAGATTTTGGAAAAGCCTGGAGAAAAGATAAATACCTAAGGCGTCTTGAAGCCATGATGATAGTGCTTAACCCCGAACATATTTTTATTTTAAGCGGAAACGGAGACGTGGTTGAGCCTGAAGACGGGGAACTCGCAGCTATAGGAAGCGGGGGCAATTACGCCCTCTCTGCTGCAAGGGCTCTGACAAAACACTCAAAATTGTCCCCTGAAGAGCTTGTAAAAGAATCTCTGAGTATTGCGGCGGACATATGTATTTATACAAACCATAATATTAAAATATTAAAAATAGAAGGGCAAAAATGAATTTGACACCAAAAGAGACAGTAAAATACCTTGACGAATATATTGTAGGACAAAAAGACGCCAAAAAAACAATAGCAATCGCTCTTAGAAACAGATACAGACGAATACAGCTTACAAAAGAATGGCAAGACGATATTATGCCTAAAAACATAATGATGATAGGACCGACAGGCGTCGGTAAAACAGAAATAGCGAGAAGAATGGCAAAGATGATGAAACTCCCGTTTGTAAAAGTGGAAGCGAGCAAATATACAGAAGTCGGATTTGTAGGACGTGATGTCGAGAGTATGATCAGGGATTTGGTTAATAATTCTTTTAATTTGGTAAGAGAAGAAATGCAGGAGGCTTCCAAGGAACTGATAGAAGAAAATATAATTGAAGAAATTACAAAAAAACTTTTGCCCCCACTTCCCAAAAATGCGCCCGAATCCAAACAGATGGAATATCAAAACACATTTGAAAAAATGAAACAGAAAGTAAAAAACGGTGATGTCGATCATTTAAAAATAACTATCGAGGTTGAAGAAGGTATTGACGGGGATGACAATCTGCCTCCGGAGATGGTTAAGGCACAGGAAAGCATTGTAAAAATTATAGGAATTTTTAATAAGAATAAAGAAAAAAAGGAAGTAACGGTTAAAGAGGCAAAAGAGCTTTTAAAAAAAGAGGCTGCCGAAAAAGTAATAAGTAAAGAAGAACTTAAAAAAGAAGCTCTAAAAAGAGCGGAAAACGGAATTATCTTTATAGATGAAATTGATAAAATTGCAGCCACCGGAAACCAGAGGCAGGACCCCAGCAAAGAAGGTGTCCAGAGGGATTTGCTTCCGATAGTAGAAGGTTCAACCGTAAATACAAAATACGGATATGTTAAAACAGACCATATTTTATTTATTGCGGCCGGGGCTTTTCATGTAAGTAAACCGAGCGATTTGATTCCGGAACTTCAGGGAAGATTTCCTCTGAGGGTTGAACTTCAAAGTCTTGATGAAGAAGCTTTATATCAGATTCTGACGAAGCCTAAACATTCATTAATTAAACAGTATGAAAAGCTTCTTGAAGTTGAAGGTGTTACTCTTAAATTTACTGAAAGTGCTTTAAGAGAAATTGCAAAATATGCCTTTTTGGCAAATGAAAAAACGGAAGACATAGGTGCCAGAAGGCTACATACCGTAGTTGAAAAAGTCTTAGAAGAGATTAATTTCAGCGCCGATGAATACAATGGAAGGGAATTTATTGTAGATGAAGCTTATGTTAAAAGTAAATTGGACGATATAGTAGAAAATGAAGAAATAACAAAATATATTTTATAAGGAATTTTATGCCAAAAAGTGGCTTCGTAGGTATTATAGGAAAACCGAATGCCGGAAAATCAACATTGCTTAATTGGCTTTTAGGGGAAAAAATAGCTTTGGTTTCCCCTAAGGCGAATGCTTCGAGAAAAAGAGTAAATGCAATTGTCATGTATAAAGACAATCAGATAATTCTTCTTGATACACCCGGACTTCATGAAAAAGAAAAACTCCTTAATAAATTTATGTTAAATGAAGCGCTTAAAGCTTTAAGCGACAGTGATTTAATACTTTTTTTAGCCGACATCAGAGACGATATAAAAGGTTATGAATGGTTTTTGGACTTAAATAAAAAAAATATACCGCATATTTTGGTGCTTACAAAAACAGATTTAGTTTCAAAAGAAGATATTGCAAAAAAAATAAAAGATTATGAAAAAATTTCAAAAGCTCTTAAAATTATCCCTGTAAGTGCCGCTCTTGGAAATGGAAGAGAGGAATTATTAGACGATATTGTTGAATATTTACCGGAACATCCTTATTATTACGACCCGGAAATTATTTCAACAGAAAATATCAGGGATATATATAAAGAACTGATAAGAGAAGCACTTTTTGAAAAATTGGGTGATGAAATTCCTTATGAAACAGATATTTTAATAGAAAAATTAGACGAATATGAAAATTTTGATAAAATTTATGCTACAATTATTGTTGAAAGAGAATCCCAAAAAGGAATGGTTATTGGGAAAAGAGGGAAAAAGATAAAAGAAATCGGAATTTACGCCCGAAATCTTTTAGAAGAATTCAGCTCTAAAAAGATTTATTTAGAGCTTTTTGTAAAAGTTGTGAGAGGATGGAGTAAAAATAAAAAAATGCTTGAAGAACTTGGATATGAGGTAGAAACATGAAATTAAAAGAAAAAATAAAAAATTTTACATCTAATGTTAAGTTTTTAAAAAAATACAATTATGATGTTGATAAAATTATCGGTATAAAAGGCGAAGAAGCTTATATTTTATATGCAGATAAAAAATTATTAAGAATATATAGAGACAGCTTAAAATCCACCCCTTTATTAAATACATATATTCCGATTGAAAATGCCATATTTTATAATTTTGAAATTGATAAAAATATTTTGGAAAAAATAGAACTTGACAAATTTATTGAAACCAAAGTATATGAAGAAACAGGTATTGACGAAACAGAAAAATATGTAATTAAATATAAAATTGTAGATTTGTTAAAAGATGAAAAAAGAGTAATGGTTGAAACGGTAATTGTTTCCCAGACTTTTATAGAAAATCATTTTGAACAAATTTTAAATAAAGTAGGTTATATAGATTATATTTCTTTTCCTGCGTTTTCCTATAAATCTTTATATGAGGAAAAAATTCTTACATTGGCAAATGATATGTTTGTCGTAATTCTTGATGACAAAATATTTATTACATTCTATTCGGAAGGTAAAATTGTAAAAATTGTTACAATTTCCGGCGGACTGGATAAAATATATGAAAAAATATCAAAATTAAATATTGCAAATTTTGATATTGTTGTTTTTCAAAAACTTTTAAAACAAAAAGGGGTAGACCAGAGTAAATATAATTCAAAAGAATTTGTGGTTTACAATGAGCTTATTAAAGAATTTAATATATTTGCAGGCATAATTGAGGATCAGATAAAAAAACTGATAGATATATATAATATAGATAATATTGACAGACTTTTTATTACTACCAAATATGGTAATGTCGAAGGTTTAAACACATATTTTTCAAAATATATCAATATAGATACATTCGATTTTGAATTTTATGAAAATTACAATCTTGACAGACTGCCAATTGATCCCCTTTTATTTTTGGGAATGCTTGAAACACATTATGCTTATAAATATAATGATTTTACGTATAATTTTTCTTTATTTTTGAGAGAACCTACATTTTTTTACAGACCTAGCGGTCAATTTGTATTGAGTGTAAGCGTTGCTACCGTTATTTTTGCAGCCGCCCCGTTATATCTCTATATCGACGGTCTGGTTTATAATCATAAAAACAATATGTTAAATTTACAGATTAATAAATTAAACAAGGAAATTTCTGTCCTTATAGTACAAAAAAACGGATTGGATAATAAAAAGAAATCCATTGAAACCGTAATAAAAAAATTAAGCTATGATATAAAAGAAGATAAAAAATTAATAAACGAAGTTTATAAATTCAAATACTCCTATATCCCTAAATCTCAGGAATTAACAGATATAACACTGTTTATAAATAAAAATAAAGTATATATAAAAAATTTATCATATAAAGAAAATGAATTTATTTTTAATGTTTTTGCCGATAAAGATTCCAATATCGCCAATTTGATAAACGATTTGACAAACAACGGATTTAATGTTTATACAGGGGGTATTGTTTTGAAAAATAAAAAATATATTTCTGAAATTAGGATAAAAGAATGAAAAATAAAAATTTTTTAGACAAATTTTTTGAAAACAAAACAAAAAAAGATGTTTTGTATATTCATATAATTACTATATTTCTGCTTGGATTTATAATTTATTATTTTATTTATCCGTTGGCTTCTTCTTTTAAGAAAAAAGAGGAAAAAAACTATCAAAACAATGTCCAGACTTTAAATCATTTAAAAATACAAAAAAATGTTTATATTACCCAAATTGCAAATTTGCGTAAAACAATAAAAAAACTGGAATTAAGCAAAAATTCTTTACATAAACAAAAGACTTTTTTCGATGATTTAATTTCATTGCTGGATTTTGCAGAATTTAATAAATACAAATGGGCAGAATATGTCAGAAATATTGTATATGATGCAAAAAATGAAGGTCTTAAACTGATGAATTTTGCAAATAGTTTATATAAAGACACAAAACACAGTTATATTAATAAAAAGATGGATATTATAGTGAATGTAAAAGGCGAATATAAAAATTTGATTTACTATATTTACAAATATGAAAATACAAAAGAACTTTTAAGGGTTAATGAATTAAATGCAACCGATAAAGGTGAATATATGATAAAATATACATTGTATGGATACGGAAAATGAAAAAGGTATTATTATTGACAATAGCGGTTTTAGCGTTTGCCTCAAGGCAGGAATATTTGGAATATGCGAATAAATTGGTTACATATAATTTTGAACTAACCAAAATAGGTGACGTAAAATCACCGTTTTTTAAACCTAAAAAATTATTATTTATGAATAAAAAAATAAACAAAAATGTTAAAAAAATAGTGCATATTACTTTGCTTTCTTTACTGAATAACAGTGCATTTATAAAAATAGAAGAATTTATGGGTGATGAAAAGATAAAAGAATATAAAAAATGGGTGAAAAAAAACAGTAAAGTTGAAAACTGTAATGTAGAAAATATTTACAGTGATAAAATCATTTTAAACTGTAATAATAAAAAACTTGTAAAAAAATTAAATGAGAAAACATTAAAAATAAGGATTGAAAAATGAAAAAATTAATAATTATAGTGTTTATTGCTTTAAGTATTTTTGCAAATGCAAATGAATGTAATAATAAATTTTTTTCATATTCAAATAGCATTAATCAAAATGAAAGAATGAGTATAAAAGATTTTTTAAATTTATTGGCCACCCAAAAATGTGGTATAAATATTGTGTATGATGATGAGGAAGCCAAAAAAATTGTTTCAGAGAAAATGCCTTTTGTTAAAATAAAACATTATACATTAAAGCAAATACTGGATTTGCTTCTTTCAAAAAGGGATTTGTTTTATACAGTGGACAATGACACATTGGAAGTAAGTTTTTATAAAACAAAAACTTACAAACTGGATTTTCTCACATCATCAAGAACAGGTGAATCTAATTTGGACGCAACAGACAGCAAGGTAAAAAATACATACAGTTTTGATTTCTGGGATAAAATAGAAGATAACATAAAAACAATTTTAAAAAATACATCTATAGATTTTAAACCTCCGGTAATAGATAAATCCGCCGGTCTTATAACTGTAACAGGTACAAAAAAACAAATTAAAGAGATTGACAAATATGTTGATAATCTTATGAGCAGACTTACAAAAGAGGTTTTAATAGATGTGAAAATTTATACTGTTGAACTTTCCCGTTCTCATAAAACTGGTATTGATTGGTCAAAACTAAATATATCATTAAATAATGCAGCAGTGCCTATGAATCATTTTGCTAGCCAACTTGTTGGAAAAGAATCTATTTTTAATTCTGCAACTTTTAATTTAGATGGATTATTAAATTTCCTTGCTCAAAACGGAAACGTAAATTCACTCTCAAATCCTAAAATAGTAACACTAAACAATCAAAAAGCAATTATCAGCGTAGGGGATACAATAAACTATAAATATGCTTCGAGTGTAGTAAACAATCCTAATGCCTCTCCATCTATTCAATATACAATAGATTCAAAATTTGTAGGTGTTGTACTTGATATTACACCTCAGATTAATGACAACGGAGATATTATTCTCAGTATTGCACCGAGAATCAGCTCTTTTAAAAATCCTAATCAGTTGACTAATCCTAATAGAGACATGCCTCCGGACACAAGAGACAACACAATGCTTAGCATTGTAAAATTAAAAGACAATGATACATTGGTTCTTGGAGGTTTAATTACAAAAGATGATACATTAAACGTAAACGGGGTACCTGTTTTAAAAGAAATACCATTAATTAAATATCTGTTTTCTTCAAGAGAAAAAATTACCAACAGAAAAGAGCTTGTATTTGTGATAACCCCTCATATAATTGACTTTAGTAAGAAAAAAACGCTCAGGGATTTAGGTTTTGGCCAAATTAAGTGAAGCAAAAGAGTTATTCAGAGATGTGGTTGATGTAAATAATTATATTCCTTTGGCAAGTATTGAAAAATTAAAAATTGATTTATTGAATGCCGTTAATCAGAAAGAGAAGATGATTTTTCTCTCAGGGCAGGCAGGCAGCGGTAAAAGTATGGTCTTAAAATCGATATATGAAGAATTGAAAAATGATAAAAATCTTTTTTATATATCGAATCCTTATTTGGAAATAAATGCTATTTTAAATATCCTTAAAACGTTGGATATAAATGAACATTATTTTTTGTTTATAGACGAAGCGCAGTTATTGGAAGATTCTGTATTGGAAAATTTAAGAATTTATGCTGATAAAGGCAATTTAACAGTTGTTTTTGCCACACACGATACAGATTTGAATAAACTACTGCAAAAAAAACATTTTAAAACGAGAATTAATTACCTGTTTAAAACTGTTCCTATTAATGTAGATGAAATAGAATATTTTATTAATACAAAATTGATAAGAACAAATTTAATACCACTCGCCGAGAAATTCAATACAAAACATTATAAAATGATTTATAAATATACAAAAGGCTCTTTAAGAGGCGTTAATCAGTTTATGTTTAAATTATTTGATGTAATGGAATTTTTTTATAATAAATATAATGATGAGATTTTTAAAAATATAAATAAATATATAGAAATAACGCATATGGATTTAAAAGGCATTTAATGCATAAATATGAAAGACTTGAAAAATTATATTATAAAAAAAAATATGTAAAAATTTTTTTTATTTTTTTCTTTATATTAATTATTTTGTTAATTTTTATATTTTTTCTAAAAAGAAACAAAAAACCGGAAAAATCGCCAATATTTAATATAAATGTTTTAAAAAAAGAAGAAAACAATACTCATGGTCATAAAAATATAACAGAAAAAAATTTAACTAATAAAAAAACGCTTTTTTATGAAAAGAATCTAACTCTTAAGAAAGAAAAAAAAGACAAAAACACAACATTAAAAACAAATAATACCAATACTAAAAAAGAAGTCCTCTCTTTTATAGTCCCAAAAGTAAATCTTAATGAAAACAATATTACAACAAAACAAAAACAAACTGAATCAAAAGTGAAAAAAAATGATAAAAAGAAACTTAAAAATGAAATAAAAGCGAAAATAAAAGAAAAACCTTTAATAATCGAAGAAAAAGTAAATATCAACGATTTAATTAAATCTTATAATCAAAATCCGGATTATGATATTGCAATACAGATTTCGAATTTATATTTAAATAAAAATATGTTGGATTTGGCTAAATTATGGGCATTGAAAGCAAATAATTTGAGCCCTTCCAAATATGAAAGCTGGAAAATATTTGCTATTATTTTGTTAAAGAAGAATCAAAAGCAAAAAGCAAAAGAAGTGTTAAAAACATATTTAAATGATTACGGGGATAACGAGAAAATTGAAAAATTATTAAGGAGTATTGATGAATGAACATATTTTTAAAGAGATAAAATCACTTCCGCCTTTGCCAAAAAGTATAATGGAAATTCAGAGAATCACAAATGACGCAAATTCTTCAATTTCTGATTTGGTAAAAGTTGTAAAAGAAGACCCTATGCTTACGGCAAATTTGCTTAAAGCCGCAAATTCTCCGCTTTACGGATTTACAAAACAGATAAAAAGTGTTGATCAGGCTGTTTCGTTATTTGGTATGGCAACAGTTAAAGGCTTCGCCGTTTCTTTTGCAATAAAAAATACGCTTAAATTTGATTTGAGTGCATACGGAGTGGATGAAAATAGATTTCATGATGTTTCAACAAAAAGAAACGCCCTGGTTCTTTACTGGTATAAAAAAAACAGAAAATATCTGGATATATTGGCTACTAATTCATTTTTAATAGACCTGGGTGCCGTTGTTATATCTTTGGTATTAAAAAAACTTGGAAAAGATAATGAATTCAAATCAAAATTAACTATTGACAACAGAAATGAAATAGAAAAAGAATTTGTTGGAATGACAACAGCGGAAGTAAACGCAAAAATTTTTACTCATTGGGGATTTAGTGAAGATTTAACCCTTTCTATGAAAAATATCGATGCTCCAAACGGCACTTATGAAAAAGAAAGTGCATCACTCCTGAGCTTAAAAACATTAATAAATCTCTTAAACGGATTTAATGAAGAAAATGAAAAAAAAGCGATAGAAATCGCCAACAAATATAATTTAGATACAGATTCTTTAAATGTTGCTATTGCTTTAATTTTAAAAGGAAATGATTGAGGGAATTTATATACAAACTTATAAAAGGAATTGACAGAAAAGATATTCCCAGGGATAAAAGAGATATAGTTAATGATTTACTAACTTTAAAAATAGTGACAAACAAAAAAACAATAAAATTAAAGTCCAAATATATACCTGGCAAGGTTGATATCACACAAAAAGGTTACGGTTTTTTAATCCCCCTTTCAAAAGGAAAAGATTTATTAATAGAACCTTATCATTTAAATTCGGCCTCTAAAGGAGATTTGGTAATAGCTGAGAGGCTTTTTAAGAAAAAAGGCCGGCCTAAAGCAAAAGTAATTTATATTATTGAAAAAGCTTTTGCTTACAGTGTGGGATATTTAACTTTTGAAATTAAAAATGCTAAAAAAATTCCTCTTATAAAAAACATTAAAACCAATCTGCCTATTTGTGTAAATGTTACTAAGAAAGCCCTAAAAAAACTTCCTGTGAATGCGGTGTTTAAAATAAATAATTATACTTCTACGATTGAGGAGGTTTTGGGGGTATTGGATGATGCGTGGGTGGATGAAAAAATATCTTTGGCTCTTTATAATAAAAAAGAAGAGTTTTCAAAAAGCGCTATATTAGAGGCAAAAGCTTTTGGAAATTTTATAGATAAAAGTATGTATCCAGACAGAGTTGATTTAACAGATAAATATTTTTGTACGATAGACCCGTTAAGTGCAAAAGACCACGATGACGCTGTTTATTTTGATGTAGGGGAAAATGCTTTATATGTTGCAATTGCAGATGTGAGCGAATATGTTTATTTAAACTCAAATATTGACAAAGAGGCAAAGGAAAGAGGTTTTAGCATATATTTTCCCCATAAATCAGTTCCGATGCTTCCAAGGGAACTGAGTGAAAATATATGTTCCCTTAAAGAAAATGAAGACAGGCTGGCATTCATTTTTAAAATAACCTTAGATAAAAACAATAATGTAATTAAAGAAGAATTATTCGAGGGAATTATAAACTCCAAAAGAAAATATTCTTATGAAAAAGTAGATGAATTTTTAGGGGGTAATATTGAAAACAGTGATGAAACAGATAAAAAAATTTTATCCTGGCTGATGCCTTTGTGGAATAAAATTCAGAAAATAAGAAGTGAGAGATTAAAAACCGGGCTTGATTTTGAAAGTGATGAAATCAAAATGAATTTGGATGAAGAAGGAATGATTGAAGATGTTACAATAGAAAAAGAAACACCTTCGCATTCCCTGATAGAAGATTGTATGCTTCTTGCAAATAAAGCAGCCGCGAAGATAATTGATTACGGTATTTTCAGAGTTCATGAAAAACCCTCACGCACTTCAATAGATGAGCTTTATAATAATTTATTATCCCTTGGAATTGAAATAAATGAAAATGAAGATTTTGTAAAAAATGTAAAAGATATACAAAAACAGGCAAAAGAAATGGGCATAAAAAAAGAGATTGACAAATTAATAATAAAATCGCAAAAACAGGCTCGTTACGATGCTGAGAATGTAGGGCATTATGCACTAGGTTTTGATAAATATACCCATTTTACTTCACCCATCAGAAGATATTCCGATCTCACCCTTCACAGGCTGCTAAAAGCGGTTTTGAAAAAAGAGGAAAAAATAAAAGATTTTATTTTAAGAAATATTGAGGCGCTGGTCGTAAAAATCAGCGAATTGGAAAGAGAGGCAATGAAAGTCGAATGGGATTTTTATGACAGAAAATATGCCAGAGTTGCTAAAATTAATATCGGAAAAGTTTACAAAGGAATAATCGAAGACACCGAAATTCCTCCTATCGCAAAAATTTTGGAAGATAAACTACTTGGGGCAAGGGTGTTTTTGAAAAATAAAAAGAAATTTAATTTACTGCAAAAAGTCAATATTGAGATAATTGATTCAAATATTGCAACAGCAAAAATAAAAGGAAAAGTATTGGATTAAAAATCGTAATCCAATCCAAAAGCCATAAGTAAAGCCCCTCCTTTTTTAAATGTTCCTTGAACTGTTTGAATATTGTTTTTTACAGTTCCACTTCTTTGTTTTTGTTTGGCGTAAAGCATAGAAAAGCCCAAACTCATTCTCTCATCCATTTTATATTTAAAGCCTCCTGAAAAAATATTTTTATCACTGTCAGGCAGAGAAAAATCCAATGTAGAGTCCGGTACCGGAGTTTTATCATAAGTATAACCGAGCATTGCCGTCAGTTTTTCACTGCATTTATGTGTAAGTCCTATTCTGTAAGTATTTGTATTTTTCCAATTTTTAGGAATTGGCGTACCGAAGATGGCTTCTACATACGGATCGTCAAAATTAAAGTCTAAATTTTTATATTTAGACCAGAATGTTCTCTCAAGTACAAATTCCACTGTTGTATTGTTAAAAGTTTTTGCAAATGCAATATTTAAGGCTGCCGGCAAAGGTATTTTTACCTTTCCCTCGGTGTTAAACGATATCAAAGTGGAAGCGTCGGACGGATTTTTGGTTAATAAATATTTACTGTAATACCCGCTTGCATCTCCGTTTAGGCTCATGTCTATTTTGGAGCGGTAAGTAAGTGCAAGTTTAATATCTCTGCTGTCGTTTTGATAAGAAACGGCACTGTTCCATCCAAAATCCACAGAATCCCCGTTTAAATACTGGGAATATAATCCGGCTTTAAAAGCATTTGTCGTCCCTTCACTTCTGAGTGCCCTTACACCAAACGCAACTGCTAAGTTGTTATTTATTTTATAGGCAATATTTGGATTAATTTCAAGTGTTTTCAGTGTAAATTCTTTTGCTCCTAATTCTGGAACTGTATCATCCCATTTTTTTGAAAGTCCGGCCGGGGTTGTTATTGAAATACCCCATCTGAAACTGTTATAATCTTTTGAGCTGAAATGAAACAGAGGAATAAAATAATCTTCTTTTCTTGATTTATAAACGTCTCCGTTATTGTTGTCAAATTCTATCTGGTATAAATGAATATAACTCATTAAAAATTCATAATGATTTTTATTGTCATTAAATACCATATTTGCAGGATTGTAATAATTGGAATCAGCCCCGTTTGCGTCAGCCACGTTTGCTGCGCTTAAAGCCATACCGTCAATGGATTGTTCCGGTATTTTATAACCGTTTGCCAAAAGTAAAACAGATGAAATTAATGAGAATGCTATAATTTTTTTCATTTAATCTCCTTTTGAGTTATTGTATAATTTTAACAAAAAGGTTTATATGAATAAAAAAGAGTTTGATTTATTAAAAGAGATTCCAAATTTTGTTGTGTTTTACGGTAATGAATTTTATCTGGAAATGTATCAAAAAAAGTTGGAGGAAAAATTTAAAAATGAAAATATATTAAAACTCTATTTTGATGAATTTGATAAAAACACTGCAAAAACACATTTATTGGAAAATTCTTTGTTCGGTGGTAAAAATATTTTGATTGTAAAAACAAATAAATGGAATAAAGAGATAGAAGAGCTTAAAAAATTATTCAAAAAACAACTACTGTTTTATTTTTTATACGGGAAATAAAAAAATAAAACTCTCTAAAAACGACTTTGTAAGGTTTTTTTCACCTTCTTATAAAGAAATTATAGAATATATTAATTTGTTATCAAAAAAAGAAAATGTTCTTCTTTCAAATGAAGCAAAAAATTTTTTGGCCAAAAGTATTGAACCTCTGTTTTTAGCCCAGGAAATAAAAAAATTAGCATCATTTAAAAATGAGATATCTTTAAATGACGTAACTGATTTGGTGTTTTTATACAAAGAGGAATCTTTTGAAGATTTGTTTGTAAAGATTTTGAGCGGAGCTGATTTTTTTGATGATTTGAAAATCATATTGGAAACCACAGATTTTAAAAGAATAATACCGGCGTTTGTAAACTATATCACCAATCTTTATCAGTACAATCTTTATATAAAAAAAACAGGCTCTTCAAACCTAAAAAACTTTTTGGGTTATCAGCTCCCTTTTGATATTGAAAAGAAGCGGGTCAATATAGCAATTAAACTAAAAGAAAACGATTATAAAAATTTATTTGATTATCTGTTAAATAAAGAATTGTTAATGAGAAACTCTGATAAAGAAAAAGAAGCTCTTTTTTGGGAAGCAATGATTTGGCTTAAGAATTACCACTCTTTTTAAATAAGTTTTTAAATTTTTTAGCAGCTTTTGTAAGCCCCAGTTTCATTCCTGCATATCTCATCATTTTTGCCATCTGTTTGTATTTTTCTTTTTCATAGCAGGGATTGGGGCATTTTCTGCATCTCGGCTTTGGGTTATTAGGGCATTCAGTTAATCTTTCTATTGCATAAGAGAATAAATTATGACATTCTTCACATAAATTTATTTCAAAATTTAATTCTAAATTTTTATAATTTACATTATATTTTTTTATAAACTGGCCGGTATGTTTATCATTACAGTAAATAGGAAAAAATTTTTTTAATGTTTCGACCTCACTTTTAAATTTTTCTTCAGTCATAAGAACCCTTTTTATTTATTATATAAAAAGGGTTTGTTTTATTCATTGATACCAGTCAATTTTCCATTTTTCATTCTCAATTTTCCATTAATAAAATTTTGCCTTATGGCTTCATAAAGTACAATTCCACTGCTGACGGCCAAATTTAAGCTTCTGCCTTCTTTTGTCATTGGAATGGTAATACATCTGCTTTTATATTTATTTAATATATTTTCGTCAATTCCTTTTGTCTCGCTTCCGAAAATGATATAATCTCCCATATTAAATTTTGCCTTAAAATATGGTTTATCTGTTTTAGTAGTGGCAAAATGGCATTTGTCAATATTAATATTTTTTAAAAAATCATCTGTGTTTTCCCATACGGTTAAATCTAATTTGTACCAGTAATCAAGCCCGGCTCTTTTTACGGCTTTTTCCCCGATATCAAATCCAATAGGTTTTACTATATGAAGCTTTGCCCCGGCATTTACACAAAGTCTTCCTATATTTCCCGTATTGGGCGGAATTTGAGGATTAAAAAGTACAACATTAAACATTTTTTTGCCTTTTGATTAAATAACTTAAAATTTTTGCTACAGCTTTTGGTTTTTTTGAAAAAATGTTTTTTAACCTCTCTTTTATAATTTGTTTTTTAATTTCTTCTACATTTTTTTTCATTTCCTACTTCTTTTTTTATCTTTCTTGCTAACTTGGAACTTGGCTTCTTGGCTACTCACCACTCACCACCCCGCCGCTTTGCAAGCGGCCGGGCAAGCTCACTAATCACTATAATATTATTGTTTTGTTTGCATAAACAAAAATTCTATCTTCTATAGCTTTTTTTATTGCACGTGAGAGAACTATTTTTTCAATATCTCTTCCCTGGATTCTCATCTCTTCCCAGCTCATTTCATGGTCTACCCTTATGACGTCCTGTTCTATTATCGGACCGTCGTCAAGATTGTTATTTACGAAATGTGCCGTTGCCCCTATAATTTTCACACCTCTGTCGTAAGCCTGTTTGTAAGGGTTTGCACCTATAAATGCAGGTAAAAACGAATGGTGAATGTTTATTATTTTGTTTGGAAATTTTTCAACAAAATTTGGAGTCAGTATTCTCATAAATTTTGCCAAAATTATATAATCCGGATTTGTTGGCATAATAATTTCAAGCATTTTATTTTCATGCTCGGTTCTGTTTAAATTTTCCGCAGGTACATAATAAAAAGGAATATTGAATTTTTCAACCAAATCTTTTAAATTGTTTCTGTTTGCGATAACCCCAATAATTTCTATATCCAAATCCCCTGAATACTGTTTTATTAAAATATCCCCCAACGCATGTGCCTCTTTAGTAGCCAGTAGGAAAACTCTTTTTTTTCTTTTTTTATATATTCTGACATTGGCACAGGAAACTTCTTTTAAAATTTCTTCTTTTAAATTTTCTTTGTCTATTTTTCCGGTTATTACAGCCCTAAAGAAAAATTTGTTGTTTTCTTTATCCACAAATTCCTGTTGCGATTCGATATTGAAATCATTTTTATATAAAATTTTTGATATTTTATAAATAAGACCTTTTTCATCATTACAGTCAATTAATAATGTATATTGCATTTTTAACCTTTTTTTATAATTATTTTATCATAACTTCTTATTTCGTTTAATATTGAAAATCTCGGATTGTCCGGGTTTATGTTTTTTGGTTTGTATTTTTTATTCCATAAATTTTCTTTTTTTAACCATTTTTCACAGCAGTTAAAGTTTAATATGCTGAATGTATTTAGCGGATATTTCAAAGCCAGGGCGTATAAAAACCTGTTGGTAACGGTTTTTGGACACTTTTTGATTTTTATTTCCCTTTTTAATTTATTTGGCGGATTTAGCTGTTTTATTATAAATTTATTATTTAAATGTTTATAATAAAGAAGATGATACAAAAAATATCCTTCAAGAGGGTTTGATTTATATATTTTCGCCAGATGAAAAAATTCTTTTTTTGAAAAATCTAAATTAAATAATTTTTTTGCAATTTTTAATATTATAAAATAATAAAATCCGTAGTATAAAAATTTTGAATTGAACATTTTTTCAAATTCCCCGTATATTCTCTCTTTGCTTAAATCGTTTAATTCTATTTCTTGACACAGTTTTACAGTTTCGAAAGCCACTTTAAATTTTAATCTTGCGGCAAACTGCATTGCCCTTAGAACCCTCAGGGAATCTTCTTTGAATTTTTCATCATTTATGTGTCTTATTGTTTTGTTTTTAATATCTTCAATTCCGCCCCAGAAATCCAAAATTTTTCCGCTGAAAATATTTTTCATCAATGCATTCATAGTGAAATCGCGTCTTGAACTTGCTTCTTTTTCATTTTGGATTAAATTTACTTCAAAACCCCTGTGGCCTGGTGATGTTTTTATTTCTATGCGGGGCAGGGCAATATCAAAATTTTTCCATTTGTATACAAAAAAACTTTTACCTACTCCTTTTGCCCCGAGTTTTTGCATTAATTTATCAAATTCAAGAGGTTTTATATCATAAACTTCTAAATCAAATTCTTTTGGTGTTTTGCCAAGAATCTCATCCCTTACAGCACCGCCTACAATGTAAACTCTTTTAGTGTAAGGTGCAAAAAATTTTTTTAAAAATTCTAAATCCTTATATAAATCTTCACTCCTCACTACTTACTGCTCACTATTTTTCACTATTTCAGTTTTTCATCGATTTTTACCAATAAATATTCCAGAAAATTTAATGTTACATCAAGTTTGACATCAAGATTTTGGGTGTTTGGGGATTGCAGGCCTTCAAACAGAATAAGCAGTCTTTCTTTAATATGTGAAAGAAATTCTTTATCTTCGTAACTGTTTTTATTTGCATTGTCTTCTACAACTATTGAATTTTCTTCAAGTTCCTGCAATGTTTCAAGTATTGTTTCTTTTATATCCATTTTTTTTACCTTGTTTAAACCAACATTCAGATTTAACATTTAAAATTAAAATATAAGCCATTTTTCAAATTCGAATCTGTTTTTTTGATTTATTTCGTTAAATTCTTTTAATTTCAAAATATTTACACCTTTAAATTTTTTTCTTTTTTTCAGTCTTTTAATGGCTTCTATTATTTCCTGGTCTTTTTTTTCTAAGCTTTCATAAATCTCCAGGGCTTCTTTTTTAAAACCCTGTGATTCAAGTATTTTTGCATATGTTTTTGTTTTAATCTTTAACGTATTTGGCAATTAAATCCCCCATTTTTGATGTATTTACTACTTCTTTTGCGTCAAATTCGGCTAAATCCGGTGTTCTGTAACCTAAGGCCAATACTTTTTTTATTGCTTTTTTAATTCTTCCGGCGGCATTTAATTCGTTTAAATATTCCATCATCATAGCAGCACTTAAAATTGTAGCAATAGGATTTGCTATCCCTTTTCCCGCAATATCAGGGGCACTTCCGTGTATAGGCTCAAAAAGCCCTACTTTTCCTCCAATGCTTGCACTTGGAAGAAGTCCGATGCTTCCTATAATCATACTTGATTCATCGCTTAAAATATCTCCGAAAATATTTCCTGTTAAGATTACATCAAACTGTTTAGGGTTTCTTACAATCTGCATTGCCGCATTGTCCACATACATATGGTTTAAACTAACTTCAGGATATTCTTTTGCAATTTCTTCAACAATTTCTCTCCAAAATTCGCTTACTTCGAGGACGTTTGCTTTATCGATAGAGGTTACCCTTTTGTTTCTTTTCATTGCTTCTTTAAATGCAACATGTGCTATTCTTTCAACCTCCCCTCTTGTATAAATCATTGTATTATAGGCTTTTTCATTATCTTTGTATCTCGGCTGGCCAAAATAAATTCCGCCGGTAAGTTCCCTTACAACTACAAAATCGACACCTTTGACAATTTCACTTTTCAAGGTTGATGCATTTATCAGTTCGTCAAATATCATGGCAGGGCGTATATTGGCAAAAAGTCCCAGTTCTTTTCTAAGTCTTAGCAGTCCGCTTTCCGGTCTTTTTTCTTTAGGAAGATTTTCCCATTTATATCCTCCGATAGAACCGAATAAAACGGCGTCGCTTTCAAGGCTTCCTTTTATTGTTTCTTCAGGGCAGGGGGTTCCGGTGGCGTCATACGCACTTCCACCGAGCAGATATTCTTTATAATTAAATTTTATATTTTCCGCTTCACCGAGCGCATTTAATACTTTTATGGCTTCATCCACTATTTCAGGGCCGATTCCGTCGCCTTTGATAACTGCAATATTATATGTTTTCATTATTTTCCTTTATTTCCCTTGCATAATTGATAAGTCCCCCCGCGGCAATTAAATTTTGCATAAAATCTGGAATTGGTGTAAATTTATAAACCTTACCTGTATCAATGTCGCTTATTATTCCCTTATCCATTTCTATTTTGATTAAATCGCCTTCGTTTATTTCATCACTTTCAAGCAGTTCAAAAATAGGAAGCCCCATATTAAAACTGTTTCTATAAAATATTCTTGCAAAACTTTTGGCTATCACTGCCGCAATTCCTGCCGCTTTTAATGCTATTGGGGCGTGTTCCCTGCTGCTTCCGCTTCCGAAATTCCATCCTGCCACAATTATATCGCCCGGTCTTACTTTAGCCGGAAATTCAGGATCGGCGTCTTCCATTACATGTTTGGCAAGTTCATGAGGGTCTGACGTATTGAGATATCTTGCCGGAATAATCAAATCTGTATCTATATTGTCTCCGAATTTCCATACTCTTCCAGTTATTACATTCATAAAAATCCCTTTTTTTCAAAATTTTACCAAATCTGAGTTTAAATTGCTATTAAATATCCTATCCCAAGTCCTGCAAAAGATAATAAAAAAAAGAAAAAAAGCTCCTTTGTTAATTTTCTTGCTATAAAAACGGCAATAAAAAATTTTACTATAGAATTTGTGATACTTGCGATAATAATACCGTTTAGAGCACTAATGGAAGAAATTTTATTATGGGCAAGAGAGCTTAACGAAAGAGTTATTGCATCTACATCGGTTATTCCGGAAAAGAACGATAAAATATAAATTCCTATATTTCCGTATTTATTACTGACCAGTTCCGCGGCTGCGTAAATAACCGCAAAAATAATTGCAAATTTAATAGCTTCGTCAATTTCAAGAGGATTTTTTGATTTCAGCTGCATTGTCAGTTTTTCAGAAATTGATTTTTTATATAAATAATATGAATAAAAAAGTCCGAAAAGCGTGGCAAGAAGATAGGGAATTAAGATTTTTTTTGATATATCCTGATTTACAATTAATGTCTCAATATAAACCCTTGCAAACATTATAGTGTTTGCTATTGAAATACCTGCCGCATAAAGGTAATGGTTTTTTTTATTTTCTCTAAACATTCTGCTAAGTGCGAAAGTAACAGCGGTTGAGCTGAAAAGGCCTCCCGCCGTTGCAGTAATTAAAATTCCTTTGTTTCCTAAAATTTTAAGGGAAATGTAGCCTAAAAATGATAAAGCAGATATTAATACGGCCATAAGCCAGGTTTTATACGGATTGAATAAATTATAAGGGTCTATTGTTTTATTTGGCAATATGGGAAGTATTAAAAATGTCATAACCAAAAGTAAAACCGCCGCATTGATATCATTTACGGAAATTTTTGCCTCTAATTCTTCCAATTTTGGTTTTAAAGACAAAACAACAATTATTATAACACCTATAAAAATGGCGTATTCCACTTTTCCAGCATAAACCAGAATTCCCAGAAAATAAGAAATAATTGCGGCAAAATGTGTGGTTGAACCCTGTTTTTTATAATGAATAACTTTTAATAAATAAGCACTTACAGTAAGGCTTCCTATAATAATTAAACTGATATATAAAAAATAAGGATATCTGTCATTTAACCATGCGCTTATAAATCCTGCAAGGGAAATAAGGGCAAAAGTTCTGCTTCCTGCAAATGAATTTATGTTTTTGGAATTAAATCTGATACTCCTTTCAAGCCCTATGCTGAAACCTATAATAATGGAAATTAATAAAAGTTTTAAAAATTTCAAATCCAAAATTAAGCCTTTTTTATTATTATATTAAAATTTTGCTAAAATTATAAAAAAAAAGGCATGTTTTGAGAAAAGCGGTTGCATTTACAGGTCCGAGCAATTCGGGAAAAACAACATTGATTGAAAAAATTGCCAAAAGGCTTATCAGTTCATACAAAATAGCGATTATTAAAAACGATCCGGCCGACAAGGCGCAGTTTGACAAAGAGGGTAAAGACAGTTACAGATTTTATTCAACAGGAGCGGAGGTTGTTGTAACATCCCCCACCAGAACCACTTATTTTTCTCACAGGCAAAAATCACTTGATGAAATTATAAATATGATAAACGATTTTGATATTTTGCTTGTTGAAGGGCTTAAATATCTGCCTCTTCCGAGAATTGGGATATTCAGGGGTGATGTTGATGAAAGTTATTTCAGATATATAAAAGCCGTGGCCGTTGATGAGAGTGTGGATAAAAGTAAAATACCCCAAAATATAGAAATACTGAATTTAAATGATACGGATCAGATAATCGAATGGGTATTGAATAATGCAAAAGAAGTGTAAAAATAGTAAGTAGTGAAAGGTGAATGGTGAGTAGTGAAAATATTAAAAAGGAGCGGGTATGACCGAAATAATGGATAGAATAAAAAATATAGCCATTGAAATAAGCAGTGCTATTAAAACACAGGATACCGGTAAAGCGGACACATGTAATATAAGCGGGGATGTTCAGGCAAAACTTGATGTAATAAGCGATGAAATTGTTGAAAAACATTTAAGCTGCGTTTCAAGTGTGGCACAGATAATAAGCGAAGAAAAAGAAGATGCCCTTACGTTAAATGAAAACGGTAAATATTTTGTTGCTTATGACCCGCTTGACGGGAGCAGTTTAATAGATGTCAATTTAAGTGTCGGAAGTATTTTCGGAATTTATAAAGGGGATTATGCAGGGGAAAATATTGTTGCTGCCGCATATGTTGTATACGGTCCGAGATTGGAGCTTGTTGTAGCCAGGGATACGGTGGAACTTTTCAGATTTAATGAAGAAAAAAAAGAATTTGAATATATAAAAGAATTAAGACTTTCTGAAAAGGGAAAAATATTGGGGCCCGGGGGCACTCAAAAATGCTGGTACCCGTATCATAAAAAAATGATTGATAATTTTTTTAAAGAAGGTTACAGACTCAGATATTCCGGAGGAATGGTGCCGGATTTACATCAGATTTTATTAAAAGGTGGAGGTCTTTTTGCTTATCCTGCCGCAACCGATAAACCGAAAGGCAAACTCAGAAAGCTTTTTGAAGTGTTTCCTTTTGCATATGTGTTTGAACGTGCGGGAGGCCTTGCAATAGACGGGGAAAATAATATTTTAACTCTGGGATATGAGCATTATCATGACACTACTTCCTGCTTTCTCGGAAGTAATTATGAAATAGAAAAAGTTTTAAATACTTATAAAGGAAAAAAATGAGCGACTGCAGTACATATTATTTAACAACGCCTATTTATTATGTAAACGATGTTCCGCATATAGGGCATGCGTATACGACTATAATCGCTGATTCCATTGCAAGATATGCAAGACTTAAGGGAATTGATACCTTTTTTTTAACGGGTACTGACGAGCATGGCCAAAAAATTGAGGAAGCCGCCAGAAAAAGAGGCAAGAGCCCAAAAGAATATGCAGATGAAATAAGTGCAAAATTTAAAAAGTTGTGGGATGAATTTGAAATAAGCTATGATAAATTTATTCGTACCACAGACCCCGGGCATATTAAAGGTGTTCAAAAAGCTTTTTTAACAATGTATGAAAACGGGGATATTTATAAAGATTATTATGAAGGGCATTATTGTGTGGGGTGTGAAAGTTTTGTGGCCCCTAGCCAGCTTGTTAATGATGAATTGTGCCCGGATTGCGGCAGGCCTACAAGAATTATAAAAGAAGAAAGTTATTTTTTCAGACTCTCTAAGTATCAGGATAAAATTCTAAACTGGCTGAAAACAAAAAAACCTATTTTGCCTGAAGCAAAAGCGAATGAAATTATAAGATTTGTCGAAGACGGTTTAAAAGACCTCTCCATTACAAGAACTTCCTTTGAATGGGGAATTAAACTTCCAAAAGAGATTAATGACCCAAAACATGTTGTTTATGTATGGCTTGATGCATTGTTTAATTACTTAACGGCACTTGGATACGGCAGCGGGGATGAAAGTTTGATGAAAAAATACTGGCCTGCAAAGCTTCATATAGTGGGAAAAGATATACTTAAATTTCATGCTGTTTACTGGCCGGCGTTTCTGATGAGTATAGGATACTCCCTTCCGAAAGTAATAGCTGCTCACGGATGGTGGACAAGAGACGGAGAAAAAATGAGCAAAAGTAAAGGAAATGTAATTAACCCCAAAGAAGTCGCCGATGCATACGGAATTGAAAATTTCAGATATTTTATGCTAAGAGAAGTGCCGTTCGGGGCAGACGGTGATTTTAGTGAAAAAGCGTTAATAGACAGAATCAATAACGACCTCGGAAATGATCTCGGAAATTTGCTAAATAGAATTATAGGAATGGCATATAAATATTTTGACGGGAAAATAACTTCCCAAAATGTCGAAAAATATTTTTCAGGGGAATTAAATGAAGCGAGAAATATACTCAAAGATTTGGAAAAAACATATTTGTGGAAAATGCAGATACATAAATTTTTAGAAGAGTTATGGAAAGTTTTAAGTATCGGAAATAAAGCAATAGATACATACAAACCTTGGGATTTGATGAAAACGGGAGAAAATGAAAAAGCAGGCGCACTTCTTGGGCTTATTGCCAATTTATTGGCGCTTGTGGCGGTAAATCTGCATGCATTTATGCCAAAAACCACTCAAAAAATTGCCTCAACACTCGGATTTGAAATAAATGAAAAAAGTTTTAAAGAAATAATGGACGGGAAATTGATTGGAGATTTTATTATAGAAAAAATTCCTCCACTTTTTCCTAAAATAGAAAAACCTTTAATGAAAAAATCTGAAATTAAGCAAAAACCCCAAAATTTGGTAACAATAGACGAATTTTTTAAAACCGAGCTAAGAATTGGAAAAGTTGTTCAGGCTGAAGAGGTTAAAAAATCCAAAAAACTGCTTAGGCTGGAAGTTGATTTGGGAGAAGGTAAACCTCGTCAGATTATTGCCGGAATTAAAGAATATTACACGCCAGAAGAGCTGATTGATACTTATGTGTGTGTTGTAAGTAATTTAAAACCCGCTAAACTTATGGGAATGATTAGTGAGGGAATGCTTCTCGGGGCTAAAGATGAAAACGGTTTTTCCCTTATCAGACCTGAAAAACCTAAAAAAGTCGGAACGCAGATAAAATAGTGAAAATAGTGAAAACGGTGAGTAGTGAAAGTAAAAATAAATGAAAATAGAAACATTAGTTAATTTAATAAAAGGGGAACTTCTAAACCGTCCCTTTATCAGTGAAGTTACTTCTTTTACAGAAAATCCCAAAGAAGTTTTGAGAGGAAGCTGTTTTTTTTCGAATAATTTTGATGATATAAAAAAAGCTGTTAAAAACGGGGCTTATGCCATAATAAGTGAAAAAGAATTTGAAATAATAGATAAAGAGATAGCCTGGATTTTAGTTTCTTCTATAAAAAAGGCCGTTTTTGACATATTCAAATATGAAAATATAAAAACTAAAATTTATTTTACTGATAAAATTACCGCCCATATTATAAAAAAAATGAATATAGATAAAAAAGTTGTTGTTTTGGAAAATGAAAAATCTTTTTTAACGGCACTTAATAAAAATGAAAGTTTTTTAATAAGTTCTAATCCAGAATTTAAAAAAATTTTTATAAATTCTGAAGAATTAAAACCTGTAAATATTAAGTTAGAACAAATTTCTCTGTTTAAATCCAGATATAATCAGATAGATATAAATCTGCCTTTTGTATATAAAAAAAATTTTGCAAAAGCGCTTATGTTTTTTGAAAATAAAAATTTAAAATATTCCCTTGATTTTGAACTGGAGAGGTTTAAACCCGTTTTTGTAAATAAATTTTTAGAAAAAGTAGAATATGGGCAAAGTGATAAAGTATTGATTTTAGGTATTGAAAATGATGAAAATTTTTTTAATGAACTAAATTACTTAATAGAAAACACTAAATATGCCAAAACTATAATTGTAGGTAAATATAATAAAAAAATTTTAAACGGATATTTTAATTTTGCAATGCTGGTGGATATGGAAATTGAAATGAAAACAAAAGAAAAAGAAAGGAAACTTTTTGATTGAAATAGAAAAAATAGAAAATCTCTGCTCCGGCAGGTTTTTATCTTTGAAAAAAATTTTCTTTAAATATAAAAACAAAGATAGATTTTGGGAAGTCTGTGTGGGGAATAACAGTGTGGCAATACTTTTGTATCATAAAAGTTTTGATTCTTTTTTAATAGTCAAACAGTTTAGAATGCCGGTTTTTTTAAAAAACGGTGATGGTTATACATATGAACTTTGTGCTGGATTAATAGATAAAGAAAAATCTCCTGTAGAAATTGCAAAAGAAGAGATTTTGGAAGAATGCGGATATAATGTAGATATAAAAAATATTAAAAAAATTACAGAATTTTACAGCAGTGTGGGAAGCAGCGGCTCTAAACAGATACTTTATTATGCCGTAATTGACGAAAATATGAAAATAAGTGAGGGCGGCGGAATAGATGATGAAGATATTGAGCCTGTTTTTATAAAAGTAGATGATGCTGAAAAAATAATTTTTAATGATAAATTTACAACAACCCCTGGGCTTAAATTTGCCTTTCTTTGGTGGCTTCAAAATAATGAAAAATGAGCGAAAATAAGCAAAGCGAATTAAGCTCATCTGGCTATCAAAAGTGGCCATGATGAAAAATTATATTAGGTTTTTTAAAAATAATTGATTGACATTGACTCAAATTTATTATAAAATATTATAAAAATAAACTGTTTTTTTAATTTTAAACTTTTAATTTTTCACTTTTAAAGGAGGGGATATGGCAAAAAGTTTATACGAAGTTTTAGGTGTCTCTGAAAGCGCCTCTCAGGATGAAATTAAAAAAGCGTATAGAAAATTGGCGCGAAAATATCATCCTGATATTTGTAAAAAGCCCGAATGTGAAGAAAAATTTAAAGAAATAAATACAGCTTATGAAATTTTGGGTGATGCCCAAAAAAGAAAGCAGTATGACGCAATGGGCGATAATATGTTTAACGGTCAAAACTTCCAGGATTTTTACAGACAGCATAAAGATGTCGATTTGGAAGAAATTCTTTCACAGATTTTCGGAGAAGGTTTTGGTGCAAGTCGAGGTTTTGGAGGCTTCGGCGGTTTTGGATTCGAAGGTTTCGGCGGAGGGTTTGAGCCGGATTTGGATGTTCATGCAAGAATTCAGATTCCTTTTGATTTAGCCATTAAAGGCGGTGTTTATACCATTAATTATAATGGAGAGGCTATAAAAGTAAAAATTCCCTCAGGGCTTAAATCCGGGCAAAAATTAAGAATCAGAGGAAAAGGTAAATCTCATAAGGGTAAAAGAGGGGATTTGATTTTAGAAGTGGAAGTTACCCCAAATCCTAACTGGGAAAGAAAAGGTGACGATTTATATACAAAAGTTGAGGTTCCTTTAAAAACTATGATTTTTGGCGGAAAAGTGGGTGTAGATACATTTAAAGGGCATATTAATGTAAAAGTTCCCGAAAATTCCAAATGCTGTCAAAAATTAAGGGTTAAAGGTTATGGTGTGAATAACGGTAATTTATATATAGAACTTATTCCAAAACTGCCTAAAATTGAAGAACTGGACCCGGAACTTGCTAAAATGATGCAGGAAAAATTATAAAAGGAGGTGTAAAATGCACAGTTATGATGAACCGGTATATTTAATAAGTGTTGTCAGTAAAATGTTAAACATCCATCCGCAGACCCTTAGACAATATGAAAGGGAAGGTTTAATTAAACCTAACAGAACGGAAGGTAAAATGAGACTTTATTCTCAAAGAGACATAGACAGGTTGAAACTGATATTATCATTGGTCAGGGATTTGGGGGTTAATCTGGCCGGTGTTGAAATAGTGCTTCAGTTAAAAGAAGAGATAGAAGCCCTGCAAGAAGAAATGGAAGCATTAAAAAAAGCTCAGGGACAGATTCCGAGAAACAGAAGCGTTGTTATAAAAAAAGATACCTATCAGCTTATTTTGGTTCCCGATAAAGAGATTTAAAATATATTAAACGGCAGGGTTAACACTCTTTTAAACAGATTAAACGGATTAGGAAGAAGTGCTTTTCCTATATCTTTTGTGATTTTAGGATTGTATAAATCTCCTTTTATTATCATTTTAACTTCTATACTGCCGTCTTTGCCAAGTAGCAGATAACTTAACCCTTTTCCTATAACAGGTATTTTTTTAAGTTTTAATTTTAATTTTGCCTTAGTTTTTAAATTGATATAATTTTTATTGAAATCTATATATCCTTTTGAAAAAAAATCTATATTTTCCCCTTCAATATCTGATTTTTTGATATATAAAATTTTATTGAAAAGAAGATATTGGATATTTCCTTTTTTTATTTTATATCCTTTTGAAGAAAAACCGGGATTTGAAAGGGAAAGTATTGAAGGAATTGTGTTTAAAAAAGCCAATACATTGTTTAGTGCCTTTAATTTTGTAATTATTGCATTGTTTATATAAACATTTCCTATATAATAATCATCCGGGGATTTAACCAGCGTAAAATCAAGATTTATTTTTTTAAAAAAGTTAAATTTAGGTAAAAATGCCCCGAATTCCTCTTTTGAAAAATTTTTACCTTCCAATAAAAAATAACCGTTTTTTGTATAGCCTGTTAATTTTGAATTTTTATATGTTGAATTAAGCGAAACGGAATTGTTAATCTCTTTTAATGATGCTTTTTGGGAGAGAAACTTATGTGTTTTATATAAAATATTGGAATTTTTCAAATTAATTATTATATTTTTATTTTCAGTGTTTTTTTGATTAAAATTTTTATAATAAAATTTTTCCAAAGGGAAAAGATTTATATCTATATTTTTTAAGCTTAAAAACAAATCGTTATTATTCATAAAAAACTGTATGAAATTATTATAAAGTATAATTTTATTTTTGTTAAGTTCCAGATTTAACGTGATTTTATTAAAAGCGAATTTTGATAAATTGTTTTCCACGGGAAGGTTGCTGTGTCTGTAAAGAATAGCAAGTTTTGGTTTTATATAGGTTAAAGCTTTAATGTTTTTTGCAAAAGAGATAAATAATATACCGTTGTCAATCATATTTTTAAAAGGGGTGTAATGCAGTAACGGCTTTAAATTATTGATAATAATATTGTCTTTATCCAAATTTATATAAACATGAGAATTTTTTAAAAACAGCTCAAGTGAATTCAAATCCATTGTTGCTTCTTCTTTGAAATTCTTAACATCTAAAATAGGATAAACAACAAAATTGTTTATTACACCTTTTAATGTCAAAATAAGAGGTTCATAACTGATTTTGCCGACACCCGTAAAAAACAGATCAATTCCTCTCGCTATTTCCAAAAATGATTTTTTTATTTTAAAGGAGGTATAATCCGGCGTAACGGTTATATTGGCTTCTTGGACCTGAAGGGGAAGAGAATCAAGCTTTAAAATAGGATTTTTAGAAATTACATCTATATTGAATGAAATGTTTTTATCAAACTTGACAATCCCTCTTATATTGTTTTCCCCTCCTGTCTGTTTTAGAGGAATAGATATATTTAATTCTTTTTTTAAAACATTGTTTATCTTGTTATTGAAATATTCTTTAGAGCTGAAAAGTGCATATTTTTTATTAAAATCTATTTTCAGATTATTAATTTTTACTCCGTTAAAAACGATTTTTTCGGAAGTGAAAGTTTTATTTGTAATATCGAATTTGTTATTTTCTATTTTAAAGTCAAAATTATCCGCTATACCTGAAATTATTTTGTTTAAAACTGTTTTTTTATCCCCTTTTATGCTTGAAGAAACCGCTTTTATTCTTTTTGAAACAAAATTTGTAGAATTTATATCATAAGAAATTTTATCACTGTTTTTTATAATGTATATTTTATTTAATAAAAAAGAAAAAACGCTGTTTTTAATATCTCCTTTTTGAATATTTATTAAAGCGGAGGTTTTATCAGGAATTTTTATTTGAATATTTTTTAAAGCTATTGATAAGTTTTTATAATCTGCTTTTAAAGCTTTGGATGTTATCTGTGTATAATAATTTAGAAAGTTTGTATTTATTTCGATATTATAGGCATAAATATTTTTTAATGTTTTAAACTTTTTAATATGCAGTTGTTTTATAGAAAACTGAAAATTTTCATTGTTTTGGGATATTGTTGAAGAATTGGTATCTATTGATATATTGTTATATTTTATTATAGAATTTTTAATATAGGTTGTGGAAAAAATTTTATTTTTATTTAAATTTATACTTATTTTGGAATTTAAATCATTTAAAGAGATAATAAAATTTTTTTGTGTTATTAATAAATTATCGGAATTTAAAACAAGTTTTATTCTGTTTGATATCGGGTAAAGTTTACCTTTAAAATAGATTAATGAATTTTTATAATTAAAAAAACCTTTTATAAAAAAATATTTTAAATAATTTCTTAAACTCAGGTTTATATTTTTTATTTCAATATCGTTATATTTCAGTGAATAAACAACAATTTTTGATTTTGGAAATATGTTTTTTATATATGCTTTTAGGTTTAAATTATTGTATTTTATATTTAAAAAATGATTATTGTAAACAATGTTAAGATAAGGGGCGGAAATTTTCAGTTTTTTTATATATTTTAAAAATTTTACAAATCCGATAATTTTATATAATTTTATTTTTTCATTTTTAGGAATAGATGAAATGTCGATATTACTTTGAAGTCTGTTATGTTCTATTTTTAAAAAAATTTTTTTAATATGCATATTTTGAAAATTAATATTATATAATGTTATACCTTTGAATAAGGATATGAAGAATATGAATAAAAATAAAAAAATTGTAAGAATTGCAGCCTGGATTGAAGTTTTGATAATATTCATTATATTTACCCTTTTTTATCTGGCCCTGCCTTTACATTCCGATAGAGTTGTATATATTCCAAAAGGCAGTGTAAATCATACAATCGATTATTTAGAAAAAAATAATTTTAATACCGGAATAATAGATAAAATTATACTTTATCTTTTGGGTAAACCGCAAGCAGGCTGGATAGATTTAAAAAAAACAAAAATGAGTAAATTAGATTTTTTATATAAATTAACGACATCTAAAGCGGCTCTTGTAAAAATAACAATTATTCCCGGTGAAACAAATTATTTTATATTCAAACAGATAGAAAATAAACTGCATTTAAAAAATTTTTACTGTAATATTGACGAGGGCTTTTTAAAACCTGATACCTATTTTTTACCTATTGGGATGAGTCCTGAAAAGGTTTGTGATTATTTATATAATGTTTCTTTAACTTATCATAAACAGATTTCAGATAAAATTTTCGGAAAATTTGAATACAGCAAATATAAAAAATATTTGATTGTTGCGTCAATAATACAAAAAGAAGCCGCAAATGCAAATGAAATGAAATATATTTCCGCTGTAATATATAACAGGCTTTTTAAACATATGAAACTTCAAATGGACGGAGCATTAAATTACGGAAAATATTCTCATATGAAAGTTACCCCTGAAATGATTAAAAACGACAAATCTTCATTTAATACTTATAAATTTTACGGTCTTCCTAAAGTAGCTGTATGTATTCCTTCAACCGAGGCTGTGATTGCTGCAATTTTTCCTGCAAAAGTCAATTATCTTTATTTTGTAAAATGCGGAAAACACCATCTTTTTGCTACAAATTATAAAGCACATTTAAGGAATATCGGAAAATGCAAAAATAAATGAAAAATTAAAAAATGTAAAATGTAAAATTAACAAAAATTTTTCACTTTTCACTTTTCAGTTTAAACTTTGTTTGTTACTTAATGTTACAATGGTTTTTAAAACTGAATAAAAACTGTTACTTTTCGTATAAACTTGGTTAAAATTTAAAATAAAAAAAAGGAGAATATATGAAACCTACGATTGTATGGACAAAAGTTGACGAGGCCCCGTATCTTGCCACGTTTAGCCTGTTACCTATTGTTGAAGCATTTACCAAAGATGCAGATGTGAATATAAAGCTCAGAGACATATCACTGGCTGGCAGAATAATAGCGGAGTTTTCCGATATTTTACCTGATAACCTAAAGCAGTCTAACGATTTGGCTTATTTGGGAGAGCTTGTAAACAAACCGGAAGCGAATGTAATAAAACTGCCTAATATTTCAGCTTCGGTGGTTCAGCTTAAAAATGCCGTAAAAGAACTTCAATCACAAGGCTATCCTT
Source organism: Lebetimonas sp. JS138 (assembly GCF_000523335.1). NCBI lineage: Bacteria > Pseudomonadati > Campylobacterota > Epsilonproteobacteria > Nautiliales > Nautiliaceae > Lebetimonas > Lebetimonas sp. JS138. The sequence continues at coordinate 1,199,816 of NZ_ATHT01000001.1, forward strand.
TGCCTGATTATCCTGAAGAGCCTAAAGATGCCGAAGAAGAAAAAATTAAACTCAAATACGCTAAATGTATAGGGAGTAATGTAAATCCGGTATTAAGACAGGGGAATTCCGACAGAAGACTGGCCGAACCTGTAAAAGAATATGCAAGAAATCATCCTCACAGAATGAGGGATGTGAGTGAAAATTGCAAAAGTTATGTCGCCCATATGGATGATAATGATTTTTATCAAAACGAGCAAAGTTTTGTTTCACCTGAAAATCAAACGGTAAATATAATTTTTGAAGATAAAAAAGGGAATAAAAAATTATTAAAAGAACTTGAGTTAGAAAAAAATGAAATTTTAAGTTCAAGTTTTATAAACAGAAACTCTTTAAAAGATTTTTATGCCAAAACTATGAAAGAGGCAAAAGAAAAAGATATTTTGTTTTCACTTCATTTGAAAGCGACAATGATGAAAGTAAGCGATCCTGTTATGTTCGGGGATGCAATCAGGGTATATTATAAAGAACTTTTTGAAAAATTTGGGGAAGCTCTTGAAGAAATCGGATTTAACCCAAATAACGGATTAAGTGATTTGGAAGCAAAATTAAATAAACTTCCGGCTGATAAACAGGAAAGCATAAAAAAAGAAATAAACGAAATTTATGCAAAAAATCCGGAACTGTATATGGTTGATTCAGATAAGGGTATTACAAATTTACACAAACCAAACGATGTAATTATCGACGCTTCCATTCCGGCGGTTATAAAAAACGGACTTCAGGGATGGGGGCCTGAGGGTGAAACCAAAGATTTGGTTATCACAGTACCTGATAGAACATATGCAAGAATGTATAAAGAGATTGTAAAAGATTTGGTTGAAAAAGGACAGTTTGATCCTACAAAAGTAGGAACTGTGCAAAATGTTGGTCTTATGGCGAAAAAAGCGGAAGAATACGGAAGTCACGATAAAACATTTTATGCGCCTGATGACGGAAAAATTTATATAGAAGATGAAGGCGGCAACAAAGTAATGGAACATAAAGTCCAAAAAGGCGATATCTGGAGAGCATACAGCGCAAAAGACGATGCTGTTAAAGACTGGATAAAATTAGCTGTAAACAGGGCAAAAGAAAGCGGGTATCCTATTGTATTCTGGCTTGATTCCAACAGGGCTCACGAAGCCAATTTAATTAAAAAAGTTATTGAAGAACTACCAAAATATGATTTAAGCGATGTCGAATATTATTTAATGGCGCCTGAAAAAGCTATGAGATATACATTAAGAAGATTCAGGGCGGGGGAAAATACAATTTCAGTAACCGGAAATATTTTAAGAGATTATTTAACAGACCTTTTCCCTATTATAGAAGTCGGTACGAGTGCAAGAACACTTTCTATTGTTCCGCTTCTCGCAGGTGGAGGGCTTTATGAAACAGGTGCAGGGGGCAGTGCTCCTAAACATGTTGACCAGTTTATTAAAGAAGGCCATTTAAGATGGGACAGCCTTGGTGAATTTTTGGCTTTGGCAGAGAGTTTAAAACTTGCCAAAAAACAGGGCGGAAAAGAAGAAATTACAATAATTGCGAGTGCTTTAAACAGGGCTGTGGCAAGATATCTTGACGAAGACAGGACACCGAAAAGAAAAGTCGGAGAGCTTGATAACAAAGGAAGCCATTTTTATTTAGCTAAATTCTGGGCGGAAGAGCTTGCAAATTGCGGTAATAAAGTTTTAGAGGAAAAATTTGCACCTGTTGCGAAAGAATTGGCTAAAAATGAAGAGAAGATTCTTTCAGAAATTGCGGCAAATGAAGGTAATTCTTGTGAAATTGACGGATATTATCATCCAAATGAAGAAAAATTAGCTAATTGCATGAGACCTAGTAATACTTTTAATAAAATTATAGATGCACTCAGATAATCCCTTTTGGGATTTTTTAAAGGAAAAAAATGACAAATAAAGTCTCAATTGTAGGTGCCGGGAATGTCGGAAGCATAGTCGGATATTCCCTTGCAATGCAAGGGCTTGCTCATGAAGTTATATTGGTTGACAGAGATACGGACAGGGCAAAAGGGAAGGCGCTTGACATGAGTCAGGCTGCAAGCGCTGTGAGAAGCCATTCCATTGTGAGGGCGGCTGACAGTTATGAAGATGTAAAAGGAAGCAAAGTTGTTGTCATAACTGCCGGATTTCCGAGAAAGCCTGGAATGAGCAGGGAAGATTTGCTTTTAAAAAATGCGGAAATTATGAAAGATGTTATCGATAATTTAAAAAGTGTTGCTCCGGATGCTATAATAATAGTTGTATCCAATCCTCTTGACGCTATGACTTATACAGCCTTGAAAGTAGGTAATTTTAAAAGAAATCAGGTACTGGGAATGGCTGGAATACTTGACAGTGCAAGAATGGCATATTTTATTTATGAAAAATTAGGTTACGGTGCAGGACAGATAAGGGCAAGTGTAATAGGCGGACACGGGGATTTTATGGTTCCGCTTCCAAAATATTCCACTGTTGCAGGTGTCCCTCTCAGTGATTTACTCTCTCAAAAAGAAATTGATGAAGTTGTCGAAAAAACAAAGAAAGCGGGAGCTGAAATAGTGGGATATTTAAAAACGGGAAGCGCATACTTTGCCCCCGGAAAATCAACGGCTATTATGGTTGAGGCAATACTTAAAGATTCCAAACAGATTTTTCCGTGTGCGGTTCTTCTGGAGAGTGAATACAACGTTAACGGTGTTGTTAACGGAGTGCCTGTAATGCTTGGAAGCAACGGGGCTGAGAAAGTGATTGAAGTTACACTTGATCCGTGTGAAAGAGAGCTTTTCAGACGTTCAAGCGATACCGTAAAAGAAATGATAAATATATTAGATAAAGATTTTTTTAAGGAGAAAAAATGAGAGTAGTAAAATATGAAGATATTGTCAAATCAATAAGGGATACAATAATATATTCCACAACACATTTAGCACCTGATATGCTTGAAGCCCTAAAAAAAGCTTATGAAGAAGAAAAAAGTGAAGTAAGCAGGGCTGTTCTTGCCCAGATACTTGAAAATGCCGAAATTGCAAAAAATGAAACAAAACCTTTATGTCAGGATACAGGGCTTGCCATTTATTTTGTAAAAGTGGGCGAAGATGTAAAGGTTGACGGCGGAACATTAAAAGAAGCTATTTATGAGGGAACTAAAAAAGGTTATGAAGAAGGGTACTTAAGAGCCAGTACATGTGATTGTTTTACAAGGGCTAATTTAAAAGATACAGTAGGTTATAACCTTCCTCCTATTATTTATTTTGACATTGTTCCAGGCGATAAAATAGATATTGAATTTGCAGCAAAAGGTGGAGGAAGCGAAAATGTAAGCCGTGCAACTGTTTTGGCACCTGCTGCCGGAAAAGAAGGAATAAAAGAATTTGTAAAAAAAGTTGTAAGCGATGCAGGTCCTAATCCATGTCCGCCTCTTGTTGTAGGCGTTGGAATAGGCGGAAGTTTTGATATGTCCGCTGTAATGAGTAAACATGCGTTATTTAGAAATATAGGAACTCCAAATCCAGACCCGGAATTAGATCAGCTTGAAAAAGAACTTAAAGTTGAACTTAATAAACTTGGAATCGGTGCTATGGGAATGGGAGGAACTGAAACTGTTCTTGCAGTTCATATAGAAACATATGAAAACAGAATGTGTCATATTGCATCACTTCCTGTGGCTGTAAATATTCAATGTCACTCATCAAGACATGCTCATATAATTATTTAAGGAGAAAAAATGGCTGAATATAAATTGACTACCCCATTAACTGATGAAGATGTAAGTAAATTAAAATCAGGCGATTTGGTTTATTTAAGCGGAACTATGTATACAGCAAGAGATGCGGCTCACAAAAGAATTGTAGATTTGATTTTAAACGGGGAAGAACCTCCGTTTGATTTAAAAGGTGCCGTTATTTATTATGTAGGGCCTACCCCTCCAAAACCTGGTGAGCCTATCGGAAGTGCAGGACCAACCACAAGTTATAGAATGGACCCTTATGCTCCTACTTTAATAGAACACGGTCTAAAGGGAATGATTGGTAAAGGAAAAAGGAATAAAGATGTAATAGATGCGTGTAAAAAATATAAAGCAGTATATTTCGGCGCTACAGGGGGTGCGGCGGCACTTATTGCAAAAGCTATTAAAAAAGCTGAAATCATCGCTTATCCTGAACTTGGACCTGAGGCCGTAAGAAGAATAGAAGTGGAAGATTTTCCTGTGGTTGTTATAAATGATATTTACGGAAATGATTTATATGAAGAAGGAAGAAAACTTTGGGAGCAAAAATAATTAATAAAGTAAATAACTGAAAGGAGAATAAATGAATATTCATGAATATCAGGCAAAAGAAATATTTAAAAAATACGGTGTTCCGACCCCAAGAGGGGGAGTTGCATTCAGCGGTCCCGAAGCCAAAAAAGTAGCTCAGGAACTCGGCGGAAATTTATGGGTTGTAAAAGCTCAGATTCACGCAGGCGGCAGGGGAAAAGCCGGTGGTGTGAAATTGGCAAAAAGTCTTGATGAAGTGGAAAAACTGGCTGAAGAGATGATTGGAATGACACTTGTAACCCATCAGACAGGGCCTGAAGGGAAAGTGGTAAAAAAAGTTTATATTGAAGAAGGTGCTGATATCAAGGCTGAATATTACCTTGGAATGGTACTTGATAGGGCTCTTGAAATGCCGGTTATGATGGCTTCAACAGAGGGCGGTATGGAAATAGAAGAAGTTGCAGCCAAAACACCTGAAAAGATTGTAAAAGTATCAATTGACCCGACAATCGGTTTTCAGGGATTTCATGCAAGAAAATTGGCTTTTGGACTAGGCCTTAATAAAGAAGAGCAAAAAGAATTTATAAAATTTGCAAAAGCTCTTTATAATGTTTATGTGGATAATGATGCCGAAATGATTGAAATTAACCCTCTTATTAAAACAGGGGATAATAAATTTTTAGCACTTGACGCAAAAATGGGATTTGACGATAACGCACTATACAGACATCCTGATATTGCTGAAATGAGAGATTTAGACGAAGAAGAACCGACTGAAATTGAAGCTAAGAAATACGGTCTAAGTTATATTAAACTTGACGGAAATGTCGGATGTATGGTAAACGGTGCAGGACTTGCAATGGCTACAATGGATATTATCAAACACGAAGGCGGGGAGCCTGCGAACTTCCTTGATGTTGGTGGTGGAGCAAATCCTGATACAGTTGCAAAAGGATTTGAAATTATTTTAAGCGATCCTAATGTAAAAAGTATTTTTGTAAATATTTTCGGTGGAATTGTAAGATGTGACAGAATTGCTAACGGAATACTTCAGGCAACTGAAAAGGTAGAAGTAAATGTACCGTTGGTTGTAAGGCTTGATGGAACAAATGCCGCTGAAGCAGCGGAAATTCTTAAAAATGCAAATATCAAAAATATTATTCCGGCAAGTGATTTGAAAGATGGAGCACAAAAAGCGGTTAAAGCAGCGAAAGGAGAGCTATAATGAGTATTTTAGTAAATAAAGATACAAAAGTAATAGTACAAGGTTTTACAGGAAAAGAAGGAACTTTCCATTCAGAACAATGTATGGCATATGGGACTAAAATAGTTGGCGGGGTTACTCCAAATAAAGGCGGTATGACTCATTTAGGAAAACCCGTATTTAATACTGTTGAAGATGCCCTAAAAGCTACAGGCGCTACTGTTAGTATGATTTTTGTTCCGCCTGCATTTGTTGCTGATGCCGTTATGGAAGCGGCTGACGGGGGAATTGAACTTGCTGTTATTATTACTGAAGGTGCTCCTGTAAAGGATATGATGATGGCTAAACATTATGCCCTAAAAAAAGGCATGAAAACAATAGGGCCAAACTGCCCGGGAATTGTGACGGCGGAAGAATGTAAAATAGGAATTATGCCAGCAAGCATTTTCAAAAAGGGAAATGTAGGGCTTATTTCCAAATCAGGTACCCTAACTTATGAAGCAAGTAATCAGGTTGTAAAAGCCGGATTTGGAATTACCACCGCCATCGGTATCGGGGGAGACCCTATTATCGGGCTAAGTTATAAAGAACTTTTACCGATGTTTGAAGAAGACCCTGAAACTGAGGCTATTGTAATGATTGGTGAAATCGGAGGCGATTTGGAAATTCAGGCAGCAAAACTTATTAAAGAAAAAATTACAAAACCTGTAATTGCATTTATTGCCGGACAAACGGCACCAAAAGGTAAAAGAATGGGGCACGCCGGTGCAATTATTAGCGGAAGTAAAGGAACCGCTGCTGAAAAAATGGCGGCACTTAAAGAAGCCGGAGCTTATGTAGTTGAATCTCCTGCAGATATCGGAGCTACCGTAGCCAAGGCTTTAAAAAACAGATAATAACTTTTTCCTTTTCTTTCTTTTTTATTTTATAATTTAGTGTTTGACACTTTTTATCTTATTTGTTGAAAATAAGAAAAAGAAAATTAATTTTTAGATTCTGTTTCTATTTTTTTTAAAAATTCAATCAATCCTTTAATAATATCTTTCGGAGTTGGGGGACATCCTGGGATATGATAATCTACCGGTAAATCAATTCCTTTTATAGCGTATGTTTTTTCAAAAACCCCCAAATCTTTGGCACAATCTCCCAGGGTTATTACCCATTTTGGATTTGGAACCTGATGATAAGCATCCCATACATGATGATACATATTCATAGTCATTACACCGCTTACAAGTAGAACATCCGCATGTCTCGGGCTTGCAACAAAATGGATTCCAAGTCTTTCAAGGTCGTAATAAGGATTGCTTAAGGCGTTGCATTCGGCTTCGCATGCATTGCAGCTTCCACTATCTACCATTCTTATTGCAAGACTTCCTGCAAAAAGTTTTTTTATTTTATCTTTTAAATTTTTCCTAAGTTCTTCTAATTCTTTGTCAATCTCGATATTTTCTGTGACTATACCTGTTTTGAATCTTTCTTTCCAAAATCTTAACATTCAAATTCTCCTTAATTTTCCATTTTCCATTTTACATTATTCATTTAATTAAAGGTCATTTCCCGCATAACTTAAATCAAAACTTTTATTAATAAGCGGAAAATCTGCAATAATATCTTTATAAATACAGGTATGAAAAGCCTGCCAGTTTATATGAGACGGATCTCTTACATAAAATCTGTCTATTAAACCGTTTTTAATATTTATATACATAAAAAGCTCGCCTATGCTGCTTTCTGTAAATGAGTAATATTCACCGTCTTTAAAATAATTAAATTCTATTTTTTTATTTTCATTGTTTATTTTACAGTTTCTTATTATTTCAATTGAATTTTTAATTTCTTTAATTCTTTGTAAAAACCTGTCACTGACTTCACCTTTTTTGCCAAGCTGAATTTCAAAGCCGTGTAATTTGTACCATTCGTTATCTCTTCTATCTATTTTAATTCCGCTGCTTCTTGCCCCAACCCCTACAACACCGTATTTTACGGCTTTTTCTTTAGTTAAGGTTCCTGTGGTGTCAAATCTGTCCCAAAGGGAAGGAATGTCAATTATCCAGTTTTCAAAGAAGTTCATTTTTTCTTCTAAATAATTTAAAAATTCAAATACAGGTTTAAAATCATAATTCATCTCTTCATTTATTGCACCAAATCCGAATCTGTGACCTGTAACTTTTGCCAAAACTCTTCTTGCGTCTTCTGCTAATTGGCTCATAAACGCTAAAGCCGGAGAAAAACCTGCATCGTTTGGAATAAAGCCCAAATCGTTTAAATGATTGATTATTCTTTCCATTTCTAATAAAATAGCCGTTTTTCTTTTATAAATTTCGCTTTGTTCAATTTCAGACGCCTGATGTAAAATATCAAAAAAACAGATTTGATAAGCTATTGATTCATTACCGCTTATTCTTTCAACTATTTTTTTTATTTCAAGAGGTGTTTTGTTTTCACACATTTTTTCAATTGCCCTGTATTTATAAAAATGTCTTACTTCAATGTGCAGCATATCCTCACCTGCCTGTGAAAACTGAAAGTGACCCGGTTCTATAATTCCTGCGTGAATAGGACCGACAGGTACATAAAATACGCCTTCACCTTTTACCTCTTCGTATTGATAAGGTTCAAACTCACTGAATTCTATATTTTTTTGTGTAAAATTTTTTCTCATAGGATATATATTTTTTGGAAATCTTTCGTGTTTGATAAGAGGCCTTTCATCAAAACTGTCTTCAAAATTTATTCCAAATTCATTTTTTATTTTTCTTTCCATCCATATTGCTGCCGGATATATGTCTGTAATGGTTTTTACAGACGGGTTCTTTTTATCAATCTGTGTTTTTTTTATTTCCTGCTCAAAAACATCAATAATTTCAAAATTATCTTTATTTTCCCTGGCAAATCTTGCTATCAGTCTCATTTTACAATTCCTTCAAGGTAATTAAATGTGTTTGGTAAAATTAAAACAGATAAAGCGATTATAAACCATATAAGCATTAAATATTCGCTTTTTTTAACATCTCCTTTTTTACCATAGCTGTATACTCCTTCTTGAAATATATTAACAAATTTGTAAAAAATAACACTTAAAAATACTAAAATTAGGAAAATGGTAAATATCATTACTCCAAAATATTCGGAATTTTTTGCCAAATCAATCATTGATTTAAATCCGAAAATTTCGCTGAAAAACATTGGACTGGGAGGCAGGGAAATAATTCCAAGCAGTAAAGCAGAAATTAATATTTTACCCATAACAGGAATATTCAAGCTGCCTTTAAATCTGAATTTTCCGTTTTGTTCTATTACAGAGCCGCTTAAAAACAGAGCAGGTTTAAAAAATGCATGGGCTGCAAAATGAAGTAAAGCCGCAAAATATCCTCCGCTGACCCAAAATATTGATATTAGAGTCATATGTTCTATACCGGAAAGGGAAAACAGTCTTATATAATCTTTGCTTCTGTAAATTAAAAAACTTACTATAAAAAGAGTAAAAAGGGCATAAATGTATGTAAAAGCGATTAAATGGGAATAATTAACCTCCATTGCAATTTTGGAAAATCTGAAAAATCCTAAAATAATGGCACTTTCAAGTATTCCGCTAAAAAGAGCCCCTACCGGGTAAATAGAGTGTCTTTCAATATCCGCAAGCCATAAATTCATAGGAAAAAATCCCATTTTAATAAACATTCCGGTTGCCACAATTGCAAAACCTAATTCAAAAAGAAACGGTTTAAGGCTTTTGGTGTGTGCCTCAAGAATATAAAAGTTCATAGCGTTTTCGCCTAAATTTGCTTTTCCGGATGCATATATCAAAATAATTCCGAATAATATTAAAGCAATGGCGATTGCACCTACAATTAAATATTTCCAGGCCTCATTATGTGCCTCTTTTGAAGGTATGATTTTTATCATATAAACAGTTGAAAGAGTGGCAAACTCAAGTCCTATCCAAAAAAGTCCCATATTGTTTGCTAAAATTGAAATAATTACCCCAAGCCAGAATATTCCGTAAAATCTGTAAAATTTTTTATATTCATCTTCACTGAGGTTTATTCTATCTTTTAATGAAATGGCACCTATGCTTATTCCTATGGAAACTATTGATGAAACTAAAATTACAAAAGCGTTTAAATTATCCACAAAAAACAGGGTGTTTGTAAAATGATTATTGAAAATGTAAATAGCCGGGAAAATAATACTTAAAGCTATCAGACTCATAGCAATTCTGTTTATTTTGAAAAAACTTAAAATAAAAATTGCTATCGGCGGTAAAAATATAAATTCCATTTATTCTCCTTGATATTTCAAAAGTAAATTTATAATAATAATAAACATTAATAAATCAACAAAAATACCAAGTTCAACTAGCATTGGCATTCCTTCGGTGGCTGAAACCCCTAAAAGAAACAAGGCGTTTTCAACATTTAAAAATCCTATTATTTTTGCTGCGATATTTTTATGTTCTATAATTAAAAGTGTTGCAATAAAAAGAGATGCTATTGATATTGCTATATAATTTTTATGTATTTCAAAATTATTTATAACAGGTGCAATTAAATAATATGTGAAAACCAAAAGAAGCGGAATAATAATTATTTGATAATAAATAGGGATTTTTGGATAAATTTTTCTGGGAATGGAAAATTTTTGGGTAAGATATTTCATTATTATAGGAATGAAAAGCGATTTAATTAAAATAGTAAGAGTCCCTGTAATCAAAAGGGCTTTATCGTTTATTTCCAAACCTATATTTAATGCAATAAGTCCCAGGAATAAAGAATTTAAACCATACCATAAAAACAGTGTATAAAGCCTTGTAGTAATAGCCTCTATAATTAAAACAGCTATAAAAAAGCCTATTAAAACGTTTGTCATTTTATGCTCCTAAAATATAATAAGTTGTTAAAGACAAAAATCCGAAAATTATGGCTACCGCAAGTAAATTAGGTACTTTAAAAAGTCTGAGTTTTGCCGTGTTGACTTCAACCAAAGCTACCATTACGGCAATTAACAAAAGTTTTATAATAAAAATACCGAGAGCCAAACACCAGCATAAATTGCTTCCAAAAGGCATAAAAAGTGTTGCAAAAAGCGAGGCAAAAATTCCAAATTTCAAACTTCCCGCGAGTTCTATTAAAGCCAAATTAGCCCCGCTTGCATCAAGTATCATGGCTTCGTGAACCATTGTAAGCTCAAGATGGGTTTCGGGATTGTCAACCGGAATTCTGCCGTTTTCAGCTATCAACAAAATAAAAAAACTTATTGCGGAAAGTATAAAGCTGGCACTGTAAATAATAGGAAAATGATTTGAAAGAGATACAGCCGCTTTTGAAATTGAAATATTTCCCCCCATTAAAGAAACAGCAAAAATGGTAAGAATCATTGCAGGTTCGACCATGGCGGAAATAAAAGCTTCCCTGCTTGAGCCAATACCACCAAAACTGCTTGCACTGTCAAGTCCTAAAAGCATAAGAAAGAATGTAGATAAACTCATAAGCCCTGTGATTGTAAATGCGTCCATAAATGAAATATAAAAACTTTTGTTATAAACAGGGGGCAGTAAAAACAAAACAATAATCAAAGGGGAAATTATTAAAAAAGGCGCCATTTTTGAAATAAGACTTGTTTCTTTTGAATATATTACCTCTTTTTTAAAAAGTTTGGCTATATCAATATAAGATTGAAAAGGTGAAAGGGGCTTTTTAAACAAAAGAAACATTTTTATTGATTTAATCATACCAGTTAAAAAAGGGGAAACTAAAGCTATAAAAATTATACTCAAAAAATAATCAATCATTTTCTGTCTCCTAAAAGTAATATTTTGATAAAAATAGCCATAACAGTTATTTCAAGCAATATTTCGCCCCAGGAAACCTGATGATAAAAAACCCTGTAAGAAAAAAGAACTAAAATCAAAAGATTAAAAATTAAAGCGACATATTTTGTTTTTTCGAAATGCGAAATTTTATATACATAGTAACTGATAATATTGGCTAATTTTACATTTCCGTCATATAAACTTTTTTCAAACAGAGGTTTTACATGCACTTCATAAAAAGAATATATAAATTTAGTATTATGTCCTAAAATAGTTTCTTTTACCCTATGCTCTTTTGGTCTATACAGCCATGTGAAAAATTTTCTGATTGGTCCGGCAAATCCCACTGATGAATACTGGTTGGTTTTATTAACTTCGTATCCGCATCCCCAGGTGTGATATGTTCTTGTTTTTATATTTAACGATTTATATATTAAATAAATAACTGCAGTTACGATTATTAAGGCAAAAAACAGTATCAGAGGAGATACGCTTCCACCATTGGAATTTACACTGTGCATTATCCAGATATCCGGAAAGATTTTATTATAAATATTTAAAACAGGTGTTGAAATATTTATAAATTTAATAACAAAAGGGGCGAAAAGCATTAAAGAAATTACAACTATACCCATTAAAATCTGTCCTATTTGCATTAAAATATTTACCTCTTTTGCGTTTTTTGCGTTTTCGCTTCTGTAGAGTCCTAAAAATGCAATACCGAATGCTTTTACAAAACATGCAATTGCAAGACCTCCGGTAAGGGCAAGGGCAAAAATAGAAAATGGAAAGGCAAGTTTTAAAGCAATGTTGCTTATTCCGCTTGAACTTAACATGCTTTGAAATGTCATCCATTCACTCAAAAAGCCGTTTGTAGGGGGAAGGGCTGATATGGAAACGGCGGCGAGTAAAAAACTAAAAGCGGTTATCGGCATATTTTTAATAAGTCCGCCGTATTGTTCAAGATTTTTGGTGTGAGTTTCATATAATATACTTCCCGCACTCATAAAAAGAAGTGATTTAAAACTCATATGGTTAAATGTATGATAAATCGCAGCAATAAAAGCAAAAGCACTTAAAATGGGCATATTTAAAGTATTAAATATCATACCTACGCCTATACCTATTAATATTATTCCAATATTTTCTACCGAATGGTTTGCAAGAAGAGCTTTTATATCATGTTCGCTAAGAGCATACAATACCCCTATGAGCGCGCTCAATGTCCCTATTATCAATATAATAATTCCCCATTCTATAGGCCATGAAGGAATCATAAATAAAAATTTTAAAAATGCAAAAATTGCAACTTTTAGCATAACTCCGCTCATTAAGGCTGAAACGGGAGAAGGGGCTGCCGGATGGGCATACGGAAGCCATACATGAAGAGGCACTGCTCCGGCTTTGCTTAAAAAGCCCAGAGACATTAAAATAAATAGAAGAGTCGGATATTTGAAATTGGCCATATTTAATTTTAAAAAGCTAAAAGGCATAAATAAATTTTGCGGCGAAACAAGCAGGAAAAACAGTAATATAAACACAAAACCGAAATGTGTCATAAAAAAGTAAAATCTGGCGGCTTTTAAGTTTTTTCCATCCGGTTCGGTTAAAATCAGCTGCCATGAACTCAGACTCATAAGTTCCCAGAAAAATAAAAATACAACTATATTATTACTTAATACTACGCCAATCATTGAAATAATAAATGTAAAATAATGCAATAAAAAATGGAATTTTCTTTCAATATGGCTTAAATATCCAGCCATGTAAAACAGATTGGGCAACGCACCTAAAAAAATTAAAAATAAAAACAATACAGAAAAAGAATTAAATTCGAACATCTATTTCGCCTTTAAAATGATTTGGGAAAGTTTCAGTGAAATTATACTACCAATATTTTTTATTTGTTATTAAATTTGTATTAATTTTTAATTTTTTTATAGTTTCGAAAAGTAACAATATAATATTATTTTTTTAACTTTGAAAAACAGATTAAGTTAAATCATTTTTTATATGCTATTATATTTACACAAAGAATAAAAGGAGAATACATGGCGTTAAATGTAAATTTTAAATTAAAAGCTCCAGAAAACACACCTGTGTGGGTAGATGAAAATAAATGCAAAAGCTGTGAACTTTGCGTAGATTTTTGTCCTACCGGGGTTCTTGAAATGGTCGTTGACCCTCATAATATTTTAGGTCAGATGGTTAAAGTTGCCCATCCGGAATATTGTATAGGATGCAGGGAATGTGAGCTTGAATGTCCTGATTTTTGTATTTTTGTAGCGGAAAGAGACGAATTTAAATTTAAAAAATTAAATGAAGTTAAGAAGTTAAAAGGAGAAGCGTAATGAGAGAAGTAGTATCAACAGGAAATAAGCTTGCGGCACTTGCAGCAATTGATGCAGGATGCAGGTTTTTCGGAGGATATCCGATTACACCTTCAAGTGAAATTGCCCATGAAATGAGCAGACTGTTACCAAAAGTAGGAGGTGTATTTATTCAAATGGAAGATGAAATCGCAGGTATTTCAGTTGCGCTTGGGGCCAGTATGAGCGGAACCAAGGCTATGACAAATACTTCAGGCCCCGGAATAAGTCTAAAAGCCGAACAAATCGGACTTGCGTTTATGGGAGAAGTCCCTTTGGTGATTACAAATGTAATGAGAGGCGGACCTTCAACCGGGCTTCCGACAAGACCTGCACAACAGGACATTCTACAGGCTCAGGCACCCACTCATGGGGATTATCAGTCAATTTCACTGTGTCCGGGAAGTTTGGATGAGTGTTACAGCGAAACAGTCAGGGCGTTTAATTTAGCTGAAAGATTTATGACACCTGTATTTGTGTTACTTGATGAAACACTTGGACATATGATAGGAAAAGCCACACTTCCTCCAAAAGATGAAGTTGAAAAAAATATTGTCAACAGAAGGGTATATGAAGGTGATCCTGCAACATATGAACCGTATAATGTTCCAATGGATGAGCCTGCAATTTTAAATCCATTTTTTAAAGGATACAGATATCATATTACCGGGCTTCATCACGGACCAACAGGATTTCCTACAGAAGATGCGAAACTTTCACAGGAATTAATTGACAGGTTATTTAATAAAATTTTAGCTCACAAAGATGAAATTGAAAGTTATGAAGAATATATGCTTGATGATGCCGATATTTTAGTTATTGCATACGGAAGTGTAAGCTTGGCGGCAAAAGAAGCAATCAGACAACTTAGAGCCGAGGGTGTTAAAGTGGGATTATTCAGACCGATTACACTTTGGCCGTCTCCGGAAGAAAAAATTGATGAAGTGTGCAAAAAATTTGATAAAGTATTGGTGGCTGAAATGAATAAAGGTCAATATTTTAAAGAAATTCAAAGAGCAAGCGGAAGAAAAGCCGAAACATTTGATACTTTATTTAAAGCAAACGGAAGACCAATTAGCCCTGCTGAATTTAAAGCAAAAATAAAAGAAATGGTATAAGGAGAAACAATGGCGTTTAATTATGATTATTATTTAAGAACGGAAAAAATGCCGACACTTTGGTGTTGGGGATGCGGTGACGGTATTATTATGAAAGCTGTTATAAGAGCTATGGCAAAACTCGGATGGGATAAAAACGATGTCTGTGTTGTAAGCGGAATCGGATGCAGCGGAAGATTCTCAAGCTATATTGACGCAAACACGGTTCATACTACCCATGGAAGAACACTTGCTTATGCAACAGGAGTAAAACTTGCCAATCCTGATAAACATGTTGTCGTTGTAGCGGGTGACGGAGACGGACTTGCCATCGGAGGTAACCACACCATTCACGCATGCAGAAGAAATATAGATTTAAATTTCATTTTAGTCGATAATTTTATTTACGGACTTACAAACTCCCAGGTTTCTCCTACAACACCAAAAGGAGCATGGTCGGTGACTACCCAGTATGGAAATATCGACCCGACTTTTGATGCCTGTGAACTGGCTAAAGGGGCAGGGGCGACTTTCGTAGCAAGAGAAAGTGTGGCCGAAGCTCAAAAATTAGAGAGAATTTTTGTAAAAGCTTTTGGGCATAAAGGGTTCAGTTTTATAGATGTCCATTCAAACTGTCATGTTAACTTCGGTAGAAAGAATAAAATGGCAAAAGCAAAACAGAATATTGACTGGATTGAAAGCAATTTAGTTCCAAAAGCAAAATGGGATAAATTAAGTGAAGAGGAAAAATATGAATTAAAACAACAGGGTAAAAAACCAAGAGGAATTTTATATCAAAAAGAGGAACCTGAATATTGTGAAGAATACTATAAATTAATCGATAGAGTAAGGGGTAAATAATGAGAAAACAATTAAGATTTACAGGGGTTGGAGGACAAGGTGTCCTTCTTGCCGGTGAAATTTTAGCAAGAGCTTATGTCAGGGCCGGTAAATACGGAATTCAGGTAGGTACCTATACTTCCCAGGTAAGGGGAGGCCCTACAAAAGTTGATATTATCTTAGATGATGAGCCTATTCTTTATCCTTATGCGGTTGACGGTGAAATTGATTTTATGCTCAGTGTTGCAGATAAATCTTATCAGTTGTTTAAAGAAGGTGTTAAAGAAGGCGGTATAATTGTATATGAACCGAATCTGGTTTATCCGAGTGATGATGACAAAGCGAAATGGAAAATGTTTGCTATAGATATTATTGATATCGCAAAAGAAAAAGTCGGAAATGTTATTACCCAGTCAGTTGTGGCTCTTGCAATTGCTACAAAAATGAATGATATAGACAAAGATATGGTATATGAAACTATGATTCAAACAGTTCCGCCTAAAGCGGTTGAGATTAACAAAAAAGCATTTGAACTAGGTTTCCAAGCCGCAGTTGCTGCTTTAGAAAAAGAAAATTCATAAAATTCAAAAGCTTTTGCTTTTGAATTTATTTCAATGAATTCAAAGCTCTTTTTAGAAGTTCCGCATGATATAATTCCTGTCGTGAAATAAACAGTAAAAAGTTGCTTAATTCTTCATTTCCTATTTTTTCGGCTAAAATCAGGCATTGTTTTTCAGCATCCATTTCTTCTTCAATATTTTCTTTTAAAAATTCCACAATTCCAATATTTTCATATTTTCCGTGAGGTATCGGTCTTGGAAGGGTAAGCACACCCATTTCACTTGCAAGCTGTGCAAATCTTCTTAAATGATAAATTGAATCATATGCCAAATCCGTAAAAGCGGAATTTGCAACCTCATTATCTGAAAATGCTTTTAAATATGAATAAATTGTAATTAATTCATATTCTTTGAATGTCTCTTCCATTAAGAAAAACACAAGTGCCGCTTTTGCGTTTTCATCAAGTTTAACACCGGATAATTCTTTATTTTCATTAAATGCTGTAATAATACATTCCAAATCCAGTTTTTTAATTTGACTTAAAAAATAACTGTCGTCATTTTTCAACCTGTTTATTGTAGGTGTGTTGTAATCCTTATAAAATTTCAGATTTTCCTCTAAATCGTTAACAAGCTCCTCTAATAAATCGGATGCATATTTTTTTTGTATTTTTCTTATTTCCTCAGTATTAAAATCCATATTAAATTTTACGTCATCATTTTTTGCATCAGCCATTGCCCATACCATATGTCTGTATTTAAACATTGCTATATCTTCAAATAATTTTTTGGCATTCGTTTCTTTTACCATTACACTTGCATAAATAAATTTAATAAAACTTTCATGAGAAAATCTTATTAATTTTTGATAATCAATCATTACCTCTCCTTTTTTGATTAATTGTATCAAAAGAAAAATTTTTTTTATTGATATAAATCAATTTTTATGTTTAATAATGTATTTAATGGCATTTTCATAACTTTTTGTATCTGCTATTCCTTTATAGGCGATGTCAAATGCTGTTCCGTGGTCAACTGAAGTTCTTAATATCGGTAGATTAAGACTTACATTTATGCTTTCATCAAAATACAAAGCTTTAAGAGGCGCAAGTCCCTGGTCGTGATACATTGCAATAAAATTTCCTTTTTTTTCTTTAAAGGCAATATCCGGCACAAGCGGTCCGTAAAAAATTTCTTTTTCCAAAATTTCGTTTGTTTCTATAATAGCCGGAAATATTTCTTTTATTTCCTCATCACCCAAAACACCTCCGTCTCCCGCATGAGGATTAAGTGCCAAAACGCCTATTTTTTCAAAATGGGTGCTTCTGTAAAAATCAATAAAGAACTGTATTAATTTTTCTTTTTTTATTTTTGAAGGCACTTCTTTTAGGGGAATATGTTCTGTAAATAAAGCGACATACAGCTTTTCGCATCCGAGCATCATAATTGCCTCTTTTTTAAAAATATCCCTTAAAACTTCCGTATGTCCTTTGTATTTGATTCCGGCTTTTGCCCAGGCTTCTTTGTTTATTGGAAGGGTTGTGATTGCGTTTACTTTTTTTTCTTTTGCAAGTTCAATAGCATTTAAAAAACTCTTAAATGAATATTCGGCGCTGTTTTTGTCTATTTCCCCCGGATTAATCTCAAAATCCCCTTTAACTTCCAATGTTTCAAAATCATCGGGAATTTCATAATTTAATAGTTTTGCACCTTTACTTAGCATTGTTTTATTTATACAATATACAGGTTTTACCCAATTTTTTATTTTATTATGGCTTTTTAGAGCAATTTCAAGCCCGATTCCGTTTAAATCCCCAATGCTTACTGCTACTTTCATGCCATTTCCCTGGCTTTAATTAAATCCTCTTTTGTATCAATCCCGAAACTTTTAGATTCAACTTCAATCATTGCTATTTTTTCCCCGTTTTCTAAAACTCTTAACTGTTCTAGTTTTTCAATATGTTCTAATTTTCCTTGCATTTTTGTAAATATGTCAAGGCTTTTTTTATCGAAACCGTAAATCCCGAGATGTCCTTTATATTTGTGTGCCCGGTTGTCTCTGTTGTATGGAATTTTTGAGCGGGAAAAATACAAAGCGTCAGAATTATTATCAATTACTACTTTCACTAAATTGGGGTCTTGGGCGCTTAATTCGTCTATTATTTTATAACAGCTTACCATTTTAAAGTTTCTGTTTAAATCAATCAGTTTTTGTTTAACTTTTTGAAGTATAACCGGTTCTAAAAACGGTTCGTCTCCCTGCATATTTATAACAATTTCATTTTCTGGGAGTTTTAATATATCGCTTGCTTCTTTTATTCTGTCGCTTCCGCTTTTGTGGTTTTTATCTGTGAGTACCGCTTCAAATCCGTATTTTTTACAAACATCAATCACTTCTTTTGAATCGGTGGCAATGACCACATCATCAACTTCTTTTGCGCTCTGGGCGCACCATATTATAACGGGTTTGTTTTTTATGTTTAGAAGAACTTTGTTTGGCAGTCTTGAAGAAGAGAGTCTTGCTGGAATTATAATCATCTGTTTCCTTTTTAGGTATAATTTTACAAAAAAAAGGCTTAAAATGATTAATAAAATTAAAGAAAAAGTAAAAAACGCAAAACATATAGACGAAAAGAAAAAAAGCATAATTCTGGAAAAAATTGATGAATGGAAACACGATAAAGACGCTATGAATCTGATACCGAATTTGTTAATGAAATATTATGAAGAAGACATTAAACCTATTTTAGATGAACTGGGGCTTACTGATTGATTCTATATCAGCCAGAAGAGGGTTACTGTTATAATTCTGATACTTTTTTTTTGTATGATTTTATTACCAAATTTAATATAAAAGGCGATGTTTTAGAAGTAGGCGGGGGATGCGGAGTATTAGGGCTTTTAATTAAAAGGGATTTTCCTGAAATTAATTTAACCATTATTGAAAAACAAAAAATAATGAGTGAATTAATTGTAAAAAATCTAAAAGTTAACAATTTAAAAGCTGACATTGTCAATGATGATTTTTTAAAATTTGGATTTGATAAAAAATTTGATTATATTATTTCAAACCCTCCTTTTTATAAAGGAACACTGAAAAGTGAAAATGAAATAATTAAAATTGCAAGATATGAGGAATTTTTACCTATGAAAGATTTTTTCAAAAAAGTAAACGCTCTATTAAAAGAAAGAGGGGAATTTATTTTCTGTTATGATGCAAAAAGAATAGATGATATAATTTCAAAAATCCCCAAACCCCTTAAAATTACGGATTTGAGGTTTATGTATCCGAGGATTGGCAAAAACGCATCGTTGGTTTTGATTAGAGCCAAAAGGCACGCTAAATCAATGATAAATGTTCATCCTCCTTTAATCGGGTTTGAAGGTAAAAATTATTCAAATGAAGCATATGAAATATATAAAAAAGCTAATACTAAAAGCGTAAAAATATAGCGAAAAGAGTGAGTGGTGAGAAGTGAAAAATTGATAAGTAAAGACGGATTTGATTTTAAGTTTAATCCCGATGCCTGCAAAAAATGCAAAGGAAACTGCTGCATAGGCGAGAGCGGATACATTTGGGTAAATCCAAAAGAAATAGAAGCTATTGCCGATTTTTTAGGGATTGACAAAAATATTTTTATCGACAGATTCTTAATAAAAGTTGGATATAAATATTCAATAAAAGAAAAACCGTACAAAAAGGGATATGCATGTATATTTTTTGAAAACGGATGTAAAATTTATCCTGTAAGGCCAAATCAATGCAAAACATTTCCTTTTTGGGAGAGGTATAAAGATGAAAGATATTATGAAGAATTAAAAAACGAATGCCCGGGAGTGATTTTTAAAATGGAAAATGAAAAATGAATAATGGAAAATTAAAATTAATTTTATTAGTATTTGCATTGTTTTTTATATCATGCAGTGTTAAAAAACCTCAAATCGGTAAAAAAGCATTTGACCAGGAAGACAATTATATAATTAAAGCTCTGGTTTTGGAAAATGACAATAAGCCCCTCCAAGCCGCCGATATTTATGATTTTTTATATAAAAAAACCGGTAAAAATGTTTATTTTAAAAAAGAAATAGAAGATTTGTTTTTTGCCAAAAAATATAAAAAAGTTTTAAATTTAACCGAAAATATTAAAAATTTGGATAAAGAAATATTTAAATACAGAATTTTTTCTCTGCTCGAACTTAAAAAAGGCAGTGAGGCAAAAAAAGAGCTGTTGACGTATTTTAACAAGAAAGAGCCTCTCTTTTATGAACTTATGTCATATATTTTAATAAAAGAAAAAAAATATAATAAAGCTGCCGATTATATAAAATCATTATATGCTATTAATCATAACAAACATACTCTTTTGGCGTTAGCAGATTTATTAATAAAAATAAAAAAATATAATGAAGCGCTTGCATATCTCAGGACACATCTTAAAATATACGGCTGTGAAACAGATGTCTGTGAACGTTTGGCCGAAATATACCGCCAGACGCAGGATTTTGAAAATTTGGCTTATATATATTCATTAATGGGTAAATATGATAAAAAGTATGTTATTTTTGCCTTAAAAATTTATATAGATAACGGAGATTTCAATAAAGCTTTAAAACTTATTGATAAATATAATCTTGGAGACGAATATAAACTGATTCTTTTTGAAAGCTTTAATAAATATAAAGGTGCTGCGAATATTGCTTACAGGTTATTTAATAAAACAAATAATCCGGCTTTTTTATTAAAATACTGTATTTATGAATATGAAGCATATAATAATAAAGAGGCTGCTTTGGAAGTTATTCCGAAACTTAAATTTTTAGCAAAACTTTATCCTGACAATGATTATATAAATAATTTTTTGGGTTATCTTTTAATTGAATACGATATTAATCCAAAAGAAGGTATAGAATATGTAAAAAAGGCTATTAAAATAAAGCCTGACGATACAGCTTATATAGATTCGCTTGCCTGGGGATATTATAAATTAAAAAAATGCAAAACCGCATGGGATATTATTAAAAATATAGATACGGACGATAAAGAAATCAGTAAACACAAAAAGCTTATAAAAAGGTGCTTTTATGATACTTCAAAAAATCATACAAAAAACTCAAAAAAATCTGAAAAAAGAAAAAAGCATTGATGAACTGTTAAACATAAAAAGAAATTTTAAAAATGTAAAAAAAGCCCTTAAATCAACTTCGGACAACCCTTACAGAATTATTGCAGAGGTTAAAAAAGCAAGTCCCAGTAAAGGAATAATAAGAGAAGATTTTAATCCGGTTGAAATTGCCAAAATATATAACGAAGTTGCGGACGCCATGAGTATTTTAACCGAGCCTTTCTTTTTTCAGGGAAGTTTAGAATATCTTAGAGAAATAAGTAAATTTTCTAAAATACCGCTTCTTAGAAAAGATTTTATTATCGATATTTACCAAATAGCAGAGGCTTACAATGCCGGTGCCGATTTTATTTTACTCATTGCAAAAGCGCTTGATACTGAAAAACTTAAAGAATTATATAATTTTGCCAAAAGTGTTAATTTAGAGGTTTTATTTGAAATTCACGATGAAGAAGATTTAAAAAAAGCTCTTGATGTAGGAGCAGATATTATCGGATTTAATCACAGGGACCTTAAAACGTTTGAAATGCATATGGATTTAAGTGAAAAGCTGATGCCGCTTTTGCCAAAAGATGTAATTGTCGTGGCTGAAAGCGGAATAAATAGTTTTGAAACTGTAAAAAAGCTGTATAAAAACGGTGTAGACGCATTTTTGGTGGGTGAATATTTTATGAGGGGAAATGATATAAAAAAAGAGGTTTTGAAATTAAAGGGAATGATTTTTGCTTTTTATTAAAAAAGGCAATAATTTTATGAATGTAAAATATTTTTTAAATTTAACTTTTTTAATTTTTTTTATTGGTTGTGCCGAGCATCCAATGGATCCTACTATTAACATGAAACCTCCTAAATATGTGGAAGAAATGCCGAGTAAAAATGTTAATTATCCTAAAAATCCGGGCTCGCTTTTTACAAACGGGGATAACCTGTTTTCTGATACAAAAGCCATGAAAGTAAATGATATTGTAACTGTATTAATTACAGAAACCGTTAAACAGTCATCCCAGGCAAGTAAAAAACTTTCAGAAGCAAATTCAGATAACGGCGGAACTTTTGATGCGGGAATCAGCGGAGGTGTCAGTGTTGCCGGGCATACCGCCCATATTGGGAAAACCGGTATTTCACTGGGGCTGCCCAGTATGAATTCTACAAGAACTTTTAACGGAAGCGGAACTCAGCAGCATAATGAACTTTTTCAAACAACAATCAGTGCCAGAATTATTAAAGTATTAAAAAACGGAAATTATTTTATTTACGGCACCAGGGAAGTTTATTTAGACGGACAAAAACAGGTAATCGCCTTAAGTGGTGTAATAAGACCTCAGGATATTGCAGCGGATAATACTATTGATTCAAAATATATAGCCGATGCCAAAATTAAATATTTTACCCAGGGTGATATAAAAAGAAACATAGAAAAAAACTGGTTTGCTAAAATCTGGGATGCTATTGCCCCATGGTAGTATTTAATGTTAAATTATGAATGTTGAGTGATAAATTAAGAAATGATAAAAGAAGTTAAGGCATCAGCCAGTAAAAAATCATTTGAATAAATTTTATTTTTTTCTTTATAAAGTTTGTTTTCATTTATTAAAATTTTCACTCTTTCTTTTTCTTCTTTATTAAAAATATCTTCATCAAAACCAATAATTGAGCGGAGTCCCAGGAATATTTTTTCTTTTTTTATATCTTCATCACTTAATTTTTCGTAAGAGTATTTTGTCGGGTTTTTCAAATATTCTTTTACATTTGTTTGAGTGTAATATCTAAACATTTTACATTTTCCATTATCCATTATCCATTTTTTAAATCCCACCGCCCCGGCTCCGATTCCTATATATTCTTTTCCCATCCAATAACCTAAATTATGAAGGCATATGTTTCCAAAATTTGAAATTTCATACTGAAAAAATTTTTCTTTTATTTTATTTATAAACCATATTTCAAATTCTTCATCTTCTTTTCTTTTTGAATAATCTCCCTCCCATTTAGTCCCTTTTTCTATCGTCAGGGAATATGCGCTTATATGTGTGACAGGCAGTTTAAAAGCTGTGTTTAAATCATTTTCAAGCAGTTTTTTATTGTCTTGGGCAGTTGCATAAATTAAATCCAGGTTTATATTTTCAAAACCCGCTTTTTTGGCGTTTTCAATAGATTTTACAGCCTGAATGGGTGAATGGTTTCTGTTTAAAAATTTCAATTTTTTTTCGTTAAAACTCTGCACCCCGAAACTTATCCTGTTTATTCCAAAATTTTTGATTTCTTTTAACCATTCATATGTAACGTTTGGATTTGATTCAATGGTTATTTCTTTTATATTTTTTATATTCACTTCAATGAGTTTAAACAGTTTTTCATAAAACGACTCTTTCATAGTAGAAGGTGTTCCTCCTCCTATGAAAGCTGTTTCAAACTGAATGTTTGAATCTATATCAAAAAAATACTGTTTTTTTACAGCGTTAAAATAATCTTTTTTTAGATGATTTATGTTAGTATAAGAGTTAAATGCGCAGTAATTACATTTACTGTCGCAAAAAGGTATGTGAATATATAGTAACATTTGGGCCTTTTTTTAGTATAATTTTACAAAAAAAAGGCTATAAATTGAAAAAATACCGACCAAATGTCGCCGCAGTAATTTTATCTCCGAATTATCCCGAAAAAGTGGAAGTTTTAATAGCCAAAAGAAACGATGTCGATGCCTGGCAGTTTCCGCAGGGTGGTATTGATGAAGGCGAAAGTGAAGAGGAAGCCCTTTTAAGGGAGCTAAAAGAGGAAATAGGAACCGATGAAGTAGAGATTCTTGCAAAAATGCCTGAATGGCAAACATATGAATTTCCCAAAATTATTGCTAAAAAAATGTATCCGTATGACGGGCAAAGACAAAGATATTTTTTGGTAAAACTTAAAAGAGGTGCAAAAATTAATTTAAATACAGCTCATCCGGAGTTTGAAGATTATAAATTTGTGCCTGTAAATAAAATTTTTAATTATGTTAAATCCTTTAAAAGGCCCGTTTATAAAATAGTTTTGAATTTTTTTAAAAAACTGGGATATATATAAAATAGTGAGTAGTGAGTGTTAATAGTGAGTAGTGAGTAGTGAGTGTTAATAGTTGCCAAGAAGCCAAGTACCAAGTGCTATGTGTAATTAGTAAAAAAGGAGTTTAATGTTAATTGTTCAGAAATTTGGAGGAACAAGCGTAGGAGATTTGGACAGGATTAAAAATGTTGCAAATATTGTGAAAAAAACAAAAAATGAGGGAAATGATGTTGTGGTTGTGGTTTCTGCAATGGCAGGGGAAACTAATAAATTAATTGATTATGCCTCTTATTTTTCCAAAACGCCTCCTCAAAGAGAAATGGATTTACTGGTCAGCTCAGGAGAAAGGGTTACGAGTGCACTTCTTTCAATTGCATTGCAGTCAATGGGAATGGATGCCATTGCCCTGACAGGAAGGCAGGCCGGAATTAAAACAACAAAAGACCACACAAAAGCCAGAATTATGGATATTAATCCGGGGAAAATGCAAAAACATTTAAAAGAAGGCAAAATAGTAATTGTAGCCGGTTTTCAGGGTATAAGCGAGGAAGGTGATGTTACAACCCTGGGAAGAGGGGGAAGCGATTTAACGGCTGTGGCAATTGCAGGGGCGTTAAAAGCCCATAAATGTGAAATTTACACCGATGTGGACGGTATTTATACTACTGATCCGAGAATAGAGCCAAAAGCTAAAAAAATAAATATGATAACTTATGACGAAATGCTTGAGCTTGCAAGTTTGGGGGCTAAAGTAATGCAGTCACGTTCAGTGGAACTTGCAAAAAAATTAGAAGTCGATATAGAAGTTAAATCAAGTTTCAATCCGGAAATTAAAGGAACATTAATTACAAAGGAGACACCTGAAATGGAAAAAGTTTTGGTAAGTGGAATAGCGCTTGATAAAAATCAGGCGAGAGTCAGTATTTTTGGAGTGGAGGACAGACCCGGTATCAGTGCCGAAATATTTTCAAAATTAGCTGATAAAAATATAAATGTGGATATGATTATTCAAAATGTCGGAAAAGACAATAAAGCAAATTTAACTTTTACAGTACCTGAAACCGAACTTGAGCTTACCAAAAAAGTATTGGGAGAATATGAGCAAAAAGCTGAAGCAATGGAATATGACAGGGATATTGCAAAAGTAAGTATTGTCGGGGTTGGTATGAAATCCCACAGCGGCGTGGCGGCAACAGCATTTAAAACCTTGGCGGATGAAAATATAAATATATTAATGATTTCTACGAGTGAAATTAAAATTTCTATGATAATAGATGAAAAATACGGGGAACTTGCTGTCAGAAGTTTACACAAAGCTTATAATCTGGATAAATAATGGATTTAAACGAGTTTACTTTAAAATATATAAGAGAAAAAAACTTAAAATGGATGGAAGAGAAAAGGCTGGAATGGATTCCTTTAATCAGTGAATTTCTTTCTCAGGTGATTGAAGGAAAATGTGTTTTAATTATAACCGATTACAAAAGAAAATGGCTTAGAGATTATATTCTCCAGAAAATAAATAATTTTCAGGATTTTAAGCCGTCTTTTATTCCTTTTTTTGACCTGATTTCCTTTATACCCCAAATAGAATATGCAAAAACGAACGAGCATTTTGATTTAATAGAGGATATGCTGAATATTACTTTTAATGAAAATTATATTTTCTGGTATATCGGAGTTGAAACTCCGATGCTTAAATTTGCAAGGCGCAAAGAAAATTCTTTTTTCTGGATAATGGATATGGATTTGCATAAAAACTTCTTTTTAAAATCTATCGATGAAAATCTTGATTTAAAACTTTTACATTTAACGGATTTATTGAATGAAACCTTAAAAGCGGTTATTTTCGGTGAGGTTGAACTTTGAATAAAATAATCGTTACAAACGATTTGGAAAAATGTATAAATGAAATTAAATATGATGAAAAGATTATAACAGATGAATTTAAAGTTGAAAATGTAAAAGAGCTTAAAGAAATTTCCTATCTTACAAGCAAAAATGAAAAAACCATTTTAATTGCCGCAAAAAAATATAATTTAATTTCTCAAAACGCTCTTTTGAAAATACTTGAAGAACCTCCTCCAAATACTGCGTTTATACTGGCCGTGACATCAAAATATTCATTGCTTGAGACTATAAAATCAAGGCTTCCCATCGAATATAAAATTTTTAAAAATGTAACAGATGTAAATGTTGATTTAAGTAAAATAAATAATGATTTGATTTTCGATTTATTGCAAAAAGATTTAAATAAAGATGAAATTAAAGCAATTTGTTATGATTTGATTAATAAAAAAAATTTAAAAAAAGAGCTGAATGTTTTAAGCAATGCTATAAAAATGCTTGAATTGAATATTGAAAAAAAAGCGGTTTTGGCTTATATAATGCTTTATTTCAAAGGAAAATAATGAAAATTTATAAATTAAACAGCGATATTGATTTGGCTGAAGTTATGCAAAAAATGGGAGTGGACAAAATCGGAATTGAAATAATGAAAAAAAAGCGTTCTGTTTATGTTTTTTATATTAAAAACATAAATTGTGCCGCCGCAAATATTCTAAAACAGGACGCTTTAAGCATTGGTGCCGAACTTGCCGTTCCCATAGGGGCTCCAAGCTGCAAAAACAAATATTTTGATGCGCTTTTGTTATGTAATGAAAAACATTTAATTACACTTTCCAAAAAAGAGCTCACTCAGCCGTTTGGATTGAAAGATTTGGCAAAACAGCTTAAAAATTTTGTAAACCTTCCTAAATTTCCTTTAAAAATTATGGGGGTTATTAATGCAAATGAAGATTCTTTTTTTGAAGGCAGCAGATTCAAAGGAAGCGAAGCGCTTAAGCAGATTGAAAAAATGATTGACGAAGGTGCGGATATAATTGATTTAGGCGGAGTTTCATCCAGACCTGGAAGTGTTTATCCCGGGGTGGAAGAAGAATTAAAGAGGGTCTCCCCAATTATTGATGAAATTTATAAACATAAATTATATGAAAAAGCTGTTTTCAGTATAGATACATTTGAATCCAAAGTTTTGGAATATGCACTTGAGCGCGGTTTTAAAATAGCAAATGATATTACCGGCCTTGAAAGCGACGAATATGCCGAGGTTGCGGCAAAATATAATGCCGATGTTATTATTATGCATAAAAAAGGAATTCCAAAAGATATGCAGAAAAATCCATTTTATGAAAATGTAATTTTGGAAATCGACGAATTTTTTGAACAAAGAATTGCAAAAGCAAAAAATTTTGGAATAAAAAATGTAATTTTGGATGTTGGAATAGGCTTTGGCAAAAGACTTGAAGATAATCTTGCGTTAATTAAGCATTTGGAGCATTTTTTGCATTTTGGATATGAGCTTTTGATAGGGGCAAGCAGAAAATCTATGATAGATATGATTATGAAAAAATATGGTATTTCAACTACTCCTTCTGAAAGACTGCCCGGTACTTTGGCAATTCATCAAGAAGCGTTTAGAAACGGGGCAAGTATTATCAGGTGTCATGATGTAAAAGAGCATTTTCAGGCTTTAAAAGTTTATGATGCCATTAAGGGATTTGATGTTTAGAAGGCAGATAGAACTTCTTGGGAGTAAACAAAAACTGCTTGAAAATAAAAAAATTTTAATAGTCGGGGCCGGAGGGCTTGGAAATGCTTTGGCCACTATTATCAGCTGTATAGGGCTTGAAAGTATTATCATTGTTGATTTTGACAAAATAGAAATTCATAATATCCACAGACAGATTCAGTTTACAAAAAATGATTTAGGAAAAAACAAAGCCAGAGTTTTGGGCGAAAAAATAAAAAGATGCGATACCAAAATAAAAATTGTAGAAAATAAATTTTCAAGCGATATGAATTTTGATGTGGATTTGGTTTTTGATGCAACAGATAATTTTGAAGCAAGAGAAGAAATTGATAAATTTTCCAAAAAAAACTCCATTCCATGGGTATATACGAGCGTGGATGAATATTATGCCCAGGTGGGTTTTTTTAAAAAAACAGATTTTAACACTTTTGCAACAAAAAGACTTTCCCCCAAAGGACAAATTCCTCCGATGGTAAGCCTGGCCGCCAGTATAGAAGCGATGATTGGTGTAAAATATTTAATAGGCGAGCTTAAAGAAGAAATTTTATATTATATAGATTTCAGTAAAGATTTGGAAATAAAAAAATTTAAATTTTAATATTTAAAATTAGCCTAAAACCCTTGATTTTTAGAAAGTTTTTATATATAATTTCATCACCCAAAAATAATGGGCTGTCGCCAAGCGGTAAGGCACAGGACTTTGACTCCTGCATTCGGAGGTTCGAATCCTCCCAGCCCAGCCAACGGCGCGGGGTAGAGCAGTCTGGTAGCTCGTCGGGCTCATAACCCGAAGGTCGGAGGTTCAAATCCTCCCCCCGCAACCAAAAATTAAACTTATAAAGTGTCTGTCACTAATATTGCAATTGATTAATTTTATTATTTTTTTACTTTTCATTTTACATTTTTAATTTTTAATTTCTAATTTATATCAATACCATATTCTTTCTAAATATAAGCCGGTTGGACTCGCCAAGTGTTTGGAAATTAATTTTTCTTTGTTTAACTGTTTTTTTAAATCTTTTATAGTTAGTTTTTCTTCGTTAATTTTTAAGATAAAATCCATAATTATTCTGATTTGTCCTCTTAAAAATCCGTTTCCTCTGATTTTGAATACATATAAATTTTTATATTCAAATGCTTTTGCTTCATAAATTTCCCTTATATAATGATTAACATCGCTTCCGGTTTTTGCAAAATACTCAAAATCGTGCCTGCCTGTTAAAAGTTTTAAAGTTTTGTTTATTTTATTTAAATTTACGGGTTTATTATAAAACAGTGTATATTTTGCATTAAAAGGTGTAAATTTTTTTGTAATTAAATATCTGTAACTTCTCTGTTTTGCACTGAATCTCGGATGAAAATCCAAAGGTGCAGTTTCAATTTTTTTAAAATAAATATAAGGATACAAAATATTGTTCAAAGATTTTTTTAGTTTGTTTAAGTTCCAGAAATCAGGGGTTTCAAAGGAAATTACCTGATTCAATGCATGGACACCCTTATCGGTTCTGCCGGAATGAAAAATTTTAGTGTCTATATTTAATTTTTTCAATGCTTTTAATATTTCGCCCTGAACGGTTTTTTTATTATTTTGAATCTGCATACCGTAAAATTCGCTGCCGTCATAGGCAATAACCGCCTTAATCAAAATTTTTTATCCTTTAAATAAAAAAATAATCCGCAAAAAAAGAATAACGATATTATTAATAAATTTATTGCAAACGAATTTGTGATTTTTGTAAAAATTAAATATATTACTAATAATAAAATAGAATAAATAAGTGAATGGTTTTTATGCAATCTTGGATGAAAAAATCCAAAAAGCGGTATATAAAAAAAGAGTGTTATTGGAATTAATGCAAAAGGTATGTAAAATAAAAACAGTTTTTTATTCTTTTTTAAATATTTTTTATATTCTAAAATATTGAAATTTATATAAGGAATTATTTGATTAATATTCATTGTTTTAAATTTTATTGTTAGATTTTTATCAATATCATAAATATAGCCGTTTTTTAACTGAAAAATCAAATAATTTTTATCTTTAATTATAGAGGCGCTGTTTGAAGTTATAAATTTTTTTTCACTCGGGTTGAAAAGATATATTTTTTTATAAAAATTTTTTTCTTTTTTTTCTATAAATGCGTTCCATTTTCCAAACTGTTGTGAAATTTGAGATGTCTGAATATTAAATTTGGCTTCCTGTTTTTTTTCATTTTTGAAATTTTTATAAACCAAATCAGAATAGGGGATAGAAATAAAAAGAATAAAAAAATTAACAACCGCAATTAAAACAGATGTTATCATAATGGGGAAAAGGATTTTTTTAGGGGATATACCGGTTGAAAAAACCGCAACAAGTTCCTGAGTATCACTTAAATTGGAGTATGTCATTACAGAAGCCATGAAAAAAGAGATGGATAAAGTTACAGTCAATATTTTTGTTAAAGATAAAAAATACATTTTGGAAAGTTCTAAAAATGTTATATGTATCGAGGCTGTAACATTTGAAATGGAAATTATTACAATAATAGAAGTAATCAGAAATAAAATCAAAAATATATTTATAAATATATTAAAAAAATTTTTTAATATATATTTTTGAAGTTTATCCATACAATCTACTCCATAAATTTATAAAATAATCATTAAAACACCATACGATAAAAGTGCCAAGTGCCAAAAAAGGTATAAAAGGAAGCTCTAAATCTTTTTTGAAAATTCTGTTGTAAAGTGATGGAACAATGGCAGTTAATGCTGCTATAAATATTGCAAAAAGCGAAAGTTTAATTCCAAGAAGCCCTCCCATGCTTCCAGCCAGAATTATATCCCCTTCGCCCATGGCCTCTCTTTTTATAAAAAATGAGACATAATATCTTATTAAACTCATTCCGCCCATTAATATTAAAGCATTTTTAAAATTTTCAATAATATCGGGGGTTGAAAAAAATGAAAGTGTTAACGCCAAAAGATTTAAACTGTCCGGTACAGCTTTATAATCAAAATCAATCATGCTCAAAGCTAAAAAAAGAGTGAAAATTATAAATATAATAAATGAATAAATATCCAAGCCTATTTTTTTATATATTATAATAGCCAAAATACCCGTCATTAATTCTATTATGGGATAACGCAGAGAAATTTTTTCGCTGCAGTAAGCACATTTTCCTTTTAATAAAAAATAACTGATAATAGGTATATTATGCCAGGGCTTAAGCTTTTCCCCGCATTTTGGGCAATGGCTTGGGGGATATGCGATGTTTTTCCCTTTAGGGACTCTGTAAATAACAACATTTAAAAAACTACCGATACAAATACCTATTACAAAAATTGTTATATAAATTATCAAATTATCCATTTTTCATTCTCCGTTTTATATTTTTCATTCCCCACTTTTAACTTTTCACTACTCACTACCCACTACCCACTGTTTTATATTCCCCCAAATCTTCTTTGCCTTTTTTTAAAATTGTTTAAAATTTGTTCTAATTCCCTGCTTGTAAAATCAGGCCACAAAGTAGGGGTAAAAAACATTTCTGCGTAGGCAATCTGCCAAAGTAAAAAATTACTGACCCTGATTTCTCCGCTGGTTCTTATTAATAAATCCACATCTTCATTTATATCAAGGTTTTTTTGGATATTTTCCTGGGTGATTTCTTCGTTTTTTTTAATTATTTTTTTAACAGCCCTTGTAATTTCGTCCCTGCCTCCGTAATTTAAGGCCAAAACCTGTGTCAGTCTTTTATTGTTTTTGGTAGTTTCTTTTGTGTATTCGATTCTTTTTCTGAGTTTAGGGGAAAATTTTGATATATCACCGATAACTTCAAATTTTACATCGTTTTTTATATATGTCTCAAGTTCTTTTTTTAACCAGTTTTCAAGAAGTTTCATTAGAAAATCTGTTTCCATTTTCGGTCTTTTCCAGTTTTCCGTAGAAAAAGCATATAATGTTAAAATTTTAATTTCGGGACTGTTTGCGCAGTAAGCTGTTATTTCCTTTACAACTTCTGCCCCTTTTTTATGACCCTCAACTCTTTTAAGGCCTCTTTTTTTTGCCCATCTTCCGTTTCCGTCCATTATTATTGCAAGATGCATATATTAAGCCTTTAAATTTATTAAATTTTCACTAAAATCATATATCGGTTTTATCTCTTTTTTAACAACTTCTACCGAAAAAGGCAGCTCTTTTTTATATAAATTTATTAAATTTATTGTTGAATCAAATTCACAAAAAAGTTTTAAGCTGTTTTCAAATAAAAACCCTTCTATTTCCCCCAGATGTTCAAATACAGCATAAAATTTTAACGTGTTTTTTTTATATTTAAGCTGCATAAGAGCTTTTTTTTTATCATTTATAATTATATGATATATTTTTTGATTAAAAGCCATTAATATATTCATCCAGAATATAAATTCGTTTTTATTATTCGCATTTGCCAAATGGCTCATTATTTCTTTTTTATCAGGGGCTAAAAAATTTTTTGTAAAATTTATTTTTTTTAAAATATTTAAAATTCTGGGATATTCTTTAAGATTGGAAATTTTTATCGAATATCTGCCTTCTTTTATTTCTGCAAGATATTTATTACCCACTTTTAACGGTATATAACTTTTGGTTTGAATTTCACGGTTACCGAGTTTTATTAAATATTTTATGGGATTTAATTGTTTTTTTATATCGATTTGTACCGGCAAAGTAGCATTAAATTCTTTAATGCCTTCGAGTCTGTTTATGGTTTTTAAAATTTTACCTATTTTAGAGAGATTTAACGGCATCAGCAAGCTTTAAGGCAATTTTTTCTTTACTCTCCTGAGGAAATAAAATTTCTTTATCTTTTGTGATAAAAATTATTTCGTTTTCATCGCTTCCGAAACTGTTTTTTGAAAGTAAATTCAGACATATTGCATCTAAATTTTTTTTATTTAACGCGTTTTTTGCGTATTTAAGGGCATTTTTTTCATCAAATTCGGCTTTAAAGCCTATTTTTTTAAATTTTTTTTCTTTTAAATGTTCAAGGATATCAATGTTTTTATGTAATTTTAAAACAAATTCATTACCTATTTTCTCTTTTTTTAATTTTCCTTTTTTATAAACCGACATATAATCCACTATTGCGGCTGCCATTATTAAATAATCAGGATTTTCCTTTAAGATTGCTTCTAAATAATCTTTTGCGCTCTCAACTTTTATCTGTTGAATTTCTTTGGTAAGATTATGGTCTTTACTAGAAATCAGTGTTACATCGGCGCCTTTTATATAAAATGCTTTTGCCAGGGCTTCCCCCATTTTCCCGCTTGAAAAATTACTTATAAATCTTACATCGTCTATTTTTTCCCTACTTCCTCCGGCGGTTACAACAACTTTTTTGTTTTTCCAAATTTCTTGCTTGTTTATTTCCCTCAGTGCCCGTAAAAATATCTCTTCCGGTTCGGCCATCTTACCTATTCCCTCGTCTCCACAGGCTAGAAGACCGGAATTGGCTTCGATTATGTTTAATTTTTTAAAATTTTTTTGTGTAGTGGGATGTAAATACATGTTTGTATTTGCGCTTGGTGCAAAAAGAGTGGGGGCTTTTGTGGCAAGGTACGTCTGTAAAAGCAGATTGTCGGCGATGCCGTTTGCCGCTTTATTTATTGTATTTGCACTGGCGGGGGCTATAATGTATATGTCAGCCCATTTTGCATAATTAATATGGTTAATATCATTTGCCCAGTCTTCATTTTTGCTTGTTAAAACCCTGTTTCTTGTAAGTGTTTCAAATGTAAGAGGAGTTACAAATTTACCTGCGGCGTCTGTCATTACAATTCTTACATTATCTTTATTTTTTATAAAAAGCCTTATAAGCTCGCATGTTTTATATATTGCAATGCTTCCTGTAACCCCTATCAATACGTTCATCTGTTTTCCCCGAAAAATTTATAATAAAAATTCTTTACTATTTTTAAAGGGGTTCTGCTGATTGCAAGGCTTCCTTTTGGAATATCCTTGTTTACTGTGCTTCCTGCTGCTATTATTACATCTTCTTCTATTGTAAGAGGTGCAATTAACTGTGTATCGCTTCCTACAAAAACATTTTTCCCTATTTTTGTTTTATATTTATTTTTTCCATCATAATTACAGGTAATTGTTCCGGCCCCTATATTTGTACCTTCTTCTATTTCACTGTCTCCTAAATAACTAAGGTGTCCCGCTTTTATTTTATTTAATTTACTTGCTTTTACTTCCACGAAATTCCCTATGTGGGTATCAATAAGCTCGCTTTTAGGCCTTATTCTCGCCATCGGACCGATACCGGAATTTTTTATAACAGCATCTTCAATTACACTGCCTGGACGGATTTCACTTTCAATAATTACGCTTTTTTTAATTACACAGTTTGGCCATATTTCACATTCCCCTTCAAAAGAAGAATATGCATCTATAAAAATTGTCTCTGGCAAGTGCATAATAACACCGTTTTTCATCCAAAAATTTTTTATTCTGTTACAAATTATTTTTTCGGCTTCCGCCAAATCTTTTTTTGTATTAATACCTTTAAAATTTTCTTCGTTTACTTCTATTGCTTTTACATTTAAGCCGTCATTTACAGCCATTTCTATTATATCGGTTAAATAATATTCATTTTGTGCATTTTTATTGTTTAATTTAGGAAGATATTTTTCTAAAATTTCTTTTTTTATCAGATAAATTCCGGCATTTACGTAAGGGATTTTAAGTTCGTTTTCATTTGCGTCTTTTTCTTCAATTCTTTTTTTTACATTCGAATTTTCTATCAACACCCTTCCGTATCCGTTGGGATTATTTAATTTCATAACGCTCATTACGATATCGGCATCAATACTCTCAAATTTTTTAAGTTCATTTGCTTCAATTAAAGGCATATCACCGTTTAAAATAAAAATTTTGTCATTTTCAATTTTTAATTTTCCATTATCCATTAAGGAAAACAGCGCTCCTCCGGTTCCTGGATAATTTTTTAAATCCTGTTTTATTATATTAATCGGATAATTTTCTATTGTTTTTTTAACATTTTCAAACTGATGATAAAGTATTATATTTACATTTCCCGATATTTTAAGAGATTCTTCAATTACAAATTCAATCATTGCTTTGTTGCATAATGTATGAAGTACTTTTGGAATCGCACTTTTCATACGGGTTCCCCTGCCCGCTGCCAAAATAATGACACTTGACATATGTTTACCTTTTTTTTGTTATAATTATAGCAAAAAAGGCTATTTTGATGGATTTGGCTACTGTTATTGGAATGGTTGGCGCTCTTGGTCTTCTTATTGCCGCTATGGCACTCGGTGTGGGTGTAGGGGCTTATATTGACCCTCAATCAGTGTTAATTGTTATTCTCGGTTCAATAATGGCTCTTATGGTCAGTTATAAAATGGATATGATGACAAAATTTTTAAAAGTTTTCATGATAGCCATAAAACCTAATTATCAGCCCAATTATGAAGAATTAATAAAAAAACTTGTAGATTATGCAACTCAGGCAAGAAGAGACGGAATTCTTTCACTTGAGAGCGCAGCCAATAACGAAGAAGACGAATTCTTAAAAAAAGGCCTTTCAATGGCGGTAGACGGTAACGAGCCCGATACAATCAGAGAACTTTTGGAAATAGAAATGGAGCAGATGGAAGAAAGACATAAAAAAATGGCTTCCATTTTTTCTACATGGGCAGGTCTCGCCGGAGGCTTCGGTATGCTTGGAACATTGGTGGGACTTGTCGCCATGCTGCTTAACATGTCCGACCCTTCATCAATCGGTCCGGCTATGGCGGTTGCATTACTTACCACACTTTACGGTGCTATGATAGGTAATATTTTCGGAAATCCTATTGCCAGCAAACTTTCTTTGAGAAATGATGACGAAATGCTTGCAAAGACCATGATACTTGAAGGTATTATGTCTATTCAGGCGGGTGACAATCCAAGAACACTTGAAGCAAAACTTTTAAGCTTTTTGCCGCCTTCTAAAAGAAAATCCCAATTCGAATAGGAAAAATGAATGGCTAAAAAAAAGTGTAAATGCGAATGTCCCGAGGGTCTACCTGAATGGTTGGCGACATTCGGGGATTTAATGAGTTTACTTTTATGTTTTTTTGTTTTGCTTCTTTCAATGTCCACTATGAACGCCAAAAAGGTTCAAGAAGCCATAGGCTCTCTTGCGGGTGCACTTAGTGTGCTTGAAGGCGGAGCTAAAACCGAGGTTAGTAAAAACAGAAACCAAATAGCCACCCCTATTGAAGAAAAACAGGAAACTTCCCAAACTGTTAACAAACTTTCAAAAGCTATTCAGGAATTCAGACAGTTTACATCGGGTTCAAAAGGCCCTTCAATTACATTGGAAGAAGGCGAGGAGGGCTTTTTTATAAGGCTTCCCGCCGATATTACATTTAAACCGGGAAGTGCTGAAATTACAGATGAAGATGCATTGCTTTTTTTAAAAAGAATATCACTGATTATAAAAGAATATCTTCCTAAAAATATTGACATTCAGATAAAAGGATATACAGATAACACCCCTCCACCTCAAACGTCTCCTTATACGGATAACTGGGAGTTAAGTGCGGCAAGAGCACTCAGCGTTCTTAAAATTTTAATAAAAGACGGAGTCAATCCAAAACAGCTGAGTGCCGCGGCATACGGCGAATATCATCCGATTGCAAGTAACGACACACCTGAAGGAAGAACAAAAAACAGAAGAGTTGAAATATGGTTTTTTGCGAAGAAAAAAGAACTTCAAAACAAAGTTCAAAAATCAGTATTAGATAAAGCTAAATGAAAAAAATATTATTAATTTTTTTCCCTGTTTTGATTTTTGCGGCGGCAGTGCATATTCCAACAGTTAATTTGTCATTAAGCGCCCCCGCTAATCCTAAACAGCTTGTAAGTACGTTAAATATAGTCATCTTAATGACCTTGTTGGTACTGGCTCCTAGCATTGTACTTGTAACCACATCTTTTATAAGAATAATTGTGGTGCTCGGTTTTTTGCGCCAGGCTCTCGGGACACCTCAATCGCCTCCAACGACACTTTTGGTTTCATTTGCGCTTATTTTAACGTTTTTTATAATGGAGCCGTATGCAAAGCAGTCTTATAATAACGGAATAAAACCGTATATGCAGGAAAAAATAGGATATGAACAGGCTTATGAAAGAAGTGTCAAACCTTTTAAAATGTTTATGATAAAAAATACACGTGAAAAAGATTTGGCTCTGTTTTACAGAATAAGACATCTTCCAAATCCAAAAACAGTTAACGATGTGCCTTTAACAATTTTAGTTCCTGCTTTTATGTTAAGTGAGCTTAAAACAGCTTTTGAAATAGGATTTTTAATTTTTTTACCTTTTTTGGTAATTGATATGGTGGTCAGCAGTATTTTAATGAGCCTGGGAATGATGATGCTGCCTCCTGTGATGATTAGTTTACCGTTTAAAATTTTAATATTTATTTTAGTTGACGGATGGGATTTGGTTGTAATGGGACTGGTGCAGAGCTTTAAGTAAGGATATAGGATATAGAATATAGGATTTAGGATTTAGGATTTAGGATATAGGATATAGGATTTAGGATTTAGGATTTAGGATAGAGTAAAAATGAAAGGAAATAAATGACTTGCAGCAGTTTTGGTAAATGCGGAAGCTGTGTATTATGGAAAATTCCATATGTTAAACAGCTTAAAATGAAAAAAGAAAAAATAAAAGAGATGTTTAAAGATTTTGATATACCTGAAATTGAAATTATAAATGATAAAGACGAGTATTTCAGGGCTAGGGCTGAATTTAGAATCTGGCATGAAGGAAGTGAGCTTTTTTATGCGATGAGAAAAAGAAAAGAGGAGGGAAGGGGTGTAATCCCGATTGATGAGTGTAAAATAGTGGATAAAGCGATTTATGACGTAATGCCTGATTTGCTAAAAGAGATAGAAAAAAGTGAAAATTTAAAAAACAGGCTTTATGAAATAGATTTTTTAAGTAATTCTTCAGGCGCACTTATTGTTACTTTAATTTATCATAGAAAAGTGGATCAAGCAATTGCAGAAGATATTAAAAAATTAAAAGAAAAATTTAAAAAAATTGATTTTATTGTTAGAAAAAAAGGCAGAAAATATGTTTTTGATAAAAATTATTTAATTGATGAAATTGATATTAACGGCAATATATATAAATATAAAATAATTGAAAATACATTTTCACAGCCAAACAGAAATATAAACAAAAAAATGATTGAGTGGGTTTTAAAAAATGCGGATTTAAAAGGCGATTTGGTTGAACTTTATTGCGGAAACGGAAATTTTACAATTCCTCTTAGTGAAAAATTCAATAAGATAATAGCAACTGAAATTAATAAGGAAAGTATTGAAGCAGCGACTTTTAATGCCGAAATAAACAATAGAAAAAATATAACTTTTCTTGCTATGAGTGCTGCTGAATTCAGTTCACTAAAAGAGGAAAAATCTCCTCTTCTTGCAAAATACGATTTGAAAAATGTTTTTATAGACCCTCCAAGAGCCGGACTTGACGACAAATCAAGAAAATTTGTAAACAGTTTTGAAAATATTATTTATATATCATGCAATCCGGAAACTTTAAAAAGGGATTTAGAAACTCTGACTAAAAAAAGAAAAATAAAAGCTTTTGCATTTTTTGACCAGTTCCCATATACCAATCATATGGAATGCGGAGTGATATTAGAAAGTGAACAGTGAGAAGTGAGTGGTGAGTAGGGGAAAATGATTAGTTTTAACGATTTAGCAGGAGAGATTTTTTTAATTTTATTGTTTTTAGGAATAACTATTGGTGTTATTATTGCTGAAAAGATAAGGAGAAAAAAATGAAAGTTTTAATAATAGGGCCTGGAGGAGTTGGGGGGTATTTGGCTTATAAATTAAAAAAATGCGGTAATTATGTAAGTGCTATAGGAAGCAGTGGAGAAGTTAAAGAATTGACTATTAAAGATGTTGATAAAGAAGAGAGCGTAAAATTTGATGATTTGACTAAAATTTATGATGTGGTTTTTGTTACAACAAAAAGCTATCATTTAGATGAAGTTATAGAAAAATACAAAAAATTTTTAAAAAATTCAATTGTTGTACCCATTTTAAACGGAATAGGGCATTTTGAAAAATTTAAAGATTTTAATTTAAAAAAGGCCTGTATTTATATACTTTCAAATAAAGTTAACGGGATTATTCATAAAAAAACACCTCTTTTTTATTTGTGTATTGAAGATGATGAAAAATTAAAAGAAGTTTTTAAAAACTGCGATGATTTAAAAATAAAATTTAGTAATAATATTGACAAGGATATTTGGAAAAAGTATCTGTTTATCTCTACTTTTGCTAGCTTGCAGAGTTTTTATCAAAAACCGACCGGCTGGATAATGGAAAACAAAAAGGATGAGGTGGAAAAATTTTTGGATGAAGTTATAAGAATAGCAAAAGAAGAGGGAATTGATTTAAGTGATGAAAAAGAAAGAGTGATAAAACAGGCGCTAAATATACCGTATAATTCTAAAATGAGCATGCAGATTGATTTTGAAAATGGTGGTCTTACAGAAGTGGATAATTTAACAGGTTTTTTGGCTAAAAAGAGTGATTTTATCAATAAATACTATAAAAAGTTAAAACAATAATTTTTCATTTTTCACTTTTCGTTTTTAATTTATTTAAATAACTCTCAAGTATTTTTTTAGCGGCTAAGCTGTCAATTCTTCCATCCCTTTTATATTTTATTTTTCCTTTTATTTCCTCTTCCACCAGATTGCTTGTAAAACTCTCATCTACAAACTCTATTTTTCCGTTAAAATTAATTAATGATACAAAATGTTTTATTCTTCTTTGCATCTCTTCATTCGTTTTGGGAATTCCCACCACTAAAATGTCGGCTTTATACTCTTTTAAAATATTATCAATTTCCCTTGCGGCCTGGTTTCTGTTTTTTCTTATAACGGCATTTAAGGGAATGACAACCGATTTATCAGGGGTATAAGCTATACCTATTCTTTTAAGTCCTACATCTATTGTAACAATTTTTTCCATATTTTTACCTTTTGTTCTAAATTCATTCTTGCATTTAAAGGACTTGGACTTGGCAGATACAATGGAGAATGTAAAATGGAAAATGAAGAATTTTTGAAATGTTTTTTTATAACTTTTTCAGCAGTTCTTGAAGTAACTGCTAATTTTTTTATATTTGGATATTTTTTAAGTAAATTTTCAATATCACATAGTTTTATGATTTCCAAATTGTCATCTCTGCTGTTTTTGTCTTTTCTTTTGCATTCACATATACTGTCCCACAAAGCAATTTTATGTTTTTTTAAAAAAGAAATTTTTTCCTGGATGGTGTAAGGTTTTTTATCATTATAAATAATTGCCAATATATCCCAGAACTGGTTTTTGGGATGCGAATAATAAAAACTGTTTTCAAAAGATTTGATTGACGGAAAAGTTCCAAGAATTAAAATTTTACTTGTTTTAAAAATTATTGGTTCAAATGGATGAATTAGTCTTCCATTTTCCATTATTTATTATCCATTAAAATATACTTTTCCATTTTTTATTTCAACTTCAGAGTTTAGCTCCATTTCATAAATTCTTGAGCCGTAAAGTTTTAGGGCTTCATTTAAGGATAAAATTTTTTCATTAGAACTGATTCCCAAATTTTTACAAAATTCATCTATATCCCAAATAACTTCCGCCTGATTTGTTTTTGCAATATAATTGGTGCCAGCGCTTTCACCGATCCTCTGCGGAATAACATAAACTTTTTTGTTATATTCTTTTGCCCATTCAAAGCTTCTCATGCTGCCGCTTTTTAATGAAGCCTGCGTAATTATTACAAATTTTGAAAGTTTTACAATAATTCTGTTTCTTTCAAGAAATGTATGTTTGTAAGGTTTGTAATTTTTTTCGTATTCACTGATTGCGAGAGCTTTTTTGTAAACGGATTTTATCAAATTTTCATTTTGTTTGGGATAAATAATATCAAGTGATGAAGGTGAAACAAAAACAGTGTTTGGGAAAGAGCCTCTGTGGGCCTGGGTATCCACCCCCAAAGCGCCGCCTGAAATTATTACAAATTTTTTTGAAAGTTTTTTTGCCAAAAGATATGTGATTTCTTTTGTGTATTTGCTCGCTTTTCTGCTGCCTACAATGGCAATTTTATCTCTGTTTAATAAATCAGTATTACCTTTATAAAAGAGTTCAAATTCATCAAATTTTAATTTTTCATTATGGCTGCTTTTCAAACTGCCAGATGAGCTTAATTCGATTTGTTCATTTTCGCTCATTTTCCATTATCCATTCTCCATTTTTCACCGCTTACTTTTCATTTTTTGTTTTTAATTCATAAAGTTGATTTATTGTTATTACATCAACATTTTTTAAAATATTTTGTGATTCATTTAAAGCTTCAATGGTTGTTTTATGAGGATGCCCTATGGCAATGGCATATCCTCTTTTTCGGGCTATTTTAACCGCTTTTTTAAGCTGGTTCTGGATATAGTTTATATCCGGTTTGTTATCTAAAAATATATTTCTTTCAAAAAAGGGAATATGATAAATTTTTTCTGCATCTCTTGCCTTTGAATAAGGGGTTGTTCTTGAATCTACAAATCCCAGATTGTCTTCTTTTAAAACTTTAAAAAGTTTTTCCATTTCAGTGGTATCGGCAGTAAATTTGCTTCCTGTATGGTTATTTATAAACTCCGCTTTCGGAAACCATTTTTTTATTTCATCAATTCTTTGTTTTATTTGGGAATAAGACCAGTTTGTATTTATAGTGTCCGGTTCAGGATGTGCAAACGCAAGTGCCTGCATAGGTACATGAACCATGTAATCTTTGAATTCTTTTGCATAAACAGGAGTGTTGGGATGGATCTTTGTGGGTGGAAAAAACGAAGGTGTCGCTTCAAAAGGCAGATGTTTAATAGCTTTTACCTGATATCCGAATGAAACATCGTCCAGAATAATTACAAGTTTCGGTTTTTTGGTCTTTAATTTAACCGTAACCGGTACAGGGGGTTTTGTTTTTTTATAATGTTTATGAGCTGTTTCGTAATCTTCTATTTCAGAAGGAAGATTATATAAATTTTTATTATTTTGATTCAGCTGATTTGAAAGATTTTTAATTTTTTTTTCAAGCATGGATATTACATTTTGTGTTTTTTGCAGGGATTTTTTATTTGTGTTTTCTCCTATATAAACACCCGCAATAAAAAAACTTAAAGAAAAAATTGCCAGTAAAAGTATATAAACAATATATTTTAAACTGTTTTTTTTTGAATTTTTTCGTTTTTTTTTCATTTTTTCAGAATTATCTCAATTTCTAATGTTTCAATGTTTTGGTTTGAATTTGTTTTAATGCCGATGTCTTTAATATCCACATATTTTTTTACAACGTTGATTAAATCCTGTTTCATTTCATCTAAATTATTGATTTTTGTATTTGCTCTTTCATATGCAAGCATCATCATAAGTCTGTCTTTTGCAACATCTTTTGATTTTTTCTTTTTAAACAGGTCAAAAAAACTCATTTGAATAATCCTTTAAGTTTAGAGAAAATACCTTTTTTTTTGGTTAAATCCAAAAATTCAATTTCTTCATTTTCTATTCTTTTTGCAATTCTTCTGTAAGCTTCCCCGACCAATGAATTTTCATTAAGTGCAATCGGTTCACCAATGTTGGTTGAACGTACAATTTCCTCATCATCCGGAACTATTCCGATTAAGTCAAGTGCCAATATATGCAAAACATCTTCGGTTGAAAGCATTTCGCCTTTTTCAACAAGTTCGGGTTTGATTCTGTTTATTATAATTCTTTTTTCAACTTCTTCTCCAAGTTGGGCTTTTTTACTTTTTGCATCTATTATACCTATAACCCTGTCGGCGTCCCTGACAGAAGAAATTTCCGGGGTTGTAACCACTAAAGCCATATCGGCAAGATAAATTGAATGTTCGAATCCGCTTTCTATTCCTGCAGGTGAATCGATTAATATATAATCAAAATCTTTTTTTAATTCGTTGATTAAATTTTCAACTTTATCTTTATCGAGTACCGTTTTGTCTTTTGTCTGACTTGCGGGCAGAAAATGCAAATTATTTGTACGTTTGTCTTTT
Organism: Lebetimonas sp. JS138; assembly: GCF_000523335.1. NCBI lineage: Bacteria > Pseudomonadati > Campylobacterota > Epsilonproteobacteria > Nautiliales > Nautiliaceae > Lebetimonas > Lebetimonas sp. JS138. The sequence goes on from NZ_ATHT01000001.1 coordinate 1,242,873, forward strand.
ATTATAGCCTGGGCCAGATTGCATCTTTTTTCCATTACATCAACGACATCATAAACAATTCTGTTTTCAAGGCCCAATATCATATCAAGGTTTCTAAGCCCTATATCAAAATCTATTGCAATAACTTTTTTGCCGTTTTTGGCCAAAGCCGTGGCAATATTGGCGGTTGTGGTTGATTTACCTACTCCGCCTTTGCCGCTGGTAATAGTAATAACTTTTCCCATTTTTTCTCCTATCCCGAGAAGGGATTAATTTTTATTTGGATCTACAATTTTGTTTTGTGTAATCCAAGGCATCATAGCTCTTAATTTTTGTCCTGTTTTCTCAAGTAAAGAAACTTTCATATTATTTCTCTCAGCAGTCATTCTTGGATACCCGGCCATTCCTTCAAGTATAAAATCTTTGGCGAATTTACCGTTTTGAATTTCTTTTAAAATCTGTTTCATAGCTTTTCTGCTTTCTTCGTTAACTACTTTTGGCCCGCTTACATAATCCCCGTATTCCGCAGTGTTTGAAATAGAATATCTCATATTTTCAAGACCGCCTTCAAACATCAAATCAACTATGAGCTTTAATTCATGAAAACATTCAAAATATGCCATTTCCGGTGCGTAACCCGCTTCGACCAATGTGTCAAACCCGGCCTGAACAAGTGATGTTACACCGCCGCATAAAACTGCCTGTTCACCAAACAGGTCAGTTTCTGTTTCATCTTTGAATGTTGTTTCAATTATTGCGGTTCTTCCTCCACCAATTGCGCTTGCATAACTGAGGGCTAACTGTTTTGCCTCCTCACCGCCTTGATATACAGCAATTAAATCCGGAATTCCCCCGCCTTTTACAAATTCGCTTCTTACAGTATGCCCCGGGGCTTTAGGGGCTATCATAATTACTTTTAAATCAGCTCTTGGGATTATTCTTCCGAAATGAATATTAAATCCGTGTCCAAATGCTATTGCAGCGCCTTCTTTTAAATTAGGTTCTATTTCTTTATAATAAACAGTTCTTTGAATTTCATCAGGTAATAATATCATTATTACATCTGCATCTTTTACGGCTTCGCCCACTTCTTTTACTTCAAATCCGTAATTTTTGGCTTTTTCCCATGATTTGCTGCCTTTTCTAAGACCCACTGTTACATCAACCCCGGAATCTCTAAGATTAAGTGCATGGGCATGACCTTGACTTCCAAAACCTATCATCGCAACTTTTTTGTTTTGAATAATGCTCAAATCACAGTCTTTGTCATAATAAATATTTAATGCCATTTTATCTCCTTTTTTTGGAATTATATCAAATATTTTGTTATAATTTAGCAATTTAACTTAAGGGGCCTTTTTGAAAAAAATAATATTAACTGTTTTTTTTACTTTTCTGTTTTCTGCCGAAATGCCTTTGAATGTAGCTTTTAAAAAAGGTTTTTATTATAAAATATGTGATAAAAGATGGGATTATATCAATAAATATATCAATAAAAGGGAAGATTTACTTTCTCTTGTAGCGTATGCATGTCTGAAAAGAAGAAATTTAACACCTGCGCTCGATTTGGCAAAAGTGTTAAAAACAACACCTCTCGGAAGAAAAAATGCCACTTACATAACCACTCTTTTTTTAATGAAAAAATTAATACTCGAATACATTTTTGACGATATAAATTTAAATAATATAAAACTTCCTGTTATAAATGACAATTTATTGGGGATTGTGTTTAATTATATACAGACAAAAAAAGTAAAAAAAGAAAAAAATAAAATAGTAATTTTTGATAAAAATAAAAAATATATTGTTTTTCCTAATAAAAATTATAATATTGTAATTAAAGAATATTTAAACAATAAACTTATAAAAAAGGAATTTTTTTGGTAGTTACAGATAAGATTTTTTTGGATAATTTGCTAAAAGAAAATGAATTAACCAAAGAACAGTATCATAAGATTCAGGAATTATTAGAAAAAAATCCAAAAGAAGATGTGTTAACACTTTTATTTAAAAACGGGTATATTACAAAAGAAGTATATTTAAAATATCTCTCTTCCAAATATTCAATAGGTTATATTTCCGATTTAAGTTCCATAAGATTAAAAGACATTCATATTCCTGTCAACATTTTAAAGCAGACACTGGCCGTTCCTGTGGAAGAGAAATACAATAAAGTAAAAATAGCCGTTGCCGATCCGCTTGACTGGAACGCACAGGCAATTTTAAAAAGATTTTATCCAAATAAAGAAGTTGAATTTATATTGGGGTTAAAAGAAGATATTTTAAAAGTCCTTAAATTACTTGAAAGTAAAGAAAAAGTAAAAGAGATTATAAAAGATATAAAAAAAGAATTAAAAGGAGCCGAGGTAACCGGGGAAGAATCTGCGGTTATGAGACTTATTAAATATCTTGTTGTCTCTTCCATTGAAAAAAAAGCAAGTGATATTCATATTGAGGCTGAGGAAGACGGAGGGGTTGTGAGAGTCAGGGTGCTTGGGGATTTATATGAAGTGTTGGATTTTGATATGGATATTTTTAATGCCCTTGATTCAAGAATTAAAATTCTCGCCAATATGGATGTTAGTGAAAAAAGGAAGCCGCAGGACGGTTCTTTTTCCATGGAAATAGGCAAAAATAAATTTGATTTCAGGGTTTCAACCCTTCCTACAATTTGGGGAGAGAGTATCGTTATAAGAATTCTTGATAAAAGGAGCATTCTTAAAAAAATAGATGAAATAGGAATTACATCAAAAAATCTTGAAATTTTTAAAAAAGCCCTTTCTCAGCCTAACGGTATTTTTCTTGTAACCGGGCCTACTGGCAGTGGGAAAACAACAACTTTGTATGCGGCTTTGCATGAAATAGCAAAAGTAAATAGAAAAGTTATTACTGTTGAAGACCCGGTAGAATATAAATTACACGGGATACAACAGGTTCAGGTGAATCCAAAGGTTGATATGACTTTTGCAAACGCTCTGAGGAGTATATTAAGACAGGACCCGGATATTATAATGATAGGGGAAATTAGGGATTTAGAAACACTTGAAATTGCAATCAAGGCCGCTTTGACGGGCCATTTGGTTCTTTCGACCCTTCATACAAATGATGCCGTCAGCTCAATCCAGAGAATGATAGATATGGGCGCGGATGCTTTTATGGTTGCCGCTTCTTTAATCGGAGCTGAGGCCCAGAGGCTTGTAAAAACAATATGTCCATACTGTAAAACAAAACATAAACCCGAAGATATTTATTTGGATCCTATTAAAACAATAATACCTAAAGATGCGGTCTTTTATAAAGGTATCGGTTGTGAACATTGTAATTTTACCGGATACGGGGGCAGAACAATGATAAGTGAAATATTTTTAAATGATGAAAAGATGGAAAGTATGATAAGCAGGGAAAAAGAAAAAATAGATATACTGAATTATTTAAGAAGTAAAGGTTATCAGAGTATGTTTTATGACGGATTGATTAAAGCGTTAAAAGGAATTACTACATTAGAAGATATTTATAAGGTGGCAAAATTATGAAATATTTTAAAGCAACATTCATTTATAAAGGTGAAAAGGAAAATTTGGTATTTAAAGCGTTAAACAGGGCAGAAGCGATAATTGAAGCAAAAAAACTGCATAAAGGGCTTTTAATAGATATAAATGAAATTCCTATGCCTTTTGATGAAAAAATTAAAATCTTTAAAGATATTGTTTTAAATAAAATTTTAAGAAGAAAATTAAATTATCCGGCTTACATAGGTTCAATAAGGCAACTTTCTGTATTGATAAAAGCGGGGATTTCCCTTAAAGATGCCCTTGAAGATATATCCTCCCATACAAAAGATTCATTGATTTCTGAAATTTTTGCAAAGGCGGCAGAAGCCATAGACAGCGGTAAAAATTTATCCGAAGTATTTGAAGAGTATGAAAATTATGTAGGGGGAATTTCCGTCGCCATGATAAGACTCGGTGAGCAGACGGGGGATTTGGTGGCAGCTCTTGAATCTTTAGCGGGAATTTATGAAAATATGTATGAAAACAGAAAAAAAATGATAAAGGCCCTTCGTTATCCTGTAATTGTTCTTTTTGCCATAGCCGCAGCATTTACTTTTTTGGTTTTGGTTGTAGTTCCGAAATTTAAGGCTGTTTTTTCCATGCTTCATGCAAAACTCCCTTTGCCTACCAGAATATTGCTTTGGGCGGAGCATGTTTTATCAAATTACGGTTTTTATGTGCTGTTTGGATTTATATTAATACTGGTTTTGATTTCGTTTTTTTATAAAACATCTTATAAATTTAAATATTATGTCGATAAATTTTTATTAAAAATGTATCTGATAAAAGATGTTATTGAATATGCCACTTTAACTAGGGTATTGGCAACTTTGTCATCATTAATCAAAAGCGGTATTCCTTTGGTGGATGCGTTGAAAATTACCGAAGGCATCGTCGAAAACGAAATTATAAAAGAAAAACTAAGAGAGATTATTAAAGGTGTTAATCAGGGAAGAAGTTTTGCCGAAATGGTAAGTGAAACCAATTTTGTAAATTATATAGCCCTCAGGATGATAAGTGCCGGGGAACAGTCCGGAGAATTAGATAATATGCTTGAAAGCGCCGCAAAATACTATGCGGACAAATTCCAGGATATTATCGACAATATGCAGGCTGCAATAGAACCTATTATGTTGTCTGTAATAGGGGCTTTGGTGCTACTCTTGGCCCTTGGTATATTTTTGCCTATGTGGGATTTGGCAAGTGCGGCAAAAAATGCAATGTAATTATTTTTCAAAATTTTCCAAATAATCATCCTCTTCATCTTCTTTTTTATTTATTTTGTAATTTTTATATCTCGGGTCGTTTTTTATTTTATCCCATTCTTTTTTTAATTTGTCATATTCTTTTTTTATATTTAAAATTGCGGCTGCAATTCCCCAAAAAACACCAAGCCACAATAGCCATATTTGATGGAAAGTGTTTTTAAGCCATAATCCTATCCCAACCCCCATTAATACCGCAACAACTATAGAAATGCCCAAAGAAAGCTTTTCGGCACCTCTTACGGTTTTTCCCAGATTTCCTTTTTTTTGCATTAAATTTCTTTTGCAATTTGTTTGTAAGTTTTTATTGTGTTTTGTATATCTTCATCATTCATAGGAGTACAGATAAAGCCTGTTTCATATGCGCTTGGTGCAAAATAAAAACCGTTTTTTAACATTTTATTATGAAATAATGCGTATCTTTTTGTATCACTCTCATTTACCTCATCAAAATTTTTAGGCAATTTTGAATTAAAGAAGAATCCGAACATACTGCCCATTACATTATAATTAAATTCAATTCTGTTTTCTTTTGAAATTTCGGCAAATCCATGCATTAGATTTTTTGCTTTTTTTTCAAGAGTCTTATAAATTTCCGGATTTTCTTTTAATTTTTTAATTTGTGCAAGTCCGGCGCTCATGGCCACAGGGTTACCGGAGAGTGTTCCCGCCTGATATACTGGACCTATTGGAGATAATTTTTCCATAATTTCTTTTTTCCCCGCAAATGCTCCAACGGGCATTCCGCCTCCTATTACTTTACCGAATGTTACAATGTCCGCTTTTATGCCGTATATATCAAAACTGCCTCTAAGTGACGCCCTGAATCCGCTCATCACCTCATCAAAAATCAGAATTGCCCCGTAATGGTTGCAAATTTCCCTGAGTTCACCTAAAAAATCGGCTTTGGCAGGTATCAAACTCATATTTCCGGCAATCGGTTCTATTATTACACATCCCACATCACCGTTTTGAAAACATTTTTTAACACTTTCAATATCATTATATTTTGCAAGAAGTGTATGTTTTGTAAAATCAGCCGGAACACCGGGAGAACTTGGTGTTCCGAATGTAGCGGCGCCGCTGCCGGCACTGACCAACAATGAATCGCTGTGTCCGTGGTAACACCCTTCAAATTTTATAATATCATCTTTCCCGCTTACACCCCTTGCAAGTCTTATCGCGCTCATTGTGGCTTCTGTGCCTGAGCTTACAAATCTTATTAAATCCAAATGCGGAAATAGTTCCAATACTTCTTTTGCCAAATCTATTTCAACTTTTGTAGGGGCTCCAAAACTTGTTCCTTTTTTTACGGCTTTTATAATTGTATTTTCTATTTCCTTGTCACAGTGCCCGAAAATAAGCGGACCCCAGCTTTGTATAAAATCCAGATATTTTCTGCCTTTTGTGTCATATATATATGCTCCTTTCCCTTTTTCAATAAAAGGAGGTTCCCCTCCGACACTTTTAAATGCCCTAACAGGTGAATTTACTCCTCCTACGATATATTTCTGTGCTTCTTGAAATAGATTCATTTTTTTACCTTTTTTTTGTTACAATTATACTAAAAAAGGATTTTTATGAAAATCGATGCAAAACTTGTTGAAAAATTGGAAAATCTTTCTATGCTTGAGATAGCCGATAAAGAAAAAATGGCTGAGAATTTGGCAGAAATAGTAGAATTTGTTGAAATGTTACATGAAATAGATACAAGTAAAATAGAAGCTACTTTTTCAACATTAAACAATCCTACACCTTTAAGAGAAGACGAAGTTAAGCAAAGTAATGTTATCAAAGATGTTCTTTCGCATGCACCAAAATCAAAAGATGATTATTTTATAGTTCCTAAAATAATCGAATAGGAAAAATCATGGCACTTAATTTTACATTAGAACAGCTTTTAAAAAGTATTAAAGATTACAATGCAAGTGATTTGCATTTAAATGTCAATGCAGAGCCGACGCTGAGAATTGACGGAAAATTAACCCCTTTAAATCTTCCAAAACTTACAAAAGAAGATGTTGCGGATCTTTGTTATTCCGTTTTATCAGAAAAACAAAAAGCAAAATTAGAAGATGAACTTGAACTTGATTTTTCTTTTGAGGTACCGAAAGTTTCAAGATTCAGGGCCAATTATTATTTCGAAAGAGAAAATTTGGCAGGCGCATTCAGGATTATTCCTGAGAGGCCTTTTAGTCTGGATGAATTACGCGCCCCGGGAGTATTTAAAAAATTAGTAAGGCATGAAAAAGGTCTTGTGTTGGTAACAGGGCCTACCGGAAGCGGTAAATCAACCACTCTTGCCGCTATGATAAAAGAAATAAATGATAATTTCAGAAAACATATTATTACCATTGAAGATCCGATAGAATTTGTGCATCAGCATAACAAATGTCTAATATCCCAAAGAGAAATAAACAGAGATACAAAATCGTTTCTCAGGGCTTTAAGGGCATCTCTTAGGGAAGATCCGGATGTTATATTAATTGGTGAGATGAGAGACAGAGAGACAATAGGCGCCGCAATTACAGCGGCAGAAACAGGGCATTTGGTTTTTGCAACGCTTCATACAAATTCGGCAAGTCAGACTATAAACAGAATTGTGAATGTATTCCCAGCAGAAGAACAGGACCAGATAAGAACACAACTTTCAATGGCTATTTTAGCGGTTATTTCTCAGTCTCTTTTACCAAAAATAGGTGGGGGAAGAATTGCGGCTCATGAAATAATGATTAATAATCCTGCAATTGCAAACTTAATCAGGGAAAATAAAATTGCCCAGATATATTCACAAATGCAGCTTAACCAGGGTGTAACAGGAATGCAGACAATGAATCAGGTGTTGGCTGAACTTGCAATGAAACATATAATCGATAAAGATACAGCCATGGCTTATAGCACAAAACCGGAAGAGCTCAGAAAATTAATAGGTGTTTAATGGAAAATTTTTTAGTCTCTTCTTATGATTATAAATTACCTGAGGGTTTAATTGCCAAATATCCTGCAAATCCCAGGGATTTAGCTAAACTTTTAGTCTACGATAGAAAAAAAGATAAAATAATTCATACAGTTTTTAGAAATATTTTAGATTTCACGGGTGAAAGTACTTTTATTTTTAATAATACAAAAGTAATAAAAGCAAGAATCTTTGGAAAAAAAGAGAGCGGAGGAAAAATAGAATTACTTTTAAACAGGCCTTATAAAAACGGTTATCTGGTTTATATCAGGGGAAAAGTAAAAACAGGTAGTAAACTTTATTTTGATAATGGGCTTATGGCTGAGGTAAAAGAGCTTTTAGAAGATGGTAGCAGAATAGTTAGTTTTAAGTTAAAAGTTGAAAGTGAAAAGTTTAAAGAATTGGATTTTTTAGAATTAGTTAATATTTTAGAAAAGATAGGACATGTTCCGTTGCCTCCGTATATTAAAAGGGAAGATGAACAAATTGATGAATTGGAATACCAGAGTATTTTTGCCAAAAAAGAAGGGGCTGTTGCAGCGCCTACCGCTTCACTTCATTTTACGGATGAATTATTAAAAAAAATAAAAGAAAAATATTTTTTAACGCTTCACGTAGGGGCTGGAACATTTAAACCTGTTGAGGTTAAAGATATAAGAAAGCATAAAATGCACAGTGAATTTTACGAAATTCCTGAATGTACAGCTAAAATTTTAGATTCAAATAAAGAAATAGTGGCAGTAGGAACAACCGTGACAAGAACTGTAGAATATTATGCAAGAGAAAAAAAATTAAGTGGAGAATGCGATTTGTTTTTGCACCCCCAAAATCCTCCCATAAGGGTCAATCATCTGCTTACAAATTTTCATCTTCCCAAATCAACGCTTATAATGCTTGTGGCAAGTTTTATAGGCAGAATTAAAACTCTTGAAATTTACAAAGAGGCAATAGAAAAAAAATACAGATTTTACAGCTACGGTGATGCAATGCTTATTATATAAGTGAAAGTTAATTAAACTCAATTATAATTTAACTATTTTTGCTCCGTATCCTCCCATATGAGGCGGTGCGTCTGTAAAACTTTTTACCAAAGGATGATTTTTAAGAAGTTCGGTTATTCCTTTTGCCAATATTCCTTTTCCCATACCGTGATAAATCCATACTTCTTCAAGCCCCGCAAGCGCAGCATTGTTTAAAAATTCTTCTGTTTTTTCAATTGCTTCTTCCATTCTCAAGCCGTGTAAATCAAGTTTTATATCGGCCTTAACAGCTTTTGGTTTTGAAATTTTAATTTTTTCTTTTTTTATAGGTGCTTTATAATATTCCAGCTGATTTTTTGGAATCAGAAGTTTTTTGCCTTCAATATTTACAAGTGCGTTTTTGCCTTTAATTTCCAATATTTCCCCCGCTGAACTTTTGAATTTTACCTTGTCCCCCGCTTTAAATTCTTTATTAATTTCTTCTTTTTTTATTTTTATTTTTTTATATATTTGATTTGCCTCATTAAGTTTTCTGTGGGCATCGCCTGTAGATTTTGCCTTTATGGCTTCTTTCGCCGCTTTTATTGCGTTATTAAATTCTTTTAGAAGTCTGTTTTTTTCTTTTGTTAATGATTCGTTAAATTCTTTTTTTTGCAAAAGAAGGGATTCTTTTAATTCTTTTGTGTTCTCAAGTTCTTGATTTAATTCGTTCAGTTTTTTATTGTATTCATATTGGGCATTTGCGGCCTTTTCTATCAATATGTCAAGTTTTTCCAAATCTTCGGAATATTCCTGTTTGGCTTTATTTATTATATTTAAAGGAATTCCGTATCTTTTTGCCGTTTCAAACGCAAAGCTTCTCCCGATAGTTCCTTTTATAAATTCATATGTGGGCTTTTGCTGTTTTTCATCATAAACAGCGGCTAATAATTCCACATCTTCGTGTTTTGCAAGTAAAGAGGCAAGTCTTTTATGATGTGTAGTAATTACAATCCTGTTTTTTTTCATAATTTCTTCAATAATTACTTTAAACAGTGTTGCGGCTTCGTTGGCATCCGTCCCTAATTCTATTTCATCCACTCCTATTAAATAATCTTCTTTTCCAAAAACTTCTTTAAATTCTTTTATTCTCCCCGCAAATGTAGAAATATCGTTTTTTACATTTTGGGGGTCTTGTATAATTGATTTTATCTCTTTAAATGCGGGAATAATTGAAGTTTCTCTTGTTTTCATCGGAAGAAGGTGTTTTGCCATAAAAGCGGAGCTGAGGATTGATTTTAGAAGCATTGTTTTACCGCCGGCGTTAACCCCAGTGATAATCAATACCTGCTTATCCCATTGCACGTTTACCGGTTTGCAACCACTTAAAGCCGGATGGCAAAAATCCTTTAAACAAAATTTTTTGCTTTTTTTAGGCAGTATAAATTCCAGATTTTCATTTTTTGCCAAAAATATTCTTGCCTGCAAATGGTCGAATTTGTCAAACTCGGAATCAATAAAACTTAGAAATTTGACCCATTTTCTAAAAATACTGCTAAATTCCCTTGATTTTTTTTCTAAAAATTCTTCTTTTAAAGACAATAAATCATCTATTCTTTTTTTAAGTTTAGAAATACTTCTTGGAAAAATGTAAAAAAATCCGCTTTGACTTCTGCCGAGGATTTCCGCATCGATTATTTTATTAAAGCCGCCTCTTAGAAGAAGTGTTTCTTCATCTCCTTGCAGATGTATCTGTTTATCTACCAAAAAAGGCTCAAGTTTTTTTGAATTTATATATTTGTAAAGTTCCTGACGTATCAGGGTTTTTACTTCTTTTATTTTTTCATTTATTTCGTCAAGTTCTATAAATCCGATTACTTCGCCTTTTTTATTATAATGCAGTGTCAGTTTTTTTATTTCAGAGGGAATTTCAATTTTATCGAACCACTCAGCTAAATCTTCCCAGTTTCTTGATTTTAAATAGTCAAAATAATTGATAATTTTTACAAATTCGAAAATTTGAGAATGGCTTAAATCTCCGTATTTTTTTAAATGAATCAGCTCTTTATCCAGATTTTTAACCTCAGGCGGGCTTTTGAAATCTTTGTTTTCGAGTTTTTTAAGATATTTATAAAATACATTAATATCGCCGTTTAGTTTAAAATCTTTTTCCCTTGCAAAAAGTGAATAGAGTCTGTTTATATAATCGCTTAAATCGAGCTTTTTTACCATTTAGTTTTTATCCTTTCTTCTATTTCCATTTAGCAATTACTAATATTCTTAATTGTATAATTATTTTAAAAAATTTATATATTCATTTTTATAATTTACATAATTTTTTGCATTTTGATAAATTTTTTCAACTTCCCCGTCTGTCAAGCTTCTTACAACTTTAGCGGGACTTCCGAGGATTAGACTTCTTGGCGGAAATTTTTTACCTCCTGTGACCAACGCACCGGCTCCAACTATCGATTCATCCCCGATTTCAGCACCGTCAAGTATTGTGGCACTCATTCCAATAAGACACGCATTCCCAATTTTACAGCCGTGCAGCATTACTTTATGCGCTATTGTTACATCATCCCCGATTATTGTAGGAAAACCGTCACCAATTTTTTTTTCTTTTTCAAAATGTGTCACATGTATCATTGACAAATCCTGAATGGAGACCCTTTTTCCTATTTTTATATAATGAACATCGCCTCTAATTACACATCCAAACCATACGCTTGAATCATCTCCTATTTCCACATCACCTATAATGTCTGCGCTTGGCGCTATCCAGGCACTATCGGCAATTTTTGGAAAAGAATCTTTATATCTTAAAATCATTGTCTCTCCTTAACTTTTTTTTAATTTCTTCTATTCTTTTTTTAATTTCTTCTATTTTATCCCTAATCATGGCAGCTTTTTCAAATTCCAACTGTTTTGCAGCCTCAATCATCTCTTTTTTCAGTTTGGCTATAATAGATTTTTTCTCACGGGGCGGAATTTTATTTTTGTTTTTAATCTCTTTCGCTATAGCCTCGTAGCCTTCCTCTTTTAAACTTACATCAAGTTTTCTTACTGTGCTTTTTGGTGTAATTTTATGTATTTTATTATATTCTTTTTGTTTGATTCTTCTTTTTAGCGTTATTTTTATTGCATTGTACATAGATTTTGTAATTTTGTCTTTTAATTTTTCAAGTTTTTCTAAATTATCATCTAAAATAATAGGTTCGGTAATTTTATTTGCAAACATAATTACTCTTCCGTTTACGTTTCTTGCAGCTCTTCCCATTGTCTGAATCAGGCTTGTTTCACTTCTTAAAAAACCTTCTTTATCTGCATCAAGTATTGCAACCGTGCCAACTTCCGGCAAATCAAGCCCTTCTCTTAGCAGGTTTATTCCTATTAAAACATCAAATTCCCCGCTTCTAAGCCCCCTAATTATCTCATTTCTTTCAACCACATCAATGTCGCTGTGCATATATTTTACTTTTATTCCGAGTTCCAGATAATACTTCTGCAGCTCTTCCGCCATTTTTTTAGTAAGAGTTGTAACCAAAACCCTTTCATTTTTTGCTGTGGCTTCTTTTATTTTATCGTACAGAGTTTCCACCTGATTGTTGCTTGGATACAGCTCAATTACCGGGTCCAAAAGACCTGTGGGTCTTATTATCTGTTCGGCAACGCAGGTTGAAAGATTTAATTCGTATTCATTGGGGGTAGCCGAAACAAAAAGATAATGGGGCGCTTTATTTATAAATTCATCGAATTTATAAGGTCTGTTGTCTAATGCGCTTGGAAGTCTGAAGCCGTGTTCTACTAATACCTCTTTTCTTGCCCTGTCCCCGTTGTACATTCCCCTGAATTGAGGCAGACTGACATGGCTTTCATCCACAATTACCAAATAAGGTTTACCTTTTATTTCAAAATAATCCAAAAGCGAATAGGGCGTTTCTCCCGGTTTTTTGCCTGTGAGATGCCTTGAATAATTTTCTATTCCCTTGCATGTCCCTGTAGTTTCAAGCATTTCCAAATCAAATTCTGTTCTTTGTTTAAGTCTTTGATATTCTATTATTCTTTCGTTTTCTTCATAAAATTTAAGTCTCTCCTGCAGTTCTTTTTCAATGGAATTTACAGCCTCGGCCAGCCTGTTAGCCCCAACGATAAACTGGTTGGCCGCATAAACGGTTATTTCTTTTAAGTTTTCGAGTTTTTCATTTGTAAGATAATCTATTGTATAAATCCTGTCAATCTCATCTCCAAAAAATTCAATTCTAATTACATCATCTTCAAAATATGTAGGGAAAATATCGATAACTTCCCCGTTTACCCTGAAATTTCCCCTTTCAAAATATTTGTCGTTTCTTGTATATCCCATGGAAAGGAGTCTAAGCATAAAGTCTCTTTGGTTTATTTCATCTCCAACGGCGATTTTCGCTACCATTTTTTTGTATTCTATCGGGTTACCGAGGCCGTAAAGTGCGGATACGCTTGCCACCACTATAACATCGTCGTATTCCAATAAGCTTGCCGTGGCTGAAACCCTGAGCCTTTCAAGCTCCGCATTGATGGAGCTGTCTTTTTCTATATATAAATCCTGTCTTGGCAGATATGCCTCCGGCTGGTAATAATCATAATAGCTTATAAAATATTCCACATGATTTTCTGGGAAAAAATCTTTAAATTCACTGTACAGCTGGGCTGCGAGTGTTTTATTGTGTGTAAGTATTAAAGTGGGAATTTGCAGATTTTTAATTATATTTGCCATTGTGAATGTTTTGCCGCTTCCCGTAACACCTATTAATGTATTGTATCGGCTTCCTTTTTTAATGCATCCGGTTATTTTTCCTATTGCTTTTGGCTGGTCGCCGGTTGGAGCGAATTTGGAATTTAATTTGAACAAATCTCTCCTTTTTATTATAATTATATCAAATCAACATTAAAGGGATATTATGGACTTACTTACAAAATTAAACGAAAAAATAGACGGACTGCTTCAAAAATACGAGGAACTTACCAAAGAGAATGAAAATTTAAAAATAGAACTTGAAAATATAAAAGAAAAACTATCTCAAACGGAGAGCGAGCTTCTTGAATGCAGGGAAAATATCGCACTTAAAGAACTTGAACTTGAAGAAGTTGTTGGAAAAATTGAAGCAATACTCGGTAAATGAAAAAAATTTCTTTAAATATTCTGCGGGAAAAATTTGAAATAAACCTGGAGAATGAATTTTTTGAATATGTAAAAGAAGATTTAATCAAACTTCAAAACTCCACTCCAAAAGAGCTTCTGTTTTTGATACTGGAGAAAGACAAAAAAGAGTATGAAATACTAAAAAAAATTGAAAAATATAGGAGAGAGGATGAATAAAACGGCCTTCACTATGCTTGAAATGATTTTTGTTTTAGTTATTTTGGGTATTTTAGCAGCAGTTGCACTTCCAAGATATTTTGCAATTGGTCAGCAGGCTCATGAAGCAAATTTGATTTCATTTGTAAGAACATTAAACAGAACTACTGGTGAAGATTTGTGGGCAAAAAGTATAAGTGAAGGTCATCATGGAGATATAAGCTATATTCATTCAATAAAAGATAGGATAACTTTACCTCCTGAAATTAACGGCAGTGATATTGATCTGAAAGATTGTAATTCAACAACCGACTATCATGTGATAGCTGAATCAAATGTAAGCGTAACTCAAAAATTATACAAAATTGAATGTAAAGACGGAACCGCAAAAAGTGCTCCATATTTTAGATTAATCAGAGTTGAGGATAATAAAACTTTAGTCAGTAGAGATTACAAATGCAAAAATTTATGTTATAATCTTTATAAGGAGATAATATGAAAAAAGCGTTTACTATGATAGAGCTTGTTTTTGTTATTGTTATTTTAGGTATTTTAGCGGCGGTTGCACTTCCAAAATTCCTGGGTGTGGCACAACAGGCCCATGAAGCTAATTTAAAAGCGTTTGTAGGAACATTAAACAGAAGTGTAGGACCAACATTGTGGAGTACTTCAATTTCCGAAAGTCATAATGGTGATATAAGTTATTCGGATTTGGAATATAATAAAAGTAATTCTGCGGAACAAAATTTAACTACTTATACTGATGTTCCTAAAGAAATTAAAGTTTAATGTTAAAAGATTGTAACAGTACATCAAATTATACAATTGTAGGCGAAGCAGATAAAGATGTGGCCGGGCAAACTTATTATATAGCTTGTTTGGACGGTAATGCTAATCAGTCACCAAATTTTGTTTTATTAAATGAAAAAATCATTCACTCTACTTGAACTTATTTTTGTAATTATTGTAATAGGTATATTGGCGGGTGTTGCCCTGCCTCGCCTTTTCACAGGCGTGGATGATGCCGTAAAGGCAAAAGTAAAAACAGAGGTTTCTACAATAAGAGCCGCAATTTCTTCTAAATATACAAAACTGATTTTGGAAGGTAACAATACCTGCCCGGATCTGGAAAAATCTACAACAGACAATACTCTTTTTGAAAATATTTTGACTTATCCTGTTTCCAAAACAGACAATATGCTGAAATGGGACGGGAATGGAACTGATTATAATGTCACATATCAGGGTAAAACGATTTATTTTTATTATGATAAAAATACGGATAACGGATGTAAATTTGAATGTAATTCAACTGCCTCTACATCAAACGATTTTAACTGCTCGATTTTTCGGTAATGTATTATGAAATAGCAATTCTTAACACCCTGAATATTTTTACTTATAAATCCGATAAATATTTTCAAAAAGGCGATATTGTTGAAATTCCCCTCAAAAACAGAATAACTTACGGGTATGTTTTTAAAACAGTAAGCAAACCGGATTATGAATGTAAAGAAATAATTGACAAAAAATTTCATTTTAATGAGAATTATCAGAAAATTATTGAATTTATATCTAAATATTATTTTTGCGGAGTCGGAGAGGCGGCGAAGTGAAAAATGTAAAGTGAAAAATGAAAAGAGATATTAAACTCAGTGAAAAACAGAAAGAAGCGCTTGAATTTTTAAAAAAAGAAAATGTTTCTGTTCTTTTTGGAGATACCGGAAGCGGAAAAACAGAAATTTATATTAAACTTATTGAAGAAACCATAAATCAGGGTAAAAAAGCTCTTTTTTTACTTCCGGAAATTGCAATTACCTCCCAGATGGAAAAAAGGCTTAAAAAATATTTTGGCGAAACACTTGCAATCTGGCACAGTAAGATTACTAAAAATAAAAAACAGCAAATTCTAAACAGTCTGGATAATATAAAAGTAATCGTAGGCGCAAGAAGCGCTTTGTTTCTGCCTTTTGAAAACCTGGGGCTTATAATTGTGGACGAAGCGCATGATGATAGTTATAAATCCGAACAAACTCCAAAATATAATGCAAAAGATTTGGCGGTTGCTTTTAATAAATTTTTTGGGGTAAAAGTGGTTTTGGGAAGTGCAACACCGCTTGTAAGCGACTTATACAAATTTCCTTATTTTAGACTTAAAGGCACTTTTTACGGTAGCCGTAAAACACGTTATTTCAGGGAAAGTTTTGATAAATTTACCATAAAAAAAATATCTGAAAAATTAAATCAAAATAAACAAATTATTATTTTTGTCCCAACGAGGGCTAATTTTAAATTTATGATTTGTAAAAACTGCGGCGAAGCCGTAAAATGCAAAAACTGTGATATTGCCATGAGTATTCACAAAGATAAAAGGGCTCTTGTATGTCATTACTGCGGATATATCTCCCCTATTCCAAAAACATGCCCAAAGTGCGGGGGAGACGAATTTATAAATGAAAGAAAAGGAACAAGTGAGATTGTAGAAGAATTAAAACAAATTTTCTCTGAAGCTAAAATAGAAAAGTTTGACAGGGACATAATAACTTCCAAAAGCAGGATAGACAAGCTGTTAAAAAGATTTGAAAACCGTGAAATTGATATACTGGTTGGAACTCAGATGCTAAGTAAGGGGCACGATTATCCGGATGTTGCTTTGAGTATAGTAACGGATATAGATTTTATTTTGAATACGCCTGATTTCAGGGCGAGGGAGAGGGCTTTTTCCTTAGCCGGACAGGTTGAAGGCAGGGCTGGTAGAAAAGAAGACGGAGAGGTTATTGTCATTACCCAAAATAAAGAATTTTTTAATAAAAGTTATGAAGATTTTTTTGCTGAGGAAATAGAATACAGAAAAGATTTGGGGTATCCCCCTTTTTCAAGACTTGCAAAAGTCGAATTTACTGATAAGAAAAAAGAAGTTGCACAAAAAAATTTAGAAGAATTTATTAAATGTATAGGAGAAAAAGAGGAATTAATTGGTTTTGGAGAAGCCCCGATTTTTAAGCTTAAAAACAGATACCGCTATTTTGCCCTTTTTAAAGGTAAAAATCTTCATAAAATTATTTATCCCTGTATTGATTTGGCAAAAGCAAAAGTTGATATGGACCCCGTAAGTTTTATTTAAATTTTTTCGTTATTTATATCACTCAAATTTTGCTAAAAATTGCAAACAGCTACGCAGCCCTTGCGGGTTAAGTGCAATTTTTTAAACGCAAAATTTTCGCTAAATTTCACAACGCTGTAATATTTTTACTTTTTCGTTATTTATTCAGTTCTAATTTTTTGCGTTATAATTTTGCAAAATTAATTGTCTAAAAAGGTATCAGATGGATTTACAAAATTATTATACAAACAAAGATGAAGAATTTTTAAAAGAAAGCGATTTGGTGATTTTTTGGGCAGAATTACCCGTTAAACTTGCAAAAAATTATGCGGTTATAGGCGGAAACGACGAATTTTCAAGAGTGGATATTCCCAAGCGCAGTGAAAAACTGCCTCTACTGCTCGCCAGACTCGCCTATGTATTTGAAATATATAATGAAAAACTTAAAAATGATGCCGATTTTGAAGATTTTGTTGAAATAGTCTTAAAATCGGTAAGGGTAAAACAAAATATTCAAAAACACACAACAACCCTTGAAGAGATAGCAGGGCTTTTGTATTTAATAGACAATGCCAAAAAAATTTCTTTTATTATAGGCGAAATAGACGAAGTTGAGATGGAAAATCTGATGAGTTTTGTTAAAATGCTTGATAAAGAAATAGGAATTTTTGCTAAAACACCTTTAATTGATGTTGAATTTTACGGAATATGATTATTTTATTTATAAAAAGATTAAAATTATTAGCACTGACTAAATGCACTCAACAAGAGTGCAAATTTTTTAACGTTTCGTAAAAGCTAAAAAGTGCAAACATCTACGCTGCCCTACGGGTTAAGTGCACTTTTTTTAACGCTTTTACTATGCTAAAATTTGCAATTATTTCGCTTTATTTAGTCAGTGCTTAAATAATATTAATAAAAAGGAAAAAAAATGAACTGTCTTTTAAATACATACAACAGATTTGATGTAGAATTTGTAAAAGGGAAAAATGCTACGCTTTGGGATAAAAACAGTAATGAATATATAGATTTCACGGCTGGTATAGGCGTGGTAAGCGTGGGACACGGCAATGAAAGATTTGTAAATGCAATCTGTGAGCAGGCCAGAAACATTATTCATATTTCAAATATTTACAGAATACCTCCTCAGGAAATTCTTGCAAAAATGCTTGTTGAAAAAACAGGTTTAAATGCGGGTGTTTTTTTTTGCAACAGCGGAGCGGAGGCAAATGAAACAGCTCTTAAAATTGCAAGAAAATACGGGGAAATAAACGGAGAAATTAAAAAATATAAAATAATAACACTTGAAAATTCATTTCACGGAAGGACTATTTCCACCCTCAAAGCAACGGGACAGCCTAAATTTCACCAGTATTTCGGTCCTTTTCCTGACGGATTTACATATGCCAAAAATATAGCCGATATTGAAAATAAAATAGACGATAAAACGGTTGGGGTGATGATTGAACTGATTCAGGGCGAAGGCGGGGTCAATCCTTTTGATAAAAACGAAATTAAAGCTTTGGCTAAAATGCTAAAAGATAAAGGTGTTTTGTTAATTGTGGATGAGGTTCAGACCGGAATTTATCGAACGGGAGAATTTTTTGCAAGCGAACTTTACGGAATAAAACCGGATATTATAACCCTTGCGAAAGGTCTTGGAGGAGGCGTTCCGATAGGGGCTGTTATCACTACGCTTAGGGATGTGTTAAAACCGGGGGATCACGGAAGCACATTCGGGGGAAATTATCTTTCCACAAGAGCCGGAATTGAGGTGATTGAAATTTTGGACGAATATAAAAAAAGCGGAAGACTTGATGAAATGTGTAATTATTTTGAAGACAAACTGGTTGAAATAGCAAAAGAATATCCCGAAAAATTTGATAATGTGGCGGGATACGGACTTATGCGGGCACTTAAATGCCACAACACCGAAATAAGGGATGAGGTGGTAAAAAAAGCTTTTGAGAAAAAACTTCTGGTTTTAAAAGCGGGCAGTGTTTCTGTTAGGTTTTTGCCTCCTTTAACCATTACAAAGGAAGAAACAGACGAAGGTTTTGACAGATTAAAGGCCGCTTTATGCTGAAAAAACTTCTTTTTTTAGCCCCTATTGCTCTTTTTTCTTATGATAATTTACTAAATAATTTAAAAAACCGGGAGTTTGATTACGAAAAGAATTATTCTATCGAAAATTCAAAAGATTTGAGCAAATCCTGGATGAGTCCGGTTAATTTCAGCTATTCGATAAATAAAACAAATTTAAACCCCAAGCGTGTTAGTAAAAATTTTTCAATAAGCGTTAATCAGCCTATTTTTAAAAGCGGAGCAATTTATTATTCCATAAAATATGCAAAAAATTTAAAAAATTTTAATTTAATTAATATTGAACTTAAAAAAAGAGAACTTGTAAAACAGGCGCTTGAGCTTGCAATTGATTATAAAATAAATTTAATAAACAAAAACATTATAAAACTTAACATAAAAAACACAAAAATAGACATAGAGAAAAAAAAGGAGGCTTTTTTAAACGGGGTGGGGGATTCCACACTTCTTAACGATGCTGTTTTAAAGCTTAATTCTTTAAAATTAAATTTGACCGATATTGATTTGGCGCTTTTTAAACTTAAAAAAAATTTTGAAAAAATATCAAATCTTGATATTACAAAAGTAAATCTGCCAAAGTTGAAACTTATTTGTAAAAATGATTATGTAAACAAAAATCTTGAAATAAGTTCTGAGAGATATAATATAAAAATACAAAAAGATTTGTATAAAATGAATGTCGGAAACAGCCTTTTGAGCTTGAATGTAAACGGAAATTACAATATAGTAAAAAACTCTTATAAAGAAAACCTGCCCACTCTGGATGAAAGCACTTATAATTATTATAATATCGGAATAAGTCTGAATTGGCCGTTTAATTTTAACGCATTAAACAAAATTCAAAAATCAAAAATAAATTATTTAAAATCAAGAATCGAGCTTAACGACAAAAAAAATGAATTAAGCAAAGATTATGCGGCTTTGTTGAAAGAGATAAAAATTATAGACCAAAAAATTAAAATATATAAAGAAAACATAAAAATATACAATTCCCTTATAGCCTCAACAAAAGACGCCATAAAAGGAGGCGATGCAACCGGGCTTGATTTGGACATTATGGAAAATTCCCAAAAGACATCAGAGTTGAATATAAAAATTTTAAAACTTCAAAAACAGAAAATATTGTTAGAACTTTTTTATAATTTATCCAATTTTTAATTTTTCTGTTTCTTTTAGTAACTTTCAATATTATAGGAGTATTAATCTCTTTTTATTAATATAACTTTTAGTTATAATTTAATAATAAATTTGAAAGGAGCGTTATGAAAGTAGATGTTTTAATTATCGGTGCCGGAGGGGCAGGGCTTTATGCCGCTTTGAGCGCCGCAAAAGAGGCAAAAGGGCTTAATGTGGCGGTAATGAGCAAAGTTTATCCCACCCGCTCTCACACAGGTGCGGCCCAGGGGGGTATAAATGCGGCTCTTGCAAATGTAGACCCGAGTGACAATGAAAAACTTCATACATTCGATACAATAAAAGGTAGCGATTATCTTGCAGATCAGAGGGCGGTAAAATATATGTGTTTTGAAGCTCCGAGAATTATTCGGGAAATGGAGCATATGGGGGTTCCTTTTTCCAGGCTTAACAACGGAAAAATAGCCCAAAGACCTTTTGGAGGGGCAAGTAAAGACAGAACATGTTACAGTGCGGATAAAATGGGTCATGTAATGCTTCATACATTATTTGAGCAGTGTATAAAAAATGATGTTCAATTTTTAAATGAATGGTTTTTATTAAATGTAGCCCATAACGGGGAGAGAGTACAGGGAATCAGCGCCATAAATATAGCAACCGGAGAAATTAAATTTATTAAAACAAAAGCCATTATTCTTGCAACAGGCGGTCACAGCAGGATTTACTGGGGATATACCTCAAACGCACTCGGCTGCACAGGGGACGGTACGGCCGCCGCTTTAAGAGCGGGGCTTCCTCTTAAAGATATGGAATTTTTGCAGTTTCACCCCACAGGACTTAGAAAATCCGCAATTTTGGTTACAGAAGCGGCAAGAGGAGAAGGCGGGCATCTTAAAAACAGTTTAGGTGAAAGGTTTATGAGTAAATATGCCCCGAAAAAAATGGAACTGGGACCCAGGGATCTGGTCAGTAGAAGCATAGTTCAGGAAATTAGACAGGGCAGAGGATTTAAAGATGAAGAGGGAAGAGAATATGTCCATCTTGATTTGACCCATTTGGGGGCAAAAAAAATAAAAGAGAGACTGCCTCAAATAAGAGAACTTGCAATCGATTTTGAAGGGATAGACCCTATAAAAGAGCCTATTCCGATAAAACCAACAGCCCATTACGCAATGGGAGGTATTCATACAAATGTAAAATGCGAAACACCGATTGAAGGGATTTTTGCAGCTGGCGAGGCTCAGTGTGTCAGTGTTCACGGCTCAAACAGATTAGGGGGAAATTCCCTGCTTGATATAGTGGTTTTCGGCCATGTTGCAGGACTTGAGGCGGTAAGATATGCCGAAGGGGTGGATTTTGAAGAAGGCGGTGAGAGTTTAGTAGAAGATGAAAAAAGAAAAATAAACGAACTTATGAATAAAGAAAGCAAAGAAACTTTGGGAGATTTAAGAGGCGAACTTGGTGAAATTATGTTTAAACATTTCGGTGTGTTTAAAAATGAATCTGAAATGCTTGAAGGTTATGATAAATTAAAAAAATTAATTGAAAGAGCGCATAATAATCTCGGGGTCGAAGATAAATCAAAAGTTTTTAATCTTGACTTGCAATCAACACTTGAATTTTTCAATTTACTCGATATTGCCGATGTTTTGGCCTACGCTTCACTTCAGAGAAAAGAATCACGCGGTAGTTTTTACAGGGATGATTATCCAACAAGAGACGATGAAAACTTTTTATACCATTCAATGGTTAGTAAAAATACTGACGGAAGTTTTGATTATAAAAAAGGTGAAGTTGATATAAGTTTATATGAACCGGCTGAGCGTAAATATTAGTTGTAAGTTCTAAATTCCAAAGTTACAAGTAATTACTTAGAACCTGGCAATTTGGAACTTGTTAACTTAAATTGGTCTCCCGGGGGGGATTCGAACCCACGACCTTCGGATTAGGAATCCGACGCTCTATCCTACTGAGCTACCGGGAGAAGGAATGTAATTATACCAAAAAGGATTTAAAATGAAAAAAATAAAATATATTGCAAAAATAAAAAGATATAATCCTGAAAAAAATGAGAGTTACTGGCAAGATTTTGAAGTCGAAGTTGAAGATACATTGACTGTGCTTGAATTATTAATGCATATAAAAGATAAAATTGATTCAAGCCTTACATTCAGGGCTTTTTGCAGAAGCGCAATCTGCGGCAGCTGTGCAATGATTGTTAACGGCAGAAGCACCCTTGCGTGTAAAGTTCAGGCAAAAGATAAAATAAGAAACGGTGTAATTAAAATTGAACCGCTTCATCATTTGCCGGTAATAAAAGATTTGGTGGTAGACCAGGAACCCGCTTTTGATAAACTAAAAGAAATAAAACCATATCTTGAACCTGATCCAAAAAAAGTGCCCGATAATCTAAAAAGTGAATCTTTGGTCAGCCCTGAAGAATTTGCAATGTATGACAAACAGACGGACTGTATTTTATGTATGGCATGTTACGGTCAATGTAATGCACTTGAAGGCGATGAAAAATATTTAGGTCCCTTTCAACTTACAAAAGCGTTTAGGTTTATAATGGACAGCCGTGACGGAATGGATGTTGAAGAAAGAATAAAACTGGTTGAAAACAGCGGAATATATGAGTGTGTGCAGTGCCAGATGTGTCTTGCTGCATGTCCTAAGGGAATTAAACCGGCAGAAGACATACTTCAGCTAAGACGTATTGCAAAAGATGTAGGAGTTGATACGCCTGCTACAAGAAGGGCAAGATTCTGGTTCCAGACAGTTTACGAAACAGGACAGATTGACAAATTTAACCTGCCGGTTGTAGTTCTTGAGGATGAAGGGGAAGAAATAAAACAAAATTTGGAAAAAGAATTTAGAGAAAGAGGGCTTAAAGAAGACGAATTTGGACCAAAACCGTTTAATGGTATTAAAGATTTTCAAAACTTTATTAAAAAACTGCAAAAGGAACTTAAATGAAAAAAATAGGAATTTATCCGGGATGCTGTTTTCAGGGAGCCGATGTCCATAATTATGATATTACAATGAGTTTTCTTGAAAATATGGGAGTTGAAGGTGTGCTGCTTGAAAGGGCTGCCTGTTGCGGAGGAGGAGTTATTGATGAAACGAATAAAATAATTGTGTATGGCCTAAATGCAAGAAATATCGCTTTGGCTGAAGAAAAAGGTGTGGATTTATACACTCCCTGCAATACCTGCTATATGGTCATTGCAAAAACAAAACTCGCACTAGACAGTGACCCTGAACTTAAAGAAAAAGTAAATAAAATACTCTCTGATGAAGGGCTGGAGTATAAAGGTGAGGCAAAAATTTATCATACATTAAATTTAATAAGGGATTTTATAGGGCTTGACGAATATAAAAAAAGACTAAAAAGACAAATCAGTGGAGTAAAAGTAGCTCCTTATTACGGGTGTCATGTGCTTGCTCCAAACGAAGTGGCGCTTGATGATGTGGATAATCCTACCATTTTAAAAGAAATTCTTGAGCCGCTTGGTGTTGAAATAATTGAAGGTTATAAAAATGAAAATACATGCTGCGGATATCATGCAAGTTATACAGATAAAAATCAAAAAGAAAGACTTGCAATAAAACCTCTTGAGGGGGCAAAAGAAGCCGGGGCAGATATTGTGGCTACCCCGTGTCCGTTATGCCATAAAGCCATGGACGGTAAGGAAGAACCTATATTGCAGGTGACCCAGCTTATAAATGTAGCCTGTGGAATGAGCCCGGAAGATACAGCCATTAATCTTAATAAAACAGAAGTTAAACTCTCAATTTAACTTTTGTTTATGAATTATGAAATAATTGAAAAAATAGGTGAGGGAAACAGGGGGGAAGTTTTTAAAGTTAAGTTGGAAAACGGTGAAACTGCGGCACTTAAATGGCTTAAAAGCGATTTAGCCAAAAAAGAGTATGGATTTTTAAGACTTTTAGACGGTTTTTATGCACCAAAACCCCTTTTTCTCGGAAAACATTATTTTATAATGGAACTGGTTGTTGGAAAGCCTCTTAAAGAGTTAATTAATACAAAACAATATTATGAAACTTTAAAAGAAACTTTAATTGGAGCATACGAGCTTGATAAAAAACATATATACCATACCCAGCTTGGAAGATATTATCATATAATTAAAAGAAAAAAAGATATTAAATTTTTGGATTTTGAGAGGGCAAAATTAACTAAAAATTCCCGTAATTTTTTGCAGATAATCGGATATTATTTAAACAGGGATGAAAAATTTGATAAAAGTAAGTTAAATAAAATAATTGATTTATACAAAAAAGATAAATTAAAAGCTTTGAATTTGTCTCTTAAAATGATTGATGAAATTTTTTAAAATATTTAATGTGATATAAATTTGACAATAAATTTTTTTTGTAAGATAATATTAATAAAATTTTAAGGAGTATAAAATGGCTGCCAAACCCTATACCATACCTTCTTGGAAAGAAATTACTTTTAAAGACGAAGGGCTTGATGCAAGGGCTCTTATAACAAGGACCGATTTAAAGGGTATTATTACTTTCGCTTCCCATGCTTACAGACAGATGACAAAATTTACAAAAAGCGATTTAGTGGGCTCTCCCCATTCAATTGTAAGACATCCTTTTATGCCTGAAGCCGCCTTTAAGGATATGTGGGATACAATTCAAAGAGGTGAGCACTGGAGCGGAATGGTTATGAATTTAAGAAAAGATTCAAATCATTACTGGGTGGAAGTAAACTGCGATCCGATAGATAAAGAAGGCGGCATTGTTCATGATCCAAATAAAATAGCCGGATATTTAGCTATCAGAAGAGAGCCCAGCAGAGATGAAATACAGCAGGCTTATGAATTATATAAAGCTTTGAGGAAATCTGAACTTTTAGAAAAAAAAGCCCTTAAAGAATGGGAAAGAGAACTTTTGTTAAAACTCGACAAATTACCTAAAAATGCGGAAGATTTATTGGCTAATAAATGAAAGAAGAGTTTTTTATAAAACAGTTTAAAAATAAATATATCGGGGATGACGGGGCAATTATAAATGAAAAATGGAAAATGGAAAATGGAAAATGGATAGTTGCGAGTGATTCTTTTTTTGAGAATATTCATTTTAAAAGAAAATGGTTTCGTTTGGATGAAATAAGTTATAAAGCAAGTCTGGTAAATATCAGTGATATTATTGTTATGAATGCCAAGCCAAAATATGCTTTAATAAATATAGGGTTTCCTAAAAGTTTGAGTTTGAAAGAAATTGAACTGCTTGCTAACGGATTTAAAAAAGCAGCGGATGAGTATAATTACGAAATAATTGGCGGAGACACCATAAGAAACGATAAAATAGCCATATCGATGACATTTATGGGAGTAAGTAACAGGCCCGTTTTTAGAAAAGCAGGACTTAATGAATATGTTGCTTTTACCGGGGATTTGGGAAGTGTAAAAAAAGATTTGAAGATACTACTTAGAGGCGGAAAAATATCTAAAAATTCCAAATTTATAAAACCCCGTTTAAGAGATAAATTTTTTTATAAAGCTTCAAAATATATAACAGCGGCATGCGATATAAGCGACGGGCTTTTTAAAGAGCTTGAGCGAATCAGTAAAATTTCAAATGTTGATTTTGAATTTTTTAAAAAATTTGATAAAAGAACAGGCTGCAGCGGGGAAGAGTATGAAATACTTTTTACTTTTCCAAAAAAAAATCTCTCTGTCATAAAAAACATTTCAAAACTGACAAGAACCCCGATAAGCGTTTTTGCCGTGACTAAAAGAGGCAGATTTAAAAGTATCTGTCCTGAAAACCATTTTTAAGGAAATTATATGAATTTGCTAAGAGATTTGTTTGATTGGAAAATTTTAAAATACACGGTTTTACCGTTTATTATTTCTATAATTTTTTGGGGAACAGTGTTTTTTTTATTTAAAAATTTGATTTACACTTTTATAAATTCATATATTTTATATCTTCCGTTTGGAGAAAAATTACTGATATTTTTAAGTAATTTTATATATTTTGTTCCCATTGTTTCTATTTTTGGATATACTTTTCAATTAATAATTATGGCACATTTTGTACTGAAACAATGTAAAGGAAACAGATGATATATTCACACAGCCCTGTAAATTTTCATTTTAATAAAAACAGCGAAAATTTTTTTGTTGAGGAAATTCCGCTTTATTCGTTTGAACATACCGGTAACTGGCTGATGCTTAAAATAAGAAAAAAAGATTTAACAACCCCCCAGATGATAGATATAATTTCAAAAAAAACCGGAATAAAAAGAAATGAAATAGGTTATGCGGGGCTAAAAGACAAAGACGCACTGACAATCCAGTGGATAAGTGTCCCACGTAAATACAGAGATGAAATAAACAGGTTCGAAGATAAAAAAATAAAAATTTTACAGCAGGATTTACACAGAAACAAGCTTAAAATAGGTCATTTGAAAGCAAACAAATTTTTTGTAAGGCTTAAAAAAGTTCTTCTTGTGGATGCAAAAAAAATAGAAAGAATTTTAATCGATATAAAGAAAAACGGAATCCCTAATTTTTTCGGATATCAGAGATTTGGAAGGGAAGATAACGTCGCACAGGCAAAAGAATTAATCGAAGGTAAAAAATTTATAAAAAACAGAAGGCTTGAGAAATTTTTGATAAGTGCTTATCAGTCAAAACTTTTTAACGAATGGCTGATGGATAGGATAAAACTCAGTAATATTTTTGAATTGAGTAAAAATGAACTTATAAATTTGGGATATGAAAAAAATCTGATTGATTTTGTTAAATCTCAAGAGCATCCTTTTAAACTTTTGCCCGGGGATGTAATGAGCCATTATCCGCTCGGAAGGCTTTTTTATTTGGAAGATAAAAAAGATACAAAAAGGTTTTATAATAAAGACATTTCCCCGACTGGGCTTATGCCGGGTAAAAAAGCTACGAGGGCAAAAGATTTCGCCGGGCGTATAGAAGAAAAATACGATGAACTGATTCCGGCAAACGGAGACAGGAGAATTGCCTGGATTTTTCCTGAAATAATCGATAAAAATTATATTAAAGAAAAAGCCTGGTATGAATTCAGCTTTATTTTGCCAAAAGGCAGTTATGCAACTGTTTTAATTGATATTTTAAAAGGAAATATCAATGAACTTGCCTAAACAGGCAACTTTTATTGCCACAATCACCGCTTTTACGCTGGCAATTGCAAAATTAACCGTAGGTTTTATGAGCGGAAGCGTTGCGGTTATAGCAAGTGCTCTGGACAGTGTTTTGGATATGGCGGTGAGTATATTTAATAATATTGCAATAAGGGTCAGTGAAGAAAGGCCTAGCGAAAAATTCAATTACGGAAAAGGAAAAGTCGAGGCGTTGGCGGCTCTGTTTGAAGGAACAATCATTATATTAAGCGGCATTTTTATTATGTACGAAGCCGTTAACAAAGCAGTTCACAAAGAGGTTATAACCCATCTTGATATTTCTATTTATGTAATGCTTTTTTCCATTGTTTTGACAGGAGGGCTTGTCAGTTTTTTATATTACGTGATAAAAAAAACAAATCATCTGGTTATAAAATCAGATTTACTACATTATAAGACAGATTTAATTACAAACCTCTCTGTTTTAATATCTTTAATAATTGTAAAATTTACGGGATTTGTTTATATTGATTATATTTTATCTGTTTTAATAGGCGTTTATATTATCCGTGAAGCCAGTGAAATTGTAAAAGAGGGTTTTGAAATACTTTTAGATGTTTCACTTGATTTTAAAACTGTTGAAGCTATAAAGCAGATTATTAAAAAAGAGCCTCTTGTACTTGATTATCACTGCTTAAGAACCAGAAAAGCCGGAAACAGAAATTTTGTGGATGTGCATTTGGTATTGACGCCTGATATGAAACTGAAACTCGCCCATACAATAATAGAAAATGTTGAAGAAAAAATCAGAAAATTAGAGCCTGAAAAAGTTTGGGTGATTAATATTCATGCCGACCCTTATGACGATTCTTTTATAAACAAACTTCAAGAAGAGTGCGATTAATAAGAAATTTTAATATTTCATATAATTTTTTCTTATAATTATTGTAATTAAAAAATTTTTTTTATACAATTCGTTTTGAACATTTGCTCAAAAAGAGGAGGCATAAATGAGAAGTTTACAATATTTTCCAGTTCAGCTTTTTGCGGTTGTAATGGGTCTTTCAGGTTTAACCATTGCATATGCAAAAGCGTTTCATTTTTTACATTTGCCGTATTGGCCCTACTTTATATTGCTTATTTTAGATACAGCGGCATTTTTTTGTATTTTTATTACTTATATGATTAAATGGATAAAATATCCGGATGCAATAAAGGCTGAGATTAATCATCCTGTAAAAAGTTCTTTTATTCCGGCTATTTCAATCAGCTTTTTGCTTATTTCCATTGCATATATGGATTATGCCCCTACTATCAGTGTAACATTTTGGTGGATAGGTGCTTGGCTTCATCTGTTTTTTACATTCAGCGTAATTAAATTTTGGATAAGACACAGTTTTGATGTAAAAATGATAAGTCCAGCATGGTTTATTCCTATTGTAGGTAATGTATTGGTGCCTGTTGCCGGAGTTGATGTGGTGAATGAATACATTAACCTGTTTTTCTTTACTTTGGGAATTTTTTACTGGATTGTTTTATTTACAATAGTAACATACAGAATGATTTTCCATCATCCGTTGCCTAAAAAACTGATACCTACATTTTTTATTTTAATAGCGCCGCCTGCAGTGGGATTTATCAGCTATTTTAGAATAACATTCGGAAGTATCGATATATTTAGTATGATATTATATTTAATCGGATTGTTTACTTTTTTACTTTTAATTGCAAAAAAAAGTTTATATACGCAAATACCGTTTTTTATTTCATGGTGGGCATATACATTCCCGCTTGCGGCAATTACAATTGCCACCACTTTAATTTACAGCAGTTTTAAAAACTGCTCAATGTATTGGTTTTCATTATTACTGTTAGCAATAGTTACCGTTGTTGTGTTTTATGTCGCATATAAAACATATTTGGCTATAAAAGCAGAAAAAATTTGTATACCAGAGGAGGAATAAATGAATAAAAGAAGTTTGATAGGCGGATTTATAATAGGTTTTGTTGTAGCGGTATTTTTAATACCTTTGTTTTTTAAATTATCGGCTGAAAATATGCTTTTTAAACAAATAAAAAGCCCTTACAGTTTTGAAAAAACTGTTAATTTGTTAGCAAACAGTATTGCTAATCAGCCTGGATGGCATATTGTAACAATTATCAACCAAGAAGAAGAAATCAAAAAATACGGTGGTCCTGATGTGGGAAAAGTTGCTATTATTAAATTTTGTAATGCTAAGCTTGCAGGAAAAATGCTAAGCGATGACGATACTAAATTTATGGCTGTAAAAATGCCTTTGTCAATTGCCGTATATGAAGATTCAAAAGGTCAGGTTTTTATTTCTTTAATGAACGGATATCTGTTAACAAGAATGCTTAGCGGTACAAAAGAGGGTAAAATTATGGAATTGGTTGTCAGAGATATAGAAAGTATATTATCATTTGTTCATTTCAGATATACAATCTTCTAATTATTTTCATTGTGGCTGTTAAAATCAGCCACAATGAGTTTTTTTATTTTAATTCATTTTACATTTTACATTATCCATTTTTAATTATAAAAATTATCCTCCGCCTACAAAATTAAGCGCTTCTATTTTATCACCATCTTGTAATTTATAATTTTTCCAGTCATCTTTTTTAACTATTTTCATATTTACAGCCACCGCCATTGTTTTGTCAAGGATATTAAGAGAGCTTAAAAGCTCTGAAATTGTAGTATTTTCGGGAATTTCTTTTTCAATTCCGTTTATTTTAATTTTTATTTTCATTATCATCCTTTTTAACTTTTCACCATAGCCGTTTTTCAAACGGCCAGGTGAGTTTAATTCGCTTTGCTCATTTTCACTCATTTTTCATTTTCCATTTTCCATTCCCCATTAAATAGTGATTTCCTTGATATCCGCAATATCCAAAAATTCTTTGTAAATTGAAGCAATCATACTTTTTCTGTTGTGTCTTGTTTTTTCATCTTCCACATTTACCATTACATTATCAAAAAAATTATCTATTAAAGGTTTCAGTGAAATTAGAAAATCAAGTTTTTTTTCTAAATCAGTATAATTTTTGACTTTTTTGAATTCATCCCATAATTTTTTTTCTTCTTCTTTTTCAAAAAGTTTTTCATTTACTTTAATTGTATTCAAATCAAAATCTTTTACTATATTCCCGACTCTTTTGAATGTAACGGATAAATCTTTAAAATCACTGCTTTTAACAATTTCATTCATTAATTTTATTTTTTTGTCTATTTCGAGTATATTACTTTCATCTGTGGCAAGAACAGCCCTGATAACGGACGGATTGACATTATAAAATTTATAAAATCTTTCATAGATGAATTCAAGCAGTTTATCTGTATCCAGATTTTTATAAAACGGTTTTATTTTTTCTAAAATTTCTTTAAAATCAAGCGCTATGCTGTTTTCCAGAGATATTTTTATAATATAATTTGCGGCTCTCCTTAATCCAAACGGGTCTTTATTTCCTTTTGGAATTTTACCTATGCTGAAAAGTCCTGCGAGCGTATCCAAATTCCTTGCAATATTTAGAAGTGCCGAAATTTTATTGCTGGCGCTGTCGCTGTATTGCTCTTTTATAGCAACTGCAATTTCTTCATCAATTCCCTGGGCTTTTGCGTAATAATATCCCATGATTCCCTGAAGCTCTGTAAATTCATATACCATTTCGGTCAGTAAATCTGCTTTTGCTAAATTTATAGCCTTATTTACTTTTTCTTTAGCCACATTAAATTTTTCAGCCAGAATTTCCCCAATTTTTTCTTCTCTTTTAACTTTGTCATAAAGACTTCCCAGATTGTCCATATAAACTATATCTTTAAGCCCTTCAATTGACAATCCGTTTTTCAAATCGTTTTCATAGAAAAACAGGGCATCTTTTAGCCTTGCTCTAAGTACCCTTTCATTTCCGTTGATAATTTTAGAAAAATCTTTTGTATACGCATTGCTTACCACAACAAATGCATTAGTTAATTTATTATTTTTAAACACGGGAAAATATCTTTGATTCTCTTTCATAGAGGTAATAATAACTTCCGGAGGCAGAACTAAAAATTCTTCATCAAATTTTCCAAGAAGCGGGGTCGGATATTCTGTAATAGCTACTATTTCTTCAAGCAAATCTTCATCGATTTCAACTTTTACACCGGTTTTTTGTTCTATTTTTTCAATTCCCTGTAATATTTTTTTCCTTCTTTCGTCCGGATATAAAATTACCCCTTTTTTATCAAGTTCGTAGAAATATTTTCCCACAAAATCTATAAAAATTTTATCTTTAAAGAATCTGTGTCCGTATGTGAAATTGCTTGAAGTTACACAGTATTTGTTAAAAATTATAGATTCATCTTCAATTATTGCCAAAATCCATCTGAGAGGTCTAATAAATTCCTCCCTGCAGCTTCCCCATTTCATATTTTTACCGAAATTCATACTTTTAAGCCATTTTTCAATCATTTCAGGAAGCAGTTTTTTGGCTTCTTTTCCTTTTACCTCTTTTTTAAAATATAAAAATTCCTGATTTCCTTTTGTTTTATATTCCACTTCATTTGGCAGTATTCCACATTTTTTGGCAAACCCTTCTACAGCTTTTAGGTTTTTTTCGGCTATTGCTTTAGGCGCACCCCAAATTTCTTCTGTTTTATCTTCCTGTTTTGTAGGAAATTCTCTGTGCCAGAGAGTCAGTCTTCTTGGCGTATAATAAAAATTGAAATCTGTTTTTAAATTATATTCTTCTAAAATATTTAACCAGCTTTTTTCAATATTTGAAAGTTCTTTTAATAAAGGAATCGCAGGCAGTTCTTCAACGCCTATTTCTATAAGAAGAGGTTTTAACATTAGTTTCCTTTTTTTGTGTAATTTTATCAAAATGTGCTATAATAAATAAAAAAGAGTTGACATGAAACCAAATGTCTTTAAAAAAAAGATTACAGTTTCAAAAAAAGATATAGATTTTAACTCTCATGTAAATAATTTGAAATATCTTGAATGGATGATAGAGTGTGCTTTCGAACACTCCGAAAAATTGGGCTTTAATCCCCAAACCTATGAAAAAATAGGTGCAACATGGTTTGCAAAATCACATCATATAGAATATAAACTTCCGGCATTTGAAGGTGATGAATTAATTATAAAAACATGGGTTGACGATGTTAAAAAGATAACATCAAAAAGAAAATATGAAATCTATAAAAATGACAAACTGATTTGTTTTGGAGAGACAGAGTGGGTATATGTGGATTATAAAACACACAGACCAAAAAAAATTTCTGATGAGGTAATAAAAAAATATTTTGAGGTTTGAATATGAGAAAATTTTTATTATTAATAGGAGGTGTAATAATGTATGCGTTGACTTTAACTTCGCCGGATTTTGGTGAAAAAATTTCAATTGAACAGGTTTATCCCGCCTGCGGCGGGGCAAATATTTCACCCGAACTTATATGGGAAAATGCTCCAAAAAACACAAAATCGTTTGCCATTACGATGTTTGATCCGGATGCTCCGACTGATCACGGGTGGTGGCACTGGATAGTGGTGAATATTCCCGCAAACATCAATAAATTTCCAAGAAATGCGGGAAATCCGCAGAGTGAGTATTTTGATTTAGGGTTACAAACCATAAATGATTACAAAGAGGTGGGATATGGGGGACCGTGTCCGCCTCCCGGAAAGCCGCACAGATATATTATTACCGTTTATGCCCTGGATGCTGAAGGGTTTGATGTTGATATAAATGTAAATCCTCAAATATTAGCAGAGGCCATAGAAGAGCATACAATTGACAAAGCTTCAATAAAAGGACTTTATGCAAGGGGATGGAAATAGCCTCTTTTTTCTGCTGTTATCCCATTAATTAATATTATTTTAATAAATATCAATTTTGTGTTATAATATTATAAAAAAATATAAAAACAGAGGTAAAATGAAAAGTTTAAAAAAAGAAATCTTTAAAAGAACGATTATTTTAATATTGTTAATGATATCAATTTTTGGAATATTGACATCACTGTTTTTTTATCAATACAGAATAAAAAATACATTTAATTTACTAAAAACAAAAAATAGTGACGTAAGTAATTTTATAAGGGCTTATTTTAAAAAATTTTATATTGAGGTTGAATATCTCAGCAGATTAAAAGAAGTGAGGTTTGCGCCTTTTTTAAGTAAAAAAGAGCGTAAAAAGGCATTGTATGCGTTTAAATTGTTTCAAGAAATTGATAAAAATATAAATTACGTATATTCCGGGTATAAAAATAAAATGCTGCTTATAAACAATTACACACCTCCTCCCGGTTTTGACCCGACAATTAGACCCTGGTATCGTGCGGCAATTAAATCTTTTCCCAATATTTCTCAGGGAATTCCTTACAGGGAAATTAAAACAAAAGAGTGGCTGGTATCTATTTCCAAAGCTTTGGTTGATGACAGGGGGAAAATAACCGGGGTAATTTCTATAGATACTTCAATAAATAAGATTATTAAAAAATTAAATGAAAAAAGTTTTTTGAATTTATCAAATTTTATTATAAGAGACGATGGATTAATCATTGTCTGTCATAATAAATTTAATTTAAATAAAAATTTTATTGGTGAACATAATGTTGAGAGAAAAATTTTTAATAAATCAAACGGTTTTTTTGAATATTATAAAAACCACATAAAAATTCTGGCTTATTTCACCAAATTGAAAAATTTAGGATGGATAGTTATTACTGTAATTGATAAAAATACAGTGCTATTGCCGATTATAAAAAAAATTATTTTTATATTTTTAATAGTGTCAATTATTTCTGTAATATTGGGTATATTTTACACCCATATCATTTATAAAGAAATATTAAGTTCACTTGACATATTACACTCCAATGTCAGAGAAATTGTAAACGGAAACGTTGAGAATATCAAAAAAGCGGAATATCCATTCAAAGAATTTGCCGAAATTAAAGAAAATATAGAAAATTTAACAAAAAACGCACTTTATAAAAAAAATAAAGAATTGCAGGAATTAAATGCATTGTTAAAAAAAATGGCATTAACGGATAAATTAACAGGGCTTTACAACAGATATAAATTTAATGAAGAGCTTAAAAAAGAAATAGAAAGATTTAAAAGATATAAAAATCCTTTTTGTTTGATAATGTTCGATATTGATAATTTTAAACAGCTTAATGATACATACGGGCACGATATGGGAGATAAAGTCTTAAAAGAGATTGCAAAAATTACTACACAAACAATACGTAAAACAGATATCGCATCCAGGTGGGGAGGAGAGGAATTTATGATAATATGTCCCAACACATTTTTGAAAGAAGGTATACAAACAGCACAGAGGCTGAGAAAAAAAATAGAAAGTCATAATTTCGGAATTGACAGAAAAGTTACTATAAGTGTCGGAATATCAGAGTATAATGATGAAAATATAAGACTTTATGAATTTTTAAAAGATGTTGACGATAAATTATATCAGGCTAAAAAAATGGGTAAAAACACGGTTGTTTATCAGATTAATTTAATAGCCAAGTATTTATAATATCTTCCTATTTTTTAAAATTTTTAATAAAATATTAAAAAAAACATAATGAAAGATTTAAAATGAAAAAAAATTTAAAAGCGTTTACTTTAATAGAATTATTAATTGTGATTATTATTATCGGAATTATAATATCTTCTGTAAGCTTTAATTTAAAACCGAACACCCTTGCACTTGAAAAAGACAGAATAAAACAATATTTTATGTATGCAGACAATATTGGCTTAAAATGGGACGGATATAATCCTTCAAAATCAAAAGTGGCGGCGGTATGTTTTGAAGTAAACAGTTCTAATAATTCTGTATCAGCCTATATTCAGAAATGGGATAATTCAAAGGAATTTTTAAAAGACCCGACCAATCAGAATAAAGAAATAAATAATACAAAATTTCAATCCAACATTTCCGCAACATTTACGAAAATATGTTTTTCCCCAAACGGTGATTTGTTTGAAAATAATTTATCAATGCAAAATTTAATTAAAACACCTCAAAAAATTACATTAAGCGACTCTAAGAGAGAAGAAAATCTGAGTATTGAACCTTCGGGCGCTATATATTGATTAATTTCAAGTAATTTTTATAAATAGGCTCGTCATATTCAGATATTTTATTTTTAATAAACCTCTAAAAAACTCTTACTTAAAAATCCTACCTAGGTTCTGTCAAAGGATTTGACAAAGTATTTTTATGGTATAATTATTATATAAAGTTTTTGTAAAAGGAAAAATATGAAAAAATCTAAATTAAAAAAAATTGTTTATCACTCTATGAGACTAGAGGGGTATAAAGTTAATTTAGAGGAAAAAAAATTAAAAGAGATAAAATCTAAATATAATGTCAAAGTACACGTTTAAAATTAGTGATATTTATTATTCTAACACTTCTATTCCTAAAAATAAACTTGACATTAAAGATGAAAATGAATTAATAAAAATAGAGCATCTTCTTTTGTTAGAATCTTACGAAAAGTTTGCAAAAAAACTTGATGTTGAATTAGATGAATACTTTTTTAAAAATCTTCATAAAAAAACTTTTCAAGATTTATATGAATGGGCAGGTGTTTATAGAGATGTTGATATAGCAAAAGGTGATACTCTTTTTTGTAGAGGAATTTATGTAACTCAAGAAATGAAAAAAATTTTTGCTAAGTTGAAAAAAGATAAATATTTAAAAAATTTAGACAAAGAAACTTTTGCTCATAAATTAGCCTATTATAAATGTGAGTTAATAGCTATTCATCCTTTTTTAGAATTAAACGGAAGAATTATTAGATTTTTTATTGATATTTTATCTATAAATGCTGGATATGATGTAATTGATTATGCTAATATAACTGAAGAAGAGTATATAAAATGTGCAATAGAGTGTGTTCAAAATGCTAATTATGATTGTTTTGAAGAAATAATAAAAAGTAGTATAAATAAATTTTAGATTCTTCTACCTTCCTCTAATTTATTGAGCCCATCAAATTAACTGTGTAAATAAAAACCAAAGACTAAAACTTTAAAGATATTTTACTAAAATATCTTGGAAATATATCACAAGTTGAGGATAAATTTCCGACCAGTTTCTAATCCTACTGTTTTTCCATTTTTGCATAACCTCCTGTGTTGAAGTAAAAAGGACTTTAAAAGCTGCTTCTTTTGAAGGGAATGAGCCTTTAGATTTTGTTTTTCTTTTTATGATAGAATTTAAAGATTCAATTGGATTTGTTGTATAAATAAGCTTTCTAAGTTCTTTTGGATACTTAAAAAAAGTAGCAAGCTCATCCCAGTTTCTTTTCCATAAATCATAAATATGAGGGTATCTTTTGCCCCATTTTTCATTGAAATATTCAAGATTTTGAATGGCTAAATCCTCAGTATCAGCTTGATATACTGATTTTAAATCCTTTGCAATTTCTTTTCTGTCTTTGTAAGAGACAAATTTTAAAGAGTTTCTTATCTGATGAACTACACATCTTTGAATTTCAGCTTTTGGATATACGGCTTTAATAGCTTCATTAAATCCGTTTAGTCCGTCTATTGAAAATATTAAAACATCTTCTACACCTCTGTTTTTTATTTCATTAAGTATTGAGAGCCAATATTTAGAAGTTTCATTCTCTTCACTTATCCATATACCTAAAATATCTTTTTTACCTTCTATAGTGATTCCCAGCATTATATAACAGGCTGTATTTTTTATATTTCTCTCAACCTTTATTTTTAATACGGTTGCATCCATAAAAATTATAGGATAAATACTTTCCAAAGGTCTATTCTGCCATTCAATAGCTTTTTCTAAGATTTTTTCAGTAATATTTAATATGGTTTCAGTTGAAAGCTCATATCCGTATAAATCATCAAGATGGTGCTGAATATCTTTTACACTCATTCCTTTTGCATATAAAGATAAAATTAAATCTTCCGTCCCATCTAAAAGTCTTTGTCTTTTTTTTACAATTTTAGGCTCAAATGTTGAATTTCTGTCCCTTGGAATATTTACTTCAATTTCTCCATATTTAGATTTTAAATTCTTTGTAGAGTATCCATTTCTGTAATTGCTATTATCAGATTTTTCATTTTTCTCATAACCTAAATGGTTTGTCATTTCACTTTGGGTTGCTGTTTCTATCATCTCTTTGATTAAATTTTTTAATTCATTTTCAAGCTCTTCAATTGTCACTGGATTTCCTGATTTTAATCTTCTTTTATATTCTTCAATGTTTAAAATACTCATGTGTAAATCCTTTACTTTTATTTTTTTATTTTATCATCTCTCAACATCTATATTAGGATTTACACAGTTTTTTTGATGGGGCCATAGGAGCTTTTTATGCAAATACCTTGAGAAATCATCTGCCCCAAGAATGGAATCCTGGAATTAATTTTTCAACAAAAACCCTGCTTAGGGCCGCTATCATATTTTACGGATTCAGAATCACATTTCAAAACATAGCGGCTGTAGGAATTCCTGGAATTTTCGCATCTACTATGATTGTAACTTTTACATTTATTATCGGTTATATTGTAGGGACTAAAATCTTAAAACTTGACAGAGACACTACCATACTGACAAGTGCCGGGAGTTCAATCTGCGGGGCCGCCGCAGTTTTAGCTACCGAACCGGTTGTAAAGGCAGAAGCTTATAAAAGTGCAATTGCCGTAGCTACGGTTATTTTATTTGGAACAACAGCTATGTTTTTATATCCTATTGCTTATAAAAGCGGAATTTTACATTTTACGCCAAACGAAATGGGAATATACATAGGTTCAACCATTCATGAGGTGGCACATGTGGTAGGTGCCGGAAGCGCCATTTCACCTGAAGTCGCAAAAGAAGGCGTAATTGTAAAAATGATAAGGGTTATGCTGATTTCACCGTTTTTAATAATTTTAGGCATTTTTCTTGCAAAAACGGCAAAAAACAAAATAAAAAATGAAAAAACAAAAATAACAATTCCATGGTTTGCCGTCTGGTTTATTGTTGTTGCAGGTTTTAATTCATTAAATTTACTGCCTTTAAAAATTGTAGATACTGTCAATACGCTTGATACTTTTGCACTTACAATGGCAATGACAGCACTTGGAATGGAGACAAACATCAATAAATTTAAAGGTGTGGGACTTAAAGCGATTTATTTAGCTGGAATTTTATTTATCTGGCTGATTGTTGGAGGATATTTCATAACAAAAATCAGTATAAATCTTTAAAGCAACAAATTTAATTTTGTTGCTTTAAGTCTTAATGTAAAAAGTGCCTTTTCCCGGTAAAATACATTGCAATGCCGTGTTCGTTTGCAGCTTCTATAACTTCATTGTCCCTGATGCTTCCACCAGGTTGGATTATAGATTTTATACCTACCTCAGCGGCATAATCCACACTGTCTCTGAATGGAAAGAATGCTTCGCTGGCAAGTGATGCACCTTCAATATTTAGTCCTAAAGATTTTGCTTTTTCAACAGCACATCTTGTAGCATCCACCCTACTTGTCATTCCCATACCAATTGCCACCATTTGAGAATCTTTTACAAACACTACGCAGTTTGATTTGGTAAGTGCCGCAATTTTCCAGGCTATTTCCAAATCTCTTTTATCATCTGTACATTTTTCGGTTACACACTCGGCATTTGCCACTTCATCATCACTGACCCTGTCTGCATCCTGGAATACAAATCCGCCTTCAATATGTTTAAAATCCCATTTATCCCCGGCAATTTCCAAA
This sequence comes from Lebetimonas sp. JS138, assembly GCF_000523335.1. NCBI lineage: Bacteria > Pseudomonadati > Campylobacterota > Epsilonproteobacteria > Nautiliales > Nautiliaceae > Lebetimonas > Lebetimonas sp. JS138. Next base: position 1,282,160 of record NZ_ATHT01000001.1, read on the forward strand.
TGAGGTTTACCAAGGTCAAAAAGTTTTATTCTTTTTTTCTTCTCAAATACTTTAACAGCTTCGTCTGTAATTTTTCCGGCAATTAAAACCTCAACAAAAATTTTATTAATTTCCTCCGCCAAATTTTTATCTACAATTCCGTTTACGGCAACAACTCCTCCATAAGCACTGATAGGGTCACATTCAAGAGCTTTTTGCCAAGTGGTGATTAAATCGCCTTTCCTTGCAGCCCCGCAAGGATTTGCATGTTTAATAATGCTTATTGCACCCTTACCTAAACTAACGGCAATTTTAACCGCTCCGTTTATGTCAGTTAGATTATTAAAGCTTATCTCACCTTTTAAAATATTTAAATTTTTATAAAAATCTTCAAATTCATACAAAGCCCCTCTTTGATGAGGATTTTCACCATATCTTGTATTAAATACTTTACTTCCTACAATAAATCTTTTTTCACCAAAACCACTGTTAAATCTTTCATTCATATAATTTGTTATCATACTATCATATGCCGCAGTATGTTCAAATGCTTTTATCATCAAATCTCTTCTAAATTCTAGCGTGTTTTTATTGTTTTTAAGAGCTTCAATTACTTTATCATAATCATTCGGGTCAGTTACAATAATTACATCTTTAAAGTTTTTAGCCGCGCTTCTAACCATTGTAGGACCGCCAATATCGATATTTTCAATAATTTCATCAAAATCATCAGTCCTTTGAGTTGTCTCTTTAAAAGGATATAAATTAACACAAACTAAATCAATTCTCTCAATCCCAAGTTCTTTGGCTTCCTCATCATCAATCCCACTTCTGTATAAAATACCGCCATGAACATAAGGATTAAGCGTTTTTACCCTTCCTCCAAAACATTCAGGGAATTTTGTAATTTCACTAATATCAATAACTTTTATTTTATTTTCTTCTAAAACTTTTCTTGTCCCGCCAGTTGAAATAATTTCAAATCCAAGCTCTTCAAGACCTTTAGCAAATTCAACAATTCCAGTTTTATCAGATACACTTAGTAATGCTCTCATTAACTTCCTTTTTTATTGAAATTATAACATTATAAAAATTTATTAATTATTTCCATCATAGTTTTTTCTATTTTCTCAAGTGCATCATATGAAGAAGCTTCAAATCTTGTAACAAGAACAGGTGTTGTATTACTTGCTCTAATAAGCCCCCATCCATCTTCAAACACTACCCTTACTCCGTCAATATCAATAATTTTTTTAATTTTAAGTTTTTCTTTATTTTCATTTAAATATTTTTTAATTTTTTCTATTATTTCAAATTTTTTATCCTCTGTTGTTTTTATTTTAATTTCATCTGTATTGTAAATAAGAGGAAGTTTTTCAAATTCAGCAATAAAATCAAATCCCTTATCAATTAGTTCCATTATCCTAAATGTTACATAAATTGCATCATCTACACCAAAATATCTATCATTAAAGAAAATATGCCCGCTAACTTCTGCTGCCATATCGCAGTTTTTTTCATAAAGCAAAGTTTTTAAATTACTATGACCTGTTTTATACATTATGGCTTTTCCAAATTTATCAATTTCATCATATACAATTTGAGAGGCTTTTACTTCGCTTATAACGCATGGATTTTTCATATTTTTTGCAAAAAAGTAAAGTAAAATATCTCCTTTATAGTTATATTTTTTATCTAAAAACGCAATCCTGTCTGCATCCCCGTCATATGCAAAAGCATAATTCCTTCCGTTTTTAATGGCCTCTTTTACCCATTTTAAATTTTCTTCAATAGTTGGGTCTGGATGATGATTTGGAAAAGTTCCGTCAGGTTCTTCAAATAAAATTTCATAATTTTTTATATTAAGTCTTTCTAAAATATCTCTTAAAACAACTCCCGCAACTCCGTTTCCACAGTCAAAAACAGCATTTAACTCTAAATTTTTTAAATGGGAAAATTGATTTGCTATATAATTTATATAATCACTTTTTAAATCATACTCAATTGCTTCAAAATTATCTTCTATCTCTAAATCAAAATTTTTAATAATTTCATCACCAAGTTCATAAATACTTTTACCAAAAAAAGGCTTTTTATCAATTGTTATTTTAAATCCATTATACTCAGGTGGGTTATGTGAACCGGTAATTTGTATACTTCCTCCTATATTAATTTTTCCAACCCCATCTAAACATAAAGGCACAAAATTTCCAAAATAATTAACTCCTGTTGGAAGCATTCCTGCATTTATTATCTTTTTACCAGCTTTATTAAGCCCACTTACTAACCAATTTATGAGTGTAGGAGAATGTGTCCTTGCATCATAACTTACTAAAACATATTCACCTTTTACTCTTTCACCTAAGAAAAATCCTATTAACTTTACAACTTTTTCATTCAAATCTTTTTCAAAAATTCCTCTTATGTCATATTCTCTAAAAATATGTTTAATATCCATGTTTTCTCCTTTTTAATAAAATTATATTATCTTTTTAAGATAAACTATACTAAAAGGCTCTAAATCCAGCTCAATTGAATATTCTCTGCCACAACATTCTTTACTAAAAGTTTTATAAAGTCTTTCTTTATCTTCTATCCATCCGCCAAATTTTTTGCTATTTGAATTTAAAATTTCTTTATATTCCCCATTAGGAGCACCTATTAAATAATTTTGATATTTTGCACCTGAGAAATTACATACTATTATCATTTTTTCATTTTTATTTTTTCTGATAAATGAAATTACATTTCTTTGATAATCAAGTTCGTTTATCCATTCAAATCCATCTGGGTTGCAATCAACCCATAAAGCTTTTTCATTATTGTATATTTTATTAAGCTCTTTTATTAAATTTTGAACGCCTCTGTGTTTCTCATATTTAAGTAAAAACCATTCAATACTCTCTTTATAAGCCCACTCTTTAAACTGCGCAATTTCTCCGCCCATAAATAAAAGTTTTTTCCCAGGATGTGCATACATATATGCAAAAAGCGCCCTTAAATTTGCAAATTTTTCTTCATAACTACCTGGCATTTTACCGATAAGCGATTTTTTACCATGGACCACTTCATCATGTGAAAGAGGCAAAATATAATTTTCGCTAAACATATATACAAAAGAAAAAGTAAGCTCGTGATGATGATATTGCCTGTAAATTGGCTCATAATCAAAATATTTAAGTGTATCATTCATCCAACCCATATTCCATTTGTATCCAAAACCAAGTCCATCTGGTTTTGTAACTGCTGGATAGGCAGTTGATTCTTCTGCTATCATTGTAATTCCTGGTACTTCTTCATAGCATGATTTATTAAGATTTTTTAAAAAGTGTATAGCATCAAGATTTTCATTTCCTCCATATTTATTTGGAATCCATTCATCTCTTGCATAATCAAGATATATCATAGAAGCAACTGCATCAACCCTAATTGCATCAATATGGTATTCTTTTAGCCAAAATATTGCAGAGCTTATTAGAAATGATCGAACTTCCCCTTTTTCATAATCAAAAATATGGCTTTTCCATTCTGGATGGTATCCTTTTAGGGGTGAAGGGTGTTCATATAAAGCTGTTCCATCATATGTAATAAGCCCATGCCCATCAACAGCAAAATGGCTTGGCACCCAATCAAGTATAACTCCAATATCATTTTGATGCATAATATCAACAAATTTTTTAAATTCTTCCGGCTTTCCATATCTTGCCGTAGGTGCGAAATACCCCACTGCTTGATATCCCCATGACCCATCAAATGGATATTCTGTTATAGGCATAAGCTCAATATGTGTATAGCCCATCTCTTTTACATATTTACTTAATGCATGTGCTAAATCTACATAATTATCATACTCTTTATTCCAGCTTCCTAGATGAACTTCATAAATGCTAAAAGGTTTATCAAAATTTTGATTTCTTTTTTTAAGCCATTTTTCATCATTAAATTTGTAATTATCTTCCCAAATAATACTTGCAGATTTTGGAGGTTTTTCAAAATATCTTGCAAATGGGTCTATTTTTTCCAATTCCTGATTATAAGCCCCGATTATAAAATATTTATATTTATCGCCTTTTTTTGCATTTTCAACAAATCCTTCCCAAAATTCTCCGTTTTTAGTTAAAGGATTTGCATTTTTGTCCCAATTATTAAAATCACCCATTACACTTACATTTTTTGCATGCGGAGCCCATACCCTGAAAAACACTCCGTTTTTCTTTATAAAACTCCCTAAATGTTTATAAAGATATCTGTGTGTCCCTTCTTTAAACAGATATAAATCAAGCTCTTTCATAATACCTCTTTATAAATTTTTTCATACTCTTTTGCACTTCTCTGCCAAGAAAATCTTTTTTTCATTCCTCTTTTTTGAATAATTTTATAATCATCAGTGTAATATGTATCAACAGCCCATTTTACAGTATTGCATAAAGCATCTTTTGAAGGCTCCCAGAATTTAAAACCATCACCTTCTTTTGTAAAAGGATTATAATTTTCAATCGTGTCATTAAGCCCACCTATAGCCCTTACAATAGGAGGAGTTCCATAACGCAGAGAATACATCTGATTAAGCCCGCACGGTTCAAAAAGACTTGGCATCAAAAACAAATCACTTCCTGCTTCTATTAAATGTGCAAGTTCATTATTATACCCTACCCATATCCTGAAATTTGGATATCTACTACTTACATCGCTAAAAAACCGCTCAGCCCATTTTTCACCACTTCCAAGGAAAACAAAATCTGCACTCAATCCTAAAAGCCCTTCCATAGCCTGTGCAATAAGTTCTATTCCCTTTTGTTTTGCAAAGCGGCTTACTAAACCTATTAGGCACTTTTTTTCGTTTTTCTCCAGTCCCATTCTCTCTTGAAGAGCTAATTTATTTAGTTTTTTAACTTCAATATTTTCAATATCATAATTAAAAGGTATCAGTTTATCTGTTTTTGGGTTCCATTCATCATAATCAACCCCGTTTAATATTCCAACAAGTTTATGAGAATGCGCTTTTATATGTTCTTCAAGACCAAATCCAAATTCAGGGGTCTGTATCTCTTTTGCATAGGTAGGTGAAACAGTTGTTATTTTATCAGCCGCTGCAATACCTCCTTTTAATAAATTTGTAAGACCCATTGCTTCAAATTCATACAAATTAAAATGCTTCCAGTCTATCATCAGGTAATTAAACGCTTCTTTACTACAAACTCCCTGATGTTCAAGATTATGAATTGTTAAAACGCTTTTACTTTTTGGAAAAAGCCAATTGTATCTATATTTAAGTAAAGCTGTACCACTTGCAGTTTGCCAATCGTTAAAATGAAAAATATCAACATCAAATTTAAGAGCAAGTGCAAGTTCAAATACAGCTATTGTAAAAAATATAAATCTTTTATCGTTATCAGGATATGAATATCCGTTATAATCAGTATATATTCCTTTTCTTCCAAAAAACTCCTCATAATCTATAAAATAGACTTCCACATTTGTATTAGGTAAAATACTTTTATAAACTCCAGCCCAAAGTGTCCCAAGACCTCCAACATGCACCCCTATACTAAATGGGAGTTTTTCTAAATTTGCTGGATTTATACTATAATATCTAGGCATTACTATTTTTACATTATGCCCTAACTTACTTAAAGCCTTAGGCAAAGCGGCACTTACATCTGCCAAGCCTCCTGTTTTGGCAAAAGGTGTAACTTCACTGCTTGCAAACATTATATTCATAACTCTTCCTTTGCTAAAATTTCGGCCCCTATTAACGAAGCATCTTTTAATTTTGTAATTTTAATTTCTACTTTATCAAAATTTGGAATATATTTTTTATCTATTTCAAATTTATGATGTAAATAATAGCCTCCTCCTAAAACAATAATTTCAGGATTAAATAAACTTGCCATAGTTCCAACTGCTTTATTTAAAGCCTCTTTATACTCTTGAAATTTACCTCCAATTTTTTCAATTTTAGAACTGGCATAAAATTCTAAACAATCATTTTTTCCACAAGCACAAACAAATTTAGTTTTTTTATAAGGAATATGTCCAATTTCCCCTGCTAAATTCATATAACCTCTAACTAATTTTCCATTTTCAATTATTCCAGCCCCAAGTCCAGTGCCTGAATAGAGTGCAACTAAAAATTTACTTTTCCAATATCTGCTCTCAGCAACTGCAGCACAATTTAAATCATTTTCTAAAATAAAAGGTATTTTTATATACTCTTTTAAATCAATGCTTTTTATATCGATATTTGGTGATGAAAGGATTTTGCCATTATCTACCTGTCCGGCAAAAGAAATTCCAAGTTTTGAAGGTTTGTATTTTTCAATTAAATTTAAAATCTCTTTTAAAACATCAATCTCTTTTGTATTTTTAACCTCAAAAATTTCTCTAAACTTATACCTGAAAAACGTCCCTCCTATATCAACTGCTAAAATCATCAAACGCCTTTTTTGCAATTTCAGGAGCAACTACATTCGTATAAATCCCGCTAAGTTCTCCTCCTGCTATATTAAATAGCCTTGGAAGTATTTCTATATTAAAATTAAACCACTCTCCTCCTTCTTCAAAAGGCAAAAAATTAAAAACAATATTAAAATCAAACTCCCCTATAATTTTTGGCATAATTTTTAGATATTCAAAAACTTCTGAAAGTTTATCTTCATCAAAATCATTTCCTCTTTTTTTACTAATTATCCTCACTTCAAAAGCAAATTTACTAGCTTTTGGCAAAAGCGCACAAAATTCATCATTTTCAAAAATTTTTAAATTTTCTATTTCTAAATACTTTTCAAAAATTGTTTTTGCATTTTCTTCAAAAAATCTTTTATATCTTTCAATTTCTCTTATTTTATTAATTGGAATAAGCGGAAGCGCTAAAATTTGTGTATGAGGATGAGGCTGAGTTGCTCCTGCTTTTATTCCCTCATTTTTAAAGCAGGTAAAATATTTTAATTTTTGATCTTTTTTTAAATCATAAAATCTAAATTTTATTGCTTTAAATAAATTTATAAATTCTTCTTTTTCAAATTCAAAAAATTTTATGTGTCTAGAAGTATCTATAATAATTTCGTGAGCTCCATAGCTTCCGGCTTCATATTCTTTAAAATAATATGGATTTTCAATTGCAAGACTTCTGAATTTATTAGGCACAACCCTTAAAACCCATTTGCCGTTTTTTTCAAATCTTAAAATATCCTTTTCACTCATATCTTCATTTCCCGGACAAAAAGGACAGATTTTTGGATATTTTGTTTTTATTTCATAAACCATATCAGGACGATGGAGTCTGTTTGGAGCAATTATTACATATTCATCTCTTAATAAATCATACCTTAAACTATTCAAAATAAATTTCTCCTTTTTTAGGATTTTCAATTACAATACTAACTCCTTGGATTGTTTCATTTAATCCGTTTTCTGTTAAATTGTATGTTTTAATTAAATATACAAAATATTTTGAGCTGTTAAATTTAATTGTGACTTTTCTTTTTGTATACTCATCAAAATAACTAAACTCATCTCTTTCAAATTCACCTTCTTCAATATTATAGTTTGAAAAATGCAAGTTAAATTCTAAAACGCACTCACCTTCAATTTCATACTCTATTTTTTTATCAAACAATCTAAATTTTTTACTGATTCCCTCTTTAGTATCAAAAATCAATTCATTTTCCTTAGACTTAACATAATATTCTAACTCTAAATAAGAAATTTCATTTTTTATAAGTTTATCTAAATTTATATTGTCTTTTTTTCTTAATACAAAAGAGTACCTGAAATAATCATCAAAATATATATTTTCAGGTTTTTTAATTTCCATTTCATGAATTGTTTTTACTTTTTTATTATCATCTTTTTTTTCTTCATTTAGTAAATGATAAAACTCTTTATATCTTTTTATGGTATTTAAAAAATTAAATTTATTTTTCCTATCATCAAATTCTATAAGTTCGCCACTACTATTAAAAACAAAAATTGAATTTTCAAAAACTTTTTTTATTTCCCTGTTTCCATCAAAATCAATATCTTTAATTTCACCTTTTAAATTATCACATTCAATTAAATACCTATAAGCATTATCCCTTAGATTTGGTAAATAAATTCCACCAAAAATCCCGTGCCAGTAAACATCGTTTGTCTGAAGCTTGTAATAACTCTCATTTTTAACACAACTTAACATCCTTTTATGCAGATAATTGCTTTCTTTATATTTATAAAAAAATCTTTTCCAAATACTCCCTTTTGCAAAGCGGCAGTGTTTTTTTTCTTTTTGAAGTTCAATTATATCATTAGCATCCAATGCCCATTCTGTCATCTCTTCATATGAGAGGTTTTCAATAAATGCATAATCTATTGGAGCGTTATTTTTATAAAATTCACTGAAATGCAAAGACTCATCAACTGTTTTTTCAATAAATTCTTTTAGCCATCCCTGTTTATAAACAAGTTTATTGGTTCCCGGCCAAAGACCGAATTTTTCTATATCATCAAACATAACAAGATTATTTTCAAGTAAATTAACAGCTTCATTCACCTCTTTAAAAGGCATTGCATAACGAAGTTCTTTTGAAATAGGAAAAAGTGCAAGTTTTTCAAACATACCTGTTAAATAATATCCATTTATTTCTTTATATCCGCTGGCTTTAAAATGATAATCATCAACAATTGCATATTCAATACCGCATTTTTTAAGTTCCCTTACTATTTCATCATCCCAAACCCTTTCAGTTAACCAAAGTCCTGAAGGAGTGGCATTAAAATTTTCTTTTAAAAATATATTCAATTTATGAATCTGATAAATTCTATCTTCACTTGGAATTGAAACTAAAATCGGCTCATAAAATCCGCCTGTAAAAAATTCAATATTGCATTTTTTTATATTTTCAAATACATCTGAATAATTATTTTTGATTTTTTCAAAAATCCAGCCGCTTGAATGAAAAGAAAATTTAAATTCGGGATATCTGCTAAGAAGCTCAAAAAAAGGGCCATAACATTCATTTACAGCTTTTTCTATAACATTATCAAAATTATCAACCGGCTGATGTAAATGTACCCCAAAAAGCATTATACAAACCAGTTTTTGTAAATTTCATTTATATCAAGTTTTATTATTTCACTTGGAAGAATCATTTCAAAATTTTTACTTTTTAAAATAAATTTTAAAAATTCTTTTTTTTTACCAACCGCTTCAATAATCTTTCCTTTTATATTTTTAAATCCTTCAAAAAGATAATTTGTATCATCGATTCTCAAATAAAGATTATTTTCATCAATCGCATAATATATTTTAGGTAAACTTGAAGCCAAAGCCCCAAAATTTTCTTCAATTTCTCCGCTTCCAACCCATTCAAAAAAATCGGTTTTTCCGTCTATTTTTGGGGTTAATAAAAACTTTTGGGGTTTAAAATACTGTTTTTTATTGAAATTTTTAATAAGCAGGTATGCGGGAATCTCCCTGTTGTGTTTTTTAAAAATATCAATTAGATAATTTCTGAATATTTCATCATAAATTTCATTTTGAATAGATGTATGCCCTTTTCCATACCACCAGAACCAGTCGCTCCCCTCGGCATATAAATAATTCTCATCTTCAGGAATTTCTTTTTTGGATAAAAAAAGCATCTCCCAAGCCCTGTTTTTCTCTTCGTCTCCGACCCATGTGTTAAAATCGCCGTTTATCCAGCTGCCTGGAATTATTTTATTTAGTTTTTTTGTTTTATCAACCTCATCAAAAAATTTTGTATTTTCATTTTCCAGCATCTGATAAAACTTATGCAAAAATTCATACGGTTTTTTGTAATATTCCCATGCATTTTCACCGTCTAAAATAACAGTTATATTTCCGCTTCTGCTTTCTATTTCTCTCTCAAAATGACTCACTGCCGCGTCAGCTTCAAAATATTTATAATTAAACCCTATCAAATCGCTTAAATATCTGTCTCTAAAAAAGAGTTTTACCCCTTCAAATTCATAAGGGGTATAAATATCATCAGCTACTTTTTTTAAAACGTCATCTCCGCTGAAAGTTATTTCAATCCCCTCTTCTTTAAAAGCTTTTATAACCTCTTCACTTATAGCCCCCTCAGCCGGCCAAAAGGCTTTTGGATAAACTCCAAAAAACTTTTTATAAACCTCTTTTGCTTTTTTAATATGCATAATTGCATCATCTTTAAGTGAAAAATAAATTTTTGGCAAAACGGCAAAAGGATTTGCTTTTTTTGCATTTTCCATATTAAATAAAAGAGGCAAAATTGGATGTGAAAAAGGTGTTGTAGTAATTTGAATTTTTCCGCTGTCTTGCAAAAATTTATAAAAAGGGATAATTTTTTTTACAAATTCCAAAAGATAAAAAACAAGCTCTTCTTTTTCTTCATAAGTAAAAGTATCTTTATTTAAATAATTTTGAATAAATTTCCTATTTTTAAGCTCTTCCCCGCACCATCCCAAAAGATAAAAAACCTCTAAATCATTAAATTCGCTATCACTCAAATCTTTTTTGTTAAAAAGCTCATAAAACCTCTTATACGGTTTTACCATTGTATCAACATAAACGCTTTTTATAATATTTAAAATAAAGTTTTTTTCATAATCTTGCAAATTTCTTTTAAGCAAAAGAGAAATAAAATAATCTTTTTTTTCGTCTATTTCGTTTAATTGTATTAATAATGAAGGTGTAAGATTAAAGCTTGTTTTTACATTGTATTTGCCTGCTATATTGGCCATATCGTAATAATCTTTAATTGCATGCAAAAAAACCCAGGGAAGATAAATTTTATTTTTATAGTAATAAAAAGGCTGATGCATATGCCAAAGAATGCTTATGCTATCCATTTATTTATCAGACCTTTATAATGTTCAAACATTTTTTCCCCTATTTCAGAATTTTCTGCCTGAATATAAATTTTTATATGTTCGCTTGTTTCATCAGGAATCAAAAGGACCCAGTTATTATCTTCTTCATAAACTTTAATTCCTCCGTTTTTTTTATATTTTTTATTTTTGGCAATTTTTAAAAACTCTTTCATCACTTTGCCTTTTTTAAACTGAGGGCATTCTATTTTTTCTTTTTTATAATAGAAATTTGTTTCGGTACTGGTAATCTCACCGAGTTTTAAGTCATGTCTTGTTAAAAGTTCCATTATTTTAAGTAGACTAAACATAGCATCCCTGTGAGGGGCAAATTCAGTAAATGCAAAATTTCCGTCAATTGTTGCTATTAAATCATATTCTTTTAATTTTTTATAATCAAAATTTGAATATTTGCCCCTTTTTATTTCTAAATATTTGAAATTTTCATCCATATAATCAGGGGCCCACATAGACAAAAACACTTTGTATTTTTTATTTTGGAATTTTGCATCAATATTGAGTAAATTAAGAACTGCAATTAATGCTTTTATTTTATCAAGCACCTCCCCTTTTTCAGTAATTAAATTTAATCTTTGGCCGTGAGGGAAAATTATTGCACCCATATCAAATTTAAGTGAAGTAACAATTTTACTTATTTCTTCTTTTGCCCTGTCTTTATAATTATAAATATTTAAAAGTCTGTTTTCATCGGAATATGCATTCAAAATAATATTTTCTATTTTCATTTCATTCAATAATTTTGGAAACACTTCTTTTGTTATTCCAAACATTAAATCTATTACAATTTTAAACTCATTATCTTTGATTATCTGGTGATCAATTATTTCTTTTATTTTATTTTCATAATTATTGCAATATTCAAAAATATTTACATCAAAATCATGAATCATTCCTACATCACTGAATTCAACCCTTCTGAACTTTTCATTAAAATAATTTTTCTCCAATGCTTTTGATATGTTGGAATTAATTCTAAGACCAAATTCATTATAAAGAATAATTTCTATATCTCCGGGAGAACTTAAAGCAAGTCTGAAATACGCACCTCCCGCTATTTCATCATTAGCATTGACATTAAATCTGAGAACAGTCGGCGGAAGGGCTTTTAAATCAATTACATCGATTCCTGTTGATAAAAGACCCCCTACAAACGCTCTTTTAAGCATCCTCGCATTTCTTGTTTCATCCCTTCCAACCATTATTTTAGCGCCTTTTGGAAAAAGCGAACCGAACGCTTCTCCGAGTCTGCAGGCCATATCACAGCTTATTTCCGTATTTACTTTTCCTTTGGCAATTCCGTTTTCAAAAATTGCGTTTTTGAGTTTGGTGCCAAAAACAACATTGCTTGTTACAATGGAAGCCGGCTCAATTTCTTTATCCGGCCATATTGTCACATCTTTTTCAATACGTGTTAATTTGCCTATTTTTACATTTTCGGCAATTACACATCCGTTTTTAGCAACAACATCGTTTTCAATAACTGTATTTTTACAAATTACGCTGTAATCAAATACACAGTTTTCACCTATAGTTACATTTTCCCATATTACGGAATCCCTGATTTTGGAATTCATCCCTATTTTGGTATTTTTACCGATTGAGCAGTTTTGAAGTTTTACCCCTTTTTCCAAAACAACCCCGTCGTCAAGCACCACTTCTCCTACAATTTCTACGCTTTTATCGATTTTAGCTTCACCCATTAAATGTAAAATTCCATCAAGATATCTTATTCTGCGCCCTGGATAGTTATATTTTACTTTTCCATTGAATATATCTATATGAACATCTCTGTACGAATCCGGATTCCCCACATCCCTCCAATATCCTGTTGCAGTATATCCATAAAGTTTTATTCCTTCACTCATAAGTTTTGGAAACAGATCTTTTGAAAAATCAAAAGGGGTGTTTTTAGGGATATAATCAAGTATTTCAGGTTCTATTATATAAATACCAGTATTGATTGTATCACTAAAAACTTCTCCCCAGCTCGGTTTTTCTAAAAACTGTTCAATCTCCCCATCTTCATTTACTATTACAATTCCAAACTGCAAAGGATTATTTACCGTAGTTAATGTAATGGTTAATTTTGAATTTTTTTCTTCATGAAAAGCAAAAATTTTTTTCAAATCAAAATCGGTAACCAAATCCCCGCTAATTATTAAAAAAGGTTTTTTTAAAAATTCTTCAGCCTTTTTTACAGCCCCCGCCGTTCCATAATCACTGTCCGGCAAAACATAATTGATTTTAACACCCCATCTGCTCCCGTCACCAAAATAATTTTTTATAACTTCTGGTTTATAATAAAGCAAAATCACAACTTCTTTCATCCCAAAATCCACCAGTTTTTCTAAAATATGTTCCATCATAGGAATATTTGTTACCGGCAGCATAGGTTTTGGGGTTGAATGTGTTAAAGGTTGAATTCTTGTACCAAACCCCCCCGCCATAATAACCGCTGTATATTCTCTCATTCTTTCTCCTTATAATTCATAATTTCAATACAGAATTTTCAGAACCGAACGGTGAATTTATTTTCTCACAATTTTCGTCATTCAGCCATTTTCCGTCTGCCAAATATCCAAATTCATAAGTCTGATTAACAGGAAGCGATTTTCTTATATAAAAGCTTCCGTCTTTTTTTCTTTTCATAGGTTCTTTTTCCCACTTATTCCAGCTTCCCATTATATAAACCTCATTTGCTTCATTATTAAAATAAAAACTGACCCATGCTTTATTTTTTCTTTTTTTTATCTGTATCATTTTCCCTCCTTAAATTTGTTGAGATTGGCAAATAAAATTTGTTTAAATAATCTTTCATCATACGTCTTGCGGAAAATTTGGGTGTAATTGATTTTATTGCCTCTTTTTGAATCTGAATCCATTTTTTTGAATATACGCTGTCGTCTCTGTCATAATATAGTTCGGCGATTTTTTCCAGATTTTCATAAATACTTTCAGCATCTTTTACATCATCGCTTGACTCACCCCCTATAACAAACCCGTTTTTGCCGTTGTATCCCTCAGGCCACCATCCGTCAAGTGTAGATAAATGAACTGTTGCATTAATCCCGGCTTTCATTCCGCTTGTACCGCTTGCCTCAAGCGGCAAAAGGGGATTATTAAGCCAGATATCACTGCCTCTTATTAAATATTTTGCAATTTCTTCATTATAATCTTCAATAAAAGCAATTCTCCCCTTGCTTCTCGGGTCTTCACAAACTTTAAAAATTCTTTGAATTATCTGTTTTCCTGGGGTGTCGGCAGGATGCGCCTTTCCGGCAAAAATAATTTGAATCGGCTTTTTAGGATTATGAATAATGGAATAAAGCCTTTCAATATCTTTCAATATCAAATCAGGTCTTTTATAGCTTGTCATTCTTCTTGCAAAAGTAATGGTTAAAATATCACTGTCAAGCAATGCGCCCTCGGCTATTACAACTAACGGGTCAGCGCCGTTTTCCCACTTATTTCTATCTTTTTCATTAATAAATTCAATCATATCTATTTTATATTTTTGATGCATTTTCCAAAGTTTTTTATCATCTATTTCATCAACCATATCAAAACAGTTTATATCATCCTGTATTTCAAGCCAGCTTCCTATTATCTCATCATAATGTTTATACAAATCATAGTTTATCCATGTGGGAATATGTATCCCGTTTGTTACATAATCTATTTTTTTATTTTTTTTAATTAAAAAATTTTTCCAGATATTTTCTGTTACATTTTTATGTTTTTTTGATACCGCATTAATATTATTGCTTAAACTCATGGCTAGTATCGTCATATTAAATCCATGAGGATTATCCGGATTTATTCCAAAAGAAAAAAATTCATTTAAATCCATATTAAGTGTTTTTACATAATCTTTAAAATAACTGCCCACATTTTCAAAAGAATATATATCTGTTGCAGCGGCAAGAGGCGTATGAGTCGTAAAAACAGAAGTCTGTTTTACTTTTTGTATAGCTTCTTCTTTACTAAATCCCTGATTTATAAAATACCTGATTCTCTCAAACAGCGCAAATGCTGGATGACCCTCATTTAGATGTAGAATTGAATATTTAATACCCAGTGCTTCAAGAACTGCATAGCCGCCTATTCCTAAAACAATTTGCTGACGTAGCCTCTGATTCATATCGGGGGTATAAAGATGAGAGCTTATTCCCCTGTCCCACGGTGAATTTTGCTCTATATCGGTATCCAAAAGATAAAGTTCAACTTTTCCTACATTTACTTTCCATACAGCCGTATAAATCGGAGGGTCTATAAAAGGGACCTGGATTATTAGCTGTTTCCCGTCTTTATCCATAACCCTTTCAATTGGCGCTTCATCTTTATTGATATTTTGATTTTCACTGTTTTGCCATCCGTCACTTCCTATTACCTGTTTTAAATAACCGTTTGAATACATAAATCCTACACCTACAAAAGGCAGATTCATATCGCTTGCCTCTTTTAAAATATCGCCGGCCAAAAAACCGAGGCCTCCGCTGTAAATAGGGATAGAATGATGCAAACCGAATTCCGCACAAAAATAAGCCACTGGAAGGGTATTTTCATCTGTATAAATTTTGGAAGTATTTAAATAATCTTTAAAAAGCGCCGAAACAAGATGATATTCTTTCATAAATTCTTTATTATTTAAAAGAGTTTTAAAATCATTATCATCAAGCCTATTAAGAAGGGAAATAGGATTATGATCTAACTCTTCCCATAAATATGGATCTATTTGTCTAAATAATTCCCTTGCCCTTGGATTCCAGCTCCACCAGAGATTAAGAGCTATTTCTTTAAGATTTATAAGTTTCTCAGGAAAATTTTCAAGTAATATGTTTTTTGTTTTCATTTTTTTCCTTTTGGAAATTATAACTCAGTTTTGCTTAATTTTCGCTTAAAATTTACTCAAAGTTTATAATAAGTGATATAATATTTTTAAATTATATGATTGAAGGGGCGTTCAATGAATTACAGTTTATTTTTTGATTACGACAATAAAAAGTTGGAGCAAAAAGCGTATGACAATATTTTAAAAGAATTTGAAAGCAGAGAAATAGGATATTACCGTCTGCCTGAGCATTCTCAAAAATTTTTGGATATTGACTTTGGCGCAGAATATAATGAAGTGGTTGTAATAGGAATAGGCGGAAGCTCCCTTGGGGCGAAAGCTATTTACAATATTTTTAAAAGAAAACTGAAAACAATGATTTTTCTTGAGAATCCGGACCCTGTGGACATTGAAGAAAAATTAAAAGAAATAACTAATCCTCTCTTTTTTGTTATCTCAAAATCGGGAAAAACAATAGAAACAATTTCTATTTTTAAAGAAATAATAAAAAAATTCAATTTAGGTAAAAATGCAAAAAATTTAAAAATAATAACCGACGAAAATTCTCCTCTTGACAAATTCGCCAAGAAATGGAATCTGGAAACATTTCATATCCCGAGTAATGTAGGCGGAAGATTTTCCGTGCTAAGCGCAGTGGGAACTGTTCCGCTTAAAGCCGCCGGGCTTAATGTAAAAAATCTGCTTGAAGGTGCAAAAGAATTCAGGGAAAAATTTTTTCAAAAAAAAGAATGGCATTTAAACAAAAAAGCCGCCTTTTATGCCCAAAATTATCAAAAATATCCCATAAATGTAATGTTTGCCTATTCCAATATGCTCTCTTCATTTAAAGACTGGTTTGTTCAGCTGTTTGGCGAATCTTTGGGAAAAGACGGCAAAGAGATAATGCCGGTAGGTCACATAGGAAGTATAGACCAACACTCATTCTTACAGCTTTTGATGGAAGGTATGGGCAAAAAAACACTTACATTTGTAAAAATAGAAAATTTTCAAAGCAAATTAACAATTCCTGATATTAATCTGCCTTATTTAGAAGCAACAGATTTTGTAAATGCCCATACATTTAACGAACTGATAAACAAAGAATGCGACTCCACGCTTGAAGCACTGCTTAGTAAAAATTATCCGATAGATTTAATAACAATTTCACAAATAAATGAAAAAAATGCGGGAAATTTAATAATGTATTATGAAATTTTAACAAGCGCCATAGGAAGCCTGCTTGGAATAAATACATACAATCAGCCGGGAGTGGAACTTGGAAAACAAATTCTCAGAAATAAATTTTAAAGATTTAGGATTACTAAAATATAATAAGTTTTTATTATTACAGGAGAAGTTAACTTCTTTAAAAGAAAATTTTTTGCTTTTTGCAACACATTATCCTGTATATACTGTTGGAGAAAAAGAAGCAAAACTTTTCCCTTTTGCCACCCCCGTTAAAAGAGGCGGCAGCATTACATATTTTGACGAAGGGACATTGATGCTTTATTTTATATTTAATGTAAACAACCCCCCTTTGTTTTTTAAAAAAATAAGAACAGTTTTAAACAAATTTTTCAATAAATTTGACAAACCCGTTTTTTATGACAAAAAAAAGCCAGGATATTACATTCAAAACAGAAAAATAGCGTCCCTCGGGTTTCATTATGAAAAATGCCGCTCAAATCACGGGATTTCCATACACATAAATCCAAATTTAGATAATTTCAATAAAATAAATCCCTGCAATTTAAAAGGAATAAAAGCCACATCCTTTAAAAATGAAGGAATTGACATTTCAATTGAAGAAGTAAAAAAAGATTTAAAAAAAATAATAAAAGAAGTTTTCGATGAAGCCTAAAGTTACAGCCCCAAGCAAAGAGGTAATTTCAACTACAAAAAACATTATCGATAAATACGGCGTTAATACCGTCTGCTACTCTTCAAAATGCCCGAATATAAGCGAATGCTTCGCAAGAGGCACTGCCACTTTTATGATTTTGGGAAATGTATGCACCAGAAACTGCAGATTTTGCGGTGTTAATAAGGGAAAGCCTCAAAAAATCAATGAAGCTGAGCCTGAAAAAGTAGCAAACGCCATAAAAGAAATGAAACTTAAATATGTCGTAATAACATCGGTTGACAGGGATGATTTAGAAGATTTTGGAAGCATTCACTGGCACAGGACAATTGAAAAAATAAAAGAAATTAATCCTGAAACTAAAATAGAAGCTCTAACACCTGATTTCAGAGGTGATATAGAGGCTTTATCTTTATTAGCTACTTCAAGTGCAGATAAATTAGCTCATAATATAGAAACAGTAAAAAGACTCCATAAAAAACTAAAGCCTAAATCATCTTATGAATTATCTCTAAAAATTCTTAAATTCTATTCAAAATACAAAATAACAAAATCTTCTTTAATAGTAGGATTTGGTGAGGATTTTGAAGAAATTGAAAAAACATTAATAGATTTACAAAATGCAGGAGTTTCTCAAATTACAATAGGCCAGTATCTTCGTCCCTCACCTCATCATTATCCTGTGAAAAAATATTATTCTCATGAAGAATTTAAAATTCTTGAAAAATTGGCTTACTCAATAGGATTTGAAGCGGTTGCAAGTGGTGAATTAGTTAGAAGCAGTTACTATGCAGATAAATTATAAGGAGAAAAAAATGAATATAGCAATTTTATGCAGCGGAGGAGATTCCAGCGGTATGAACAATGCCATTAAAAAATTTGTTGAATATTCTTATGAATTAGGCTTTACACCATATTTTGTTTACAGAGGTTTAGAAGGCTTAATTGATGGAGATATAAAAAAAGCTTCTTTTAAAGATGTAAGCGGAATTATATATAGAGGCGGAACAGTTATAAAATCCGCCCGCTCAATTAGATGGTATGATAAAAATTACAGAAAAAAAGCCTTTGAAAATATTAAAAAGCATAATATAGACGCACTTGTAATTTTGGGGGGTGATGGAAGTTTCAGGGCTTTGAATGTTTTTTATAACGAATTTAAAGTTCCGTTTATGGGAATACCTGCCACAATTGACAACGACATACCTTTAAATGAATACTCCATCGGGGTGGATACTGCTTTAAATATAATAAGAAACGCCGTCGATGATATAAGGGATACGGCAAGTTCATTCAGCAGGGCTTTTGTAATAGAAACAATGGGAAGGGAGTGCGGATATTTAGCACTGACCAGCGCTGTTGCAAACGGAGCTGAAATGTGCTTGATTCCAGAAGAGGAATATAATCTCGAAAATCTTAAAAAAAGATATTTAAAAGAAATAAAAAACGGAAGAGATTATTTTATAGCGATTATTGCAGAAGGACTTAAAATAAGTGAAAAAATAAAAGAGTGGTTTGAAAAAGAAATAGGTTTTGAAAGTCGTCTAACTGTTTTAGGACATATTCAAAGAGGCGGAAGCCCTACTGTAATTGAAAGACTAAGAGCCTCTGAATTTGTAGTAACTGCACTTGATAATATAAAAAACAACCCAAATAAAATTGTTACTTATTTTGATGATAAATTTATTTTAAGAGATTTAGAAGAAATTGAAAGCTCAACATATTCACTTGATAAAAAACTTCTAAAAATAGCATATCCATTAATGGGAGTTGAAAAATGAAAACAAATATACCTAAACTTATTTCAAACTATTTTTATCTAAAACCAAATCCAAAAGATAAAAATGAAAGAGTCTCATTTGGTACAAGTGGTCACAGGGGAAGTGCAAATAATAAAACATTCAATGAAGAGCATATTTTTGCAATTGCTCAGGCAATTGCCGATTATAAAAAAGAAAAATCTATTACAGGAGCGGTATTTATAGGGAAAGACACCCACGCACTTTCTACTCCGGCTGAAATGAGCGCTATAAGGGTACTTTGCGCAAATGACATAGAAGTTGTAATAAATAACGATTACACCCCTACTCCTGTAATTTCACACACAATAATTGAGCACAACAAAAAAAATAAAAACTCGGACGGAATAGTTATAACGCCTTCGCATAACCCCCCGGAAGACGGAGGATTTAAATATAATGCCATAAACGGAGGCGCAAGCGAAACAAATATAACAAAAACAATAGAAAAAAAAGCAAATTTTTATTTGGAAAACAAAAATTATAAAACAATAGATTATGAAATTGCACTCAAAAAAATAAAAACAGACGATTTTATAACGCCTTATGTTAAAAATTTAAACAAAATAGTTGATATGGACTTAATTAAAAATTCAAAATTAAAAATAGCTGCAGACCCTCTTGGAGGAAGCGCAATTCCCGTATATAAAAAAATTAATGAAATCTGGGGGGTCGATTTTGATATAAAAGATGGTGAAGTTGATTTTACATTTTCATTTATGCCTTCTGATAAAGACGGCAAAATAAGAATGGACTGCTCAAGCCCTTATGCTATGAAAAATCTTTTAAAACTAAAAGACAATTATGATTTAGCCTTTGGAAACGATACCGATTCAGACAGACATGGAATTGTAACTCCTAAAGGAGGACTTATTAATCCAAACCATTATTTAACAGTTGCAATGTGGTATCTTTTTAAACATAGAAACTGGCCAAAACATTTGAAAGTAGGAAAAACAGTTGTAACTTCTTCTATGATTGATAGAGTTGCAGATTCTCTTGGCGTGGAAGTTTATGAAACACCTGTGGGATTTAAATATTTTGCAGAAGGTTTATACGAAGGACAGCTCGGATTTGCCGGAGAAGAGAGTGCTGGGGCCAGCTTTTTAAGATACGATGCAAGCCCCTGGAGCAGTGATAAAGACGGTATAATAATGAATCTCCTTGCAATAGAAATTATGGCAAAAACCAAAAAAGACATTGCAGATATTTATTCTGAATTTGAAGCAGATTTTGGCAAAAGCTATTATAAAAGAATTGACGCCCCTGCTACAAAGAAACAAAAAGAAATTTTAAAATCAATTACACATTTAAATATAAAAACACTCGCCGGAGAAAAAATAGAAAAAATCTATACAAAAGCACCTGGTAATAACGAACCTATCGGAGGTATGAAAATTGTAACGAAAAATTCATGGATGGCGTTTAGACCGAGCGGCACGGAGGATATTTATAAGATTTATGCCGAAAGTTTTATATCAGAGGAACATCTTGAAGCAATTATAAAAGAAATTCAAGAAGAGTTGCAAAAAATATTTGAGGAATTAAAATGAATCTAATACAAAAATATAACATCCCCACTCCAAAAGAAAAAAGAGTAAAAATAAATGAAATTTTAAGCTTTGATACATTTCCTTGTGTTTTAAAAATAGATTTACCTGTTCATAAAAGTGATATTGGAGGGGTAATTACAGATATTCAAAATAATGATGAATTAAAAAAAGCAAAAGAAATAATTTTAAATAATCTTAAAAAACACGATATCTCTTTTGATGAAAATAGTGAGTTTTTAATTCAAGAAGAAGTTAAAGGAATTGAACTTATTATCGGCGGGAAATTTGACGGAATTTTTGGAGAGGTTTTAATTTTTGGAAGCGGAGGGACATTAGTAGAAATCGAAAAAGACATAACTTATATTGACACAAATGCGGATGAAAATGAAATAACAAAGGCAATTAAAAAAACAAAAATTTCAAAAATATTTCCTGAGTTCAGGGGCAAAAAATATAATTTAGGCGCTGTAATAGATGTAATTAAAAAACTTCAGATTATGTTTAACAATGAAAATATAACAGAATTTGACATAAATCCTTTAATCGTAAATGAAAAAGGTGCAATTGCAGTTGATGTAAGAATAAAAGAAGGTAAAAAAAATAAAAAAACTTTTTATTCTAAAAAACACTCAATCTTTAAAAATGAAAATATAGCAATATTTGGGGCAACCGACAAAGAGGAGAAAGTCGGATACGCAATAGCCAAAAATGCACTAAATTCAAAAGCAAACATCTATTTTGTAAACCCTCATTTAAACACCCTTTTTGACAAAAGAGTTTATAAATCAATTGACGAACTACCTCCTATTGATACTTCTGTAATTGCAATTCCTACCAAGTTTGTATTAGACACAGTTGAAAAAATGGCATGTAAAGGCTGTAAAAATTTTATAATTATTTCTGCCGGCTTTAAAGAAATTGGAAATATTGAAGCTGAAAAAAAATTAAAAGAACTGGCAATAAAATATGATTTAAACATTGTAGGACCTAACTGTCTCGGAATTTACAACGCTGATAAAGAACTTAATTTAACCTTTGCAAAAAGCTCAATTTATAAAGGGGATATAGGGCTTATTTCCCAGTCAGGTGCGGTTTTAACTGCAATTATGGATAAAGCTGCCCAAAATAAAATAGGATTTTCCCATATTATTTCAATGGGAAATATGGCTGATTTTAATTTTGCAAATGCCATAAATGAATTAAATAATCAAAAAAATTGTAAAACAATTTCAATTTATGCTGAGGGTATTCAATACGGAAAAGAGTTTTTAAAAGCTATTAGGAACTCAAAAAAAGATATTTTAATTTTTAAAGCAGGAAAAAGCAAAGCCGCCAAAAAAGCTGCATTTTCCCATACAGGAAATTTAGCAGGAGATTTTGAAATGTTTAAAATTTTAAGTGAAAATGCAGGAGCTGTATTTAAAAACTCTATTGAGAGTTTAATTTATTCGCCGGAATATAAGGCAAAAGAAGTAATTATCGTTACAAACGCAGGAGGTCCTGGAACAATTCTTACCGATTTGGTAAGTCAATACGCTAAAATTAAAGAACTCGATAAAAAAACAATTGAGAAATTAAATAAAGTGCTTCCTCCTACCTGGTCTCACAACAACCCTATCGATGTAATAGGAGATGCGACAGATGAAAGGTACAAAGCAGCCCTTGAAACAGTAAAAAATTTGGGCGATATTATTTTTGTAATTATAACCCCTCAATATATGACGGATGCTTTATCTATTGTAAAAATTTTAAACAATGACAAATATATTCCTATACTGCTTGGAAAAGAAAGTTTTCTTGATACAATAAATTATCTTGAAAATCAAAACAGACTCTATTTTACTTCGCTTGAAGAGGCGGCAAAAATATTATAATTAAGTTCATTTTAAGTTTGAAGAGTTAAAATATAGATATAAAACTTTTAAGGAGGGAAAATGAAGGAAAAATTACAGGAAATCGGAAAATTATTAGAAGAGCTTAAAAAAAACAAACCCGAAGAGATTCAGTCTTTTTTAAATTTTATGCAGAGGGCTGAAAAAGATTCTGCAATTAGCGCTAAAAACAAAGAACTTATAAATATATCTTTGGCTGTTGCGGCTCAGTGTCAATGGTGCATAGCATTTCATACAAAAAACGCTCTAAATCTTGGAGCAACAAAAGATGAAATTTTAGATGCGGGATTTCAGGCCGTTTTAATGCACGGAGGTCCAGCTCTAATGTATATGATACCTCTACTTGAAGCAATTGAGGAGTTTGGAAATGAAAGTTAGTGAAATAAAAACATTTTATTATCTGATGAAACTGGGACGCCGTTTTGAAGAAGCTGCAAAACAGGAGTATATGAAAGGGAATATTGCTGGGTTTTTACATCTTGATATAGGTCAGGAGGCTGTGAGTGTCGGAACTATGCAGGCATTTGACAAAGGTGATGTTTTTACCCATTATCGTGAGCATGTGCTTGCAGTTGCAAGGGGGATGGAGCCTAAACTCATAATGGCCGAACTTTTCGGTAAAAAAACAGGAATTTCAAAAGGAAAAGGCGGAAGTATGCACCTTTTCGAGCCAAAACTCAGTTTTTACGGAGGAGATGCAATTGTAGGAGGCCAGTTTCCTATGGCTGTAGGCTGCGCATATGCCAGGAAAATTCAGGGTGAAAATGCAGGGGTTTTTGCAATAGGCGGAGACGGAGCCACAAACGGAGGCGCTTTTTTTGAAAGTATCAATTTAGCCGCCGCATGGAAACTTCCGATTATATTTTTTATAGAAAATAATTTCTACGCAATAGGCACAAGAATCGGATGGGTCAGCCCTTTTGAAGAGCTTTACAAAAAGGCAAAAAATTATATGCCGGCCGTTAGAATTGACGGAATGGATGTATGCGAGGTTTATAATGAGGTTTTAAAGGCAAAAGAATATATAGAAAACGGCCTCGGACCTTATTTTATAGAAGCCCAAACATACAGATACGAAGGGCATTCTATGAGCGATGCCGGAAAATACAGAAGTGAAGAAGAAATAGATATTTTTAAAAGAAGAGACCCTATTGAAAATCTAAAAAACAGAGCCATAAAAGAAGGAATTGTTGAAAAAGAATATTTTAATCAAACGGATAAAAAAGTAGAAAAAGAAATTGAAGAGGCCGTCGAATTTGCAGCTAATTCCCCGGAACCTGAAATAGATGAATTATATAAAGATGTATATTGCAAGGAGTGTGAAAATGTTGTATCGTGAGGCATTAAACAGAGCCATTGACGAATCAATGGCGGAAGATGAAAGTATAGTTATTCTCGGTGAAGATGTAGGAAGATACGGGGGAAGTTACAGGGTAAGCGAAGGACTTTTCAGCAAATACGGAAAAAAAAGGGTAATCGATACTCCTATAGCGGAACTCAGTATTGTGGGAAATGCGGTCGGTATGGCCATAGGAGGACTTAGGCCGATAGCCGAAATAATGACAGAAAATTTTTCGCTTCTTGCATTTGACCAAATTATAAATCATGCAAGTAAACTCAGATATATGAGCGGGGGAAAAATCACCCTGCCGCTTACTATTAGAATGGCTGGGGGTGTATCTCGTCAGCTTGCCGCCCAGCACAGTGAAAATTATGAAACAATGCTCAGCTCAGTTCCCGGACTTTATGTTTTGTGTGCAAGCAATGCAACATATGCATACCATGCGTTAAAATGGGCTATTTTCAGCAACGACCCCGTAATTTTTCTTGAACATGAACTGCTTTATCCGGTTGATATGGAGTTTAAAGAAATTGAAAACTTCAATCCTTTTAAAGCAGAAGTTGTAAAAAAGGGAAAAGATTTAACAATACTTACTTATTTTAAAATGAGATATGATGTAATCGAAGCTGTAAAAGAGCTTGAAAAAGCAGGAATTGACGCTGAAATTATTGATTTAAATTCTCTTAGACCCCTAGATATTGAAACAATAGCAGAGTCTATTAAAAAAACAAAAAAATGTGTAATTGTAGAAGAAGACCATAAAACAGGCGGAATGGGAGCTGAAATAGCCGCCGAGATTATAGAAGAGTGTTTTTACAATTTAGACGCACCACTTCTTAGAATTGCTGGAGAAGAAGTTCCTATTCCTTATAACAGAAAACTTGAACTCGCTTCAATTCCTACACCCGATAAAATAACTCAAAAAATCCTTAAATGGAAGGCCCAAAATGGAATATAAAGTTACAATGCCTATTTTATCCGACACAATGGATAAAGGTAAAATTGTTAAATGGTATGTTAGTGTTGGGGATATTGTAAAAAAAGGCGACAAATTAGTTGAAGTGGAATCCGACAAAGCCACCATGGATATAGAAAACTACGAAAACGGTGTTGTTAAAAAAATTTTAGCTAATGTTGGGGATGAAGTTCCGGTAAAAAGCGTTATTGCAATAATTGAGAAGAGTGGGCAAGAACCAAGTAGCCAAGTTTCAAGTTCCAAGAAGCCAAGTAGCCAAGTTTTAAGTTCCAAGAAGCCAAGTAGTGAAGAAATAGATATTGATAAATTAATTAACGAACTGACTTCTTCTTCAGAACAATCAATTTCCGGCAATGCATCACCTGTGGCAAAGAAAAAAGCAAAAGAGTATAACATTGATATAGAAAAACTTCAAAAAGAAGAAAAACTTCCAAAACCCGCCCACGAAAAAGATATTAACGAATTTTTGCTAAACAGATATTTTACAAAAAAAGCAGCTAAATTAATAAATGAATACAATTTAGACATAAATGAATTCAAATTAAACCATAAAATAAGAGAAACTGAAGTATTAAATTATATAAAAACAAATAATATCGCAAAAACAATAAAACTTAACGCAAATCAGTTGGCTGTTATCAAAAATGTTGAAAATTCACTTACAAAACCTATATTCTTTATATTTGAAGAAATAGAAATTGAAAAAAAAGAAGGCATTAAATTGACGGCCATTTTAATTAAAGCTTTAGCAAATGCTATGCAAAAAAATCCGCTTACAAGAAGTGTTTTAAAAGACAATAGCTTACTTACCTACCCTGCTTCAAACATATCTGTTGCAGTTAGTAGAAATGATGGACTTTATATGGCTGTAATTAAAAAAGCAGAAGAAAAAACTTTAAATGAAATAAATGAATGGTTAAAAGAAATTAAGACAAAAAGACTTACTATTGAAGATTTAACAAACTCTACTTTTGGACTTAGCAATCTTGGAATGTTTAATATTAAAAGATTTAGCGCTTTAATAAATGATAAAGATAGCGGTATAATGGCTGTTGGAAGTTTAATTGACGGAAAAATAAAAGTTACTTTTACATTTGATCATAGAATTATAAACGGCGTGGAAGCGGCTAAATTTGTAAATGATTTTAAAAATGAAATTAAAGGGATAAAATGAGAGATGTAATATGTTTGGGGGGCGGACTTAATTATGCAGCCGCCGTTGTTTTGGCAAAAGCAGGGCTTAAAGTCACGTTAATAGAAAAAGATTTAAATTTTTTAGGAGGAAATTGTCTGCATGCAGGATGTATTCCTTCAAAAAATATGCTTCATAGGGCTAAAACAGTTTTAGAATCAAGTGAAGATGTTTTTATTGAAAAGGCAAAAGTTAATGTAGAAAAATTACTTAACAAAACATTTGATAGGATTAAAAAAAATACTGAGGCTATTAAAATGCAGTTAAAAGCCGCAGGCGTAGAAGTTTTAGAAGCAAAAGGATATGTAACCGATGAAGGTATAGAAGTAAATGGAGAAATTTTAAAAGCAAAATATATAATAATTGGGACTGGTTCTCACCCAAGAGTACCTGATGGAATAGAAGTTGATAACAAAAAAATAATCACTTCAAAAGAAGTGTTTTCTTTAACTCAATTGCCAAAACATATCGCAATATACGGAAGTGGCCCAATTGGGCTTGAATTTGCAGGATATTTTGCAGCGCTTGGTGTAAAAGTTGATTTAATTTATAGACATGAAAATATTTCTAAAAAAATAGCTCCTGAAATTGTTGAAAAACTACAAGAGCAGTTGAAGTTAATAGGCATAAATTTAGTTCCTAACACATCTATAACCAAAGCTGTTGCAAATAAAAAAGTAGAAATTCAAACGAATAACGGCAAAAAAGAAGCTGATTTGCTTTTAGTTGCAACCGGCAGAATTCCAAATACATGGATGATAAAAACTCCTAATTTAAAAATTTCAAAAGGAATTGATACAAATGAATATTTTCAAACTACTCTGCCAAATGTTTTCGCAATTGGAGATGTGAATGCAAAACTTATGCTAGCCCACGCAGCAAGGGCCGAGACGCTGAATGTAGCAAACCGGATTTTGGGCAAAAAAGAAAAACTAAGCCTTGATAATATTCCAAAATTTATCTATACAATTCCTTTAAATTACGCAGCTGCCGGGAAAATGGAAGGTAAAAAAACTGTTTTTCCACTAAATCGTCTTGGAATAAGCGGAGCTGTATTAAACAGTGAAAACGGACTGGTAATTTTATATACCGATGAAGAAAATTTTATAAACGGGGCTGAAATATTAGCGCCTAATGCAGAAGAGATTATAGGAATAATAAGTGCTGCCCTTGCAGGAGAGATGGATAAAGACACACTGCTTAAAGCAGTATTTCCTCATCCAACTTTCTCAGAATCAATTGACAGAGTTTTAAGGAGGGTTAAATAATGGCCATACCAGTTAATGAAGTTAAAAATTTAAGTGTTGATGAAGTAGCAAAAAAATTTGAAACGGATTTGCAAAAAGGACTTAGCGAAGAAGAAGCTAAAAAAAGACTAAAGCAATATGGATATAATGAAATCCCCGAATATAAAGAGCCACTGTGGCACAGAATTTTCAGGAGATTCTGGGGACCAATTCCTTGGATGATTGAAATTGCGGCTATTCTTAGTGCGCTTGTTCACAGATGGGAAGATTTTACTATTATTATGATAATGCTTTTTGTAAATGCGGGGCTTGATTTTTATCAGGAGCACAAAGCCTTAAACGCAATAGAAGTATTAAAGAAAAAATTAGCAAGAAAAGCACTGGTTCTCAGAGATGGCAATTGGCAGGAAATTTTAGCCAAAGAACTGGTCCCCGGAGATATTATAAAAATAAAAATAGGTGACATTATCCCGGCCGATGTAAAATTAACAGGCGGAGGTGATTATATTTCGGTTGACCAATCTGCCCTAACAGGTGAGAGTCTGCCCGTAAATAAAAAACCGGCAGATGTGGCTTATTCCAATTCTATTATAAAACAGGGTGAAATGATAGCAATTGTAGTTGGAACCGCTCTTAACACATATTTTGGGAAAACAGTAAAACTGGTGGAAAAAGCCCAGGAAAAACAAAGAAGCCATTTTCAAAAGATGGTAATAAAAGTTGGAAACTTTTTGATAATTATTACTGTATTTTTAGTAGGTATTATTATCTTTGCCGGCATTAAAAGGGGTGACCCTATTTTTGATTTGCTTGAATTTTCACTGGTTTTGACAGTTGCGGCAATTCCGGTAGCCCTTCCTACAGTTTTAACGGTTGTAATGGCAGTGGGGGCTTTGAACCTTGCCAGAAAACAGGCAATTGTTTCAAGACTTGCGGCTATTGAAGAAATGGCGGGAATGGATGTATTGTGTTCTGATAAGACGGGAACACTTACACAAAACAAAATGAGCGTAGGAAATATTTACACAGAAGACGGGCATACGCAAGAAGAAGTGATTACTTACGCAGTATTGGCAAGTAAAAAAGAAAACAACGACCCGATTGAAAAACCTATTTTTGAATGGGCAGACAAAAACAATTTAAAAATTCCAGAATTTACATTAGAAAAATTTATTCCATTTGACCCTGTAAGAAAAAGAACAGAAAGCTATTTAATATTTGATTATAAAGAAATGATAGTTACAAAAGGTGCCCCTCAGGTTATTATTGAAATGTGCAATTTAACCGACGATGAGAAGAAAAAAGCTTACGCTAAAGTTGAAGGATTCGCTGAAGATGGATTTAGAACGCTTGGTGTGGCCTATAAAACAAAAGAGGAAAACAGCTTTAATTTTGTAGGTCTAATTCCTCTGTTTGACCCGCCTAGAGTTGACAGTAAAGAGGCAATTGAAGAAGCAAAAGCAAAAGGCGTTGAAGTTAAAATGGTAACGGGTGATAATGTTGCCGTAGCAAAATATATAGCAAGAATTTTGGGAATTGGAGAAAATATATATTCTATAAGAGACCTTAAAAACGAAAAAAACGACGAATATATAATACTTTCCGAAGTAATTTCAAAAGCACTCTTGAAAGCTATGAATCTAAGTGATGAGGAAGTTAATGAAAAAGTAAAAGAAATAGTAAAACTTGTAAAAGAAGAGATAGAAAAATCAAGAAAGCTTGTTAAAGGCTCTGTTAAAAGACATGAAAGTGAAATTATAAAAATTATTGAAGAAGCAAACGGTTTTGCAGAAGTATTTCCTGAAGATAAATATTTTATAGTGGATGAGCTTCAAAAAGCAGACCATATCGTAGGTATGACGGGAGACGGTGTAAATGACGCACCGGCTCTTCGCAAAGCAGATACTGGAATTGCGGTAAGCGGTGCAACAGATGCGGCAAGAGCGGCTGCTGATATTATTCTTATGGCTCCTGGACTTAAAGTTATTGTAGACGCAATTAAGGAAGCCAGAATTACATTTGAAAGAATGAAAAGTTATACTGTTTTTAGAATTGCCGAAACACTAAGGGTAATATTCTTTATGACACTGGCTATTGTTCTATTTAATATTTATCCTGTTACAGCTTTAATGCTTATTATTTTAGCCCTTTTGAATGATATTCCAATTTTGGCAATTGCATATGATAATACAAAAGTTCGTGAAAAACCGGTACGTTGGGATATGCATGAGATACTGATTCTTTCCAGCTGGCTTGGAATTGCAGGAGTGCTTAGCAGCTTTTTATTTTTTTATCTTTTAATGGCTTATTTACAATATCATCCAGACACTCCATTTTTTATGCCTATGGTGCCTGAGTGGGTAAATATACACGATCCTAAAAGTTATCTCGGATTTGTTCAGGCTGCATTTTTTGCAAAACTTGTAATTGCTGGACACGGAACAATTTACAATACGCGTATTGACGACTGGTTTTATAAAAAACCGTATCCTAGCGCAATACTTTTTGGTGCAACAATTTCAACAAGAATAATTGGAACAATTATTTCAATTTATGGATTTGGACTTATGACACCTATCGGATGGGCATGGGGGCTTTTTGTATGGATTTATGCAATAGTTTGGTTTATTTTTAACGATGCAGTTAAAATGGCTGTAATTAAATATTACAGAAAAATGAAAGGTGAAGAAATTTTATGATTCCAATAGATTTATTATATTTTTTAATAATTCTGTCTTTTTCTTTTCTTACAGGACTTGAGCTTAAAACATATAAATTATCAAAACAGGTTCAAAAGCCCCATTTCGGCTCTGCCAGAACTTCCACTTTTATAGGAATTTTAGGCTTTGCTTTTTATAAAATTAATATAAATCTTTATATTTTAGGATATTTTTCTTTAACTCTCCTTTATGCGATTCATTATTATTTTAAAAACCAAAATTTAAGAACTTCAATTCTTTCTTTTTTGGTAATTTCACTTGTTTACTCTTTTTCAGGACTTTTATTTACTACCAAAAATATATGGTCTATAGCTATAATTTTTGTTTCAATTGTATTTATTTTAAATTATAAATCACACACCAAAAATATTTTTTCGCAAATAAATCAAAATGAAATAGAAACTTTTGGAAAATTCATTCTTTTAAGTGCGGTTATTTTACCTGTTTTACCAAAAAATCCTTTACCGTTTATTGGTATTTCAGCTTTTAAAATATGGCTTGTAGTTGTAATAATTTCTGCAATTTCATATTTCAGTTATATCGCACAGAAATTTCTTTTTAAAAACAAATCCTTTTTAATTACAGGTATTTTCGGAGGTCTTTATTCTTCCACCGCCACAACGGTGGTTCTTTCTAAAAAAGCTTTTAGTATTAATGCAAAAGACAATGTGCTGAGTATTATAAATTCATCCATTATTTTAGCAACTTCTATGATGTATTTAAGACTTTTAGTAATTGCTTTTATCTTTAATCAAAATATTTTTTATAAACTTTTAATACCTTTTTTAATTTTTTCTTTAACTGGAATTATTATTTCTTTTTTTCTTTATAAATCAAATCTAAATATTGAAGCTCCTATTGATGATAGAAACCCTTTAGAACTTGGTACAGCTTTTGTGTTTGCAATTCTTTTTGTTTTTATGATTTTAATTACAAAGTTTGTAACAATCCATTATGGTAATTTGGGGCTAAAAATTCTTTCATTTATTGTGGGATTTACGGATATAGACCCGTTTATTTTATCGTTAATCACAGGCAAAATCTCCATTAATATAAATGAAATTGCAAGCGCAGTTATAATAGCGGCAGGAAGCAATAATATTTTAAAAGCTTTGTATTCATATATTTTTAGCAAAAAAATCACTTTTTTAGCAAGCATTTTTTTAATTATTTTAGGAATTATTACTATAATTTACGGTATTATAATTTAATTTAAGCAATACTTAAGAAAAAAAGCGTTACAATAAATAAAACTTTTAAGGAGCGGGAGATGAAAAAATATATCCCGGCAGATGTGCCGATAGGTAAAAAAGAGGAATTTCTAAAAAATTTTTTAGAAATTACAAACAATACCGGAAGACTTATGCTTTTTGCAGGAGACCAGAAAATTGAACATTTGAATAATGATTTTTACGGCGAAGGAATATCGCAGGACGACAATAATCCAGAACATTTATTTAAAATAGCAGCAAACGCAAAAATAGGAGTTTTTGCCACTCAGTTCGGACTGATTACAAGATATGCAAATCTTTATCCTGATGTGCCTTATTTAGTAAAACTAAATTCAAAAACAAATATAATCCCCTATTCTGCAAAAGACCCGTATTCAAAACAGATGATTGATATGAAAAATGTGATTGAACTTAAAAACGATA
This sequence comes from Lebetimonas sp. JS138, assembly GCF_000523335.1. NCBI lineage: Bacteria > Pseudomonadati > Campylobacterota > Epsilonproteobacteria > Nautiliales > Nautiliaceae > Lebetimonas > Lebetimonas sp. JS138. Next base: position 1,314,076 of record NZ_ATHT01000001.1, read on the forward strand.
TGGGAGTTAATATAAAAGGTGTTGGATATACCGTTTATCTGGGAAGCGAATATGAAAGGGAAATGTTAAGCGAAGCGGCTAAAATAGTACATGATGCCCACAAAAACGCAATGATTGCTGTTTTATGGATGTATCCAAAAGGAAAATTTGTAAAAGACGAGCACGACCCTCATATAATAGCAGGGGCTGCAGGTGTAGCCGCATGTCTCGGGGCTGATTTTGCAAAAGTCAAAGTGCCTTACAAAAATGGAAAATTCAAACCTGAACTTTTAAAAGAAGCAACTTCTGCTGCAGGAAATACCGGAGTATTATGCGAAGGCGGTAAAAAAATAGACGAAACAGAATTTTTAAAAGAATTATATGCCCAAATTCATATAGGCGGTTCCAGGGGAAACGGGACAGGAAGAAATATACATCAAAGACCAATAGATGAAGCTATAAAAATGGCAAATGCAATTTATGCAATAACATGCGAAAACAAATCAGTAGAAGATGCAATAAAAATTTTAAGGAGAAGAAAATGAGTGAATTTATAAAATGGTTCAGTGAAATTGGAATTAAAGATGTGGATGAAGTGGGAGGTAAAAACGCAAGTTTAGGTGAAATGTATAACCATCTGACACCTCTTGGTGTAAATGTCCCAAACGGATTTGCTGTAACTGCAAGCGCTTATAGACATTATTTAGAAAAAAATAATTTAAACGAGCCTTTAGCCCAGCTATTTAAAAATTTCAATCCTGACAATATTGATGAACTTAAAAAAGTGGGTAAAACTGCAAGAAATCTGATAATGAAAGCCAAAATTCCTGAAGATTTGAAAAAAGAGATTTTAGAAAATTACCACAAACTTCAAGAGCAATACGGAGAAGATGTAAGCTTAGCCGTAAGAAGCTCCGCCACTGCGGAAGATTCACCAACTGCTTCATTTGCCGGGCAAAATGAAACATATCTTAATATAAAAGGCGAAGATAATCTGCTTTGGGCATATAAAATGTGTATCGCTTCTAATTTTACAGACAGAAGTATAAGTTATAAATATACCCACGATTTCGACCCACTTAAAGTATATCTTTCAGTCGTTATTATGAAAATGGTAAGAAGTGACTTGGGAAGCAGCGGAGTAATGTTCAGTATTGATACAGAAACAGGATTTAGAGATGTTGTATTTATTAATGCTGCCTGGGGGCTTGGGGAAAATGTGGTCCAGGGAACTATAAATCCGGACAGCTTTTTTGTGCATAAACCGACTTTTAAAAAAGGGAAAAAGGCGGTTTTAAAAAGAAAATTAGGTGAAAAAGAAAAAATGATGGTGTTTAGCAAAACACTTGAAACTGCAAATCTGGCAGAACAGTTTACAAAAAACCTTAAAACACCTATAGAAAAAAGAAGAAGATTTGCTATTTCTGATGAAGAAGTACTTAAACTTGCAGACTGGGCTATAAAAATAGAAGAACATTATTCCGAAGTAAACAATCATTACACACCTATGGATATGGAATGGGCAAAAGACGGGATAGATGAAAAACTTTATATGGTTCAGGCAAGACCTGAAACAGTTCATTCCCAGGAAAAGGCGACAGAATTTGAAATATACAAACTGCTTGAAAAAGGTAAAGTGCTTCTGACAGGAAATGCCGTGGGAGAAAAAATAGGAGCTGGGAAAGTATGTATTATGCATTCAATGGCAGAGGCCGATAAATTTGAAAAAGGGGATGTTTTAGTAGCACCTACAACAAGCCCAGACTGGGAACCTGTTATGAAAATAGCAAGTGCAATTATCACAGAAACAGGAGGGAGAACTTGCCACGCTGCAATTGTGAGTCGTGAGCTTGGAAAACCTGCAATCGTAGGGGCAAAAAATGCGACTAAAATATTAAAAGACAACCAACCGGTAACAGTCAGCTGCTCTGAAGGGGAAGTTGGAAAAGTATATGATGGAATACTTAAATTTCAAGTGGAAAAAGTTGATATTTCAAAGCTTCCTCGTCCAAAAACAAAAATTATGATGAATTTAGGAAATCCGGAACTGGCATTTTCACTTGCCAAACTTCCTGTTGACGGAATAGGACTAGCCAGAATGGAATTTATTATTACAAATTACATAAAAGCACACCCTATGGCGATCAAACATACGGAATTACTCAGTGAAACCGAAAGAGCTTTAATTGATGAACTTGCCTTTCCTTTTGACGGAGATGCCCAGGACTTCTTTATAAAAACATTAAGTGAGGGTGTGGCGACTCTTGCAGCAAGCGTTTATCCTAAAAAATGTATTGTCAGAATGAGCGATTTTAAATCAAATGAATATGCTAATCTGTTAGGGGGAAGGCATTTTGAACCTGTAGAAGACAATCCAATGCTCGGATTCCGCGGGGCCGCCAGATATACGCATCCGAATTATAAAGAAGGGTTTGAGCTTGAATGTCTTGCTATGAAAAGGGCAATCTGTGAGATGGGATTTGAAAACATTGTTTTAATGATACCGTTTTGCAGAAGAATCGATGAGGCAAAAAGGGTAAAAGAGGCAATGATTCAAAACGGTTTGGGTAATGTGCCTATTTATATGATGTGTGAAATACCAAACAATGTAATCCAGATAGATAAATTCCTTGAAATTTACGACGGAATAAGTATTGGAACAAACGATTTAACACAGTTAACTTTAGGGGTTGACAGAGATTCTCAAATAGTTGCTTTCGATTATGATGAAAGGGACGAGGGTGCAAAAAAGATGGTCAAAATGGCGGTTGACGGAGCAAAAAGACACAACAAATATAACGGCCTTTGCGGTCAGGCACCAAGCGATTACCCTGATTTTGCAGAATTTTTAGTCAATATCGGAATTGAAAGTATGAGTTTAAACCCGGATAGCGTATTGAAAATTATAAAAGATATCGCTGAAATGGAGCAAAAATGATACTAAAAAAACAAGCTTACGAAGAATCTCATGGTGCAGCAAAAATAGTAACAGGTTCTATGCATATCTTAGATACTGTAAAAAGCAGGGTTTTGATAGATGCAGGTATGTTTCAGGGACATGATGAATATAAAAATTTCGAACCTTTAGGATTTAATCCTAAAGAAATTGACGCTTTATTTTTAACACATGCCCACTTAGACCATGTAGGAAGAATTCCCCTTCTTTACAAATACGGATTTAAAGGAGAGGTTTTTGCACACCCGGCTACATTTGACATAGCAAAAATTGTTTTACTTGATGCTGCAAAACTTCAGGAAGAGGATTACGAAACAAAATTTAAAAAAGCCCAGAGAAAAGGTAAAGAAAAATTAATCAGAAAACCTCTTTACACCGTTGATGAAGTAAAATCTATTTTTAAAAAAATGAAAAAAAGAAAAATAGAATATAATAAAAGTTTTAAATATAAAAATTTAAAAGTAAAATATAAAGATGCCGGACATATACTGGGAAGTAGTTTTATTGAATTTACTTTTGAAGAATTCGGACTTAAAAAAAGAGTAGTTTTCAGCGGGGATTTGGGAAACAAAAACAACAATATTTTACCTCCTCTTGAAAAACCGACATATGCAGACGCCCTGTTTATTGAATCAACTTACGGAGACAGACTTCATAAGAGTTTTGAAGAGAGCAAAACGGAATTCAAAAAAGCGGTTATTCAAACACTTATGAACGGCGGAAATGTATTAATTCCGACATTTGCAATAGAAAGGGCCCAGCAGATTTTATGCCTGCTTAAAGAAATGAGCGATGAAAAATCTCTTCCAAAAGATGCAAAAGTGTTTCTTGATTCTCCAATGGCGGATAAAGTAACCTCTGTTTATAAAAAATGGCATAAATTACTTAAAAAAAGCTGCCAAAAATATAAAAACCATCCATTTGAATTTAAACAGCTGCGTTTTGTAAAAGATGTGGAAGAGTCAAAAAAAATTAATGATATTGAAAGAGGCTGTGTAATTTTGGCCGGAAGCGGTATGTGCAACGGAGGAAGAATACTTCATCATTTCAAACACAGAATCTGGAATCCGAGAAACGCTGTTATTTTTGTAGGTTACCAGGCAGTCGGAACACTCGGGAGAGATATGATAAACGGGGCAAAAAATATCAGAATTTATCATGAGGATATTATTGTCAGAAGCAAACTTTATACGATTAACGGTTTTTCAGCCCATGCAGACCAGAGAGAATTAATTGAATGGTTGAGGGAATTTAAAACACTTGAAAAAATATTTTTGATTCACGGGGAATATGACAAACAGGTAATTTTCCGCTCTGTAATTTTAAATGAAATGAATAAAAAAGCCCATATCGTAGAAGAAAGGGAAAAAATTTATCTATGAAAAATAAAGCTTTTGGGCTGTGGAGCACTATATTTTTAGGTATTGGCTCTATGGTTGGAGCCGGGATATTTATTGTAATTGGAGAAGCCGGAAGTATTGCAGGAAATATTGTATGGGTTTCATTTGTAATTGGAGGGATTATTGCTTTTCTTAGCGGTTATTCCCTTGCAAAATTAGCTCTTAGATATCCATCTCGAGGAGGAATAGTTGAATATTTAGTCCAAGAATTTAATGTAAATATCTTCTCAGGTGGAATGAGTGTAATGTTTTATTTTGCCGAGCTTATCACTATTGCAGCAGTTACTAAGAGTTTTGGAGAATATGGAGCAAGGCTTTTTGGACATTCTTCAACTTTTACCATCAATTCTTTTGGTCTTGGAATTCTTGCATTTTTTACAATAGTAAATCTAATAGGTGCAAATCTTGTTGCTAAAAGTGAAAATATAATAGTAATTATTAAACTCTCAGTTTTAGTTATTTTTACCATTTTAGCTTTTTTTACTATAAACACCGAATATCTTTCTATTAAAAACACTCCTCCAATTATTAATATGTTTTTTGCTGTAGGGCTTACTTTCTTTGCTTATCAAGGTTTTAGCGTTATTACAAATACTATTGAAGATATGAAAAATTCTAAAAAAAATATGCTAAGAGCAATGCTTTTATCAATTTTAATTGTAATGATTTTATATGTGACAATTAGTATTACCGTTTTAGGAAATTTACCTTTAAAAGAAGTTATAAAAGCAAAAGATTATGCGTTAGCTCTTGCAGCAAAACCTGTATTAGGAGAACTTGGATTTAAAATTATGGCAATAACTGCTCTTATTTCAACTGCAAGTGCAATAAATGCAACACTTTATGCAACTACACAAATAAGTTATACCTTAGCAAAAAACGGGGAACTTCCAAAAGAATATGAATATAATATTTTTCATTCCACTGAGGGTCTTTTAATAAGTGTAGCTTTGATTATTCCTATAATTTTATTTTTAAATTTAACAGAAATTACAACTGTAGCAGCATTAAGTGTTTTAATAATTCAAGGCATTGTCCATTTAGGGCACTTAAGAGTGTATCATAGAACAGATGCGAACAAATATCTTGTTTTTCTCGCATTTTTTTTTATGTTTTTAGTGGTAATTTTAACTCTTTATTATAATGCACAAAAAGATATAAGTATTATTTGGTATTTAACAGGAAGTTTCATATTGGCTTTTATTATAGAATATACATTAAGAAAAATTACTCATAGAAAAATTACAAAACAAATCCCTAATATTTATAAAAAATTTGAATGATTATAGCACTTTCAATTTTTTTGATTACCCTAATTTTTATTATATGGCAGCCAAAAGGCCTGCAAATTGGAACTACTGCAATAATCGGAGCATTTATAGCTCTTATTTTAGGAGTTGTAAATTTTAACGATGTTATTGAAGTAATTAAAATAGTCTGGGATGCGACACTTGCATTTATTGGGATTATAATTCTTTCTATGGTTTTAGATAAATTAGGATTTTTTGAATATATGGCAATAAAAATTGCAAAACTTTCACGCGGCAATGGAAACTTAATGTTTATAAATTCTATGCTTCTTGGAAGTGTAGTTTCAGCATTTTTTGCAAATGACGGGGCAGCTCTTATTTTAACCCCTATATTACTATCAAAATTAAAAATGTTAAAACTAAACTTAAAAACAATAACTGCATTTTTACTCGCAGGTGGATTTATAAGTGATTCTGCGTCTCTTCCTTTTGTATTTTCAAACCTAACAAATATAATAACGGCAGATTTTTTCCATATAGGATTTTTTGAATATTTTAAAAATATGTTTTTTCCTTTCATTGTAAATACAATAGCTTCAACTTTTATTTTATGGCTGTTTTTAAGAAAAAAAATTCCAAATAAAATTGATATAAATTTACTGCCACCTGCAAAAAGTGTAATTAAAGATGAAAAACTATTTATTTTTTCTTTTTTCTTTTTAGCATTACTTTTAACCGGATATTTTATTGGAGATTTTTATCATATCCCGATTTCAATATTTGCGCTAGGAGGGGCTTTAATTTTTCTTTTAATTTCACATAATAAAATAGTTAATGCAAAAGAAATTATTTTAACAGCTCCCTGGCAGATAGTATGGTTTAGTATTGGGCTTTATATTGTGGTATATGGACTAAAAAATGCAGGTCTGACAGATTATTTGAGTATAATTTTAAAACATCTGCTTGAAATAAATAATAATTTGGCAATTATTGCAACAGGATTTATATCTGCTATTTTAAGTGCAATTATGAATAATTTACCTACAGTTATGATTATGGATATTTCATTAAAGCATATAGGAAATGAAGCTATGATTTATGCAAATATAATCGGTTCAAATCTTGGACCAAAAATGACACCTTTTGGCTCTTTAGCCACACTTCTTTGGCTGCATGTATTAGATAAAAAAGGAATTAAAATTACATTTAAAGAATATACAAAGTTTGGACTTATAATTACACCACCTGTATTATTTATAGTTCTTTTAACTTTAATTTAAGGAGAAAAAAATGAAAAAAGTTTTAATTATGTGTACAGGAAACAGCTGCAGAAGTATAATTGGTGAAGCGCTTGTAAATGCTAAACTTGAAGGTATTGAAGCTGAAAGTGCGGGAGTAAAGCCTGCTGGCAAGGTTAATTCAAATGCAAAAAGAGTTTTAGAAGAACATGGAATATGGGATGATAAATATCATTCAAAAAATTTAGATGAAGTGATAAATGATGACTTTGATTTAGTAGTAACAGTATGTGATAACGCAAAAGAGACCTGCCCTGTTTTTCCAAAACCAGTGCCTAAAATACATGTAGGTTTTGAAGACCCTGATGGAAAAGATTATGAAAAATTTCAAAAAACATATAAAGAGATAGAAGAAAAGCTTCTTCCTGAAATTAAAAAATTTTTTAATCTTTGAGTTTTCATCCCATAGGATATGGAATTTCTTCTTGAATTTTTTTAATATCTTTTAGAATTTCTCTATTTAGTTTAATTTCAGCGGCTTTTAAAGAAGGCTCAAGTTGTTCAAGCTTTCTTGCTCCAATAATTGTAGAAGCTACAAAATCGAAATGTTTTGAATATGCTACTGCTAAAGTTACAGGATGAATATTATATTTTTTTGCGACCTCTAAAAATTTATCTGTTGCTTTAAGTGTTTTTTCATTATAAAATCTTTTTGCATGGTTTCTGACACGGCTGTTTGGATAATTAAGATACAGCATAAACCTTGCATCTTTTGGAGGATTTGAAGTATTGTATTTTCCGCTTAAAATTCCCCCAGCTATAGGAGAATATGGAAGAAGTGAAATATGCTCTTTTTTGCAAACATATTCAAGCTCATCAAAAAATCTTGGATTTAGCACGCTGAAATTATTTTGAATACTCTCAAACCTTGCAAGCCCTTCATATTTTGCAATAGTATTTGCTTTTGTTAGCCCATATGCACTGTCATTGGAAGTTCCAATATATCTTATTTTCCCCTCTTTAACCAATTCATCAAAAGCCCTCATTGTCTCTTCAATAGGCACAACTGTATCAGGCCAGTGTTGCTGATAAAGGTCTATATAATCAGTATTAAGTCTTTTTAAACTTCCTTCAACCGCCCTTTTTATATGAAACCTGTCCATTGCTGTAAGCCCATGTCTAATAGGAGGCACAAACCATCCGCTTGCGGCACCCGCTACTTTGCTTGCAAGGATTATGCTATCCCTTGGCTTTGTTTTTAACCACTCTCCTATTATTTTTTCAGTCTCTCCCGCATATTTTTCTTCAGGAGGTACTGGGTAAAGCTCGGCAGTGTCTATAAAGTTTATACCACTCTCATATGTCTTATCTAAAATTCTAAAAGCCTCTTTTTTATCGCTCATACTTCCAAATGTCATTGTTCCTAAACTTAGAACACTGACTCTAAGTCCACTTTTTCCTATGTATCTGTATTTCAAAACAAGCCTTTAAACCAAATCATCTGCTATATCAAATTCGTTTCTCATAATTTTAGGAAAAGTATTAAAATAAATATCTTTCGCTTTTTGTAAAGGTATTTTAATTTCATTTATTTTTATTTCATCTCCGCCAACAATTCCGGCTTTTTCATATTTTAACCCAAGGGTATTGCATAAATTTTCAAAACTTTCACAGTTTTCAGGGGCGATTTCTACAAAAGCCCTGCTTAAGCTCTCAGAAAATATATCAATAGGCTGTTTTATATTTACATTAATTCCAAGCCCTTTATTGCTGACACATGCCCATTTATATGCGGCAATTGCAAGTCCGCCAGTTGAGATATCTTTTGCACTTTCAATCAAATCGCTTTGAAGTACGCGCCAGAGTTTAAGCTCTTTTACAAAATCTACTTCGGGATGAACTCCAGCCACAATACCTCCAAAAACTTTCAGATACAGGCTTCCTCCAAATTCGCTTTTGGTTTCTCCCAATAAATAGATTATATTACCTTCGTTTTTAATTTCACCGGTTCTAAAGCTGTCCCCTACTCCTACCATTGCAATTTCAGGTGTAGGGAATATTCCTTCACCCTCATTTTCATTATAAAGTGAAACATTTCCGCTGACTACCGGTGTATTTAAAGCCTTACACGCTTCTTTTATACCCTCACACCCCTCTTTAAACTGCCACATAATTTCAGGATTTTCCGGATTTCCGTAATTCAGACAGTCAGTTATTGCAAGAGGAGTTATTTTTTTAACCGCTATATTTCTTCCAGATTCCATAACAGCGGCGGAAGCTCCGAGACGAGGATTTATATAACAAAATCTGGCATTACAGTCCGCACTCATTCCTATAAATTTACCGTTTTCTTTTACCCTGATTATGCTCCCGTCCACTCTTTTAGTATCCACTGTATTTGTCTGTACCATTGAATCATACTGCTCATAAATCCATGCTTTATCCACAATTTCACTTTCAACGATTAATTTTTCAAAAGCAATTTGTGGATTAATTTCAGGTATTTCAACATCTTTTATTGTTTTTATATATTCAGGCTCTTTTACAGGGCGGCACAGCTCCGGTGCTTCTTCGGTAATCGGGGCAACAGGAATGTCGGCTACTTTTTCTCCATGCCAGAACAGTTCCACTTTTCCGGTATTTGTCACTTCCCCTATAACTTCGGCATCCAAATCATATTTTTTAAATATCTCGATTATTTTGTCTTCATACCCTTTTTTAGCACAAATAAGCATTCTTTCCTGAGATTCGCTTAGCATAAGCTCATACGGATTCATCCCTTCTTCCCTCATAGGAACTTTATCCAAATGCATTTTAAGGCCGCTTCCGCTTTTTCCGGCCATTTCAAAGCTGCTGCTTGTAAGCCCTGCGGCTCCCATATCCTGAATTCCGACAATATAATCTGTTTTAAAAAGCTCAAGACATGCTTCCATTAAAAGTTTCTCTGTAAAAGGGTCGCCCACCTGAACCGTCGGTCTTTGGTCTTCATCTCCCTCTTTAAAACTGTCAGAGCTCATAACGGCACCTCCAAGTCCGTCCCTTCCGGTTTTACTTCCCACATAAATTACAGGATTTCCGATACCTTCGGCCTTTGCATAAAATATTTCATCCTGAGGACAAATCCCGAGGGCAAATGCATTTACCAAAACATTTCCCGCATAACACTCTTCAAATGATGTTTCTCCCCCTATTGTAGGAACACCTATACAGTTACCGTATCCGGCTATGCCGGCAACCACTCCGCTGAGTAAGTGTCTATGAAGCTTGGCTGTTTCATCGTTACCTTTAATATGGGCAAATCTGATTGCATTAAGATTGGCTACCGGTCTTGCCCCCATGGTAAAAATATCTCTCAGTATTCCTCCAACCCCTGTAGCGGCACCCTGATAAGGCTCGATAAAACTCGGATGGTTATGACTTTCCATTTTAAATACAGCTGCCATGTTTCCCCCGATATCAATAACACCCGCATTTTCACCCGGACCCTGAATCACCCACGGAGCTTCTGTGGGAAATCCTTTTAAATAGCATTTGCTAGATTTATATGAACAGTGTTCACTCCACATCGCACTGAAAACACCAAGTTCCACCAAATTCGGAGTTCTGCCTAAAATTTCTATAATATGTTCATAATCAACTTTTGTTAATTTATGCCTTTTTAAAAGCTCGTCGAGTTCATTTTTATTAATCTCATACATTACTTGCCTTTTTTAAATGAATTTTAACATAAATAAAGATATAATTTCATTAAAAAAAGAGGAGGAGCGTATTGGATTATTATGAAATATTGGGTGTGAGCAGAACCGCAACAGCAATAGAGATAAAAAAAGCATACAGAAAACTCGCAATGAAATATCATCCCGACAAAAATCCGGGAGATAAAGAGGCTGAAGAAAAATTTAAACAAATCAATGAGGCTTATCAGATTTTAAGTGATGATGAAAAAAGAGCTGTTTATGACAGATACGGAAAAGAAGGCTTAGAGGGCAGAGGGTATAAAACCGATTTTAATTTTAATGATATTTTCGATATGTTTAACGATATTTTTGGAGGAGGCTTTGGAAGCCAGCAGCATGAAGAGCCTCTTCCTTATGAGATTGATAAGGCAATAGAAGTTACACTTGATTTTGAAGAAGCGGTGTACGGTGTCAGTAAAGAAATAAAAACAACATATTTTTCCATATGCCCTAAATGTAAAGGAAGCGGTGCCGAAGAAAAAGAAACATGTCCAATGTGTCATGGAAGGGGACAGGTGGTAATGGGCAACGGATTTATGAGAATAGCCCAGACATGCCCGCAGTGCCGGGGAAAAGGTTTTATTGTTAAGAAGAAATGTTCTGAATGTAAAGGCAGAGGCTACATTGTAAAAGAAGAAAAAGTTAAAATAGATATTCCTGCCGGGGTTGACACCGGTATGAGAATGAGAATAGCCGGCAGGGGAAACGAAACAAAAGGCGGATACAGAGGCGATTTATATTTGATATTTAAAGTAAAAGAATCAAAAATATTCAAAAGAAAAGGTAATAATCTAATAGTTGAAATACCTGTATTTTTTACAAGCGCAATATTAGGAGACAACGTTAAAATCCCTACTCTTGAAGGTGAAAAAGAGATAGAAATAAAACCCGGCACAAAAGACAGAACAAAAATTATTTTTAAAAATGAAGGAATTGCCGATCCAAACAGCGGATATAAAGGCGATTTGATAGCAGTTATAAATATTGTCTATCCAAAAAAACTGACTGACGAGCAAAAAGAACTCCTTGAAAAACTTCATAAAAGTTTCGGAAATGAAGTAAAAGAACATAAAAATATTTTAGAAGAAGCGATTGAAAAAGTGAAAAGCTGGTTTAAGAAGTGAAAAGTGTAAAATGTAAAGTGAAATTTTTCACTTTTAATTTTTAACTTTTAATTTAATGCAAAAGCCAGCTTATAATAACTTCTGCAGGATAAAAAACATAATTTGCAATAGGGGTAAATAAAATAATTAGTAATATAATCATCCCGTAAGGCTCTATTTTATTATAAAATCTGGCAATAGAATATATTTTAAACTGCAGAGAAAGATATTTAATGGCATTGGCTCCATCAAGCGGAGGCACCGGAATTAAATTAAATACCGCCAAAATTATATTTACAATAATTAAATAATAAAAAAATAAAAACATAAAAGCACTAATCAATCCATTGGGTTCAAAAAAGCTTATTAAACTTGATGCAATCAAAGCCAAAATAAAATTATATGTAATTCCTGCAATGGAAACATTAAAAGCCCCAATATAGCCGCCGTTTTCAACTACTTTAAAAATATTTACAGGTACCGGTTTGGCCCACCCGAAAATTATAGGATCACTGACTCCCGCTAATTTTTGAGACAAAAATAAAATAATTGGAAAAACAACGGTACCAAATGGGTCTATATGTTTTATTGGGTTAATTGAAAGCCTTCCCTCCCTGCTTGCAGTATCATCTCCATAATATTTTGCAACAGCCCCATGCATAATTTCATGGCCTACAACTGCAATAATAAAAGCAATTATTAAAGCACCATATTTAATTAAATATTCCATTTATCCTCCATCATTTTCCACCATGGCCATTTTTGATAGCCAGGTGAGCGTAATTCGTTTTGCTCATTTTCGCTCATTTTTCACTTTTCACTAAGTACTTAGCCTCTTAGCTACTTGCCTTCTTGGCAACTCGGCCTCTTTGAACTTGGCAATTCACAAATCACTATCTAACTACTCACAATCCCGCCGCTTTGCAAGCGGCCGGGCAAGCTTTCAACTCACTATTTATTTACATCCATATGTTAAATACGGTTTTTTACCCTCTCTAAGTTCTTTTTCAATATCGTTTATAGTCATTCCGATTCTGTGCCATCTGATTGTATAATTTTTATCCCAGCTCATATAAATAAACCAGGGTTTTCCGACAATCAGTTTATAAGGCACAGGCCCCCAAAATCTGCTGTCATCACTGTGGTCTCTGTTATCACCCATCATAAAAAACTGACCCTTAGGCACTATTACAGGACCGTAATTTATCACTTCTTCCGGAAAATCAACTTTAGAGTCGTGATGAATCCCGGGATGAAGTTTCATATAAGGATTTTTAATCCAGATTTCCCCGTTTATATTTACAATCTCTGCTTTCATTTTTTTCGCAAACTCTTTTGTTTCTTCATCACTGTTTTGAATTCTTAAATATAAATTTTTATTTCTAACCATTAATTTATCTCCGCCTACACCAACACATCTTTTTACAAAATGCAGTTTTGGATTTACAGGATAACGGAATATTACAATATCCCCTCTTTTTGGTTTCGGACCGTCTATTAAATGCCCGTCCCCCCTGAAATCCGGTAAAATTGGAATTTCGAGCCATGGAATATGGGGAATCGGCACTCCGTAAGCAAATTTTTTTGCAAAAAGTGCGTCTCCTGGAAGAAGAGTTCTTTTCATACTCCCGCTTGGAATTACAAAAGCCTGGGCTAAAAAGAAAATAATAATTAAGACTATTACAATGGTTCCACTCCAACTATTAGACCAATTATAAAATTTTTTAAGTTTTTCTTTCATTTACTCTCTCTCTGAAGCTTTGTAGCTTTTATTGTGTTTTTTAAAAGCATGGCTATTGTCATCGGCCCCACTCCACCGGGAACAGGGGTTATGAATGAAGCTTTTTTACTAACTCTCTCAAAATCCACATCTCCGACAATTTTACCGTTTTTTAATTTATTAATTCCAATATCAATTACAATGGCACCCTCTTTTATCATATCAGCCGTAATCAAATTAGGCTTCCCGACACCTACTATTACAATATCCGCCCTTTTTGTATGTGTCGCCAAATCTTTTGTTTCTATATGGCATATATCCACGGTTGCCCATGCGTTAAGCAAAAGGGAAAACATCGGTTTTCCAACAATATTGCTGGCTCCCACAATACATACATCTTTTCCTTTTACATCTATATTATATTCTTTAAACAGCTCCATTACCCCTAGAGGCGTACATGGGGCAAAACTCTCAAGCCCTTCAAAAAGTTTCCCCATATTATACGGATGAAATCCGTCAACATCTTTCTCAGGTGCCACCGCTTCAAGAACTTTAGTGGTATCTATATGTTTTGGAAGAGGCAGCTGAACCAAAAGACCGTGTAAATTTGGATTCTTATTAATCATTTCAATAGTGGTTAAAAGTTCCTTTTCACTTATACTTTCAGGAAATTCATGAACTACAGAATACATTCCCACCTTTTCACATGCCCCTTTTTTCATTTTTACGTATGTCTGACTCGCAGGGTCATTCCCTACTAAAATAACGGCAAGTCCCGGAGTTATACCCTCTTTTTTCAATTTATCCACTTCTTCTTTAACTTTATTTTTAATTTTTTCGGATAATTTTTTACCATCTAAAATTCTCATTTTATTCCTTTTTTTGCTAAAATGAATGTTAGAATTTTATCATAAAGGTTGTTAAATGTTAAATAAGCTTCTTCTTTTGCTTAGTTTTTCAATTTTATCTGCAAAAACCGACTGGTTTATTACAAATTTTGAATACGGGAAAATGCTTTACAATAATCCAAGGGGAATAAGCTGTGCCAAATGCCACGGAGAAAAAGGAGAAGGCAAAATAGTTACATATTTTTATAAAAACGGATTAAAAACTTATATCAAAGCACCTAACATTCAAAATATTAATTTAATTACATTAAAAAAAGCTCTGTTTCACAAAAAGCTTACTGTTATGCCGAGATACAATTATCTGACAGAAGAAGAGATAGAGGGTATTTTACTTTATTTAAGGAGCAAAAAATGATTTTTAAAAATATAAAAGAGTTAGAAGAAATAGTAAATAGCAATAATATACAAAAAGCTTTGTCTTTAATAGGAAATAAAAAGCTAAAAACAAAAAAAACTAAAAGAAAAAGTGCATTGATGGTAAGCGGACATCAGGTTAAACACTTAAATAAAATAGACGAAATACCGGCGGATATTATTATATTGAATCTTGAAGACGGGGTGGCAAAAGAAAAAAAAGAGATAGCTAAAATAATGATAGCCGTATTTTTAAGTAACATCTCAACATTGGATAAAGAAATAATAATAAGAGTCAACGCCCTAAACGAAGGCGGAAGCGAAGATATTAAATTTTTAGACAGGTTCTCTTTTGACGGTTTTAGAATTCCTAAAATAAAAGGAATTGAAGATATTAACGACGCTTCTATTCTTACAAACAAAGAATTACACGCTTCAATCGAAACAAAAGAAGCGTTTCATAATTTAACAGATTTAATACATCCGAGATTAACCACATTTTATATAGGGATTTATGATTTATTGAATTCCTTAAATATAAATCATTCTATAATTGATTTAAACAATCCTTTAATTCATCATATTTTAAGTGAATTTTCTTTAAAATCAAGATTTATTGAAAAAACCCCAATAGGGTTTGTTTATCAAAAATACAAGGATTTGGAAGGATTTTCCAAATGGTGTCTGCTTCAAAAAAATTTAGGTTTTCAGGGAGTAGGATGCATTACACCATCTCAGGTGGAAATAGCAAACAATATTTTCAAAGAAGATTTGGAATTTGCTAAAATGATAGTTGAAAGATTTGAAAAAATCGGGCCTTTTACAATTAACGGGCTGTACGTGGACGAGCCTATTTATAAAAATTATTTGCAAATATTAAAAAAATAAATTATACCAATTGAAAATGGAAAATGAATAATGAAAATGATTAAAGCGTTAAAATAATGGTAGTTTTAGATACTTTTAAAGTAACTAATTAATTGAGAATTGGTATAAGTTATCATGAATAAGCAATTTAAGAATAAATTGGCCCCATCAAAAAAACTGTGTAAATCCTAATATAGATGTTGAGAGATGATAAAATAAAAAAATAAAAGTAAAGGATTTACACATGAGTATTTTAAACATTGAAGAATATAAAAGAAGATTAAAATCAGGAAATCCAGTGACAATTGAAGAGCTTGAAAATGAATTAAAAAATTTAATCAAAGAGATGATAGAAACAGCAACCCAAAGTGAAATGACAAACCATTTAGGTTATGAGAAAAATGAAAAATCTGATAATAGCAATTACAGAAATGGATACTCTACAAAGAATTTAAAATCTAAATATGGAGAAATTGAAGTAAATATTCCAAGGGACAGAAATTCAACATTTGAGCCTAAAATTGTAAAAAAAAGACAAAGACTTTTAGATGGGACGGAAGATTTAATTTTATCTTTATATGCAAAAGGATGAGTGTAAAAGATATTCAGCACCATCTTGATGATTTATACGGATATGAGCTTTCAACTGAAACCATATTAAATATTACTGAAAAAATCTTAGAAAAAGCTATTGAATGGCAGAATAGACCTTTGGAAAGTATTTATCCTATAATTTTTATGGATGCAACCGTATTAAAAATAAAGGTTGAGAGAAATATAAAAAATACAGCCTGTTATATAATGCTGGGAATCACTATAGAAGGTAAAAAAGATATTTTAGGTATATGGATAAGTGAAGAGAATGAAACTTCTAAATATTGGCTCTCAATACTTAATGAAATAAAAAACAGAGGTGTAGAAGATGTTTTAATATTTTCAATAGACGGACTAAACGGATTTAATGAAGCTATTAAAGCCGTATATCCAAAAGCTGAAATTCAAAGATGTGTAGTTCATCAGATAAGAAACTCTTTAAAATTTGTCTCTTACAAAGACAGGAAAAGAAATTGCAAAGGATTTAAAATCAGTATATCAAGCTGATACTGAGGATTTAGCCATTCAAAATCTTGAATATTTCAATGAAAAATGGGGCAAAAGATACCCTCATATTTATGATTTATGGAAAAGAAACTGGGATGAGCTTGCTACTTTTTTTAAGTATCCAAAAGAACTTAGAAAGCTTATTTATACAACAAATCCAATTGAATCTTTAAATTCTATCATAAAAAGGAAAACAAAATCTAAAGGCTCATTCCCTTCAAAAGAAGCAGCTTTTAAAGTCCTTTTTACTTCAACACAGGAGGTTATGCAAAAATGGAAAAACAGTAGGATTAGAAACTGGTCGGAAATTTATCCTCAACTTGTGATATATTTCCAAGATATTTTAGTAAAATATCTTTAAAGTTTTAGTCTTTGGTTTTTATTTACACAGTTAATTTGATGGGCTCGATATAGTCCAAAGATATCACAGAAAAAATATTCAATTGGATTAATCAGCGGTTTTTAAGGGCTTCTAAATAATCCCTGTATTTTTTTTCTATTTCCTCATCTTTTTCTATGATGTCCTTATTGTTGTTTGTAACGGCTTCTTCAAGTATTTTTATTCTGTCCATTAAATATTCGAACAGTTCTTTTTCAATATCGGGAAGTTTATTATGCGCAAGAGGTGAATAATCTTTTCTTTTGATAACCTTTCCTGGAATTCCCACAACTGTTGAATAAGGCGGCACATTATTTACCACAACAGAATTTGCACCGATTTTACTGCCTTTGCCTATGGTTATATTTCCGAGTATTTTAGCCCCGGCGCCTATTGTTACATCGTCTTCTATTGTGGGATGCCTTTTCCCTGGATTTAAACTGACTCCTCCAAGTGTTACGCCCTGATATATAGTTACATTATTTCCTATTATTGCAGTTTCACCTATCACTACCCCGATTCCATGGTCAATAAAAACATTTTCCCCTATACTGGCTCCCGGGTGTATATCTATATTTGTCAGAAACTGATTTATTGCCATAATAAACCTGGCACACCTTTTAAAACCTTTTTTATAAATGGAATTTGATATTCTATAGCAAACCAATGTCCAGACGCCAGGATATGCATAAAGCAGCTCCAGATTGTTTTTAAAAGCCGGGTCTCTTGTTTTAACGGCTAAAAAGTCTTTTTTTATTTTATTTAATATACCCACTGATTGCCTTTTTTATTCGAAAATATATCTCATCTACTGAACTTGAGGCATCCAACAGAAGATACGGAATTTCAAGTCTGTTGCATGTGTTAATAATATTATTTTGAATTCTTAATAGATAATCAATTCCTCTTTTTTCAATATTGTCATGTTTTTTAAGTGAAAGTCTGTATTTTAGTGTTTCCTTGTCCAGTTTTAATATAATTGTCAGATTTGGAAAAATTCCATCCGTTGCAAATTTGTTTAGATTGACAAGCAAGTCAAAATCGAAAAATTCCATTGCGTATGCAATACCGCTTATTGCACTTCTATCGGTTATTATTGTTTTATCAAGATTCGGTTTTATTACTGTTTGCATCGTTTCGCTTCTGTCTGCCAAAAATAAAAAAAGTTCCGATTTTTTAGATATTTTTTCTTTTAATATTATCTCTCTTAATTTTTTTCCAAATTCAGTGTATCCGGGCTCTTTTACAAACAAAAAATTTTTATATTCTTTTTTTAATAAATTTATTTGGGTGCTTTTGCCTGCGGTGTCGATTCCTTCAAACGCTATATACACTTTTAATGTCCTTTATAATTTCTTTTGGGACTAAATGTTCTATGCCTCCGTTATATTTTAAAATACTTCTTACCACACTTGAAGAGATGAATGCATTTTCGAGGTTTGGCATCAAATATATTGTATCTATTTCTTTGTCCAGTGTTTTATTGGCATAGCCCATTTGCAGTTCATATTCAAAATCACTTACCGCCCTTAGACCTCTTATAATTATTTTGGCATTTTCTTTTTTTGCAAAGTCCACCAAAAGGGACGAAAAACTCTTTACTTCAACTTTATTGAATTTTTCAGTGGCTTTTTTCATAAATTCAACTCTTTTTTTAAGATTAAACATCGTTTTTTTATCTTTGTTGTCGGCAACTGCAACTATAATTTTATCAAACATCCTGCAGGCTCTGTTTATTATATCTATATGACCGTTGGTTACAGGGTCAAATGTTCCCGGATATACAGCTTTTGTTTGCATCTTTTTCCTTTATTCTTTTTTACTTCTAATTATTTTCACCACTCACCACCCCGCCGCTTTGCAAGTGCGCGGACAGGCTTTCACTATTTTCACTATTACTCCCATTCCATCTTTTAAAAAGATTATGTTTAATGCCTGCCAAATCCAGCCATTTACCGATTAAAAAATTTTCCATCTCTTCCAATGTTTTTGGATTGTGATAATATCCTATTACCGGGGGTGCTATAAAAATATTGGATAATTTTGCAAGATTTGTCATATGTTCCAAGTGAATGGAACTAAAAGGCATTTCCCTTGGAGCTAAAATTAATTTTCTTTTTTCTTTTATTGCAACAAGGGCACTTCTTGTAATTAAATTATCCGCAATGCCGGCTGAAATTTTGGCAAGTGTGTTCATACTGCAAGGAACTATAAATGTTGTATCTATCTGAAAACTTCCGCTTGCCGGAGGGGCTGAGAGGTCAGTGTTAAAAAAAATATTTTCTTCATTTTCCAAAACCGTTTTTGCACTTTCACTTAATATTAAATATTTTTCATAAGTTTTTGGTATTAATTCAAACAGTTTAATTCCAAGACTTGCCCCGCTTGCCCCGCTGATGGCGACTAAAATTTTCATTGAATCTCCACTTCATATGATTTATTTAAAACACCTTCATAAATTTTATGATTTATTTCGACTTTTATTTTTTCACCAATGTTTGCATCGTTTAGCGCTGTGCCTTTGGAATATATTTCCACACCTATGCCTTTAAAAACCACATTTACATTGTCTCCTTGTAAAACAGCGGGCTTTATTCTTGTGTTTTCTTTGGTAATCACCGCATTTTTGGAAATAACTTTTGAAGCTATCAAATTTTTGTGTATTTTAAGCAGAGGAGGGGAATAAAAATGTCTGAAATCTATTTTTTCTTTTTTGACATAAGGTAAAACAGATTCGTTTTTTTTAATTACTTTTATGGTTTTATAAACTGTTAATTTTGCTTTTATCCGGTAAAAATAATATTTATTCTCTATAATTAAATTTCCGCTTGGAAATTTCGGGTTAATAAGTTTGAAAGAAATTTTTTTATATTTTTTGGGAAACGGTTTTTGAGTATAAATAGAAACAATTTCAATATTTGGATAATAGTGTTTATAAAACTTAACAAGTTCTTTTTTTACAGAAGCAAATAAAAAAATGGGTAAAAATAAAAAAAATAATTTAATTTTTAATTTTCCATTTTCCATTTTTCATTTTCCATTAAATTAAGGCTTCTTTTAACACTTCATCTATTGTTTTAACCGGAATAATTTCAAGACCGTTTAAAACTTCTTGTGGAATATCGTCCAAGTCTCTTTCATAATTTTTTTGCGGAATTAAAACTTTTTTAATTTTTGCTTTATATGCAGCTATTAATTTTTCTTTGAGACCTCCTATCGGCAAAACTTCCCCGCTTAATGTTATTTCCCCTGTCATTGCAATGTCTGAGTGAACTTTCCTGTTACTGAAAATGCTTGCAATTGCCGTGGTCATTGTGATTCCAGCACTAGGCCCGTCTTTTGGAATGGCACCTTCTGGGACGTGAATGTGAATGTTGTATTTGTAATAAATGGGTTCTCTGCTTTTTTGTGTTTCAATTTTTTTAGTATCAATTAAAACTTTTACAAGAGTATATGCAATTTGTGCGGATTCTTTCATAACGTCTCCGAGCTGCCCTGTAAGGCTTATTTGTCCTTTGCCTTTATATTTGACGGCTTCTATTCTCAACACATCCCCTCCTACTGGGGTCCATGCAAGTCCGTTTACAACCCCGATTCTATCTTTTTTGCAGACTTCTTCTATTCCGAAATAACCTTTATCAAGAAAATCTTTTAAATTTTTGATATTTACTCTTGCTTTTTTATCTTCTAAAACAAGTAAAGCGGCTTTTCTCATTATTTTAGCAATTATTCTTCTAAGGTTCCTTACACCCGCTTCTTTTGTATATTTGTCTATTATTTCTTTTAACGCTGCGTCTGAAATAGAAATTTCGCTTTTTTTAAGAGAATGTTTTTTCATCTCCTGAGGGATAAGATATCTTTTGGCAATTTGAAATTTTTCCTGCGGAGTATAACTTCCAACAAAAATCATCTCCATTCTGTCTTTTAAAGGAGCCGGTATGGTGTTTGGGTCGTTTGCCGTGGCTATAAATAAAATTTTGCTTAAATCAAGTTCAAAATTTAAATATAAATCTCTAAAATGTGCATTCTGTTCTGGGTCTAATACTTCCAAAAGCACTGCTGTTGGGTCACCTTTGAATCTTGAAATTTTATCTATTTCATCAAGTACCATTACAGGGTTTAACTGTTTTGCGTTAATAAGCCCTTGTGCAATACGCCCGGGCATTGCGCCGATGTATGTTCTTCTGTGGCCTCTTAGTTCATTTACGTCTTCAAGTCCTCCAAGAGCGATTCTTACGATTTTTCTCTCAAGAGAGCCGGCAATAGAATTGGCAAGAGAAGTTTTACCAACACCCGGAGGGCCCACAAAACATATTATTGCCCCGGAAAATTCCTCACCCCTTTTTTTGGCCAGCTCTTTTGCACCGAAGTATTCTATAATTCTTTCTTTCGGCTTTTTTAACCCGTAATGGTCTTTATTGAGCCTGTTTTTAAGTTCATCTATTGAAAATTCTTCTTTTGTATATTTTCCAAAAGGTATTTCAAGCGCCCATTCAATATAATTTTGTGTTGTTGTGGCTTCGGCGCTGTCGGGATGCATACGGGAGAGTCTGTTTAGCTGTTTTTTAATTTCTTTATATGCATCTTCTCGCATATATTTTTTGAGACTCTCAAGTTTTTCATAATATTCTTTTATTTCTTCTTCTATTTCATTTTTTATTCCGAGTTCTTTTTGAATTAATTTTAACTGTTGTCTTAATAAATGCTCCCTGTTTACTTCCTGAACCTGTTCCATTACTTTTTTGGAGAGTTCGTTTTTAATTTTTATTGATTCTATTTCTTCCAAAATAAAATGAATAAGTTTTATAATTCTTTCTTTTGTATCAATTTCTTTGAATAATTCATAGCCTTTTTCCACCGGAAGTTTAAGAGAGCTTGCTATGATATCCACAACTCTGTTGGCATCTTTATTGTTTTCAATTATTTTTATAAAATCTTTTGGGAAAAAAGGATTTATTTCGCTTAGGGTTATTATATGCTCTTTTAATGTTTCAAGAAGCGCTTTTATCTCTTTTTCATCTTCAGCTATCGGTTTAACTTTGTCTATTAGAGCCATTGTCGGATTTTTGTCTTCTATTTCAATAATTTTACCTCTGCTGAGTCCCTGAAAAAGAATTTTTATTTTTCCCTCAGGCAGGGTAACTTTTCTGATAATTGTACCTATTGTACCGTATGTGCCTATATTGTCGTTAATTGATACAAAAATCAGGGAATGGTCGTTTATCGCTTTTTGTATGGCTAAAACATCCTCTTTCTTTTCAAGAAAAATAGGAATTATCATAAACGGATATATTAATTCCTTTTCTGTCAAAACGGGTAAAACGCTTGGAAGTTTTTCGTAATTTTCTAATGTCATAATCCACCTTTACCAATAAAATATTTTTTTATACCATGGAACAGAAGGTTCTTTTGAATTTTTTGGAATATCTGTTTTAAATTTGTCTGCAGCTTTAGGTTTATTTAATTTTTTATACAGGTTATATATTCTAACATCTAAATAATTTTTTGTCAATTCAGCTTTGGCTAAAATTGTGTTTACTTCATATTTAAATTCGGAATTTGGGTAATTTTTTAAATAATTTTTACATTCGGTAATCAGATTTAAGAGTTCTTTTTGATTTGTAAAAGGATTATTATATTTGAGGAAATCGAATTTTATTTTTTGATATTCAATCCATGGAATTTCAGCCAAAGAGGCATATCTTTTTTCATATTCGTCAAGATAAAATTTTCCAACTTCAAATTCTCCGGTGTTTGCATGGGCAAAAGCCAAAATAAGTATATCTGTTTTTATATATGGAGATGCCGGATGCTCTGCTTCCAGAGAGAGAAAATCATCATCAGCCTGGTCAAGATTGTTTGCTTTTACATCTTTTGATATTTTATTGTGCCACGTAAGAGCCGTTAAGTTTTCATAATGTACAACATTTTTGTTAGAACAGCCCAAAAACACAAAAGGGATAATAAAAAGGATTTTTTTAAACATTTAATTTCCTTAATTCTTCTTCAATTTTTTCTAATTTTTCTTTAAGTTCATTTAATTCGTTTTTATTTTTTTCAATTACTTCTTTCGGCGCTTTTTCAATGAAATTTTTATTTGAGAGTTTCTTTTCAAGCTTTGTTATTTCTTTATTTAATTTTTCTTTTTGTTTGTTGAGTCTGTTTACAATAGGCGTTATGTCGATTTCTTCTTTGCTTACCATTGTTTCAAGGTTGTCGCTTATATCCCTTATGGCATTTTCAATCGGTTTATCAACGAATTCAACTTCGTCTATTTTTGCAAGTTTTTTAATGTATTTTTTTGCCATTTCGGGTAAATTTGCCAAGACATAAGCTTTTTTGAAATTACTTCCGGTTAAAGCTTTTATTCTTCTGAGGCTTACAATCGCTTCAATAATCATATCAAAATCCGCCGGTTTTTCTGTTTTTAGTGGTTTTGGATATGTTTTTAGCATAATTGTGTTTTCTTTTATATTAGTGCCGCTTAATTCCTGGTATAAAAATTCAGTAATAAAAGGCATAAAAGGATGAAGCAGTTTCATTGATTCTTTGAATATTGAGCCAAGTTCGGCAATCGAATCTTTAGAAACTTTGCCAAGCTCAATTCCCCAGTCGCAAAAATCCTGCCATAAATATCTGTAAAGAGTCATTGCCGCATCGTTAAATCTGTATTCATCAAGTTCAGCTCTTACGTTTTTAATGGCTCTATTTAATTTATAAAGCATCCATTTACCGAGGTCTGTTTTAATCTCCTGATTTTTTAAATCATTAAATTTTTCCTTATGCATTTTTAAAAATCTTGCGGCGTTATATAATTTATTGGTAAAGTTTCTTGATTCAAGCATTTTGGCTTCTGAGAGTTTTATATCTCTTCCCTGAACGGCAAGTATTGCAAGGGTGAATCTCATAATGTCGGCCGAATATTTATCTATCATTTCAAGCGGGTCTATTACGTTTCCTTTTGATTTGCTCATTTTCTGGCCGTGTTCGTCTCTTACCAGGGCATGTAAATAAACATCCCTAAAAGGCACTTCTTTTAAGAAATGAACACCCATCATCATCATTCTTGCAACCCAGAAAAATAAAATATCAAAGCCTGTTATTAGAAGATTGTTTGGATAAAATCTTTTTAAATCAACTTCTTTCCATTTGGTCCCTTTCCCCCATTCACCGTTTTCCCATCCAAGCGTAGAAAAAGGCCAAAGGGCGGAGCTAAACCATGTATCAAGAACATCAGGGTCCTGATGGAAATTTTTTGAGCGGCATTTAGGGCACTCTTTCGGCTCTTCCACGCTTGCCCATTCATGTCCGCATTCATCACAGTAATAAACGGGAATTTGATGCCCCCACCATAGTTGGCGTGAAATACACCAGTCCCTAAGCTCTCTCATCCATGCATCGTAATTGTTTTTCCATTGTGCTGGATGAAATTTTACTTCGCCTTTGTTGGCGGCTTCGATAGCCTCTTTTGCCACTTCTTTTTTCAAAAACCACTGGGTTGAAACATAGGGTTCTATTACGCTTTTGCATCTGTAACAGTGGCCTACCTGATGAATATGTTTTTCTTTTTTTTCAATAAATCCTTTGCTTTCAAGTTTTTCAACTACTTTACTTCTTGCTTCCAGTCTGTCAAGTCCGGCAAATTCTCCGGCGTTTTCGTTTAAAATACCTTTTTCATCAAATACTTTTATTATAGGAAGATTGTGTCTAAGCCCCACTTCATAGTCGTTTGGGTCATGAGCAGGTGTTACTTTTACCGCACCGGTTCCAAATTCCATGTCAACATAGCTATCCGCAATAATCGGAATTTCCCTGTTTATCAGAGGAAGTCTTACTTTTTTACCTATTAAATGTTTATATCTTTCATCTTCCGGATTTACCATAACAGCAGTATCCCCAAAGTATGTTTCAGGTCTTGTGGTGGCAACTACTATATATTCATCGCTATTTACGATTGGATATTTAATATAAACAAGCTCGCCTTCGTGTGTTTCATATTCCACTTCAATATCACTTAGTGCCCCGTCTTTTGGACACCAGTTTACCATATAATTGCCTTTTACAATGAGCCCCTCATCATAAAGTTTTTTAAAAGCAACCCTTACAGCTCTTTGTAGACCTTCATCCATTGTAAATCTTTCCCTGGACCAGGCAGGGCTTGCCCCCAGGCGTCTAAGCTGGGTTGTAATAGTGCCGCCGCTAAACTCTTTCCATTTCCATACTCTTTTTAAAAATTCGGCCCTTCCTATTTCTTCTTTTGTTTTACCTTCCGCCAAAATCTGTTTTTCCACAACATTTTGGGTGGCAATTCCGGCATGGTCTGTTCCCGGTTGCCAAAGTGTGGCATATCCGTCCATTCTTTTATATCTTACAATGATATCCTGAAGGGTAAAGGTTAATGCATGGCCTATATGAAGACTTCCGGTGACATTGGGAGGGGGCATCATAATGCAAAAATTTTTTTCTTTTTTATAATCTACTTCAAAAAAACCTTCCGTCTCCCATGTTTCATATGTGTTTTTTTCATATTCATGAGGGTTGTATTCTCTCAATGCTGTTCCTTTTTTGCGAAATTATAACACAAATTTATCAATGGATAATGGAAAATGAGCGAAAATGAGCAAAGCGAATTAACTAACCTGGCTGCTTGAAAAACGGCCATGGTGGATAATGGAAAAAAGTTTTTCATTTTTAAAAATTTAGGTATAATTATTGCTGTAAATGCAAAAAAAGGATATTGATGGAATATAAAGTTGCTTTGCCTGTTCTTGGATTTGAAAATATAGATAAATTTGAATTGGAAGAGATTGAACCCAATTTTTTTAAACTTCAAAACGGAAATATCTCTTTTACATTAATCAATCCCGCTGTTTTAAGAGAGGATTATTTTTTTGAAATAGACGAAGATGCCCAAAAAAAGCTCAAATTAAATGAAAACAGTAATTATTTTGTTTTAAACATTATGATAATAAATAAACCGTTTGTAGATTCGACAATTAATTTCGCCGCTCCTGTTATTTTTAACAATGATGAGAAAATTATGGGACAGGTGATTTTAGATAAATATCCTTATTCTCTGAGCGATCCTCTTAGAAATTACATAAAGGAAAAGAAGTGATTTATATACTCGGCTATGGGGCAATGGCCAGGGCTATTGCAACGGGAATGAGAGGAAAAGAAAAATTTGCAGTTGTGGGCAGAAATGAAGATAAATTAAAAAATTTTTCAAAAGAATTTGAATGTGAATATTTTTTATTAGACGGTTTTGATATAACTGATAGAGAAATAATTTTAGCCGTTAAGCCTTATGCGCTTGCTGAGGTTTCTATGAGAATAAAAGGTGAAGCAAAAACTCTTTATTCTATTTTAGCCGGTAAAAGTTTAACAGAACTTCAAAAATATATTAAAGCAAAAGCGTATATAAGAGCAATGCCAAATATAGCAGCAGCCTACGGGTCATCCACTACTGCTGTAACTGGGAATATTGATGTAAAAAAAAGAGCGGAGGAATTGTTTTCTTATATAGGGGATGTCGTTTGGCTTGAAAATGATGATGAAATAGATAAAGCAACAGCTATTATCGGAAGCGGTCCTGCATTTTTGGCTATAATAGCGGAAGCGATAAGTGACGGTGGCGTTTATATAGGTTTTAAAAGAGATGTCGCAAACAAGCTTGTTAAAGGACTTTTTAAAAGTTTCAGCACAATTAATTTGCCTTTTAGCGAAACAAAAGACAAAGTAATGTCTCCAAAAGGTACAACGGCAGAAGGTGTCTTGGAAATAGAAGATAATAAAATAAGAAGTACTATGATAAAGGTAGTAAAAAAAACTTATGAAAAATCAAAAAAATTATAAAGCGTTTTCATTATTTGAAATTGTAATTTCCATTGTGGTTTTAGGAATTATAGCGGCTACTTTTCCTTTAATCCTTGAAAGTGTTTTCAAAACTGCAAAAACGGTTACAAAAGAAGAAACGGTTTTAAATGAAATGAGTCTACTTACAATGATTTTGCCTTATTATTTTGATGAAAACAATACTTTAGGGGATAATTTTTATAAAGATTTGAATGCAAGCAATGGGGAAAGTGAGCTTTTAATAAATTTTAATTCTATATATACGGGCCCTGCAAGAAGAGGTAAAGCTGAATTTAATAATAATATATTCAGAAGTGGAAGCAGTTTGGGTGTCTCCGATATTGGTACAGATTCAGGGGAAAATAACATTTCCGCCTATGATGATATAGATGATTTTAATAATTTTTCGGAAATGATAAACGGTGTGAATTTAACAGTGCGTATTTATTATATCGAAGATAATGCCAGTTATAATGACCAAAATTTGTCTTTTTCATATAACTATAATAATATTGCAAATAAAACGAATATAAAACTTATAAAAATAACAAGTGACAATAATGTGACAATTTATTATCCAACATGCAACATAGGGGCGAGTAAATTTTTATCTTTAGAGGAAATAAGCAGATGAAAAAAGCATTTACATTAATAGAACTTACCATTGTAATAGTGATTTTGGGAATACTCGGAACAATCAGCGTTGAAATTCTTCAAAAACTTGCAAATAATTATGTTATGCAAAAAGAGATGAACAGGCTTGCTTATAAAACAGATTTAACCCTTAATATTATTGCATCCAAATTAAAAACAAGAATAAAAAACAGTGTAATTGCGAGTCATTGTAATGACAGTGGAATTCCAGACGGAGATTTTATCGCCGTTTCGCAGTTAACCCCGCAAAACAGCTGGAAATATCGGGTATTGGAATGGCTTAATTATTCTGTTTATTCAAAAAGAGGGATGTGGAACGGTACTAAAATCCAGCCCGGCTGGAGCGGTTTTGTGGATTTAAAAGATACAAATTCCTCAAACGGAGGCGATGAATACAATATATCCACTCCCGACAGTAATTTTTCAATTGTTCAGCAAATAGACGGTAACTGGTTTCATACATGGGGAATTAACGGATATAATAATATTTTTAACAATAAACGGGATGTTTTAGTTTTCAGTGGAGCTGACGGAAGAGGGGATCTCAGTGATATAAACAATTCTTACGGCTGGTATGAACATAACGCGACAAGAGTTTTTGCCATAGGCAAATTAAGTGACACTGAATTAAATTTAAGTGCTGTTGATGAATCCAATTCAACAACGGTTTATGAAGGATATTATATAATTAATTCAGCGGAAGCGGTTGTTCCGGTAAAAAGCGGCAATGAATATAATCTTACACTCAGATTTAATTATTTTCCATGGCTTGATCAAAATTATACAGATGGGAATGTCTCAATTTTGGCCACTCATGTTACCAAATTTAAGTTTAAAGAAGAAAACGGCCTTTTGAGAATTTATGTATGTATTACATCTGCAAATAAAAATCTACGTGATTATAATTTAACAATATGTAAAGAAAAGGTTGTATTTTGAAAAAATCATTTTCCCTGCTAATTACCCTTGTTTTTGTAATAGTTGTTGCTATTATAGGTGTTATGAGTCTGGAATTTGCCGCTGCGACAAACAAACATACAGCCGAAGTCTCAATGGACAGCAGGGCGGAGCTTATGAGCAGGGCCGCAACAGAATATGCAATTATGGCAATGCAGGGGCATGATTATAACAATAACTGTTTAAAACATATCAGTTTAAGTGATACTTTTTTTGATGTAAATATAACATATCATTATTTTTTAACGGATTGTAATACAAGCAGTTGCAGTGGGTATTGTTCAAATATAAACACGGCCGATACGAATGGAAGTGCATTAATTTATGTAACAGTAACTTCAAAAAATCCTTCTTTTTACATAAGAAAAGTCAGATTTACACTTCAAAATCCATAAATTTGCTATAATTCCTAATCAATTTTAAATAAAAGGAGAATTATGAACGTAACAGTTGTTGGCAGAAATGTTGAATTAACAGAGGCTATGAAAGACCATATCAAAAAAGTAATAAATGAAATAGAAAAATACAATTTGGGGATTCTTCATTCGGTTGTAACAATAGAAAAAGACAAAAGAGATTTTTTTAATGCAGAAATAATAATGAATATACCTGAAAAAGGCACAGCGGTTGTCCATTTTAAAGATAAAGACATGTATGCCGCACTTGACAAGGCAAAAGACAAACTTGAAAAATTATTAAGAAGATATCATGATAAAATTAAAGATTATCGTAAAAAAGACAGATTGGAAGAAATAATAGTTGAAGAAAGTCAGGATGAAATTGTCGAGGTTCCTCTTGATGTGGAAAAACCTTTAAGTATAGATGAAGCTATTGAAGAATATAAAAAATCAGGCCTTTATTTTATGGTGTTTAGAGATAAAAACGGAGAAAAAAGAGTGATATACAGAAGAAAAGACGGAAAGCTTGGATTATATTAATTTGTTTGGTAAAATTTCAGCTTAAAAAAGGAGTATAAATGAAAAGAACATATCAGCCAAGTAAAATAAAAAGAAAAAGAACCCACGGTTTCAGAGCGAGACTTAAAACTAAAAACGGAAGAAAAGTACTTGCAAGAAGAAGAAGCAAAGGCAGAAAAAGATTAGCGGTTTAAGTTCTAAGGAAATAGAATATATTATAAAAAAAGGGAGAAAATTTTATTCTAAATATTTTGTTATATATTTTCTCCCGTCTGAAAGTTTGAGAGTGTCCCCGATTGTGTCTAAAAAAATTTCGAAAAAAGCGGTGGTTAGAAATAAAATAAAAAGAAGAATCAGGGTGTTGGCAAAAGATGAAAAAGGACTCTTTGCAATTATTGCAAAAGAAGATGTTTCACAAATAAATTTTAAAGAGCTTATATATGATTTTAAAAAAGCTATTAATAAAATCAATTGATTTGTATCAGTTGTTTATAAGTCCGATGCTTGGTAATAACTGCAGATATTATCCCAGTTGCTCAGAATATAGTAAGATTCAGTTTGAATTGAATAATCCCCTTAAAGCTTTTATTGTTTCTATTAAAAGAATTTTAACCTGTAATCAGCTTTTTAAAGGCGGAATCGATTATCCTGTAATTGAATTGAATCTAAAAAACATTAAATATAAAAAACTTCCTGTAAAATACTGGTTAATTCCTCTAAAAAAAAATAAATATTATGTGATAAAGGCAGAAGTATGAATAAACCCAATATGAAAAATATTATAATTGCAACATTGATTTCATTTATTTTTTTTGCTGTTTATGAATATTTTGTTATTGAACCGCAGGTTCAAAAACAGAGTGCACAACAGAACAAAAGTGTTAATATACACACAGTTACAAAAACAAAAATAAATAAAGTCAGTGAAAAAAACATAAAAATAATAGCAAAAATAATTGCTAAAAATTATGAAATCAAAATCGATTCACTCGGAAGAATCGCCTCTTTCAAATTGGAACAAAAAAAATTTTCAAAAAACGGTAAAAAGCTGGAACTTGTTTCAAATGTAAAACCTCTTGAGATAAGGTTTGATGATGCCAAAATAAATGAAGCTGCTTTTAAAACAGATTACATATCTGATAAAAAGTTAATTAAACTTAAAGACAAAGCAACAATAACTTTAACTCAAAAACTGCCTACTCTAACGGTAAAAAAAATAATTACGTTTTATAAAGACGGCCATTATGATTTAAAGATTGAGTTATCAAAAAATGTTGATTATTTTATCACCCCGGGAAGCAGGCCTTCAGCCGCAGTCGATAAACTGACGGTTCACGGTGCGTTAATCAAAAAAAGCGATGGTACGCTTGATATAATCAAAGACGGAGATGCTGAAAATAAAACATATGATAATGCAATTGTCATAGCGGGGTTTGACAGATATTACACAACTCTTTTCTTTTCAAAAAAACCTCTGAAAGCAATTGTTTATCCGAATAAAGAAAATAATCCCCTGATTTTTATAAACACAGATAAAAATATTGAATTAACCGGATATATTGGCCCAAAATATGTGGACACACTTACCGGAATTAATAAAGAACTTATTGATGTTGTTCAATACGGAGTGGGAACATTTTTTGCGAGAAATCTGTTTATATTGCTTGACTGGCTGCATAAAATAGTGATAAACTGGGGTATTGCCATTATTTTCCTTGTTATTATTGTGAGAATTGTTTTATTTCCTCTTACTTTTAAGGGAATGATAAGTATGTATAAACTTAAAGAACTTGCCCCTAAAATGAAAGAATTGCAACAAAAATATAAAAAAGACCCTCAAAAACTTCAACAACATATGATGAAACTTTATAAAGAGCATGGGGCAAACCCTTTAGGAGGGTGTTTGCCTTTAGTACTTCAAATACCTATTTTTTACGGTATTTACAAACTTCTTTTATATTCCATTGAATTAAAAGGGGCGTCATTTTTATGGATACATGATTTAAGTTCAATGGATCCTTATTTTATTTTGCCTGTTTTAATGGGGGTTAGTATGTATCTGCATCAAAGGCTGACACCTACCAATTTCCAGGATCCTATGCAGGAGAAAATATTTAAATTTCTGCCTCTTGTGTTTACTTTTATGATGGCAACATTTCCGGCAGGTTTGGTTCTTTATTGGACAACGAACAATATTCTTTCAATTTTGCAACAATATATAATAAATAAATTAATGGAGAAAAAAAGTGCGCATAGAAGCTAAAACTCTTGAAGAAGCCTATTTAAAGGCGAGTGAAACATTTAACTGCTCTGTTACCGAGCTTAATATAAAAATACTTCAGTATCCTTCGAAAGGTTTTTTGGGTTTTTTTTCCAAAACCGCTGTAATTGAGGTGGAAGAACCTGAAAAAAATATAGAGGAGGTTATTGGAGAGATAAAAAAAAGTTTAATAAATTTATTTAATAATTCCTGTTTTAATATTGACACAATAGATGTTTATAAAATAAACGATGAAACAGTGGGAATAAAAATAGACGGTCCCGACGCTGCTTTGCTGATAGGTAAAGAAGGATATAGATATAACGCCTTAAATTATATGCTCTATAGCTGGATTAATCAAAAATACGGATTTAAAGTAAGACTTGAAATTGCAGAGTTTTTAAAAACACAAACCGAAATGCTTAAAAACTATTTAGCTCCTTTTATTGAAAAAGTAAAAATCAGAGGATACGGAAAAACCAAACCGTTTGACGGAATTTTGGCTTTTTTGGCGCTTGAAATATTAAGAAAAGAATTTCCTGAAAAATATGTCGCCCTCAAAGAAAGAAACAGGGAAAAATATATTGTAATAGGCGAAAGACATGAACACTATAGCGGCAATAGCAACTCCTAACGGGGTAGGCGCTATTTCGATACTCAGAATATCAGGAGAGGGGGCTTTAAGTATTGCTAAAAAACTGATAAAAAAAGAATTAACCCCCAGAATCGCCACCTTGGCAAAAGTATACGATTTAAAAAACAATCTCATAGATATAGCCCTTGTAATTTATTTTAAAGCCCCACATTCATTTACAGGGGAAGATGTAATTGAATTTCAATGCCACGGGGGATATGTGGTAAGCAGACTTATATTGGAAGAAGTTTTAAAAGCAGGTGCCAGATTGGCAAATCCGGGAGAATTTAGCAAAAGGGCTTTTTTAAACGGGAAAATTGATGCAACCCAGGCTGAAGCTATAGCCAAATTAATTGAAACAAGAAGTGTTGAGGGGGCGAGGGTTCTTTCACGTCAGTTAGAAGGCGAACTTAAAGAATTTGTGGAGGATATCAGAAACAGGCTTGTGGAAATTATGGCTTATTCTGAGGTGTTTATAGATTATGCCGAAGAGGATTTGCCTGAAAGTCTTGGAGGAGAGATTAGAAAAAAACTAAATGAAATAAAAAATGTTCTGGAAAAAACACTTGAAGCGAGCCAGAGACGCCAAGGTGTCATTAACGGATATAAAGTGTCAATTGTCGGTAAACCAAATGTAGGTAAAAGCTCTATTTTAAATGCTCTTTTAAATAAAAACAGGGCGATAGTAAGCTCCCTCGCAGGGACTACGCGCGATACAATTGAAGAAGATATACAAATAGGTTCACATTTAATTAAAATCATAGACACTGCCGGAATAAGGGTTGCCAAAGACGAAATAGAAAAAATAGGTGTTGAGAGGAGTAAAAAAGCAATTAACGAAAGCGATATTATTTTGGGTGTTTTTGAAGCCAATAATTTCAATAAAGAAGATGAAAAAATATTTGATTTAATTAAAAATTCAAAAAAAGAGGCTATTATAGTGATAAACAAAGTTGATCTGGGTATAAATATAGATTTAAACAGGTTTAAAAACTTTGAAATTGTAAAAATTTCAGCAAAAAAAGATATAAATGAATTAATTGAAGCCATAAAAAAACTTTTGGACAATAAAGAGGGTGAAAATGAGCATATACTCACATCTTTAAGGCAAATTGAAATGATAAAAAAATCACTCAAAGCAATAAATGAAGCGGAAGAATTTTTAGATACCGGCGAACTTGAGCTTTTCAGTTATAATATCCAGGATGCCATAAAAGCTGTAAGTGAAATAACAAGACCTTTTGAATATGACGAAATGCTTGATAAAATGTTTGGAAGTTTTTGTGTCGGAAAATAAATCAAAGGAGAAAAAATGACAATAATTGAACTTAAAAAAATGATGATTAAAGCAAAAAAAGAAGATAAAACAAAAGCCAATGCATTAATGATGCTTGTAGACACTGCCCAAAAACTTGCATAATGAAAAAATGAAGAGATAAGTGAAAAACATATAATTGAAGCTGCCAGGAAACTTGCCAAAATGGCAAAAGAAAGTATCGATGCAGGAATGGAAGAAGCCAAAAAAGAACTTTCAATATACGAGGAATTTTTGCCTAAAATGTTAAGTGAAGAAGAGAGCAAAAAAATTATAGAAGAAATTATTAATGAAATAGGCGGAAAAAATATAGGCGAAATTATGAAAAGATTAAAACAAAGAGGGGATATAGATTTAGGCTTAGCCAATAAAATCATCAAATCTATTTAATAGGTATAGGTTTATTTATATCCTCTTCCAATTTTTCATGCTGACGTTTTAATTTTGAAAAATATTCTGAAACAGGTGTAAAGTAAGAGCTGAGTTTGTTTATGGCGCTTTGTGCTCCGTAAACCAAAACTTCATCGTTTTCTTTTAAACATTCTATTTCGCTTGGATGATACCACTCACCGTTTCTGAATATATATAAAACCCTTAAATCTTTAAATTTTTTAATATATCCTTCTTTTTTTAGTTCTGCATTTTTGTTTATTTTTCCAAAAAACAGATATTTGTTGTTTGGGAGTTTTATAGGAGCTCCGCTTTCAAGCAGTTCAACAATTTCTTCTTTTTCAATTTCAGAAGGATTTAGCTGTAATAAGTCCTGATAGCAAAACAGTATATTTTTTAATGTTTTTATTTGATAAAAAATAGAATAATTTTTATTTAATAACTGTGCTTCATACAAGCTTATGTATTTTACATTAAATACAGAACATATTAATTTATGTGTAATAGAAGAAAAAAATACTGCTAAAATAGTAGCAGGCAACAGTGAATATCCACCAGCCATTTCAACCACTATTACTATTGCGGCAAGTGGTGTTCTTGCCGCCGCTCCAAAAACAGCCGCCATTGCAATAACACTGAAAATTGCACTTGTATTGTGAAAAATTATGGCCAGGAATGTTCCAAGTGTAGCACCTATAAATAATGTAGGTGCAAATACACCACCGGAACCGCCGGAACCGATAGTTAAGGAAAAAGCCAATATTTTACCAGCAAATAATATTATTAAAATTTTTTCAGTAAAATTTCCGTTTATCGCCTGTTGAATCCATCCATATCCACCCCCTAAAACCTGGGGTATGTAAATTCCTATTACTCCTACAAATAATGCTCCGAGCGCAGGTTTAAAATGAGGTTTTATAGGTAAGTTTCTAAAAAAATCTCTTGTATAATAAAATATATTCGGCAGTATTACCGATACTATTCCGCTTATAATTCCAAGAAGAATAATTTCTATATAGGTTTTAATATCCGTTATCTGCAAATTGGAAGGCATTGTGAAAATAGGCTGCCATCCGAAAATATAACCGGAAAATATATAAGCTATTAAAGGCCCGAAAAAAACAAACAACAGTTCTCTTGTTTCATATTCCAGTTCGCTGTAAAGAACTTCTATTGAAAATATTGCCGTTCCCATAGGAGCTTTAAATACTGCAGAAAGTCCCGCAGCCATTCCAATAATCGCAAAAAGTCTTCTTTTTTCAATAGAAGCATGTCTAATATTGGCATAAATGGAACCTATACCCGCGCTAAAAAGTGCTGTAGGACCTTCTCTTCCGGCTGCTCCACCTGTTCCTATGGTTATAGCTGAGGCGATAATTTTAATAGGTGTTACAATAGGCCGCAAATATCCACCAGCCCTATGGTAAGCTCTGATAACAGTGTCTGTTCCATGTCCTTCTGCTTCGGGTGCAAATGTGTAGACTAAAAATCCTGAAATCAATCCCCCTGTTACAATTACAATAATCAAATTTACAGGACTAAAAGGATGATTAATATGCGAGCTGATTATATTTATGGTGTCTGCGGGAATATAACCGGCAATATAACCCAGTGTAAATTTGCTTATTAAATCCAGTAAAAAAATAAATATACTTGCGCAAATTGTCCCTATAAGCCCTATAACAAAGGTGTCTAAAAGTAAAATTAAATATTTTTTAATTTGATTTTGAGTATTCATAATGTTATTTTAGCATATTCAATATAAGAATGTTACTTATATGAGAAATTTCCAGTAACGATTTGCTGTGTTCTTTGCATAGTTCATCAGTTTCATTTATCATATGCTTGTATTCTTCTTTTTTTATTTCTAAAAAACTATTTATTGATTTATTAATTTTGTTTTCATTAAAGCCGGTTTTTAAAATTTCTTCGTTAAATGTTATTACAAAATATTCTATCATTGATTCTATTTCTTCTTTTAAATTTTTTTCTATTCTGCTTTTTGGCTTTATGTGCTTTATGCTGTGTAATAATTTGTTTATTTGGAATTTTTTTATTGTAATTTCAAAAAGTTTCAAAATATTTTCCAGTTTAAAAGAATATTTATGGTTAAAATAAATAATTGCCGGAAGAAATTTAAACAGTTCTTTCCATTCAAGAAAAATACCTATATTTTTTTTATTTTTAAAATTTTTATACTTTTTTGAAAAAATATTTTTAAGTTTTTCTTTGTATGTGATAAGCATCAAAGGCTTGATATTTTCGTTTTCTAATTCTTTAATAAGCCATCTGGAGGCAAATTTTATCGTTTCCTCCAACTCTATAAGCATATCGTATATTTTTTGATATTCGATTTGAAAATTAAGGGAATATATTTCTTCCCTTATGCTGTTTGCATTAATTAAATCGTTTAATATTATATAGGCTGTAATTTTATAAGGAAATTCTTTTTCTTTGAAATTATTTATAAAAGAAATGCCGTAATTGTTTATTATTTCATTAGTTATTTGTGTTGCTATGATTTGATTTTTTAGCAAATGTGAATTTACATATTCGCTGTAAGAGCTGTAAACAGAAGACGGAAAATAGTGTTTTAAAAATGTAGAAGCATATTTGCATTTATAAAAATTTTTTAAAATATAATTTTTTAAGAAAATTTTTGAATATAATAACAATATAGCCAAAACCGGCTTAATTACCCTGTTTTTATAAAAAATTATTTCTATTTCAGAGTTTTTGGGGATAGAAAAATTTTCTCGTTTAAATATTTCGATATGCTTTTCCAATGTTTCTATTATATTTATTAATTTTTCTTTATATATTTTTATTTCATCAAGACTGATTCTTAAAGGCTGTAAATAATTGTTTTTTAAGACTTTGTTTACAACTTCTTCTGTAAGATTTATTAATATTTCATTTTTTTCTTTTTTGGAAATTATATTTTTTTCCACCAAATCGTTTAATAAAATTTTCAGATTTACTTCATAATCACTTATATTTACCCCTGCAGAATTGTCAATACTGTCAAGATGTATTTTGCCCCCGTTTAAAGCGTATTCATATCTGGCTTTTAAAGTCATAGCCAAATTTGCACCTTCACAAATAACTTTTGCCTTTATTTCATCAGCATTAATTCTTATATTTTCATTTTGTTTGTCACTGATATAGATATTGTTTTCTTCGCTTGATTTTATGTAAGTTCCTATTCCTCCGAAATAGAGCATATCGACGTTTGCTTTTAAAAGATATTTTATTAATTCTTCACTTGATAAATAATTTTCGTTTATAGAAAACACCTTTTTCATTTCCGGGGAAATTTTAATTTTTTTTAAACCTTTTTTAAAAACACCCCCGCCTTTTGAAATTAAATTTTTATTATATTCATCCCAGTTTTTTCCCTCTAAAAAAAGTCTTTTTCTTTCGTTATATGAAATTTTTGAATCAGGGGTCGGGTCGATAAAAATTTCATTATGAGAAATAGCCGCAAGAAGTAGGAAGTTTTTATTAAGAAGCATTCCGTTGCCGAATACGTCACCTCTCATACTGCCTATTCCCACTACACTTATTTCATCTTTTAAAACATTTTTGCCCAATTCCAAAAAATGTCTTCCGGCTGAGGTAAGTGCACCTTTTGCTGTAATGCCAAGTTTTTTATGTGAATATCCGTTTTTGCCTCCGCTTGCAAAGGCATCTTTTAA
This sequence comes from Lebetimonas sp. JS138, assembly GCF_000523335.1. Lineage (NCBI taxonomy): Bacteria > Pseudomonadati > Campylobacterota > Epsilonproteobacteria > Nautiliales > Nautiliaceae > Lebetimonas > Lebetimonas sp. JS138. The sequence continues at coordinate 1,351,748 of NZ_ATHT01000001.1, forward strand.
ATTAAAATTTCTTTTTAGCGATATTTCATTTGCAATATCACTCATATTGGCCGTACCTCTGTCAGCCGCCACTACGAAATAATTGTCCGTTTCATCATATTTAATTAAATTTGTTGTATCCGCGGTGTCTACTAAATCAAGCAGTGCATCTATAAAAAGTGTATAAATTTTTTTAAATTCAGTTTTTGTCGGATTAAAAAAAATATAAAATCCACCTTTTGCCCCGTCAGGGACAATAATTGCGTTTTTTGCAACTTGCGCTTTCATTAAATCTTTGATTTCTTCCCTGAAATCCTCCCTGTTTGAATATCTTATCCCCCCTCGTGAAATTTTACTCATTCTTAAATGGATTCCGTTAAATTGTTCGTGATAAACAAAACTTTCAATATTGGGTTGAACAGAAAACAGATAAGGTTTTAATTTGGAAGTGTCAATTTTAAAAGAAATTGTTTTTTTATTAAGAAAATAATTTGTCCGAAGTATATTTTTTATAATTAAATAAAATATTTTTAAAATTTTATATTCACTTAATTCATTGACGGTGTTTAATTTTTCTTCAAGTCTGTTCTCAAGATATGAATAATCATCTTTTTTTGAAAATTTTTGAAGAAAATAATTGATAACCGATTCCACCACATCAGAATTTTTAATAAAAGTTTTAATAATTGCACTTTCATTAAATTCATAAAAAAGCTGTTTTTGATATTTTAAAACAGCTCTTAATAAAGCGATTTTTCTTAAATCAAACCCGACCCATGCAAAATAATATAATTTACAGTTGTAAGTTATTTGTTTGTTAATAGCTTTTTTTATAATATCAAAGAAAATTTTTTTATATTTTTCAAAAAAATCCTGATGTGTTATATTAATCTTTAAAATCAGGGTATCGTTATTTTCTTTTACATTGACAATTTCAATATTGAAATTATCAAGAAGCTTTGAAAGAAAAGTTATTGAAGTGTTTAAATTTTTGGATATTAACAGTTCATTTTTTAATTTATCAAATTTTATCACATTTTTTCTCTTTCGAAAAGAAGAATTATCTGGAATATAAAACTCTTCTTCTTTTCCTCTTCATTTTAAATTTACCCTTTGCCATTAACCCTCCTTTTTAAGAAGTGTTAAACTTGTAAATTATAACAAAAAATTATTAGCTTTTTATAAATAAGGCGCTCATATATCCGACAACCTGGCTTTCATCGCCGCTTACATCGGCGCTTGTCCTGTAATCTACAATAAAAGGTGTTAATTTTTCTTCCCTTGCTGCTTCAATAATGGCTGCTATACCTATTTTACCACAGGCTTCACATTTTTCAAGTTCCAATAAATCCAAATCATTAACGGCCTGCAAACAGTGTGAATCAAGTGCATTTGCCGTTTTTATATCATAATAATGACTTAAATCGCTTGAAATTACAATTAAAGAATTCTCATCAATTGCGAATTCTATTATTTCTTTTAATTTATTTGGCGAATAGTTTCCGTAAATTAATTCAACTACAGGAATTTCCCCAAAATAATGATAAATAAAAGGCATTTGAACTTCTGTCGAATGTTCTACATGGACATATTCAAGATTAGCTACATCAAATTTTTCCATAAGTTCAATTGAAAAATTCTTATCTATAGGCAGTATGCCGCAAGGGGTTTCATATGATTCTTCCAATGTTACACTTATTCCTTCAATCGGAAATTTGTGGCTCGGGCCTATTACCAGGATTCTTTTAGGCTTGGTGTTGCTTGCGATTCTATAAGCAAAATTTGCGCTAAATCCGCTGTAAACCCATCCTGCATGCGGAACTATTATAGCTTTTGGTTTTAAGGAAAATATCTCTTTTGCTTTAATTTTATCCACATTTTCATCTATAATTTTATTAAAATGGTTTATATAACCCTCAATTCCTTCGCATGTCACTCCATACCATTCTTTTACTACCGCATTTCTCATAATCACTCCTTTTAATTTTGACTTTTATCACCCCGCCGCTTTTCAAGCGGCCGGGCAAACTCACAATTCACTATTCACTACTTACTATTTATTTCCATATTCCTTCGATAATTTCACCACATTTCGGACAGTGTCCGATTCCATTTTCATCTATTTTTAAAATATTTTTTTCAATTTTGTAAATACTTCTTACAATAAGCTCTTCGCCGCATTTTGGACAGTATGTAATTACAGGCATTGCCACATTACCGAGATATACATATTTTAACCCCGCTTTTTTACCTATTTCATAGGCTTTAAGCATTGTTTCAATAGGAGTAGGGCCTTTGTCTTGGACTTTGTAATCCGGATGGAATCTTGTAATATGCCAGGGAATTTCCACTCCAACTCCGGCAATAAACTCGGCGATTTGTGTTAATTCTTTTTCGCTGTCATTGTCTCCCGGGACTATTAAAGTGGTAATCTCCTGCCAAATTCCGACATCTTTTAATCTTTTGATTGTATCGAGTACATAATCAAGATCGCCTTTTAAAACTTTTTTGTAATAATCTTTTTTAAAACTTTTTAAATCTACATTACATGCATCCACCCAGCTTTTCATATCTTCTATTTCATACACACTTTCAAAACCGTTTGTAACAAAAATATTTTTAAGTCCCTTTTCTTTTGCCAATATACCCACATCTCTTGCATACGGATAAAAAACACTCGGTTCATTATATGTATACGCAATAGAATTGCATTTATATTCAATAGCAAGATTTACCATTTCCTGCGGTGATACGTAAATTTTATCATTTACTTTACTTGTATGGGCAATTTGCCAGTTTTGACAAAACGGGCATTTAAAATTACATCCCACTGTTCCGAAACTTAAAACCGCACTTCCCGGTAAAAAATGAAAAAGCGGTTTTTTCTCAACCGGGTCTACATTTACAGAGGACGGATGCCCGTATACTAAATTTACAAGTTCTCCGTTTTTATTCATATTTATGCCGCAGATTCCAACCTGGCCTTCTTTTAAAATGCAGTGATGTCTGCATAAAAGACATTTTATTTTAGTATTATCTATTTTTTCAAAAAATTTCAATTTCCCCTCCTTAATTTAAGATTAATATATTATATCAAAAAATAGGGGAAAAGTAAAGAAATTTTAGTCTTATTTACTCAACTATTTTGTAATTAATCTTTTTATATGGGCAATTTTTCCCTTTGCTTGCAAAATTTTCGGTATTTATTTCAAATTCGCCTTTTTCAAGGGTAATGTAATCATTTATTTGTATATTAAATAATTTTGCAGGATTAGTGGATATTAAATTTGTGACAGTCTCCTTTTTTAAAGGAAGAGAATAGACAAGCTGGGTAAAAATATCAAGTTTGCTTATTCCGTATTCCGCTTCCTCAATGGGAAGGTCTTTATTGTTTGCAGCGATATGATTTGAAGATATAAAATCTATTATCCCTTTTTCACATGCTTTTAAAAGGGCGTTTTTATCTTCTTCGCTTCTGAGGGGCGGAAAAGTCTTATATACGGTGTTGAATTCTTTTAACATTTCGTCCGTAAAATATAAATTGTCTATTGCCACGTCTATATAAATATTTTTGTTTTTATTTTTTAATATTTCAAGCGATTCTTTTGCTGTTATTGACAAAAACACTATTTTAGCGTCAAAATGACGGGAAAGTTCGTATATTTTAGCGACTTCCGCACTTTCCGCATAATTCGGGATTCCGCTTATACCAAGGGAATATGCTGTTTCACTGTCATTCATAATACCGCTGAGGGACTTGCTGTTACAGTTTACAAAAACAGGTATATCCAGAAATTGTGCATATTCAAAGACTCTTTTTATTAAATTCATATCCTCATCCGAATTTATATAAATTGCACTTGCACCCCTTTTTTTTAGAATTGAAATGTTAGAAAGTCTGTTTTCATGTATTCCCTCAATAGCTATCAAAAGATTAAAATCGGATTCATGTGCCCTTTTTAAATTATAAGCCAAATGAAGTTTGTCAAAAATAGGCTTGTGGGAAGGTATCATCACTGCCGCCGTTATCCCGCCGTTTTTTGCCGCAAAAGAGAGTCTGCTTACACTTTCGGAATTTTTTATGTTGATATCTATTGCTTTTGGGACCTTTATTTTCATTTATGTCCTTTTTTAATTATAATTTTACTAAAAAAAGGCAATATTTATGAAAAATAAATATTTGGAAATTTTAAAAAAGAGTTATTATCACCTTAATGAAAAAGATTTAAAAAAATTTGAAGAAATAATGGGTGAAGATGGTCTTGGAAAATGCAGGGCGAAATTTCATCTTTGGGGATTTTTGTTCGGATGGTTTTATCTGCTGTACAGAAAAGCACTTAACGAAGCTTTCGGAGTGTTGGTTGTCAGTTTAATGGTGGGATATGTTTCCCCTGTGGGTGTTATAATTGTAAATTCGCTGCTGGGCGGTTTTTGTTATTATTATTTATATCTGAACAAATTGGACAGGGATATACAAAACTGTGGGGGCATTCATAATCCTGATATTGAATGTGTAAAGAAAAAAGCCAAACCTAATATCTGGTATGTTGTCGCGGCTGTTGCGGTTATTTTAATATTGGTATGGCCAATTGCTTTTTCATTAATTACAGGACATAATATTAGTGAGTAGTGAGTGGTGAGTGGTGAGTAGGCAGGATTGGCGGGTAATTTGATATAATTTCGTAAAAAAGGCTTATTATGAAAAAAGTTTTAATAATCGGAAGCGGGGGAAGAGAATATGCCATCGGTTATCATTTAAAAAACGAAGCTGAAATCTTTTATGCACCTGGAAATGGGGCGACCGAGGATTTTGCCACAAATATAGATATAAAAGATTTTAATGAACTTGCTGATTTTGCAAAAAACAATAATATTGATTTGACTATAGTGGGGCCTGAAGATCCTTTGGTAAAAGGAATTGTCGATGTTTTTAAATCCCAAGGTCTTAGTGTTTTCGGGCCTAGCAAAGAAGCGGCAAGACTGGAAGGCAGCAAAGTGTATATGAAAAATTTTTTAAAAAAATACAATATTCCCACCGCTAAATATATTGAAACAGATGATAAAGACAAGGCTTATGAATTTATAGATTCAATGCAAAAAACACCGATTGTTGTAAAAGCGGACGGGCTTTGTGCCGGTAAAGGTGTAATTATCGCCAATAGCAAAAACGAAGCAAAAAAAACAGTGGAGGAAATGCTGAGCGGTAAAGCATTTGGGGAAGCGGGTAAAAAAGTCATAATTGAAGAATTTTTAGACGGCTTTGAACTTAGCATGTTTGCGATATGCGACGGGGAAGATTTTGTTTTGCTTCCGGCCGCACAGGATCATAAAAGACTTCTTGACGGAGATAAGGGGCCTAATACAGGCGGTATGGGAGCGTATGCGCCTACCCCTCTTGCCACGGAGGATATATATGAAAAAGTAAAAACAAAAATCATAAAGCCTACACTTGAAGGAATGAAAAATGAAGGCGCACCTTTTGAAGGTGTTTTGTTTACAGGACTTATGATAGTGGATAATGAACCTTATGTTCTTGAATATAATGTAAGATTCGGAGATCCTGAATGTGAGGAACTTATGCCTTTAATTGATAGCTCACTTTATGATATGTTTTATAACGGGGCGACCAAGCAGCTTGATAAAATTGATGTAAAAATAAAAGATACGGTTGCTGTGGGGGTTGTATGTGCAAGTAAAAATTATCCTTATTCAAGAAGCGAGCCTGCCGAAATTACGATAGATAAATTAAACGGGTGTAACGGGTATATAGCCTTTGCCGGAGTTAAAAAAATGAATGGGAAACTTTATGCAACCGGCGGAAGAGTGTTAGTATGTGTCGGGTTTGGAAAAAATGTTCAAAAAGCAAGGGATGAAGCATATAAAATAGTTGAAAAAGTTCATTTTGAAGGTAAAAAATACAGAAGTGACATTGCTTATCAGGCAATAGGAAAATAGATGCTTGGGGAAAAACTCAAAAGGGAAGAGCGGGAAACAGCTTCGATTTGGCAAAGAGCCATTTCCATGAGCATAGATGACTTTTTAATAAGTTTTTTGGTTATTTTGGCCTTTTATGACAGATTTGCCAATGTGAAAACATATGAGGAAATGGTTTTATTAATTGATTCTCTTTTTGTTTATATTTTTTTGGCATATACACTTTATCATTGGATTTTTATTGCACTTTACGGTAAAACAATAGGGAAAATGCTCGTGAAAATAGAAATAATAGATGTAGATTCATTTGACAAACCCAGTTTTTTAAGGGCGTTTATAAGAAGCGTGATGAGAAATTTTGATGAAATGTTTTTTTATTTAGGAATGATTTATGCTGTTTTTGACCCATACAACAGGGCAATTCATGATATTGTAGGAAAATGTGTTGCTGTTAAGAGTAATTAGTTTTTTAATTGTACCTTTTGTTGTATTTGCCTTAAAAATATATTCAACAGATGTAATTGAAAAAAAAGGGAACTATTTTCTTCAAAATCCGCTTATTATATATAAAAACAATATTTTTTTACAGGCTAAAAACGGGGTAATAGAAAAAAATCATATAATAAAACTTTTTGGCAACGTAACTGTTTTTTATCAAAATCAGGATGTTTTGCTTGGCGATTCATTGCTGGCTTATTCAAAAGAAAAAATCACAATAAAAAATATTTTCTTTTATGACAAAAATATAGACGGCTGGGTCAGATCAAATAAAGCCGATTCCAAAAAAAATATATTATATTTCAATAGCCCTTATTTTTCCACATGCTGCAGTGATAAGCCGGACTGGTTTATAAAGGCAAGCAGCGGAAATTATAACAGACTCTCAAAATTATTAAAACTTAAAAATATTGTATTGGTTGTCCACAATGTACCTGTGTTTTATTTCCCTTATTGGCAGGTTAGTTTTAACAAAAAAAGAAGAAGCGGTCTTTTAAGGCCGTATATAGGATATTCAAACAAAGAAGGCTTATTATACTCTCAACCAATTTATTTTGTAACATCACTAAATTCCGATTTGGAAATAATACCTACTGTGCGTACCCAAAGGGGAAAAGGGGTTTATTCTGTTTTTAGGTTTGTTGATTCGCCTTATTCAGAGGGTAAAATAAAATTCGGTTTATTCAGCGACAAAAACAGTTATTATGAAAAAAACAATCTGGCACATAAAAAACATTATTGTTATTCATTGTATTATAAAAGAGATAAACTTTTTGGTGAAGACAAGCTGTATCTTGATTTGAAATATGCAAATGATGTTGATTATTTCTATTTAGATGCTTACAATTACAGATTTGACACTTCTTATCTGACGGATAAAATAATAACTTCTTATTTGAATTATATAAGAGCGTTAAATAAAAATTATTACGGTATGTATTTTAAATATTTTATAGACACCTCACTTCTCAGTAACTCTGCAACCTGGCAGATTCTGCCGCAGATTAATTATCACCGTTTTTTGGAAAAAAGAGGGGTGTTTTTAGATTCACTTGATTTTAATATTTATAATTATTACAGAGCTAAAGGCTCTAATTTTATTTTTTCCGATATTAATTTGCCGGTTTCATTTTATAAAAGTCTGTTTAATGATTATATGAAATTCAAGCTTACAGAAAATTTATATTCTGGATACGGAAAATATTATCAGAAAAATAATCTGGGGGTTTCTAAATATCTGTATTTAACGACCCAGCTTAAATTTTTTACTTCTTTGGCAAAAAGTTATAATAATTTTTATCATATTATAAATCCTTCTTTTTCCATAAATATAAAAAATTATTCACATAAAGAAATCTATTCGGATTTGATAAATGTCCCCAAAATGAAAAATTATCTGCTTTTCAGCCTGTTTCAAATTTTTGAATTTAATAATTTAAACATTGATCATACATTAAATGAAATTTATTATCTTGATGATAGGAAATTTGCCGATTTGGAAAATATTTTAAATTTTTATTATTTAAATTATTATATTAATGAAAACAATAAGTATTCTGTGGATGAGGGGAAAATAGATTATAATAATATAAAATTTGGTTATAATAATGGTAAAATTGATTATTTTATATCGCATCTATATCAAAGGGATAATTTAAAATCCGTTACACTTGGAGGCGGATATAAACCAAATATATATAAAAGATATTATTTTGAATATTCGTTTGATTTAAACGAAAAATATATAAAATACTGGATGTTGGGGGTTAGTATGAATAAAAAATGTTATAAATATGAAATAAGCTTTAAACAAGACAGGGTTCCTGTGCTGGAAACAAGTGGAACAAATTACAGAAAAGACAATATAATTAATCTGTCGGTGGAATTTTATCCGATAGGCGGCGTAAATCAATCATTTATTTTTAAAGGAAACAAATGAAAACAGAAACCAAGGTGGGAATATTTGTTTTTTTGGGAATTTTGTCGATACTCTATCTGACGTTTCAGGTAAAATCCCTTCAGGATTTTAATCAGAAAGGTTATACTCTTTATGCTTATATTAATGATGCAAGCGGGCTTGAAAAAAAAGCAAAAGTAAAATTAAGAGGCGTTGAAATAGGTAAAGTAGAAGATTTAAAACTTAATAATTCTTTAGTGAAATTAAAACTTATAATAAAGCAAGGGGTTAAAATACCAAAAGGAAGCATGGTTACCCTGGCTCAGGATAATATGCTCGGCGGAAAATATGTAAAAATAATCCCTTCTAAAAATCATATTTACTATTCAAAAAACGAAACAATAAAAAAATATTTAAATGCGGCTTCTTTAGATGATTTGATGAATAATGTCAACAGTGCCGTCGATGATGTAAAAGTATTGATCAAAAAATTAAATAAAACTCTCGATAAAAACACTATAAATAATTTTCACCAGATTTTGGCAAATATAAAAGACGCTTCTGTTGATTTGAAATCGGTTATAAAAAATGCAAATAAAAAAATACCGAGTCTGCTTGATAACGCAAATGAATTGATTGCCACTTATAAAGACATAGGGATAAAAATAAACAAAAAAATTCCCGATATTATAAATAAGTCGGACACACTTCTTGCTAAACTCAATAAAACAGGCGATACCCTTAATTCCAAATTAGGCCCCACCATTGACGAATATAAAAAATTAGGGGTTAATGCCAATTCTATTCTTAACGATAATAAAAAAAGTATAAAAACAGCGATAGCTTCGGCTAAAGATTTTTTTGTAAGCGGGGGTGAAAGCTTTAAAAAAATTGACAAACTTCTTTCAAGTGCGACAAAATCCCAAATTGAAGTTGAATTTAACAATAAATTTCTTTCACGTGATAGTTATTCAAAATCTTACGCACAGATTGCTTATTTGCCGACTCCGACAAAATATTATATTCTGGGTGTGACTTCCTCAAAAGATTATTCCAATCTGGATAATATAAATAAAAACCATATTAAAAATAAATCATATATTACTGCCGAATATGGAAAAAGATTTGATAATCTCTTAATAAGAGGCGGTATTATAGAAAGCACGGGAGGAATCGGAGCCGATTATTTCTTAGACCATGACAAAGTAATTTTAAGTTCCGAAATATATGATTTTAACGCCGTAAACGATATAAGGGGCACTAACCCTCATTTAAATTTAGCAGCCAAATATATATATCTAAAACATCTTGAATTTTTAGGCGGATTTGAAAATATTTTAAATTCGCGTGCTGCTTCACTGTTTTTGGGTCTTGGTATAAGGTTCAGAGACAATGATTTAAAAAGTATAATTTCAGGGGGTGCAACATCATTTCTGAAATAAAAAAAGCCTGTAAAATCCTACATATTAAACCTTTAAGCACCGCAAAAGAAATAGAAAAAAATTATAAGAAACTTGCTAAAAAATATCATTCCGACACAGGAGGGAATGAAGAAAAAATGAAAGAAATAAACAAAGCCTATAATATTTTAAAAGATTATATAAAAAACTTTAAATTTACATTCAGCGAAGATGAAATAAAAAAACAGTACCCGGAGGAATTTCATAAAAATTTTAAGGTTTTTGAATGAAATTATCAACGGAAGAGATTATTTATCAGTTAAACAATATTATAGATAAAACTATTTTTAACAATTTGTTAATTTTAAGCATAAATGAAAGGTCAATTTTTCTCTCCCGTGAAATCGGATTAAAAAATTCTTTTGTAGAAGGTGATATGCTGTTTATTGAACCTATTTTTTCCCCTGTGAACAAAGAAACTGTAATAGGTGCCGTGAGTGAGTTTAGAGAATTGGTTATAATAGACGAGCTTAAAAATGCTTTTGATATAACGGATGATTATATTTATAACGAAGCAAATAGAATTTATGAAGAAAAAATAATTCCTAAAATGCATAAATTCCGCTTGGGAGAGAGTATAATTTCAATTGAGAATAAAAATATTTTATTGGTTGATTTAGGCTCTAATACCGCACTTACCCTTTTATGTGCCATTAAAAGCTGTATAAATGCAAAAGTTTTAAAAATAAATGTTGCCGTGCCTTTTATTTCAAAAGAATCAGCCGATAAAATAGAAAAAATTGTAGATAATCTTTTTTATATTCAAAAACTAAAAGATTATATAGATACCGAATTTTATATTAAGGAGAATAAATGAGTTGCAGTGTAGAATTAAAAGTTAATAACAGAGTTCAGAAATTTGTTTTAAATAAGCTAGCTAAACAGGCAAATTCGTCTGTATGGTTTCAAGACGGAAATACGGTAATGATTGCTACGCTTACGTATAATCCGGATGAACTTGTGGAAGAGGATTTTGTGCCTCTTGTGGTTCAATATGTCGAAAAAGCCTATGCGGTTGGAAAAATTCCTGCAGGGTTTGTAAAAAGAGAACAAAAACCGGGGGATTTTGAAACCCTAACAGCCAGAATAGTTGACAGAAGCCTCAGGCCTCTGTTTCCTAAAGAATACGGATACAATACCGTTCTTACTATTATGGCGGTAAGTGCGGATGAAGAGAGTGACCTGCAGGCTGCTGCCATGAATGCCGCCGCATCCTGCATGTATTTAAGTGATTTGCCTTTTTCAAAAATGGTTTACGGGGTAAGACTTACCAGAATAGACGGTAAAATAATTGTGAACCCTACATTAAGTGAGCTTGAAAAAGGAGAATTTAATCTGTTTGTTACCGGAAGCAAAGACGAGCTTTTAATGATAGAATTTGCCGCCCAGGGTCAGGAAGATATTGAGATTATTCCTGTCGAAGATATAATGCTTGACGGGGCGCCTATTGAAAATACAATCGTAAATTATAAAACAAATGAAATAAAAGAAGATGATTTAATAGAAGTTTTAAAAGTTGCTCAAAATGCTATAAAAGAGGGTGTTAAAGCCTATGAGGAAGGTTTAAAAGAATTTAAAAAAGCCCCTGCCGAATTTAAAGAGAGAGTTGAAAAAGACCCGGGTGAATATATTGAAACAATAAAAGAAAAATATATAGATGAATTAAAAGAAATAATAAAATATTTGAGCAAAAGCGAAAGGGATTATTTATTAAAACAATTTGCAAGAAAAATAGCAGGTTTATTGGATAAAGAAGAAGATTATGATGTTATTTTAAAAGCTGTAAAAACAGTTAAAAGAGAAATTGTAAGAGGTATGATTTTATATGAGGGAATCAGGGCAGACGGAAGAAAACTCGATGAAATAAGGCCTATAAGTATAGAGACAAACGTTCTTCCAAGAGCACACGGAAGCTGTCTGTTTACAAGAGGACAGACCCAGGCTTTGGCTGTTGCAACCAGAGGCGGTGATATGGATGCCCAGGTTTACGGAAATTTGACAGATAAAGAAGAAAAGCTTGAAAGATTTATGCTTCATTATAATTTTCCGGCTTTTTCAGTAGGTGAAGCGGAAAGATTGGGACCTCCGAGCAGAAGGGAACTGGGTCATGGAAATTTGGCAAAAAGGGCAATTGAGCCGCTCTTAGACCCGGAATTTGATGAAACAGTAAGGGTTGTAAGTGAAATACTTGAAAGTAACGGAAGTAGCTCAATGGCTACGATCTGTGCAGGTTCTTTGGCATTAAAAGCCGCAAAAGTTCCTCTACTTAAAATGGCGGCGGGAATTGCAATGGGTCTTATAAGTGAAGGTGATAAATATGCGGTACTTACTGATATTATGGGGCTTGAAGATCATGACGGAGATATGGATTTTAAAGTCGGAGGAACTTATGAAGGAATAACCGCTATGCAGATGGATATAAAATTAGGGGGAATTTCTCTTGATGTTTTAAAAGAGGCCCTTTATCAGGCTAGGGACGCAAGATGTTATATACTCGAACTTATGGAAAAAGCCGCAAAAGAGATTAAATATAACGAAGCTGTGCTTCCAAAAGCTATTAGTTTTAAAGTCGAACCGGATAAAATTATAGATATTATAGGTACTGCGGGTAAAACCGTAAAAGATATCATTTCTAAATTCGGAGTAACAATAGATTTGGATAGAGTCAGCGGAAAAGTGAAAATTTTCGGTGAAAGTCATGAGCAGCTTCAAGCAACAAAAGATTATATATTAAATGTGATTTGTAAAGATGACAAACCGAAAATTCCTGATTTTAAAACAGGTGAAATAATAGAAGGAAAAGTAAGTAAAATCGTAGATTTCGGTCTTTTTGTAGAATTGGTACCAGGTGTTGAGGGGCTTTTGCATAAATCAAAACTCAACGGAAAAAATCCGGAAGATTTCAATGTTGGGGATAAAATAAAAGTAAAAGTGCTTTCTCAAAGCGGATTTAAAATAGAGCTTGCTTTAGTGGAGGAGTGATGTTTGAAAAATATCCTTTTGAAAAATTAAATGAATTGTTAAAAGATGTGCCTCATCCAAAGGAGGTGTTTTCTTTGACAATAGGAGAGCCGCAGTTTGAAACACCTGAGTTTATTGAAAAAAGTTTATGTAAAAATGTTAAATATTTAAATAAATATGCCAAAACCGCCGGGGAGGAAATTTTAAAAAAATCCCAAAGAGATTTTATAAAAAGAAGATTTAATGTAGAACTTCGAAAAGATGAACTGATTCCTACATTCGGGACACGGGAAGTTTTATTTAATTTTCCGCTTTTTTTAAAGCCTCGAAAAATGGCTTTTCCGAATCCTTTTTATCAAATTTATGAAGGGGCTGCCGTTGCAGCCGGGAGTAAAATTAACTATTTAGAGCTCAGCGAAAAAAATAATTTTAAACCAAGTCTGTCCCAGCTTGAAGGAGATGAAGATTTTATTATTTTAAATTCTCCTAATAATCCTACTTCAAGTGTTATGAATTTGGACGAATTATGTGAATGGGTGGAATATGCCCTAAAAAAAGATGTTGTGATATTAAATGATGAGTGTTACAGCGAGCTTTATACAAAAAATCCACCACCTTCAATTCTTGAGGCAAGTATGAAAGTGGGAAACAGAAATTTTAAAAATGTACTCGCCATTAATTCCATTTCAAAAAGAAGTTCAGCCCCCGGGCTTAGAAGCGGGTTTATTGCGGGAGACAGGGAAATATTAAAAAAATATCTGCTTTTTAGGACTTATACAGGTTGCGCCATTCCTCTGCCTTTGCAATATGCGGCAAAAGCGGCATGGGAGGATGAAGAATATCCGGAAATTTTCAGAAAAAAATATATTGAAAATTTTGAAGTGGCCAAAGAAATTTTAGGGGTGGATATCCCGGAAGCCACTTTTTATATATGGCTAAAAGTAGACGATGATATAAAATTCACTGTTGAAGCATATAAAAGAGGTGTAAAAGTATTGCCCGGCAGGTTTATGGGAAGAAATAGCGCAGGAGAGTGTTATGTCAGAATAGCTCTTGTTTATGATATGGAAAAAATAAAAACGGCACTCAATATTTTAAAGGAAATTTTATGAGTTTGGTAGAAAAATATAAAAAATTGGATGAATTAGTTAGAAAAAACAGAGAAGATGAGATAGATGAAACATTTAAAAAAATTTTAAAAGAAACTTTTGAAATAATTAATAAAAAAATAGAAGAGCAAAAAACTCTTGATGTTAAAAATCCGGAAGAGAAAATGGCAATCAGGGCGATGATGGAATATATGCTTGAACTTTGGGATGAAGGTGCTGTTAGCGAAGCTAAACAGGTTGGTTATGATATGGTATATTTAATTGAAGATGCTAAACTAAAAGAGATGTTTTCTATGTTTGTAATTGGAATGTTGGCCGGATTCAGTTTAGATAAATTTTTTGAAAAATATGTAGATTTAAGTGAAATTTACGAAGATTATTTTTTTACAGGGTTTAACGATGAAATAGATGATCTTGTTATTAAATATAAAAATCAGTTTGTAAAAGAGTTTCAAGAGTGAGAATACATTTTATCGGTATAGGAGGAATAGGTTTAAGCGCTTTGGCAAGATTTTTAAGCGCAAAAGGCTATAAAATTAGCGGAAGCGACATACATGCCACTCCGTTGACAGAAAAACTAAAGAGTTTAGGTGTAAAAGTTTATATTCCACAAAAAGAAGAAAACATAACCGATGATATCGATTTAATCGTTTTTACTGCTGTTGCTAAAGAAAATAATCCTGAAAGGGTTGCCGCTAAGAAAAAAGGTATAAAAACAATAAGCAGAAGGGAATTTTTGCCTTTTGTTTTAAATAATAAAAAGGTAATTTCAGTCTGCGGTGCCCACGGTAAGAGCACAACAACTTCTATTTTGGCTTCTGTTTTAAAAGATGCCAGTGCCCTGATAGGGGCTGAAAGTAAAGATTTTAATTCCAATGCCAGATTTAGTAATAACGATTTAATGGTGTTTGAAGCGGATGAAAGCGACGGCAGTTTTATAGATTCAAATCCATTTGTTGCAGTTGTTACAAATACCGAACCTGAACATATGGAATTTTATAATCATGATTTAAAACTTTTTTATTCCCATTATGAAAAATTTTTAAAGAGTGCAAAAATCAGGGTTGTAAACGGGAATGATGAATTTATAAAAAGTCTTGATTTGCCTATGAAAAAAGTTTATTTAACTGATGCTAAAAACATACGATATGAATTAAGAGACAATCAGCCAAAAACTATTTTCGAATATAAGACTCGCGAATTTGAAGTTTACGGATTTGGTGAACATTTGGTATTGGATGCTCTCCTTGCAATTGAAGCTGCAAATGAATTTATCTCAATGGAAGAAATTGCTGAAAATATTAAAAATTATAAAGGCATTAAAAAAAGATTTGATATTTTACAAAAAGAGGATAATTTTATATTAATAGACGATTACGGGCATCATCCAACAGAAATAAAAGCAACCATTCATTCGGCACTTTTATATGCAAAATTAAACGGAATAGATAAAATAACGGCCATCTGGCAACCTCACAAATATTCAAGGACGGTTGATAATTTAGAAGGCTTTGTAAACTGTTTTGAAGGGGTGGATGAACTTATAATTTTACCGGTATGGTCAGCGGGGGAAAAAGAAGTAAATATTGATTTTAAAATGCATTTTTCAAAATACAATCCTATATTTGCAGATAAGATAAAAACTAATAGAAATAATATTATGTTAATTAAAGACAATAAAATAATTAAAAAAATAAAAGACGGACTGGTTATAGGCTTCGGAGCGGGGGATATTACTTATCAATTGAGAGGTTTATAATTTTGACATTTTCTTTTTTTAGTTTTATAATAAAAAAAAAGGATTTGTTATGTTAGAAAAGACAATAAACAAATTTATTGAAGAATTCAATAAATATATGCCTGAAAAAATTTATGTGCAATTCCCAGATAAAAAAATGGGGGATGGAAAATTAGGGGTTATTTTGAAAGATTATAAAACAGCAAAAAGAATTTTGATAAATCCAGAGATGGGTTTTGCTGAAGAATATGTAAATGGAAACATAAATATAAACGGTTCTCTTGAAGAATTGTTAATCGGGGGTCTTACATATGTTAATTTAATGGATAAAGAAAAAAAACAGATAGATTTTACGAAACTCTTTTTTAATTTTTTGGGTATGCTGAAAAAAATTGAGGAAAAAGAGGTTCAATATCATTACGATTTAGGTAATGATTTTTATAAATCATGGTTGGATAAATCTATGACTTATTCATGTGCTTTTTTTACAAAAAAAGATATGAGTTTAGAAGAAGCCCAGGAAGAAAAAAGAAATATTATTTATGAAAAATTAAGATTAAAAAATGCAAAAAATTTTTTGGATATTGGATGCGGATGGGGTTCAGTTATAATTAATGCTGCAAAAAAATATAATATACCTTGTATCGGAATTACACTTTCAAAAAACCAGTATGAATATGTCAAAGAAAAAATAAAAGAGGAAAATTTAAATAATTTAGTAGAGGTTTATTTAATGCATTATGAAAATTTACCTAAATTAAATAAAAAATTTGACAGAATCGTATCAATAGGTATGTTTGAACATGTCGGTAAAGAAAGATATAAAAAATTTTTTTCAGTTGTTAATAATATTCTTGAAAAAAAAGGCCTCTTTTTGCTTCATACAATAGGCAAACAACATCCTGCACCTACAAGTAAATGGATTAGAAAATATATTTTTCCCGGCGGCCATTTACCTTGCGTTAGTGAAATATTTGATTCTTCAAAAGAGAGTGATTTATATTTTATGGATATGGATGATTGGAGATTGCATTATTATAAAACATTAATTGAATGGAGAAATAAGTTTCACAATATTAAAGATACTGTTATTAATAAATTTGATGAAAAATTTTACAGAATGTGGGATTTATATCTAATTTCATCTGCGGTTTCTTTTTATATAGGAGAACAGCATTTATATCAAATTTTATATTCAAACGGTGTAAATAATAATTATCCTATAATAAAAAGAACATTTATTGAAGAAAGTTTAATCTGATAGATTTTTTTCAATATATCTCTTAACATCCTCTAAAATTCCCAAATCTTTTGTTTCATCAAAATAGTTAAATTTTTCACCGCTTTGTTTTTTGCCGTCGAGCAGGTCTCCGGCTTTTCTGAATTTCAGATCAAGTTCTGCTATTTTGAATCCGTCAAGCGTTTTTGAAAATTCAATAAGCCTATTGTTGTTTTTATTATTTGTATATAAAAAGCAGTATCCTTTCTGTCCATATCTTCCGACTCTTCCCCTTAGCTGATGCAGTGTTGCGAGTCCGAGCCTTTCGGCTCCGACTATTACAATAGTGGTTAAACGGGGCAAAGAAATTCCAACTTCAATTACGGTTGTTGTTATTAAAATATTTCCTTTTTCCCTGAATTCGACTAAAATATCTTCTTTGTTTTTGTCTTTTCCGTGTGTTATATAGACTCCGCCAAAATATTTAAGCCAGAAATCTTTTCCTTCTTCTATGCTTTGATAATTAAAATTTTGCGATTCTTCTACAAGAGGATAAACAATTACCACCTGATTGCCTAAGCTTATCTCTTTTTGAATATGGGTTATTAAATCCTTAAAATCACTTTTATCTATTATTTTTGTATCAATATCTTTTTTAAAAGGAAGTTCTTTTATCAAACTTACATTTACAAAACTGCTCATAATAAGAGCCTGTGTTCTTGGGATGGGGGTGGCGCTGAATTGAAAAAAGTGAGGTAAGACTTTTCCACTTGAAGTTAGTTTTTCAAGCTTTGCTCTCTGATTGGTTCCGAATCTGTGCTGTTCGTCAACCATTACAGCGTTTAATTTTGGTAAATCCTGATATAAAAGAGCATGCGTGCCTATTAATAAATCTGCGTTTTTTAAATCATATTCAGTGAATTTACTTTTTTGCGTAACCAATACCACTTTAAATAATTTTCCATTTTCCATTGTCCATTTTCCATTTAAGTATTTATCCGCTTCTTCGTAAATCTGATTGGCAAGTATTGATGTAGGAGCCATAATTGCGCTTTTTTTAGCCATAAATGCAGTAGAGAGCATAACGATTGTTTTTCCGCTTCCTACATCGCCAATTATTACCCTTCTTGCCTGAACGGGTTTTGATAAATCGTTTTGTATATCTTTTATAACTTTTAACTGGTCATTGGTAAGTTTGAACGGAAGGGAATCTATAAAAGGCGTCGGCTCTGAAATAATCGGATTTGAAGGAAATATTTTCTTTTTGTTTTGAAGCTTATATAAATATAAAAAAATTTCGCTCCATTTTAGTGCATATTCTATTTTTTTTTCTTCAATATCTTTTAGAGTTGTCGGAAAATGCATTTTTATCAAAGTTTCGGCAATTTCCTGCGGCAGTATTTTTAAATTTTCGAAGCTCAGATGTTTTTTTATTTCATTTTTTATTTTTACAGATGAATATACAGAGGTTATTTCATTTATTCTGCTTATTGGTTTTGGCTGGATTAATTGGTTGTTTCTGATTTCTCCTCTTATATATAGAGTTTTACCTTTTTTAAAAACAGCTTCATGCCATTTTTTAAAAACAAAAAATACTCCCCACATAATCTGATTGATATTTTTTAAAAAAAATTTAATTCTGGTGATTTTAGATGATTTTTGAATATCGAGTATTTCGGCCTCAAATGCCTGGGGTCTGTTTAAAAGATAGGGATATAGATGATTATCTTCCCAATCTTTTGGTTTTATTAATGCGGTTTCAAGTGTTTTTAAATCAGTCATTTGTAAGAATTGAAAAACTTAAATTTTTTATATTTTTATATTTTTTAATAAAATCGTTAATTTCATTTAATTTGGTGTTTTTGATTAAATCAAGTTCTTTTTGATAATAATTTTCAGGTAAATTAAGATATACTTCATTAAATTTTTTAAGAAGTCTCTGACTTAGTGTCTCGTTTCTAAGCGGTTCGCTACCAAGTAAAAATTTTTTTGCGTCGTTTAATTCTTCAGCGGTTATTCCGTTTTGTGTAAAATCGTTAATTATATTTTTTAAAGAATTAATTGCATCCTCAGTATTTTCAAGTTTTGTCTGCATATATCCGCTTAAAATTTTATGGGTCTTTTTGAAAGTGTTAAATGCATATGCCGAATATGCATAACCTTTTTTTACTCTGATTTTTTCCATAATACGGCTTCCAAAGCCCCCGCTTCCCAAAATAAAAGTTGCTATTTTAGCCAAATGAATCTCTTTTTTTTCAATATTGTATTCACTTGCGAAATAGATATAACTTTGTTCTACTTCTTTATTTTCTTTAATGTTTTTTTGAATAGGCTCAAAGAAAGGATATTCTTTTTCTTTTTTTGGAAATAATTTTATAAATTTTTCGTAATCAAATTTTTCTCCTCCGTTGATTATAATTACGTTTTCGCTTAATTCGTTAAAAAAATTTTTTATATCATCTTTAGTGATATTTTCTATATTTTCTCCTATTACGGGAATTGCCAGCGGTGTGTTTTCAAAAATGGCACGATAAAGATTTTTATTTGCAATATAGTCGTTGTTGTTTTTTAAGCTCTCTTTTTTGGCAATAATTTCTCTTTTTGTTTTTTCAAAAGCTTCTTTTGTCAAATTGATATCACTGAACAGCTCTATTAACGAATCGAGGGCTTTTTTTCTTTTA
The DNA here is from genome assembly GCF_000523335.1 of Lebetimonas sp. JS138. Classification (NCBI taxonomy): domain Bacteria; kingdom Pseudomonadati; phylum Campylobacterota; class Epsilonproteobacteria; order Nautiliales; family Nautiliaceae; genus Lebetimonas; species Lebetimonas sp. JS138. The sequence continues at coordinate 1,371,224 of NZ_ATHT01000001.1, forward strand.
TTGTTTAAACATTTAACGGAAACGGTGAAATATTCATGGTTTATTCCGAAATTCAGATTAATGGCGTTTTCATCCAAAAAGGAAAAAAATTTTTCTTTTTTTTTGCTGGTGCCTCTGTTTAATATCTCTTTGGCAAAATTGGCTACTCCGTCTTTAAAAAATATGCTTCCCGAGTTTAAAAAAACTATTTGTAAAAAACTTCTTCCTATGCAATCTTTTTCAAAAATTATCATTGATACCTCCGTTTTAATGTGGAATTTTTAATAAAATTCTTGCAGAATTGTTTAAAATAAAAGCTTTTTTTAAAGCTTCTTTTATATCTCTGCTTATTATAATCACGCTTTTTGCTTTTATAATTGCAATTTCTTCTTTTTCAAGAATGGCTAATAATTTTTTTATATTTGTTTCTGTCATTAAATCTTCGATAATGGTTATATTTTTAAAATATTTTTTTCCGTATGTGTCTATGGGCTGGAATTTTTCGTGGATTATAGAATAAGCAATGGTATTTGGCATATAAAGATTCAATGCAGTTTTTGCAAAAGAGATATTTTTGTAAATTTTTGCATGAAGAGGGGCATCTTCGTTTGCTTCTTTGTATGCGAGTGTTTTGTTTGCAATATTTACAGATATATAAAAATTTTCTTCTAAAATGCAGCTGTTTTTTTTATTTATAAGCATGGTGTCGTTGCCTGTTTTTAAAGAAATGCTACCAAAACCTATATTTAAGATATTTTTTTCTTGCAAAACCCTGGCGGTTAATTTATAATCATCTAAAAACAGTTTTTCAAGCAAATATTACCTTTTTTGCCAAATTATATCAAAAATTTAGTATAATTTTTAAAAAAAAGGTTATTATGCAAATTCCTCATATACCGGTTCTTTTAAATGAAGTAATAAAACTTTTTTCTCCAATGAAAGAAGGTTATTTTGTTGACTGCACATTAGGTTTTGGCGGTCATAGCGTTGCGATACTTAAAAATTTTCCGAATATTAAACTAATTGGAATAGATCAGGACACGGATGCACTTAATTTTGCAAAGAAAAGACTTTTTCCTTTTAAAGACAGAATCCAATTTATCAACAAAAGGGCCAGTGTTGCTTTAAAAGATTTGAAAGATTTGGAAATTGCAGGTATTTTGGCGGATATAGGGGTCAGTTCTTTTCAGCTTGACAATCCCGAGAGGGGATTTAATTTCGAAAGTGAAATTTTGGATATGAGAATGAATAAAAATCAGGATTTAAGTGCATATGAGGTAATTAATTATTATTCAAGAGAGGAAATTGAAAGAATTTTAAAAGAATTTGCCGAAGAGAGAAGGTATAAAAAAATTGCAAAAGCCATAATTTCCAACCGTGTTATTAATTCAAACCGTGAATTTGCCGATATTTTAGGTAAAATCGGTATAAAAGATAAAAAAAGTCTGGCAAGAATATTTCAGGCCGTCCGCATTGAAGTAAACAATGAACTGGGTGAGCTTGAAAATCTGCTTGAAAATGCAAAGAATATTGCAAAACCAGGCACAATTTTAGGTATAATAACCTTTCATTCACTCGAAGACAGAATAGTAAAAAACAAATTTAAAGAGTGGGCGAAAAACTGTATATGCCCTCCCGAAGCTATCAGATGTGAATGCGGCGGCAATCATGCGTTGGGTAAAATTATTACTAAAAAGCCTGTAACTGCTACAAATGATGAAATAAAGACAAATCCAAGAAGCAGAAGTGCAAAACTCAGGGGGTTTTTATTTAAGGAAAAATAATGAATGAAAAAGAACTTTTAATTGAAGAGGTCTCAAAAGTAATCGAAGAAAAGTCGTTATCCATATCAATTATTAAAAATGTTGTATTTGTAATATTTTTTTCATTGGCTGTCTTATTTCCTAAAATATATATTTCAAATCATATTTACATATATTCTTTGCATTTAAATAAATTGTTAAACGAATATTATTCCCTAAAAGCAGAGCAGTCCATACTTTCATCCAAAATAGAAAAAATAAAATTTAAAAACAGACTTCAAAAACTTTCTTTTTAATTCATTTTTTATTTATCTATGATAAAATACCCATAAAAAAGAGGTTTAATGAAAAAATTTATAGGATTTTTTATAAAAAATGCCGCTTTTACCCATACACTGTTTTTTATAATTATAATTACGGCTTTTCTCTCTTACAAACATGTTCCAAAAGAATTGTTTCCGCCATCCGAACTTGATAAAATATTAATTACCGGAGGTTACCCAGGGGCATCTCCGGAAACTCTCAATAAAATGGCCGTGGATGAAATTGAAGATAAAATAAAATCTTTTTCAGAAGTCGATTCCATTGAAAGTGTTATAACTAACGGAAATTTTGTAATTACCGCTAATTTAAAAGAAGGCGTAAATAAAAATGAATTATTAAGCGAATTTCAAAGTGTTGTTTCCAATCTCAAAAAAGATTTGCCAAGCGATATGGATACGCCTTCTGTCAGCATAGCAAAAAAAGCTTTCCCCTTGATGTTTATTTCTGTTGCAAGTAATAAATTAAACAAAGACCAGCTTTTGGATGTTGCCGATGAAATTAAAAAAAAGCTTTTGAAACTGAAAGATTTAACTAAGGTTGATATAAGGGGAAAAAGCGATAAAAATATTTATATATCTTTTGACTCAAAGAAAATAGAAACACTCGGTATAAATAAATCATTATTGGCAAATGTCATATCTTCCCTTTCGACTATTTTTCCTGCCGGTTATATAGAAGGCAGAAATCATTTTTTTATCACTATGGCAAATGTTAATGTTGAAAAATTAAAAAACACTTATATTCAAACAGGCAATAAAAAAATAAGACTTAAAGATATTGCCGATATTAAAATGGAATATGACACGCCTGATCAGATAGGTAAATATGACGGAATACCGAATATAACAATCGATGTAAGAAAAGGCGAAAACGGCGATTCCATAGCTCTTAGTGAAAAAATAAGAAAAATTCTTAAAAATTATCATAAATCCCATCCCGATGTCGTATTCGGAATTTCCACAGATACAAGCAAATGGGTCAGAAACAGGTTTAATACGGTTGTAAGCAATATTGTTTTCGGGCTTATTTTAGTGTTTTTTGTAATGTGGATTTTTTTAAATGCAAGAATTTCTTTTATTGTTACACTTGGGATACCTACTTCTTTTGCCATTGCCTTAATAGCACTTTATTATTTTCATTATTCTCTTAATCTTCTTTCAATGCTTGGTATGCTTATAGCACTTGGTATGATTGTGGATGAAGCGATAGTGGTTGGTGAAAATATTTACAGGCATATGGGACAGGGAAAAGATAAAATAAGCGCTGCGATAGACGGGGCGAGTGAAGTTTTTTGGCCCGTTATGGCCTCTTCAACCACTACTATTTTGGCGTTTTTACCTATGCTGATGATTCAGGGTGAAATAGGTAAATTTATGAAAATTTTGCCTATAATGATTACGGTTTTAATACTTTCTTCTCTTTTTGAAGCTTATGTTTTTTTGCCTCTTCATTCAAAAGAAATACTTAAAGTTACAAAAAATAAAAAAGAAATTTTATGGGAAAAATTTTCATCGGTTTATAAGAAAATGTTGAACTGTTTTTTTAAATTCAGATATATAACATTAATGTTTTTTTTACTTGTAATCCCTTTTTTAACTTTTGAAGGCTTTAAACATTCAAAATTTCAGCTGTTTCCTGATTTTGACACGTCTCAGCTTTATGTAAACGGTAAATTTGATAATAATTTTACAATCGAGCAGAGTGCCAAAGCGCTCACCCCCGTTGAAAATGTTTTAAAAAAATATTTAGGTCCAAATGTGGAAGGCTTTACCACCGCAGTGGGAATGCAGATGAATAATAAAGGAGAGGCAAACAGAGGGGAAAATTATTTTCAGATATTTGTAGATTTAAAAGACAGGGTACCTCATGATTTTTATAACAAATATATTGCCCCCCTTTTTGAACCTGTAAAAGTTACCGGAGAAACAAGAGAGCTAAGTGCAAAGGCTCTGGCATTTAAAATAAAAAAAGATTTATCAAAGTTAAAAATAAAAGGGCTGAAAGAATTAAATGTAATAGTGCCTCAGGCCGGAATTGTAAAAAGCGATATAGTAATTAGTCTCGGCGGGGATAATAAAAAAGTATTAAAAGCCATTAAATTACTTGAAAATGAAATGAAAAAAATAAAAGGGGTATATAATATTTATGACGATGCGCAGATGGGTGCAAGCGAGATTAAAATAAATCTAAATGAATATGGTGAGAAACTGGGATTTAACGAAAGAAATATTTTTCAAGAGATCAGACCTTTTTTTGCAAAAGCCGAGTATGACAAAACATTTAATAAAGACGGAATTGTGAGGCTAAAATTTTATGATAAAAATAAAGATTCTTTAGCGTTTCTTGAAAATTTCAGAGTAAACATTCCAAATACGGATAAATATATTCAACTGAATAAAATCGCCGATTTCAATATAATAAAAAATTTCAAAAAAATCCATAAATATGACGGTATTCCTGCCAAAACGGTATATGCAACGCTTAATAAAAAAATAATAACTGTTAAAGATTTTTATAAAAAAACAAATCCTCTTTTAAATAAATTTAAAAAGCAGGGATTAACAGTATTAATAGGAGGGGCTGCAAAAAAAAGCAGGGAATTTATGCAAAATATTAAAGAATCACTGGTTGTGGCTTTACTTTTAATATTTTTAATTTTGGTTTTGATGTTTAATTCTCTGTTTTTGCCGTTTGTGATTATTTCCGTTATTCCTCTTTCATTTCTGGGGGTGGTGTTTGGGGATATGATAATGGATATGAATCTTACAATGCTTGGAATGATAGGCATAGTCGGACTTTCAGGTGTGGTTGTAAATGACGGGATTGTAATGATAGATTTTATTAAAAATGCAAAAAGTCTTGAAGATATTTTAACATTGGCATCTTTCAGGTTAAGACCGATTCTGCTTACAAGTCTTACTACATTTTTTGGTCTTGCAACACTTATGTTTTTTCCTTACGGACAAGCCCAAATACTTCAGCCTCTGGCAATTGCCCTGGGCTTTGGTATTATGTGGGGAACCGTATTGAATTTATTTTATCTGCCGGTATTTTATTATGTTTTAAGAAAAAGAAAATTAAAGGAGTGATTTGAATATTTTTATTAAAACTTTTGGATGCAGAAGCAATATATATGATTCGGAGCTTATGAAAAATATTTTGAAAAAAAGTCATGTAATCGCTGATAATGAAGAAAAAGCCGATTTAATAATAATAAATTCCTGCACAGTTACCAATTTTGCCGACAGGGACGTAAGAAGTTATATTAACAAATGGCAAAATAAAAAAATTGTTTTTACAGGATGCGGAGCCTATACCCAGGGTGAAAAATTATTTAAAGAAAAAAAAATAAATGCTGTTTTGGGGCATAAATATAAAGAGGAAATTGATAAATATTTAAATTTTGAAGGTATTGAATTAGGGGACTTTGATTTTGTAAATAAAAAAATAATTACCGATATTTCAACTACAAAAGCTTTTGTAAAGATTCAGGAGGGATGCGATTTTGAATGTGCTTACTGTATTTTGCCCAAAGTCAGGGGGCATTCAAGAAGTTTGGATGAAAAAACAATAATAGAGCAGATTAAATATTTATCACAAACAGGAATAAACGAAATTGTTTTAACCGGAATAAATATGGGAAGTTACGGAAAAGATACCGGTTCTTCTTTAGCCAAACTTATAAAAAAAATTTTAAAAATAGGACGGATTAAAAGAATTAGGATAGGCTCTCTTGAACCGACTCAAATAGATGAGGAATTAATTGAGATAGCCAGTGATTCGATACTTGAAAAGCATTTTCATATAGCCCTGCAGCATACAAGTGACACAATGCTTAGAATTATGAAAAGAAGAAACAGAGTTTCCAATACACTGCCTCTTTTTGAAAAACTGGCCACTTACGGTTTTGCACTGGGAACCGATATTATAGTGGGTCATCCGGGTGAAAGTGAAAAAATATGGGAAGAAGCGTTTAATAATTTTAAAAAATATCCGTTGACTCATCTCCATGTTTTCAGATTTACTCCAAGAGATGGTACAATAAGTGCAGCAATGAAACAGCAGCTAAGAGGTGATATAACCAAAAAAAGAGCCAAAATTCTGCATGATTTTGTTCAGAAAACAAATTATAATTTCAGAAAAAGAAAAAATGAACTTTTCGTTCATATAGAAGAGAAAAAAAACGGCTTTTATCAAGGATTTGATGAATATTATAATAAAATGCTAATAAAAAGTGATAAATTTTTAAAAGGAGAATGGGTGAGGGTAAAAGATTATGAGGTTAAGGAAGTTAATTATGCAAAAATCTAAAAAAAATCAGATAATTGTTTCTATTCTTTTTGGCGTTTTATTTGCCCTTGTGGTGGCTTATATGTTTAAAGGAAATTATGAAGAGCTGTTAACCCAGATTGTAGCGGTGGTTATAGTGCTTGCTTTTTTTATTCTGTTTATTTTGCTTTTAAAAAAATCTGTTTCCCAGCAAAATCCCCAGCAGGTTCAGGTTGAAATGAATACGGGAATAGAAAAAGATTTTGTAATAAAACCTACTATTTCCAATGTTACTTTTAAAGATGTTGCTGGTATAAGCGAAGTTAAAGAAGAGCTTGTTGAGATTGTAGATTTTTTAAAAAATCCTGAAAAATATAAATCTTTTGGAATAAATCTCCCAAAAGGTGTTTTACTGGTGGGTCCTCCGGGTGTGGGTAAGACATTGATAGCCAAGGCCCTTGCCGGGGAAGCGGGTGTTCCGTTTTTTTATCAAAGCGGAAGCGGTTTTGTTCAAATGTATGTGGGTGTTGGTGCAAAACGGGTAAGAGATCTGTTTTCTCGTGCAAAAGCAAATGCGCCAAGTATTATTTTTATCGATGAAATTGACGCTATTGGAAAAGCAAGGGGTACTCTTAGAAATGATGAAAGAGAAGCCACATTGAATCAGCTTTTAACCGAAATGGACGGGTTTGAAGGGAGCGAAGGAGTTATAGTAATAGGTGCAACTAATAAAGTGGAACTACTTGATGAAGCCCTTATGAGACCCGGAAGATTTGACAGGCGGGTATTTGTGGAGCTTCCTGGGCTTAACGACAGAATGGAAATACTTAAAGTTCATTTAAGAGGCAGGCCTTTTAAGGGAAATTTGGAAAACATTGCCAAAATGACGGTGGGATTTTCTGGGGCGGCACTTGCAAGTCTGGTTAATGAAGCAAGTATTTATGCACTTAAACATGGTAAAAAATATATAGAAGAAGAAGATTTTTATGCTGTGAAAGATAAGGTTTTAATAGGTAAAAAAAGTGTTGAATTTGAGAGAATTTCGCTTGTAAAAGATGATTTCAAAGAAGAAGACAAGGAGATAATTTCAAAAACGGAGATTATGAATAAAATAATGGTTTATTTAGCCGGGCGCGTGGCTGTGGAAGAGAAGTATAATGAAAAATTTTCAAACGCACATATGGATTTGAGAAAAGCAAAAGAGCTGGCGGTTAAAATGATAAAAGATTATGCTATGGGAGATGATATTGTGGGGGATGAGAGTGAAGTTGCAAAAGTGCTTAAATATTGTGAAGATGAAGTTAAGAATTTATATAAATCCAATGAATTATTAATAGAAAAAGTTTATAATATTTTATTAAAAAATGAAATTATTCATAAAGAAGATGTAATTAAAAACAAAAATGAAATATTTTAACGGGTTTTGTTTAAAAAACGAAAAAAAATTTTTTAAAGATTATTTGGAAGAAAAAGAGTTTATTGTTGCGGGATTCAGCAAAGGTACTTGTAAGGCTCTTGAATATGCACTTGAATGCAGTGAAAGAATAGATAAACTGCAGCTACTCTCCCCCGCATTTTTTGATGTGAGTGAAAAATTTATAGAGTTAAATATAAATGCATTTAAAAAAAGTAAGATTGATTATATTAAAAATTTTTTGACTAAAGCAGGCATTAATCAATGGATAAAGGAAAATGGAAAGTGGAAAATTGATTTAGAGGATATTGAAATTGATTATAGTTGCACGGAAAAAGAATTGTTAGGGCTTTTTACTTTTGATTGGGAAAAAATAAGAAAAGTTAAAAATATAAAAATAGAAGTGTTTTTAGGAGAATATGATAAAATTATTTCTTTAAAAAAAGCTTATAAATTTTTTAAAAATTACGGTGAAGTTTATTTAATAAAAAAATCAAATCATTTTTTAAGGAGTTAAATTGGATACTGAGCCCAAGTCGCATGTTGTTAAAGAGTATTGGGATATAGTCATAGGGTTTGTTTCTTTCTTTTTTGCCATTATTTTTCATTTTGAACATTTAAGTGTTTTAGCAGCTGTTTTTGCCGCAATAGGTATCGGTTCGCTTGCCGTTACAATCTCCGAAATAGCCGAAATTTTGGCTGAAAGGTTTGGGGAACCTTACGGAAGTCTGGTTTTGACATTTTCAGCCGTGCTGGTAGAAATTTTAATTCTTTTTATGGTGGTGTTGGAAGCAAAAGTTCATCCGGATGTTATGGAAACGGTAAAAAACGGTATTGCCGCCACAGTAATTGTTGATTTGAATGCACTTCTGGGACTTGCCGTTTTTGTAGGGGGGCTTAATTTTAAAGAACAGGTCCATAATGAAGATACATCGGCCAGTTATACAACTGTTCTTTTTGTAGCGGTGGCGATGCTTCTTGTGCCGAGCGCAATTTCTCTTCATTCAACCAAAGAAGCGCTACATAACGCAAGTATAATAATTGCCTTACTTTTGTTTGTTTATTATCTGTTTATATTTAAATTCCAAACAGATACACACGTGCATTTTTTTAAATTTAAAAAACGAAGCAGGGTTAAAAGATATCAAAAAGAAGAAGATGACGAAAATTATTTTTTTGATAAAAAAAGTTCTTTGTTCAATGTGATTTTTTTACTTTTTTTATTGATTTTAATAGGATTTTTGTCTGAAATTTTTGCAAACGAAGGCGTGAGGGTATTTAAAAATATGGGCTTAACGGCAGGGTTTGTGGGTATTTTGATAGCTTTTGTAACAGCGGCTCCCGAACTTTTCACCGCAATTAGGGCTGCGAAAAATGATGAAATGCAAAGGGTTGTAAATATTGCAATGGGAGCAAGCACCGTTTCTATACTTTTAACCGTTCCGATACTTATTTTTTTATCTTTGATTTTCGGAATAAAATTTACTTTGGATTTTACCCCTTTGCAGGTCGGAGCGTTAATGATTACAATTTTACTTGTATGGAAAACAACCGAAAACGGTGAAACCAATTATTTAGAAGGGCTATCTCACTTAATGCTGTTTCTAAGTTACGCAATTATGGCTATTTTTTATTAATTTTTTAAACTTCTTTTCTCTTTTGTGCTAAAATTAATTGTAAAAACTAAAAAGGAGAATGTATGAACAGAAGAAAATTTTTAAAAGCTACCGGTGTAGGTGTAGCTGCAAGTGCTGCATTTACAACCAATTTGTATGCAAAAAGTGTAACAAGACTTAAAGTTTGTCTTTCATGGCCAAAAACACTTCCTATCATGGGTGAGGGTGCTTTATGGTTTGCAAAAAGAGTGGATGAGTTAAGCGGTGGAAGTTTGAAAATTCATATATATGGAGCAAATGAATTAGTACCGGCTCTTGGAGTATTTGATGCCTGTTCAAAAGGTTTGATTGACGGCTTTCATTCAGGGCCTTATTACTGGAAGGGTAAAAATATGGCGTTTGCTTTGTTTAGTTCTTTCCCTTTTGGAATGGTTGCCGATGAACTTGAACCTTGGTTTGATTTTGCAGGAGGAATGGATTTATGGAGAGAATTATATGCAAGATATAATTTAATGCCTTTCAAAGGCGGAAATACTGGAAATCAAATGGGAGGATGGTTTAGAAAACCTATTAAATCTTTGGCCGATATGAAAGGCCTTAAAATGAGAATTCCCGGTCTTGGAGGAGAAGTAATGGCAAGACTTGGAGTCAAACCTGTAAATATCCCTGGAGGTGAAATTTATACCGCACTTGAAAGAGGTGTTATTGATGCGACAGAATGGGTGGGGCCAAGCCTTGATACAATTATGGGATTCCAAAAAGTTGCTAGATATTATTATACAGGATGGCATGAGCCTGGAAGTATTCTTGAAATGACATTTAATAAGAAAAAATATGAAAGACTTCCAAAAGAACATCAGGCAATTATTGAAGCTGCAACAAGAGAAATGCATGCAAGAATTTTCTCCGAGTTTCAATATCAAAATGCTCTTAAGCTTCAGGATATTATCAGCGGAAAATATGATGTTAAACTTGGTAATTTCCCTGATGATGTTAATGAAGCAGCAAAAAAAGCTATTATTGAAATTCTTAACGAATATTCCAATAAATCCAAAGATTTTGCAAAAGTTTATGAAAACGTTAAATCATTCTTCCCTAAAATCAGAAAATGGACAGATACACTTCCAAAATGGTATCTTGATATAAGGGACAAAGGAACAATAGTAGATTAAACAAAATCTTTTAAAACTTCGCTGCAGAGGGCAAATCCAAATGCCCCTGTAACTCCTACAAAACTTCCCATCTCACAGTTTATCGGTTTTTCGGTTGAATAAACAGCTTTAAAATCACCTTTAAATTTTTCTTTTTTTAAAAAATCCCTTACTTTTTTGGCAAAAGGGTCTGTGTGTGTTTTCCATATTGAATCTATTCTTATTTTTGTAGGGTCTATTCTTTTTGCCGCTCCCATTGAAGAGATAATTTTTGGGTATGCTTTTTTTATAAGGGAAATTTTTGCTTTTAAATCATCAATTGCATCAATAACCGTGTCATATTCATTTAAATCCATTTCTTTGATATTTTCCGGGGTCAGTTTTAAATCAATTGTTCTAATTCCGGGATATAATCTTTTTAAAACTTCAACTTTTTTTCTTCCTACAAACTCGCTTCCGATTTGTCTGTTTTGATTTGTAATATCAAATATGTCATAATCGACAACGGTTATATTTTTTACACCGGAGCGGTAGAGGCACTCAAGCGCATACCCTCCCACACCCCCGGCTCCGCAAATTAATATATTTAAATTTTGAAGTTTGTGAAATTTTGAAAAAAGTTTTTTGCATCTGTCAAATTTCATTTAACTCCTTTAATTTTTGTGCTAAATTTAAAATATTTATATATTTTTTTGAAAATTCTATTTTACCGCTGTTATTTATAATTTTTTTAAATTTCTCAATAAATAAAGGCTCTTTTGCAATCACTCCGATTAATGAATCTATCTGGGTAAAAGGGTATAAATCAGATATTTCCCGGGTTAATTCCTCAATCTCTTTTTTTTCATAATTTTGATAATTTAATGTTTTATCTCTAAAAAATTTTGGATAATTTATATTATTGTATATTAAATCAACAACCGGATATATTTCGCTGATGGAAGGAATGATTAAATGAATTGCAAAAACACCGCAGCACTTATAGACTTTGAAATATTCTTCTTTTTGAAACACATCATAATGTTTAAAATTCCATTTTCCCTTTTTAAAAAGCGGCTTTTTTAAAAAATTTTTATGTACATTGCCGCTTAAATCTATAAAATGGTTAATTAAATTAAATCTATCTCTAACCTCTTCAATATCATCGATTATTTTACCAAATCTGTTAAGTCCTGTCTGAAGAAGTTCCAAATAGGCTTTTTTTATCGCTTTTTGCTGGTCAATATCGCAGCCAAAAGCTAAAATAATATTATCATCTTTAATATAGCTTGCGGCCATTACGGGATATTTTCCCTCAAGAGAAGCATTGTATATCTGAATATTTTTTGAATTAAAAGGATGGTCTATTTTTGGCAGGGGCAGGGCATATTTTATAACTTCGAATTTTACAAATCTTTCTATTATTTCCGCCTTGGCGTTTTTATAAGCCTTAATAATATCAAAATGTGCCGCCATTCCGTTGCTTGCGTATAAATTTTGAAGCAGGTTAACTGGAAAATATATTTTTTCTTTGGTTGAGCGTTTTATAAAAGGTATTGAAAGTATTTCAAATGAATCAGAGTTAAAATCAATTAATTCCTCTTTTTGAAGAGTGTCTGTTTTATAAAATTTATTGAGTTCGTTATTTAAAAAATTTCCTTCTTTCATATCAGGATATAAACCGTTAATATAATATTCTTCAAAAAAATTTCTGGTTATTAGCCGCTCAGCCATTTCACCCTGTGCACTAAGCAGGGCGTTCTCTGATGTTTCACCTTTGCCAAAAGAAGTAAAAGGTATGTTTTTAAGTTTTAATTCGCATGTAAAAATATTGTTTATTTCTTTAAATTCATAATAATATTCTAAATTTAACTCTTCAAAAAATTTATTATAACCACTCACAACTCACCACTCACTACTCACTATTTTTCACTGTTTTTTAATTTTTCTAATAATTGATAATCGGTAATATCCAATGTAATGGGGGTTATTGAAACATAGCCGTTTTTTACAGCCCAAAAATCGCTTCCTTTTTCTTCTTTAAATTTTAAGGGATGAAGGCCGAGCCAGTAATATTCTTCACCTCTGGGGTTAAGATATTTGTGGGCATCGTTTCCGTAAATTCTGTATGCAAGTTTTGTAAACCGGTATCCTTTTATTTCTTTTGTATTCGGTATGTTTATATTTAACAGTTTTCTGTGAGGAAGCGGAATTTTATTTTCTAAAACCATTAAGGCTATCTCTTTTGCTATTTTTTTTGCTTTTTTCCAGTCAATTTCACTGGGGGGATTATCGAAACTCTTTAAAACCTGAGATATGGCAATGGATTTTATTCCGTGAATTGCCCCTTCGGTTGCTCCTCCAACAGTTCCTGAATAATTTACATCTTCGCCCATATTTGCCCCGTGATTTATTCCGGAAACAATTAAATCCGGTTTTTTGTCTTTAAAAAATTCGTTTATTGCCAGATAAACACAGTCGTCCGGTGTTCCGTCATCAAGTTTATAAAAATTTTCTTTAACTTTTTTAAACATTAAAGGTTTTGTAATTGTAAGAGATTTTGAGCAGGCGCTTTTTGGGGAAGCAGGTGCTACAACAAGAGGTTTTCCTATTTCGCTCATAGCTTCATATAAAACTTTAAGCCCCTTTGCTTCAAAAGAATCGTCATTTGTAATAAGTATTTTTGGCATCTGTGTCCTTTGGTATAATTTTATAAAAAGGCCGGTTATGAAATATATAAGAGATGATATTAATATCAGGATTTTATCAAATTTTGAGATGCCTTTTGGTGAAATTGAAAAAGATTTTAAAAAATTCAAAAAAAAACTTCAAAATTATGACATAGGAGTTTGGAGTAAAAATATTATGTTAAATAGTTTTAATGATATTGATATTTTTAATAATATTGGTGAAAAATTAGGGTGGGTTGATATAGTGCTGAATTATCTAAATTCATTGAACGGATTTTTAAGAGAGCAGATAGGTGTTTGTATAGAAAAAAAGATTCCAAGAATAATTGATAATGATTTGCCTTATTTGATAATTCAGAGAAAAATAAAACCGGATTTTGATGAAAATTATTTTATTGCTTTTGATAAAAAAGTTTATTTTCCCGGTATTTCAAAAAAATTTGATTTAAAATTCAGTATAATTAAGCTGGTTGAGTGGTCTAAAAGAAGCAATAAATTTTTGATAAAATTTCAAAATTAAACTGAAAGGATGAATATGGCAAAATTAGTTCTTGTTAGACACGGAAAAAGCGAATGGAATAAACAAAACCGTTTTACCGGCTGGGTGGATGTGGATTTGGCTCCGGAAGGTATTCAGGAAGCCAAAAAAGCTGGTCAGATATTAAAAGACGCCGGATTTACTTTTGATATATGTTTCTCATCTTTTTTAAAAAGGGCAATTAAAACAGGAATTATTATTTTAGAAGAACTAGATTTACTATGGATTGACCATTTGAAAGACTGGAGATTTAACGAAAGGTTTTACGGTGCCCTTACAGGACTTAATAAAGACGAGGTTAAAAAAGAGCTTGGAGAAGAAAAATTTCTGCTTTACAGAAGAAGCTATGATGTTCCTCCTCCGCCTTTAAGTGAAGATGACCCGAGACATCCGAGATTTGATCCGAAATATAAAAATTTTCCTGTTGAATTAATTCCAAGCACAGAATGTTTAAAAGATAATCAGATACGCTCAATGGCGGCTTTTCATGAAAGAGTTGCGCCTCTTCTTGTGGAAGGCAAAGATGTGTTGATTACAGCGCACGGAAATACAATAAGAGGGATGGTTAAAGAATTTGACAACATAAGCGATGAAGATATTCCAAAATTTGAAATAGCTACAGGAGTGCCGAGAGTTTATGAATTTGATGAGGAGCTTCATATTAAAAAAGTTTATAATTTAGATTAATTTATAAAGAAGTTTACTAAAACTGTTGGCAAAATTTTGAATGTCTTTTTTACTAAAGGGTTTTGGCCCTTTTGTAATTTCCCCGCTCTGTCTAATTTCAGCCATTAAATTTCTGATACTTAAAAAATTTTGAATAGAATTTTCATCATATATTTCACCTCTGTATCCTAAAGCGAGAGCACCTTTTTTAACAATTCTGTCAGCCAAGGGTATATCGGCAGTTATTACTAAATCTTTTTTTTCAGTTAAATTTACTATTTCATCATCCGCTTTGTCTATTCCTTCGTTTACAATAATATATTCGATAAACGGGCTTTTTTCAAAAGAAATTTTTTTATTGGATACCACAATTGTTTTTATTTCGTTTTTATTTACCGCTCTGTAAATTATGGGTTTTACTGCCTTTGGCAAAGCATCCGCATCAATTAAAATTTTCATTTTTTTCTCTTATAAAAAAATAGCTGCCAAAAAGAGCGGAAAATGTATTTATACTTACAAGCATATAAATAATCACTATCTGGTAGCTTACCGCTTTTAGCGGGGATGCACCGGCCAAAAGCATTCCTGTGGTAATACCGGGAATTGCAACAACACCTATGGTTTGAAGCATATTGTTAACAGGTATCAAAGCCGCTTTTATAGCTTCTTTTTGCATTATTTTATAAGCTGATTTTAAATTTGCACCGATGGCAATAAAACTCTCAATTAACTCTTTTTGCAAAAACAGTTCTCTTTTTAATCTTTCTATGGTTAACGTGTAGGTATTCAGAGAATTGCCTATAATCATTCCTGCAACAGGTATAAATTCATATGGTTTAAGAGAAATTATTTTTAAAATTATCATTATACTTAGAATAATTACAGCGGACATACTAATGGAATAAAAAGCCCGTAAGAATAAAAATTGAGTTCTCTTTTTTGCTATGAAAGAAGCGTAAATGAGCATAAACAACACAATAGGTATATACCAAAGAGGATTTTTAATTTTAAATAAAAACCCTAAAATGAATCCCAAAACACTCAGTTGCAGCAGTGCTCTTAGAGAATTGATAAAAAGTTCTTTTTCAATACCGATTTTGTTTTTGTATGAAATAAACAAAGGGATAAGCACTAAAATAAAACTTAAAGCCACTATATTGAATTTCAATTGTTTCCTTTTTAATAAAATTGTATCACATAATTATAAATTTATAATATATAGAAAAAATATTATGTTAATTTATAAATAAATTATATTTCTCTTTTTTGAAACTAATTATTTTGATACAATTATATAAAAAAAGGCAGCTTATGCAAATATTAAAAACAAATGCCGCAAATTTCAGGCTTAAATTTGAAGAAATTTTAAACCGGGGAAAAATGGACATAGAAAATGTTGAAGGAATAGTAAAAAACATTATTAACGAAGTTAAAATTGAAAAAAACAGAGCCTTATTTGAACATATTTCAAAATTTGACAGATGGACTCCTGATAAAGACAGTGATTTGGAAATAACAAAAGATGAAATGAAAAAAGCTTATGATAATTTGGATGAAAAATTAAAATGCGCTTTACATCTTGCGTATGATAGAATAAAGTCCTATCACGAAAAACAGCTCCCTAAAACATGGCTCACGTTTGAAGAAAACGGAACTATTTTAGGGCAAAAAGTAACCCCTGTTGAAAGAGCCGGTGTATATGTTCCAGGAGGAAAAGCTTTTTATCCAAGCTCTTTGCTTATGAATGTAATTCCCGCAATTGTAGCCGGAGTAAAAGAAATTGTTGTCACCACGCCCGTAATTGAAAATAAACCAAATGAACTTTTACTCGCTGCTTTATATATTTGTGGTATGCCAAAGGCTTTTAAAGTAGGTGGTGCAAGTGCAATTGCTGCTATGGCTTACGGAACGGAGAGTATTCCGAAAGTGGATGTAATTACGGGTCCCGGGAATATTTTTGTCGCAACGGCAAAAAAACTGGTTTTCGGGGAAGTAAATATAGACATGATAGCAGGGCCAAGTGAAATTGGTATTATTGCAGATAACACCGCAAAAGCTAATTACATGGCAATAGATTTACTTTCCCAGGCCGAACATGATGAAATGGCAAGTTCAATAATGGTAACAGTTTCGGAAGAGCTGGCAAAAAATACACAAAAAAAAGTTTACGAATTTTTAAATGAGCTTGAAAGAAAAGAAATTGCAAAAAAATCCATTGATGAAAGAGGTGCTATTATTATTGCCCGCAATATTGATGAGGCAGTTGCACTTATGAACGAAATTGCGCCTGAACATCTTGAAATTGTTACAGCTAATCCGTTTGAACTGCTTCCAAAAATTAAAAATGCGGGTGCGATTTTCTTAGGGGAAAATACTCCTGAACCGATTGGTGATTATATAGCAGGACCTAATCATACTTTGCCTACCGGGGGAACGGCAAAATTTTATTCTCCTTTAAATGTTGAAATTTTTATGAAAAAAAGCTCAATTATCTCTTTTTCCAAAGAAGCTATCAAAAAAATGGGAGAAGACTGTGCTATCTTAGCTAAGAGTGAAGGGCTTACGGCCCACCAGAAATCTGTTCTTGAAAGGCTTAAGTGAATTTTGACAAATTTGATTTTATAGAGAATTTTTTACCTGATTCTCCTTTTGTTTATATAATTTTTCTTTTTTTCTTTTTTTTCTTTACAACAATTTTTGTTTTAACAGTTGCAAAATTAACAAAAAATAAAAGTATTCAAAACAACAATAAAAAATTAACTATCGAAGATTTAATAAAAATATCTAAAAACAAAAAATCAAATATTAAAGATTTGGTATTTGCAATTGAATATTTTAATTCTGAATTTAAAGTAAAACACTTTCCTGATAAAGCAGTTAAATTTCTTAAATCTGTTTTAACACATAAAAACAGAGGCAAAATTTTATTTGATATTTTTCATTCAAAAACCGTAAAACTGAATAAAGAATTTAAAGAACGTTTGAATGATTTAGAAAAAGAATGTTTGAATAAATAAGATAGAGTTTAAACTCTATCTCTAAGATTAAGTGCAGAAATCACTTCGAGATATTTGTTATGGTCTTTTCTTTTTAAATATCTCATAAGTCTTTTTCTCTGTCCAACTAATTTAAGTAATCCTAATCTGCTTGAATGGTCGTGTTTGTGTGCTTGTAAATGTTCGTTAATTTGATTGATTCTTTCGCTCAAAAGTGCGATTTGCACCGCCGGGCTTCCGGTATCAGTCTCAGTATTTCCGAATTTAGCGATAATTTCTCTTTTTTTCGCCGAATCCAAAGCCATTTTAGCCTCCTGATTGGTAAATTTTAGTTTTTCAACTAAGACTGAAAGTATATCTTTTTTTATATAAAAAATCAAATTTTGATAAAATTTTAAAAAAAGGTGTTTATGAAGAAAATAATTCTGTTATTATTTACTTCGATACTGTTTAGTTTAAATATATTAATATTGAATTCTTATTCTGCAAAGCTGAAATGGACTCAGAATGAATTAAACGGTATACTTAACGAATTAAATGATCAGAATTTAAATATTTATGTGGAATTTATGGACACCAAACTTTTCAGACCCACTCCTGAAAGATTAAAAAATTTTTATAATTATATATTCAATAAGTATAAAAAAATACCTTTTGATATTATTATAGTTACCGATGACAACGCTTTGAATTTTGTAAGAAAAAATATAAATTCGGCCTTGTTTTCGAATGCAAAAGTTTTTTTTGCAGGGATAAACAATCTAAAATTGGCAAAAATTTTAGATAAAAACAGATTTGCAGGGGTGTTTGAAAAAAAAGAACCGGTGACAAATTTACAATTTGCTTCGAAAATTGTAAATTTAAAAACTTTGTATGTGGTGGGGGATAATTCAAATTCCGCCAAAATAGTAATGAAACAGTATAAAAAAGCATATAAAACATTTAAAAATATAAAATTTGTTTATATAAATGAAAAAGAGTTGACCCATTTATTGTATTTTTTTAAAGACAATTATTCAAATAATTCGGCTATGATGTTAATCAATCCTTTTAGTTTCAATTATGAAAACAGACATATATCTTATAAAAAAGCCGTTCAGCTTCTTTCTAAAGTTTATAAAAGGCCTATAGTTGTACATACGGATATTCTGGTAAATATAAAAAATTCAAATGTTGTAGGGGGAAAAGTTAACGATTCCCATAATCAGGGCAAAATAGCCGCAATAAAAGTAAAAGAATATTTAAACAAAAAACAGATGAAAAATCTTGGTTTTACTTTTGAAAAAGCTAATAAAATGTATTTAAATGTTTTAAATCTTAAAAAATTCGGTGTAAATGCGTATTATCTGGGTTATAAAAATGCCGTTTACGTAAACAAACCACAAACACTCTGGAAAAAATACAAAAATGAAATTATTTTAATGCTTTTATTTTTTCTTTATCTGGTTTTGGTTATTGTTATTTTAATTTATAAAAATGTTCTTTTAAAAGAATTAAACAGAGAAAAAGAAAAATTGAATTTTGAATTACAAAAAAGAATAAATTCAGCTGTAGAAGATATTCAAAAAAAAGACAAACTTTTGGCTAATCATGCAAAACTTTCAGCTATGTCCGATATGATGGGGGCTGTGGCGCATCAATGGAGACAGCCTTTAAACGCTCTTGCAATTAATTTACAGGTTTTACCTGAAATTAGCGATAAAAATAAATACAGCGAAATTATTGATAAAAATTTAAAAATTATAAATTTTATGTCCAATACCATAGACAATTTTATAAAATTTTTTAAAAATGATGAAAATGAACTGAATTTTTCTGTAAAAACTTCCATAAAAGAGACTTTGGATATTTTGGATGCACAGTTGAATGCAAAAAAAATTATAATTGGATTCAAAGGGGATGATTTTTATATTAAAGGGAATAAAAACCAGTTTAGACAAGTGATTTTAAATATTATAAACAATTCAAAAGAAGCCTTTAAAAATCAAAAAAATAAAAAAATTGAAATAATTTTAAAAAATAAATTAAAAAAAATATATATTTTGGACAATGCCGGCGGAATTGAAAAAAATTTGCTGGATAAAATATTTGAACCTTATTTTACAACAAAAGATAAAGGAAGCGGACTTGGGCTTTATATCAGTAAAATCATACTTGAAAAATATTTTAATGCCAATCTGTTGATAAAAAATACAAAAATAGGAGTAATTAATATTATTTCATTTTAATATAAACAGATAATTTAGGTATAATTTTGCAAAAAGGGTTGATATGCTGTTTACAAAATCAAGCGCTTATACTCTGCAGGCTTTGATGGAGCTTTCAAGGTTTGATAAGCCTGTGGATGTTACGAAACTTTCCGAAATAACTTCACTGCCAAAACCGTTTTTGGCAAAACTGCTGCAAACATTGTCAAAAAAAGGTTATGTTAAATCCTTTAAAGGGATACACGGAGGTTTTTTACTTGAAAAAAAACCCAAAGATATAAAAATATTAGAGCTGTTTAAAGTTATTGAAGATAAAGATTCTCTGGTTTTTTACTGCTCCAAAAAGCCTGAAAACTGTGTAAGGAACAGGGCAAATATCTGCTGTGTGAGACCTTTTTTTGTATTTTTGGAAAATAAACTTGATGAAATTATAAAAGATATGACTTTAGAAGATGTTATAAGGATGAAATCTGATAAATAAAATTAAAAATTCACTTAAGTTATTAAGCGAAATAACTGATTTAGGTGTTGTTGCTTTTGTTTTTGCAATACTTTTAATTATTATTATTCCGCTGCCAAACGGAATACTTGATTTTTTTCTCACGATATCTTTATCTGTGGGTATATTAATTTTACTTCTTAGTTTATATATCCCAAAACCTACTGATTTTACAACTTTCCCCACACTGATTTTGATTGTTACGCTTTACAGGCTTTCACTGAATGTTGCAACAACAAGAATGATTCTCTCAAACGGTTATTTAGGGCCTGATGCCGTAAGTAAAATAATCTCCGCTTTTGGAGAATTTGTTGTTGGTGGAAATTATATTATAGGTATTATTGTATTTACAATACTTGTTATTATAAACTTTATGGTAATTACCCAGGGCTCAACCAGGGTTGCTGAAGTGGCGGCAAGATTTACCCTTGATGCGATGCCCGGAAAACAGATGGCTATAGATGCCGATTTGAATGCCGGACTTATTGATGAAAACGAAGCAAAAAGAAGAAGGGCGGAACTTATCCAGGAAGCAAATTTTTACGGTGCAATGGACGGGGCCAGCAAATTTGTAAAAGGTGATGCGATTGCCGGAATTATTATTACACTTGTCAATATTATAGCCGGGCTTTTAATAGGTATTTTTCAGCATAATATGGATATTGCCGAGGCTGCTTCCACATATACCATATTAACGATTGGAGACGGTCTTGTTGGGCAGATTCCGGCACTTATGGTTTCAACAGCTACAGGTATTATAATAACCAGGGCAAGTAAAGATGAAAGTAATTTTGCAGAGGGTGTTATTAAACAGTTAATGAAAGATTACAAGGTTATTTTAATTGTAGGGACATTTCTTTTTTTTATGGCTTTTATCCCCGGATTTCCTAGAGGAAGTATGATATTTTTGGGACTTGTATTTTTAATGACAGGATATTTAATGATGGAAACCCAAAAAGGGGTAGACCCGCTTGCGGCAATTATTGCAAAATTCAGAAAAAAACCGCCTCCAAAGCCTAAAAAATCACCTGAAGAATTTGCGAAAGAAGAAGAGAAGCCTAAAAAATCCCCTGAAGAACTTGCAAAAGAAGAAGAGAGGGTATTGGAAAATATTTTGAAAGTTGAGCTGCTCGAGCTTGATATCGGTTATCAGCTTATTAAAATTGCCGATCCGAATCAGGGAGGGGATTTGCTTGAGAGAATAAAAACAATGAGAAAAAAAATAGCCTCTGATTTTGGGTTTTTGGTACCGCAAATCAGAATAAAAGATAATATTCAGTTAGAACCAAACGAGTATCAGATTTTATTAAAAGGGGTTGAAGTGGCCAAAGGTAAAGTTTATCCAGACAGATATCTTGCTATGTCAACGCCCATGGTGATTGAAGAAATTGAGGGGGAACACGTAAAAGAGCCTGCTTTTGGAATAGATGCCATATGGATAGACGAAGATAAAAAAGAAGAGGCTTTAATGAACGGATATACTGTTGTTGATGCTTCGACTGTAATAGTTACACATCTCAGTGAAATTATAAAAAAATATGCAGAGGAGCTACTTACCCGTCAGGAGACTCAAGCATTGATTGAGAGAATTAAGAAAGATTTCCCGGCAATTACGGACGATACCTTGAAAGTTGCAAATATCGGACTGATTCAGCGTGTTCTTAAATCTCTGCTTCATGAAAAAATTCCAATTAAAGATATGATTACAATTCTTGAAACAATTGCCGATATTGCCGAATATACTAAAAATATTGATACAATAGTTGAGCATGTAAGAAGCAACTTAAGCAGGGTTATAACAAAACTTTATGAAAGTGAGGACGGTACGCTTAAACTTATTACATTTGATACGCAGACTGAACAGTTCTTGCTTTCAAAACTTCAGCAGCAGGGAGATAATAAGCAGTTTATCTTAACGGTTTCTGAGATGAATAAATTAGTTGAGGAAATAAGCAATGCGGCTAGCGAAATTGTAAATAAGGGAATTGCTCCGGTGGTGTTGATAGTGGATCCGTTAATCAGAAAGCCGCTTGCCGAAATACTTGAAAGATTCGGTGTGGATGTGGTAGTATTATCCCATGCGGAAATAGACCCTAATGCTAAATTTGAAGTGCTTGGAAGTATTAGTATAAATTTTAAGGAATAGCATGTTAAAAAGCACGGAAAAAAGTTTAATTAAAAAAATGTTTTTATATCCTGTTTTATTAATAATGTTTTCATTTTTACTGTTAATGATTTCATCATTTATTACTTTGAAAATATTTAAAAAAAATGAAATAAATAAAGATATTGAAAATTTAATAAACAGTAAAAAAAGTTATATTAAAGAACATGTGGTTAGTCTATCGCAAGATGTTGACAATGCTTTAAAATTCAGTATTGATGAAACTAAAAAAAGTGTAAAACACAGGGTTTATCTAATTTATTATACCGTTAAAAGTCTTTATTCTTTGAATAAAAACAAAACATTTATTATAAAATACTTAATAATTTGAATAAATGTTTAAATCAGAATTATATTTTTGCATATGATATCAACGGAATAACAAAAGTCCATAAATTAAATTCTTTTTTAGGAAGAAGCATTAAAACAATTTATTTGTCAAATCATATATCTTTTTATGAAATGAGTAAAAAAATTTTGCAAAAAAGCAGTGAAGGGTTTATTGAAATAAAATTTTTCAAACCAAACCATACAAATAAAAAATATTTAAAAATTGATTTTATCAAATATATACCTGAACTTAATTTGATAATAGGTTCCGGAGAATATGTTGATGAAATAAAGAAAAAAATAGAAAATCAGATTTTTCAAAGAGTAATGATTAAAAAATATGGAAATAATAATTATTTTTTTATAATTAAAAAAGACGGCACATTAATTATAAATCCTACATGTAAAAGAAAATTAGGAAAAATATTTTGAATTTAAAAGATGTTGATGGGAAATATTTTATAAAAGAGATAATAAAAAGAGCATTATCAAGTAAAAACGGGGCTTTTGTGATTTATAAATGGTTAAATCCAAATGATAATAAAATAGAAAAAAAAACTCACATATGTAATATACAATAAAACAATAGATGCTGTAATAGGAAGTGGTTTGTATATTCAGCAGGATATAGATAAGTATGTAAATAAAGAAAAAAGAAGAATAAGCAATGAATTTAAATCATTTTATAAAAGTTTGATTTTTACTTTTTTGGCAGTTTTAATATTTTCGGGTTTATTGGCATATTTTCTTTCTAAAAGATTAGAATTTATTTTTATAAAATATAACAAGTTATTGGAAAAAGAAAAAAATAAAGCGGAATTTGAGGCAATTCACGACCCTTTGACAAAAATACCGAACAGAAGATTTTTTAACCAAAAACTGAAAGAAGAGTTTTTAAGGGCAAAACGATATAATACAACGTTTTCACTGGCAATGATAGATATTGACCATTTTAAAAAAATAAATGATACATACGGTCACGACACAGGGGATATTGTTCTTAAAAAAATGACTTCTTTTATAAGAAAAAATATTAGAAAAAGTGATTTTTTTGCAAGATGGGGCGGGGAAGAGTTTATGCTGATTTTTCCTTATACAGATTTACAAAAAGCTAAACAAATTTGTCAAAAATTAAAAAGAGAACTGCAGGAAAATGAATTTGTCCAAACACCTGTAAAATTCACAATAAGCTGCGGTATTACAGAATTCAGAAATGATGGCGATATAGAAAATATTATAAAAAGGGTTGATGAAGCTTTATATGAGGCTAAAAACAGCGGTAGGGATAAAATTGTAGCTATTTAAAAGCAATAAAAGTTGCAAAATTATTCCATCTGAAAATTACCTCAACCTCTTTAAATCCTGCAGTTTTCAGCATTTCAATATTCTCTTCCATAGTATAGGGAATTAAAACATTTTCGAGAGCCTCTCTCTTCCTAGCTATTTCATATTCTGAATATCCCATTTTCTTTTTATAATCATAATATAAATCTATCATTGTTTTATTTAATTTTTTATCATTTGTAACAAGTTTTTCGCTCATTAAAAATATTCCGTCATTTTTCAGGGAATTGTAAATTTTTTTAATGAGCTTTTCCCTTTTTAGGGGTCTTATGAATTGAATTGTGTAATTTGCAATAATAGCGTTTGAATTTTTAATTTCATAATTTAAAAAATCCGTTTTAATAAATTTAATATCAACTCCAAATGCTTTTGCCTTGTTTTTTGCCCTTTTAATCATAGCGTCTGAATTGTCTATACCTGTCAAATCAAGTTTTTTATCGCTTTTTTTGGCAAGTTCTATTAAAAAAGTTCCGGTTGAACTTCCCAGATCCACAATTTTATCGCTTTCTTTTAAAAAATTTTTTAAAATATCTATTTGTAAATTTAAATTTTCTTTATAAAAAGGGACGCTTCTATTTAGCATATCGTCAAATACACTGGCAACCTCCTCGTCAAATTCGAACTGTTTTTTTATCGGTTTATTGAAAACTTTGTCTTTCAACTCTTTTCCTTATGGTATAATTTTTAATAATTTTACTATAAAAGGCGTTTTTATGAAAGATGCAACTTTAGCCCTACATTTAGGATATGAAAAAGACAATCAAAAAGCGATGCAGGTTCCTATTTATATGACCACGGCTTACGAATATGAAAGCACGGAGCATGCGGCAAGGCTTTTTAATCTGGAAGAAACTGGAAATATTTATACAAGACTTGATAACCCCACTACAAGAGTTTTTGAAAAAAGAATAGCGGCGCTGGAAAGGGGAATAGGGGCTGTTGCAACGGCAAGCGGAATGGCGGCGGTATTTTATTCTCTTACAAATTTAGTGCAAAGCGGGGATAATATAATTATTTCAAATAAATTATACGGGGGAAGTATAACCCTTTCTACCCATACATTGAATAAATTTGGTATTAAAGCTAAATTTTTTGATGTTCACAATCCTGAGATGCTGGAAGATATGATAGATGAGGGAACAAAAGCAATTCTGATTGAGAGTGTTTCAAACCCTGCTCTTGCTGTGCCTGATTTTGAAGGAATAGCCAAAGTGGCAAAAGAAAGAGGTGTTATATTAATTTGTGATAATACAATTGCAACTCCTTACGGTGTAAAGCCTCTTACACTCGGATGCGATATTGTGTTGCACAGTTCAAGCAAATATATAGTGGGAAACGGGAGTGCAATAGGCGGTGTTATAATTGAGGGAAAAAGTGCCAAAGAAAAGCTCTCTTCATACAGATATCCTCAGTTTAACGAGCCGGATGAGAGTTATCACGGACTTGTTTATAATAAAAAATTTGAAACTCCTTTCACAGCAAGGGCCAGATTGGCGCTTCTGAGGGATTTCGGGGCGGTAATGTCGCCTTTTAACGCATGGCTTATGATTTTGGGGCTTGAGCATTTGCATCTTAGAATAAAAGCCCACAGTCAAAACGCACTTGAAATAGCCAGATTTTTAAAATCTCAAAAAAATATAAAAAAAGTAAATTATCCTTTTTTGGAAGATGATATAAATTATAAATATGCCAAAAAATATCTTAAATATGCCGGTGGAATTGTGAGTTTTGTTGTGGAGAGTTATGAAAAGGCAAAAAATATAGCAAATTCTCTTGAAATTTTTTCCCTTGTAACAAATATAGGGGATTCTAAATCCATTGTAACACATCCTGCAAGCACAACACACCAGCAGTTAAACAAAGAAGAGCTGATAAAAGCGGGGGTTGACGAAGGGCTTATAAGACTTAGTATTGGACTTGAGGATGTTGAAGATTTAATTAATGATTTAAAAGAGGCTTTGAATGAAAAAAAAGATTAAAAAACTCTCTTTAATTCCGGTTTTGCTTTTTTTTATTTTTTCAGTATTTTTTTTTGTGATTTTTTACCAGTATATAAGATATATTTTGGAAAAAGATATATATGAAACTGAAAAAAGGGTAATTAATATAGAAAAAATGCATTTAAAACAGGATGTTGATAAATTTAAAAAAACGTTTAATTTGATTTTTGATACATCCTATAGTGTGGCAAATTCAAATTTAGAAATTTTTTTAAAAATATTGCTTGAAAAAAATACAATAAATAATTTTTATATTTCAAAAGACAACAGTTTTATTTATGGAAAAGTGATAAATAAAAAATTAAATTATGAAATATATAAAAACAGATATATTATACTGAATTATAAAAATAATAAATTTTTGGTTTATTTTATAAATAAAGGAAAAAATGTCTATATAGCGGGAATTAATAAAAAATATCTTGATAATCTGGCGTTAAATAAAATAAAAAAATATCTCGATGAAATAAATAAAAACAATCCAAGTTATATAGCTATAGGAAAAATAACTACTTTTTATCCGGATAAAGATGGAATTTTTGGGTATGTATATTATATGCCACCAAAATTAAGAAAAAAGGAAGGAAATGATCTTATCTATAAACAAACCTGATGTAAAAGGTAATTATTTCAGAAAAAAATATCTTGAGTGTTTTAAAAATCATAAAAACTGTTTTATAAAATATTATTTCAAAAATCCAAAGACTGATAAAATTGAAGAAAAAATTAGTTATTTTACACTGATAAAAAATTTTAATTTTACTATCGCAAAAGGTATTTACGCATCCCAGATAAAAAATGAAATAAAAAAAGAGATAGTAGGACAGCAGAAAGAATTTAAAAAAATTTTTTTGATAGGAATTTTTATATATTTTGTTTTATTGATAATTTTGTACATTGTTTTGGCATACTTTATTAAAAAGTTTCAGATTAAAATATTTAAAGAATATGAGGAGTTGATTGAGGAACTGAAAAAAAGATATTATTTTGATTCTCTGACAAATTTGCCAAACAGGCATAAACTGATAGAAAATCTGAAAAATTATAGAAGTTTGATTCTTATTGATATTGATGATTTTTCCGATGTAAACGATGTTTACGGATTTGAAGCTGGAAATGAAATTTTAAAAAGTATTGCTAAAAAATTTTTATCAAAATATAAAAATGTATACAGAGCCGGAAGCGATGAATTTGTAATTGGATTTAAAAGAAAAATCACTGAAAAAGATTTGTGCGAAATTGCAAATAACGAATATGAGTTTAACCTTATAGAAATATCTTTCAGTGTAAGCGGAAGCAATGAAAAGGGAAAACTTTTAAAAACAGCTGAAAGTGCTTTAAAAGAAGCTAAAAAATACAGTGAAAACTGTGTTTTGTTTAATGAAAAAATAGAAAAAGAGCAGAGTGAAAGAATAAAAACAATACAAAAACTTAAAAAAGTTTTGGAATATAAAAAAATAATTCCTTATTATCAGTGTATAAAAGGAGAAAAAGAAAAATACGAAGCGCTTATGAGAGTCGAAATAGACGGTAAAATTATGCCTCCTTTTTATTTTATGGACCTTTTGAAAGAGGCAAAGCTCTATCATAATTTTTCTCAAATAATGATTAAAAAAGTGTTTGACGATGTGAAAAACGGAAAAATAAAAAATGTCTCTATTAATCTCTCTTTTATAGATATAGTAAACGAGGAAACAAACAGAATTTTATTAAACCTTATAAATAATTGTAAAAAAACATCTGAAATAACATTTGAAATACTCGAGAGTGAAAGCATAAAAGATTTTGAGCTTATAAAAAAATTTATTGATTATGTCAAAAGTAAAGGCATAAAAATTTCAATTGATGATTTTGGAAGCGGATATTCAAATTATATAAGAATATTGGAGCTTAAACCGGATTTTATAAAAATAGATGGAACGATTGTAAAAAATATAAATAATGATAAATATTTTGAAATAATAAAACTGATGATAGAATTTGCCAAAAAATTCAATATTAAAACTGTTGCCGAATTTGTTGAGAATGAAGAGATTTACAATAAATTAAAAAATCTCGGAATTGATTATTATCAGGGTTATTATTTTTGTAAGCCGGGACCGCTTGACAAAATAAAGAAATAGTTTGATAAAATTTCGTTTAAAAAGGAAAATATGAAGATTGAAACTAAAATAGCCAAATTTACAAAACCTCTTTATCTTGAAAGCGGTAGAATTCTTGAACCTTGGCAGATTATTTATGAAACATACGGAGAGCTTAATGAAAAAAAAGACAATGTGATTCTTATAACACATGCACTTTCCGGTTCCCATCATGCGGCCGGAATGTATGAGGGTGAGAGAAAACCTGGCTGGTGGGATTCTTTAATCGGCGATGGAAAAGCGGTCGATACCACTAAATATTTTGTTATAGCAACCAATGTAATAGGTAGCTGTTTTGGCTCAACCGGTCCTATCAGTCCGATATATCCCGGAAGCAGTGAAAGATACAGGCTTAAATTTCCTGTAATTACAATAAAAGATATGGTAAAAGCCCAAAAAATTTTATTGGATTTTTTAGGAATTAAACACTTAAAAGCCGTAATAGGCGGAAGTATGGGAGGGATGCAGGCATTAAGATTTGCTGTGGATTATCCGGGATTTGTTGAAAAAATTTTCCCTATTGCCACAACGTATCAGACAAGACCGTATGTAATTGCTATTAATAAATCTATGATTGAGGCAATCAGGAGCGACTGTGAATTTAAAAACGGAAATTACGACCCTAAATTCATCAGAAAAAATGGACTTAAAGGTTTGGCGGCTGCCAGAATGATAGGATATCTGAATTACATTTCCCCTAAAACATTTGATAAAAAATTTGGAAGAGATTATGTAAAAACAGACGGTATGTTTGAACTTTTCGGCAGATTTCAGGTTGAAAGTTATCTTGAATATAACGGAAGCTCTTTTCCAAAATGGTTTGACCCGCTAAGTTATATATATTTGTTAAAAGCTATTTCACTTTTTGATATAGGCAGAGGGTTTATTAATACAAAAGAGGCTTTTTCACAGATTAAAGACAAACTTGTTTTGATTTCCTTTTCAGGGGATACGCTGTTTTTTCCAGAAGAGATGAGGGAAATTAAAAAATATATGGATGATATAAACGGAATTTGCGAGTTTTATGAAATAAAAAGCGATTACGGACATGACAGTTTTTTGGTTGAAGTAGATAAATTTGAAGATATTATTAAAGAGGAGCTAAGTAAATAGTGAAAATGGTGAAAGCCTGTCCGGCCGCTTGCAAAGCGGCGGGGTGGTGAGTAGTGAAAATGGTGAATGTTGGATAATGAATTTTGATAAAGGAGAATTATGCAGGATTTTGAAAAAAAATTAAAAGAGGCAAAAGAGCTTTTGGAAAAATTAAACGACCCTGAACTTACGCTTTTTCAGGCGATGGAATATTATAAAAAAGGTATAAAACTGCTTGAAGAGGCTGCTAAAATGATAGAAGAGGCCAAACTTCAGTTTAAAGAACTTACAAAATGAAAATAGCGGCCCTTCAAAGTGCCGAGCTGCCTATAAATAAAACAAAACTTGATTATTATATAAATATTGCAAAAAAAGAAAAAGTTAAGATTTTTATTCTTCCCGAATATGTTTTAAACAGGTTTTTTAAGGAACTTGAAAAAACACCAAAAAATTTTATTATAGAACAGTCAAGACATCAGTTGGAACTTCTTAAAAAACTATCTAAAATTTATAATATCGTAATCATTGCACCTGTTGTGACATATGAAGATAAAAAATTTTTTAAGATAATCATCAAAGCAAAAAACGGTAGAATTTATAAATATTATCAGCAGATTTTAATGCCATATTCACATTGGAATGAAGAAAAATTTTTTGCTAAAAAAGAAAACAGGCCTTTTATTTTTAATATTCAAAATATACGCTTTGGGATAATGTCTGGATTTGAGAGCCATTTTACTAAATTTTGGGATTATTTTGAAACTAAAAAGGCTGATATTGTTTTAATTCCGAGTATTGGAACTTTTAATTCTTTTAAAAGATGGTTTGAAATGCATAAAACATTTGCTTTTTTAAAAAATATGTATGTATTAAGGGTTAACCGTGTGGGAAACTGGAAAGAATGGGAGTTTTACGGAAAAAGTTATCTTATAAACCCTTTTGGGGAAGCAGAAAATATTTTGGGAAATAAAGAAGAGATGATGATTTGCAAACTTGATAAAAACATTATTAAAGAAGCGAGAAAAGAATGGAAATTTAATAAATTAAGCAGAGGGCTTAATTTAAGTTAAAAGTGAGAAGTTAAAAGTTAAAAATTTTATATTTTCATTAATCAAAAATTTCAAGTATTTCATACGCCGTGTTTCTTTTAGCCGGAATTTCCCCAACGTCTTTAATCAGTTCAATCATTTCCTGCTGATTCATAGCGTTTTGAGCGCCCGCGCTTCTAACCACATTTTCTTCCATCATGGTAGAACCTAAGTCGTTCGCCCCGTATAAAAGTGCAAGCTGTCCGATATAACTGCCCTGTGTTACCCAGGAGCTTTGAATGTTTTTAAAATTATCCAAAAACACTCTTGCAACCGCAAGATACCTTAAATATCTGTTTGAAGAAGCCTTATATTTTACAATACCTTCTTTATAAAGTGCAGTATTGTACGGCTGAAAAGACCACATAATAAAAGCTCTGAATCCTCCTGTTTCGTCTTGCAATTTTCTTATTAAATTCCAGTGTTCCACTATTTCCTCTATTGTTTCCACTGTTCCAAACATCATTGTTGCGGTTGAGCGCATGCCTATTTCGTGTGCGCTTTTATGAACTTCAAGCCATGTGGAAGTATCTATTTTATTGGGTGCTATTATATCCCTTACCCTGTCGCTTAATATTTCCGCCCCGGCTCCCGGAATTGAAAAAAGCCCTTTTTCTTTTAGCCTTATTAAAACTTCTTTTACAGGAATTTTGCTTATTTTGCTTATATATGCAATTTCGGGTGCAGAAAATCCATGTATGGTTATCTCCGGATATTTTTTATGAATGTGCTCCACTAAATTTTCGTAAAAATCAATTCTTAAATTCGGATGAACACCTCCTTGAAAAAGTATCTGTGTTCCACCTATTTTTATCAGTTCATCAATTTTTTTGTCTATTTCTTCAAAACTCAGAATATATGCATCTTCATTTTTTTTATGCCTGTAAAAAGCACAAAATTTGCAGTCAATAAAACATATATTGGTATAATTTATGTTTCGGTCGACAATAAAAGTGGTTATTTTTTCAGGATGAAGCTCTCTTTTCTTTTCAAGCGCCATTTTTCCGAGAGTAATTAAATCCCCATTTTTAATTAAATCTACTGCTTTTTCTTTGGATATTCTCAAAATAACTCCTTTTTTTTGTATAATTGCTTTATAATATCAAAAAAAGGCAAATCATGGAAGAATTGATTGAAAAAATATCCGGGAAAACGATTAATGAGCTTAAAAAAGCAAATAAACCTGCTTATCCGCTCTATTACAGGGATGTTTTTGTAAATATAACAAGAGAAGAGAAAATATTAGACCAGTTAAACCCGAGACTTTTATGTATTGAGCCAAATCTTAGCGAAGAGCTTATAAACAAAACCGCAGATACGGTAAAAAATATAAATCAAACCTCCAACAATATAAAAGAGGAGTCGATTAAACTGCTTGAAAAAATTGAGCCTGTCGAAGCAGAAGAAGTTAAAAGTCTTGTTATTCAATATTCTTCCAAACTGCTTGATCAGATTAATAAAATGCAAAATAAAATAAATGAACTGGAGATGGAACTTGACAGGGCTTACAAGGAACTTTTGGTTGATCCTCTCACAAAAGCATTTAACAGAAAGGCTTTTGAAAAAGATATAAATGAAATTTTAGAGGCGGGAAAAAACAGGGATTTGGATATGGCTCTGGCTATTGTCGATTTGGACCATTTTAAAGAAATAAACGATACCTACGGGCATCTGGTAGGTGATTTTGTGCTTAAAAAACTTGTGGAAATAGTAAGAAGACTTTTAAGAAAAGAGCATAAAATATACAGAATAGGCGGTGATGAATTTGTAATTTTACTAAACAGAACCGATTTGAAAGCAGCGGAAGTTATAATTGAGAGAATAGTGAAAACCATAGAAAAAACAAAAATGAAATACAAAGAGCATTTGATAGACATAACAATATCAGTGGGACTTACAATGCACAAAAGCGGAGACAGTATTGAGGGTATTGTTAAAAGAGCGGATATGGCTTTATATGAGGCAAAAAAAAGCAGAAACAAATATGCGGTAGAGTTATAAGGATAAAAATGTGGTTTGATGCGGTAATTATAGGAATAACGCTTATATTGGCGATAAAAGGTTTTTTTAACGGATTTGTAAAAGAAATTGCAGGACTCATTGGATTAATAGGCGGATTATGGCTTGCAAGAGAATATTTCCACAGTGTCGGAATATATATCGATAAAAATCTTTTTGCAATAAAAAATTATACCGCCATAGATTTGGTGGGTTTTATTGTTGTTTTTGTGGGTTTTTGGATAAGTGTTGTTTTTATAGGATTTTTAATTAATAAAATTTTAAAAATGAGCTCTCTTGGTGCTCTTGATAAAATTTTAGGATTTATTTTTGCCGGGCTTAAGTTTTTTTTATTGATAAGTGTGATTATAGCACTTTTATATAAAGTTGAATTTATTAAAGAAAAAACCCGTAAATATATTAAAAACAGCATTACTTTTCCAATATGTTTAAAAGCCGGAGAAAAAATAATAAACCTTTCTCCCAAAGA
This sequence comes from Lebetimonas sp. JS138, assembly GCF_000523335.1. Lineage (NCBI taxonomy): Bacteria > Pseudomonadati > Campylobacterota > Epsilonproteobacteria > Nautiliales > Nautiliaceae > Lebetimonas > Lebetimonas sp. JS138. The sequence continues at coordinate 1,403,962 of NZ_ATHT01000001.1, forward strand.
TTTAGAAAAACTTTCTAAAAATGTTAAAATTTCAAAAAAATAAAGGGAATTAATGTTTAGCAACGAATACGTAAAACAAAGAATGGCAAAAGCTTCCAATTTAAAAGAAGCAGGAATAAACCCGTATGCCCATAATGCTAAAAGAGATACTAAAATTTCTGAATTTTTAGAAAAAAACAAAGATATAGAAAATCTTGAAAACAAAAGGGATGAAAACAGAATATTCACAGTGGCGGGGAGAGTTAAATTCCTAAGGCTCATGGGAAAAGCCGCATTTTTTAAAATTGAAGACGAAAGCGGTATTTTGCAGGTTTATATGAATAAAAATGATTTGGGTGATAATTTTAACTTACTCAAAAAGAATCTTGAAGTAGGGGATATTGTGGAAGTTAGCGGATATCCGTTTATTACTAAAACTGGAGAGCTTACAATTCATGCCAAAGTTGTGAAAATACTCACAAAAGCGGTTCATCCATTGCCGGAGAAATTCCACGGTCTTCAGGACGTGGAAACTAAATACCGTCAAAGATATCTTGATATGATAATGAATAAGCAAACGAGAGAAAGGTTTAAATTAAGAAGTAAAATTGTTTCTCTTATAAGAGAATTTTTTCTGAGTCATGGATTTTTGGAAGTTGAAACCCCGATGCTTCATACAGTTGTAGGAGGCGCAAATGCAAGACCTTTTATGACACATCATAATGCGCTCGATATAGAAATGAATCTTAGAATAGCACCTGAACTTTTCTTAAAAAGACTTATAGTAGGCGGTTTTGAAGCAGTGTTTGAGCTTAACAGAAATTTCAGAAACGAAGGAATTGATCAAACCCATAACCCTGAATTTACAATGCTTGAATATTATTGGGCATATCATAATATGCAGGATTTGATGAATTTGACAAAAGAGCTTTTTAATTATCTGCTTGAGAAGTTGCATCTTCCTAAAAAGATGCCTTTTGGAGAGAGGGAAATAGATTTTAACGATTGGAAAATAATTACTTATAAAGATGCATTAATTAAAATAGGAAATATTCCAGAAAATATTTTGGAAGATACTGAAGCTATGAAAAAATATTTAAAAGAAAAAGGAATTGAAATTGAGGAACATATAGATTCACGCGGAAAACTGTGGGCGGAACTTTTTGACGAATTTGTTGAAGATAAGCTTATCAATCCGACTTTTATAACCCGGTTTCCTATTGAAATTTCACCTCTTGCAAGAAGAAGCGATGAAAACCCTGAATTTGCAGAAAGGTTTGAACTTTTTATAGCCGGGAGGGAAATCGCAAACGGTTTTAACGAATTAAATGACCCGATGGATCAGTATGAAAGGTTCAAAGCCCAGCTTGAGGCTAAGGCAAAAGGTGATGAAGAGGTTATGGATATGGATTACGATTATATAAGGGCGCTGCAGTACGGAATGCCTCCTACTGCAGGTGAAGGAATAGGAATTGACAGGCTGGTTATGCTTTTGACCAATACGGAATCTATTAAAGATGTTATTTTATTCCCTACAATGAAGCCTAAAAAAGAGATTTTTGATAAAGACGATACAAAATAAAAAAGGAGTTATAATGAGTTTAAAAAATTTTGATGCTGACGTATATTCAATTTTGGAAAAAGAGTTAGTTAGACAAACAGATCATCTTGAAATGATTGCCAGTGAAAATTTCACTCTTCCTGAAGTTATGGAAGCTATGGGAAGTGTTTTTACAAATAAATACGCAGAAGGTTATCCAGGTAAAAGATATTACGGCGGATGCGAATATGCAGATATGGTGGAACAGCTTGCAATCGACAGGGCAAAAGAGCTATTTGGATGCAAATATGCAAATGTTCAGCCGCATTCTGGAAGCCAGGCAAACGGGGCGGTGTATGTTGCTTTAATGAAACCGTATGACAAACTTCTCGGAATGGATTTAAGCAACGGAGGGCATTTGACACACGGGGCAAAAGTTAATTTTTCGGGAAAACATTATCACAGTTTTTCTTATGGAATAGATGAAAAAACAGGCAGAATAGATTACGACAGGGTAAGAGACATTGCAAAAATAGTTAAACCTAAAATGATAGTATGCGGTGCAAGCGCTTATCCAAGAGTTATTGATTTTGCAAAATTCCGCGAAATCGCTGATGAAGTAGGCGCTATTTTAATGGCTGATATTGCCCATATCGCAGGACTTGTGGTAGCGGGAGAACATCCCAATCCTTTTCCGCACTGTGATGTGGTGACAACTACAACACATAAAACCCTGAGGGGGCCGAGAGGCGGTTTAATTCTTACAAACAATGAAGAATATGCCAAAAAAATAAATTCTGCAATTTTCCCGGGAATTCAGGGCGGACCCCTTGTTCATGTAATTGCTGCGAAAGCGGTCGGGTTTAAAATGAATTTGGATGCAAGCTGGAAGGATTATGCCAAACAGGTAAAAGCAAATGCAAAAGTTTTAGCCGAAGTTCTTCTTGAGAGGGGATATGATTTGGTAAGCGGCGGAACGGACAACCATTTGATTCTGGTCAGCTTTTTAAATAAAGAATTTAGCGGAAAAGAAGCAGAAGAAGCACTGGGAAGGGCAGGAATAACAGTAAATAAAAACACGGTTCCGGGCGAGAAAAGAAGCCCTTTTGTCACAAGCGGTATAAGAGTCGGCTCACCTGCACTTACAGCCAGAGGTATGAAAGAAAAAGAATTCAAGTTTATTGCACAAAAAATGGCAGATGTTTTAGATGATATTTATAATGTAGAGCTTCAGGATAAAGTGGCGAAAGAATTAAAAGAATTGGCAGGCAAATTTGTAATTTACAACAATCCTACCTATTAATTTGTCCCCCTTTTGGGGAAAGGAGCGTTTTTGGCCTATAATGTAGATGTTTCAATGATAAAAATAAATAAAAATTATTATTTTGAATACAAAGGGAAAATTGTAAATAAAATTGTCTATAAAGGCAAAACCTATTTTGATAAATATGAAAGAATAAATGAGCCTTTGACTCTTAAGATTATGAATGAACATATTGAAAAAAGAAAAATTATCGCTTTTGATTTAATCAATAAAAATACGGTGGAAAATATTGTTTTTGATTATAACGGAAGAGACCCTGAGAAATTTTGGAACAGGGCTTCTTTAATATTAAGGCAGGAAGGTTTTTTAAATTTTACAGCATACAATTCGAAAACACCCGGGCATTTGCATCTGTATGTGCATAAAGGCCATACGACGTTAAATGAAGGGATTCAACTTGCCAAAAAACTTTCTTTAAAATTATCTTCAAAACTGCCTAAACAATGGAGAATGTTTCCGACAGATGAATTGCCAAGGGAATTTAATATATTGAATCTGCCTTATGAACTGTATAAAAAAGAAAGGGGTGCATCTTGGTCACAACACATGTAAGGAGAAAAAATGGAAAAAGATGATTTATTAAACATTAAACCTAAGAAAAATATAAAAAAACCTTTAATTTACGGTGCAATCGCTTTTTTGATTTTTATAATCGCTGTTATAGTATATGCAATTTATTCAAATTCAAAACAGGAAAATGTTGTTTTGCCTCCTCAGGTTAATGAAACTCCAAAAGAGAGTTCCGGCGGATTTAAAGAAGTTCCTATTGAGGAAAACACGTCAACTATAAGTGAAAAATTAACTAAAAATGTAATTATAAACAATACAAATGAAAAGAATGAAACAAAGGTCAATGAAAACAGAATTAACAAAACGCCTCAAAACAGTGACCAAAGCGGTATGGAACAGTCAAAAAAACAAACTTCCGAAATTTCTAAAAATAAACCCACACATACTCTAAAAAAAGAATCATCAGTTAAAAAAAGTGTTTCACTCAGATATTATATTCAGGTGGCAGCTTTAATAAAATATAAAAAGCCGGATAAAAAATTTTTGAATTTAATAAAAAAAGAAGGCTTTGATTACAGGATTTATCATACTTATATAATAAAAAACCATAAAAAAATACCTGTTACAAAAATATTAATCGGTCCGTTTAGAAATGAAAAAGAAGCTAAGAAAAATTTGAAAATTGTTAAAGAAAAATTAACTCAAAATGCATTTATATTCAAGGTTAAATAATGGTATATACAAAATTTTTGTTAGACGAACTTTCAGCGGTGGCTATATATTCCCAAATCTCTTCACTTTTTCCGGGTGAAAAACTTTTTTTGCTTGAAAGTGTTATAAACAACGATAACGGTAATTTCAGTTTTATTTTTGTAGGCGAAAAGGAAAAAGTTGTTTTTGACGGAAATAAAACGGCTTATTTTAAAAATAATAAAAAAGAAGTTTATAATACAGACCCTTTTAGCTTTTTAAAAAAATATTATAAAGATATTGAAAAAAATTATTATAAAAAAATTTCACAAAAACTTAATATCGGCTTTGTCGACGGATTTATAGGATATGTTTCTTACGATATGGTGAAAATATTCGAACCTGTTTTAAAACAAGAAATGGATAAATTAAAAGATGAAACCGATATACCCGATTTTTATATGATAAGGCCTAAAATAATAATAGGCCTTTCCCATAAATCTTCTGAAATCACCGTTATTGTCAATGATGAAAAAATGGAAAATTATTTATATATTATAAAGGATTTGCTGACTTCTGGATATAAACATCTGCCTTTAAAACCCATAAAAATAGAAAAAGAGCCACATTTTTTATTTAATAAAGAGCAGTTTTTTGAAATAGTGGAAAAAGCGAAAGAGAATATTAAAGCGGGGGATATATTTCAGATTGTTTTATCAAACAGACTTTATTTAAAAGCAAAAATTGATAAATTTTCTTTTTACAGGAAACTTAGAAGCAAAAATCCATCCCCCTATCTCTATTTTTTAGATTTTGGCGAATTTTCAATTATAGGTTCTTCTCCGGAGGTTATGGTAAGACTTACCGATGATGTTGTTTTGTTAAGACCGATAGCCGGAACAAGGAAAAGAGGCAAAACCCTAAAAGAAGATTTGGAAATGGAAAACGATATGATAAACGACCCTAAAGAAAGAGCCGAACATGTAATGCTTGTGGATTTGGGCAGAAACGATGTAGGAAGAATAAGCAGGGGGGGGAGTGTGAATGTCGAGGATTTTATGAGGGTTGAGAGATATTCCCACGTAATGCATTTGGTAAGCGATGTTGTGGGAATAAAAGATGAAAAATACGATATGTTTGATGTGTTTAAAGCCACTTTTCCCGCAGGAACCGTAAGCGGTGCCCCTAAAATAAAGGCAATGGAGTTAATAGCATCATATGAAAAGGTAAAAAGAGGTTATTATGCGGGAAGCGTCGGGTATTTCGGCTTTGACGGAAATATGGACAGTGCCATAACAATAAGAAGCGCTTTGATTAAAAAAGATAATGTAATTTTTCAAGCCGGAGCCGGCATCGTTGCAGATTCAAAACCGGAGCTTGAATTTAAAGAAATTAATAATAAATTGGGCGCATTGGTTTCAACATTAAAAGAATTAAGTGAATAAAAAATGGGGGTATTAAAATCTTATACAGGTAAAAAGGTTTTAATCAGGCCTCAGGGGTTTTTGGATTCTCAAAACGCCTCTTTAATAATAACACCCCAGGATATCAATAATTTTATAAACAGAAAAATTAAATATGTCAGCATTGATTTTGGTAAAATTATCAGTGTTAATATTTCCGGCATGCGTTTTTTAAATGATATATTTGAAAGACTTTATAAGAATAATATAGAATGCGCAATATTTTCTGCCAATAAACAAATAGTGGATATTTCCCTTAGAATTGAAAACAGATATTTCAATATTTATGAAAATGAAGAAGTTGAAAAACTTTTTACATCGGAAGAAATAATTACAAAAGATATTTACATCTGTTGCATAAAATTTAATAATTTTTAACTTAGTAAAAAAAGGTTATGTGCCTGTCGTAGTGGATAATGAAAAGAATATAAATACTCAAAATGCGCTTATAATAAAAAACAGTATCGTTTCTAAGTTTGCAAATACAATAAGTGCCGTGACAAAAAACGATATTGTATATTTCTTTTTTGACGGCTTTTTGGATGCCGATATAATAAATATGTTTGATATTGAATATTTTAGGCGTTCTTTGCTCACCGGGTTTAGAGTATTTGTTTTTGATATGAATAATGTAAAAGGTCTTAATATTCATGCCGTCAGATTTCTTTCGAAACTTGGTGTTGAAGCCGCTGAATACGGAGCACTTCTTACAATAATCGGACTTGATACCAAAGGTGTGCAGCCTAAACTTCTTGAAGATTTGGAAATTGTGGGATTTGTATTTTTTGCAGATGAGAAAACTTTTTTACAAAGTGATGTTTTAAAAGAGGCCAAGGCCAATATGCAAATTGTTTATAAAACCCAAAGAAAAATTACAAAAGAACTTGTTGAACTTTTGCCTTATTTTGTAAAATCTACAATAGAAACAATTGAACTTTTAACAGGAATAGAAGCAAAAAAAGAAAAACCGGAATATACGGAAATAGAAATAGACACAAATAAAAACTATGTATCGAGTTCGATAGGTTTTTATGGGGATGTAGACGGATTAATGATACTGATTTTTGCTGAGGAGCTTAGCAAAAATTCTAATCGGCGAAGAATTGACAAATAAAGAAGATTTAATAGATATGGTGGGGGAGTTTGCAAATATTATAGTGGGAAACGTAAAAAGCGAATTTCAAAAAAAAGACATAGAAATTGACCTGACCCTTCCAAAAGTTTTTGAAGATTTGGAAAAATTAAAGGTTTTGGTTGAGAAGAAAAAAGCTTTAAAAATTAAATTTTATTTTGAAAAAGAAGAATTTTATATTTATCTGACAAGGTAATTATTTAGTGAGTAGTGAGTAGTGAGTAGTGAGTTGTGAGTTGTGAGTTGTGAGCCTGCCCGGCCGCTTGAAAAGCGGCGGGGTAGTGAGTTTTTAATTTTTGGAAATCCCGTAAGCCATTCCAAATCTCCTTTAATGCACAACTCTTTTTTTAAAAAAGAAAAAATCAATGCCTGTTATACAAGATTTTTATTGACTGACGGAGAAGAAATTGTTAAAAAATTTAAAGAACTTAAAATAAAAGGCGCAAATGTCACTGTGCCGCATAAAGAATGGGCATATAAACTGGCCGATGAGGTCAGGGGCAAGGCAAAAGAAATTGGAGCGGTAAATACGCTTGTGGAAGAAGAGGGAAAAATTGTCGGATACAATACAGACGCCGAAGGATTTTTGGAAGTAATTAAAGATTTCAAATTTAAAAAAGTTTTAATAATAGGGGCAGGAGGAACAGCCAGGGCTTTAAGTTATGTGCTGCCTGATGCTCACATTCTAAACAGGAGCGAAAACAGGCTTGAGTTTTTTCAAAAAAAAGGCAAAGTTACTTTCACTTGGAAAAATTTTAAAAATTTTGATTATGATTTAATAATTAATACAACAAGTGCGGGGCTTAATGAAAATATTCTGCCGGCCCCAGCTCAGATTATTGAAAAACTTTTTCTAAACGCTGAATATGCCGTGGACGTAATTTACGGAAAAGTAACGCCTTTTTTGAAGCTTGCCCAAAAATATAATCTAATTACCAAAAGCGGTATTGATATGCTGGTTTTCCAGGGAGTTCTTGCAATGGAATATTTTTTGGGGAGAAAATTAAATAGAAAAGAGGTTGTAAAAATTTATTTTGAAATACTTAAATAATTGATAAAAATTAAAAAAATTTTAAGGCCTTTCTTCACTTTTTAGCTCCATTACGGCTGAAAGTTTTTTAAATTTATCTATTAATTTTTCATATCCCCTGAAAAGATGATAAATCCTGTGCACTTTTGTTTCGTTTTTTGCAATAAGTCCGGCTAACACTAAGGCAGAACTGGCTCTGAGGTCTGTTGCCATTACATCAGCACCTATTAACTGGGTAGGCCCTTTAATAGTTGCAATTTTTCCTTGTATTTGTATGTTTGCCCCAAGTCTGTTTAGTTCAGGCACATGCATAAATCTGTTTTCAAAAAGTCTCTCTTCTATAGAGCTGACACCTTCGGCCTGAGTGGCGACAGCCATAAGCTGTGCCTGCATATCTGTAGGAAATCCCGGATATTCGGAAGTTGTTATGTCTACAGGGTTTATTTTTTTTGCCGGAAATATTTCTATTTGATTTTCTCTCACTTCAATAGGAAATCCCATTTGGGAAAGTTTGACTATTACACTCTCAATATGCTCTGGTATCACATTCTTTAAAAGTATGTTGGAATTTGTAATTGCACCTGCGGTTAAATACGTTCCCGCTTCTATTCTGTCAGGAATTATGCTAATTTTAGGAAAATTTAAAAGTTCACCATCGGTGCCTTCAATTACTATTTCGTCATTTTTTCTTTCTATTTTAACGCCGGCATTTTCTAAAATCTGGCATAATTGATTAACTTCCGGTTCTTTTGCAATATTTATTATTTTGCTTCTCCCTTTTGCAAGTGCTGCCGCCATTATTATATTTTCGCTGCCGGTGACTGTTATTTTGTCAAATATTATTGTTGCACCTTTTAGTCTGCCTTTTGCATGAATATACCCGCCTTCTATTGTGATATCAGCTCCCATAAGTTCCAGTGCCTTTAAATGCAAATCCACAGGCCTTGCCCCTATGGCACAGCCTCCGGGAAGAGAAACTTTTGCCTCGCCGAACCTTGCAAGCAAAGGGCCTAAAACCAGGATTGATGCTCTCATTGTTTTTACAATTTCATAAACTGCGGTAGTGTTGTTTATTGTAGATGTGTTTATTGTTAAAGTGTTGTTTTTAAAATTATAGCTTGCACCCAAATATCCAAAAAGTTTAAGGAGTGTTTTTACATCGGCAACTTCCGGGACATTTGAGAGGTTTACTTCATTTTTGGCAAGTATCGTAGAAGCAATAACCGGTAATGCCGCGTTTTTAGCGCCGCTTATTTCAACACTTCCGGAAAGTTTTGGAGACTCAAAAATATGTAAATATTTATACATTTTCGAAACTTTTAAGCAGTTTTATTTCTTCTTCCCAAATTTCAGGTTCAATTGTTTCCAGAACCAGAGGAATATTGTCAATCCGTTTATCACGCATAATAAATTTAAATGCATCAAGTCCTATTTCACCTTTTCCCAAAGAATGGTGTCTGTCCACACGGCTTGCAAATTTTGCCTTTGAATCATTTATATGCATGCCCTTAAGATATTTAAAACCGACAGTTTCATCAAATTTTTTCATAGTTTTTTCATATGTCTCTTTTGTTCTTATATCATAACCGGCTGCAAAAATATGTGCCGTATCGATACACACTCCTATTCTTTCTTTATCGGTAATTTTATTTATAATATATTCCAAATGTTCAAATTTATATCCAAGATTACTTCCCTGTCCCGCAGTTGTTTCAATTACGAAAATACAACTTTCAGTCTCTTTAATAGCTTTATTTAAACTTTCACTTATTAAATCAAGACACTCATTTTCGCTTATTTTTTTCAGATGGCTTCCAGGATGAAAATTAAGGTATTTCAGTCCCAAACTTTCAACCCGTTTAGCCTCGTCTATAAAGCTTTTTAGAGATTTTTCCCTTTTTTCAATTTCCGGATGCCCTAAATTTATTAAATAACTGTCATGTGGTAAAACTGCATCCGCACTAAAACCATGCTCTCGCATATATTCTTTGAATTTAGCTATATTTTTTTCACTTAAAGGCTTCGCAAACCATTGTCTCTGGTTTTTTGTAAACAGGGCAAAACCGTCAGCACCTATCTTTTTTGCATTTAATACGGCATTTTCAACACCTCCCGCCGCACTTACATGGGCTCCGACATACTTCAAAATATCTCCTTTATTTTAAAACTTACTTGGCTACTTGGTACTTGGCTACTTACAACTCTCAACTCACTGCTCACTTTTTTCACTAATTATGCCAGTTTTGGCCATTTGAGCTTTCCATCCGGATTTGCAACCATATGAACATGAAGATGAAAAACTTCCTGTCCTGCGTTTTTACCGTTGTTTGTTATTAATCTGTAATCATTTAGGTTTAGTGTTTTAGCAACTTCTTTTATAAATTCTGCCATTTGAGGAAAAATTTCGTCAGGGGTTGAATCGAATTTTTCAAAATGCTCTTTCGGAATTATTAAAACATGAACGGGTGCTATCGGATTAATGTCATAAAAAGCCAAAAATTTATCATTTTCCGTTACTTTTTTGCTTGGAATTTCACCTTTAACTATTTTACAAAATATACAATCCATTGAAAGCCTCCTTTTTTTTTGGTATTATATCCAAAAATTTTAAGGAGCTTTAGTGGATTTAAGCGAAATTAAAAACACTCTTAATTTGGATGAACTTGAAAAATTAAGAGATAAATATTTATTAAAAATGGTCTTATTACACAGGAATTTAAAAAACTGAAAAATTTAAACGAAGAAGAAAGAAAAAAAGTAGCAAGAGAACTTAACGAATTAAAAGAAAAAACCATAAATTTGATTCAAAATAAAAAAGTGGAACTAGAAGTTAAACTGCTTGAAGAAAAAATGAAACTTGAAAAAATAGATGTAAGTTTGTATTCTCCAAAAACCACAGGGGCGATTCACCCGATTACGGATACAATGAATAAAATTATTAATTTTTTTACAAGAATGAATTTTTCCGTTGAAACCGGTCCTTTGATAGAAGATGAATTTCATAATTTTGAGGCGTTAAATCTTCCTAAATACCATCCCGCCCGCGATATGCAGGACACTTTTTATTTTAACGACGGAAAACTGCTCAGGACTCACACTTCCCCTGTACAAATCAGAACAATGCTTTCTCAAAAACCTCCTATCAGAGCAATAAGTCCGGGAGCCGTTTTCAGAAGGGATTACGATTTGACACACACTCCCATGTTTCATCAGGTAGAAGGGCTTGTGGTGGATAAAAAAGGAAAAGTTAGTTTTGCAAATTTAAAATTTATACTTGAAAGTTTTTTAATACATATGTTCGGAGATGTAAAAGTCAGATTTAGACCCTCTTTTTTTCCTTTTACGGAACCGAGTGCAGAAGTGGATATAAGCTGTATTTTTTGCAAAGGCGAAGGATGCAGGGTATGTTCGCATACCGGATGGCTTGAAGTTTTGGGATGCGGAGTGGTTGATTCGAATGTATTTAAAGCCGTGGGGTATGAAGATGTAAGCGGATATGCATTCGGACTGGGTGTTGAAAGATTTGCAATGCTTATAAACAGGATAAATGATTTAAGAAGTATGTATGAAGGAGATATAAGACTTATGGAGCAGTTTAAATGAAACTAACAAGAAAATGGCTGGAAGAATTTATAAATTTAGACGGTATATCAACCGAAGATATTATAACCACACTTAACAGAATAGGAAATGAAGTAGAAGGTTATAAAAAAATAGAGATTCCTGAAAATGTGGTAATAGGGGAAGTAATTGATTGCGTTAAACATCCCAACGCAGATAAATTAAATGTATGTAAAGTTGATGTAGGGGAAGAAATACTTCAGATTGTATGCGGTGCAAAAAATGTGGCTGCTGGTCAGTTTGTTGTTGTTTCAAAAGTCGGGGCATCTCTGCCTGAAATTAAAATAAAAAAAGCAAAACTTAGAGGAATTGAATCAAACGGAATGATTTGTGCGGCAAGGGAGCTTGGTCTTCCTGATTTTCATGAAGGAATACTGGTTTTGGACAATTCGTTAGGGGAACTCAAAAAAGGCGAATATGCCGGAAATTATCTAAACGATGAAATAATAGAACTCGGAATTACCGCCAACAGGGGAGACTGTTTTTCTATATACGGAATTGCAAGAGAACTGGCAGCCGCATTTAACAAAAATATAATTTCCGAAGAATTTACATATGAAGAAATACCCGAAGGTATAGGAAGAATTGTAAAATTTGAAAAAACAGATATTAAGCATTCTTCACATTTAATCAAAGCTTTTCAGGGAAGTGTTAAAAGTAATCTTAAAATTAAATACAGACTGAGTTTGTGCGAAATAGAAGCAAAAAATGATTTGGATGAACTTATAAAATATTCAATGCACGCCACAGGGGTGCTTTTGGTTGCATCGGACGTTAAGAGCAGTTTTGAAGAAAATAACGGTGTTGACGAATTAAAAACCCAAAGCGGAAAATATCAGGTTGGAATTAAAAACGATATAAAACTTGAAAATCCCTCTCAATTTATTATTGACGCCAACTATATAGACCCTGAATATGTAAGCGAAATTGTATTTGTTAATAAACTCACAACCGATGAATATTTTTTTAAAGCGAGCAGGGGCAGTGAGCCTGATTTAAAAATCGGTATGGATTATTTTATAAAAGAGAGTAATTTAAAAGTATATTCATCTGAAATAGATTTTATAACGGAGAAAAAACCCCTTGTTTTAAATGTCTCAAGTAAAGAAATTTGCGAAATTATCGGTCAGAATATAGAGGAAGAAAAAATTGTCGAAATTTTAAAAAAGCTTGGGTTTGTCATTGAAATAATAGGAGATGAAACATTCAGGGTAAAAATTCCAGAATTCAGGGCGGATGTAAAAAATATTCAGGATGTTTCCGAGGAGGTTTTAAGAATATACGGAATAGATGAAATAAAATCTTCACCTTTAAATTTTGAAGAAAAAAACAGAATAAACGATATTATAAACAAAATTGATTTTATAAACGAATTAAAATTAAAATCTGTTTCTCTCGGATTTTATGAAGCGATTCATTTTGTGTTTGATGATAAAGAGAGATTAAAAAAATATGGTTTTGAAGTTGTTGATGAAAAGCTTGATTTGGCCAACCCTATTGTAAATGAACTTTCAACACTGCGCAGCACTCTGCTTTTGCAGCTTTTGGATGATATTAAAAGGAACAGGGCAAACGGATATAAATCAATATATTTATTTACAATAGGAAGTGTTTATAATAAAAATAGAGTCGAATTAACAAAAGCAGCCTATGTTATCAGCTCGAATGCAGAATTTGAAAACATAACCAATCAGGGAAAACCAAAAAAAGTTGAATTTAAAGATATGATTGAGAAATTGTCTTCTGTAATAGGAGAATTTAAATTAATGCAAAATGATTCTCATCCATTAGCCCATCCATATCAAAATGCAAAAATCATAAAAGACGGGAAAGAAATTGGAGTAGTGGCAAAGTTGCATCCAAAAGTACAAAAAGAATTTGATATTGAAGATACAGTTTTTGCGGAAATTGATTTGAATAAATTGAAAAGACCAAAAAAAGAGGCGAAAATTATCAATAAATTTCCAAAAGTAAACAGAGACCTTTCCATTGTTACAGATAAAAATATTACATACAAACAGATATTTGAATTAATAGATAATTTGAATATAAAAGAGTTAATAGATTTTTATCCTATAGATATTTATGATTTAGGAAAAAGTAACTCACTTACTATCAGATTTGTAATTCAGGGTGAAAAAACCTTAACAGACAATGAAATAAATGATATAATGCAAAAAATAATAAAAAAATTGGAAGAAAAAGGTTTTAGCTTAAGATGAATTTAGAAGTGGTTGCAGGTAAAAGATTTAATGAAGAATTTATTGTAGATGCTGATAAATCAATTTCTCACAGATGTGCTATTTTTTCTTTGCTTACAAAAGGAACAAGCAGAATAAAAAATTTTTTAAGGGCTGAAGATACTTTAAATTCGCTCTCTATCGCAAAAGCTCTCGGGGCCGAAATAAAAGATGATAATAATGAAATACTTATAAATGCCCCAAAAGAGATAAAAGAAGCCGACGATGTTTTATACTGTGGAAATTCAGGAACGAGTATAAGAATATATATGGGGCTTTTAGCCGGAATCAACGGCTTTTTTGTATTAACCGGAGACAAATACCTAAGACGCCGCCCTATGGCGAGGGTAGCCAATCCTTTAAGAAGTATCGGCGCAAAAATAGACGGAAGAGAGGGTGGTGATTTGGCTCCTTTGGCCATAAGAGGCGATAAACTCAAAAATTTTGTATATGAAAGTAAAATAGCTTCCGCCCAGGTTAAATCCGCCCTTATTTTGGCCGGACTCAATGCAAACGGCAAATCTGTTTACAGAGAGCCATTTTTAAGCAGGGACCATACAGAAAGAATGCTAAAAGGTATGGGAGCAGATATTAAGTAGTGGAAAGTGTAAAATTAAGATTGAAATCAATCCGCTTGAAAGCAAGTTAGAACCGCTTGACATTGAAGTTCCAAATGACCCGAGCAGTGCTTTTTTCTTTGCCGTAGCCGCCGCCATTACCAAATCAAGAGCAGTTATTAAAAATGTTACGCTTAATCCTACAAGAACTGAGGCTTATGAAATTCTTAAAAAAATGGGAGCAAATATAGAATATATTTTAAAAGAAAATAAATACGAACCCATCGGGGATATTATAGTTGAAGGCGATAATTTAAAGGAGGTGGAAGTTAGCAATAATATACCATGGCTGATAGATGAGCTTCCTGCACTAAGTATCGCTATGGCAGTTGCCGAGGGTGAGAGTGAGGTAAAAAATGCAAAAGAGCTCAGGGTTAAAGAAACAGACAGAATTAAAGCGGTTGTAAAAAATCTTAAAAATTTAGGAATAGAGGCAGAAGAATCTGAAGACGGATATAAAATAACGGGCTCTTTTCCAAAAAGCGGAACCGTAAATTCATTCGGAGACCACAGAATTGCCATGAGCTTTGCAATTTTGGGGCTTTTGTGTCCTGTTAAAATTATTGATGTGGATTGTATAAACACATCTTTTCCTAATTTTTTTAATCTGTTTAATAAAATAGCTAAGTTCAGGGTGGAAAATGCTGATTAAAAAAGCCAAAAGTTACGGATTTTGTTTTGGTGTAAAAAGAGCGGTTGAAATTGCCGAAAATTCTAAAAATGCCGTTACACTCGGTCCGCTTATACATAATCCACTTGAAATAAAAAGGCTTGCCAAAAATTATAATGTAAATTATGTTGATTCAATTGAAAAAATAGATAAAAACATAAAAAGGGTGATTGTAAGAACCCACGGTATTCCGAAGAAAGATTTACAAAAGCTTAAAGAAAAAAAAGTTGAAATAATTGACGCCACATGCCCTTTTGTTAAAAAACCCCAGGAAATTGTGGAAGATATGAGCAAAGCTGGATATGATATAGTAATTTTCGGGGATATCAATCATCCTGAAATAAAAGGTGTTATGAGTTACAGCGTTCATGAGAGGGTTTTTGTTGTGCTGGATATTGATGAACTTAAAAAAATAAAACTTAAAGAGCATATAGCGACGGTTGCACAAACTACAAGAAAAATTCAGGATTATTTAAAAATTACTGATTATTTAATAAAAAATTATAAAGAAGTCAGGGTGTTCAACACCATCTGTAATGCAACATTTGAAAATCAGGATGCTGTAAGGGCTCTTGCAAAAGATGCGGATATAATGATAATTATAGGTGGTAAAAACTCTTCTAATACAAAACAGTTATATAATATTGCAAAAGAGTATGCCCAGAGCCATTTAATAGAAAATGAAAAAGAAATAAACCCCGAGTGGTTTAAAGGAAAAAAGCTTTGCGGAATCAGTGCCGGTGCCTCGACTCCGGAATGGCTGGTAGAAAAAATAATCTCAAAAATAAAGGAAGTAACATGGAATTGAATATCGGTGATGTAGTTGAATTTAATGTGGAAAAAATAATAAAAGGCGGATTTATTTCCCATATAGACGATACTGAAATATTTTTGCCAAAAAGCCTAAGCGGTCTTAAAGAAGATGAAAGTGTAATCGGTAAAAAGGTAAAAGCAAAGGTAAAAGAATTTAAAGAAAATTCTGTTGTAGTTGATAGAAAAGCATATTTAAATGAAATAAAAGAAAAATTAGAGAGCTTAAAAGACAAAATAATATCTGCAAATGTTACAAAGGTTAAAAATTCCGGTCTTGTAATAGATATAGACGGAATCAGCGGTTTTGTTCCAAAAGATGAAATTTTTTATAAAAAAATAGATCATAAGAAATATATCAGTGTCGGAGATGATGTTGAAGTAATGCTTGTTGATCCTGTAAGAAGAATATTTTCCATTAAAAAAGCCCTGCCTAACCCTTGGGAAGAAATTAAAGATTTAAATAAAGGCGATGTTGTAAAAGTTAGTGTTTCACATATTACAGATTACGGCGCTTTTGTTGATTTGGGAAACGGGGCTGAGGGATTTTTGCATATAAGTGAAATTAACTGGGACGGTATGAATGATTTAACTCTGGGGCAGGAAATAGATGTTGAAATAGTAGAAATTAATACTGATGAAGAAAAACTGAGAGTCAGCAGAAAAAACCTTTTGGATAAACCTGCCGAAGAATTCTCAAAAAAATATAAAAAAGGCGACATATTAAAAGGTGTTGTTACAAAATTTATAAATGTAGGTGCTTTTGTTGAAATAGACGGAATAAGTGTTCTTCTACCAAATAAATTTGTAAGTTTTAAAAAAGGCGAAAAAGCAAGCGATGTGTTAAATATCGGCGATGAAATAGAAGTAAAAGTAATTACAATAGAGCCGGAAAATAATAAAGTGATTGTTTCAAGAAAAGATGTTCTTTCAAATCCTTATGAAGAATTTGCAAAAAATTATCAAATTGGAGATAATGTAAAAGGAAAAGTCAAACATATTACTGATTTTGGAAGTTTTGTAGATTTAGGAGATGTTGAAGCACTGGTTAGAAAAGAAGATATGAAAAATGAATATAATGTGGGAGATGAATTCCAAGGTAAAATTATAGAACTTAACGGAGATAAAATTAAGCTTGCTGAATGAAAATAATAATTTCTTTGCTAAGCGTTTTAATTTTTTCTTTGCTTGTATTAACTTATGTTAAAATTTCAAAACCAAATTTTATTTGGCAAAAATATGAAGAAAAAAAAGTTGAAATTAAGACAAGTAAACCTGAAAAATTTCCTGAAATTTCTAATTTTGAATATAATGCCCTTCCCGCAAGGGTTTTATATGAAAAAATTGATTTTAAAAAAATAAAAACAGTTATTTTATATAAAATAATAATAAAAGGTACAGACAGGTTTTCGCTTTTTAATGTTTTGGAAATTTTGAAAACCAAAAAAGTTCCTTATTCAATGATTAAACAAAAAAATGTTTCAGTTTATGTAATTTTTAAAAATTTAAAAGAAGCTGAAAATATATTGAATTTATTTAAAAATTATAATTTTCCGATAAAATTACAAAAAATAATAAAAAGGATTTAAATGAAAGTAGTAATTTGCGATCCAATTCACGAAGCCGGATTTGAAATACTAAAAAAAGCAAAAGATATTGAACTCGTTGATGCAAGTAAAACACCGAAAGATGAACTTTTAAATGTAATTGAAGATGCTGAGGGTGTAATTACGAGAAGTCCAACGCCTGTAAATGAAAAATTTCTTACATCAGCTAAAAAATTAAAAGCAATTGTAAGAGCGGGGGTCGGGGTTGATAATGTTGATATCAAAAGCTGTTCTAAAAAAGGTATTATTGTTATGAATGTTCCTACGGCAAACACATTGGCAGCAGTTGAACTTACAATGGCTCATTTATTTGCAGGGGCAAGAAGTTTTACAAATGCTGTATGGAATTTGAAAAAAGAACATGTTTGGAACAGGGAAAAATGGCTTGGAATTGAACTTGCAGGTAATAAACTCGGAATTATAGGTTTTGGAAATATAGGAAGCAGGGTGGGAGTGAGAGCAAAAGCACTTGAAATGGAAGTAATTACATATGACCCTTATATCGATCCAAGCAAAGCAACAGATTTAGGTTGTAATTATACAACCGATTTTGAGGAAATATTAAAATGTGATTTTATTACAATCCATACTCCTAAAACACCTGAAACAATAAATATGATCACAAAAAAAGAAATTGAAAAAATGAAAGACGGGGTGGTGTTAATCAATTGTGCCAGAGGAGGTTTATATAATGAAAAAGATGTTTACGAAGGATTGAAATCAGGTAAAATAAGATGGCTTGGAATAGATGTTTTTGAAAAAGAACCGGCTACAAATCATCCGTTTTTTGAGCTCGAAAACACATCTGTTACACCTCATATAGGGGCAAATACCGTAGAATCACAAAGAAGAATCGCAACCCAGGCGGCCGAAGCTATTATAGAAGCTCTTAGAGGAAGCAGTTATCCTAATGCTCTTAATCTTCCTATTAATACGGCAAATACACCTGAATGGGTTATTAAATATCTTGAACTCTCCCAAAAAATGGGATATATCCTTTCTCAGATAATTAAAAAATCAATCAAAAAAGTAAAAGTAAATTTAAGCGGGGATATTGCTAAAGAAGAAAAATCTGTTTTAACATTTACAGTAGTGGGGCTTCTTAAAAATATCACAGACAGTGTAAATTATGTAAATGCGGAATTTTTGGCCAAAGAAAAAGGAATTGAATTAAATACCCAAGAAATTAAAAACACTACTTATAAAAATTTTATCAATATAAAAATAATTACCGATGAAGGGGAATATTCCATAAGTGGCACAATGCTTGATGAATATCCGAGAATTGTTGAATTTAAAGGATTTGATTTGGAATTTGAGCCTAAAGGTAAAATGATATTCTTTAAAAATACCGACGTACCCGGGGTAATAGGTGAAGTCGGAATGACACTTGCGAAAAACAAAATAAACATTGCCGATTTCAGACTGGGCAGAAACCAAAAAGGTCAGGCAATGGCTGTTATTATTGTAGATAATCATGTTAATGAAGATGTATTAAATGAACTTAGAAACTTAAAAGCCGCTTTAAGTGTGGCTTTTGCGGAAATTTAAGGAGGAAATATGGCATACAGTATGAATGATTTAAAAAAATATTTAAATATAGAACTAGACGGTATACCTTATAAAATAGTTGAATATCATCATGTAAAACCCGGAAAAGGTGCGGCGTTTGTAAGAACAAAACTCAAAAATTTAATTGACGGCAGGGTGATAGAAAAAACATTTCATGCAGGGGATAAAGCGGATGAACCCCATCTTGAAAGAAAAAAATATCAATATTCTTATAATGAAGGGGATATTTATTATTTTATGGATACAAATACTTATGAAATGATTCCGGTGGATGTAAGTGTTTTTGAAGAAAGTAAACAGTTTCTTTTAGACGGAATGGAAGTGGACATTTTATTTCATAACGGGAAAGTTATAGGTGTTGAGCTTCCAGGAAGTGTTGAACTTAGTGTAATTGAAACACAGCCTGTAAGCAACAAAGACAGAAGCGGGGCATGCAGAAAACCCGCAACACTCGAAACAGGAGCTGTTGTGACAGTTCCTTGTCATATTCTCGAGGGTGATAAAATAAGAGTTGATACACGTACAGGTGATTATCTGGAAAAAGTAAAATAGGCAAAAAAAATGAAAAACAAACTGGCTAAAAAAGTAGAAAAATCTGTAAGAAATATTCCTGATTATCCCAAAAAAGGAATAATTTTTAAAGATATCACAACATTGCTTAATAACGGGGAACTTTTTGCCGAGGTTATCGATTACTTTGCAGATAAATATAAAGATGTCGATTTTGTATGCGGGATTGAGAGCAGAGGTTTTATTTTCGGTTCGGCAATAGCTTATGCTATTAAAAAAGGTTTTGTCCCTCTTAGAAAAAAAGGAAAACTTCCTTTTACCACTGTCAGTGAAAAATATGCATTGGAATACGGATTTGATGAAATAGAAATTCATATTGACGCTTTTAGAGAATGCCAAAATCCGAAAATTTTACTTGTTGATGATTTAATCGCAACAGGCGGAACCGCTGAAGCGGCTGTAAAACTTATTCAAAAAATAGGGGGAAAAATAGAAGCTTGTGCATTTTTAATAGAACTTGAATTCTTAGATGGGGAAAAAAGATTAAGAGAGCTTGGAGTTGAAATGGATTCACTTTTAAAAGTTAAAAATTAAAAAAGGAAATTAATGTATATTCCAAAACCTATATATGATCCTGATAAAGAAGGGCATTTTGACAAATTCGGAGGAAAATTTGTACCTGAGACATTAATGCCTGTTCTTGAAGAATTGGAAAATTTTTATAAGAGTGTGAGATTTGATAGAAATTTTTGGAAAGAAATGGATTATTATTACAAAGAATATATCGGGCGTCCCACAAATTTATATTATGCTGGGAATTTAAGTAAAGAGCTTAATGCAAAAATATATTTAAAAAGAGAAGATTTAAACCATACAGGTGCGCATAAAATAAACAATACCATAGGTCAGGTGTTACTTGCAAAAAAAATGGGTAAAAAGAAAGTAATTGCAGAAACGGGTGCCGGTCAGCACGGTGTTGCAACAGCAACTGCTGCGGCACTTTTCGGACTTGAATGTGATGTTTTTATGGGTGAAAAAGATGTAAAAAGACAGGAACTCAATGTTTTTAGAATGGAGCTTTTGGGTGCAAAAGTGCATCCTGTAAAAAGCGGCAGCAGAACATTAAAAGATGCTATGAATGAAGCAATCAGATATTGGGTAAGTAATGCAAGGGATACCTTTTATGTGATAGGAACTGTTGCGGGTCCCCATCCTTATCCTATGCTTGTTAGGGATTTTCAGGCTATAATAGGATATGAGGCAAAAGCCCAGATTTTGGCAAAGGAAAATTCCCTTCCCGATTATATAATAGCATGTATTGGGGGAGGAAGCAATGCCATGGGTGTATTTTCGCATTTTTTGGAAGAAAAAAATGCCCAGTGTATCGGAGTTGAAGCAGGGGGGCTTGGAATTGAAAGCGGAAAACACGGGGCTAGTTTAAACGCCGGAAGACCCGGAGTTTTACATGGCCAGATGAGTTATCTCCTTCAGGATGAGGAAGGACAGATTAAAGAAGCTTATTCCGTTTCAGCCGGCCTTGATTACCCGGGAATCGGGCCGGAGCATGCATTTCATTATGAAGCCGGAAGAATTAAATATGATTATATAACTGATAAAGAGGCTTTGGATGCTTTTGTATGGTTAAGTCAAAAAGAGGGAATTATTCCGGCGTTTGAAAGTTCGCATGCTATAGCTTATTTAAAAAAATTAGAGAATATAAAAGATAAAATAGTCATTGTCAATCTTTCCGGCAGGGGAGATAAAGATATGATGAGTGCAAAAAAAATTTTGAAATTTGAAATTTAATGAAAAAATTTTTAATCTTAACACTGTTTATAAGCTTTATTTGGGCTTTTGATTTACATTCCATAAAAGAATTTTTCAGTGAAGAGAATTTAATTTATCTTCTTAAACAATACGGATATATAATTTTATTTATATGGTGTATATTTGAAGGTGAAACCGGACTTGTTATGGCAGGAGTTTTATCACATACAGGTGATATGAATCTGGAGCTTGCCATTATTGTCGCTACATTTGGGGGATTCAGCGGAGACCAGATATATTTTTATCTTGGGAGATTTAACAGAAAATGGATTTTAAAAGAGTTAACACAGCACAGAAAAAAATTTGCAAAAGCAAAACTGCTTCTTAAGAAATATGGCATCTGGGTTGTTTTTATACAAAGATTCATTTACGGGATGAGAACGATTATTCCAATGACAATAGGTATTTTGAATTATGATGCAAAGAAATTTGCTTTGGTTAATTTATTTAGTGCATTTGTCTGGGCAAGTGTTACAATAATACCAAGTTATATATTCGGCGAGGAGATTTTGGCAATTTTAAAATTCTTGAAACATCATTGGTATTTAGGTGTAGCTTTTGTAATAATATTGTTTTCATTTCTTTGGTATTTAAATAAAAAAGAGGAGGATTAAATGGAATTTATTAAAGGAAAAGGTCAAGTTAAAGCAGAAATTATTATAAACGGAACAAAAAAATTTGAAGAATATGGCTTTAATGGTAAAGACGGCGAAGTTTTGGTTTTGGCTGAAAAAAAAAGAATTTATGTCGGAATTGAAAAAATCAATGCCGAAAATATAAAAACTGCAACGGCAAGTATTATTAAATCTCTTAAAAAATATAAATTTGAAAGTGTGGAAATTACGCCTCCAAATACCAAAAAAGAAGAAATTTTAATTTCCTTTTTTGAAGGATTTATGTTAGGAGATTATGAATTTGACAAATATAAAAATGAAAAAGCAAAGCATCCGGTTAAAAAAATAGCGATTAATTCGAAAAGAGATTTTGATGAGTTAATTAAAGAAGCAAAAATAAGAGCAAATACAATAAATTTTGTAAGAGATGTCATTAATTCTGTTCCGGATGAAATAACTCCGCCTAAACTTGCAGCAATTGCCGAAGATGTTGCAAAAGAAAACAGACTTGAATGTAAAATTTATGATGAAAATTATTTATATGAAAACGGATATCATGCTTTTTATGCCGTAGGAAAAGCCAGCTCCAACCCTCCAAGGCTTATTCATTTAACATATAAACCGAAAAATCCTAAAAGAAAAATTGTATTAATCGGTAAGGGGTTATGTTATGACAGCGGGGGGTTAAGTTTAAAACCAGCCGATTATATGGTAACTATGAAAAGTGATAAATCAGGTGCAGTTACAGTTCTTGGAATTATAAAAGCTGTAAGTGAGCTTAAACTCGATATAGAAGTGCATGCCATCTTGGGTGCGGCTGAAAATATGATAGGAGGAAATGCTTATAAACCAGATGATGTATTAAAGGCAAAAAACTCAAAAACTATTGAAGTCAGAAATACGGATGCCGAGGGAAGACTTGTTTTGGCTGACTGTCTGTGTTACGCCGATGAGGAAATTAAAGAATATGATGAAATTTATGATTTTGCAACTCTTACAGGAGCTTGTGTTGTAGGCCTTGGAGATTATACAGCCGGTGCAATGGGCTTTAATAAAGAAAAAATAGAAAATATTATTAAAAATGCACAATTGGCCGGTGAACATTTTGCATATCTTCCGTTTAATAAATATTTGCCAAAACTGTTAAAGAGCAATATTGCCGATATTTGTAATATAGCTTCAAGCAGATACGGCGGTGCGCTTACTGCTGGAGTGTTTTTGAGTGAGTTTGTAAAAAATAAAGACAAATGGACTCATTTGGATATTGCCGGACCGGCATTTGTAGAAAAAGAGTGGGGATTTAATCCTTACGGTGCAAGCGGATTCGGGGTTGATACGTTTATAAACTACTTAAAATCTCTTTGATTCTCCTTCTTATTTTCCCAAAATAAAAAATAATTAAAATAAGATATAATTTCATAAAAACTAAGGAGAAAATATATATGAAAGTTGGAATTGTCGGACTGCCTAATGTTGGAAAATCCACCACGTTTAATGCACTTACCAAAACACAAAATGCAGAAGCTCAAAATTATCCGTTTTGTACAATAGAACCTAATAAAGCTATAGTTCCTGTACCGGATGAAAGAATTGACGAGCTTGCCAAAATAGTAAATCCAAATAGAATTCAATATTCAACCATAGAATTTGTAGATATTGCGGGACTTGTCAAAGGTGCAAGTAAAGGTGAGGGTCTTGGAAACCAGTTTCTGGCAAACATTCGTGAGACAGATATAATTTTGCATATGGTCAGATGTTTTGAAAATCCTAATGTTATTCATGTGGAAAACAGCGTAGATCCCATAAGGGATGTGGAAATAATAGAACAGGAACTTTTATATGCCGATATTCAGACTCTTGAAAGAAGGATAGAAAGACTACAAAAACAGGCAAAAGGTTCTAAAGAAGCTAAAGCCCAGCTTGAGTTAGCCGAGGAGCTTATGGAATGGCTGGCTGAGGGAAATCCGGTCAGTACTTTTCCAAAAAAAGATGAAGACGCTTTTAAAATACTTGAAAGAGAGCTCAGTTTTTTAACAAATAAAGAAATATTTTACGGGGCAAATGTTGATGAAGAAGGTTTGGCTGAGGATAATGAATATGTAAAATCCCTAAAAGAATATGCAAATAAAAACAACAGGGAAGTAATAAAACTATGTGCTAAAATAGAAGAAGAAATGGTCGGAATGAGTGATGAAGAAAGAAAAGAGTTTTTAGAGAGTATGGGGGCAAGTGAAAGCGGACTTGATCAGATTATCAAAAAAGCGTATGAAAAACTAAATTTGATAAGTTATTTTACGGCAGGAAAAATTGAAGTCAGAAGCTGGACGATTAAAAAAGGCACAAAAGCCCCTCAGGCGGCCGGAGTAATACACACAGATTTTGAAAAAGGATTTATCAGGGCCGAAGTTATAAGTTATGAGGATTTTATAAAATATAATGGCGAACAGGGTGCAAAAGAAGCCGGAGTTATGAGGCTGGAAGGAAAAGAATATATTGTAAAAGACGGTGATGTAATGCATTTTAGGTTTAATGTATGAAAGTAGAAATAACTAAAGATGCTTTTCAAAAATTAAAAAAAAGATTTCCATGGGTTTATAAAAACGAACTGATAAATATTCCCGATTGCGACAAAGGAAGTGTTACCGATTTGATTTATAACGGAGAATATGTGGCAACTGCCTTTATAAACCCTTTAAGTAAGATCAGTGCAAGGGTAATAAGCTTTGAAAAAATACAAATTGAGAGGGAATTTTTTTATGAAAGAATTAAAAAAGCTTTAAAAAACAGGGGTGCAGATTTTAATAGTAAAAATATTATGTTAAGTTTGGAGAAAAAATTTCATTCTAATTCTCTTAGACTTATACACTCAGAAGCGGATTTTCTGCCGGGACTTATCGTAGACAAATACGGAGATAATCTTGTTGTTTCTTTTACAACTGCCGGAATGGATAATTTTAAGGGCGTTATTATTGAAATTTTAATAGATTTGTTAAATCCAAAAGGCTTATATGAAAAAGGTGATAAAATAAGGCAAAAAGAGGGATTAGAAATTATAAATGAAACTCTTTTTGGAAATGTGGATGATGAATTTTTGATAATTGAAAATGATAAAAAATTTTTAACCAATTTAAAAGAAGGTCAAAAAACAGGGTTTTTTCTTGATCAGAGAAAAAATAGAAAAGTAGTAGGTAAATATGGTAATAAAAAGACATTAGATTTGTTTGCAAACGCAGGAGGATTTGGAATATATGCAAATGCCCATTTTACTAAATTTGTAGAAATTTCTGCTTTAGCCTGTTCTCAGATAGAAAAAAACTGCGAATTAAATAATATTAACAATTATGAAATAATAAAAGCCGATGTATTTAAATTTTTGGAAAATGAAAAAGAGAAATATGATTTAATAATAATTGATCCTCCGGCATTTGCAAAAAATAAAAAAGCTAAAAGAGGTGCGCTTAAAGGATGGAAATATTTAATTGTAAATTCGCTTAATATTCTTGAAAATAATGGATATTTGACACTTTTTAGCTGTTCTAATGCCATTAATTCAAAAGATTTGTTGGATTTGGCGTTAAGTAGTAGTATAATAAACAAATGCAATTTGGAAGTTGTCGAATTTCTTAAACAGGATGTTGACCATCCGTATATTTTGAATATCCCAAATTCGCTTTATTTAACGGGAGTACTCTTAAGGAGGGTATAATGAAAAAATTTTTATTTATCAGACATTCTTTGGCGATGGAAAAGTATGAGTTTAGAGGACATGACTTTGACAGGCCGCTGATAGAAAAAGGAAAAATCAGGGCAAAAGAATTTTTTAAGGCCGTTAAAAACATATATCCTGTAATAAATTATATAATTACTTCAAAAGCAGCCCGTGCAAAAGAAACTGCCGAAATTTTAAAAGAATTTTATCCTAATGCCGAATTTAGAAGCGGTAAACTTGAATGATTTGCCGATTTTAAAAACCTGGCCTCTTGACGGCGGTAAATTTATAACAATGGGGCAGGTTTATACAAAAAGTATTGACGGAGAGAGCAGAAATGTCGGAATGTACAGACTTCAGATATATGACAATAAAAGGCTCGGGCTTCACTGGCAGATTCATAAAGACAGCGCACATCTGTTTTGGGAATATAAAAAAGCGGGGCTTAAAATGCCTGTAAGTATTGCAATAGGGGGAGACCCTCTTTATACATGGTGCGCAACGGCCCCAATGCCGCCCGGGATATTTGAACTTATGCTTTACGGATTTATAAGAAGAGAAAATCCAAAACTTGTAAAATGCATAAGCAATGATTTGGAAGTGCCCTCAGATGCGGATATAGTAATTGAAGGGTGGTGTAATCCCCAAGAAGTGGAAATTGAAGGTATGTTTGGAGACCATACCGGGTATTATACGCTTAAAAAGCCTTTTCCTGTAATGCACGTTGAAACTATAACCACAAAAAAAGAACCTGTATATTATGCAACGGTTGTGGGCAAACCCCCTTTGGAAGACAAATATATGGGGTATGCAACCGAGAGGATTTTTCTGCCTCTTATAAAAACTACGGCTCCGGATTTAATTGATTATGCAATGCCTGAAAACGGAGTTTTTCATAATCTGATTTTGGCAAAAATTGCTCCAAGATACCCGGGACATTCTCTTCAAATAATGCACTCTTTATGGGGAACGGGACAGATGAGCTTTGTAAAACATGCTGTTTTTGTTGGGGATGATGCACCGGCCCTTAGGGATTATAAAAATTTAACAAGATATATTTTAAATAATTTTGATAAAGAAAAAATTTTAATTTCAAAAGGAATAGTTGATGAGCTTGATCATTCAAGCATTGAAGAACTGGTCGGCGGAAAACTTGGAATAGACGCAACTAAAAGTGAAAAATTAAAAGTGAAAAATGAAAAATTGAATATTTTAAGCGATGAAGAATTGTTAAAAAAATTAAAAGAAATTGAACCATTAATTGAAGGAGTAAAGCAGTATTTTACCGATACGAAAAATCCAATATGCGTAATTAAATATAAAAAAGAAAAAAAAGCCCGTGATATTTTTGAGAATATTAAAGCTTTAAAAAATAATATAAGAATAGTTGTTTTTATAAATACTAATGAGACAAATAACCCTTATATGCTTGTGTGGAGAGTAACAAACAATATTGACGCTTTGCGTGATGTCTGGATAGATGAAATAATAGGAATTGACGGGACAAATAAAAATAAGCTTGACGGATTTAAGCGTGAATGGCCGCCAGATGTTGATGTGGAACAAAAAGTTATAGAAAAGTTACAAAAATTAGGATTGATTGAGGGAATTAGTGAAGAAGAACTCAGAAAATACCAGATAATATAAAGGCAGAAGATGAATTTCAAAGAGATTTTTTTATTTAAAAATTTAGATGATAAAGATATTAATGAAATTAAGAATTTTATTATTGTAAAAAACCTTAAAAAAGAAGATATAGTTTTTTATGAAAAAGAAGAACCTCATTATTTACATCTTTTAATAGAAGGAATTGCAAGAGTATATAAGGTTGACAATAAAGGAAACGAACTTATTATTCATAAGTTTTTTGCACCTTCACTTATAGCGGAACTTGCAAATTTTGAAAAAATGCCTTATCCGGCAAACTGTGCAATGGAAAGTGACGGAATTATATTAAAAATAGAATTTGAAAAATTTAAAAAATTTTTAAAAAAAGAATATTTTAATTGGTAAAAAAGGGACTGTTATAAATTCCGTGTCAGTCAAGGTAAAATACTAAAAATGAAAGGACTGACATGGAGAAATTTAATTTTGACAAAGCAGTAAAAGATTTATTAGCAGGTAAGAAGATAGGTGGAAAAGATGGAGTATTAGCTCCATTAATTAAAGAATTAGTAGAAGCTGCACTTGAAGCAGAGATTGAATCTCATATTGCAGATGAAGTTTTACAAGGTAAAAGAAATAGAAGAAACGGTTACAACAGGAAAACAGTTAAATCAACATCAGGAGAATTTGAACTTGCTACCCCAAGAGATAGAGAAGGTAGATTTGAGCCTCAAATAGTAAAAAAACATCAAACAACAATAAGTGATGAAATAGAAGAGAAGATATTATCATTATATGCACTTGGAATGAGCTATAAAGATATAAAATCACATATTGAAGAGCTTTATCAAATTTCTATTTCATCTTCTACAATCAATACAATAACGGATAAAATCATACCAAAAATCAAAGAGTGGCAATCAAGACCTTTAGAGAGTATATATCCATTTGTATTTATGGATGCAATTCATTATAAAATTAAAGAAGATGGGAAATATGTAAATAAAGCGGTTTATACAATTTTAGGTATCAATATTCAAGGTAAAAAAGAAGTTTTAGGGCTTTATTTAAGCGAAAGTGAAGGAGCAAATTTTTGGCTTCAAGTTTTAACCGATTTAAACAACAGAGGAGTAAAAGATATACTTATTGCAAGTGTAGATGGACTTAAAGGATTTCCAGAAGCCATTAACGCTATATATCCAAATACAGAGGTTCAGTTATGTATAATTCATCAGATTAGAAATTCTTTAAAATATGTAGCTTCTAAAGATAAAAAAGAGTTTATGAAAGATTTAAAAAAGGTATATCAGGCTGTAAATAAAGAACAAGCCGAAAGTGAACTTGATAGACTTGAAGAAAAATGGGGGAATAAGTATCCTATAGTCATTAAATCCTGGAGAAACAAGTGGAATAATTTATCTAATTATTTTAAATATCCTCAAGATATAAAAAAAGTTATATACACAACTAATATTATTGAATCAGTTCATAGACAATTTAGAAAACTTACTAAAACCAAAGGTGCTTTTCCTAATGAAAATAGCTTACTCAAACTCTTATATATGGGTATTCAGAATACAGAAAAAAAATGGACTATGCCTATTAAAAACTGGAATCTTACACTCTCTCAGCTGGCAATTTTCTTTGAAGGTAGATTAGATGATGCTTTAAACTTATGATATAATCTCCTCAGTTGACACGGAATTTTGAACGGTCTCTTAAAAATTGGACTTTAACTTTATCTCAACTTGCTATTTTCTTTGAAGGTAGATTAGATGATGCTTTAAACTTATGATATAATCTCCTCAGTTGACACGGAATTTTGAACGGTCTCGAAATAAAAGATTTATGGCCTAAAAACTGCTTATAAAAACTCTTCTTTAAGCCATTCAAAAATATTACTATTTTGGTTTAAAGAAGAAGTTAAAATTTCAAAGCCTCTTTGGGCATGAAGTTCAAGATATTTTTCTAATTCTTTTTCATTTTTAAATTCAATATTATCATTATTAGCTACCATTAAAGCAATAATATCTGTATAATCTCCTTCGCTTTTTCCTTTCCCAGTTATAACTTCAAGAGAATAAGTTTTTCCATCTTTGAAGTTTAATTTTTTCTTTTCAATTGGTTTGTTAATTGATAAAGAAATAAATATTGCAAATCTAATTGTAAGCCATTTTGGATCGTTTGTAGCATGAATTAGTTTTGCAATTTTTGGGATACTTTCTTCTATGAATTTTGTTGTTCGCATTTTTTAACCTTTGGTAATGTAGGAGTTAAGCAATATCTATCTGAAATATGCTTATTTAAAAGTTCAAATTCTTCAGCCCTAAGTTCACTAGGAGTAGGAAGCATTATTACCTGTTTTGAAGCATTAGGATAAAATTCTTTTAGAATTAATATTTGGTTTTCAATATCAAGTCTTCCAAGCGGTGTGTCAATTACCATTGGAATATGTTTTCCTAAATATTCACTTACTCCCCAAATTAAAGAAGTGGCAATAATTTGTTTTTGCCCAGAAGATGCTGAGAGGACTGATAGTTTTTCATTGTTTTCATTTATTAAATAAATATCAAATTCATCGATTAATGCAATTTCTTTAATTTTAAAGTTATCTTTTTTAAGCTTTTGAAATTTCTCATTTATTAATTTTTGAAGTCTTGGTCTTTTTTTTGATTTAAGAGATAATTTTATTTCTTTTAATACATTTATACTGTCATTTACGGTATTTATTTTTTCTTGGATTAATCTATTTTTGAACTCTATTTTAGAGATTTGTTTTATCTCTTTTTCTATTTTTATCAATTTTTCTTTGCTGTTAAAAAGGTCATTTTCTAAGTTTTTTATATCATTTTCTAATTGGAATATCTCTTTTTGAATATTATAAATTTCTTCAAATAGGTCAGTATTTGATGCTTTTGATTTTTCCATCTCTTCAATTTCAAATTTTAAATTGCTAAGTTTACTCAGTAATTCATTTAAATCTATTTTTTCAAAATCTAATAAAGGCAAAATATTGCTACTACTAATAAAACCCTTTTTCTCTTTTAAAAACACTTCATCAAAAATCTTTTCAATTTCTTTGTGGTTTTCTTTGATTCTTTTTAGAAATTCTTCTTTTTTTCGGATTATAATATCTTTATTAATTCCTAAATCATCATAATTTTTAATATCTACTTTTATTTTTTCTAAAAGAGTAGGATTTAAAAGGAAAGGTAATTTATAAAGAATAATTTGTTTAAATTCATTTATTAATTTTTCAAATTCTTCTTTCTTTTTTGAAAGTTCTTTTTCTAACTTGTTTATTTTAGAAGATTTGTTTAAAAAGAATTTTTCTTCTTTTTGCTTTTCTTTTAATGTTTCTTTTAACAATTTATATCTCTTTTCGAGACTTTCTATTATTTGTTTTAAGTTTTCTTTTTCGTTTTCTAATTCGTTAAGTTTTTGTAGAGTGTTTTCATCTAAAGATTTTTTAATATATTTTTTTAATAAATTTTTTAAATCTTGAATTGTTTGGTCATATATATCAAGTTTTAATACCGATTCAAGCATTTTTTTAAATTCTTCATTTTCAAAATTTGAGAGTTCTTGAATTTTTTCTCCATCAAAGAAAAAGAACTTATTCAAACTTTTAGGAAAATAACTTTCAATAATTTCCTCTGCTTCTAAATCAAAAAATTGTTCATTTTCTATTATAAGAGTTAATTTTTCGTCATTATTAAATTCTCTAATTATTTTAAATTCATCTGTTTCAATTTCAATTTTAGCATGGTGTTTATTTTTAGTAATTAATCCTTCAAAATTTTCATTTCCTTTTATAAACTCATGCTTTGATATATATTTGTTACCAATTTTAAGTATATCTTTTGTAATTCCGTGAAACCCGATTTTTAAAGCATTAATAAAAGAAGTTTTACCAAAACCATTCTCACCAATGATTAAGATTATATTTTTATTTTCTTCAGTTGAAAAAGAGAATTTATTTACATTTTCATAAAGAAAGATATTTTCTAATGTAATATTCTTAATTAACATCTATTTTACCTTTAGCAAAGCTTGTTATTAATTCATCTAAATCTTTATATATATTTTTTCTAATTAATCCTTTTGCGTTATATTCAATTTCAAGAAGCTTATTTATAAAGCTTGGAGTTAAATTATGTTTAAATGCCAACTCTTTTTCATCATCTTCTAATGCGTTAAAGGAGTAATAATTAATATCTCTTCCAAAATTTTTAGCTATTTCAATAGCACTATTTAAAAAGTCTCCATCGTTTTCCCATTCATGCTGTATTTGAATTATTTCTTCATCCAAAATTAGTTTTTTCCCTTTTAATTTATTTTTTAATTGATTTTCTATTTCAAGTAAATTTTGCAGCAATTCTCTTCTAACTTCCATAGTATAAGGGCCTAAACCTTTTTCACCAGTACGCCTTCTTTTGTTTCTTTTTGTTGGGTCATTTCTATAATCTAATAACTTATTCCTAAAATTATTTAAAGGCTTCATCCATTCTTCTGTATCAAGCATATTTTCCATTGATTTGTCTTTATTTACTACTGTACATACCCAACATCCAAATCTTGTTTTGCCACAGCTTGGGTCTTGTGGATTTAAAGCAATATTACAATCTGCTTCACCACTGCCTTTATCATATAGTTTCATCATGTCCTCGTGTGTCCCCCAAGGAGCTTTATTAGAAGATAAAAAAGTCCAAACTTCCTCATTTTTCCATTCTTTTATAGGAGAAAAAGTAAAAGCATTTGGAACACTATTGTGTTTAGTAAAACCTATGAAATTTAATTCTCTTTTTTCTATTGATGTTTTCCTTGTATTTGATTCAGCCTTCCTAACTCCAAGAAGCATTACAATAGATTTATATTTATGTGCTAAAGAAGTTAAATATTTTGTTGCTGGTTTTATTTTTAGTCTTTCTGTACACCATCTAAATGAGGTATTTGGTGCTGGATATCCTTTTCCAAGTAAAAGACTCCAAAAACTTTCTTTAATTTCAGGTTTTAATATTTTTATTTCTATGTCTAATTTTGATTTTTCAATAAATTTTTGGATTTGATTAATTTTATTATAAAAATAATCTGTAATAATTGGCATTTCCACTAAAGTATCACTAGCAACTATAAATACTTTTTTTCTTTTTTCAGAAGGTAACTCAAGAAGCATTTCTATTGTAAGATGCAATACTGTAGTAGAATCTTTTCCACCAGAAAACGTAACAACCCATGGACGTGAATCTTTTAAGAATTCTTCTTTCATTATTTTTTTTGTTTTTTTTATTAAATTATCTAAAAAAAGCATAAAAACCTTTCCTTTAAATTCCTATGGGAATTTGAATATAAGTATAACATAATTTAAACTTTTAAAAAAGATTAAAAAGGTAATATTTGAAAGAAGTATATAAAAAAATTGGTGAAAATGTAAAAAAAATTAGAGAAAGTAAAAACATTACTCAGCTACAATTAGCTGAAATGATAGGACATAAATCTACGACTATTATAGCTCAAGGTGAGTTAGGTGGTAAAAAGCATTTTAATATAGAACATCTCTATAAAATCTCAAAAGCTTTAAATGTTTCTTTATGTGATTTTTTTCAAGGAATTGAATAATTATTTTGAATTGAGAAAAAAGAATGCAAATACATAATTTAACTACTCAAAAAATTTAAAATGAACACCTATTTAAATAAAACGGTTAAAAAACCATTTTAAGTTTTTAAAAAAATTTGATTTTTTTCGTAATATATTGGATATTTGTGTTTCAATTTATTTAAAATATTTATGAGTTCCTCATTATTGTGAAGATGATAAATATTTTGTATCACATTCCTAAAAGAAATATTTGATTTGTTATTCAAAAGTTCAAATATTTTTAATGCTACTTTTTTTTCAAGAGTATCATTATTTTTTGATAAATTATTTTCTATTGTTAGAAAATTATGTAATAAATACTTAGTAACAATTAAAGATTTTTCTAAATCATCAGGTAATATCATTTGTGATTTATTGTTTTTATAAAAAAATCTTAATAAAAAGAAAACAAGTGATATTGATAATATCAATTTATCTATTTTTGCCCAATATGCTCGAAAAGAAGAAGAAAAACTATTTATAAATTTTTCCTGAAAAAAATGCTTAAAATAAATATATCTTGCAAGAGCTGCTGGTGAAAATTTTATAATATTCGTTGAAAAATACTGAGACAAATTTGGATTAGTTAATCTAAAAAATAACTCTTGCATATTTTGTAGTATAGTATCATTTATAGATTTATTAAAAACACTTGGAGGAGTATTTGATAAAGGAATTAATATTTGAAATCTTTCTCTAAATCCATCTTCCAAATTATAAAAATGTTTTTTAAATAAAGAAGGTTGAATATTTGCAATTATTCCGATTCCAAAGTTTTTTATATGTAATGTCGAATCTTTTAAAGTAGTATATTTATAAGTTCCAGTGCCATTCCACCCTTCGAGTAATAAAGACCGATATTCTGGATCTTTTTTAAATTTAGCAAATAAACTGCCTAATTCATCAAAATAGAGTAAAATTCCTTGTTCATTAAATGAAAGATATTTTAATAAAGCTTCCTTTGTGATATTATTTACATATAAATAGTTTAATTTAGGAGGATTATTTAAAATTTCTTTTAACTTTTCTATGTTTTTTTGCGTAGGACGTTTTTGAATAGACTTTTTTACTTGCTCATATATAATTAGATTTTCTTCTCTATTTTGATTATATTTATTCTCTGCTTCTATTAAAAATTTTGTATAATATCGTATTAAAGGACTTTTCCCCGAACCAGGCTCAGCTATTAATAATCCCCATAAATTACTTGATATCAAATATTCTTTATTTTCAGTATGCTGGACTAATAACTTATTATTAATAGCATTTGCTAAAAATAATATTGAAACCGCTGCAACTTCTTCTTTAGTTTTATTGAGGATGTAAGACACATTGGATATGTAACTTTTAAGAAATCCAATTTCTATCACTTCTGAAAGATCGAAAGAAGGGAAAAAATAATCGCTTTTAGTTGTTTCAAATTTAATTTTATTCATTTGTCTATCCTTTTATGTAATAATTTATCCATTCTTCCACTTTTTCCTCTACCCACCTACTACTACGTCCAAACTTAATTGGTGAAGGAAAATTTTTAGTTTTAATAAATTTGTAAATAGTACTTTTTTTAAGGCTTGTTTTTTCAATAACTTCTTTTAGTGTTAATAATTTCATATTTTACTCCTTCAATTTTTTTTGTACTTCATAATATATATATGTTAAAAAAATCAAAAGGGGACAAAAAGGGGACTTTTTTTGAAAAAAAATTTAAAAATTTAGAAAAAATTGAGATATTGTAAGATAAAACAAAGTCAATAAAATATGATAATGTTAATACAAAAATCCGAATAGCCAAAGCGGAATCTTATTTCCGCTGCCAATTTCTATATCATCAACTACTATATAAGCATATTCTAAATTTTTTATCTGTTTTTTTGTTTTATTTTTACCACCAATCTCAAAAGTATATTCATTTACTACAAAATCACCTTTACTTGGAGCATAAATTTCATAATCTTCAAGCATAGAAGCAAAAAAAACTTCCCTTAAAGTTCCAATTTCCTGTGTTTCACAATAGCAAAAGTGAAGATTTGTGTTGTTAAGGTATATTTTTTCAGGTTTTGTAAGAATTGCATCTTTTTTGTTTGCACTTTTTATAAGTCTTATTATTTTTGCTTTTTGAAGAAGTTCTAAATATTCATAAGCTTCCGCATAAGCAGTCTTTGGCATATCCATTTTTATAAGAAGTTCTTGCATATTTGGTTTAAAAGGATGAGAGATGCAAACATATTCTATTAGTTTTTTGAATTTTCTAATTGTTGTAAATTTTATGTTAGATATTGCAGGAATATCAACTTCTAAAACTACATTTATAGTCTCTTTTAATTTCAAAAGATATGAAACTTTATCTTCATTTTGAAAATAAAAAGGATAATAGCCGATTTCTAAATATTCCTTAAAATCAGGAATAATTGAAGGTTTGTTTATTTTTTCTAAAATTTCATATGCAATATTTATATGATTTTGTAACAATTCATTGAGTGAAATTTTTTTTATTTGAAGTTCATATTTAAATTCTAAAAATTCTCTAAACGACATTCCTTTTACTTCTTTTATAAGCATTCTTCTACTTAAATCAGCTTTTGCATGATTAATTGATAAAGCACTGCTACCACTTACAATAACTTTTAAATCCAAAATATCATAAATTTTTTTTAATCCTTTTTCAAAGTTTGGATATTTATGAATTTCATCAATTATCAGTAATTTGCCATTTTCTTTATAAAAAGTTTCTGCTATTTCAAAAAGATTTTCTGCATCAATCCAATCTGCACTTATATATAATTTTTCATTTATCGGAATTTTAGATTCTTTTAAATATTGAAGAAGTGTCGTAGTTTTCCCCACACCTCTTGCACCCATAATTGCTAATAGTTTTTCATCTTTTTTTAATTCCTCATAAAAATACCTCTTATAAGTAGTATTTAAATTTTTAAGAAGAGCTCTTTGAAAAAGTCTAAATCTCTCTAACATTTTTTTCCTTATATTTTTATAGTTATAACTATAAAAATTATATCAAAATTTATAGTTAGAACTATAATTTTATTGATAAAAAAGCAAAAATCAAAAAAATTTGTAGATGTAGATGTGTAGATACTATATTTTTCCTAAAAGTTTATCCTCCCACCACTGTAGCAACAATCTTCTATGTTCTAAAAAATCTGTTCTCAAATAAGCTTGAGTTACTTTATTGCCTATTTTATGATGTAATTGTGATTCGATTGCTTCAATACCACATTTATGCTCCTCTATACATTCAGCAGCAATAGTTCTAAAAGAACTTCTCCAACCATGAGGACTATGAATATCTTTATATCCTATTTTTTTGTATTTATCGGATAAAAAATTTTCACTAATTGGCTTATTAGTTTTACTTGAAATAAATACAAACTCCTTATCTCCACTTAATCGTTTAAAAGACTCTAAAATTGCAATTAAAGTATCTGTAAGTGGTAATCTAAAATCACTATGTGTAGCTTTCATTACTTCTTTTGGATAGATAATAAGTTTTTTCTCCCAATTAATATATTCCCATCTAAGATTACGGATATTTCCATTACGGAGGATAGTCAAAGCTTGAAATTGAATTATCTTTGAAGTTATCGGATTTTCTATGTTTAATATTTTTTTATAAAGTTCTCTTAAATCATCAATATCTAATAAAGCAGAGATGTGCTGTTCTTTGTGTTGTGGTAATATTCTATCAATTTTTATATTGTAGGCTGGATTATAATCTAAATAATCATTATCAATTCCAAATTCAAATAAATCTCGTAAAATATGTAAAACTTCTTTAGCTTTATAGGTTTTGTTTACACTTCTTGTATCATTTTTTAGTTTAATTTTTGGAACTTCTTTGATTAAGTTAAGTATATCTTGTTTTGTAACATCTTCTATAAATTTTTTACCAATAAATGGAATAACATAATTATTAAATGTTCCTACATAATTTTTTTTAAATCTTGATTCACTTACATTTTGTTTTTTAATTTCTAAATATTCTTCAACTAAATCAGAAACTCTTTTCCTATTTTGTAATCTCTCTTTTTCTAACTCTTTTTGTTTTTTCCATTTTTGTAAGTCTATTCCTTTTTGTACTAAACTCTTTAACTCTATTGCCTTTTTTCTTGCTTCAGCTAATGACATATAAGGATATTCTCCTATTGTAAAAGGTTTATGAGTTTTCCATTCTTTTAATTTATATCTTAATCTCCAAACTTTTTTAGTTTTTTCGACAACTAAATATAAACCATTACCATCAGAATACCAATTTTTATATCTACTTTCAGGAATATATTTTAGGCTCCTAATCTTTGTGTCAGTAAGAGACATTATTTTCCTTTAAAAAGGGGTTTGTATACATAATTGTATACATATTTTTAATAGAAGTCAATAAAATTTTATAAACTTTCATAGACAATCGTTTAATGAAATCCCCTAAATATAGAAGTTATGAGAACTTTAATAATCTACTATAAACTAAATATTGGTGCATCTCTCCCGCACCATTTACTACTTTTAAAACAATTTAATCTCAGACACTTTAATGTTAAACATCCCGAAAATACGTTATTCTGTTAAACGTTAAACATTAAAACTCCCACAAAATCTTTGTTGTTATTTAAAAAAATTTGTCCCCAGAGTTGTCCCCAGATTTGCCACCATTTTTCTACTCCTTTTTGCCTAAATTTCGGGGATTTTAGCGTTTGCTATCCCCTCAAAAAAAATTGTATAAAATTTCTGGGGCAAAAACAATGCGATTTTGGGGACAAATCTGGGGACAAAAAAGATTACAGCCGTTGTTATTAAAAACCTTAAGCCGACAGGCAAAGAAGAATGGATTAGAATTGAAGAAGGATTATATTTGCGCATAAGAAAAACAGGTAAAAAGTATTTTGTTAGCAGATATACCTTTTTAGGTAAAAACAGAAAAATTACATTGGGAGAGTATCCTGTGTTAAAGCTTATGCAGGCAAGAAAAATGAATTTGGAAATTAGAGAAAAAATTGCAAGTGGAATTGATCCTTTACAGGAAAAACAAAAAGAAAAACAAGAACAAATTGAAGCTGAAAAACTTGCAATTGAAGAAAACTTAAATAAGCACAAATTTAAAGACATTGCGATAGAATGGTTGGAATTTAAAGAACAAAACATTGCAGACGTTACTTATTTTAAATTGTTAAGAAGAGTAGAAAATTATTTACTGCCTTTTCTTGGAGACAAATTTATAGAAGACATTACAAAAAAAGACATTATAGACACAATAAAAAAATTTAAACAGGTTAGAACGCAAAACAATACTAAAAAGACAACTAAACATTATGTGTGATGATTACAGATGTAGGAGATAATGAAGTAAAATTAAAAGCTTTAGAGGCAGGGGTAAATGAATTTCTCAATAAGCCTATTAATACTGCCGAAATTATTATAAGGTTAAAAAACAGTATAAAAATGATTAAATCTAATAAAATATTAAAAGAATATAATAAAACTTTACAAGAAGAAGTTAAAAAAGCTACATTTAAACTTGAGAAAGCTCAATTTGAAACTCTTGATTTATTATCAACTGTTGCAGAATATAGAGATGAAGATACCCATTTGCATACTAAAAGGAGACCGTTCATAATTCCGTGTCAGCTGGGGAAATTATATCATAACTTTAAAGCATCATCTAATCTACCTTCAAAGAAAATTGCCAGCTGAGAGGAGACCGTTCATAATTCCGTGTCAGCTGGGGAAATTATATCATAAGTTTAAAGCATCATCTAATCTACCTTCAAAGAAAATTGCCAGCTGAGAGAGTGTAAGATTCCAGTTTTTAATAGGCATAGTCCATTTTTTTCTGTATTCTGAATACCCATATATAAGAGTTTGAGTAAGCTATTTTCATTAGGAAAAGCACCTTTGGTTTTAGTAAGTTTTCTAAATTGTCTATGAACTGATTCAATAATATTAGTTGTGTATATAACTTTTTTTATATCTTGAGGATATTTAAAATAATTAGATAAATTATTCCACTTGTTTCTCCAGGATTTAATGACTATAGGATACTTATTCCCCCATTTTTCTTCAAGTCTATCAAGTTCACTTTCGGCTTGTTCTTTATTTACAGCCTGATATACCTTTTTTAAATCTTTCATAAACTCTTTTTTATCTTTAGAAGCTACATATTTTAAAGAATTTCTAATCTGATGAATTATACATAACTGAACCTCTGTATTTGGATATATAGCGTTAATGGCTTCTGGAAATCCTTTAAGTCCATCTACACTTGCAATAAGTATATCTTTTACTCCTCTGTTGTTTAAATCGGTTAAAACCTGAAGCCAAAAATTTGCTCCTTCACTTTCGCTTAAATAAAGCCCTAAAACTTCTTTTTTACCTTGAATATTGATACCTAAAATTGTATAAACCGCTTTATTTACATATTTCCCATCTTCTTTAATTTTATAATGAATTGCATCCATAAATACAAATGGATATATACTCTCTAAAGGTCTTGATTGCCACTCTTTGATTTTTGGTATTATTTTATCCGTTATTGCATTTATTGTAGCTGATGAAATAGAAATTTGATAAAGCTCTTCAATATGTGATTTTATATCTTTATAGCTCATTCCAAGTGCATATAATGATAATATCTTCTCTTCTATTTCATCACTTATTGTTGTTTGATGTTTCAATCTCTGCTTCAAGTGCAGCTTCTACTAATTCTTTAATTAATGGAGCTAATACTCCATCTTTTCCACCTATCTTCTTACCTGCTAATAAATCTTTTACTGCTTTGTCAAAATTAAATTTCTCCATGTCAGTCCTTTCATTTTTAGTATTTTACCTTGACTGACACGGAATTTATAACAGTCCCGTTTTAATCAACGCTTTTGTAATAGCCTCTTTTTCAATCTCCTGTAATTGCTTTTTTGTGGGCACTTTTTGGGTTGTGTCGATTTCTGCTTCTTTTTTACCATACACTTTTTGGAAACTATAAGGAAGTACAAAATCAAGCATTTCCGGTTTAATTTCTCCGGCAGGGCAAATCAGCACTATCCTTTCGACAATATTTTGAAGTTCTCTTATATTCCCGGGCCACGGATACTGAATGAGCAGTTCCATGGCTTCCTTGCTTAAATACATATTTTTATCATTTTCTTTCATAAATTTATTTAAATAAAAATTTATAATCAAAGGAATATCTTCGTATCTTTCCCTAAGAGGGGGAAGATTAACAGGAATGACATTCAGTCTATAATATAAATCTTTTCTAAATTTCCCTTTTTCTACCATTTGTTCTAAATTTCTATTTGTTGCGGCTATAAGTCTTACATCTGTTTTAATAGTTTTAACACCTCCCACACGCTCAAATTCCTGTTCCTGTAAAACCCTCAGAAGTTTTACCTGCATATTTGGTGAAATGTCTCCTATTTCATCAAGAAATAGCGTTCCTCCGTTGGCCAGTTCGAAACGTCCTTTTTTTGTTTCCTTTGCATCGGTAAAAGCACCTTTTTCATGTCCGAAAAGTTCGGATTCAAGAAGTGTTTCACTGATGGCCGCACAGTTTAATTTGATTAAAGGGCCGTTTTTTCTTCTGCTTAAATTGTGTATTGCGGTGGCAATTAATTCTTTTCCTGTTCCGGTTTCCCCCCTGATAAGAACGGTTGCATCACTTGGGGCGATTTTTTCAACTAAATTAAAAATTTTTTTCATTTTTGTGCTTTTTGCAATTATATTTTCAAACCTGTATTCTTTAAATGATTCATTTTCATAATAATTTTTTAATTCTTTTAATTCCTCTTTTTCCTTCTCGATTTTTTTTCTGTAATTTAGTGCACTGATGGAAAGTGAGCCGAATATTGTAAGCATTGATATAATTTCTTCAAAATTTACCTTGCTTTCTTTTGAGAGATTGGCTGAAACCACGCCTAATAATTTATTTTGTT
The DNA here is from genome assembly GCF_000523335.1 of Lebetimonas sp. JS138. Lineage (NCBI taxonomy): Bacteria > Pseudomonadati > Campylobacterota > Epsilonproteobacteria > Nautiliales > Nautiliaceae > Lebetimonas > Lebetimonas sp. JS138. Next base: position 1,444,606 of record NZ_ATHT01000001.1, read on the forward strand.
TTATAATGGGAACCGCCACATATGAAATAATTGATGTGTTTCTTGTGCCAAGTTTATTTAAATAAAGGATATTGTTGTGGATATTTTTTATTACAACGGGTTCTTTTGCTTTTGCCGCAAGCCCTGTTGCGCCTTCTCCTAATTTGTAAATAGCTAATTTTTTCTGTTGGGATGTAAGGCCAACAGATGCAAACAAAGAGAGATAATTGTTCTCCTCTTCATAAACAAAAAGGGCTCCTCTTTCAAAATATTGCTCATTTTTTAGTAAATTTAGACTTTTTTCAATACTTTTTCCAATATCTTCATAACTGTTTAATAAATTAGATATTTCATATAAGAGTTTCATATGTTTGTATGAGTTTAAAGCCTTGCAGTTTTTACATTTTTCTAAAGAAAAGTCATCAGGCATCCATATCCTTTGTCTAAAGATTTTAAAGATATAATAACATAAAAATGTAAAAATATATCGCTTTTTACTGATTAAATTTTAATCGATATTTTGTCTGTTTTTTATTGAAGATAGAATAAAAAATGCATATAATTAAAAAAACAGGGGTAAACTGATGTATGAAAAAACTTCGCTTACATATAAAAATGTTGCTAAAAATACAAAATTTATAGATTGGGAAAGTCAGCCTTTAATGAAGGAATATCCCGATTTTTTCAGTTATGATTTAAGAGATGTTGAAATAATTTATTTATCAAGATTTGCAAGCGAAGTTTTAAACATCAATAAAAAACCTTATATCAGGTTAAACATACCCTCAGCCGGAAATTTACATCCTACAGAACTGTATGTCCAGATAAGGGGAATAAAAAACATAATAAGCGGGATTTATCATGTTAATGCCAAAAAATCAAAATTAACGCTTATTAAAGAAATTTATAACGGCGGAATTGAAAATGAATTAGATATAAATATGGTAAAAGGGATAATTTTTTTGGTTTCTGTTGTGCCTTTCAGGTCTTTTTGGAAATACGGTACAAGAAGTTACAGATATACCTATTTGGACGCCGGGCATCAGATAGGCGCTCTTTTGGCCGCTTCAAAAATATGCAAAAAAGAGATTTATCAAACAGAAATAAAAGAATATAAAAAAATAAATAAATTTATGGGCTTTTGTAATGAAGAATTTGCACTCGCCGCTTTTTACACAGGGGAGATTAAAAAGACAAAAGTATCTAAAACAATCCCTTTAATAAAAGTCTTTCCGACAAACTATACCGAATGGGAAGTGGATACAAATTTGTATCTTAAAGGGTTACAAAAATGTAATTTTAATATATTTTATCCTAAAATTAAATCAAAAAAGACGCTTTTTCAACGCCGCTCCGCCCGAGGATTTAAAAAAAGAGATTCATATTTGGATTTTTATTTTTTCTTTTTTTACATGCTTAAATTTTTAGATGAATTTTCACTTTATTTAATTACGCTTGATAAAATCAACAGGGTTTATAAAAATGCAAAACTTGTAAAAAAGGGAAATTTTACAAACCAGATTGTAAAAATGTGTGTAAATCAGGGATTTATAAAAAATGCCGCATATATTTTTATTGTTACAGCTAAGCAATTTAATCAAAATACGCTTTTAAAATCCGGTATGCTTGGGCAAAAAATATATTTAGAAGCGGTTGAAAGGGGATGGAAGGTCAGTGCTATAGGCGCCTTTTACGATAAGGCGTGGCAGAGGTTTTTAAAAACAAATGAAAAAATCCATTATATCATCTCAATAGGAGGTTAAAATGACATTAAAAAAAGAAGCTTGGCATATTATCAATATTTTTAAATTTATGGGGGAGGACTCTTTTGTTTATATAAGTAAAAATTATGAATTGATTGATTCTCTTTTTGATTCGGTTATGCAGGCAATTGTAAAAAGCTCCCGGTTAAAAAACATAATGCCAAAAGAATTTGTTTATCCGGCTTTAAAATATCTGGAAAATGATTTAAAATGGAAAAAACATTTTGAAAACAAAGACCATAAAAGTTTTTTTCTAAGCGATTTAATGCTTTTTTTCAGGCACTGAGTAAATATAAGTAACTAAAGATAAAAATATTACATCTCAGTTTTTAATAGAATGAAAATTGCAGTAAATTAAATAAAGGATAATTATGGCAACAGTATATTTAAAAGATGACAATATAAAAGTTAAAGCGCCTGTTGGCACATCAATTAGAAAAATAGCTGAGAAAACAGGGGCTTCAATGGAATTTGGATGCAGGGTCGGGGATTGTTCAACATGCGTGGCGGTTGTTGAAAAAGGAATGGAATGTCTTAATGAACCATCTGAAAAAGAGCTCAAAACATTAAGTCTTATTGACAATAAAACAGATAATATGAGACTAATGTGTCAGTGTAATATTAAAAAGGAGGGCGAGATAGTAATCTCGTATATTAAGATATGAAACATGCAATAAAATTATGCGATGATGTCTATTTTACAGGGGCTTTTGATTCTAAAATCAGAACGTTTGACATTATTATGAGAACGGCAAACGGAAGTTCTTACAACTCTTATGTAATAAGAGGGGATGAGGGTGTATGTGTAATGGATACAGTCAAAAAAGAATTTTCATCGCAGTTTTTCATGCGTTTAGAAGAGGTTTGCGATTATGATGAAATTAAGTATATAGTTTTGCACCATTTAGAACCAGACCATTCGGGAGCCCTTTTTGAACTTATGGATAAGGCCCCGCAGGCGAAACTTATTATTTCCAACAGGGCTGTTTTAATGTTAAAAGCTCTTATGAAAAAAGATGTAAATTTTGAGGTGGCAGGCACGGGAAAAAAAATTTCTTTAGGTAATAAAACAATAGAATTTTTAAGCACACCTTTTCTTCACTGGCCGGATACTATGAGCAGTTATCTGCATGAAGACAAAATACTTTTCAGCGGAGATGTTTTTGGCAGCCATTATTATGATGAAAGACTATTTGATGACAAGGTGGGCGATTTTTCCTATGCATTTAAATATTATTATCTGCATATTATGAGACCGTTTAAATCGTTTATTTTAAACGCTTTAAAGCTTTACAAAAAATTTGATATTTCAATTATTGCATCTTTGCACGGCCCTGTTTTAAGAACAAATCCCATGAGTTATATTCAAAAATATGAAAACTGGAGTAAAAATTCAAAAGATAGCAATAAAAAAATATTTTCAATTTTTTATATAAGCAGTTACGGAAATACATTAAAAATGGCCAAACATATTGCAAAAGGTGCAGATAAAATTGAAGGTGTCGTTTCAGGTGTATATGACCTTGAAGCTTTAGAAACACCGAATATGATTGATTTGCTTGAAAAAAGCGATGTTGTATTAATCGGCTCTCCCACTATCAATTCAGATGCCGTAAAACCGGCATGGGATTTGCTTTCCTGTGTTGCACTTATTGAAAATAACGGTAAAATAGGGGCAACATTCGGCTCTTACGGATGGAGTGGGGAAGCTGCGGATATGCTTCATGAGAGAATGTCAAAGTTAAAATTCAGAATGCCAAACAAACCTTTAAAAATTAAGCTTATACCAACCGGCGAAGAATTAAAAGAGTGTGAAGAGTTTGGTTTTGAACTGGCTGAAATAGCAATGGGTAAAATGATAGAAATGGAAATATAATGTCTGTTTCCATTTCCACAAGTGAATTATATAAATATTTAGAAATTTTAATCAATACAGATATTCCGGTTTTTATACACGGCTCCCCTGGAATAGGAAAATCTTATATAGTTGCGGATATAGCAAAGAAAAAGAATCTTCAGTTAATCGATATAAGGCTCTCACAACTTGACCCTGTTGATTTAAGGGGTATTCCTTCCATTAAAGAAAATCAAACAATCTGGATGCCTCCTGTATTTTTCCCAAAAGATGAAAATTCACAAGGAATTTTGTTTTTAGATGAACTAAATTCCGCCGCTCCTTCTATTCAGGCAGCTGTTTATCAGCTTATTTTAAACAGGCAGTTAGGAGAATATAAACTTCCAAAAGGCTGGAGAATTATTGCCGCGGGAAACAGAATGGAGGATAAAGGGGTTGTGTTTAGGCTTCCCTCTCCACTTGTAAACAGAATGGTTCATTTGTATGTGGAAGCAAAATATGAAGATTTTAAGCAGTTTGCCTTAAAAAACGGTCTGCACCATTATATTATAGGGTTTTTGGGCTTTCGTCCGGATTTGCTTTCTACAGATGTTGTTGAGGATGATTCAAACCCGGCCTTTGCAACTCCGAGAAGTTATCATATGCTATCAAATATATTAAAGCATAATGATAATATAAATGAAATTTTACCGTTGATTTACGGAGCTATCGGTTACTCATGCGGGATTGAGTTTGTAAATTATGTAAAAATTTATGAAAACCTGCCAAATCCAAAATCTATTCTAAACGGAGAGTTTCCCGAAATAGACAAAACCAATGCATCTCTTCTTTTTGCTCTGGAGTCGGCTTTGGTTGAATATTATGACTGTTCTGATATTCACAGAAAAAATATTTTTGAATTTACCAAAAAACTTCCTAATGAATTTTCGGTTATGCTTATAAAAGATTTAATTGTAAAAGATGAAAAAATAAGCGAAACTGTCTGGTTTGAAGAGTGGCTAAGCAAATATGGCGAATATATCATCTGAATATAAAAATATATTTGAAAAAATAAGAATAGAGTTTCTTTTCGAAAACCCTTTTTTAAGCTTTTTAGCATTAAATATTCCTTTAATTCAAAAAAACAATAAATATGAAGTTATTGAAACAGACGGTGAAAAAATATATTTTGATGAAAAAAAAGCTTCTTATTATGATAATGAAACATTAAAATATCTGTATGCACATGTGCTTTTTCATATACTATTAAAGCATCCTTTCCGTATGAAAGAGAGAAACAAAGATATTTGGAACAGAAGCTGCGATATTGTTATAAACCTTTTAATGAGTGAATTTAAAAATATGGGTAAAAGAGATGAAAATGAAATTTTGCTGGAAAAATTCAGAAATAAAAGTGTTGAAGAGGTTTATAACAGTCTTTATAATGAATCTTTCGGGGGCGGTAAAAATGATGAAAATTTAAAAAACCAAAAAAGGGATTTGATTGAAAATCCAAAAGGTGAAGTTATAAACAGAATATAAAAAAATTAAAAAAATACGGGGATGTTATACATTTTAGCATTTAAAGGGGATTTTTGGAAAATCTGCATTATAAAAAAGAAATTGCGAAATTAAGCGAAGAGCCGGATTTTGAAAAAAAAGGGGATGAATTTTTTCTAAAACACCCTGACCCGCAGGCAAGAATGGAGTGGGCTTTTTACAGACCGTCCGGCTCTCATCCGAAACAGATAGAAGATGAGGATGTTTTTGTCAGTATAATGGCGTTTAACCATTCAAGATTAGGAGCTTATGAGAGGTTTAAAAGACTTAATAAAAAAGTTATTAAGGATGAAAAGCTGCGTGTTAAAATAAGAAACAGAAGCAGAATGCTTTTTAGAAGCTTAGTTGATGATGATTTTAAAGAACTTGTAAAAGTCTTAAAACTTGTTCCTGAATTTAAGGATTTAGCAATTGATCAGGTTATAAACGGTAAAATCTGGAACGATGTTTATGCCGATCCTTTAGCTGCAAGTGAATTTGTTAAATTAGTGGAAAACAGACTAGATGAAAAATTAAAAACAGCTATAATAAAACGTCTTATACCTGTAAATAAGTTAAGTTTAAAAGAAGGCAGAAAATATTTACTTTTTCTTATTGAAATTAAAGATAATCTCCATCCGTTTATAAGGGAAAGTTTCAGGGATAAATTTGATAAATGGGTAAACAGACTTCAAATTCATCCGCTTCAAAGAATAGTTTTGCAAAAAGAGATAAAAAAATTAGTTTCTGAGTAATCTTAATATCTGAGGTGTCACAGCCAAATCAACAGCGCTGAAACCGTCTAAATTTTTTATGTTTTTATCCGCCCCGGCTTTAATCAACATTGCAGCTATTTCATTTTTTCCGGTTGATGCGGCATACATTAGTGGTGTTACACCGTTTTCATTTACGGTATCTATTTCAATATTTTTTTTTATTAATATTTCAACTATTTTTTTAGAGTTTGAAAAACAGGCAAACCATAAAACACTGTTTCCGTCGTTGTTTTTTATAAAAATATCCGCACCGTTATTTAACAAATCTTCAAAAACGTCTATATTCCCTTCCATTGCGGCTTTCATAAGTGCAGTGTTTCCGTAATTGTCCTGCATATTTATATCAAGCGGGTTAAAATTGTTTTTTTTAAGCCAAAAGAGAGTTTTTTTATTCATTAATTTCCTTTAATACACTTTCAATGCTCTCAACCGCCATAGATTTTATATTTTCTATGTTATCTCCTTCCCACCAGAACTCTATAATTTTTTCTTCTGTAGCTGAAACAATATCTATCGGGAGATTTGCAAATATTTCGTATGAGGATATTTCGTTTTTTGAAACATTTTTCTGTTTAGAGAGATTTTTTTCAATATCCCTTACTGCTTTTTCAAAAGGGTTCGGTTCATAATTTTGTGTAAGGTCTATGTTTCTTGCATAATCAATCCATGTTTTTATTTCATCTTCTAAAATTTTGTTGTATCCGTATATTTCATAGCATAAGATTTTATCTGAATTTTCAGTGCTTTTATCTTCACCGATTAAAATTTCAGACATTTTAGGTATACCGTTTTGTATATATATTTCAATTTTTTTGTTTTCGTCAAAAGAAGACGCCTTAAAAAACGCTTCTTCAATAATTTTTAACAATTCTTTTTTCAAATCCATAAAAATCCTTTTTTTACTTATTTTATGCAATTTTCATTCTAATTAGAATAAAAATTGTATATGATTATTTAAAAGAAAAAAATTAAGGTAAAAAATGATAAACAGCCAGATATTTTATCTGTTTTTTATAATAACACTCGGATATATAATCGGAAACATTAAAGTAAAAGGTTTTTCGCTGGATATTACCGCCATATTCCTTGTTGCCTTAATTGCCGGGCATTTTGGCATGGTTGTTTCTGATAATTTTAAATTTTTCGGGCTGGCTATTTTTATTTATGCGGTTGGTTTGCAATCGGGGCCTGGTTTTTTTGAAACAATTAAAAGCGACGGGATTAAATTAAATATAATAGCAGTTTTTTTATTACTCAGTATTTTTATTTGTGTTTATTTTCTGGGAAAATATTTTAATTTGGATAAAAGCGTAATAGACGGGATTCTTACAGGCTCTCTGACCAATGTCCCTTCCCTCGCAAGTGCTCTTGAAGTTAAAAACGACCCTATAATATCCATTATATTCGGGGCTGTTTATCCGTTTTGTATTTTTGTGACAATTTTTTTTATAAGAATGCTTCCTGTTATGTTCAGGGTGGATTTGGGTAAAGAGGTTGAAAATTACGAAAATGAAAAAAAGGGCAGATGCGCCCCGATACTTACAAAAAATTTTAAAATAACAAACGAAAGTTTTAAAAAACAGCCTGTTAAAAAATCCCAGGTGGAAAAAATGACATCCACCATCATAGAAAGGGTTGAATCTCAAAATCCGGACGATTTGGAGGAAAATGAGGATGTATATCTGCATTATAACGACATAGTAAGGGCATCCGGAAGCAAAGAACAGCTTGAATCTCTGCGTATAATACTCGGAAGCGAAATAGGAGATGCTTATAAATTTCACGATGATATGAAAATTTTCAAACTTCTTGTTACATCAAAAAATATAGTCGGTAAAAAAATAGGAAGTTTAAAAGAGCTGAAATCTTTAAGGGCAGTTGTTACAAAAGTCAGAAGATCGGGAATAGATATTAAACCTCATCCTTCGTTAACGCTGATGTTTGGGGACAAACTTTATGTAGTTGCACCTGAAAAATACGGAGAAAGAATTACAAAACTTGTGGGAAACAACCTTTTAAAATATCCGGCAGCCGATTTTTTATCTATATCTTTAGGGATTGTAGCAGGGATAATTGTAGGAAGTATACCTTTTTATCTGCCTTTTGTGGGGGAGATAAAACTCAGTTTTATAGGGGGGATTTTAATTACGGCATTAATCCTCGGAAGGCTTGGAAGAATAGGAAACATTGTTTTTCAGCTTTCACCAAATTCCGGGAGTCTTATGAAAACATCCGGGCAGCTTATATTTATGGCCGCCATTGGAACAAATGCGGGAAAGTATCTTTTAGAAGAACTCTCTAAAAATGGATTTTTACCAATATATATTGGATTATTTTCAATTATATTTTCACTTTTTTTAGTTTCTTTTGTGTGCAGGGTTTTTTTTAAAATGAATTTTTTAAATATTTTAGGTGTCTTATCTGGAGGAATGACATCAACCCCAACGCTTACTGTTATAAACTCTGTTTCAAAATCCGATTATCCGTCCATTGCATATACTGCTGTTTATCCTGTATCTTTGGTAATGACAATTTTTCTCTCCGAGATTATTTTAAAGATTTAGAATATAAATTGTATATAGGTTAAAAAAAGGGTAATTATGGATATGTTTGAAAAAGGTTTAAAAGAATATGAAAATAAAAATTATACCGGGGCATTGGAATGTTTTTTAAAATCAAATACCCCCAAGGCGTTTTTTAATTTGGGTATTTTTTATTTAAAAGGAATCGGGTGTAAAAAAGATATCAAAAAAGCAAAGGAATATTTTAAAAAAGCTGCAGAATTTAACGAAGCAAAAGCATTTTTTTATTTAGCAAACATTTATGAAAAAGAAAATAACAAAAAATATATTGAATATTATGAAAAAGCAGCAGAGCTTAATGACAAAAATGCACAGTTTAAACTTGCCCTCTATTACAAAGACAAAGATACAGAAAAATCAATGAAATATTTTATAAAAGCGGCTCACAACGGGCATCCTCAGGCCCAGCAGATTGTAACATATGTAAGCAATAAAGATTTAAACACTGATTTAAATGAAAAATTTAGAAAATTAGATGAAAATTTGCAAAAAGAAAAAATTATAAATTTGTTGCAAAATGAAATTGTTCCAGTACTCCAAAAAGACGGCGGGGGAATAGAACTTGTTAAATATATCCCGGGCGATATTCCGGAAATCTGGCTTCGTTATCTCGGTGCATGTTCTGGATGTATGTTTGGTAAAACCTCCACGGCGGATATGATAATTAAATATTTTGAAGAATTAATAGATAAAAATATTGTTTTGTATCTTCTTTAGAATAAAAATTGCATTTACTTTTTTAAAATCAATCAAGGAGAAAAAAATGGCTGTGATGATAACCGAGACTTGTGTAAGCTGCGGGGACTGTGCAGGAGAATGCCCGGTTGCTGCAATTTTGGATGATTCAAAAGACAGAAATCCGTTTATGGGTGAGCGCTTTTATGTAAAACCCGAAGCCTGTGTTGAGTGTGTAGGACACGCAGATGTGCCAAGATGTGCCGAAGCTTGCCCGACAGAAGGGTGTATTGTATGGGATATGCCTTATACTGAAGAATTCAGTGAATATTACGAAAAAGGAAACAGTGAAGGTAAATACAAAATAAGGGTTCATAAAAAGAAAGGCTTAATGCTCCCTACAGTTAAAGAAAAACCTTTTATAGAAACAGTTCCGTTAGAAGAGAGAGAAGCGCACTCTGCTGTTTTAAATTTCTTTAAAGCTTAAATATGCTAATTGCTTTTGCATCAAACGACGGGGAAAAAATAAACGAGCATTTTGGATGGTGCAAAAATTTTTTTATTTATAAAGTAGATAAAGATAAAAATGAGTTTGTTGAAAAAGTAGAATTTGTAAGCGAACCTGATGAAGAGAGGGAAAAACTTTTGTTTAAATTCGGAAAATTAAAAGAGTGTGATTTACTTTATTGCATACAAATAGGACCGGGAGCTTCAAAAATAGCAAACTCTTTTAATATTTTCCCTGTGAAAGTGGATAAAAACGAAAGTATAAAAGATGCAATTGAAAAAATTCAGAATATGTTAAAAAACAATCCTCCGATATGGTTACTCAGGATTTATAAAAGGAGTCAAAATGGCGGTAATGATTACTGATTTATGTACAAACTGCGGGGCATGTATAGATGAATGTCCGGCAACAGCTATAGTTAGTGTGGACAATTCACCTTTGGAATTTGCAGAGTTTACTTATGTAAAACCGGAAAAATGTATAGAATGTGTCGATTCGGCTGTCCCTAAATGTGCGGATGTGTGTCCTGTGGATGACTGTATTGTATGGGATATGCCTTATATTGAGGAATTTAACGACTATTTTGTAAACAGTGACAATTATGTAATAAGAGTGCATAAGAAAAAAGGGCTTATGTCACCTAAAGTTTCACCAAAGCCCTACAGGGAAAATATTTCCATTGAACTAAGAAAAGCACACGTAAGTGTGGGAGAAACGCTTAAATTATATAAATAAGGAGAAAAAAATGGCTGTAATTATAGGAGAAAGCTGTATAAACTGCGATGCATGCAGACAGGTTTGCCCGGTTAACGCAATTGTTGATGATTTATCAAACCCTACAGGTGAAAAACGTTATTATGTAAAACCTGAAGTATGTATTGAGTGCGCAGGTGTTTATGAGGACCCGCAATGTGCGGCTATATGTCCATCAACCGGTACAATAACATGGGATTACCCTTATACTAAAGAATTTGAAAATTATTTTTTAAATTCCCCTAAATATAAAATAGGCACTACAAAAAGCGGTAAACTTAAAACCCCTACATTAAGAGGTAAAAAATACAGAAAAGATATTCCTCTGGAATTAAGGGGCATTGGAAAAGAAGTTCAGGAAATTCCCGAGGATTTGAGTGAAATAAAAGTATTTAATTCAATTGTTCGCTCTTTTTAAATCATATAAACTGTTTTTTAAAAGGCACTGACTAAATGGTAAAATATATAAGAATAACTACAAAGATAAAAATATGACAGCTTCAGGGCTTCATTTTGCTAACGCACCGCTCAAATTTTGCTAAAAATTGCAAACGCAAGCGCCTTTACGGGTTGAGTGCAATTTTTTAAACGTAAAATTTTCGCTAAATTCCGCTACGCTGTCATATTTTTACTTTTCCGTTATTTAGTCAGTGCCTTTCAAAAGTAAATTTTATTAAAATATGTTATTATTATATGAACTAATTTTCTCAAATATATTGGAAAATATAAAAAATTAAAATAAGATTTGAAAAATGAATAAAAAAGACCTGTCAGAAGCGGATATAAAAGCAAAATTTATCACACCTGCATTATTGAAAGCCGGTTGGGATGAACAAACCCAAATTGGAAGAGAAGTATATTTTACTGATGGTCGAATCTATGTAAAAGGGAAAATTACAACAAGAGGAAAAAGAAAATTTGCAGATTATATTCTGTTTTACAAACCCAATGTCCCTATTGCAATAATTGAGGCAAAAGACAATAAACATTCAGTAAAAAGTGGTATTCAACAAGCTCTTGGATATGCAAATACTTTGGATATTCCTTGTGTTTTCAGCAGTAATGGAGACGGTTTTTATTTCCACGACAAAACAGCAACAGACGGAAAGATTGAAAAAGAATTATCATTAGACCAATTTCCAAGTCCGAAAGAACTTTGGGAGAAATACAAAAAATATAGAGGGATTGAAACCGAAGAAGTTGAAAAAATAGCAAAACAAGATTACCATCAAGACGGTAGCGGTAAAAAACCGAGATATTACCAACAAATAGCAATTAACAGAACAGTTGAAGCCATTGCCAAAGGACAGAAAAGAATATTATTGGTTATGGCAACAGGAACTGGAAAAACTTATACTGCTTTTCAAATAATTTACAGACTTTGGAAAAGCGGTGCAAAAAAACGAATACTTTTTCTTGCAGACAGAACTTCACTCATTGACCAAACAGCCAGAAAAGATTTTGCACCTTTTAAAGAAGCCATGACTATCATAAAGCATAAACAAATAGATACTGCATATAATATTTATTTAGCGTTATACCAAGGACTTTCAGATAGTAAAAGCGAAGATGCTTATAAAAAATTCAGTCCTGATTTTTTCGATTTAATAATTGTTGATGAGTGTCATAGAGGAAGTGCAAGAGAAGACAGTAAATGGCGTGAAATTTTGGAATATTTCAAGAATGCAACGCATATTGGGCTTACTGCCACACCCAAAGAAACAACCGAAGTTTCAAATATTGATTATTTTGGAGAGCCGATTTACACTTATTCATTAAAACAAGGAATTGATGATGGTTTCCTTGCCCCTTACAAAGTTGTAAAAGTGACACTGGATATTGATGCAGAAGGATGGCGACCACCAAAAGGATTTTTAGACAAAGACGGAAATCCGGTTGAAGATAGAATTTACAACCGAACTGATTTTGATAAAAATATTGTTGTTGATGAAAGACGAGAATTAGTTGCAAAGAAAATTACTGAATTTTTAAAAGGTTACGACCGCTTTGCTAAAACTATTGTTTTTTGTGTTGACATTGAACACGCAGAAGGAATGAGAACTGCTTTGGCTAACGCCAATGCCGATTTATTCAAAGAGAACAACAAATATGTAATGCAAATTACAGGCGATAATGAAGAAGGTAAGAGAGAATTAGACAGTTTTATCAATCCAAGTGAGCCTTATCCTGTTATTGCAACGACTTCAAAATTAATGACAACAGGCGTTGATGCTCAAACCTGCAAACTGATTGTTTTAGATAGCAATATATGCTCAATGACAGAATTTAAACAGATTATAGGCAGAGGCACACGAATAAATGAGGAATACGGGAAAACCTATTTTACAATTATGGATTTTCGTAATGTTACCAATCTGTTTGCAGACCCTGCGTTTGACGGTGAACCTGTAATGATAAAAGATGTAACACAAGACGACGATTTAACAAATTTAGAGGATGAAACAACAGATGAACCAATTACCGATATTTTAGACGGTGAAGAAGTTGAATTTCCTTACCAATATGAAATTGAAGGCGGAGGAGAAATTGTCGCCGAGCCAAGAGTAAAATATTATGTCAACGGCGTAGATGTAAATATTATCAACGAAAGAGTGCAATATCTTGATGAAAATGGTAAAATTATTACTGAAAGTTTAAAAGATTATACACGGAAAAATGTTTTAAAACAATTTCAAAGTTTGGATGATTTTTTGAACAAATGGAATAATTCGGAGAAAAAAGAGGCAATCATAAAAGAATTGGAAGAACAAGGAATTTTATTTGACGCTCTAAAAGATGAAGTAGGCAAAGATTTTGACCTATTCGATTTGATTTGCCATATTGCATATGATGCAAAACCATTAACAAGAAAAGAACGGGCAAATCAGGTGAAAAAGCGTAATTATTTTACAAAATATGGAGAAAAAGCAAGACTTGTTTTGGAAAAACTATTAGATAAATATGCCGATGACGGGTTATTAACCATTGAAAGCACAGAAGTATTAAAATTAGACCCATTAAATAAATTGGGAACACCAATTGAATTGATAAAAGCATTTGGTTCTAAACAAAAATATCTTGAAGCATTGAAAGAATTAGAAAAAGAACTTTATAAGGTAGCATAGTTTATGAAAGAAAATCAAATCATCATATACAATACTGATGACGGCAAAGCATCTGTTTCTTTGATGGCAAAGGACGGAACAGTTTGGATGAATCAAAATCAATTGGCCGAACTTTTTGCCACCACAAAACAAAATATCAGCCTGCACATTCAAAATATTCTGAAAGAAGGAGAGTTAGACGAACTTTCAGTTGTCAAGGAATACTTGACAACTGCCACAGATGGTAAGAAATACAAAGTTACTTTCTACTCTTTGGATATGATTCTTGCCATTGGATTTAGAGTAAGAAGTAAAAGAGGAACTCAATTTAGAATTTGGGCAAATCGAAACTTAAAAGAGTATATGGTCAAAGGTTTTGTAATGGATGACGAACGCCTGAAAAATCCTGATGGCAGACCCGATTATTTTGATGAACTATTGGAGCGTATTCGTGAAATACGGGCTTCTGAAAAAAGATTTTACCAAAAAATAAGAGACCTTTTTAAACTAAGCAGCGATTATGACAAAACCGATAAAGCTACTCAAATGTTTTTTACCGAAACACAAAATAAGTTGCTATTTGCCGTTACCGGACAAACTGCTGCAGAAATCATTGTTTCGCGTGCCGATGCCAACAAACCCAATATGGCACTTACTTCTTGGAGAGGTGGAATCGTTAGAAAACAAGATATTTATATTGCAAAAAATTATTTAACAAAAGATGAGATTGATACGCTTAACAGACTGGTTGTAATTTTCCTTGAAACAGCCGAATTAAGAGCAAAAAACAGACAAGATATTACAATAGATTTTTGGCGGGAAAATGTAGATAAGATACTTGAATTAAACGATAAACAAATTCTTAACCATAAAGGCAAAATATCAAACAAGGAAATGGAAAAATTAGTCAGTAAAATTTATGATAAATTTGATGAAAAACGAAAAAAATACGAAGCTGAATTAGCCGATAAAGAAGATTTAAAAGAAATTGAAAACCTTGAAAAACAATTAAAAAAGAGGAAGTAATATGGCAAATGTATCAGCTGTAATAAACAGTATCAGAAATATAATGAGGCAAGACAGAGGTATCTCTGGCGATGCTCAACGATTAGAGCAATTGGGTTGGATGTTGTTTTTAAAAATAATGGACGACAAAGACCAAGAACTTGAAATCATAAAAGATGATTATGAATCGGTAATTCCTGAAAAATTTCAATGGAGAAATTGGGCAAGCGACCCCGAAGGAATTACAGGCGATGAACTTTTGAATTTTATAGACAGCAATGCCCAAAACGATAAAGGACTTTTTGCAACATTGCGAGAACTGACAAGCATTAAAAACCCCAAACGAGCCGCTATTGTCCGAGAAGTTTTTGAAGGCTCAAACAACTATATGAAGTCTGGCTACGAAATGCGAAAAGTCATCAATAAACTTAACGAAATTGACTTTAATAATTCGGAAGACAAGCATATTTTTGGTAATATTTACGAAAGCATTTTACAAGAATTGCGTGATGCAGGAAACAAAGGCGAATATTACACACCAAGAGCAATAACGCAGTTAATGACCCAAATGACCGACCCGAAATTGGGCGAAAAAGTGCTTGACCCTGCTGCCGGAACAGGAGGTTTTTTAACCGCAGCAATTGACCATATACGAGCAAATTATGTAAAAACCGTTGATGATGAACATATTTTGCAAAAAAGCATTACAGGTTGGGAACTTAAACCAGTTGCTTATGTTTTGGGCTTAACCAATTTGATTTTGCACGAAATGGATGTTCCCGATTATGTATATAAAGACAGTTTAAAAACCGAATACAACAGCATTGGAAGAAAAGACCAAGTTGATGTAATACTTGCCAATCCACCTTTTGGAGCAAGTATTGCCGATGGCGTGGAAACCAATTTCCCTAAAACTTACCGCACCAAAGAATCTGCCGACTTGTTTGTGATTTTAATGTTACAACTATTAAAACCCAAAGGACGGGCTGCTATTGTTTTGCCCGATGGCTCAATTACCGGTGATGGTGTAAAAATGCGAATAAGACAAAAATTGCTGACCGAATGCAACTTGCATACGATTATCCGTTTACCGCAAAGCACATTTTTTCCTGCTACTGTAAGCACTAATTTGTTGTTTTTTGAAAAAGGAAGTCCTACAAAAGAGATTTGGTATTATGAACACCGTTTACCCGAAGGACAAAAATCTTACAGCAAAACAAAACCAATAAGATTTGAAGAATTTAAACCGCTTATTGAGTGGTGGAACAACCGTAAAGAAAGCGAGGTAGCTTGGAAAGTAAAAGTAGAAGATTTAAAAGATTGGGATTTGGATATTAAAAATCCGAATACAAAAGTGGAAGAAATAAACTATACAACAGCCGAGGCAATAACCATTTTTCAGAATTCATTGAATAGGATGAATGAGTTGTTTCAAGAGATAAAAAAGGGGTTGGATATATGAAAAAGGGAGATTTGTTAAAAAATATAAAACAAGCTATTTTACAGCAAGCCATACAAGGCAAACTAACCAAAGATTGGCGAAAACAAAACCCGGATGTTGAACCGGCAAGCGAACTTTTAAAACGCATAAAAGCAGAAAAAGAAAAACTGATTAAAGAGAAAAAAATCCGCAAAGAAAAACCGCTACCGCCAATCACACAAGAGGAAATCCCTTTTGAATTGCCTGATGGTTGGGTGTGGGTAATTTTAGACGAAATATCATTATTCAAGAATGGTAAAGCCCACGAACAATTTGTTGATTCTAATGGTAAATACATTTTAATTAATTCAAAATTTGTTTCAACTAATGGTGCTGTCGTTAAATATACTGGTAATCAAATGATGCCAATGTATAAAAATGAAATAGCAATCGTAATGAGTGATGTTCCTAATGGACGGGCTTTAAGTCGCTGTTTTTTAATTGACGAAAACGATAAATACTCTCTAAATCAGAGAATCGGAGGCATTATACCGCTTTCAGGTATTTACCATAAATACTTAATTAAAGTATTAGATAGAAATAAATATTATTTATCTTTCAATGATGGGAAAAAACAAACAAATCTAAAAAAATCACAAATAATGTCTTGCCCTATCCCAGTTCCCCCACTTGCCGAGCAAAAAGCCATAGTAGAAAAAGTAGAAAGTTTAATGCAACAATGTGATATGGTGGATAGAGGTGAAAATATTGACAATATGCCTGTTATTCATCCGCAAGCCAGAAGATTGATAAAGCTGTATGATAAAATAAATAAAACAATAAATGAAATCCAAATCCAAAAAGAAAGCGTTAACCAACTCAAACAATCCATTTTACAAGAAGCTATACAAGGTAAGTTAACGGCCGACTGGCGAAAACAAAACCCTAATATTGAACCTGCAAGCGAACTTTTAAAACGCATAAAAGCAGAAAAAGAAAAACTGATTAAAGAGAAAAAAATCCACAAAGAAAAACCGCTACCGCATATCACAGAAGATGAAATTCCTTTTGAGCTGCCTGATGGTTGGGTTTGGTGTTATATAAGTGAATTAGCAGAATTATACACTGGTAACAGTATAAATAAATCAGAAAAAGAAGCTAAATATACAAAACAACAAAAAGGGTTTATTTATATTGGGACAAAAGATGTAGAATTTAATATGAGAGGAATAAACTACAATTCTGGCGTTATTATTCCTACAAAAGAATTAGAAAAATTCAAAATTGCACCTAAAAATACAGTATTGATTTGTATTGAAGGTGGTAGTTCTGGTAAAAAAATCGGTATTACCGCACAAGATGTATGTTTTGGCAATAAACTTTTAGTTGCAAATACATACATAAATGAACTTTCAAAATATTTATATTATTTGTATAACTCTCCACATTTTAAATCTGAATTTGATAAACAAAGAAAAGGGTTAAGAGGAGGTGTATCTGTAAATTCATTTAAAAATATTAAAATTGCCCTTCCCCCGCTTGCCGAACAAAAAGCCATAGTTGAAAAAGTAGAAAACTTAATGCAAAAAGTATCGGCAATGGAAGAAGAGATACTAAAAAGCGAAAAAAATGCCGAAATATTGATGCAAGCGGTATTAAAAGAAGCGTTTGAGGGTAAAAAAGAAGTCGAAGAATGATAACTAAAATCAAATTACATAAAACAGCATCTTATGCAGATGTAGTTGAAATTGAACCCAAAGCAATTAATTATTTTTTTGGTAGCAATGGAACAGGTAAATCATCATTAGGAAAAGTGATTGCTGATATTTCTACTTATCCACACTGTAATTTAGAATGGGCAACTTCACCAATAGATGTTTTTATATACAACAAACAGTTTGTTCAAGACAGTTTTTCGCAAAGTAACGCAATTAAAGGAATTTTTACATTAGGTAAAGATGCAACTGGTATTCAGAAATTTATAGAAGAAGCAAATGCTAAAATTGGAGATTTTAAAAATAAAATCGAAGGTTTAAATAAGTCTATTGAAACACAAGAAGAAAAATTATCAAAAAAGAGAGATGATGTAGAAGAAAAAGCTTGGGCTTTAAAAAAGAAATATGAAGCATATTTTAAACCTGCATTTAAGGGCTTTATGGGGAGTGCAAAGGATTTTTTTAATAAATGTATTTCTGAACAAAAAAACAGCTCTGATTTACTTGACGAAAAAGAAATTATTGAAAAAAGCAAAAAGGTTTTTAATGATGATTTAAAAGCTTATGACCCTATTGATGAATTTACATTTGATGATTTATCCAAATATGAAAATTCTGAAATTTTAAAAACAAAGATTGTCGGTAAAGAAGATATTGAAATTGGTAAGCTAATACATAAACTTGATAATAGCGACTGGGTAAAAGACGGTGTTAATTATTTACAACAAACTGAAAATATTTGTCCTTTCTGCCAACAATCAATTAGTAAAGATTTGCGTGAACAAATCGAATCATTTTTTGATGAAACTTATGAAAATAAAAAGAAAGAGTTAGCCGATTTTATTCAGAATTATAAAAGTTATGTTAATGGTTTGCTTACAAAATTACAATCATTGATAGGTAGAGATATTCCTATTCTTGATTTTAAGGAGCTAAAAGCTAAAATCGAACTACTAAAAAACACTTATAAAAACAATTTAAGTGAATTAGAAAAAAAACTAAAAACACCGAGTATTCCTATTGGAATTGATAGCTTAGAACCAATATTATCCGAAATATCAGAATTAATTAAGGTATTAAAAAAAGAAGTTGAAGATAATAATAGCACTTTTGAAAATATTAAAACCGAAAAAACTTTATTAAAATCTAAGATTTGGCGATTTATTGTAAATGAATTAGATATTGATTTAAAATCATATAATAAAATAAAATCAGATGTTGAAAAAGCTATAAAAGGGAGAAATGATACACTAAAATTAACCAAAGAAGAAAAAGGCAAACTTGAAACCAAAGTCGCAAAAAAAGAATCGGAAGTTACAAGTGTAAAACCAACAGTAAATGAAATTAACAAGATTTTAAAGCTATTTGGTTTTACAAATTTTATGCTTGAAGAGGCAGATGAAAAAGGATTTTACAAAGTTGTTAGAGAAAACGGAAGCGAAGTAAATGGAACTTTAAGCGAAGGAGAATCAACTTTTTTGACCTTCTTGTATTTTTATCATATGTTAAGAGGTAGCACAAATGATACAGGAGTTGGCAAGGATAAAATTGTAGTAATTGACGACCCTATTTCGAGTTTAGATAGTAATGTTTTATTCATTGTCAGCAACTTAACAAAAGAACTTTTACGAGATGTAAAAAACGGAACTAATGGAATAAAACAGATTTTCATACTTACGCACAATGTTTACTTCTTCAAAGAAGTTACTTTTAAAGGTGGTGGAAATAATAAATGGAAAGAAGAAGCATATTGGATTGTTAGGAAACTAAATAATAAAACACAGATAATAGAACACGAAAAAAATCCGATTAAAACTACTTATGAATTATTGTGGCGTGAATTAGATGATATTGAAAAAATAAATACGGCAACGATTTTCAATACATTACGCAGAATTTTAGAATACTACTTCAATATTTTAGGAGGCCTTGATTATGAAGATGCAATAAGTAAATTTGAAGGGGAAAAACAGATAATTTGCAAATCTCTTATTTCGTGGGTAAATGATGGTTCACATTTTATCAATGATGATTTAGTTGTAGATGCGGAACCTGAAAATGTAGAAAAATACTTGAAAGTTTTTGAGTTAATATTTGAAAAAATGGGACATAAAAGTCATTATGAAATGATGATGAATAATAATGTAAAAAAAGAGTAAAATGCCGACCCTAAAAGCCATACACATTGCCAAGTCGCACAAAGCCGACCGCACAAGCCAAAACTTGGCAATAAGTATGTCTTTGCCAACGCAGAGAAAGATGCTAACAAAATTATTGGTAAACTAAAAATATAGGTTTAAAATCCCACATTATGAATAGCCAAAGCGGGTATTAAAAAGCAATAAACATAAAGGAAATACCATATGAGCTCACAAAAATATACAGTAAATCAGCCGTTAATCGAAACCCTGATATCTTGGGTAAAATCAGGAGAAATAGCAATTCCCGAAATTCAAAGGCCTTTTGTATGGAGTTCTACGAAAGTCAGAGATTTGATGGACAGTTTGTATCAAGGTTATCCAATCGGATATATCATTGCTTGGAGAAACCCAAACATTAAACTCAAAGACGGAAGTTTATCAGAAGGAAAAAAAATATTAATCGATGGTCAACAGAGGATTACCGCTTTAACCGCAGCAATTATCGGACAACAAGTTATAAATAAAGACTATAAAAAAATAAGAATTCAAATAGCATTTAATCCGCTTGAAGAAAAATTTGAGACTTTAACACCTGCTATTGCAAAAGACAAAAAATGGGTAGATGATATTTCAACTGTTTTTAACGGTAATTTATTCGATATAGTTGGAAACTATTTAGAGAAAAATCCTGATGCGGATAAATTAAAAATTCAGACAGTTTTTCAGGATTTGATAAATATTCCCAAAAAACAGATTGGGCTTATAGAATTAAGCGGACATCTCGATATTGAAAAGGTAACAGAAATCTTTATCCGAATTAATAGTCAGGGTGTTGAATTAAGTCAGGCAGATTTTGTTATGTCAAAAATTGCAGCAAATGAAGAATATGGCGGTAATCTTTTGCGAAAAGCAATAGATTATTTTAGCCATTTAGCGATTGCTCCTGAATTTTATTCTCATATTGCTGAAAATGACACTGAATTTTCTAAAACTGAATATTTTCAAAAAATTAGCTGGTTAAAAAATGAAAATGAAGACTTATATGAACCAACCTACAAAGATATTTTAAGAGTTGCATTTACATTCAAATTCAACAGAGGAAAATTAAGTGATTTAGTAAGTTTACTCTCAGGTAGGAATTTTGAAACAAGAGAATTTGAAGAAGAAATTGCCAAACAATCATATAATAATTTAATTATTGGAGTAAAGAACTTTATTAACGAAACAAATTTTAAAAGATTTTTAATGATTATAAAATCCGCAGGTTTTGTTGATAATAGATTGATTAGATCTGTAAATGCGATGAATTTCGCCTATATACTTTACTTAAAATTAAAAGAACAAAACTACAATTCTGCTTTAATTGAAAAATATGTAAAAAAATGGTTTGTCCTTACTTTACTGACCGGGCGATATTCCGGTTCCCCTGAAAGCAGATTTGATTTTGACATAAAAAATATTTCTCAAAAAAATTTCGGCGATTATTTAAAAGAAATTGAGGACGCTCAGTTGTCAGATGCTTTTTGGAATGCAGAATTAATTCAAAGATTAAATACTTCAAGTTCTACAAGTCCTGTATTTAACGTTTTTCTTGCTTCTCAATGCTATTTTAATAATAAAGGTTTTTTATCGAAAGATATTACCGTAAAAAACTTGATTGAACAAAGAGGTGATGTTCACCATATTTTTCCAAGAGACTTATTGAAAAAGAAAGGTCTGACAAGAGGACAGTACAATCAAATTGCTAATTATGTTTATATTCAAAGCGAAATCAATATTAAAATTGGAAATAAACCGATTGAGAAATATTTACACGAGATAAAAGAACAATGCAATGGAGGGGAATTAAAATATGGTGGAATAGTAGAATATTCCTCAATTGAAGATAATTTTAAACAAAATGCAATTCCTGTGGGTATTTTTGAAATGAAAATGGAAGACTATCAAAAATTTTTAATAGAAAGAAGGAAATTAATGTCTGAAAAAATAAGAAACTATTACAAAATAATATAGATAATATATTTTCAACTTTCAAGTATTTAATTCAATTGTTCGCTCTTTTTAAATTCATAAACAGGCTCTTTTTTACTGCCTAAAATAAAATCTTTTGTAATAATACATTTTTGTAAGTTTTCTGTTGTAGGTGCGTAATATAAAACAGGAAGCATTATTTCTTCAATAATTCCCCTAATCCCTCTTGCACCGGTTCCTGTGGAGATCGATTTTTCGGCAATTAAATCAATTGCATCATCTTCAAAAACAAGCTCTATTCCGTCCATGTCAAAAAACGCCTGGTATTGTTTTATTATAGCATTTTTAGGTTCTGTAAGTATCTTAACCATCTGCTCTTTTGTAAGTTCGTTAAGCTGTGCAATAACTGGAATCCTTCCTATAAATTCAGGTATCATTCCGTAATTAATCAAATCTTTTTGTTTTATTTTAAGGTTTTTGTTTTGATTTTCATCATCTTTTACAATAAATCCCATTTTTGTTTCTTTTTTTTTGTTTTTTTCAGGTACTAAATCCACAAATGCCCCGCCGCATATAAATAAAATATGGGATGTGTTTATTAAAACAGTGTCGGAATTGCTTTTTTTATTACCTTTTACAGGCACATACACATCAGAGCCTTCCAGTATTTTTAAAAGTCCCTGCTGCACTCCTTCTCCTGAAACATCCCTTCCTATGGCGGCACTTTCACTTTTTTTTGCAAGTTTGTCTATTTCGTCAATATATATGATGCCTTTTTGTGCAAGTTCAACATTGTAATTTGCCGCAACCAAAAGCCTTGATAATATACTTTCAACATCTTCCCCCACATATCCGGCTTCTGTTAAAGAAGTCGCATCCGCAATGGCAAACGGAACATTTAAAATTTTTGCAAGTGTTTTTGCAAGAAGCGTTTTTCCGCTGCCTGTCGGGCCTATCAGCATAATATTGCTTTTTTCGAGTTCTATGTCATTATATACAGGGTTTTCAATTCTTTTGTAATGGTTATACAGGGCAACTGCCAGTATTTTTTTGGCTTTTTCCTGTCCAATTATATATTTGTCAAGATGTCCCACAATTTTTTCTGGTTTTAACAGTTTAAATGCGGAACTGTTCTTTTTTTTAAGGTAGTTTTCTTTTTGAAGTATTTTAGAACATGTTTTTACACATTCGCTGCAAATTGTTGACTTTTCAGTGGAAAACATTTTTTCCACTTCGCTCTGTTTTCTTCCGCAAAACGAACATATTTTTTCGTTATCCATATTAAACCTTTTTACAGTGATGTTTTTATAAAATATTTGTTAAATTCTTCCAGAGATATCGGAATATGTGTTAAATTATGTCTTTTTAAAAAATTTTCCTCTTTTTTACTAAGAGGGGGTTCTTTTACATAATATCCTCCATCTAAATCCAAAGTCAGTTCATTTGCCACCATCCTTTCTGTGTCTTTTGAAAAATCAGCACCTAAAAAGAGATATTTTTTGCCTTTTCTGTATTTTTTTAAAAAAGCGGGAACCGCAAATCCGCCCATGACTTCTGTAATCCAATCTACATAATCCGCATCTGAAATAATAAAACTAGGCTTTGGAAGAGTCGAACCCATAGGTTTAAAAAGAATTTTTTGTGCGTTTTTCAGCTCTTCATCATCGGTTTTTATATACTGTTTTGTTTGTATATCAAATTTGTAAATTTCATATCTGTAATCATTATCCAAAATTCTTGCTTTTCCTACAATAAGTATATGTTCAACATCCAAAAGCAGTTCCTGAAATTTAGAATCCCTGTTGGTATCAATAATGTATTTAGGATTTAAATTTACAATTTCTTTGTGTATTTCCGTAGGCTCAAACGGTTTGGAATATATCCAGTTTGTCAGCTGTTGGATATATTCATAACCTCTTCTTTGTTCCAAATGCATAGCTGCTCTTGAAAATTCATACATTAGTCTCGGGCTCATTGCTCTGCCGTTATTCATCATTAAAATAAGTGAATCGGAATCATAAGGCATCTGCTCGCCCTCTTTTGTTTTAACATTTTTAAAAATTCCTATACCCAAATAAGGAACTGTTTTATTTTCTTTAATCTCTTTTTTTATGTTTTTAATTAATTCTTTCATATTCCACATCCTTTATTGTTATAAATCTCTTTTGAAGAGATTATTTTTCTTTTTAGTTTTTCTAAATTAAATTTTTGATAAACATCATCAGGATACTCATCATAATATATTGCCCCGTCTTTTGATATTAAAATGAGCGCTTTTGTAATAGTTTCCTTATCTTCCATTTTAATTGTTAAACCGTAAATGTCTGAGAATTCATTATCTTTATCAAACAGGACAATAATGTTTTCAAACGAAGGTAAATTTGTTTCTTCCGGTAAAACCAGATATATATGTATTTTCAAATCTTGTAAAAATTTGTCAGTTTCCATAATTTCACGCATTAATTTTTCGTCAATAAAAGGCATGGTTATTATAAGCTGAGTATCTTTACATTTTTGCGGAAATTCAACCGGGATTGAATTTTTATCATATAAAGTTACCGTTTCTGCCTTGTATCCTATATCAAGCGGTGTGTCTTCTAAATAATAAAATTTATTTTTATATTTTATTTTCAAAACTGCTCCTTTTTTTATGTATATGCAATATTTATTCTATTGTTTAGAACATATATTGCATATAGATAAAAAGTTTTAAATAAGGAGAAAAAAATGAATTCAACAAACAAAAATTTTTTACCGGAAGATATAAAAGAAAAAATAAACAATCATCCGTGTTACTGTGAAGATGCACATCATCATTATGCCCGTATTCATGCGGCTGTGGCTCCTGCATGTAATATTCAGTGCAATTACTGCAACAGAAAATACGACTGTTCTAATGAAAGCCGCCCCGGTGTTACAAGTGAGAGAATGACTCCCGAAGAAGCGATAAAAAAAGTACTTTATGTGGGGGGAGAGGTTCAGCGTCTGAGTGTTTTGGGTATTGCAGGCCCGGGTGACGCCCTTGCAAATCCGAAAAACACATTTGAAACTTTCAGGCTGGTCAGGGAAAAAACGCCTGATCTTAAACTCTGCCTTTCAACAAACGGGCTGGCTCTTCCTGATTATGTGGATGAACTTGTAAAATACGGGGTTGATCATGTCACCGTTACAATAAACAGTGTTGATGAAACAGGGGAAATAGGTTCAAAAATATATTCCTGGGTTTATTACGACCATAAAAGACATTTTGGTAAAGATGCGGCAAAAATTCTGCTTCAAAGACAGCTTGAGGGTATTAAAAAATGTGTGGAAAAGGGTATTTTAATTAAAGCCAATTCCGTTTTAATTCCGGGAATAAACGATAAGCATCTTCCTGAAGTTGCAAAAAAATTAAAAGAAATGGGGGTGTTTTTACACAATATTATGCCTCTTATTTCAGAGCCTGAATACGGAACCAAATTCGGCTTAGAGGGAGTTCCAAGCGCCACTCCGCAACAGGTTATGGAAGTTCAGGAAGCCTGCGGTGTTGATGTAAGGCTTATGAAACACTGTAGACAGTGCAGGGCCGATGCCGTGGGACTTATAGGAGAAGACAGGGGGGCTGAATTTACAAAAGATGTATTTGTAAATAAAAGTTTTGAAGAGCTTGAAAAACATTACAACATTAAAGCAAGAAAAGAAGCGCAAAACAAGATAGAAGAATTTAGAAAAATCCTTGAAAAGGCAAATGAAAGAGCAAGGGAACTTGAAGAAAATCTAAGCTCAGAGAATAAAACCATTTTAGTTGCCGTTACAACCGCAGGTGAGGGAATGATTAACCAGCACTTCGGCTCAGCAAAAGAATTTTTAATTTATAAAGCAGGAGACAGGGGTGTTATGTTTGTTCAACACAGAAAAATAAACAGTGCGTATGCCCAGAGTGTAGGTTCGGAAGATAATATAAAAGAAATTTCAGATGTATTAAAAGACTGTAAGCTGCTTTTAACGGCAAAAATAGGAGAGACTCCGAAAAATGAATTATTAAATGAGGGAATTTCAGTAGATGATTCTTATGCGTTTGAGCCGATAGAAATTTCTGTTTTAAACGCAGCAAGAAAATATTTTAACTTGCCTGAAAAAAAGGAGGTTAGATTATGATTATAAACGACACAACCCTAAGAGACGGAGAGCAGGCCCCTTATGTGGCTTTTAACACAAAAGAAAAAATAGCAATTGCCAAAATGCTTGTGGAGTGTGGTGCAGACGAGCTTGAAATAGGAATTCCGGCTATGGGGGAAGATGAAAAAAGAGATATAAAAACACTGCTTTCTTTAGAACTTGATGTGCGTATGATGACATGGAACAGAGCCGTGATGAAAGATTTGGAAGCCTCACTTGAGTGCGGTGTGAAAGCTGTTGATTTGTCTGTTCCGGTTTCAGACGTATTGATAGATGTTAAATTTAAAGGGAATAAAAATAAAATATTAAACAATCTTGAAAAAACAATTACAGAGGCAAAAAAAGAGGGGGTTTTTGTATGTATAGGGGCTGAGGATTCTTCAAGGGGCAATATGAATTTTATTGTTGAAATTATGAAATTAGGCCGTGAACTCGGAGCCGACAGGTTTAGATTCTGCGATACGGTTGGAATACTTACCCCTTTAAAAACATATGAAATTATTAAAAAGCTGACGTCATTAAATCTTTTGCCTATAGAAATGCACACACATAATGATTTTGGACTTGCAAACGCCAATGCACTAAGCGGTATTGAAGCGGGGGCTCTCAGTTTAAACACAACGGTTATAGGTTTGGGCGAAAGGGCGGGAAATGCTTCGTTTGAACAGGTTTTGATGTCTTTAAAATATTTATACAGCAAAGATGTTGAAATAAAACCGAAATTAATAAAAAAACTTACATTTTTTGTAAGCAGGGCCGCAAATATTACAATACCTCCAAACGCCCCAATAATCGGTAAAAGGCTTTTTGCGCATGAAAGCGGCATACATGCTGATGGTATGATAAAAAACAAAAGAGCCTACGAGCCTTTTGAAGCCGAGGAAGTAGGGGCAAAAAGAGAGTTTCCAATAGGTAAACATTCAGGCTCTTCCACGCTTATGTATCATTTAAAAGCTGCGGGGATAGAGGCTAAAAAAGAGGTTTTAAGAAACCTGGTCCCTAAAATCAGAAAAATAGTAACAAAAAGAAAAAAAGTTCTAAACAGAGCCGAACTTATTAATTATTACAGGAAATATGCGTGTTTATAAGATGGCTTAAATTAATAGATACACCCGAAATAATCTCAATTGCAAAAGAGATGGACATTGAGGTGGACACTTATCATATAAAACTTATACTTACGCATTTTCCGCATTTGTGTTTTGGAATATATAAAGAAAATATGTTAGCGGGCGTAATTCTGACGGTGGAATATGAAAAAAATATTCAGATTAAATATTTTATGGTCAAAAATAATTTTCAGAAAAAAAATTTAGGAAAAAGACTTTTAAAAACGCTGATGGAAATAGCAAAAATGTATAATAAAAATGTTTATTTAATTTTTCCTGAAAAATATCAACTGTTTTTTGAAAATTTCGGTTTTAAAAAAACAGTTGATATAAATAAATGGATAAACAGAGGAAATGTCCCACCTTTTTATTTTTCAAACAAAGAAGCCAAGGAACTTGAATCTTATGATTTTGAAAACAGAGTCCAAATATTAGATTATGAAACATTTAATGAAGAGAGGACATTTTATTTGTTTGAAGAAATGCAAAGGAACAGCTCATTAAAATTTGCACTTCCAGACAGTTTTCAGCATTCTTGCTCTATTACTTCAAAAGATGTTTTTTTAGGACCCTGGATATCAAAGGATGAATATGAAGCGGAAAAAATGATAAAAGGTGTTTTATTTTTCAGGGGGTTAAAAAGAGTAATATCATACAGCCCGGATATTGAAAATATTAACAAACTTTTCAAAAAATACAATTTTGAAAAAACAGAAAAACTGGTTTTTTTAAGCTATGGGGATTGTGAAATAAATTTTAACAATATTTATTCGTTTTCATTTTAAAAGGAGGAAAAAATGGACAAAAAAGAACTAAAAAAAGAACTTGGAAAAAGAAAAAGAAAAGCTGTTGAGCTGGCCGGTCAGATTCATGACATTGTGGAAGATACATTGTGGGTGGATTATAACAAGCTGCCAGAAC
Source organism: Lebetimonas sp. JS138 (assembly GCF_000523335.1). Lineage (NCBI taxonomy): Bacteria > Pseudomonadati > Campylobacterota > Epsilonproteobacteria > Nautiliales > Nautiliaceae > Lebetimonas > Lebetimonas sp. JS138. Next base: position 1,472,559 of record NZ_ATHT01000001.1, read on the forward strand.
TCTCAAAAAAAATAGTAGAAGCAGTGGAGGAAGTGGAAAGATTTAAAAAAGAAACCGGACTTTAAAGAGGGGAAAATGAGAACAAAAGAAGAAATTTTACAAATGGAAATATGTGAATGCGGTCAGAAAACTGTAAAACAGGCTATTGAAATTTTTGAGAATACTTCTTTACCTTTTAAAAAGGCAAAAAAATTGGTAACTGAATGCAACAGATGCTGCTGCAGAGAACCTTTAAAAAGATTGTATGATATGCAAAAATTCGGTAAATATGATTTTAAAGAGATAGAAATGCTGATAGAAAAAAGGTGGGAGAGAATAAGAAAACTGGCTGAAGGAGATTAAAATGGATATTAACGGATGGAGTGAACTTAAAAAATGGCTTATTAAACATAAGGCTTTAGGTGAAAATATTGACAATCCTTTATATATTACAAGGTTGAACCTTAGCTCTAAAGAGATAAAAGAACTTCCAGGTTCTATTGAACTGCTTGAAAATCTTGTTACGCTGGATTTAAGTGACAATTTTTTAGAAGCGCTGCCTGAGAGTATTAAAAATTTAAAAAAACTGATAAATTTAAATATATCCAAGAATAATTTTAAAGTTTTGCCTGAAGTTTTGGGTGAAATGAATTTAAAATCGTTAAATGCAAGCGGCAATTTGATAGAAAATGTCGATGTGCTGCAAAAATGTCAGAGTTTAAGGGTTTTAAATCTGAGTTTAAACAGAATAAATGAAATTAATTCACTTGCATTTGATAACAATTTAAGGGTAGTTAATATTTCAAATAACTTTATAAAAGAAATTTCTTCAATTTGTAAATCCCTTTGCAATGTGGAAAGACTTGATATCTCTTCAAATTTAATAAAGGAAATTCCGGATGAAGTGTCATATCTTGTTTCTTTAAATGTTTTAAACGCCCAGGATAATCAAATAAATAAAATTTCTAAAAACTTATACAAACTTCCTGTTGAAGAGCTTGATTTAAGCGGCAATCAGATTTCCGAATTAAAACTTAAAGAAATGGAAGATCTTGAATACCTGATTATTGATAACAATCCTGTACAAAAAATTTATTTAAGAGATGATTTTGCCCCTTATTTGGAAAGCTTTTCCGCCGACGGGTGCGGGCTAAAAGAATTTTTAATGTTTAAATCAGGTGAAATTAAAAATTTGTGCTACAGCTCAAATGAACTTACCGAATTGTCAGAAGAGATAATTAATTATTCAAAGCTTGAAGAATTGTATATTGATGATAACAATATAAAAGATTTACCCGAAAACCTTGCCAATCTTAACAATTTGAAAATATTGTATGTCGAGGGGAACCCTTTAAACGCCCATGCTTTAAAAGTAATAGATATTTTACATCCAAAAATATGTGATATCAAAACAAAAAAAGGAATTGTAATTGAAGAGGCAAAAGAAACAGACCTTCCTGAGATGGCGCATTTAATAGGGGAGCTGTTTTCAATAGAGAAAGATTTTGAAATAGATTTCACTAAACAGTTAACAGGTATAACAAAACTGTATAAACAAAAAGGTAATGTTTTGTTGGTCGCCAGGGATAATGACAAGGTGGTGGGTATGGTTACAATGCAGCGCCTCATTTCAAGTGCGGAAGGTGATTATATAGGGCATGTTGAGGATTTGATTGTAAAAGAAAATTACAGAAATATGGGGATTGGAAGCAGGCTTTTAAATAAAATACGTTCCATTTCCCAACAGCTTGGATATAAAAGAATTCAGCTTGCAGCTGACATAGACAATGAAAATGCCCATATGTTCTACACAAGAAGAGGCTTTTATCAAACGTATCTTAAAGTTTTCCATTACAAAGCGTAAACATTTTTACAAATTTGTTTCTCTTTTGTTTCTTTTTGTCAATATTTTGTATTTTTTTCCGGTTTTTTAACAAAAAAAGATGGAATGCATTATGCACTATAAAAAATGAAAATAAAAATTAAGGAGATAAAATGGCTGAATTAAGACAAATTGCCTTTTACGGAAAAGGCGGAATCGGTAAATCTACTACTTCTCAAAATACATTGGCTTCTATGGCTTATTATTTTGGAAAAAATATAATGATAGTCGGTTGTGACCCTAAAGCGGATTCTACAAGACTTATTTTACACGAAAAAGCTCAGGACACTATTTTACATCTTGCTGCTGAAGCTGGAACAGTTGAAGATTTGGAACTTGAAGATGTGTTAAAACACGGAGCCGGAATTTTTAGTCCGGATACTAAGGGAGGATGGATTAACTGTGCGGAATCCGGAGGGCCTGAACCTGGTGTCGGTTGTGCGGGAAGAGGTGTTATTACAGCGATTAACTTTCTTGAAGAAGAGGGTGCTTATGAAGAGGACGGTTTGGATTTCGTATCTTACGATGTTTTAGGGGACGTTGTTTGCGGCGGTTTTGCTATGCCTATTCGTGAAGGTAAAGCACAGGAAATTTATATTGTTATGTCAGGTGAAATGATGGCCATGTATGCGGCTAACAACATTTCAAAAGGTATTTTGAAATATGCAAACACAGGTGGAGTCAGACTTGCGGGGCTTATTTGTAATGCAAGAATGACAGACAGGGAATATGATTTGGCAAATGCACTTGCTAAAGCATTAGGGACTCAAATGATTCATTTTGTTCCAAGAAACAATATAGTCCAACATGCAGAACTCAGAAGAATGACAGTTGTTGAATATTCTCCTACATCTGATCAGGCTTTGGAATACAAAGAACTTGCAAGAAAAATTATAGAAAATGATTTTAAAGTTATTCCTACACCGCTTGAAATGGATGATTTGGAAGATTTATTAATGGAATTCGGTCTTGAAGAGGATGTTTTGGAAGATGAAGTTGGTAAATCAGCCGAGCCGGTATTATAAAAAATAAAAAGGAGAGAAAATGTTTATAATAGGTTTAAAATTTCCAGCAGATATGGGAAACAATATTCCGGATGAAGAAGTAATAAAAAAACTGGATGCATTTATTGAATCAATTGGCGGAATAGATGACATTAATGCAATTGAACTTGAAATGGGCCCAAGAGGCGGAGATGTGGAAAAAATTGTTTACTGCAATAAAGACACGTTTCTTTTCAAGGCACTGGCAGCTTATTTGAAAGATGACAAATATATTGAAAAAGACGGAGAAAAATATCTGATTTTTACAAACAGGTATCAGATGAGTGAAATTTCAAAAAGGGTTGACAGTGACGATGAAACTATGGATTTATGCAAAAAATTTGATTCTATGGAGCATTTCAGAGTAAAAAAAGCGTCTTAATTTAAGGAGAAAATATGTCAGAAAAAACATTGAAAGAATTACAGGAAGAAGCAATAAAAGAAGTATTGAGTGTTTATCCTAAAAAAGCGGCAAAAAACCGCTCAAGACATTTAGGTGTTGCTACTCCGGAAGATGAAAGCCAAAAAACGGCGGGAAATGTAAGAAGCAACAAAAAAACGGTTCCTGGTGTTATGAGCCAAAGAGGATGTGCATATGCCGGAAGTAAAGGTGTTGTATGGGGTCCTGTAAAAGATATGATTCATATTTCACACGGACCTATCGGATGCGGTCAATACTCCCGTGCGGGAAGAAGAAACTATTATATAGGAACAACCGGGGTTGATACTTTTGGAACAATGAACTTTAGTTCTGATTTTCAGGAAAAAGACATCGTTTTCGGCGGTGATAAAAAACTTGCTAAATGTTTTGAAGAAATTGATGAGCTTTTTCCTCTCAACAGGGGTATTACCGTTCAATCAGAATGTCCAATTGGTTTAATTGGTGATGATATACAGGCAACATCAAAAATTTATTCTAAAAAAACAGGAAAAGTAATCGTTCCTACAAGCTGCGAAGGGTTTAGGGGTGTTTCTCAGTCTTTGGGGCATCATATTGCAAATGACGTAATAAGAGATTATGTAGTTGATCCTAATGTCCCGACTTACGGTAAAGAAATAGAGCCAGGCCCTTATGATATAGCAATTCTCGGGGATTACAACATAGGAGGCGACGGCTGGACAAGCAGAATTTTACTTGAAGAGATGGGTTTAAGGGTTGTTTCACAATGGACCGGGGATGCAACTTTGAAAGAGATGCATCAATCATCAAAAGTAAAACTTGTTCTTGTGCACTGTTATCGTTCTATGAATTATATCGCAAGGCATATAGAAAGGGAATACGGCGTTCCATGGGCTGAGTTTAATATGTTCGGACCGACCAACATAGCAAAATCCCTTAGAAAAATAGCATCTTTTTTTGATGAAAAAATTCAGGAAAATGCTGAAAAGGTAATTGCAAAATATCAACCGATGGCTGATGCTGTAATAGAAAAATACAGACCGAGACTTGAGGGTAAAAAAGTAATGCTTTTTGTGGGCGGTCTCAGACCAAGACACATTATCGGGGCTTATGAAGACCTTGGAATGGAAGTTATAGGGACAGGTTATGAATTTGCTCATGATGACGATTATGAAAGAACAAAAGAAGATATCAGTAATTCCACTATTATTTACGACGATGTAAATGAGTATGAATTTGAAGCTTTTGTTAAAAAATTACATCCTGACCTTGTAGGTTCCGGTATTAAAGAAAAATATGTATTCCAAAAAATGGGGCTTCCATATAGACAAATGCACTCATGGGATTACAGCGGTCCTTATCACGGATATGACGGTTTTGCAATTTTTGCAGCAAATATGGACCTTGCTATTAATTCGCCTGTTTGGAAAATAGATGATGCGCCGTGGGAAAGTAAAGGAGAAGAAAAATGCAAAATGTAGAAAATATAGTAGACGGACAAAAACTGTTTTTAAAACCTGAATATCAGGAACTTTTTAAAAATAAAAAAAATTTTGAAAGCGCAGCCGGGGCAACCGACCCTGAAAAGGTAAAAGAAGTTGCAGAATGGACAAAAACCTGGGAATACAGAGAAAAAAACTTTGCAAGGGAAGCCATTACAATCAATCCGGCAAAAGCATGTCAGCCGTTAGGGGCTGTAATGGCGGCACTCGGATTTGAAAAAACCATGCCTTATGTGCATGGAAGCCACGGGTGTGTTGCGTATTTCAGGTCTTATTTTACAAGACATTTTAAAGAACCGACTCCTTGTGTGAGTGATTCCATGACAGAAGATGCGGCGGTTTTCGGAGGTCTAAGTAATATGAAAGAAGGGCTTAAAAACTGCTGTGCACTTTATAAACCGGATATGATAGCTGTTTCAACAACATGTATGGCTGAAGTTATAGGTGATGATTTAGGTGCGTTTATTACTGCAGCCATTGAAGAAGACAAAGGAGAGTTCATTCCTGAAGGTATGCCTATTCCTTATGCACACACACCTTCATTTGTAGGAAGCCATATTACCGGATATGACAATATGATGCACGGTATTTTAGGCCAGCTTACAGAAGGAAATGTTGATAAAACAAACAAAAAAGAGAGAATTAATATAATTCCCGGGTTTGAGCCTTATGTTGGAAGCATAAGGGAAATTAAGAAAATTCTTGATGAATTCGGTTATGATTATATTATTTTAGGAGACCATTCCGACCAGTTTGATTCACCTGCCGGTAAATATAAAATGTTTGTAGGCGGAACTAAACTTGAAGATGCAAAAGACTGTGGAAATTCAAAAGCCACAATTTCATTGCAGAAATATGCAACCAAAAAAACAATGAAACTTCCAAAAAGATGGAAACAGGAAAGAGTTTTTGCAAATCCTATAGGACTTAAGGGCACTGATGATTTTATAATGAAAATATCTGAACTTACAGGTAAAGAGGTTCCCGAATCTTTGAAACTTCAAAGAGGAAGACTTGTGGATGCAATGCAGGACAGTTATCCGTATATGCACGGTAAAAAATTTGCCATTTGGGGCGATCCTGACTTTTTACTCGGAGTTGTAAGCTTTTTACTTGAAATGGGTGCAGAACCTACACATGTATTATGTAATAACGCTCCTAAAGGATGGGAAGAAGAGATGAGAACGCTGCTTGACACTTCTCCTGCAAAAGATGATTTACATGTATGGGCAGGAAAAGATTTATGGCATATGAGAAGTCTTCTTTTCACAGAACCAGTTGATTTTATGATTGGTAACTCTTACGGAAAAGAGATTTACAGGGATACTGGAATTCCACTAATCAGAATAGGATTTCCTATATTCGACAGACATCATTTGCACAGATATTCAATAAGCGGATATGAGGGTGCCCTTAATCTGTTAACATGGATAGTAAACGGTGTTCTTGATAGGTTAGATGAAGAAACAAAAGACATAGCAACAACCGATTACTTCTTCGATTTAATAAGATAATCTTCCCTTTTTCGGGAATCCTTCCAATTTTTTTGTTCTTTTTATAATTTTTCTTTTATAAATTCCCCAATTTAGAATAAAAAATGCATATCCTTTTAAAAGGAGCTGATATGGTTGGAAGAAAAAAAATAAAAGAATTATTAAATGAGAGTGCCTGCGAGCATTCAAAAAATAAAAAACAAGGCTGTAATATAGTTAAACCCGGTCTTGGAGCGGGAGGATGCGCTTTTGAAGGTGCGCAGATTTCTCTTTTTCCGTTTGCTGATGCGGTGCATCTGGTTCACGGCCCCCAAACATGCCTCGGCGCTTCGTGGGAAACAAGACAGACTCCGAGCTCATATAAAAAAGCGAATTTTACATATATGGGTTTTACCACAGGTATTACAACAAACGACATAATTTTCGGAGGTGATAAAAGGCTTGATGAATCCATTGAATATATTATGAAAAAATATTCTCCCGAGGCCATTTTTGTATACCAGACCTGTGTAACCGCTCTTATAGGTGATAATATAGATTCAGTTTGTAAAACAAAAAGTGAAAAATTTAATATTCCAATAGTGCCTGTGCATGCACCGGGTTTTGTCGGAAGTAAAAATCTCGGTTCAAGACTTGCCGGTGAAGATGTGTTGGAATATCTTATAGGCACAAAAGAGCCTGAATATACCACCCCTTATGATATTAATATAATAGGAAATTATAATGTTACTGGTGATTTGTGGCAAATTACCCCTGTGTTGGAAAAGATAGGTATCAGGGTTTTAAGCACATTAAGCGGAGATGGGAGAATTGAAAAAATAAAAACAGCCCACAGGGCAAAACTGAACGTAATAAACTGTTCAAAATCTTTAATAACGCTTTGCAGGAAAATGAAAGAAAAATATGATATTCCCTGGATATCCGCCTCATTTTACGGAAAAAGTGAAACATCTGCTTCCATTATTAAGATAGCCAAAGCTTTGGGAGATTCTGAACTTGTTGAAAAAGCTATTGAAGTAACAAAAAACGAAGAAGCTAAAATCGATAAAAAGCTAAAACCGTATATTGAAAAATTCAGAGGAAAAAAAGCTGTTTTAAATACAGGAGGTGAAAAAGCATGGTCTATAGCTTCAGCTCTGAAGGATTTGGGAATTAAAGTTATAGCCACTTCTGTTGCAAAATCTGTTGAAAGTGATATAAAAAAAGCAAAAGAAATTTTGGGAGAAGATATTATTTTAATGAAATCCCCGGCGTCTGAGCAGATAAAAATAGTGGAAGAATATGGCGCTGACATTCTTTTAGGCGGGGGAAGAAGTTTGTATACCGCTTTTAAAAAAGGAATACCTTATATTAATGTAAATCAGGAAAAAAAGAAAATTTACGGAGGATACGGGGGACTTCTAAATTTAGCAAAAGATTTGGACAATGTTTTGGATAATCCGGTATTTAAAAATTACTCAAAAAAAGCACCTTGGGAGGTTGAATTATGAATACAGTAAAAAAACCGCTTCAGGTAAATCCTATAAAACATTCCCAGCCTATGGGTGCTGCTCTGGCATTTATGGGGGTTAAAAACTGCCTTCCTTTAATGCACGGTTCTAAAGGATGTGCTTCATTTACAAAAGTTTTTCTGACAAGTCATTATAATGAACCAATTGCTATGTACAACACTTCCGTAATAGATATTACCGCTGTTCTTGAGGGCGGATATGAAACAATATTAAAAGCTGTGGAAAATATAATCAATAAATATAAATTTAAGCCCGATTTAATAGGCCTTCATACAACAGGGCTTACGGAAACAAAAGGAGATGATGTAAAAAGTGTTAAAAATTTTATAGACATACCTTACTGTTACGTAAACACGCCCGATTTTGAAGGCGGTATGGAAAGCGGATGGGCATTGGCCACAAAATCTTTAATAGAACAGTTTACAGAGGTGAAAGAAGAGATTAATTATAAAAAGATGTTGCTTTTGCCAAATGTATCCCTGCAGCCTGTTGAAATTGAAAAAATAAAAAGTTTTTGCGAAAGTTTCGGTTTTGAAACATATGCCCTTCCGGATATTTCCACCTCGCTTGACGGATGTTTAAGAGAAGGACAGGGGAAACTCGGAAACGGAGACATTACTTTAGATGATATTAAAAATTTAGCAGATTCGGCTTATGTCGTTACAATAGGGGAATCAATGAAAATCGCTGCAGATGCTCTTTTAGAAAAAAATCCAAAAATTAAACATAAACATTTCAACAGTTTAACAGGGTTAAATGCAACTGACAATTTTGTGGCATTTCTTATGAATATCTCTCAAAAAGAACCGTCTGAACATATAAAAAAATGGAGAGGCAGGCTTTTAGACGCTATGCTTGATACCCATTTTGTAATAAGCGATAACAAATTTGTCATTACAGGTGAACCTGATATGTGCTATGGAATAAGCGAACTGCTTTACAGTGTAGGGGCTAAAATAAAGGCTGTAATAGCAACTACCCCATCAAATGTGTTAAAAGATATTAAAGCGGAGAATGCTTTGGTGGGTGATTTGGAAGATGCTGAAAGTTTTTTAAATGAGTGTGATATGTTAATCAGTAATTTCCACGGGGAACGGATATTGCACTCTTTAGGAAGTAATGCAAAATTAATTGTAAGAGGTTTTCCAAATTATGAAGAATTTGGAAATCAGTTAAAAAATGACCAGCTTTATGAAGGCGGGGCATATTTTTTATTTGAAGTTGCGAACATACTGAATAAGGAGCTTTCACATGGCTAAAACTGTAAAAATAGACGTAATCTCAGAAGGAGATGAAAAAAATGTATTAAAAGTTGCCTTTGCAACGGATGATATAAAAAAAGTTAATCAAAATTTTTCAAGAGCAAAAAAATTTATTGTTTACGATATTACAAAAGAGGGATATACAACAAGCGGAATTATTGAAACAGATACTTCCAATCTGCCTGAGGGGGAAAAAACGGAATATAAAATTTCGGCTTTAAAAGGCGTAAATATAATGTATTGCAAAAGCATTATAGGCGGTGATGCCGCAAAAGTTATCTCTTCTGGCATTACCCCGGTAAAAGTTAAATATACAGACGATATTGAAGAACTGTTAAATCAGTTTGTATATATGTTAAACAATAATCCCCCGCCTTGGATTAAAAAAATTATGCATTTTGAAACTGAAAAAGACCCGAGACTTGATTTTTGGAAATATGAATAAAAGGGTAATAATGAAAGAAATTAAATTTGACAAAGAAGATTTTAAAAAAGAGCTTGTAAGACAGCTAAGAGCTTCTGATCAGTTTGGAAGCTGGTCTAAAATGAGCGATGAGGAACTGTTAACAAAAAAATATGTAAAAACAAAAGAAGAACTTAAAAATATTCCGATTATTGCGGATATTGATGAAATCTGGATAAATGAAATAAAAATGATTTTCAATGCCCTTGCCTTATTGTTTGAGAGAAAAACCGGTGTAATGTGTAATGTTGTTATGGAAATGAGTCATGAAGGTTTCGGTAGATGTGTCGTTATTGCGGATAAAATTGTTTTGGTTAACAAATATTTTAAAGATGCGCACCGTTTTAGTTATAGAACTCTTGAAAAACTATATGAAGACGGGGAAAAAATGTTAAATAAAGCCTATAAAACATATTTACAGTATAAACCATGCAAGGATTAAAAATGGCAAAAATTGGAATATTTGTAGGAAGCAGCGGAGGAGTTACCCAAAATGCCGCAGAAATGCTTGAGGAATTTTTTGAAGAGAGTGAACTTATAAATATGGAAGAGGATTTTGACGGCATTGAACAGTTTGAAGAATATGATGTGTTGCTTTTAGGCTCTTCAACCTGGGGACAGGGGGACCCTCAAAGGGACTGGGTCGACCCGCTTTTTGAGCTTGAAAATGAAATGCCGGATTTAAGCGGTAAAAAAGTCGCTTTCTTCGGTGCCGGGGATCAGGTTACACACGGGGAACATTTTGTAAGTGCTTTGGCAAAACTTAAAGAAGTTTTTACAAAGCTTGGAGCCGATTGTGAATACGGTTACTGGCCGATTGATGGATATAATTTTGAGTATTCGGCATCTGCGAAAGACGGAAAATTTTGCGGTTTGGCCATAGATGATATTAATCAGCCGGATTTGACCGAAGAAAGAGTGGCCGCATGGGCTGAACAGATTAAAAAAGAGATGAATCTTTAAGGAGAGGTTATGGGTAAACTTGAAGAGTTTAAAAAACTGAAAACTATAGAGGAATATTTTGATTTTTTTGATATTGAATATGATAAAAATCTTGTAAGTGTAAAAAGATTCCATATTTTAAAAAAATTCGGTGAAATGCTTGAAAAATCAAAAAAAGAAGAGTTTGAAAATGAGCAAAAAGAGCTGGATTTTTATAAATTTGCCTTTTATAATATTTATAAAAATTTTGAAAACGGTTATTCCCCGAGTGCTGCGGAAATATGGGACACATTCAGCAGGCCGTCTCCTTGTAGATTCTGTCTTGGCGCAAGCAGCTGCAGCAGTGTAAAGGAGTAAATGATGAAAAAATTAACAGTAGCTGAAGAAGGATTGATTTCATCTTCAACAAAAGATGAAATACTTCCCAAATTTAAAATAGGTCAGAGGGTCAGGATAAAAGTCCCTATAAAAAATGACGGAACAAACCCTTTTTATGAAAGAAACGCCATTTTGATTGAACCCGGGGAAGAGGGATATGTTAAGCATATCGGGGATTTTTTACAGGTAATAAGAATTTATGAAGTCCATTTTTTGGAAAAAGGCGTAATTTTCGGATGCAGGGAAGATGAGCTTGAAGCGGTGGAAGATGATGATTTTTATGATGAGGTGGAAGAAGAATTAAAATGGATTAGAGAACACCGTGCGAAAAAAGAGAAAAAACAGATTCAAAGTAAAAGTACATAAAATGAATCTGTTTTAAATAAATAAAAAAAAGGAGAATAAATGGTAAGTGTGATTTTTTGCGGATTCGGTGAAGGAATGGATAAAAGGATTTTTGCAAAAAAAGGTGATTTACTTTTAAGAGTTGCAAAACTAAACGGGGTTAAAATACCGAGTGAATGTGAAGACGGTACCTGCGGAAGCTGTGCCGTTAAAATTGAAGAATTAAAATTAAAAGATACATTAAAACCGGATGAAGAGGGTTATGACCCGGAAGCCGTTCCGGTATATATGGAAGATAAAGAACTTAACACTTTGATAGAAATGGGAGCCATTTCAAAAAAAGAGGCTGAAATAGCCCAGCAGTATAACAGACAAACACCTATTAGACTTGCATGTCAGTGTATTATACAAACAGACATACTTGTAAAACCATTTGAATAAAAAAAAGGAGTAAAAAATGACAACAAGAGTAGAGATTGTAAATGATTTTTTAGCTGTAAATGTTAAACCTGGTAAAACTATCCAGGATATTGTGGAAGCATCCGGTTCCGCTTTACCTTTTGGTTGCAGAGACGGAGAATGCGGAACCTGTGTTGTATATATTGAAACAGGGATGGAGTATTTGAATGAAATGAATGAAAAAGAAAAAGCTGTTATGAAAATGTTGAATGAAAACAGCCCTAAAGCAAGACTTGCATGTCAGATGAAAATTGCTAAACCGAACGGACTTGTACGTATAAGGTATTAGTTCCGATTCTTTTTGAATCGGATAATTTAGCCGTTTTCGTTTAGAACAAAAATTGCATATAATATTGTAAAAATATTATATGGGGTTTTTATGGAACTAAAACAGAGTTTGTCTCAAAAACAGGTGCCGCGCCTTTCTATGAAAATGTGGCTTCCGATACTTGAGTGTTCAGTTACAGAACTCGATGAGCATTTAAGAACCATATCTTATGAAAATCCCTGTATTGAAATATCAAACAAAACTTCACCAAAAGCTTACAGTGAATATGTAAACCGTGTTTCAAACGCTTCAACCGATTCTATAGAAGCTTTGAGCATAAATGAAAAAAATTTATATGAAATTTTGGAAGAACAGATAATTCCGCCTTTATTCCCTACAAAAAAATCCCAAAAAGTTGCAAAAGAGATTATATTAAATATAAATAAAGAGGGTTATTTTGAGGGAAATATAGAAGAAATTGCCAATATTTGCAATGTTACGCCTACATTTGTGGAATCTGTAAGACAGCGCTTTGAATACTTGGAGCCTAGCGGAATAGGCGCAGAAAATTTTAAAGAGGCTTTTTTGTTCCAGCTTGTGGAATATGATTTAGATGATGAACTCAGCCTGCTTTTAAGTAATATAATTAAAAATTTCAGTTCTATGGACAAATTTATCAACCATCCACGTTTTAAAGATGCAAAAGATATTTTAAAGCGTTTAAAATATCCCCCTGCCGTTGAATTTAAAAAAAACAAAGAACATATTGTTCCGGATATGCATATTTTTTTTGAAAAAGGTGAATTAGTTATTATGATGAACAGCCAGTTTTATCCGGATGTTAAAATAAATTTTGTAAACGATTCGAATAATTATCTGAAAAAGAAATTTAAAGAGGCGAAAGAACTTGTGAATATGCTGGATCTCAGAAAAAAAACCCTTTATAATATTGCGTTAATCATTACCGAAAAACAGTATAGCTTTTTTGTAGGCGGCAGTTTAAAACCACTTAGGTTAAAAGATGTCGCCAAAGAATTAGGATTTAACGAATCCACAATTTCAAGGGCAATAAAGAATAAATTTATTCAGACAGAATGGGGTATATTTGCATTTAAAGATTTTTTTGCAAATAATATAAACAATGTTTCAACTGTTGAAATAAAAGAATTTGTAAAAAATCTTATTGAAAATGAAAATCAGGAAAAACCTTTAAGCGATAAGGAAATTCTTGAATTTGTAAATAAGAAATTTAATATAAATATGCAAAGAAGAACCATTGTTAAATACAGACAGGAGATGAATATACCTTCTTTTAAGGAAAGAAAATTTATATATTTAATTAAAAATTCATAATTTTATTTTTGCTATAATTAGCAAAAAGGGAAAATATGAAAAAATTTTTAATTTTTTTCTCTTCTGTTATTGTAATATTTGCAGCTTTTATAGTTTTTTTATTTACGCCTCCGGGAAACGCGCTTTTAAAACCTATCGTTGAAAGTCAGATTAATTCAAAATCCCCTGTTAAAATTTCTTTTGATAAATTTAGGGTTGGCTTTGGCAATATTGATTTAAAAATTAAACTTTTAAAAAATTCGGTAGCAAATATTAAAGGAAATTATTCACTTTTTTCCCAGAATTTCAATATTAATTACAATGTTCATATTGATAATTTAAATAATTTAAAAAATATAGTTAATTATCCACTAAGAGGAAGTGTGGATACGAGTGGAAACATTAAAGGAAATATCAAAGATATAAAAATAAAAGGAATCACAAATTTTGCAAAAAGTAACAGTAATTATTTTGTTGAACTTAAAAATAAAAAAGTTTCAAAAATTTTGGCAGATATTAAAAATCTGGATTTAGCAAGCCTTCTTTATATAGTTAATAAACCTAAATTTATAGACGGAAAATTAAATTCAAACATTGTTTTAAACAGTATTGATATTAACAATTTGGACGGGAATATAAAAGCTTATATTAAAAATGCAACTGTTAACAGGAATTTATTGAAAAAAGAGTATAATTTAACACTTCCAAAAACTGCGCTTAATTTAAATGCAAAAGCTTTAATGAAAGATAAAAAAATAAACTTTTTTGCCAATTTAGTTTCCAATTTATTAAAGGCAAATATAAACGGCAAATTTGAAAACAATTATTTAAGTTCCAAATATATTGTTTTGGCCGATAATTTATCTGTTTTAACACCTGTTATAAATCAAAAAATAAGGGGAAAATTTAAAACAGAAGGCAACATAAAAGGTAAAACAGACAATTTATTGGTAAAAGGAATCGCATATTTAGCGGGCGGAAATATAGATTATCAAACAAATTTGGGTAAAAAAGAATTAATTTATAGAGTGAATAATATTAAAATAAATAAACTGCTTTATATGGTTTATCAGCCGATATACAGTTACGGAAATATTAACTCAAATGGAAAAATTTATTTTAACAAAGATTTAAACGGAAAAATAATTGCCAATATACAAGGGAAAACAGATAAATATGTGTTGTATAAAGAGTTTAATTTTACAAATGCTGCTATTTCATATAATCTAAATTCAAATGTCAATATAAAAAATTCAATAGCTTTAATAAATACAAAATTAAATTCAAATGTTGTTAATGCTAATTTGCCGGATGGAAAATACAATATTAATAAAAATATATTTACAAGCACTTATTCAATAAATATTCCAAATTTAGACAAACTCTATTTTGCAACAAAAAAACATTTAAAAGGTAAAATTAGGGTATTTGGAAATATAAAAAAGGATAAAGATTTATTAATTACAGGAAACTCTAAAACACTCGGAGGTAATATAAATTATAAATTATTAAACAACGATTTTACATTAAATGCAAAAAATCTATATGTTGTAAAACTTATGGATATGCTTATGTATCCTCAAATTTTTGATTCAACCGCAAATATTGATTTGAAATATAACCTTTTAAATAAAAAAGGCGTTTTGGATGCTAATTTGATTGACGGCCACTTTTTACCTAATAAGCTCAGCTTTTTAATAAATTCTCTGGCTCATTTTGATTTAACAAGAGAAATTTATAAAAAAACAACTATTCACTCTATTATAAATGATAAAAAAATAATAAGCGATTTGGATATGAAAAGCAAACTGACTCACATTTCTTCTAAAAAAGCTTTTGTAGATTTAGATAAAGAATATATAGACTCAAAGCTTCTTTTAGAAATAATGAAAAGACCAATTTATATTAAATTAAAAGGTAAATTAACTTCTCCATCTATAAAAATTGATGCAAGTAAATTTTTAAAAGCAGAAATTAAAAGGAAGGCTAAAGAAGAGATAAAAAAACAGATTGAAAAAAATTTGCCTATTCAAAATTTCTTTAAAGGATTTTAATTTCCTTTTTTTAAGTAAATAATAAATAAAAAAATTTAATAAATTTCTTTTATTTTGGTATAATTCCACACTAAAAAACTGATTAAAGGAAAAGAATGCCTACTATAAACCAATTAGTTAGAAAAGGTAGAAAACAAGTTATTAAAAAATCAAAATCACCTGCACTTGTAAGCTGTCCTCAAAGAAGAGGGGTTTGTACAAGAGTATATACGACTACTCCTAAAAAACCGAACTCTGCACTTAGAAAAGTTGCAAAAGTTCGCCTTACCAGCGGGTATGAGGTAATTAGTTATATACCCGGTGTCGGTCATAACCTGCAAGAACATAGCATTGTGCTTGTAAGAGGCGGTAGGGTAAAAGACTTGCCTGGGGTTAAATATCACATCGTAAGAGGTGCGTTGGATACCGCCGGAGTTAAAGGAAGAGTACACTCAAGAAGTAAATACGGTACTAAAAAAGCAGAAGCCGGTAAAAAATAATTTTTGATTTTTGTGTAGTTTAGGTTAATTTGCGTTTTGGTTATAGTAGGAGGAATTTTTAATGGAAAATGTAAAATGGAAAATGTAAAATTCCATTTTTAATTGTTTAATTGTCCATTGATTTGCCTCCTCACTGCCAAAGCTGGTAGAGTAAGTCCCTGTATATGGGTAAAAAAAACTGAAGAGAAGGAGATTTTATGAGAAGAAGAAGAGCGCCTAAAAGAGCGGTAATGCCGGATCCGGTATTTAAGAGTGAAATAGTTACAAAATTTATTAATAAAATTATGTGGGACGGTAAAAAAACAATTGCCGAAAAAATAGTTTACGGTGCTATTGAAAGATTGGATAGCAAAGGTGAAGAAAAAGGAATAGATGTATTTTTCAAAGCTATTGAAAATGTAAAACCGCTTTTGGAAGTTAGAAGCAGAAGAGTCGGTGGGGCGACATACCAGGTCCCTATGGAAGTGAGACCTGAAAGACAACAAACACTTTCTATCAGATGGATAGTTGATGCCGCAAGAAACAGAAATGAAAGAACAATGGTGGAAAGACTTTCTAACGAACTTTGGGATGCGGCAAACGAAAGAGGAGCGGCATTCAAGAAAAGAGAAGATACTCACAGAATGGCAGAGGCAAACAAAGCATTTGCTCATTACAGATGGTAATATTTTAATGGAAAATGGAGAATTGAAAATGGAGAGCTTTCTCCTCCCCTTTTCTTCAAATTTACAAACTTCAAAGTCTGATATAATTTCAAAAAATTTAAGGAGATAAAATGCCAAGAAAAACGCCTATCGAAAAAGTTAGGAATATAGGTATTGCTGCTCATATTGACGCAGGTAAAACTACAACAACGGAGAGAATTTTATATTATACCGGTGTTAGTCATAAAATAGGTGAAGTGCACGAAGGTGCAGCGACTATGGACTGGATGGAACAGGAAAAAGAAAGAGGTATTACAATTACTTCGGCTGCTACAACATGTTTTTGGAAAGAACATCAAATTAACATTATCGATACTCCGGGACACGTTGACTTTACTATTGAAGTCGAAAGAAGTATGAGGGTGCTTGACGGTGCGGTTGCAGTATTTTGTGCCGTCGGCGGTGTTCAGCCTCAAAGTGAAACAGTTTGGAGACAGGCAAACAAATATCATGTCCCAAGAATTGCATTTGTTAATAAAATGGACAGAATCGGGGCTAATTTTTATGAAGTTGAAAAACAGATAAAAGAAAGATTAAAAGCTAATCCGGTTCCTATTCAAATTCCAATCGGGGCGGAAGAGAATTTTAAAGGTGTTGTGGATTTAGTTCAAATGAAAGCTCTTGTATGGGAAGATGAAGCGGCACTTGGAAGTAAATACAAAGTTGAAGACATTCCGGCTGAACTTAGGGATAAAGCGGAGGAATACAGGGAAAAACTTATTGAATCAGTTGCTGAAACAGATGAAGCATTAATGGAAAAATATTTTGCCGGAGAAGAAATTACTGCTGATGAAATTAAAGCGGCTATTAAAAAAGCCACATTAAATATAGAAATTGTTCCAATGTTATGCGGTACCGCATTTAAAAACAAAGGTGTTCAACCGTTGCTTGACGCTGTAATTGATTATCTGCCTTCTCCTACAGAAGTTACATGGATTAAGGGAATTGACCCTAAAACAGGTGAGGAAATAAGCATAAATCCTGGTGATGACCAACCTTTCAGCGGACTTGCATTTAAAATTATGACTGACCCGTTTGTCGGTAAACTAACATTTACAAGATTCTATTCAGGTGTAATTGAAGCAGGCAGTTATGTATTAAACTCAACTAAAAACAAAAAAGAGAGAATCGGAAGACTTCTTAGAATGCATTCTAATAAAAGAGAAGAAGTCAGTGAATTTTACAGCGGTGAAATCGGAGCTATTGTAGGTCTTAAAAACACATTGACAGGTGATACTTTATGTGATGAAAGCAGACCCGTTATTTTGGAAAAAATGGAATTCCCAGACCCGGTTATTTCAGTTGCGGTTGAGCCTAAAACAAAAGCCGACCAGGAAAAAATGGCTATTGCACTTCAAAAATTAGCAGAAGAAGACCCGAGTTTCAGAGTTGCAACCGATGAAGAGAGCGGTCAGACAATTATTTCAGGTATGGGTGAGCTGCATCTTGAAATTATTGTAGACAGGCTTAAAAGAGAATTTAAAGTGGAATGTAATACAGGTAAACCTCAGGTTGCATACAGAGAAACATTCAAAAAAACAGTCGAGCAAGAATACAAATATGCAAAACAATCAGGCGGTAGAGGTCAATACGGGCATGTATTTATAAGACTTATTCCGCAAGAACCTGGTAAAGGTTATGAATTTGTTGATTTAATTAAAGGTGGGGTAATCCCAAGAGAATATATTCCTGCAGTTGACAAAGGTATCCAAGAAGCATCTCAGGGCGGAATTTTGGCAGGATTCCCGGTGGTTGATTTTAAAGTGGAACTTTATGACGGAAGTTACCATGAGGTTGACTCAAGCGAAATGGCGTTTAAACTTGCCGGAAGCATGGCATTTAAAGAAGGTGCCAAAAAAGCAAATCCTGTTATACTTGAACCGATTATGAAAGTTGAAATTGAAGTACCGGAAGAGTATATGGGTGATGTAATTGGGGATGTAAATAGAAGAAGAGGCCAGGTAAATTCTATGGAAGATAGCCATGGAATTAAAAAAGTAACAGCATTTATTCCTCTTGCAGAAATGTTTGGATATTCAACAGACCTTAGAAGTATGACTCAGGGTAGGGGAACCTATTCAATGGTATTTGACCATTATGAAGAAGTTCCTCAAAATGTGGCGGCAGAAATTATAAAAGAAAGACAAGGGTAATTTTTCCTTGTTTTTTTGTTTTTATAATTAAAGGTGTTTGACACTAATTTATAAGTTAGTCCGATAAAATAACAGGAGTGGTTAAGGAAATCGAGAGGATTTAAAAGAGAAATTGTTTGTAAATTTAAAAGAAAATTAATATCAATTGACAATGGAAAATGATGAAAAGTATTGAAATAAGGGGAATTTTAAATATTTTTAAAGTAACTAACTAATTGAGAATTGGTATTACTTTGATTTATTTTTCATGATGCACAAAATAGTTCATTGAAAATTAATTAAAATTATCGTATAATATTAAAGAAACTATACGATAAGGTAGTAAAATGAATGCTAAAATTACGCTTTACAGTGATAAAGAATTAATTAAAAAAATAAAAAAATATGCAAAAGAAAAAAATACAAGTGTATCTGCAATTGTAAATGAATTTTTTAAATCATTACTTGAAAAAAATGAATCTTCACCTGTTACAAATTCATTAGCCGGAATATTAAAAAATAAAAAATTAGATGAAAAAAATTATTATAAACATTTAGAGGAAAAATATTTATGAAAATGCTCTTAGATATAAATATTGTACTGGATTTTTTTCTTGAAAGAGAACCTTTTTTTGACGAAATATATAAAATATTTAGTGCAATTGAGAATAAAAAAGTAATAGGTTATCTATGCGCTTCAAGTATTGATACGATTTATTATTTAATAGCAAAATCAATTAATAAAAGAACTGCTAATGAAGTTATTTATAAACTTTTAAAAATTTTTGAAATAAGTGAAGTAAATAAAAATACTATACTTGGTGCACTTAAGAGTGATTTTAATGATTTCGAAGATAGTATTATTTATTCAAGTGCTTATTTAAACGGAATTGATTATATTGTCACTCGGGATAAAAAAGGCTTTAAAAAGTCAAAAGTTAAAGTTTTAACACCACTTGAAGCTGTTTCAAAAATTAAAGGTTTGTAACCTCTTGCGGAAATGTTCGGATATTCAACAGACCTTAGAAGTATGACTCAGGGTAGGGGAACCTATTCAATGGTATCCTCAAAATGTGGCGGCAGAAATTATAAAAGAAAGACAAGGGTAAATCTCTTGTTTTTCCCTTAATTTTCCATCTTCAATTGATATAACTTGCTTTTTTATTTTTAAATATTGTATAATTCATCCAACGTTATATAAAAAAATATATAAGGAAAAAAGATGTATTATACAAAAGAGGATATTGCAAGACTTATCAGCGAAGATATGCCTTATTTTGATTTGACTTCCAAACTTTTAAATATTGAGGGTTTGGGCAAGATTACTTTTTTTACCAGAAAAGATGCTGTTGTTACCGGTAATAAATTAGTTGAATTATTATGCAGGGAACTTGATTTAAAAGTAAATTTTAAAGAAAAAGATTCTAAATTTTTAACTGCTGGCAGTAAAATATTTGAAGCCGAGGGGGAAAATGTTTTAATTCTTTGGAAAGTTGCACAAAATATTTTTGAATATGCGCTTTCCGTATCTACCTACACATATGAAATGGTTAAAAAGGCAAAAAATATTAACCCATATATTGAAATTTTAACTACAAGAAAAATAATTCCTTTTACTAAAAAAATAGCCCTGAACGCTATAATAGACGGAGGCGCAATGCCCCACAGAATTACAACAAATGAAACGGTTTTGGTTTTTGATAATTATGTAAAACTTTTCGGAGGCTGGGATAAATTTTTTAAGGAATTTAAAAAAATAAAACATAAAACGATTGAAAAAAAATGGGTAATTGAAACTGATAATTTAGAAATGGCTAAAAAATTAATAGATATTGAAGTGGATGTTATTCAGCTTGATAAAGTGGATATTGAGACAACTAAGCAAGTAGTAGAACTTGCCCATAAGTGCAGGAGGGATTAATACTAATAATGTGGAAGAGTATGCAAAAACAGGGGTTGATTCAATAGTTACAACAGCCCCTTATTTTGCAAAAGGGGCTGATGTAAAAGTGGTTATAGATTCTCTTTAATATCTTTTACCCATCCTTCCATTACATCATTTGCGATTAAAGCGGGAGCTTCAAGAAAAGCTATTTCAAACTTATCTTCAAATTCAGTAACACCGATACTTCTTGGCCTAACAGCAGTTATTTTTCCGTTTAATATTTTATTTCCAAAACAAAATATAATAATTTTGCAGTCTTTAATACCTTTTGCAATTTCTCCGTTTGGAAGATTTTTTGTATGGGTAAAATGGTCAAATTCTCCTATATATGTACATATAGGATGGGAATTAATTTTTTCTTTAAAAAATTTAATTATTTCATCGGTAGTTTTATAGTGTGTTTCATCTTTATATACATCCAATACAAATACCGGATATTTTTCCTGTAAAATCATTTGTTGCATTATGCCTCCTTAAATTTTTTGCAACTTTAGCTTAATAAGTTTAAATTATTATTAATATAAGAAAATATTATATAAATTTGATGTATAATTATAAAAAAAGGTTTTTTAAGTGGATAGAAGAAAATTTTTAATTGCTTCTTCTTTAATACTTCCTACTTTATCTTTTGCAAAATCCCATAATCATATTGTTTTGCCTAAAAAACCATTTGAGTATTTTTATAAAAAAGGAAGTGGCAAAAGAATTTTAATTATCGGCGGAATTCATGGCAATGAAATGGGGGCTTACAAAGCTGCAGATTTACTGGTGGATATGGATATAAAAGCTGATGTTTTAATTATTCCAAGAAGCAATTTTACTTCAATTTTAGCGGATGTAAGGGGATATAACGGGGATATGAACAGAAAATTTGATTATATTTCAAAAAAGGACCCTGATTTTTATTATGTGGAACTTCTTAAAGAGGCAATACTCGATTTTAAACCGGATTTACTGATTTCTATGCATGACGGATACGGATTTAGTTCAAAATACAGGCATTCGTGGGGACAGAGTGTTGTAATTGATGAAGTTAGATATAAAAATTTTGAACTTTTTAAAGAAGCTGAATTTGTTAAAAACAATGTCAATAAATATTTAAAATGGCCAGTTTCTATTATAAACACAAAAACATTTACCGGTAATATTCATAAAGAACAAAAAAAAGCACTTACCGGCTGGTGTTTAAAACATAATGTAAAGGCATTTTGTATAGAAGCTTCCAAACAACTGCCGAGTTTAAAGGATAAAGTTTATACCCATCTTGTAATGCTGAGGGAATTTTTTAATTTATATAATATTAAATCAAATATAGATGAATATATTAAAAATATTTATTTAAAAGAGATTTTTCCAAGCGTTAAACTGAAAATAAATAATCAATTTTACAGAATAAATAAAACAACAAAAATAAAACTTCCTTTAAAAGCCGATATTGAGATAGTGGATATAACAGGCAACAGGGGAAGTTTTATTGTTCCAAAAGGCATTAATTTAAACTGGAGAAAATTTTATTTTAAAAATTTAACATTAGAAGTAAAAAACGATTTTGAAAAAAAATATGAAATACATTTAAAGGGGTAAAATGGCTTATGAACTTATAATAGACAATGATAATAAAAAAATTGAAATTCATTCGGATTTGTGTGACAAATTTATGGAAATTAAAACCGGTTTTAATAATAATTTTGAGTATGTTAATTTTCATTTGTTTAACGAAGTTGAAAATTTTTTGAATAAAGATGAATATAAAGAATATGAAATAGCGGAATGTACAGAATGTAAACCAGTAGAAAACAGAGAAAAATTGGATGAAGAATATGATGATTTTTATGAAGAATTTCAAGAAGATGAAGAAGATAATCCAACTTGCTGCCCTTTTTAGGTATAATTTCACAAAAAGGAGATAAATATGTTTAAAGAATGTTGTCCGGAATTAATACCTGTAATGGAAAAATTAGCTGCTGAAAATCCTCATATTGATGCCTTGATTAAAAGGCATGCAGAGCTTAATAAAATTATAGATGATGTTGAAGCGGGAAGAGAACATATGAATGAAATGGAATTAGATAAATTATATAACGAATGAGTATAATACTAGAATAAAATTTGCATTATATTTAAAAATTAAAGTTGAAAGGGTTATAAATGAAAAAATTTATTATTTTTTTCTTCTTAAATGTTTTTTTATCCGCAAATGAAATATATGTAGCATCTGCTGCCGGAAATGCCTATGCACTGCCTGAAATCATAAAATCTTACAATAAACATTATCCCAAGGATAAAATTAATTTAATTTTGGCGAGTAGCGGAAAACTTACTGCCCAGATAATGCACGGGGCAAATTATGATGTGTTTTTAGCTGCCAATATGAAATATCCTTTTGCTTTGTATAAAAAAAGATTGACATTAACCAAACCTAAAATTTATGCAAAAGGGGCAATAGTTCTTTTTAGCAGAAAACTTTTAAAAGGTGGTTATAAAGATATAATATTAAATTCTGCTTCCATCGCCATTGCAAATCCGAAAACAGCGCCTTACGGGAAAGCCGCTGTCGAATTTTTAAAAAATACGGGATTATACAAAAAAATAAAAAATAGACTTGTATATGCCGAAACAGTTTCGGCAGCACTTAATTATGCCATTCATTCAACAGATTCCGGAATTGTGGCAAAAGCCCTTCTTTTTTCTCCAAAAACAAAAATGTACAAAAATTGGATTGAATTGCCACACAATTACAATTCTATTAATCAGGGGGCGGTATTGTTAAATAAAAAAGGGCTTCGTTTTTATAATTTTTTGTTTTCAAAAGAAGCAAAAAAAATTTTTAAAAAATACGGGTATAATGTAAATGAATAAGATAAAGGCCGATTTAATCAATATTGAAAATAAAAACAATATAAATTTATTAACGTTTAAAAGTGTTAATGAAACGATAAAGGTTGTTATGCTTGAGATGAATTTTGAAATTAAAAATGAAGCTTTTCTATTTTTTAAACCGACAATGGTTTCTTTGTCAAAAGAAAAATGTAAAAGCACAATAGAAAATAATTTAGCGGCTGTAGTTGAAAAGATTGAAATTGGTGAAATTTTTACAAATATTTATTGTAATTTTAACAATGAAGAAATAGAAGTGTTGATTTTAAAAGAATCATTTGAAAAATTAAATATTAATATAGGAGAGAGGGTTTTTTTAATGATTAGGGCAAGTGAAATAGGAGTCAGTGTTGATTGATTTAACACCGTTTTTCCTTTCATTTAAACTGGCTTTTTCAGTAACGGTTATATTGCTTTTTGTAGGTATTCCGTTTTCTTATTTTCTTTCAAATACAAAATCAAAAATAAAACCGGTTTTAGAGGCGTTAAGCGCGCTTCCTATTGTATTGCCGCCTTCAGTTCTCGGATTTTATCTGCTTATTTTATTATCACAGGATTCATTTATAGGAAAAATAATTTATGAAATTTTTAATATAAAACTTGTTTTTACATTTGAAGGGCTTGTTGTCGCAAGCAGTATATATTCTTTTCCGTTTATGATTCAGCCTTTGCAAAACGGATTTGATAATATAGATAAAAAATTGATAGAGGCCAGCTTTTTAAGCGGTAAAGGGAAATTAACCACACTTTTTAAAATAATACTTCCCAATATGAAGAGTTCGATAATGACTGCGGTTATTATCACTTTTGCCCATACTGTGGGGGAATTCGGGGTTGTATTGATGGTGGGTGGTTCAATCCCCGGGAAAACGGAGGTTGCAAGTGTTGCAATATATGATTATGTAGAAATGATGGATTATAAATCAGCCCATTTTTACAGTGCCATAATGCTTATTATAAGTTTTTTGGTTTTATTATTTGTATATATTTTTAATGAAAAACAAAAGAGAAAATATGAATTATTTTAAAATCTTTAAAAAACTTCACGGAAGCAGCGGAAATATGGATTTAGATGCGGAATTTAACCTCGAAAAAGGTGAATTTTTGGCAATAATGGGTGAAAGCGGCAGTGGAAAAACAACACTTTTAAGAATTATCGCCGGACTTGAAAAAAGCAGCAGTAAGATTATTGTGGATAATGAAGTCTGGCAGGATGAAAAAATTTTTTTGCCCCCTCAGAAAAGGAAAATAGGATTTGTTTTCCAAGATTACGCACTTTTTCCAAATATGAATGTAATCGAAAATTTATTATATGTAAATAAAGATTATAATTTGGCCGAATATCTGCTTGAAATAACTAATTTAAAAGAACTTAAAAAAAGATTTCCAAATACACTTAGCGGCGGTCAGAAACAAAGGGTTGCATTAATCAGGGCACTTATGAGAAAACCTAAAATTTTATTAATGGATGAACCTTTTTCTGCTCTTGATCCGAATATGAGAAAAAATCTGCAAAAAGAAATTTTAATTTTACATAAAAAATTTAATTTGACAACAATTATGGTTTCACATTCACCGAGCGAAATTTATAAACTTTCAAACAGGGTGATTGAAATAAACGGAGGAAAAATAATTAAAAATTCAAAAACCAAAGATGTTTTGTTAAAACATAGTGGTTCGGCAAAATTTGCATTTGAAGGTGAAATAATAGATATTAAAAAAAATGATGTTATAAATATTGCGGTTATTTCCATAGGTAACCAGATAACAGAAATTGTTATAACAAAAAAAGAAACAAAAAATTTAAAAGTAGGGGATAAAATAATTGTTTCAACAAAAGCTTTTCATCCTAATGTGGAAAAAATAAAAAAATAAAAAATTTCATATCATATTAAATGAAAAGTGGTTTAAATTATATTTAAAGTTTTTTTCGAGAGTGTTAGCAATTCCGTGTCAGTCAAGGTAAAATACTAAAGAAGAAAGGACTGACATGGAGAAATTTAATTTTGACAAAGCAGTAAAAGATTTATTAGCAGGTAAGAAGATAGGTGGAAAAGATGGAGTATTAGCTCCATTAATTAAAGAATTAGTAGAAGCTGCACTTGAAGCAGAGATTGAATCTCATATTGCAGATGAAGTTTTACAAGGTAAAAGAAATAGAAGAAACGGTTACAACAGGAAAACAGTTAAATCAACATCAGGAGAATTTGAACTTGCTACCCCAAGAGATAGAGAAGGTAGATTTGAGCCTCAAATAGTAAAAAAACATCAAACAACAATAAGTGATGAAATAGAAGAGAAGATATTATCATTATATGCACTTGGAATGAGCTATAAAGATATAAAATCACATATTGAAGAGCTTTATCAAATTTCTATTTCATCAGCTACAATAAATGCAATAACGGATAAAATAATACCAAAAATCAAAGA
>NZ_ATHT01000002.1:0-89694 GCF_000523335.1 Lebetimonas sp. JS138
AACAGGCTGATCTCCCCCGAGAGCTCACATCGACGGGGAGGTTTGGCACCTCGATGTCGGCTCATCGCATCCTGGGGCTGGAGCAGGTCCCAAGGGTATGGCTGTTCGCCATTTAAAGCGGTACGCGAGCTGGGTTCAGAACGTCGTGAGACAGTTCGGTCCCTATCTGCCGTGGGCGCAGGAAGGTTGAGGAGAGCTAACCCTAGTACGAGAGGACCGGGTTGGACGAGCCACTGGTGTACCAGTTGTCCTGCCAAGGGCAGCGCTGGGTAGCCAAGCTCGGAAGGGATAACCGCTGAAAGCATCTAAGCGGGAAGCCCACTCCAAGATGAGCCTTCCCATGAGGGTGCAGGAAGACTACCTGCTTGATAGGCTGGGGGTGTAAGCCCTGCGAGGGGTTGAGCTGACCAGTACTAATAACCCGAATGGCTTTTAAGCGGACGTGAGACAAGACTTTTAACAGCTAAATATAATTAACAGCTGTTTATTATTAGTATCGGATTTAATCTATCTAAAGAGTTTAGAAAAAAGTAGAAATTATAAAAAATTATTGTAATTTATCTTTTAAATTTAATAATAAATTTTTTTAAGGTTATCCATTCTCCTAATTGAATTAATCATTAACATATCTGCAACTACACATGCTACCATAGATTCTGCCACTACCGCACCTCTGATTGCAACGATTGGATCGTGTCTTCCTTTTAAAGTTACTTCAACCTCATTTTTATTAATATCTATAGATTTTTGTGTTTGAAAAATTGATGGAGTCGGTTTAAAATAAATTTCAAGTTCAATATTTTCTCCGTTGCTTATTCCGCCCAAAATTCCGCCAGAATTATTGCTTAAAAACCCATTTTTACTAATTTCATCATTATTTTTACTGCCTTTTAATTTATGTGAATTAATATTTCCAATATAAATTCCTTTTACAGCATTAATGCTGAGTATTGCGCTTGCTAAAATATTATCAAGTTTACAATAAATCGGTTCACCAAGTCCAATAGGAGTATTTTTTATTCTAAGTTTTACAACTCCTCCTAGGGAATCGTGATTTTTTCTTGCTTCATCTATTAAATCCATCCAAATTTTTTCTTTTTCTTTATCTAAGGCTAAAATAGGAGAATTTTTTGAATAATTAAAATCAATATCTTCTGCTCTAATTCCTCCTATTTCAATAATTCCTGCTTCAATTTCAATGTCAAATTCTTTTAAAATCATTTTAGCTACTGCTCCGGCTGCTACCCTCGCGGCAGTCTCCCTTGCAGAGCTTCTACCACCGCCTCTGTAATCTCTTATTCCGTATTTGTTAAAATAAGTAAAGTCTGCGTGCCCCGGACGGAAAATATCTTTTATATTTGAATAATCGTTACTTTTAGCGTTTTTATTAAAAATTACTATTGCAATAGGAGTTCCTGTAGTTTTTCCTTCAAAAATCCCGCTTAAAACTTCCGGAAAATCCTCTTCTTTTCTTTGGGTCGCAAATCTGTTTTGCCCTGGTCTTCTTCTTTTAAGTTCATTTATTAAAAATTCTTCATCAAAATTGATTCCGGCCGGCACTCCGTCTATTACAACCCCTATTGCTTTTCCGTGCGATTCTCCAAAAGTTGTAAATCTGAAAATTTCTCCAAAACTGTTAAACATATTTCCCCTTTATTTTCTATTGACCATTAATTATAAATTAAGTTCTTTTTTTAAAATATCAATAGTTTTTTTAGCTCCTTCTTGTTGGGCGACTTTTTTACTTTTACCTTTTGCGCTTGCATATTTTTTACCCTGAATAAAAACTGCTATTTCGAATTCTTTTTTATGATCGGGCCCGGAAGTGTTTACAACCCTATATTCCGGTACTTCCCCAAAATATGCCTGAGTAATTTCCTGTAAATTTGTTTTATAATCTCTTAAAAGTTCTTCAGGCGTAATGGTAGGATAAACATTTTTTAATAAATTTAGGGCTATTTCTTTTGTTTTTTCAAAGCCTGCTTCCAAATACAATGCACCGATAAGTGCCTCAAATGCACTTGAAAGAATTGAAGGTTTCTCTCTTCCTTCGTTGTTTTCTTCAGCATTGGAAAGGAGAAGATAATTTCCCAAGTTTAGTTTTTTTGCTAATCTTGTAAAAGATTCCTCATTTACCAACGCCGCCCTCAGTTTTGATAAAATACCTTCTTCAGCTTTGGGAAAGATAAAAAAAAGATATTCCCCGACAATTAAATCCATAACCGCATCACCTAAAAATTCCAGTCTTTCATTATTAAAATCTTTAGAGTAACTTCTGTGTGTAAGAGCCTCGGTTATCAATTTTTCATTTTTAAACTGATACCCCAGACTCTTTTGCAAATCTTTAGCTATCATTGCTTATCCTTTCATATGTTTTTGGAATGTATTCAATACATTTTGGATTAAATTCTATTAAAGAATTTAAATCAAAAAAGGCCGGTTTACTTGTTAAATAAAAAAATATAAAATGATTAAGAGCTGAAAAGGGATTATCACATATTTCACATTCGCTTTTTTTAATTATTTCACATTTTTCTTTTTCTAAATCCCATATTTCAGCAATTTTGGCTGCAATACCAAATAGACTCTCACCTGTTAATCTTTTAAGTAAAGTTCCATATTCTATGGGTGTTGAACTTAAAATAATATTTAATTTCTCTTTTTTAACTCCGAGCAGAGAGTCACATACGCAAACACTTGCCGGAATTATCGCACCGATTTCAGCATATTTTTTGTATATGTTTTCTCCAAATTCTAATGAGGCAAATTCTTTATAAGAATTTAAAAATTCTTTTTGAAAATCTGTAAAATCAATTTTAAATATTTCCCAATTTTTAGGCGTAAGAAGGGATACTAAATATGAATATACAATTGCCCTAATATTCTCAATTCCTAAAAGAGTAAATAACTGTAATATGTCTTTAACTTCTTTTCTTAAGGAAAAAGCTGCTGAATTTACTATTTTTTCCAATTGTTTTTTTAATATTAAATCATTTTTGGCAGCATTTGCCGCTTTTTTTATATTGCCTTCTTTTAAAGCATTCAAACATTCAAGCGCATATTTTGGAATGGGAGGAATATTTTGTAAATATTTTTCAATGTCATTTTTGCTTACAAGCATTAATTTTTCCTTTTTTGTGCTTCCTCTTTTGCAATTTTATCACAAATTTCATTTTCCTTGTGGCCCGAATGTCCTTTTATCCAGTTTATATTGATTGTATGTAATTTTTTTAATTCATATAATTCTTGCCACATTTCTTTGTTTTTCACATTTTTAAAATTTTTTTTAACCCAGTTTTCCAACCATTCGTTTATTCCTTTTAATACATAAGTTGAATCGGAATATAAATTTATAATGCATGGTTTTTTTAATTGTTTTAATGCCTCAATTACTGCCATAAGCTCCATTTTATTATTAGTTGTATAATCTTCTCCTCCGCTTATTATTTTTTCATAATTTTTATACCTTAAAATGGCACACCATCCTCCAGGTCCCGGATTACCAAGAGAACTTCCGTCTGTAAAAACATCTATTTGTTTCATTTAGTAGCCTTTAATAATTTTTTTCTATTAATAAAATACTGATTTTGTCTTTTTTTATTTTTTGTGCTATAATATATTACAAATTTTAACAAAAGGAGGGCAAAATGCCAAAAATTAACAGATACGAAGATATTTCTCAAATTGACAGAGAAGCAAAAAGAGATTATATAGACAGACACTCACCATTTATTCATTGTGAAGACACAGCAAAAAAAGGTGAAAAATTTAAAGTTAAAGTAAAAGTCGGAAATGAATATTCTCATCCAGATGATTTTGACCATTATATTGCATATGTGCAATTATGGGATGGTGAAACACTACTTGGACAAGCTACATTTACTCCAGGTACTCTTGGAAATGAAAAAAGCCAAGTGGAAGTAGATTTTTATATTATTCCTAAAAAATCTAAACTTAAACTTACTGCAATGGCTTACTGTACAAAACACGGACTTTGGGAGAGTGAAACTAAGGAAGTAACCGTTAGCGAATAATTTTTCCTTTTTTCTTTCCTGTATAAAAAATGACCAAATTATATATAAATGAATCTTCATATGTATAAAAAGAGTATTTTTATTCTGTTTTTTTATTAATTTTTTATTAAAAACTATTGACACAATTTAATTTTTGATTTATAATTTTTACTAGCCTCGAAGGAGGGCTTATGTTTAAACGCATCTTGTTTTTTTACATTGACGGGTTTAAAAACCTGTCTGACCTGGGTAAAAAAATCTGGGTCATCGTTATTATTAAACTTGTTGTGATTTTTGTAGTGCTGAAAGTTTTCTTTTTCCCGACAATCAATTCGCAGGTAAAAGGGGAAAAAGCAAAAGCACAGCTTTATGTTAAACAACTTACAAAAATCACAACGAACCATAAAAAGGAGGAATAGAATGGATTATGCAATGCTAGAATGGGCAAGAGCCCAATTTGCAATGACAGCGTTGTTTCACTTCTTTTTCGTTCCATTTACATTAGGAATGTCGTTTTTAGTGGCATTTTTTGAAACTATCTATGTAAAAACCGGAAAAGAAGAGTGGAAAAACATTACACAGTTTTGGCAATTGATATTTGGTATTAACTTTGCCATAGGTTTAGCAACAGGTATTATTCACGAATTTGAATTTGGGACAAACTGGTCTACGTATTCATGGGTTGTAGGTGACTTGTTTGGAGCACCTCTTGCAGTTGAAGGTATTGTTGCATTCTTTATGGAAGCGACTTTTGCGGCAATAGCATTTTTCGGATGGAAAAGAGTCAGTAAAGGTGTTCATTTAAGTGCATCTTGGCTGCTTGCAATTGGTTCAAACCTTTCAGCGCTTTGGATACTAATTGCAAACGGATTTATGCAACATCCAAGCAGTGCGTTTTTAAGATTTTCTATTGACAACGCAAGAGCGGAAATGCAAAATTTCTGGGCATTGATTACCCAACCGGTTGCACAGGTTAAATTTTTACATACTATTAGTGCCAGTTATACATTGGCAGCGGTATTTGTACTTGGTATATCTTCACTTTATCTGCTTAGAAAAAAACATGTAGAATTTGCTAAAAAATCAGCTGCGGTAGCGGCTGCATTCGGTTTAATCGTTTCTATTTTCACTGTAGTTATAGGTGATGAACATGCTTATGAAGTTACAAATACACAACCTACAAAAATAGCTTCAGCAGAAGGGCTTTATGTAGGTGAAAAGGGTGCACCAATAGTGGCTTTTGGATTTCCAAAAGATTTAGATGCAAGAAATGTTAAATCAAATGATGAGGCATGGAGTTTTAAAATTGAAATTCCAGGATTATTATCACTTCTTGGAAAAAGAAATCCAAATGCTTATATTCCTGGACTTAGAGATTTAGTAAATGGAAATGATAAATACGGTATTTGGTCATTTGCCAAATTACATCAAGTTGGTAAAGAAGCTATTGAAGATTTGAAAGCATATCACGTGGCAAAAGCCAAAGGTGATGCTGCGGCAATGGAAGCAGCAAAAAGAGATTTTTATGCTCCGGTTACCACAGTTGACGGATGGACAGTTACAAAAGCAGATTTAATGGGTTACGGATATCTTGATGATCCAACTAAACTGTATCCCCCAGTACCACCAGTATTTTATGCATTCCATATTATGGTTACTTTAGGATTCTGGTTTATAATTTTATTTGCATGGGCATATATTGCAGTTACAAAAGGAACATTTGAAAACAGTGCAGTACTACAAAAGCTTGCAGTTTTATCAGTTCCACTTCCATGGATTGCAACAAGCTTTGGTTGGATGACAGCAGAACTTGGAAGACAACCTTGGACAGTATTCGGATTGCTTCCGACAAAAATTTCAGTAACACCGATTGCATTGCAAAATGTTCAGGCAACATTTTTCTTATTCTTAAGTGCATTTGTAATTTTAGGTATTGCTGAACTTAAAATCCTATTTACGGTCGTAAAAATCGGACCAAAAGGAGCGCACTGATGACTTGGGCACCAATTACAGTGGACGCGACACATTTTTATCTTCAGGTATATTTCTGGATAATTGTCGCGGTTTTAGGAGGACTTTTTTTATTTATGACATTTGTTCAAGGTGGACAAAGTCTAATGCATGTTGCAAAAGATGAAATGGAAGAAAGAGGTATTGTAAACTCCCTTGGTAGAAAATGGGAGCTTACATTTACTACTCTTGTATTATTTGGTGGTGCGTTGTATGCGGCATTTCCATTATTTTATTCTGTATCATTTGGTGGTGCATACTGGGTATGGATGTTAATTTTATTTACATTTGTATTTCAGGCGGTATCATATGAATATATGAATAAACCCAATAACTTAATTGGTAAAAATACATATAAATTCTTTTTATATGTAAACGGTATAGTCGGTATGATTCTAATTGGTGCTGCTGTCGGAACATTTTTTACAGGAAGTAATTTTACTTATGATCCTGTAACAAGAGTGTTACATTGGGGAACAGCAGCCAACGGATTTAATTTAAGAGGGCTTGAAGCTGCTATAGATTTTGGTCACGGAGCTTGGTTTAACTTGGCATTTGGTGTGTTAGCATTTAGTGCCGCTAGAATTTTAGGTGCTTTATGGCTCATGAATGATTTAGACCAAAATGAATTTTCAGCAGTTCATGAAAGATTAAGAGCAGTTTTAAAAAGATGTTTTGTTGTATTGTTGATTGCCCTATTAATAGTACTTTACGGTTTGTTGACAATGAAAGGATATTCTTATAATATCCATGATCCAGCCGGAAAAGTGACATTGGTTGATGGCAAATATTTGCAAAATTTACTTGCATTTGCAGCAATTCCTTTAATTTTATTCTTAGTTGGAGTAGTTCTTTTTGTTATTGGAATTTTCCAAGGAATCAAAGGTTCAACAAAAGGTATCTGGCCAGCAGGACTTGGAATTGTATTAATCGGAATTATTGTCTTTGTTATAGCAGGACTTAACGGAACTCCATTTTATCCAAGCTATGCTGATTTACAAAGCAGCTTAACTATTCAAAACAGTTCAGGAAGTAAATATACTCTTGAAGTTATGGCATGGGTTAGCGTTGCTGTGCCAATAGTATTGGCATATATTGTTTATGTCTGGTATCAGATGAAAAAAGGCGGACCTGTCAGTGTTGAAGAAATTAATGATTCTGAATCACATGCATATTAAGGAGTGGATATGAAAAAATTTTTAACATTAATAACAATTTTCTTCGGAAGTTTCCTTTTCGCTTCTGATAAATTGTTGCCAAACGGGATTAATCCGGAAGCACAACAGATTAATACGACATGGGGAGTTATCTTATTTTTCATGTGGCCTGTATTGATTATAATTGCTTACAAATTTATAGAATTTACACTTAAAAAAACAGGTCTTGAAAAAGACCTTTAATCTCCTCTTTTTTTCTTCATTTTTGTTATAATAATACTCCAAAAACCACATTAGATTAGGAGAATGTTATGTTAAATTTAGACGATTTGGGTATTACAGCCCAAAACATTATTCACAATCCAAGTTACGATAAAATAATAGAAGATACATTAAAAAAAGGTGAAGTTGTAATAACCAAAAGCGGGGCGACAGCAGTTGATACAGGTGAATTTACCGGAAGAAGCCCAGAAGATAAGTTTTTTGTAAAACAATCTCCAAGTGAAAAATATATAGCATGGGGGGAAATAAACCATCCTATAACTCTTGAAACATTCAGAAATCTGGAAGTATTTACAAAAGAAGAATTATCAAAAAAAGATGAATTGTATGTTGTTGATGTATTTGTAGGAGCCAGCAAAAACAGTAGAAGAGCAATAAGATTTATAACTCCTATAGCATGGCAGGCACATTTTGTAATGAATATGTTTATTTTACCGAGTGAAGAAGAATTTAAAAATTTTGAGCCGGATTTTACTTTTTTGGTTGCAGGGGAAGCAAGATATCCAAAATGGAAAGAGGACGGTTTAAACAGTGATATTTTTGTTGCATTTAATGTAGAAGAAAATACAGCTGTAATGACGGGTACTTTGTATGGGGGCGAGCTTAAAAAAGGTATTTTTACTATGATGAATTACTGGCTTCCGCTTGAAGGTAAACTATCAATGCACTGTTCTGCTAATGTAGGTGAAAAAGGTGATGTGGCATTGTTTTTCGGTCTTTCAGGAACAGGAAAAACTACACTCTCAACTGACCCAAACAGAAAACTTATAGGTGATGACGAACATGGATGGGATGATGAAGGTGTATTTAATTTCGAGGGCGGATGCTATGCAAAAGTAATAAATCTTGACAAAGAAAGCGAGCCTGAAATTTATAATGCTATTAAGAGAAATGCCCTTTTGGAAAATGTAGTAATAAATGAAGAGGGAGAAGTGGATTTTACCGACGCATCAAAAACAGAAAATACAAGGGTCAGTTATCCGATAGAACATATTGAAAATCATGAATGCACTCTAACAGGAGGACACCCTAAAAATATAATATTCTTAAGCGCCGATGCTTTTGGAGTATTGCCTCCGGTTTCTAAACTTACAAAAGAACAGGCAATGTATTATTTTTTAAGCGGATATACTGCAAAAGTAGCAGGGACAGAAAGAGGTATTACAGAACCGGTTGCAACATTCAGTGCATGTTTTGGTGAGCCGTTTTTACCTCTTCATCCAACAGTATACGCAAAACTACTTGGAGAAAAAATTGACAAACACGGAGTAAATGTATATTTAGTAAACACAGGATGGACAGGCGGTCCGTATGGTGTTGGAAAAAGAATGAGCATTAAAGACACAAGAGCATGTATTAATGCAATTCTTGACGGAAGTATAAAAATGGCTGAATTTGAAATTTTACCAGTATTTAATTTAGCTATGCCAAAAGAATTAGCAGGAGTTAATACAAAAGTTCTTAATCCGAGAAACACATGGGCAGATAAAAAAGCCTATGATGAGCAATTAAAAAAACTTGCAAATATGTTTATCGAAAATTTTAAAAGATATGAAGATGTAAAAGAAGGAAAAGAATACGAAAAAGCAGGTCCTAAACTTTAATTCTTCTTGCTTTTTTCACTATTTTTTTATATAATTCTATTCCTTAAGCGGGCTTAGCTCAGTTGGCTAGAGCGCCACCTTGCCAAGGTGGAGGCCGCGGGTTCGAGTCCCGTAGCCCGCTCCAGTAAGGCGCCATAGCCAAGTGGCTAAGGCGGGGGCCTGCAAAGCCCTGATCCCCGGTTCGAATCCGGGTGGCGCCTCCACTTGACATAGGTATATATTTTAATTATAATTCCTTTCACATTTGCCCGGGTGGCGGAAATGGTAGACGCAAGGGACTTAAAATCCCTCGGGAGTTTTTCCCGTGCCGGTTCAAGTCCGGCCCCGGGCACCACCGTCAATCAAATATTTAAAATTATTTGTTTTGATTCATTGGAGAGGTGGGTGAGTGGTTGAAACCGGCGGCCTTGAAAGCCGTTGAACGGGCAACCGTTCCGTGGGTTCGAATCCCACCCTCTCCGCCACTGTTAATTTTATACTTTGTCTTTCTTCAAAAATATTTTATCAGTAATTAATTTAGATATGGTATAATATATTCAAATCTTAATATTCAATTGTTTTTTATTTAAATAATTTTTTTAATTTTTTAAAAAATTAACGGAGCTTTAAAAAATGAATATTCATTTAGAAAAAAAGAATAAAAAAATAATTATTTTTTATTCATCTATCGGTTATGGGCATATTAGCGCGGCTCAGGCTATTAAAAAAGAGATACATAAGCATAATCCCTATGCTGTTATTGTTTTGAAAGATATTCGTGATTTTATGAATCCATTGTGGCGTAAAATTGATGAAAAGCTTTATTGGCTCGTGGCCGGAAACTGTCCGGAGTTGTTTGATGTACTTTTTCAAGAAATTCAAATGCGAGGTAACAGTGTTCCTTCACTTGCTTTATTGCCAAATGATTATCCCGATGAAAAGGTTTTTGAATTTATACAATCCCAACAACCGGATGTAATTTTATCCACGCATTACGGAGCGGCACAGGTTCTTGGTAACTTAAGAGAAAAAGGTAAATTAAAAAACATTAAAATAGGATGGCTTCACACTGATTTTTTTCAAGGTTATTTTCCAAGAATTTCCAAACGGATAGATCAGACGTTTCTTGCACACAGGAAACTGTATAAAATGTGGCTTTCGGCAGGTGTTCCTTCTGAAAAAATTATTACAACTGGTATGCCCGTATATGTGCCTGAATATGAGCATAAAGATCAAAAAACAATTTTAGACAAATATAATTTGGCAGAGGATATACCAATAGTATTAATAACTTCCGGAAAAGAAGGGGTTGGAAATTATGCCGCTTTGGTTAAAGATATTGTGGCACATTATAAAGGAGCGCTGCAAATTGTCGCTGTTTGCGGAAAAAATAAAAAACAGCAGTTTTTGCTTAAAACGTTAAAAAAAAATCTGCCGGATAATGTAAAACTGAAAATTTTTTCTTTATTAACGCATGATGATTTGCTCTCTTTAATGAATATAGCCGATGTTTTAATAACTAAAGCCGGAGGGTTAACACCTGTGGAAGCATTTTCTATAGGCGTTCCTACTATTCTTTTAAATATACTCAGCGGGCATGAAAGGGAAAACGCTTCTTTTTTTGCCAGGCTTGGAGTTGCCAAGCTTGCCTCCAATACAAATCAGGCTGCCGAACTGCTGCAGACATTTTTGTTTAACCCTGCGGAGAAAGAAGCTATCTGCAGAGCGCAGAAAAAATTTAAAGAAAATTTTAAAATTGAGCATATTGTCAGGTTTGCGCTTAATGATAATTTTATTTCATGTTCTTTACCGGGGGATTTTGGTGCTGAAAATGGCAAGCCGGTTATTAATGTCAATGATGCTTTATCACAGCTTGATGCCAATTCTCCGGCTGAAGTTGAATTGCTTTTATCATATGCTACTTCCCATTCTCCGCAGCGAATTATTTGGGAAAATCCATTCGGACACATTGCTATTCGCATAGATAAAACTGTTTACAGTGCAAATTATATTGCAAACCCTTCTGTTGATTCCAATTTTTTACAACATTTAAGTCTTGCGGATTATCTTTATGGGGTAAAGCCGCCGTCTCCTTCACAAATACATACCAACACATATGGTATGGCTTACGGAAGGGAGACAATAGGCCTTCGTGTAGCCGGTGTTCCCGCACAGAATTTAACAGCTATGATAGCAGAAATTTATCGTATTGAAAATGATTTTAAACAGGGAATTATAAAATGGGATAAAACAAAATTTAACTGTGCCGATGTTGTTGATAGGATTCTTCAGGCCGGAGGTTACGGAGAGTCAAACATTTATGAAAAATTTAAATTACCTTCAATGCCTCTGGATTCATTTGAAAAAGCCAAAAAAATTTTTGAATCCGATGCCTCTTTAAAAACAGACCTTGTGGCTTATCATATGGTTCCTGGAGCTAATGCCGATTATAACTATTGCCGTTTTCCTCTTTCATTGAAACAGCCCATACGTTCTTTAACTCGTACACTAAGCAATTCAAAAGATTTTCTTGAAATGTCAATTTCTAAGCACTTAGTAGTATATTACGGTGATCCCCGTGTTTATTTTGAAAATTTACGCAGTGATTTTGAAAATAAAAATGCTCATTTTTATAATTCTCATCATTATGTTTATTATAAAGCTTTGGCAAACGATCTCAAAAAATTTTTTAAATTTAAAAAAGCTCCTCCAAAAATTAATTTTTGGAAAATGAGTTTTTTAAAGCAGTGAATTATTATTGTGATAAAGCTTTGTAAATAATATTTTCAATATTGGGATAGTTATATACATTCCCGTGTTTTACCTTATCAAGATAATAAATATTTTTAAGATTTTTAATCTTTTTAATAAGACTATTTAAACATTTTTGTGGAATTTTATCATCATCTTTTAAAGCAATAATACTAACAGGCATATTTGCGTTTGAAATAAATTTTGCTTCATTAAATTTGTATTTTAAAAGGAAAGACACAGGAAAAAAGGGGTATTCCATTTTTGCTATACATCCAATAGAACTAAAAGGTGTAATTAATAAAACTTTTTTAACCTTTCTTTTGCCGGCTACATAACCCGCAACTGCGCTTCCTAAACTTCTGCCTATTAAAATATCCGGTTTATATTTATCGAATATTTCAAGGGCGTATTTTTCAATGCATTTTTCACACGGCTTTCCAACGCTGCCTGCATATCCTGGATAATTAAAACCTAAAAAGTTAAAATTTTTTATTTTTGGGGCGGTTTTATCTAAAAATTCAATTGCATTGTTTGCATTACCGCTGAAATATAGAACTAAAGGGAGATTTTCCCCATTTTTTGTCATTGCTCCTTCAAGTTTAACTCCATCGCTTGTTTTAAAATATATTTTTTTAGCTATTTTTGGAACGTAGGGTTTTGCCCATTTTTTATTAAAAATTTTTTTATCCTGAATCAGGTATAAATAAATACATGCTGCTATATAAAGAAAGAAAAAAAGAAAAAAAAACATAAAGATTAATTTGAGAAGTTTCAAAATTCTATAAGTCCTTCAAGTGGTGAAGAAGCTGTTGCATAAGGTTTTTTAGGAATTCTACCTGCCTTGTAAGCCATTCTACCTGCCATTACCGCATGTTTCATAGCTTCTGCCATTGCAATAGGATTAGAAGCCTTGGCTATGGCAGTATTTGTCAATACTCCGTCGGCTCCAAGTTCCATTGCAACTGCCGCATCGCTTGCAGTTCCTATCCCAGCATCCACAATTACAGGCACATTTACAGCATCTTTAATAAATACCACATTATATCTGTTTTGAATACCAAGGCCACTTCCTATGGGTGCGGCAAGAGGCATTATGGCTGCTGCTCCTGAGTTTTCAAGTCTTTTGGCCATAATTGGGTCGTCATTAGTATATGCCATAATGGTAAAATCTTCTTTTGCCAATGTTTCGCATGCCTTAAGTGTTTCCATAACATCAGGATAGAGTGTTTTTGCCGTATCTCCTATTATTTCCAATTTAATCAAATCGATTCCGATGGCTTCTTTTACCAGTCTGAAAAGAGTTATTGCCTCATCGGCTTTTGTGCAGCCTGCAGAATTTGGCAGAATTTTTACATCGGTATCTTTGAAATAATCCATTAGATTTTCTTCATTAGAATCAAGAATGTTAACCCTTCTGACCGCTACGGTTATCATTTCGGCACCACTTGCAAGTGTAGCGTCCCTTGTTGTTTTAAAGTCCGGGTATTTCCCGCTTCCAACTATAAGTCTACTTGTAAATTCATATTTACCAATTTTCAAAATATCACTCATTTATTTCTCCTTATTTTAATATAATCCCAGATTTCCTTATTTCCCATAATACCACGTCTTGCAAAAAGCATAATTAAAAGTAAAATTAAACTAAATACAACCATTCTAAGACCTGGAATTCCATGAATTGCACCAATACTCCAGTTAGCGTCATCAAGAGGTCTTAAAACTTCCATGCCGCCAATGAGTAAAAATGTACCAATAATACTTCCGCTCATACTTCCGAGTCCGCCTAAAACAATTATAATTAGCAGCTGGAATGTAAGCATAAATGTAAATTGGTCGGGACTGATTGAACCGATTGAGCTTGCTAAAAGCCCGCCTCCGACCCCTTCAAAAAATGCACTTGTCATAAAAGCCTGCGTTTTTGTTTTAAATGTATTAACTCCCATTGCAAGTGCCGCATCTTCATCGTCTCTAACAGCTTTCATAGCACGGCCGTGTTTGGAATAAACGATATTATACACTAAAATAACAGTAATTAAACAAACTATTCCTATCCAAAAATAACTTGCAAATCCGGGGATAGAATCGAGCCCCATTGAACCGTTTGAAATGGAAGGGTTGTTAATTAAGAATATTCTTATAATAAATCCAAATCCTAATGTTACAATTGCCAAATAATCCCCTCTTACCCTAAAAACGGGAAATGCAAGGGTAAGGGCTATAAGAGAAGAAACTATACCGCTGATTAATAACGTAAAAAACGGATTTGGAAGATAAATATCTTTTATTAAAGGAAGCGGATCGGCTATCATATACATATCCGCTTTAACATCGGGGCTCAACATAAGAAGAGCCGTAACATATGCACCGATTGCCACAAAACCGTTCGGTTCCAATGAAAACTGGCCGGCAACCCCGTTTATTAAATTATAGCTGACGGCTAAAATTATAAATATATAAACATTTCCCAAAACAGTGGTGGTGTAATCACTGAATATTTTTGGAGAAATATATAAAAATCCGATAAAAACAGCTGTAACTATGGCAATTAAAGTAAAATATTTACCAAGAGATAAATTATTCATTTTCTCACTCCATTTTTAATTTTTAATTTTATACTTTCCATTTCTAAAATCTTTGTCTTTCAAAATCAATTCCCATAATACCTGTAGGTTTAAATAATAAAACAAAAATTAAGAAAATAAATGCAAATGCGTCTTTCCATCCTCCGAGTTCCGGGAAAAAACCGGGAATTGCAACTTCGGCAAAACCTAAAATAAAGCCTCCTATTACCGCACCTGTTACGCTTCCGATTCCTCCAACAACCGCAGCGGCAAATGCTTTAAGACCGACAAGCATTCCCATATAAGGATCAATACTCGGATAAGCCATTGCATAAGAAATTCCCCCTATTGCCGCAAGGGCAGAGCCAAGCGCAAATACAAAAGCGATTATTTTGTTTGAATCTGCACCCATTAATTTAACCGTATTTATATCAAAAGCCAAAGCTCTTATGGCGATACCTATTTTTGTTTTATAAAGAATATATAAAACAACCAATAATAAAATTAATGTTATTATAGGAATAATTAAAGTAAGCACGGGAATTGTTAATGATTTTATATGTAATATTGTAGAAAACCATTTTGGAAAATAAAATGCCTGATACGTTCCTCCCAAATATTGATTTGCTATAACATTAAAAAGGGATTCCAGGAAAAAAGAAATACCAATCGCTGTAATTAAGAGTGAAATTTTAGGAGCATTCTTATCAAGAAGGGGTTTATATGCACTGACATATGTCAATATTCCGACAATAGCAGTTACTATAATAGATAAAGTTACGGCCACATAAAAATTAAGCCCCATAATTTTGAAAAAAATAAAAGCCATAAAAGCTCCTACCATCATAATGTCACCGTGAGCAAAATTGATAAGTCTTAAAACTCCGTAAACTAATGTATATCCTATTGCAATCAGGGCATACATACTTCCGAGTGAAAATCCGTTTATTATTTGCTGCAATATAAAACTTAAACTCATTTTTTTCCTTTAACAGATTATTTTATTTCTTCCGCAATTTTTTGCAATATATAATTTTTTATCTGTTTTGTCAATAAAATCCTTAATTTTATAGTTGGAATTATACTCAACAACCCCGCCGCTTATTGTAATTTTTATATTTTTTTTGCAAAAACTTTTATTTTCAATAAATTCTCTGAATTTTTCCATTTTTATACAGGCGTCTTTTTGTTTTGTAAAAGGCATTATAATTAAAAATTCTTCCCCTCCGTATCTGAAAGCATAATCACTTTGTCTAAAATTTTTTTCCATTTCTTTTGCCAATGATTTTAAAATACAATCACCCGTTATGTGCCCATAAGCGTCATTTACTTTTTTAAAGCATACTTCATTTTTTTTGACAGGGTTAATACCGCAGATTTCAATTTCCTCTATTGAGGGTATGTTTTGTTTTAAATAAAACAGAAAGCTTTTTAATATAAGATTTAAATCATACTGTGTTAATAAATTGTGAAAGATTTTTTTAATTAATTCATCTGCTTTATTTAATATTTTTAAATCGCTTTCATAATCTCCCATCAAATACAAACCGCATTCTGTCTGGCACTGAAACGGATCGTTTGGTATCAAATAACCTACCCAGTATATATCCGGCATTATTTCTATGGGCTTAGAATAATCTATTTTCATTTATTTCCTTATATAACAGTTAAAAAATGCTTATAAAGCACTTTTTAACTGTTAATCCCCAAAGGGGAGAAAATTAATTAAGGCTGTACTAATTCTTTAAATACTGTTTTACCGTTTACAATTTGTTCTACAACGGCAGGTTTGTTAACTGGATTTCCAGTTTTTGGGTCGATTGTAAGATTTCCTGTTACAGCTTCGAGGTTTTTAGTATGCCTTATTGCATTGTTTACACATTGTTTAAATTGAAGGTTATTTTTTGTATTTGCTTTTGTGTCACATTGTTTAATTCCGTTATAAATCAATAAGTATCCGTCAGCCCCTGTTGCAGCAAACGCACTTGGAAGCCTTCCGTATTTAGCTTTAAAATCTTTAATAAATTCTTTTGATAACGGAGTCGGAGCTTTTGCTGCGTCAAAATGGTCAGTATACATTACGCCGTTTGCCGCTTTTCCAGCAAGTTTTGTAAGTAGTCCTGGGTCTGCAATCCCGTCTCCGCCCATTACAGGTGCTTTTACTCCGGCGGCTCTGAGTTGTCTTAAAAATAAACCTTCTTCAGGTGCATAAATTGGTGTATAAATAAACGCTGGATTTAATCTTTTAATCTGGGCAACTTGTGCGTTAAAGTCTTTGTCTCCTGTGTTTATAAACAGTTTTTTAAGGACTTTTCCTC
Organism: Lebetimonas sp. JS138; assembly: GCF_000523335.1. NCBI lineage: Bacteria > Pseudomonadati > Campylobacterota > Epsilonproteobacteria > Nautiliales > Nautiliaceae > Lebetimonas > Lebetimonas sp. JS138. The sequence goes on from NZ_ATHT01000002.1 coordinate 16,679, forward strand.
CGCCTTTTTTATAAGCTTTTTCAAATGCTTTTGCAAGGCCTACTGAATAATCCTGTTTCATATCGAATAGAATTACTGCATTTTTAAGACCGTGTTCAAGGGCGTATTTCGCCGCAACAGTTCCTTGGAAATCATCTGTAAAACACGCACGTGTAAGATATTTGCTCCCTTTTGTAACCCTTGGGTTTGTGGCAATTTGTGTTACAGTCGGAGTTTTAGTGGCCCCCGCAAATCTTTTAACTGCAAGAGCCATGGATGAAGCAAGAGGTCCTTCAATTGCTACAACTTTTTCTCCGCTGGCAAGTCTTTTATAACCGTTAACAGTTTGAACTTTGTCAAATTGGTTATCTACAATAACTAATTTAATGGTATCTCCGTTTGGGAGTGTTGCATATTTTGAATGGATAAGTTTAATACCGTCAAGAGTTTTTTGTCCAAATGATGCAATAGGTCCTGTTAAAGGTTGAAGAATACCTACTTTGATTTCTTTTGCAAATAATGTCGAAGCAACTAATGCACTGAGTCCGAGAGCGATTACTTTTTTCATTTATCCTCCTTTTATGTTAAAATTCTCTAAATTATACCAAAATAACATTTTAATGACAAAGGAATTTAATGCTAAATTTAAAATTACTTGATAGGGATTTTGAAAATATTACTAAAAAACTTAAATTAAAGGGAATTAACGAAAATCTATTAAAAGAAATTAAACAACTTTTTTCCAAAAAGAAAGAATTAAAAACCAGGCTTGATAAATTATTTGAAAAAAGAAACATGCTTTCAAAGCAGATTGGAAATCTTGTAAAAGAGGGTAAAAAAGAAGAAGCTGAGAATTTAAAAAAAGAAGTGGCCGCATTAAAAGAAGAAATAGAAAAATTAAATACAAAATCCAAACAGATAGAGACTGAATTGGAAAATAAAGCATTAAATATTCCCAATATTCCGGATGATGATGTTCCTGTAGGAAAAGACGAAAATGATAATGTGGAAATAAAAAGATGGGGCAAAATTCCAGAGTTTGATTTTGAAATAAAGCCCCATGACGAACTTGGAGAAAAGCTAAACTGGCTGGATTTTAAAAAGGGCGTGAAACTTGCAAAAAGCCGTTTTACTGTGTTAAAGAGCGATGCGGCAAGACTTGAGAGGGCTTTGATTAATTTCTTTTTAAACCACAACAGGGAATACGGATTCGAAGAAGTTTATGTTCCTTTTATTGTAAACAGGGAGACTATGACGGCCACGGGTCAGCTTCCAAAATTTGAAGAGGATCTATTTAAAATAGAGGGGGAAGAGCTTTATTTAATACCTACGGCCGAAGTGCCTTTAACTAATCTTTTCAGAGATGAAATAATTGATGATTTAAGCAAACCAGTAAAACTTACGGCATATACACCGTGTTTTAGAAAAGAAGCCGGAAGTTACGGGAAAGATACAAAAGGAATTATCCGTCAGCATCAGTTTGACAAGGTGGAACTCGTTGCCATTACCCGTCCGGAAGAGAGCGATAAAATGTTTGAGGAAATGGTTGAATGTGCAAGCAGGGCCCTTGAGAAATTAAATTTGCCTTACAGGCAGGTAATGCTCTGCACAGGGGATTTGGGATTCAGTGCGGCGAAAACAATTGATTTGGAAGTATGGATTCCGTCTCAAAACAGATACAGGGAAATAAGTTCTGTTTCCAATACCAGGGATTTTCAAGCCAGACGCGGAAAAATAAGATTTAAAGACGGTAAAAAAAACCGCCTTGTCCATACACTTAATGGAAGCTCTTTAGCAGTCGGCAGGACACTTGTAGCTATTATGGAAAATTATCAAAGAAAAGATGGAACAATTGAAATTCCTGAAGCGTTAAGAAGATATTTATAAAATTATGAATGTTGAATGATGAATTATGAATGCAATAATTAAAATTCAACATCTAACATTCAAAACTTAACATTTAAAGGTAATAAGTGGCGGAAGAAGAAAATGTAATAATCATTGAAGAAGACAATAAGAAAAAAAAGAAATATTTTTTAATTATCATTATTCTTCTGTTAATTGCATTAATACTGCTTTTGGCTTTGGCTTTCGCAGTAATAAAAAAGAAAAAAGAAAATAATGTCGAAAATAAAGAAATTACAGAAATTGCCAAAAAACTTGAAAAAAAGCATATACAAAAAGACACCCTTAAAACAATAATTAAAAAAGCCGCAATTCTTTATAAAAACGGGCAGAAAAAAAAAGCCCTGGAATTATTGAATAAAGTTTCTTCTTTTTCCCAGTCTCTTTCAAATTACAATCTCGGTGTGATTAAAATGAAAGAGGGTAAATTTAATAAAGCTTTAAAATTTTTTCAAAAAGCGATAAACAATAAAGAAAATAGGGTTGTGAGTGCTATAAATGCTGCTGTATGTGCATTGAAGCTTAAAAATAAAAAACTTTTTGATTATTATATAAATTTGGCATATATTACTTTACCTGAAATTGCCAAATCAAAAAGTTATCCTTATTATTATGCCCTTGTGATGTATTATATGGGATATGAGCAAGAAGCGATTCCCGCTCTTAAAATGAACACTCCTTACAGAGAAGATTCTCAAAGGCTTTTAAGCGCAATTTACGAATATAATAATAATTTTATAAAAGCTCAGGATATTCAGAGGGCCCCTTTTTATAAAGGTCTTGATTTGGCGGAAATAGGTGAATATTCTTTGGCAAAACATTATTTGTCCATTTCAGATAAAAAAAAGGCCAAATTTGCCTTGGCTTTGGTGGATTTAAAACTTTCAGAATTTAAAGAAGCTTCAATACTCTTTAAAAATTTCGATGAAAACAATGTTTATCCTATCCGAATAAATTTAAAACCAAGTTTGTTTGACGTGAAAGTGGCACAAAAAGAGTTTAAAAACAGTTTTTTAGCTAAAAAAAGTGATTATTACGATTTGTTTTTTTATTTTGCCCCGTTTAAGGTTTACAGCCTGAACCAGACTATTGCATATTTAAAAAAGGGAATTGCCGGGATACCTATTGGGGCGATTGAAGAATCAAATTCATATCTTTCAAAAAGCGCTGTTTATTCAGGGCTGAATTTGGAAATTTCAAAAGCAATAAAATTAGCTCTAAACGGGCATATTTATCTGGCGAATAAAAAATTTCAGACACTTATAAAAAAAAGGGACACTTCTTATATTCTGCATTATAATCTTGCTTTGACTTATGCGCAGCTTGGGGATTACAAACAAGCCTATTTTCATTTTTTAAGGGCCTATCATTTGAATCCAGGTGATATGCTAAGCGGTATTTATGCACTTATGGCAGTTAGAAAAACAGGCAGAGACGATTCTAATTTACTTGCTTCTCTAAAAGAGGATTTAAACGGCAAAAATGTTTTGGAATATGGGCTTATTTCTTTAATAAACAATAATACCGTGGGCATAGCCGCATTTTTGGAAAAAAACGAAAAGCCAAATCCTCTGTGGATTTTGGCAAAACTTGCCGGTAAAGCTGTTTTAAATGAAAATTATCTTGATGAAGCATTAAAATTAAAAAGTATGTTTAACAGGGATATTATTGCAAATTTACTCTATTTTTATGCTGAGAATAAAAATTTAAGTGTTAAAAAATTAGCTCTTAATTTTCAGAGTCTGTTTCTGGAAAAAAACTGGGATATGAATGATTTTTATTACGGTGCTAAAGTTGTGAGAGACTGGTATTTTGAATTTGCCAAAATTTCCGGACTTTTAAACAAGGTAAGGTTTGATTTAGAAAAAAAAGCTAAAATAGAAAATTTTGATGTTATACCTCTTTTAAAAAGACTTGCTTTTGCAAATCTATATACCAAACATTTTGAAGAATCTTATGTTATTTACAATGATTTAATCAATAACAAAAATGTAGATGATCCTTTTACATTATACCAGGCTGCAGTTGCGGGAATAGGTGCCAATCATCATGCAAATGCAGTAGCTTTAATGGAACTTGCAAAATTAAAAAACCCGACATATTCAGAAGCAAGATACGGACTTGGACTTTTATGGCAGGAAGCCAATAACATTAGGGCAGCAAGAATTCAGTATTCAAAAATTCCTGACGGTTTTGAGAGTAAATATTTCGATTTTAATATAAAACCTCCAAATTCATACTAAATTCATCAATATATAATAAAATCTTATAAAATAAAACTGAGGAGGTAAAATGAAATTTAGTTCAAGTGATTTTAAACAAGGGCTTTTTAATAAAACTATCACAAATGAAACAAATCATGCAACAGAAGATATTAATGTTTTTGTTAAAAAAACATATCAACTTTTAGCCGGAAGTTTAATTGCCGGGGCCGTTGGTGCATATGTAGGAATGGGTTTTGTATCTAATATGATAAACCCGATAAGCGGAGGGCTTACATTTACATATTGGGGTTCTGTAATTTTGGAATTTGTTTTGCTTTTTGGATTATTGGCGGCGAAAAACAAGACACCGCTTAATTTGGTTTTACTTTTTGCGTTTACTTTTATGACAGGGTTTACATTAGCCCCGAGTTTGGCTGTTTTTATAGCAAGAAATATGGGCTATGTAATTGGAGAGGCGTTTGGTTTAACTGCTGTTGCTTTCGGTGCTTTAACTGTTTTTGCAATGAATACAAAAAAAGATTTTACCACTATGGGGAAAATGCTTTTTATTACATTAATTGTTTTAATAGTAGCAAGTATTGCCAATATTTTCTTACATCTGCCTATGCTTCAATTAATAATTGCAAGTGTAGGGGCGGTTTTGTTTAGTATGTTTATTTTATTTGACACTCAAAATATAATAAGGGGAAATGTAAGCAATGAAATAGAGGCTGCCGTTGCGCTTTATCTTGATTTTCTAAACTTGTTTATATCTCTTCTTCAGATTTTGGGATTTTTAAATAATGAAGAATAATTTGTATAGAAGCATTGATGCAAATATAAACAGGTTTAAAGAGGGTATAAGGGTGGTTGAGGATATTTTAAGATATGAATTTTCTTCTCCCCTTGCTTTTAAACTAAAAGAACTTAGACATATTAAAATTCCTGATTATGAAAAATATATAAAATACAGAGACTCAGCAGAGGATATTTTAAAAAAATCCACAAAAGATGAACTAACCCGTAAAGACTTAAAAGAGATAATTATTTCCAATTTAAAAAGAAGCCAGGAGAGTGCAAGGGTTTTAGAAGAGATTTTTAAATTATTTGATATTAATTTATCAGAAAAGTTTAAAAAAGCGAGATATTTATTGTATAATTACGAAAAAGAAATCCTCTCTCTAATAGAGAGTGAAAAGTTAAAAAATAAAAATAATTAAACTTTCCATTTTATACTTTTAATTTTTAGAAGGGGACATGGCTCAGTTGGTAGAGCACTACGCTGGCAGCGTAGGGGTCACGGGTTCGAGTCCCGTTGTCTCCACCAAATATCCATAATCACTGAAAATTCCGTAAACTCCCATTGAAAACAGTTTATTGGCTTCATTCTTAGAATTCATTGTATATACTAAAACTCTGTATTTTTTTAATTTTTCTAAAAATTTTTTTGTGACCAGTTTTTTTGAAATATGAATTGAATCTATGTTTAATGTTTTTAAGTATTCCATTGAAAAAGGCTTGTCAAAAAGTGCTGCGGTGGAAATATTGTTTTGTTTAAAAAATCTTAAATATTTGTGTTCAAAACTTGAAATTAACACTTTATTTTCAAATTCAAATTTTTTTATAGATTTTAATACTTTTTCCAAAAAGACAGGTTCATTTTTAAATACTTTTTTCAGTTCAATATTTACAGGCATATTCATTTCTTTGCACAATTCTAACGTTTCTTTAAGTGTTGGTATTTTTTCATCAGGATATATTGTAAAATTTTTTAATTCTTTCAGTGTAAATTTGCAAACTTCCCCTTTGCCGTTTGTGGTTCTGTCAATTGTGTCATCATGTATTACAACTATTTGATTGTCTTTTGTAAATGTAACGTCAAATTCTATAAAATCGGCGTTGTTTTTAGCTGCTTTGAACGCATTTAACGTATTTTCCGGATACAAAGCGCTTAATCCTCTGTGGGCACCTATAATATGAGGTTTATTAAAATTATCAAAAAAATTCATTATAATTCCTTAAAAAAGGCTTGGTTTGCTTACATTTAAAAAAATATTAAAAGAAATTCAAAAATATAAAAAAGAATTTATTACTGCTCAAATTATAGCACTTTTGGCTACACTTATCTCCATTCCTATACCACTTTTAATGCCTCTTTTAATTGATGAGGTATTACTCCATAAAGGTGGCTGGTGGATAGATTTTATTAACCGTTTCGGGAATTGCAATCCGTTTTGTTATGTGATGATAACTTTGTTTGCGGTGCTGATATTAAGGGGCTCTTTTATGTTTTTGAATATAGCCCAGGCATTTTTTTTTGAAAAAATAACAAAAGATATAACTTATAAAATAAGGTTGAGGGTAATTGAGCATTTAAAAAGAATTTCCCTTAATGAATATGAAAATTTAAAAACGGGGGATATTGCAAGCAGACTTATAAGCGATGTAAATACTCTGGAGGATTTTTTAATAAAATCGGTTTCGAAATTTGTAATTTCATTTTTGACGCTGATTGGAGTCGCTGTAGTTTTACTAAGTATTAATTTAAAACTTGGGCTTTTTATACTTTTGCTTAATCCTTTTGTTGTTGTTTTTTCAGGAAAACTGGCCAGAAAAGTTAAAAAATATAAACTTTCCCAAAATAAAACAATTTCTGTGTTTCAGGAAACTTTAATAGAAACTCTGGAACTGTTTGACCAGATAAAAGCATACAATAAAGAAAATTTTTTCTTTAAAAGACTGTTTTTACTGGCGGGGGAGATGAAGAAAAAAGCATTTGAGTTCAGCTACAAAAGCGAAGCTTTTAACAAAATGAGTTTTTTAATGTTTTTGGTGGGATATGAAATATTCAGGGCTGCCGGAATTTTGGCGGTTGCATATGATGATTTAAGTATCGGTATGATGATAGCGGTTTTCAGTTATCTGTGGTTTATGATGAGCCCTATTCAGGAAATTATAAATATTCAGTACTCTTTTTTCAGTGCAAAAGCGGCACTTGAGAGGATAAATAAATTGTTTGAACTTAAAAAAGAGCCTGTTTATGAGCATCAAAAGAACCCTTTTAGTAAAGAAGTTACTATTGAAACAAAAAATTTATATTTTAAATATAAAGAGATTCAGATTTTGGAAAATGTGAACGTGAAAATAAATCCTTTTAAGATTACGGCATTAATTGGTGCAAGCGGAGGCGGGAAAACTACATTTGCAAAAATTATTTCAGGACTTTTGGTGGCTGATAAGGGAGATATTTTATATAACAGTGTAAGTTATAAAGAGATAGGTTTAAATGAAATAAGAAAACATGTGGCCTTAATCTTGCAGGAAACTAAACTTTTTAATGACACATTAAGATTTAATTTGACTCTGGGTGAAAATTTTAGCGATGATGAAATCAAAGAAGCCCTAAAAAAAGCAGAGCTTTTAAATGTAGTAAATAAACTTCCAAAAGGACTGGATACGTTTATAGGTAAAAACGGAGTGAAACTGAGCGGCGGGGAAAGGCAGAGGGTTGCAATAGCAAGGGCAATTCTTTTTAAACCCGAAGTTGTAATTTTGGATGAATCCACCTCAGCCCTTGATATAGACACAGAAGACAGGGTTTTTAAAAATATAGAAAATTTTTTAAAACAAAGAACATCAATTATTATTGCCCACAGGGCTGAAACAATTGCAAAAGCGGATGAAATTTTAATGGTAAAAGAAAGAAATATTATAAAAGTTTCTTAAATTTATATTTTTTGCATTTTTTAGCTTAAAGTGTTAAAATACAAGGAAAAAAAGGACATAAAATGAGAAGTGATGAAGTAAAAAAAGGATGGCACAGAGCTCCTCACAGAAGTTTATTCAGAGCTACAGGACTTAAAGATGAAGATTTTGAAAAACCTTTTATTGCCGTTGCAAACTCTTTTATAGAAGTAGTTCCAGGGCACTTTTTTTTAAATAAATATGCGGAAATTGTAAAAGATGAAATTAGAAAAAACGGATGTGTGCCTTTTGAATTTAATACAATCGGTGTAGACGACGGTATTGCAATGGGGCACGACGGTATGCTTTATTCTCTGCCAAGCCGTGAGCTTATTGCAAATTCAGTAGAAACCATGATGAATGCTCATAAATTTGATGCGCTTATCTGTATTCCAAACTGTGATAAAATAACTCCGGGAATGGTTATGGGGGCACTCAGGGTAAATGTGCCTACTATTGTAGTGACAGGCGGACCTATGAGAGCTGGACATATGAAAGACGGAACTCCGATTGACCTTGCTACAGTATTTGAAGGTCTTGGTAAATTTGAAAAAGGTGAAATTGATGAGAATACTTTATACGAATTAGAATGTAATGCATGTCCGGGGGGAGGAAGCTGTTCTGGTATGTTTACAGCCAACTCTATGAATACATTAATAGAAGCTATGGGACTTGCCCTTAAAGGAAATGGAACCGTTCCTGCGCTTACATCTGAGAGGGAAGAGCTTCTAAGACTTGCGGCCAGAAGAATCTGCGAAATTGCAAAAGACGAAAAACTTTATGAACAGTATAGAATAAAAAATATTATCAATGAAAAAGCGGTTCATAATGCGTTTGTTGTGGATATGGCGATGGGTGGAAGTACAAATACGGTTTTACATATGATGGCTATTGCAAAAGAAGCCGGGGTTGATTTTGATTTGGCTAAAATTAATGAAATTGCAAGACATGTAAGCCATATTGCAAAAATTTCCCCTTCACTTCAGACAGTTCATATGGAAGATATTAATAAAGCCGGCGGGATCAGTGCGGTTATGAAAGAAATTTCAAAAAGAAGCGATGTAATACTTTACACTGATAATCCTGTAATTGAAGGCGGAAGTGTTGCCGATAGAATTAAAGATGCTAAAGTGCTTGATTATTCTATAATTAAACCTGTTGAAAAACCGTTTAGTAAAGTGGGCGGGCTTGCCGTTTTATTCGGTAATTTGGCTGAAGAAGGATGTGTTATTAAAACAGCCGGAATTGTCGGAAGTAGAAAATTTACTGGTCGTGCGGTATGCTTTAATTCCCAACAGGAGGCAATTGACGGAATTACAGGTGGAAAAGTAAAAGAAGGAGATGTTGTCGTAATCAGATACGAAGGACCAAAAGGCGGACCTGGAATGCAGGAAATGCTGGCACCTACCAGTTTAATTATGGGTATGGGGCTTGGAGACAAAGTTGCCCTTATAACTGATGGGAGATTTTCAGGTGCCACAAGAGGATTAAGCGTCGGGCATGTAAGTCCTGAAGCGGCCGAGGGCGGAATGATTGGACTTTTGAAAGACGGGGATATTATAGAAATTGATGCCGATAATTTTTCTATAAATGTAAAATTAAGCGATGAAGAAATTGAAAAAAGAAAAAAAGAATTTACCCCTATTAAAAAAGAGGTGCCAGGAAAATGGTTAAGGGAATACCGTGCCCTTGTTACAAACGCTGCTAACGGGGCGATACTTAAAGCGGATTAGTGAAAAAATATTTTTTTATTTTCTCTTCTTTTGTTTTTCTTACAAGTATAATACTGCTTTTTTTTATTGTTTTTGATTCTATAAATTATGCAAAAGCCAAAATGAATGAGGGAATTCATCAAAAAAGGATAAAAGAATATAATCTAATAATAAAAGAAAACAGAGACTATTTGTTTTCAATTGCCAAATATTTTGCCAATTCTCCTTTGGTTAAAAAAGCATATAAAGAAAATAATCCTAATTTAATTTATAATGAATTTTTGTCGCTTTTTAATATTATGCATAAAAAAAATCTTATTGAGGAACTTCATTTTTTTAAATATCCCGCTGTTAATTTTTTGGATTTTCCAAACGACAATACAAAAATGTTTGATGTCTCAAAAAAAAGACTTGATATTTTAAATATAGAAACTGCAAAAAAACCTGATGTATTTTATTATATTTGTGCAAAATATCCGGGATTTAGGGCCGTCTTTCCAATAGAGGTTGATTCAAAAATTGTTGGCAGCGTTTCTTTCGCTCAAAATATAGATTTTTTAATAAACAGATTTAAACTTTTGGGGGTTAAAAAAATATCTATTCTTTTAAATGACAAACTGCTTAAATTTTCTTTAATGCCGAAATTTTATAAAAGTTATAAAAAATGCCCTTTAATTGAAAATAAATATAGACTGTTGGGGGATAAAATAGAAAAGAATAGATATTTTATTACCAAAATTGATTTAAAAGATTATTTTGGAAACGAACTGGGAAAAATAATTTTAGCCGATAGAAATGAAATAATGTTTAAAGATATTGTTGTACATATTTTAGGTTATGTTTTTATATTTGTATTAATACTGCTTATGGGATGGTTTTTTTATTTTAGAATGTTAAATTATGTTATAAAAGAGCTTAATAAAACAGATATTTATGTAAAGTTGTTAAAAAATCAGGAGTTTGACAAACTTCCTAAAACTTTTGAGGTAAAAAATGAAATTAACGCTCATCAAAAAGCTATAATAGACGCTGCAAAGGAAATAAAAGCATTTATAAATATTTTACGCTCAAAAAACGAAGAATATTACAATAAAGCTTATATTGATGTTTTAACCGGTGCATTCAACAGAAGATTTTTGGAAGAAAAAGAACATGAATTATTTTTGAAATACAAAACTTTAAAAAAACAGGTTTCAGTATTAATGTTTGATATAGACGATTTTAAAAAAGTAAACGATACATACGGACATGATGTAGGAGATATGGTTTTAAGTGAAATAGGAGAAATTGTAAGAGGGATTTTAAGAAAAGATGATATTTTTATACGTTACGGAGGGGAAGAGTTTGTAATTATTTTAGAAGATGTAAAATTAAAAGAAGCTATAAAAATCGCTGAAAAATTAAGAAAAGCCATAGAAGAGGAAAAAATAAAAATAAATGACGAAAAAGAGATAAGTGTCAGCGTTTCCATTGGAATAAGCGAATTAAATTACGAAACTGACAACAATTTGTTTGATACGATAAAACGGGCGGATGAAAAACTGTATATAGCAAAAAGAAACGGTAAAAACAGGTGGGAAGTATAATAAAAACAGCTTTAGTTATAATAAAACTTGTTATTCCTTTTTATATTTTGGCTGATGTTTTAATCTATTTTCATGTTTTAGAACATATGTCTTTTTTGTTTAAACCTTTTACGTTTATTTTGGGCTTCGATGATAAGCTTGCTTTGAGTTTGGCTGCTGGGATGCTTTTTAATATTTATGCCGGGATTGCATTTGCCGCACCTTTAAATCTTAACCCATACGAATGGACTGCCCTTGGGCTTTTTATGGGAATAGCGCATGCTTTGCCTGTGGAAAATGCAATAATGAAAAAACTTGGTATTTCTGTTTTGTATTCTACAGTTTTAAGAATAAGCGTTGCGACCTTGGCTGTTTATATTTTTAAACTGTTTAATTTTAATTTCAGCGGGGGGGCAGTTTCAAAAAATATTGAAATAAGCCACTATAACAGTTTTTTTGATATGCTTTTGCATTCTGTTTATAATGCTTCAATACTTGCATTAAAAATTATTGTTTTAATCTCAGTTATCATAATCTTTATGGATTTTATAAAAGCTAAATTTTTTAAAGATAAAAATATAAGTTCACATTTTTCAATTGTAACAGGTTTGATTCTCGGAATAACTTACGGGGCAGGAATATTGATTAAAGAAAAAGAAAAACTCTCAAAAAAAGATATACTGTTTATCGGAACTTTTTTAATGATATGTCATTCGGTTATTGAAGATACCGCCCTTTTTGCCATTTTTGGGGCAAGCATATGGATATTGATTTCTATCAGGCTGATTTTGGCAATAATTATCTCTTTTTTAGTTGTAAAACTATATAACAAATCTAATTTTTGATTTTTAAAAAAATTTTCTATTATTTTTGTGTTTTATCTTCTGTCTGCAAAAAAGAAGAAAAATTAATCCTCTTTAACTTCTATTGCCTGATAGGTATAAATTACCGGATGGTATTGTAAACAGTCTCCCGGAAGTCCCGCTTTTAAGCAAAGATGTGCAAAAAACAGATCAAAATTTGGAAGCTCTTCCCATACGCTTGGCAGGAATGTCGCCTGATTGTTTGCAAGCTGTAAAATTACTCCGTCAACGCCCGGTCTGATTTTATTTCTTAAATCGTTTACATCTTCATATTCAAGTTTTTCCGGGATAGTAAGTACGCTTACTTCTATTTCAATCTCATCGAATTCTTCCTCTCTTAATGGTTCAAATCTTGGGTCGCCAAAAGCTGCTGATTTTGCATTTTCAATTACATCATCTATTAAAGGTCTGTATGGTAAAATTGAACCTATACACCCTCTAAGGTTAGAGCCTCTTGGCAGATTTTTCTTTTTTAAAGTTACAAAACAGGCTCTTTTTTCAGCCAAAAAAGGATATTTTTTTAACCATTCGTCTCTATCAATTAATTTTTTGCCTTCAAATTCTTCTAAAATTGAAAGTCTTGCAATTTTTGATAAAATTTTTAAATCTTCCATTTCCCCTCCTTTTTTATTATTTTACCAAAATTCTACACTTTTCATCGTGGCCGCTTTTTTATCAGCCAGATGAGCAAAGCTTATTTTTAACTTTTCACTTAGGTACTGACTAAATGGTAAAATATACAAGGATAACTACAAAGATAAAAATATGACAGCTTCAGAGCTTCATTTTGCTAACGCACCGCTCAAATTTTGCTAAAAATTGCAAACAGCTACGCAGGCCCTAAGGGTTCGGTGCAATTTTTTAAACGCAAAATTTTCGCTAAATTCCGCTACGCTGTCATATTTTTACTTTTTCATTATTTAGTCAGTGTCTTTCACTTAAAACTTGGCCACTTGGAACTTGTTTACTCGGCACTTGGAACTTTTTTATTTACTAAGCTGTGCCCTTTCTTCAAGTTTATAAAGCCATATAAAAACTTCCACGACAGCTTCATACATTTTTGGAGGTATTTCCTCTCCTACTTCAATATTTAAAAGCATATCGGCAAGTTCTTCATTTTGAAAAAGAGGCACATCAAATTCTTTGGCTTTTTGAATGATTTTTTGTGCAATTTCGCCTTTTCCTTTTGCAATAACTTTTGGAGCGTTTTGCTCATAAGCTTTATATTTAAGAGCTACCGCTTTAGTATTTGTAAATTTTTTCATATATAGGGCCTTTTTTTGTTAAAGTTGATTTGTAAAGGTATACTTCAAGCGGAAATTCAAAATTAATATGTTGCCATTTTTGTATTTTTTCTTTTAATTTATCTTTATCTTTTATGTTTTTAATTCTGCAAAGTGTAATGTGAGCTAAAAAGGGTTTATCGTTTTTTAGATTAAATTTTTTATTTATTTCTCTGTTTATTGAATCATTTCCTTCAACTTGCAAATATAAAATTTTATTTTTTAATAGATTTATCCCATTAATTTTCCATTTTCCATTTTGCATTTTCAATTTAATTTTATATTTCTCCGGTTCGTCTTCCCCTATAAATTTATGAGTTAAATGTAAATTCCAACCTTCCACCCATTTGCCATCAATCACATCTTTAAAATCGTTTTTAATAGTCTGATAAACCGGCAGATTAACAGGTGTTGCAATAAACAGTCTCAATGCATAAACCTTGATATGATATAAAAAACAGCACTTAAAACAATTGAAATAATAATTGAAGAAGTTATAGGAAAATAAAAACTAAAATTTTCTTTTTGAATTACAATATCACCCGGCAGATGAAACAGCGGAAAATCTTTAAAAAAATATAAAATAAGGCCTATAACTATAAAAATCACTCCAATAAAAATAAATATTTTTGCCATAAAAAGCCTTTTTGTTATTATTATAGCAAATTGATATAATTCCAATAAAAAAAGGATTTTTATGCCTATGACAATTACTGAAAAAATATTTGCTCAGCATTTAGGTAGAGTTGTTAAACCTGGTGAAATTATAATGTGTGATGTTGATATGACAATAGGAAACGATATTACCACCCCAATTTCAATTAAAGCTTTTAAAGAAAGCGGGGCTAAAAAACTGGCAAAACCGGATAATTTTGCAATAGTTTTGGACCATTTCATTCCCCCAAAAGACATAGCAAGTGCAAATCAGGCAAAAATAAACAGGGATTTTGCGTATGAGCATAATTTAAAAAACTTTTTTGATGAAAAAGATATGGGAATTGAACACAGATTATTACCTGAAAAAGGACTTGTAATTCCAGGAGACATAATAATCGGAGCTGATTCTCATACCTGTACTCACGGGGCGCTTGGGGCTTTTTCTACAGGAATGGGAAGTACTGATATTGCCTTTTGTATGATTACCGGAAAAAGCTGGTTTAAAATACCAGAAAGCATAAAAGTGGTATTTACCGGCAAAAGAGGCGAGCACGTTTATGGAAAAGATTTGATACTTGAGTTAATCAGAAGAATAGGAGTTGCCGGGGCGTTATATAAAGCTCTTGAATTTACAGGCGAAGTAATAGAAGAATTGCCGATGGATGACAGGATGAGTTTGTGTAATATGGCAATAGAAGCCGGGGCAAAAAACGGAATTATTGCTTATGATAAAATAACTGAGGCTTTTTTAGAAGAAGTAAAAAAATTTAATCCATTGAGGTCTGAGCCGAAAATCCACTACTCAGACCTTGATGCTAAATATTCAAAAATAATTGAAATAGATGTTAGCAAACTTGAACCGCTTGTTGCCTATCCATTCCTGCCGAGTAATGGAAAACCGATAAGTAAGGCGGTAAAAGATGATATTGAAATTGACCAGGTATATATAGGAAGCTGTACAAACGGAACTTTAAGCGACCTTAGAACTGCGGCAAACATTCTAAAAGGAAAAAAAGTTCATAAAAGAGTTAGGTTAATAGTAACTCCTGCAACCCAGAGAATTTACAAACAGGCTGAGCATGAAGGAATTCTCGATACGTTAATAGATGCGGGCGCTGTTGTCGCCAATCCTACCTGCGGAGCTTGTCTTGGCGGATATATGGGGATTTTGGGAGACGGAGAAAGGGCTGTTGCCACTACAAACAGAAATTTCCGAGGAAGAATGGGAAGCAGGGAAAGTGAAGTGTATCTTAGCAATTCAGCGGTAGCGGCGGCAAGTGCAATCGCAGGAAAAATTGCAGACCCAAGGAATATATAGTGAGTGGTGAGTAGTGAGTTGTGAGTTGTGCATTATGAAATAAGGAGAATTAATGAATATAATTGATAGTGTTGTGTTAGGGATAGTAGAGGGGATTACAGAATTTTTACCAATTTCTTCTACTGCTCATATGATTATAGTTTCCACTCTTCTTGGTTTAAAACAGACTGTTAGCAATGTGGCTTTTGAGGTTATCATTCAGCTTGGTGCTACATTGGCTATTGTAATGATATATCTTAATAAAATCAATTTTAAAGAATTTGAACTTTGGAAAAAGGTAATTTTGGCATTTTTGCCTCTTGCCGTTGTCGGATTTATACTCAGGCATCAGATAAAAGAGCTTTTTACTGTCACAACTGCCGCCTGGATGTTTATAATAGGCGGGATTGTCTTTTTTATAGTTGAAAAACTGTATAATGAAGAAAATAAAATAAATGAGGTTGAAAAAATAAATTTCAAACAGGCATTTATAATAGGTGTTTTTCAAGTTTTTGCCTTAATTCCTGGCACCAGTAGAAGCGGTGCTACCATCGTAGGCGGAATGCTTGGGGGACTTACAAGAAAAACGGCTGCTGATTTTAGTTTTTTGCTTGCAATTCCGACAATGTTTGCGGCAAGCGGGTATGAGTTTGTAAAAAATATCCACAATTTCAAAGACCAAAACGGCCTTATTTTAGCCGTTGGATTTATTGTAAGTTTTGTTTCGGCCTATATTGCCGTTAAATGGTTTTTAAAATTTGTTGAAAAATATACGCTTATACCTTTTGGAGTTTATAGGATTATTTTTGGATTGGCTTTACTTTATTTGATTCATATAGGATATATTGCATGAAAAAAATAGGATTTTGGGAAGCCTATTCCATAGGTATCGGCGGTATGATAGGAGGCGGTATTTTTGCCGTTTTGGGACTTACAATCCTTTTGGCAAAAGGCGGGGCTCCAATTTCATTTATTTTTGCGGGCATTATAGCCCTTATAACTTCTTATTCATATGCCAAGCTTTCTGTCAGATACCCATCAGAAGGCGGAACGGTTGAATTCTTGGTGAGGGCTTTTAAAAATAATCTGTTTACAGGTTATTTAAATACTCTTTTACTTGCTTCTTATATAATAATGCTTGCACTTTATTCTTATGCTTTTGGCAGTTATGCATCTGCTTTGTTTTTAGGCGGTGAAATGGATTTGGCCAAAAAAATATTTATAGTTATAGTAATTTCATTTTTTACCATAATTAATTTTTTTGGTGCATATGTGAGCGGGAAAGCCGAAGATGTAATGGTTTTTGTAAAAGTTGGAATACTTCTTATATTTTCTGTGTTGGGATTTTTTACAGGGGATTTTAGTAAACTTTCGCCTTCTCATTGGGAGAGTTTATTAAATTTAATGACAGGCGGTCTTATAATATTTTTAGCTTATGAGGGGTTTGAACTTATCGCAAATACAGCCCAGGATGTGGAAGATCCTGAAAAAACACTTCCAAAAGCCTTTTACGCAGCTGTGTCTACAACTATTTTTATTTACGTTTTAGTCAGTATTGTAACGGTTGCAAATGTATCTTACGAAGATGTTCAAAAATACCAGGATTATGTCTTGGCTGTGGCGGCCAAACCTTTTTTGGGAAAAGCGGGATTTATATTAATAGGAATTGCCGCACTTCTATCCACTTCTTCCGCTATTAACGCCACATTATACGGGAGTGCCAGGGTCAGTTATCTGATAGCCAAATTTGGGGAACTTCCAAAAAATTTAACTAAAAATATCTGGAAACACGGAACCGAGGGTCTTTTAATCTTAGCTGTTCTTACCATTGTTTTTGCACTTACATTTAATCTGGAAAATATTTCAATTGCAGGAAGTCTGGGATTTTTGATGATATTTTCTTTTGTTAATCTTGCCAATTTTAAACTTTCAAAATACACAGATTCTAATCCTTTTATACCGTTGGCTGGATTTTTACTTTGTTTAGTTTCTATCATTACTTTAATATCTTATAATTTAAAAACAAATCCTAATTCCCTTGCTTCATCCTTTGTAGTGTTGGTGCTTACTTTTTTGTTTGAGGTCGCTTACAGGTTTTTTACAGACGTGAGGCTTAAAGAAACTGTTGATGTAAAACTTAAAGAAAGAGAAGATTTGTTAAAAGATGCTGAAAAATATATAGATAAAATTTCATCCGCCGTTAAAAACAGTGTTTCTGATTCTGAAGTTTATCTTGTGGGTAAATATCTCTCACATGATAAATTAAAAGTGGGACATGTAAATTTTTATATCTTTTCAGACAAAAATAAGGAAAAAATAAACAGTGCCGTGGAAAAAATAGAAAAAGATTTGAATTTGCCGACATATAGCCCCTTTAATATTAAAGTTTTAAATAAATCTCAAAAAAATCAACTTCCAAAAGAAAATAAAAAACTATGAATTATCTGTTGCCTGAATGGGAAAAACAAAGCTTTATCCAGCTTGTTTTTCCACATAAAAATACAGACTGGGCCTGTTGTTTAAATGAAGCAATAGAGACTTTTAGCGAAATTGCGTATGCCATAGCGAGACATCAAAAAGTTTTGATCTGCTATGAAGATGAAAATACCATAAAGCATTTAAAGCATAAAAATTTTATTTTTAAAAAAATTAAAAACAATGATACATGGGCCAGGGATTTTGGCGCTATCAGCGTAAAAATTGATAATGAAGTTAAGCTGCTTGATTTTAAATTTAACGGCTGGGGGCTTAAATTTCCAAGCAATTTGGATAATGTAATTAATAGAAAAATTTTTAAGTTACATAAAAGCTATAATTTCGTGCTTGAAGGCGGAAGTATTGATACAAACGGGGAAGTTTTACTTACAACATCTCAGTGTCTTTTAGAGGAAAATAGAAATTATCCAATGAGTAAAGAAGAAATTGAGGAATTTTTAAAAAGTGAACTTTTTGTAAAAGAAGTTATTTGGCTAAATCACGGATCTTTGGAAGGGGATGATACAGATTCTCATGTTGATACACTTGCAAGATTTATAAATAAAGATACAATAGTTTACTCTTTATGTGAAGATAAAAATGATATTCACTATAATGAACTTAAGAAAATGGAAAAAGAGCTTAAAAAAACAAAGTTTAATTTAATCCCTCTGCCTCTGCCTTCCCCTAAAATATATGAAGGTGAAAGGCTTCCTGCAACGTATGCCAATTTTTTAATAATAAACAATGCGGTTTTGCTTCCTGTTTATGAGGATGAAAAAGACAAATATGTTTATGATTTGTTTTGCGAAATTTTTCCGGACAGGGAAATTGTTCCGATAAATGCAAATGTGTTAATCAGACAGCATGGAAGTGTTCACTGTATAAGTAAAGAGTATTTTAATGAACCTGAGCAAATTATCATTAGATGAGCTAAAAGAACTTTTAGAAGATGTAAAAGCTGAGATTAAAAAAAGAAAAACAAATTGGTTTTCTTTTAAAACTCCCAAATGTTTTAACCCTTTAAAACACGGTCCGGCTTACATTGCAAAACTTTATATGGCGGATGAGCGGGTTGAGAGGGAATTTTTTAACGATAACGGGAAAGAATGGTGTAAAAAGAAAAAATATTACAAAACTTCGTGGGATGTTGAGCTTAATGAAGACGATGTAATTGAATGCAGGCTTGAAAACGGGGGCAAATTTGACAAAAGAGAGTGGTATATAGTGGAAAATGGAGAATTACAACCTCTTAGCGATTTAAGCGAGGCTATTGAAAAACTTAAAAACTAATAGTTAGTAAAAAACTACAAAGATAAAAATATTACAGTTCAATGCTTCATTTTGCTAACGCACCATTCAAATTTTGCTAAAAATTGCAAACAGCTACGCAGCCCTTACGGGTTAAATGCAATTTTTTAACGCAAAATTTTCGTTAAATTCCGCAACGCTGTAATATTTTTACTTTTTCGTTATTTAAAAGTATTATATATATGAATAGCAAGCCAGATGGCAATTTTTTTGGTTTTTAAAAGAGTATGCGGTGTATTTGCAGGAATAAATAAAGTATCTCCACTTTTTAGCTTTTTAACAACTCCGTTTATTTCTATTTTGGCACATCCTTTTAGTAAAACCACAAATTCATCCTCTTTTTGAATAAAAGTCTGGGGAGTTTTTAGAGTGTTTGAGATAATTTTTTTAATTTCAATGTTTTTGTGTTTTAATAAAGTTTTAAATAGTTCGTTGTCAATTTCTGGTAATTTTTCTATTTCGTAAATATTCATCTGATTTTCTCCAAAACAGTTTAAGGGCTTTTTTCTCCCTCCATCCGAGAGGATAATAAATAATATTGTCTAAATAATCTTTTGCCTCTTTTGTGGAAATTCCAAGTCTTGTAGCATATTTTTTAAGTGTAAGAAAAGGCACTTTTTGTTTTTTTCTTAAAAATTCGTTTATCAGTTTTTCGTATTTTTTATGGTTTTTGTTTGCACAAAAGCAGGCAAATACAAAAGGCAGTTTATATTTTTTATGCCATACTTCTGCCAAATCGATACAGTTTTTCTGCCTGAATGCTTTATCCCCTATTACAACCTGCCCTTTTAAATTTAAAATATTTTTTAACATATTGGATGTATCGCTTTCTGTATCAAACCCTTCACCAGGACACAAAAGTACGGTTTTTACTTTTCTTTTTACAGCAATACCTGCATTAAAACATTGTTCGTTTTTTGCTTTGACTGAAGATATAAAAGCCGCATCAATAATTCTTTTTTTATATAATTTATTTATCTTTGAAGGTACACCTTTTATTATAGGGATATTCTTTTTTTTCAAAAATTGGTAAAATGGTAAAAGATTTAAATAATTGATATGACCGATTTTCATATTGACCTTTTTTTGGAATTTTAACATAAAGGAATCAAATGGTAAAAGTAGAATTTTTAGGACCAATTAACAAAAAAGCCATAGAAGTGGAAGTTAAGAGTTTAAAAGAATTAAGAGAAATTTTGAATAAAGACGAAAATTTAAAAAAATGGCTTGAAAATTCGGCTGTAGCCTTAAATGATAAATTGATTAATACGCTTGAAATAGAATTAAAAGACGGAGATAAAATATCTATTTTACCTCCTGTTTGCGGTGGGTGAAATAGTGAGTGGTGAGTAGTGAGTGGAGAATGCAAAATTAAGTAAAGTGAAAAATGAAAGGAATATAATGGTCGAGGTTTTTAACGGCGGTGTTCCCGTAATTGAAACGGTTGAGAGATGGTATGAGAATTTTAAATTGGAAGGTTTTGGCGCAATGATTCCGTTTATCGGCATAGTCAGACCCGATAAAGGGATTGATGGGCTTAGTTTTGATTTATATCTTCCTATGCTGAATCAGTGGTTTAAAAAATGGAATAATCTAGAAGATGCGAAAATAATGATGGCCCACAGTTTTGGTGATGTTATGGTAGGGGAAACAAGCTTTTTGTGTGCGGTTTTTACAAAACACAGGCGCGAGGGTTTTAAATATTTAGAAGAATTTGTAGAAGATTTTAAAGCAAACGCACCTATTTGGAAATACGATTTAATTAACGGTAAAAGAATTTTTGCAAGCGATAGGGCAAAACCACTGCCACAGGCTGGGATACTTAGATAGTTAAAAGTTAAAAATGAAAAGTTTAAAGTTAAGGAGAATAAATGGCACATATAAGTTTTGAAGAATCACAAAAAATTTTAAAAGAGAATTTGCCAAAAACTAAAGATTCTGAAAAAGTTTTTTTGGATAATGCCCTGAATAGAATTTTAGCCGAAGATATTGCCGCAAAATATGACAATCCTTATATGCCGACCGCCTCTATGGACGGGTATGCAATCAGATATGAGGATATAGAAAAAGAAATAAAAATAATAGGACGAAACCCTGCCGGAAGTTTTGAATTTAATAAAATAAGTAACGGTGAAGCCGTTAAAACATTTACAGGTTCTTTTATGCCGGAAGGTAGCGATACGTTAGTGCCTATTGAAAATGTTGAGGTCAAGGGAGATAAATTAATAGTAAAAGAAAAAGTAGAAAAAGGATATTCGGTTAGACCTATAGGAGAAGATTTTAGAAAAGGTGAAGTTTTAATAAAAAAAGGAACAGTAATTAAAGCCGGAGAAATTGGCGTTTTGGCAAGTCTTGGAATAAGCAGCGTATATGTGGTAAGAAAACCTGTTGTTTCAATTATTGCCACCGGGGAGGAAATTGCAGATATTAATGATGAAGTAAGGCTCGGGCAAATCAGAAGCTCCAATAATTATACCCTGAATGCTCTTGCACGAAGTTTGGGGTATGATTCTCATAATTTGGGAATTGCTGGGGATAAAAAAAATGAAATAAAAGAAAAAATTTTAAATGCGCTTGATTCAAGTGATATTGTTGTTACCACGGGGGGTGTCAGTGTGGGGGATTTTGATTTTGTAAAAGAAGTTACGGGTGAATTTGATGTTTTGTTTCACGGGGTCAATATAAAGCCCGGCCAGTGGATTATGGTGGCAAGGGCCGGCAGTAAATATATAGTTTCGCTTCCGGGATTTCCATACAGTTCGTTTGTTACGTTTCTTTTGTATGTGGCGCCTATTGCCGACAGTTTTGAAAATAAAAAATCTGTTGAGTTTTTAAGCGCGACTCTAAGGGATGATTTTAAAAAGGTTTTTAAAAAAACACAGTTTGTTGCTGTGAATTTATCTTTTGAAAACGGTAAATATGTTGTAGATGTTAGAGGTAAAAAAAGCGGCAGCAGTGCCATTTTGACCAATCTTATAACAACAAAGGCCCTGATGTGGCTTGATGAGGGGCTTTATGAATTAAAAGCGGGAAGCGAAGTTAAAATTATTAAATTTTATTAAAAAGGATTTAAATGATAAAAACTCCGGCTTATATAATAGAAGAAGAAAAATTAGAAAACAATTTAAAAATACTTGAATATGTACAAAAACAGGCAAATTGTAAAATACTTGTGGCTCTTAAAGGATATGCCGCATGGTCTACATTTGATTTATTGGAAAAATATTTAAGCGGAGCTACCGCGAGCGGTCTTTGGGAAGCAAAGCTTGGGAATATGAAACCCTGGGAAGTTCATACCTACTCACCAGCATATAAAGAAGATGAAATAGATGAAATAGCCGATATTTCCCATACAGTTGTTTTTAATTCATTTAATCAGCTTGAAAGATTTGAAAACAGGGTTAAGGATAAAGCTTTAATAGGGCTTAGGATAAATCCCGGTGTTTCAAGCGCCCCTGTGGCGCTTTACGACCCTTGTGCCCTTTTTAGCCGTCTTGGAATTACAAAGGAAAATTTTAAAGCAAATAAATTAAAAAATATAAGCGGTCTGCATTTTCATGCTCTCTGCGAGCAGTTAGACACTGCTTTGGAGAAAACTCTTGAAGGGTTTGAGAACAATTTCGGTGAATACATTAAAGATATGGAATGGGTAAATTTCGGTGGGGGTCATCATATTACAAGAAAAGAATATAATGTTGAAAATTTAATAAAATTAATTAAGGAATTTAAAAACCGTTATCCTAATATCAAAGATGTTTATCTCGAACCGGGCGAAGCTGTTGGGTTAAATGCAGGATATCTTGAAACAGAGGTGCTTGATATAATTGACAACGGAATGAAAATAGCAATTCTTGACACGTCGGCGGAAGCCCATATGCCAGATGTCTTAGCGATGCCATACCGCCCGGAAGTCAGAGGTGCGGGAAAACCGGGTGAGAAAAAATATACTTACAGGTTCGGGGGAGTTACATGCTTAGCCGGTGATGTTATAGGGGATTACAGTTTTGATGAGCCTCTTAAAGTGGGTGAACGGGTTATTTTTGAAGATATGGCGATTTATACTTATGTGAAAAACACCGCATTTAACGGGGTAAGACTTCCTTCAATTATAATAAAAAGAAAAAATGGAGAGTTTTTTGTATCCCGTGAATTTCATTACGAGGATTTCAGGGATAGGCTCAGTTGATTTTTTAATAAATAATTAATATAATTTAAGTCATAAAAAATTAAAGGAGAAAGAGATGAAAGGAAAAGTGTTAGATTTTAATCTTCAGGAGGGAAAAGGTGTAATAAGCGGGGATGACGGCAAACGATATGAATTTGAAATAAAAGAGTGGAAGGAACAGACCCCTCCGCAAAAAAACGATACTGTGGATTTTGAAGTAAATGAAGAAGGCAGGGCTGTAGGAATTTATTATGATTTGGAAAATTCTCCTTCATCAGGTGAAAAAAGTAAAATAGTCGCATTTTTGTTGGCTTTCTTTTTAGGAGGTTTTGGAATACATAAGTTTTATTTGGGATGCAATAAAGAAGGCATAATAATGCTGGTTGTTTTTCTTGTGGGTATTTTTTTAGCGGGAATTCCCTCTTTTGTAATTGCGGTAATCGCATTTATTGAATCATTAATATATATATTTAAATCCGATAAAGATTTTGAAGAAATTTATGTTAAAAATAAACGATGCTGGTTTTAGTAAATGAAAGGAAAAGTGTTAGATTTTAATCTTCAGGAGGGGAAAGGTGTAATAAGCGGAGATGACGGCAAAAGATACGAATTTGAAATAAAAGAGTGGAAGGAACAGACCCCTCCGCAAAAAAACGATACTGTGGATTTTGAAGTAAATGAAGAAAAAGCACTAAAAATTTATCTGTTGGAAACTCCGGATAAAAAAATAAAAGAAAATATTAAAACATTTGGAGGCAGCGGGGGAGTATTGCTGCTGATAGCCGGATTTTTTTCACCCATTCCACATATAGGGGCGGCTATTTCTTTGCTTGCGAGTGTGGTCGGGTTTATACTGATGGCTATTGCAATCAAGCAGCTTTCCGAATTTAAAAAAGATGAAAAAGCTTTTAAAAATTTTATAATAGCAACAGTGCTTTATTTTGTAAATTCTTTTCTGTTTTTATTTTTGATACTCGGTTTTATTATTGCAATAATGGCCGGAAGCGACAATTCTTCCGATGAAATGACTTCCGTTTTGGTTTTTGTCTCAATTATTGGAATTGTGTTATATATTTTGGGCATAGTTAGTTCGCTGTTTTTTAAAAAATGTTTTAATTCTTTAAGCAAAATAACAAATGAAAAAATGTTTTCAACGGGTGGAAATCTTATTTTTATCGGAAGTTTTTTAACAATAATAGTTGTTGGTTTTATAATTATATTAATAGGCTGGATTTTTGTTACCGTGGGATTTTTTTCTTTAAATTCAAACAGTTAATTTGACTTTTTTTCTTTTCATAAATATAATTGCGGCTAAAAAAGGCCTGTATTGAGTAAGAATTTGATAATAGTGGAATCTCCCGCAAAAGCAAAAACAATTAAAAATTTTTTAGGTAAAAATTATGAAGTTGTTGCGAGTAAAGGGCATATAAGGGATTTGCCCAAAACTTCATTTGGTATAAAAATAGAAGATGATAAATTCTTTCCTCAGTATCGCGTTACCAAAGACCATCAGGATATTGCAAAAAAACTGAAAGAACTTGCAAAAAAATCAGAAAATATCTATATAGCTACCGATGAAGACAGAGAAGGTGAGGCGATAGGGTTTCACATAGCAAACGTAATAGGCAAAAATCCGGAAGAACTTCCTAGAATTGTGTTTCATGAAATTACAAAAACCGCTATAAAAAATGCGTTAAAAACACCGAAAAAGCTTGATATTAACAGAGTAAACGCCCAGCAGGCAAGAAGACTTCTTGATCGAATTGTGGGTTATAAACTTTCACCTTTACTTAATAAAAAAATTCAAAAAGGTTTAAGCGCCGGCAGGGTTCAAAGTTCTGCGCTTAAACTTATAGTGGACAGGGAAAGGGAAATCAAAGCGTTTGTTCCTCAGGAATACTGGAGTATAGAAGCCGTTTTTAAAAACAAGGCCGGCAGTTTAATTAAATATAACGGCAAAAAACTTGATAAATTTGATATAAAAACAAAAGATGAAGCGGAAAAAGTAGTAAAAGAGCTTAAGCCTCTTGAATATACGGTTTCTAAAATAGAAAAGAAAAAAACAAAAGTAAAATCACCCGCTCCGTTTATGACTTCAACTCTTCAGCAGGTTGCAAGCAGCGAGCTGGGATTTGGCCCGAGAAGAACAATGCAGATAGCGCAAAAACTTTATGAAGGTGTTAAAACCCCTGTGGGCGAGAGCGGTATTATCACCTATATGAGAACTGACAGTTTAAATATTGCAAAAGAAGCCCGGGAGGGGGCAGTGAAATTTATAAAAGAAAATATAGGTGAGAATTATGCCCAGGCTAAAACATACAAAACAAAATCATCAGGTGCACAGGAGGCGCATGAAGCAATAAGACCGGTTGATGTGAGACTGACCCCGGAGGATTTAAAAAACTATTTAACTAAAGATGAATTAAAATTATATACTCTGATTTATAACAGATTTTTGGCATCTCAGATGAAAGATGCCGAATATGAAACCCAAAATATTTATATTTCCAATGAATTGGGCGAATTTAAAATAAGCGGTAAAAAACTGATTTTTGACGGATTTTATAAAGTTTACGGAAAACCGAGCGCAGATGAATTATTGCCTGAATTCAGAAAAGGCGAAAAATTAAAACCGGATGATGTAAAAGCAATCCAGCATTTTACAAAACCGCCTGAAAGATACACGGAGGCAAGTCTTATTAAAAAACTCGAATCTCTTGGAATCGGAAGGCCTTCCACTTACGCCCCGACCGTCACTTTGCTTCAAAACAGAAATTATGTTGAGGTAAAAGATAAAAAACTTTATCCTACAGAAATTGCCTTTAATGTTATTGAAACGCTTGAAAAACATTTTCCAAATATAGTGGATGCGAATTTTACTGCGAATATGGAAGAAATGCTTGATAAAATTGCGGAAAACAAAAAAGACTGGCAGGAAGTGTTAAAAGAATTTTACAAACCTTTTATGGATATGATTGATAAAGGATATAAAGAAATCCCCTCACAAAAAATTGCAAAACCAATTGATGAGACATGCCCTTTATGCGGGGCGCCTCTTGTTATCAGAAAAGGGAGATTCGGAGAGTTTATAGCCTGCAGCAGCTACCCGAAATGTAAATATACAAGGCCATTGAAAGAAGAAAAAGTAAAAAAAGCCGATGTCAAATGTGACAAATGCGGGGCCGACATGGTTATTAAAAAAGGAAAAAACGGGGAGTTTTTGGCATGCAGCAATTATCCGAAATGTAAAAACACAAAACCGCTTAACCCTCCTGAAATTCTTGAAGATGTAAAATGCCCGGAATGTGGCGGGGATATAATAAAAAGAAAATCCCGTAGAGGCGAGTTTTACGGTTGCAGCAATTATCCGAAATGCAAATTTATTTCCAAATATCGTCCCACCAATGAAAAATGTCCGGAATGCGGATATTTAATGGCCAAGCGTACATACAGGGGAAAAGAAGTACTTGAATGTATAAAATGCAAAACAAGGAAAGATATTTGAAAATAGGTATTATTTCAGATACACATAAAAAACCGGGAAGGGCCAAAAAAGCAATAGATTTGCTTTTGAGCAAAAATATAGAATTTATGCTTCATGCGGGAGATATTGTTAGAGTCGAAGTTTTGGAATATTTAGAAAAGAAAATCAGATATGTGGCTGTTCTTGGTAATAACGACCACCATTTATACAGTGTAATTGATAAGTATAATCTTGTAACTGAACCTTATTATTTTAAACTTGCAAACAAAACATGGAAATTAATGCATTATCCAAAATATATGTTTCCTTTGGATACCGATATAATTGTTTACGGACACACGCATGATGTGGATATAAGCTATAACGGTAAAAATTTGATTCTTAATCCGGGTGAAGTTTGTGCAAGAGACCACGGATTTTCTACATGTATGAGTCTGGATATTGAAGAAAATAAATACATAGTAACTCTTTATTACAGAAAAATTGATGATGGTGAATGGAAAGAAAAGAAAAAAGAATTTATTTTTTAATGCTATAATTAATAAAAAGAAAAATTATGGAATTAAGATTAATTGAAGCTGTTTTACCAAAAGAAAAAAAAGAAGATATACAAACCTTGCTTTCAAAAGAAAATATTGTCGATTTTTGGCGTGAAGAAATTGTTGAAGATAAAATTATTTTTCAAATTTTGGTAGATGCGATATTATCCGAAAAACTGATTGATAAGCTTTCAAGAAAATTTTCAAAAGACGAGAGATTTAGAATTGTCAGCATGGATGTAAAAACAACCCTTCCGCTCCCCCAGCAGGAAATTTCAAAAACCAAACATATAAGAGTAAGTATTCCGGAGCTTTACAATGCCATTGTTTCATCGATTGAAATAAATTATATTTTTATAACAATGATTGTTCTTTCAACAATAATTGCAGCATTTGGGCTTTATAAAAACAGCGGGGCAATTATAATCGGCGCCATGGTGATAGCCCCTTTGCTCTCTCCGAATATTGCCGTTTCGTTTGCCACGGTTTTAGGAGATTTGGAACTTGAAAAAAAAGGAATTGCGGCTTTTTTGATCGGCTGTTTTATTGCTCTGCTTTTATCGGTTGCAATAGGGTGTTTTCTAAATATTGATGTTGACAATTTTGAAATAAAAAGCAGAATAGCTGTAAATTATCCTGATTTGATTATTGCTTTTGTTTCAGGGGTTGCCGGAACATTGGCGTTTACCACAGGTCAAATGATGGGACTTGTGGGTGTTATGGTTGCAATTTCCCTGCTTCCCCCTTTGGTTAACACGGGATTATTAATATCTAACGGATATTTTTTATATGCAACAGGGAGTTTTTTACTTTTTTTGGCAAACTTTGCAAGTTTAAATCTTGCCGGTGTTTTGACATTTTTGTTTCAGGGTGTTAAACCGAGAAAATGGTGGGAAGAAAAAAAAGCAAAAGAGCATAGAATAAAAGCTATTATTTTATGGATGATTTTAATTTTTATTTTAATATTTGCAATTTTTGCGGAAAAAAAATTTTTGGCAAAGAAAAGACTGTTTCAGGAGAATAAAATATATTATTTTAAAAAGTGACCCGTGTATCTACTGTTATAATTGTTCTGATTATTTAGTTTTTATAAAATTGGGCTTTAAGCAAAGTGAAATATTATATTAATAATATGCTATAATAATGTAATACAATAATACAAGGAGTAATAATGCTAAGTATTAGGCTTGATAAAGAATTAGAGAATAAACTTGAAACAATAGTAAAGCAGACTAAAAAATCAAAAAGTTTTTTTATCAGGGAGGCTTTAAAAGAATATCTTCAAAAGTTAGAAGATGAAAGACTTAAAAATAAAAAAGAAGCATTAGAGTATTTTATGAACAATCCGGTTGATACAGGGATAAAAGAATTAAAAGCCATTCAAAAGGTTAAAAGTGAAAAAGATATTCATTGATGCAAATATTCTTATTGATTTTATTGATCCAAAAAGAGCAAAACATAATGCAGCAGTTGACTTTTTTAGAACTCATTTAGAAGATTATTTTTATACCAGTTGCGATATTTTAACCACAATTTATTATATAACTTCTAAAACTCAAAATCCATTACAAGCTATTGAAAATCTTTTAAAATTAGTTAAGATTATACCTTTTGGTAATAAAGAAGCCAAACAAGCCATTGATTTAATGAATGAAGATAAAAAATTTAAAGACTTTGAAGACACCATTCAATATATTTTGGCTAAAAAAGTAAAATCTGATTATATAGCGACAAATGATAAAGGATTTTATTCCTCGGATATTGAAATAATTTCAGTTTAAAATGACCCGTGTGGGAATCGAACCCACAACCCTCGGATTAAGAGTCCGATGCTCTGCCAGTTGAGCTAACGAGTCGTGTGGTATAATTATATCAAAAAAGAAGGTTTATGGATAAGGTATATTTATGTGCTATATCAAATATTAGAAGTGGGGCGTGCAGGGAAGACTGCAGGTTTTGTATCCAGAGTGTCAAATGGGGTGCTAATATAAACAGATACAGGGAAAAAAGTATTAAAACTATTGTTTATGAGGCAAAACTTGCAAAAAAAAACCGGGCAAGCGGATTTTGTCTTGTTACAAGCGGGAAAGGTCTTGATGACAAAACACTTGAATATGTAGGCAGGGCAAGTAAGGCAATACTCAAAGAAGTGGATATAACTATTATTGCATGCAACGGAATTGCAAGCAAAGTTGCATTAAAGGAACTTAAAAACTGCGGTGTAAAAATTTATAACCACAATCTTGAAACAAGTCAGGAATATTATCCTAAAATCTGTTCAACCCACAGCTGGGATGAAAGATTTAAAACATGTGAAAATATAAAATCAGTGGGTCTTGGACTTTGCTGCGGAGGAATTTTTGGAATGGGAGAAAGTGAAGAGGATAGAATAAGTCTTATTAATTCACTAAAAAAACTTAATCCTGAAGGAATACCGATAAACTTTTTTATAGAAAATCCAAAACTGCCTCTAAAAGCAACCCACACAAAAGAATTTGCAGTTAATATAATTAAAAAAATAAGGAGCGAATTTCCAAATTCTATTGTAATGATGGCGGGAGGCCGGGAAATTGTATTTAAAGAGACTTGGATTGAAGGAATAAAAGCAGGTGCTAACTCTATAGTTATCGGGGATTATCTGACAACAAAAGGCGAGAGACCCGACAGGGATATAGAAATATTAAAAAAAGAAAATATAGAGATAGCAAATGCATGCTGAGTTTATTTTGATTTTATCATTAGCAGTAATTATTCTTATTTCACCTTTTATAAGTTCTATATTTCGTTTTCCCATTTTGGCGGTTGAAATTATTTTGGGAGCAATTTTCAGTTTTATAGGATTAATTGGGGAAAATGAAATTTTTAGCTTACTTTCTGAAACAGGTTTTTTATATTTAATGCTGCTTGCCGGGATGGAAATAAACTTAAAAGAGATGTTTAAACTTGAAAAAAAGATATTTATCTATGCTGTTTTATTTTTGATATTAATGTATCTGCTTAGTTTATTGAGCGTTTTTTTCTTAGGATTCAGTAAAATATTTATTGTTGTTTTTCCTCTGGTTTCGGTTGGGCTTATACTCTCTTTGCAACAGGAAATCGGCAAAAAAGAGTGGCTTGAACTTGCAATGAAAGTAGGGGTAATTGCCGAGGTTGTTTCTATTATTGTTTTGACACTTCTTAGCAGTTATTTTGAATTTGGCTTTACATACAGATTTTTTGTAAATATTTCTATATTAATGGCAGTTTTAATTTCCCTTGCGGTTTTGTTTTTTATAATGAGAACACTTTTTTGGTGGTTTCCCGAGATTAAATTTTATCTGATGCCGGGAATTGATAAATATCATCAGGATGTGAGAATTGCAATTAGCCTCTTTTTTATAGTAATTGTTCTTTTGTATAAAATAGGTATTGATGTGGTTTTGGGGGCTTTTGTGGTAGGGGTGTTTTTGAAAACGTTTTTTGAGCATAATAAATCGCTTGAGCACAAATTGGCGCCTTTTGGATTCGGTTTTTTGATTCCAATATTTTTTGTGCATGTGGGTTCAAGTCTTGATATAAAACTTCTTTCTTCAAAAATGTTGATTGACAGTTTTTATATCGTGCTTTTAATGATTTTAATAAGAATTTTTGCTTCATCTGTTTTTTTCCGTATTTTGAATTTAAAAAGTATATTGTTTGGTATAAGCCTTTCCATGCCTCTTACTCTAATGATTGCTGTTGCCGCTCTTGCACATCAGAATCATACAATAAATGATTATTGGTATAATGTTTTGGTTGTTGCGGCTGTAATTGAAGTTATTGTTGTGATGGTAGGAGTTAAAATATTGAATAAATTAATAGTTAAAAGTGAAAAATGAAAAATTTAAAATATTAAGATATTGTTCTTAACTTTTCACTTTTAATTTTTCATTATTAATTGTTGGTATAATTTCACAAAAAAAGGAAAATAATGGTAATTACAAGATTTGCTCCCTCCCCTACAGGATATCTGCATATCGGCGGGCTTAGAACTGCTCTTTTTAACTGGCTTTGGGCCAGAAAAAACAACGGAAAATTCAGACTAAGAATAGAAGATACGGACCGGAAAAGAAATAAACAAGAAGCAGTTGAAGCCATAATAAAAGCGTTTGAGTGGACTGGGCTTAATTATGACGGGGAAGTGGTTTTTCAAAGTGAGAGGTTTGATATTTATAAAGAATTTGTAAACGAACTGCTGCAAAAAGGTCTTGCATATAAATGTTACCTCACAAAAGAAGAGCTTGAAATAATAAGAAACGCCAAAATGAAAGGCGGGGAACCCCCTATTGACATAAGAAAATACAGAGATTTTAAGGGTGAACTTGATAAGCCTTATGTAATAAGATTTAAAACGCCTCTTGAGGGAAAAATTTGTTTTGAAGATGGTGTAAAGGGAATGCAGTGTGTGGATGCAAAAGAAATTGAAGATTTTGTAATTGCCAGGGGTGACGGAACTCCTACATATAATTTTGTGGTTGTAATTGACGACCATGAAATGAGTTTGACGGATATTATAAGGGGGGATGACCATTTAAGAAATACATTCAAACAGATGCTGCTTTATGAAGCTTTCGGATGGAAAATGCCGAAATTTTACCATGTGCCTATGATTCATAATGAAAAAGGCGGCAAAATGAGTAAGCGTGACGGTGCTGTGGATGTGATGGAATATAAGAAAGAAGGCTTTCTTCCGGAAGCTTTGCTTAACTTTTTAGTGCGCCTCGGATGGTCTCACGGGGATCAGGAAATTTTCAGCATGGAAGAAATGATAAACCTGTTTGACCCGAAAGACATTAATAAAGCCCCAAGCAGATTCAATAAAGAAAAGCTTGAGTGGTTAAACTCCCATTATATTAAAAATTCGCCGAATGAAAGATTGGAAATTATATTAAGAGACGATTTTGGTGTTGACATTGTAAATCATGACAGAAAAGAGATTTTAATAGATGAATTGAAAGAGAGGGTAAAAACCCTAAAAGAAATGGCCACAGAAATTGAAAAAATACTAAACGCTCCGGGTGAATATAATGAAAAAGCGGTTAAAAAATTTATAAAAGATGATGTTTTGGCCAATTTAAATGGATTTGTAGTCTTTTTAGAAGATAAAAATCCAAAACTGCCAAATGAATGGCATGATATCATGCATGAATTTTTGGAATTAAAACAGATTAAACCCAAATTTTTAATGCCGCCTCTTAGAATCGCAATGGTGGGGGATACCAAAGGAATTGACCTTGCGGCAATGTTAAGCGTCCTTGGAAAAGAAAAAGTGATAAAAAGAATAGATAAATTACTCGCAAATTTCGAGGTTTTTTAAACCTCTTTTTTGTAAAATTATAAATATTAAAAATACAGCTGTCGCATAAAACATATCAAATCCTATTACAAAGATAATTAAGCTCATTGAAACAACTGCAAAAAAAGAGATTTTGTTTTTTAAAATTTTCAAAGCCGAAAGTGATACCAAAAAATAGATTAATACAAAAACCCCGTTTGCATATGTAATAAGCAAATCCACTTTAAAATTGATTTTAAATTTTAAAATGCTTACAACTAAAATTATTCCCATAATAATAAAAAGTGCTTTTTTAAATTCTATATTCAGGGTGGTTGCTAAGCGTGTAAGAGCCGCAACATATAAATTAAGAGCCATTATGCATATGCTAAAAGCGATAATTGCCATTAATTTGTCGGTATAAGGCATTACTTTTGATGCAATTATTACAAGTGAGTGGAGATTTTTTGATTCGTTTCCATATGCATTGAATACCAAAACCGAAAAAGTTACGGCCATATACAAAAAAGCAACGGTTATTATTCCTGTAACAACCGCTTTAAAAAAGTCGTTTTCATTTTTAAATTCATGTGATATATGGCTCAGTGCCTCTATACCCACAAAACACCAAAACACAATTCCGAGAGTTTTAATAATATGTAATTTGTGATTTGTGATGTGGAAGTTTTGAAAAAGTGCATATATGAAAAAACAGATAATAATACTTGTGATTGTAATTGTTATAAAAATATTTATATTTGATGATATATTAAGAGATAATAGGTTTAATATCAAAATTATTACTGCCGCCAGAATAATAAAATCAACAAGATATTCTTTTCCAAAAGCACCGGCAAGATATGATGCAGCGGTAATTATTACAACAGGTGGGCCTATAGGGATTATTGAAAGATATAAAAATGATGTCGCCTTTTCAAATTTTTTACCAAAAGCCGTACCAACAAATGTAGCGCTTCCTCCTGCACTGGGATACATTTTGCCAAATTTTCCGAATACAAACGCCACAGGTAAAATCATAACCGCTGTTAAAAACCATGCAATTAACGCTGTCCATCCGCTGTAAGTTGCGCTTATTGCGGGGACTATAAACACTCCGCTTCCAAGAAGTGTAATTACAATGGTGGCGATTCCTTGAATTAAATTCATTAAATATCTTTTTTAAAATTATATTTGTTTTATTTGTATTAGTCAATAAGAAACAAATATTTTGTTATAATTCTTAAAAGAAACAAAAGGCTTAATATGACACTTGGAGAGAAAATAAAGTTTCTAAGAGAAAACAAAGGATTAAATTTAAGCGAACTTGCAAAAAGAGCCGGGATTGCAAAATCCACACTTTTTAAAATAGAAGAGAATAAAACAAATCCGACTATCAAAACAATCTGGGCCATTGCCGAAATTTTAGGTGTTCCTTTTGGAGAGCTTGTAGGCGAGGGTGAAATAAAAGAAGAGGGTGTGAGCGTTACACTAATTGAAAAAAACGATTCATTTGAAAGTTATAAAATGAATTTAAAAGAAAATGCAACTTACATTGCGAAACCTCATTTTGCAGGTACAAAAGAAAAAATTTTTGTTTTAAACGGAAGTATCACAGTAGGGAAAGTGGATGATCCAAAAGAAATTAACCAGGGAGATGTTGTTGAATTTGATGCCGATTGTACCCATTTATACAGTGCTAAAAGCGCTTCAACGCTTATAATTACTATTTATTATTCTAAAAGCAGGTATTTTAGTGAAGATGTTTTTGTTGATGTATTTGACAGGGATGTTTATGAAGAACTGAATAATTTAGTTAATTCAGGAGTTGAGGTTATAAGAGTTATTGCCAAACATGACAAATATGATGGGGAAAATGTAATTAAAAATGAAAACGGCATTTTTATATATAAAAAAAGAAATTTAAATTTTTTTGAAGTAAAAAATATAAATTTTGAAAAAATTGAGGGGATTTATCATTTTTTACCAAGTTTTTATACACAAAAAGAGATGGATAGAAGTATTATTTTGCATTTTACAGCGTTTAGGGAAGAACTGATTTTTGAAAGATATCTTGCACTCATTGGGGAAATTAACCTGGCTAAAAGCCTTGCATTAAAAAGTTCTTTTAAAGAACTTGTTGAGTGTATTGATAGGAAAATATATTTGACACACCTTAATAATTTTTTGGATAAAGTAAGAAAAAAAAATATTGAAGTTGAAATTACAAAACTGTTTTCAACTTATACCGATGGGGGGATATATGGAATAAAGTTGAAAAAATGAAAAAAAGAGGTATAATTGAAATGTTTAGTGCCGCCTTTTTATGGGGCAGCACTCCGATAATGTCTATTCTCTCACATCTTCCAAGCGGGGTTTTTGTATTTTTTAGGGTCGTTTTTGCTTTTCCTTTTTTGCTCTATTTTGCTATTAAAAAAACAGGAATTAAAGAATTTTTTAAATTAAGACCTTTTTGGCCAATTTTTTTATCGGGAATTATGCTAAGTTTTAACTGGATTTTTCTATTCTGGGCGGTAAATTTTATAAGTGTTTCAACTGTTATAGTAATGTATTATACGGGTCCTATATTTACCATTATTTTATCTGTAATTTTTTTAAAAGAAAAACTAACAATTAATTTGATAATTGCCATGTTTTTTGCCCTTTTAGGTGTGATTTTCAGTGTAAAAGGCGAAATTGAAGTAAATAAATTTGTTTTTATTGCCTTGCTTTCAGGAGTTTTTTACGGATTTTTGGGTTTTTTTTCCAAAATAGCCACAAAATATCATAAAGCTTTGGATGTTACTGCCTGGCAGGTTTTTATTTCCATTTTTTTAACATTCCCGTTTTTGTTTATAAATAATTATCATATTACAATTCAGGGAATTGTCGTTTCAGCCGTTACCGGAGTTGTCCATACCGCACTGGCACTTTTTCTCTGGTATGATTCCCTAAATTATATAAAACTTTCGGCCGCTTCTATTATTGCATTTACGGATCTTTTTTTTGCAATGATTCTTGCGTGGCTTATTTTAGGCCAAGTGCCTAATATTTATCAGATAACAGGTGGATTTTTAGTGTTTTTGGCAGGTGTGTTTATGAGTATGGGGGAAATAAGGAAGAGAAAATGAAAATATTGTTAGTGGAAGATGATATAGATTTAAATGAGACTATAAAAGAATATCTGCAAAATTTTTATGAAATAGATAGTGTGTTTGACGGGGAAGAAGCTCTAAAAAAAGCTTACGAAAATAATTATGATTTAATGATTTTTGATGTAAAACTTCCAAAAATGGACGGATTTAGTGCAGTAAAAGAGATCAGGAAATTTAAAAACACACCTGTTATTTTTTTAACTTCACTTGATAGTGAAAAAGATGTTGAAGAAGGTTTTTTAAGCGGCGGGGATGATTATATAAAAAAACCTTTTTCCTTAAAAGAACTCAAATACAGAATTGATGCAATTATCAAAAGGGTATATGGAGATTCAAATATAGTAAGATTAAAAAACGGATTTGAATTTGATTTGAATAATTTAGAATTGAAAAAAGATAATAAAACTATTCATTTAAAACCGAAAGTTGCAGAGCTTTTAAAATTTTTTATACAAAACAGAAACAGGGTTGTAAGTAAGGAGGAAATTTTTGAATATCTGTATGGATTAGATGAACCAAATGAAAAATCATTAAGGACTTTTATCAATAATTTAAGGTTTGTTTTAGGAAAAGATAGTATTGAGACAATAAGTGGCAGGGGATATAAATTTGTTGGCTGAAAAGAAGGCTTTAAGGAGGTTTTTGCTAATTTATCTAGTATCTACAATTTTTTTGATAGGTATAGGAGAGTTTTTTTATTATAAATTAGCTTATAAAAATATTATTGAAAGTGAAATTAAGTCAATTGAAACAGAAATAAAGGTTTTTTTAGAACAAAACAGAGGAATGTTTATAAAAATAATCAATTATAAATTTACTTCTCCAACAAATTTAAAAATTGTAATATATAAAGATAAAAAATTAATATATTCGAATTTTAATCCTGAAAAAGTATATTTTGATAAAACGTTTTGGATTAAAAGAAAATATATTTATTACAGGTTTGAAATGATTAAAAGATGGGGAATAATAGATGTTATCGCTGAAAAACCACTTAATAAAACAAAATTTAATATTTTATATAAAAATTTGTTGATATTTAATATTTTCTTTTTATTTTTTTTAACTTTTGTTTCTTTTTGGTTAGGAAGAGTATTTTTAGCTCCTATGAAAGAGGTTATAAATAGTTTAGAAGACTTTATACGAGATTCAACTCATGAAATGAATACTCCTATTAGCATAATTCTTACAAATATTGAGATGATTAAAGAAAAACCAAATAAAAAAGCTATAAAAAGAATAGAAAATGCTAGTATGAGACTTAGTAAAATTTTTGAAGACTTAAAATATATAAGGTTGTATCATAAAAAGAAAAAAGAGTTAAAAAAGATTGATTTAAAAGAGCTTGTTTCTAGGAGGATTTTAGTTTTTGAAACTCAAATTGAAAATAAAAACTTAAAAGTTATAAAAGATTGTGAAAGTTTTGAAGTAATTTTTGATGAAGAAGATTTAATTAGAATTATTGATAATTTACTTTCAAATGCAATTAAATATGCTCCTAATAATTCAACTATTGAGATTAAACTTAAAAAAGGAAAATTTTGTACAAAAAATATTGGTGAAATTAAAAATATTGAAAACATTACAAAAAAATTTGTAAGAGAAAATAGTAGTGAGGGCGGTTTTGGGCTTGGACTTTATATTGTTAAAAAAATAGCAGATGAATATAAAATAAAGTTTGAAATTAGAAATATAGATAAAAAAGTAGCAGTCTGTTTACATTTTGTTTAACTTCCTCTTTTATAATTTTAGAAAAAATTAAGGAGAAAGAAATGAAAAAATTATTAAGCGCATTAGTTTTAGGAGTTTTATTAAGTAGTGCTTATGCAAAAACGCCGATTGAAAATTATGTATTAAGTTTACCTAAAGAGAGTTTATCAAAAGTTGAAATTAATGACTTACTTCATATGAGAGAAGAAGAAAAATTAGCAAGGGATGTTTATCTGACTTTATATAAAAAATGGAAACTGCCGGTATTTAAAAATATTTCAAAAAGTGAAAATTGGCATATGCATATGATTAAATTGCTTTTAGATAAATATGGTTTAAATGACCCGGTTGAAAAAACAGGAGACAGGGTAGGTGTATTTGAGAGTAAAAAGCTTCAAAAACTTTATAATGAATTGGTTGAGAAAGGCTCAATGAGTTTAAAAGACGCTTTAATGGTAGGAGCTACAATAGAAGATTTGGATATTAAAGATTTAGAAGAAGCAATTAAAAGAAGTAATAATAAAGATATAAACTTAGTTTATCAAAATCTTGAAAAAGGAAGCCGTAATCATATGAGAGCTTTTGTTGGAGTGTTAAGAAGATATGGCGGGGATTATACTCCACAATTTATTTCTATGAGTGAATTTAATCAAATTATAAGTTCAAAACACGAAATGGGAATGATGAAAAGTTCTAAGTACTACAATAATGAGTTTTATGGAGTTGTTGAGAGAGTTTATACATTACCTGGTCTTAGAAAAGGTATTTATTGGTGGATGGCAGATGTAAAAACTGATAATGCTACTTTAAAAGTAGCAATTGCACCTACTTGGACTTTACAAAATATCAATATAAGGCCTGGGGATAGAGTAGAAGTAAAAGGTTATAAGGGAATGTATAGTTTTATAACTTGTGAAATAGAAGATAAAACAACAAGTTTGGAGTATAAAAGTAAATCTAGGAGATGTAAATGAGAAAATGGATTGATCTGTTTTTGTTTTATGCAACGATAATTATCATTTTTAGTGGAATTGTATTATACATAATGCCTCATGGAAGGGTGGCTTATTTTACAGGCTGGAAGTTTTTAGGTATTGATAAAGACGGATGGGATAATTTGCATGTAATTTTTGGATTTTTTATGGTTATTGTAGCAATTTGGCATATTGTTGTTAATTGGAGGGCTTTAAAAAAATATCTTTTTTTACAAAAAGAATCAGTGTTTGCTCTTTTAATTATAGCTTTGGTATCTATTGGGACAATAAAGAATATCCAACCCTTTAAGAGTGTAAGTGATTTAGAAGAGTATATTAAAAATTCTTGGGAAGTTTCAAAAAGTGAGATACCAATTGCACACGGAGAGCTTTTGAGTTTAAAAGATTTTTGTGATAAATTGAATATTCCTTTAAATCAAGCGACAGATAAATTAAAAGAAAAAGGAATTAAATTTAATGTAAACGAAACTTTAAAAGAAATTGCCAATAAAAATAACTTAACCCCTGTTAAAATTTATGAAATAATAAAACCTAAAAAAAATAGCAATTTTCAAAATGTAAAGTTTATACCGGGAAGCGGAATTGGAAAAATGACTCTTAGCGATTTTTGTAAAAAATACGGTTGTAATGTAAATGAAACTATTAAAACTCTAAAATCTAAGGGAATAAATGCTAAAAAGACTCAAACTTTAAGAGAAATTGCAGAAGATAATAAAATAACACCTATAGACATAGTAAAAATTATTACTAAATATAATTAAAAAACCGGTACGTAAGAGCTTTGTTTTGGAGGAGGAGAGAGAGGGGTAAAGAGTTCTTTTTTACCGTTTGGCAATGTAAATGTTTTTACTTTTTGAGGTTTTTTAAAATGTCTAATCAGTTCCGGATGAAGGTTTAACAGTTTTTTATAAAATTCTTTGAATACCGGGGCACTTACCCTGCCGCCTGGCATTTTATCTCCGAGTGTTGAATAATCGTCGTTTCCAAACCATATGAGAGTTTGAGTGTTTGGTGTAAATCCGCAAAACCATGCGTCTGTAAAGTTATTTGTTGTCCCTGTTTTACCCGCTATTTCAATGCCTTTTACCCTGGCTTTTCTACCTGTTCCGTGTTTGACTACATCTTTTAATATATCTATCATTAAATATGCCTGATAATCAGGTTCAATATATTCGTATTTCGGCTCTGTTTTTATAATAAGCCCTTCTTTTGGCAAAATGATTTTTTTTACTATATGAATATAACTTTTTGTGCCGTAGTTGCTAAATATTGTATAAAGCTGGGCAAATTTCCACATTGGAATCCCGGCGCTTCCAAGTGCAATGCTTAAATTGTTGGGAAGTTTGTCAAATCCGAAATTATAAAGATTTTTTATAACATTATCTAATCCCATAGACATAACAAGGTTTATGGTTGCAAGATTTCTTGAATGGACAAGGGCTTCTCTTAATGTAATAAGTCCGAGAGCGTTTTTTTCATAATTTTTAGGCTTCCAGTATTTATCTTCTTGAGGGGTATTGCTTGGGATTTTAAATGTTCTTTTAATATCCGGGATAAGACTTGCCGGATTATAGCCTATATTCAAAGCTGTTTGATAAATGAACGGTTTTATTGCGCTTCCCACGCTTCTTCTTGACTGAATAACTCTGTTGAATTTGCTTTTTTTATAATCGACACCCCCGATTAGAGCCAAAACTTCACCTGTTTTTTGGTTTAAGCTTATCATTGCGCCGTTAAGCTCGTTTTTATTTAATTTTGGATTAAGTTTTAACAGTCTTTCATAATTTTCTTTTATGGATTCATTTGCAATTTTTTGTATATTGGTATCTATTGTCAGATAAATATCATATCCACGTGAAAGCAGATTTTTGTATTTTTTAGAGAGTCTGTAAATTGCGCTGTCCACTGCATAGCCTACTAAATTTTTTATTTTCGGCTCAATCATGTATTTATATACTTTCGGGTGTGAAAGTATCGCTTTTTTATATTCTTCGGGGGTAATCCATCCCAAAAGATACAGTCTTTTAATAATGGAATCGGCTCTTTTTAAATTAAGCTCATAATGTCTGGTGGGGTCATATAGACTCGGACCTTTTGGAAGGGCAATTAGCATTGCAATTTCTTTTAAGCTCAAATTTTTCAATTTTTTGTGAAAATATCCGTAAGCCGCCGTGGCAATCCCGTAATATCCATTACCAAAATAGATTTGGTTTAAATATCTCTCGAGAATTTCCTCTTTGGTTAAAAAATGTTCGACTTTTAAAGATATTATTATTTCTTTTAGTTTTCTTTTTAATGTTTTTTTTCTGTTTAAATAAATGTTTCTTACAAGCTGCTGGGTTATTGTCGAAGCCCCTTCAACTTTTCTGCCGGCTTTTATATCCGTAATGAGGGCTCTTAAAATTGCATTTATATTTATACCTTCATGCTCAAAAAAAGAGGTGTCTTCTGTGGCAACCAGTGTTTCTATGACACGTCCGGGAATGTCTTTGTATTTTACATAAAAACGGTTTTGTTTAGAAAACCTGACATCTATTAACTTTCCGTTTCTGTCAAAAAACCGGGCTGAAACAGGCGGGTTGTAATATATTATTTTTGCCGCAACAAACCTTGTGTCGTTATATAAATATAAAAAATACCCTAAACCTGCAATAACTGCCGCCGTTAAAGACATCAATAAAAAAGTAAATATTTTTTTTATCATTTTTCTCCCAAAGAATTTAATGTTTCATGTATTATATCAAGACTTACATTTAATCTTAAAATTATTCTGAAAATGGGGCTTTTTACGGTAGGGGGTCGTATTGCCCCTATTAAAATA
Source organism: Lebetimonas sp. JS138 (assembly GCF_000523335.1). Lineage (NCBI taxonomy): Bacteria > Pseudomonadati > Campylobacterota > Epsilonproteobacteria > Nautiliales > Nautiliaceae > Lebetimonas > Lebetimonas sp. JS138. The sequence goes on from NZ_ATHT01000002.1 coordinate 57,833, forward strand.
TTTTTTTCTAAAAGTTCTTTTTGTTTTTTTAGTAAATCTTTGTTTGAAAGGGAAGGGATTATTTTTATTAAGGATTGGGAATCAAATAATTTTTGTCTTTTTTTTATTTTTTCTTTATAAAAATTAAGATTATTTGTAATATCTTCAATGGCATAAAAAGCCAAAAGGGAATCAACGGGGCTCAGGGCTGTTGTATAAATAATGCTTCTTGCTTTATTAAGTAAAAATTCTATTATTTCCTTATTTGCCAGAATATATGCCCCGTAACTTCCGAGTGCTTTTCCGAGGGTCCCCATTTTGATGGTGTTTGTCGGGCTTAATTTATATTCATCGGTAATCCCCATTAAATTGTCTCCACAAATTCCTACGCTGTGAGCCTCGTCTATAATCAGGTATCCGATTTTCTGGGCGTAATCGGTAATTTCTTTTTTTACCTTGTCCCCCATCATGGAATAAATCCCTTCTACCACTGTAAAAACCCTGTTGTATTTTTTATAATTTACGCTTATTTTTTTTAAATTTTCAAAATCGTTGTGTTTAAAAAATTTGACTTCGGCATTTGTCAACCTGCTTCCCGCTATTCCGCTTGCATGATATTCTTCATCTACATAAAAAACGTCCCCCCCTCTTCCAAGCTCAAACAAAGCCATATTTGCCAAAAATCCGCTTCCTACAATTATTGCTTCTTCAAAATTATTAAGTTCTTTTAGTTTCTCTTCAAGTATTTTATGGGCCGGATGATATCCGTTTACAAGCATTGACGCTTTTGCCGAATGGGAGTGGTATTCTTTTGCCTTTTCATATGCTTTATCTAAAATGTCTTTTTTTCAGCAAGACCCAGATAATCGTTGCTTGCCAAATCTATAATATTATCATCATATATTTTTCTTTTACGCAGTCTGTTTTTTTTCTTTAAAATATTCAGTTCTTTTTCATATAACTTTTCACTTTTCATTTTTCACTTTTCATTTTTATTTTATTTAGTTAAAATTTTATCAAAAAAGGCCATTTATGGATATAAGAAAAGAATTTTTAAATTTTTTTGAAAAAAAAGGGCATAAGGTCTACCCTTCATCACCTCTTGTGCCGGATGATCCGAGTTTACTGTTTACAAATGCAGGAATGGTTCAGTTTAAACCTATTTTTACAGGTGAAAAACCGGCCCCTACACCTCCTAGGGCATGCTCTTCTCAGCTTTGTATGAGGGCGGGCGGAAAGCATAATGATTTGGAAAATGTGGGTTATACAAACCGCCACCATACACTTTTTGAAATGCTTGGAAATTTTAGTTTCGGAGATTATTTTAAAGAAAAAGCAATTGAATATGCGTGGGAGTTTGTAACGGATGTTTTAAACTTTGATAAAAGCAGGCTCTGGATTACGATTCACGAAAGTGATGATGAGGCCGGCAAAATCTGGGAGAAGTATGTTCCAAAAAACAGAATTGTAAAAATGGGGGATAAAGACAATTTCTGGCAGATGGGAGATACCGGTCCTTGCGGCCCTTGCAGTGAAATACATTACGACCAGGGGGCGGATAAATTCAATTCTCCTGAAGATTATTTAGGAGGTGAAGGGGACAGATTTCTTGAAATATGGAATCTGGTTTTTATGCAGTATAACAGAGATGAAAAAGGCAAATTATCTCCTTTGCCACGCCCGAGTATTGATACGGGAATGGGACTTGAAAGAATTACGGCTATAAAAGAAGGGGTTACAAGCAATTATGAAACGTCTATTTTTAAGCCTTTAATAAACAAGGTTGTTGAAATTACAGGAAAAGAATATTTTACGGATTCAAAAGGAGCGTCACACAGGGTAATAGCCGATCATATAAGAGCCGTTACGTTTCTTTTGGCCCAGGGGGTCAGGTTTGACAGAGAAGGAAGGGGTTATGTTTTAAGAAGAATTTTAAGAAGGGGCGTAAGACACGGATATATGCTGGGAATGAAAGAACCTTTTATGTATAAAATCGTAGATACCCTGGTTCAGGAGATGGGGCATCAGTATCCTTATTTAATTGAAAAAAAAGAGGCCGTTAAAAACGCTATGAAAATGGAGGAAGAGAGATTTTTTGCCACAATTGATAAGGGAATGGAGCTGTTTAAAGAGGCTCTTTCTAAAACTGCCGGGGATGTTTTCAGCGGGGAAATAGCATTTAAACTTTATGATACATATGGATTTCCTCTTGATTTGACTCAGGATATGCTAAGAGAAGTGGGGAAAAAAGTTGATGTAAACACATTCGAAAAACTTATGCAGGAGCAAAAGACAAGAGCCAGGGCAAACTGGAAAGGAAGCGGGGATAAAAAGATTAATTTAAAAGATTTAGTTAAATATCCGGTAAATAAGTTTGTGGGTTATGAAAAAACGGAACATAAAACAAAAATAAAAGCCCTTTTTGACGAAGATTTTAATGAAGTAAATGAACTTAACGCAAACGGCTGGGTGATGCTGGAAGTTACTCCTTTTTATGCCGAAAGCGGAGGACAGGTCGGAGACAGGGGAGTAATTAAATGTAAAATGGATAACGGAGAATGGAGAGAGTGTGCAAAAGTAATTGATACTAAAAAATTTGAAGAAAAAAACCTTTCAAGAGTAGTTGATGCCGAGTTGAAAGCAGGTGATGAGGTTGAAGCTGTTGTGGATGAATCAAGAAGAGAAATTGCCAAACACCATTCAGCCACGCATTTATTGCAGGCGGCTTTAAGAAAAGTGTTGGGTGAACATGTAACGCAGGCCGGAAGTTTAGTGGAAGCAAACAGGTTAAGATTTGATTTTACCCATCCAAAAGCATTGAGTGCAGAAGAACTTGATAAAATTGAAAATATGGTAAATAATGTAATAGCAAGAGGAATTGAAGGGGAAGTTGCCGAGATGCCGATTGATGAAGCTAAAAAAGCTGGAGCAATGGCACTTTTTGGGGAAAAATACGGCGACATTGTAAGGGTTGTTAAGTTCGGGGATTTTTCGATAGAGCTTTGCGGTGGTACGCATGTAAAAAATACATCTGAAATTGGAAGTTTTTATATAACAAAAGAAAGCGGCGTAAGTGCAGGGGTCAGAAGAATTGAAGCAGTTGCAGGGATAAGTGCATATAAATATGCCAAAGCTTACAGGGACATGGTGGAAGAGATTAAGGCTGAAAATAAAGCAAAAGACATAAAAGCATTTATTGAAAAACAAAAAGATGAGATTAAAAAATTAAAAGATGAAATTAAAATTCTTCAAAAAGCTGCTGTTAAAGAGATAAAGCCAACTGAAAAAGACGGAATAAATTTTGTAATTGAGAGAATTGATAATGCAAATTTAAGAGAAATTGCTACTGATTTAAAAGGGAAAATAGATAATTTAGTTGCATTTTTGGCAGGAAGTAATAACGGAAAAGTTTCAATTGTGGCCGCAAGCGGTGTGGATGGAATTAAAGCGGGGGATTTAATTAAAGAATTTGCCCCAATTGTAGGAGGAAAAGGCGGAGGAAAGAGAGATTTTGCCCAGGGCGGAGGAAAAGATGCAGATAAAATAGATGAAATGATAGAAAAAGTAAAAGAAAAATTTTTATAAAAGGAGTAAAAAGGGGGATGGATATATTAATAGTAGAAGATGATTTGCCTTTGGCAAATGTATTAAAAAAGGTATTGGAAAAAAATGGATTTAATGTAAAAATTGCAAATGACGGTAAAGAGGCATTTAATGAAATTCTGGAAAAAAATTACAATTTGTATTTGTTGGATATTAATTTACCGAAACTTAACGGGCATAAATTATTAAAACTTATAAAACACAAAGACGAAAATGCCATTGTAACAATGATTACGGCTTCGGCCGAAATAGAAGATATAGAAAAAGCGTACAGCTACGGATGCAGTGAATATATAAAAAAACCGTTTCACGCCAAGGAATTGTTGATAAGAATAAACAATTTAATAAATAAAAACGAAATAAATGATGAGATAATTGTTGATAACATAAAATTTGTAAAAAGTACTATGGATTTGTTTATAGACAACAAACCGGTGGAACTTAGAAAAAAAGAAAAAAGACTTTTATATATTCTTTTGGACAATCTTGATAAAACGGTTACAAAAGAAAAAATTATTGAATTTGTCTGGGAAGGTGAAAAAAAAGATTCCTATCCCCTCAGGCAATTGGTAAGTACTTTAAAAGCAAAACTTTCAAACCATAATATAGTCAGTGTCGTAGGAATAGGATATAAGTTTGTCAAAGTATAAATTTTCAATTAACCAAATTATAGTAATTTTTTTCTTTACCTTTTTTTTATTAATGGGGTCTATAGTATATATTCAATATTATAAATCTGAACAAATTCTGAGAAACAATTTTATAAACAAACATAAAATAGAAGCCCTTAAAATTAAAGACAAATTTAAAAATATTTTTGATAAGGCTTTATATATATATAAAATCCATGAACAATTAAACATCAAAAATACATTTAAATTAAATAAGTTTTATAAAAACGGAAAATTTAATATTTCTCAGGCGGCAAAAATTTTAAATTCATCTCTTGAGAGGGGGAAATATGAGATTTTTCAAATAGACAGAAATTATAAAATAATAAACGGCACGTATCAGCCGGATATAGGTTATGATTTAGGCCATTTCCCAGCTTATAAGAAAGTTTTGGACAATGTTTTCAACGGCAAAGAAAAAATAGATATTTCTTATATACATCTGGATATTGCTTCAAAAAATTTAAAAAAATATTATTTAATCCGTTCTTCGGACGGTAAATATCTGCTTCAGTTGGCTTATGTGGTGGATATTTACCCAAAATTAAAAAAAATTTATAAATTTTTAAAGCCTGCTCTTAACAATTTAAAAATTTATTTTGTGGACAGATATCTAGTCTATCCCATAAATTTCAAAAACCGTTATCAGAAAAAACTTTCTGTAAATGAGCTTTGTAATTATTCAAAAAATTTTTTATTGTATTTTAGTAATAATAAAGACATCGCAAAAAAAAGCAATATTGAAATATTAAATAAAATCGTATCTGTTTTTAAAAAGCATAACAATATGATTTATAAAATAAGAGGCAACACCCTTAAAATATTTGTATTAATAAACGGGATTATAAACAATAAAGACAATAGAATGATAATTGAAACAGATTTTAACCTAACTCCTTTAAAAACGGCTGAAAGAAGACTTTTTAAAAATTTTTGGATAATTTTTGTTTTAATGGCTGTATTTATTATTTTAATGTATTTTTTTGCAAAAAAATATTTTATTAAAAAGTTGGATTTATTGGCCAAAGCGTTTAAAGACAACAGAAAATGTAAAATGAATGAATCTTTTATAAAAGAAATAGCGGAATTTCAAACCAGTTATAATAAACTTTTTGAAAAATTAAATGATGAAATAGAAAAAAATAAAAAACTTTTATATTTAAACAGAAGATTTGTTGTAGACACCATACATCAGATAAGAACACCTCTTAATGTTATTTTGTTAAATGTGGAACTGCTAAGGGAATCCTGCGGGGAAGAAGAAATTTTAGATGAAATAGAAGCTTCTGTTTCCATGCTCAGTAATTCTTATGAGGATTTGGCTTATATATCTTCGAATAATGTTGTTGAATATAAACCAGAAAATATTGACATTGCATCGGTACTGAAAGAAAGAATAGAATATTTTTTCAGCATCGCAAAATCTCATAATAAAAATTTTCTCTCAGATATTGATGAAAACTGTATATTTAATATAAACAAAATAGAGCTTGAGAGGGTTATTGACAATAATATTTCAAATGCCGTTAAATATTCAAAAGGTAAAGAGATTATTGTTTCATTAAAAAAATATAAAAATAAATTTGTTTTAAAATTTGCTACCATCGGTGAAAAAATAAAAGATTCAAAAAATATTTTTGAAAAAAATTACAGAGAGCAGCCCCATAAAAGAGGTTTGGGAATAGGGTTGAATATTGTTAAAAAAATTTGTGAAAAATATAATATTAAATATTCTCATTTTTATCAAAATGAAAAAAATATTTTTGAATATCAATTTTTGGTAAAATTTTAGTTAAAAAGGGTTTTATGCTGATACTTTGTTCTTCTTCTGTTACAAGGGCTGAATTATTAAAAAACGCCGGTATTGATTTTATTCAAAAAAACTGTAGTTTTGATGAAGACAAACTGGTGTTTAAAGACCCGTATGAATTTGTGGTAAATGCAAGTTTTGGAAAATTTAAAGAATGTATCAAATGTTTTAATGATAATATTATAACCGCCGATACGGTTGTAAGTGACGGCAGGAATATTTTAAGAAAAGCAAAATCCCGTGAAGATGCAAGAAAAATACTTTTACAACAAAGTGGAGAAAATATTAAAATCATAACTTCCATGTGGATTAAAATAAATTCTAAAGTTTACGGAAGAGTTGATGAAACCATTTATGAATTTTATGAATTTGATAAAACTGATTTGGAAAATTATTTAAATTCCAATGAATGGGTAGGAAAAGCCGGAGCATGTATGGTGGAAGGGTTTTGTAAAAAATATATAAAAAATGTAAAAGGGTATGAATCAACAGCAATGGGACTTTGCATTGAAGAATTAGTAAAAATATTAAAGGAAGAAAAATGTATATAAAAGAAATTCAGGATTTTCAAAAAATCAGAAAAGAGGCAAGAGCCTATTTTTGTTATTTAATGCAAAGAAACATACCAAACAAATTGCCAAATATCGGGGTTGATGTAATATATGAAGGGTTAAAAAGAATTATAAATGAACTTCCCGAAGCCAACGCCGCTTATATTTTGGATGCGAGCGGAAAACAGATAAGCAAAATGATTACAAATAAAGAGAGTTTTAAAAATTATGATATAGAATTTAACCAGTCAAACAGGACATATTTTTATAAAGCTGTAAAAGAGAAAAAATGTATTTTGACAGATCCTTATCCGAGTCTTATAGGAGGGGAAATTGTTGTAAGTGCGGCTTTACCTGTTTTTAACAATAAAGGTGAATTGCTCTATGTGGCTGTAATTGATATTCCTTTGGAGAAAATTTTGAAATTTATTCACAAAGAAAAAGGTGATGTCTGGTTTAATAATTTCAACAGACTTATTTATGCAATGTTCAGCGCCGCACTGTTTGCCATTGTGGTTTTATTGTTTTATTACGGTGTTAAAATGTTTTTTGTGTATACGATTAACAATATCGATGTCAAAAAAATGTTTGAATCGACAATTTTAATAACACTTTCTTTAGCAATATTTGATTTGGTTAAAACCATATTGAGCGAAGAAGTGGTCGGAGAAAAGGAAGAACACCCTTTTGCCATTCATAAAACGATGATTAAATTTTTGGGAAGTATTATAATAGCTTTGGCAATCGAAGGGCTTATGCTTGTATTTAAATTTGCCATGGTCGCCCCGCAAATGCTTATTTATGCGGCAATTTTGATAAGTGCTGTAACACTTCTTTTATTCGCTCTGGCTTATTATATGAAAAATGTGGGTAAGGATATAAAATAGTGAGTTGTGAGTTGTGAGAAAAAAAAAGGAAATAAATGATAGGAATAGTTGATTATAATATGGGAAATTTGGCAAGTGTAAAAAACGCTTTTGATAAAATCGGTGTAAAAGCTGAGGTTGTCAAAGCACCTGAAAGGCTGAAAATTTTTGACAAATTAATTTTTCCGGGAGTCGGAGCTTTTGGCGATGCGGCCGATTTTTTAAAAAAAACGGGTCTGGATGAGGCCATGAGGGAATTTATAAATACCGGCAGGCCTGTTTTGGGTGTGTGTCTCGGGATGCAGCTGCTGTTTGAAAAAAGTGAAGAATTCGGCATACATGAAGGGCTTGGAATTATAGAGGGTGAAGTGGTTAAATTTGATAAAAGCAGGGTGAAAGGGCATAAAATTCCGCATATGGGATGGAATAAAATGTTTTTTGCCAAAAATTCGCCTCTTTTTAATGATTTGGACAATCCGTATTTATATTTCGTCCATTCTTATCATGTGGTATGTGATGAAAAATATGTTATAGGTAAAACAATTTACGGTTATGAATTTGTCAGTGCGGTGAATAAAGACAATGTATACGGCTTTCAGCCCCATCCTGAAAAAAGCCACAACGCCGGGCTTAAAATACTCGAGAATTTTGTAAAAGGCATAAAATGATAATTTTTCCTGCAATAGATTTAAAAGACGGTAAGGCCGTAAGGCTTACAAAAGGTGAAATGAACAGTGCAAAAATATACAGCGAAAATCCGCTAAATTTTGCAAAACAGTTTGAAGATATGGGGGCAAAATGGCTTCATATGGTGGATTTAAACGGAGCATTTAAAGGAAGCCCCCAGAATATTAAAGCAATTGAGGAAATTAGAAAAAACACATCTTTGAAAATTCAGCTCGGAGGTGGAATAAGAGATGAAGATACAATAAAAAAATATTTGGATTTGGGTATTAACAGATTGATTTTGGGAAGTGTCGCCGCAAAAAATCCCGAAATGGTTATAGAATTGGCTGAAAAATATCCTATTGCCGTCGGAATAGACGCAAAAGACGGATATGTGGCCGTAAGCGGATGGGGGAAAAAAGAAAATATAAAAGCCGAAGAACTGGCTAAAAAGTTTGAAAAATCCCAAATTGAATGTATAATTGCAACAGATATAAGTAAAGACGGCACTTTAAAAGGGCTTAATCTCGATTTTGTTTTAAATATTCAAAACGCTTCTAAAAAAAAGGTTATTGCAAGCGGCGGGGTGGCAAGTGAAGAAGACATAATAAAAGCCAAAGAAAAAAATATTTACGGAGTAATTGTCGGAAAAGCTTTTTATGAGGGAAAAATAGATTTAAAAAAATTATTTGAGTTATTTAAGGAGGAAAAATGAAAATTTTAGTTGTGGACGACAGCTCAACTATGAGAAGAATTATTCAAAATACGTTGGCAAGACTCGGATATAAAGATGTAATTCAGGCGGGAGACGGTATTGAGGCATGGGACGCACTTCAGTCAAATCCCGATATTAGGGTGGTTATAACGGACTGGAATATGCCCAATATGAACGGACTTGAGCTTGTGAAAAAAATAAGGGCTGAAGAGAGATATAAATCTCTGCCTATAATTATGGTAACAACAGAAGGCGGTAAAAAAGAGGTTATCACAGCACTTAAAGCTGGCGTAAACAATTATATTGTAAAGCCTTTCACACCACAGGTTTTAAAAGAAAAGCTTGAAGGGGTTCTCGGTAAAAATGAAGGATAATTATTTTGAATTAAGTGTGCAGACTGATTCTTTTAAAGATGAAATAGAAAATTTTTTGATTGAAAGGTTTAATAACGGTATCGAAGAGAAAGAAAACACTCTTGTTTTAAGGAGTGAAGATAATTTTGAACCTTTAATTGAAGAATTAAAAGAATATGTGAGTGCATTGGAAGAGATTTTTAATACAAATATAAATATAAAAACAAATGTAGAAAAAAAATCAAATATTGACTGGATAGAAAATTATAAAAAATCGATAAAACCTATTGAAATAGGCGGGTTTTATATTCATCCGAGCTGGTATAAAAATAAAAATGATAAAGAAAATATAATAATTGACCCCGCACTTGCTTTTGGAAGCGGGCATCATGAAACAACCAGAAGCTGTGTAAAGGCGATTAACAAATATGTAAAAAAAGATAATACATTACTGGATGTCGGGTGCGGCAGCGGTATTTTATCCATTGTGGCTGCAAAAAAAGGAGCTGTCGTAAATTTGTGCGATACAGATGAACTGGCTGTTAAAAGTGCAAAAGAAAATTTTAGGCTAAACAATGTTGAATTTAATAAAATTTGGGTGGGAAGTGCAGGAGATACCGATGAAAAATATGATGTGGTCGTTGCAAATATAATAGCCGATATTTTAATTTTTATGGCGAATGATTTAAAAAAACGGGTTAACGGTTATTTAATTCTTTCTGGTATAATTAACAAATATAAAAACATAGTTTTGGAAAAATATAAAGAATTTGAATTTATTGAGGAAATACCCGATAATGAATGGGTAACACTGATTTTAAAAAATGTTGAATGATAAATGTTGAATGTTGAATTTAAATTAAAGGATATAGATGCCAAAAAACAATAAAAATAACAATGATAATTTTTTTAATAAAAATCCGCTTCTTTTATTTATAATTTTTGCGGTTGTTATAATTTTAATTTTTAGAAGTATTGCACCAAGTGCCGAAAGCAGCGTTTCCGAGCTTGTTTCCGGAAAACCGGCCGTTATGAGTATAACATATTCCGATGTTAAAAAACTTGCAAAAGAAAAACAGTTAAGCTATGTTGCTATAGGAAAAACATATTTAAAAGTTAAATTAAAAGACGGAACAATTATAACAGTTCCTAAAGTTCCGAATGATCCGAGTTTAATTACAATTCTGGATAAAAATTCTATTCCTTACGGCGCCCTGCCAGAATCCAGCAACTGGCTTAACGATTTGATTTTCGGCTGGATTATTCCTATATTTATATTTTTTGCAATTTGGATGTTTTTGGCAAGCAGAATGCAAAAAGGTATGGGGGGAGTTTTCGGCGCAGGAAGTGCAAAAGGGCTTATAAAAAGCGAAAAACCAGATGTTACATTTGATGATGTCGCCGGAAACGATGAAGCCAAAGAAGAGGTAAAAGAAATAGTGGATTTTCTTAAAAATCCTGACAGATATACGGCTTTAGGTGCAAAAATTCCAAAAGGTGTTTTACTCATCGGGCCTCCCGGGACAGGAAAAACTCTTCTTGCAAAAGCGGTTGCGGGTGAGGCAGATGTTCCGTTTTTCGCCGTAAACGGCAGCAGTTTTATAGAAATGTTTGTAGGTGTCGGTGCGGCAAGGGTCAGGGATTTGTTTAACCAGGCTAAAAAAGAGGCGCCGAGCATAATTTTTATAGATGAAATTGACGCTATCGGTAAAAGCAGGGCTGCAGCCGGTCAGTTTGGCGGAAATGACGAAAGGGAGCAGACTTTAAACCAGCTGCTTGCGGAAATGGACGGGTTTGATTCAAACGACCCTGTAATTGTTTTAGCGGCGACAAACAGGCCTGAAATATTAGACCCTGCTTTACTTAGACCCGGAAGATTTGACAGACAGGTATTGGTGGATAAACCTGATTTTGAAGGAAGGGTACAGATATTAAAAGTCCATGTTAAAAAAATTAAAATGGGCAGTGACGTTAATCTGGAAGAAATAGCCAGAATGACGGCGGGACTTGCCGGGGCAGACCTTGCGAATATAGTAAACGAAGCCGCTTTGCTTGCGGGTAGAAAAAATAAAAAAGAAGTAAACCAAAGTGAATTTGTCGAAGCGGTTGAAAGACAGATTGCGGGACTTGAAAAGAAAAGTAGACGTCTTAACGAAAACGATAAAAAAACAGTGGCATATCATGAAAGCGGGCATGCAATAATTGCAGAAGTTACTCCTAAAGCCAGAAAAGTAAAAAAAGTTTCAATCGTTCCAAGAGGTCTGGCCGCGCTCGGTTATACATTAAACCTTCCCGAAGAAGACAAATATCTGATGAGCAAAAGCGAACTTATTGCTCAAATTGATACACTGCTCGGAGGCAGGGCCAGTGAAGAGGTGTTTATTAAAGAAATTTCAACAGGTGCAAGTAACGACTTAGAGAGGGCAACCGACATTATAAAATCAATGGTAATGATTTACGGTATGAGTGATGTGGCCGGGTTAATGGTTTTAGAAAAACAGACAAACAGATTTTTAGGCGGAGGGTTTGGACAAAGCCGTGATTATTCAGAAAAAACCCAGGAAGAAATTGACGTTTTTGTAAAAAATTTTTTAAGCGAGCGTTATGGGCATGTTAAAAATATACTTAAAGAATATGCGCCTGTTATTGAACAAATGGTAAAAGAGCTTTATGAAAAAGAGGTTATAGACGGTTCAAGGGTAAGAGAACTTATAAAAGAGTATAAAGATTCTAAAAAAGAAGGTGATAATGAAGAAAACGGAAATAATTCTTAAAGAAGGGTATCCCTTTATTATTCCTGCAGGTGTAATATTTTTAATCAGCCTTATTTTTGGATTCGGTGCATTTTGGCAGATACTCTTTTTTATTATTTTTGCATTTTTTGTATATTTTTTCAGAAATCCGGAAAGAATTCCCGATGAAGTTGGTGAAAATGTAATAATTTCTCCGGCCGACGGGGAAATTGTAGAGATAACAGAGACCAAAGCCCCTATTTTAAATAAAGAAATGATTAAAATTTCGATAAGGCTATCCATTTTTGATGTGCATGTACAAAGAAGTCCTATAGATGGGAAGATTGATGCAAGAGAATATATTCACGGGTTGTTTTTAAATATTGCAGATGAAAAATCAAGTGAGCTTAACGAACAAAACAGGGTTTTGTTTGAAGGGGCACAAAGTGTTGTTGTTAATCAGATAGCCGGTTTTTTAACAAGAAGGATTATAATGTTTAGAGATTTAGGAAAAATAAAACTCTCCGAGCGTTATGGTATGATAATGTTTGGAAGTCAGGTTGATTTGTATGTGCCTAAAAACTCTGTAATAAAAATAACCGAATTTCAAAAAGTAAAAGCAGGGGAGAGTTTAATAGGATATTTGAATGAAAATTAAATTGGCATATATTTTACCTAATTTTTTTACGGCCCTTAGTGCTTTTTTTGGTGTAATGAGCGTGATTGCCGCATCTCAGGGTAAATTTGAAAAAGCTTATATTTATATACTTTTTTCGCTGGTTGCCGACGGACTTGACGGAAGAATAGCAAGAATTACAAACACAACTTCAAAATTTGGCGTAGAATTTGATTCATTGGCTGATTTAATTGCATTTGGAATGGCACCTGCTATGATGCTTTTTTTCTCAATCGGTAAGAATTACGGAAGATTTGGGGCACTGATCAGCGGACTTTTTGTTGTTTTTGGCGCAATAAGACTTGCAAGATTCAATGTGACAACTTCCATGAACGACCCGAGATTTTTTATAGGGCTTCCAATTCCGACGGCGGCGGTGGTTTTAAGCTCGTGGATAATGCTTGATATAAGATATCAGAGTCATTTTAATATTCTAATTTTAACAGGGGCTTTGTTTTTGGCTTTTTTAATGGTCAGTAATTTCAGATATCCAAGTTTTAAAAAAATTGATTTTAATAAAAATCTGGCAATAAAAATTTTGGTTTTAATTATCTTGGCGGCTTCTTTACTTTATCTTTTCCCTACCGAAGCAATAGCCCTGTATTTGAGCATTTATGCTTTTTACGGGGTATACAGGGGAATAAAAGGATACATTAAAGCCGGGAAATATAAAGGATAATTTTTTTCCATTGAAAAAATTTTTAAAATATGATAAAATTTTATAAAAATTTTTTATAAAAAGGATATATTATGGAAATGGTTAAAATTTTTGATACCACATTAAGAGACGGGGAGCAATCCCCAGGCGCATCTATGACTATCGAAGAAAAAATAAAAGTTGCACTTCAGCTTGAAAAATTAAAAGTTGATATTATCGAAGCAGGATTTGCCGCAGCAAGTCCGGGTGATTTTGAAGCAATAAACAATATTGCAAAAGAGGTTAATAATTCAACTGTCTGTTCTTTGGCCAGGGCTTTGGATAAGGATATTGAAGCCGCTGCTAAGGCGATAGAGCCGGCCCCTTTTAAACGAATTCACACATTTATTGCAACAAGTCCAATTCATATGGAATATAAACTAAAAATGAGCCCCGATGAAGTAATAAAAAGAGCCGTCAGGGCGGTTGAATATTCAAGAAGCTTTGTTGATGACGTGGAATTTTCCTGCGAAGATGCGGGAAGAAGCGAGATGGGCTTTTTAAAAGAGATTATCAGTGCCGTTATTGAAGCGGGGGCAAAAACGATTAATATTCCTGATACGGTAGGTTACAGATTTCCAACAGAAATGGGGGAAATGATAAAAGAACTGGTTGAATATTTTCCAAAAGATATTATTTTTTCAGTACATTGTCATAACGATCTCGGGCTTGCCACCGCCAATTCACTTTACAGTGTGTTAAACGGGGCGAGACAGGTTGAATGTACCATTAACGGTTTGGGAGAGAGGGCTGGAAACGCCGCACTTGAAGAAATTGTAATGGCCATTAAAGTAAGAAGGGATTTGTTTGATGGAATTGATACAAGGATAAATACAAAAGAAATTTATCCGACAAGCAGGCTTGTCTCAAACGTTACTGGAATAGAACCGCAACCGAATAAGGCCATAGTGGGAAGAAACGCATTTGCCCATGAAAGCGGAATCCACCAGGACGGTGTACTTAAACATAAAGAAACATATGAGATTATGAAGGCGGAGGATATAGGGCTTGATATAAAAGACACCCTTGTTCTTGGAAAACACAGCGGAAGACATGCGTTTAAGAAAAAACTTGAGGCTTTGGGATTTAGTAACTTAAGTGATGAAGAATTGAATGAAATATTTATGAAATTTAAAAAACTTGCAGATAAGAAAAAAGAAGTTTATGATGAAGATATTTTGGCACTCATGAATGATGCGTTTGATAAAACACCTAAAACTTATGAACTCCTTTCACTTCAGCTAAGTGATTGCAGTGACGGTATGGCGAGTGCCGCTGCCAAGATTAAATTCGAAGATAAAATTTACGTAGATGCGGCAATAGGTAAAGGTACCATTGATGCCATATTTAAAGTAATAGACAGGATAAGCGGTATTAACGGAAAACTAATGGATTATAAAGTTGAAGCTGTAAGCGAAGGTAAAGACGCTTTGGCCAAAGTTATGGTAAAAGTTGTTTTTGATGAAAATAAACCCGCGGTTATGGGGCATGGACTAAGCATCGATACAATGGTAGCAAGTGCAAAAGCATATATAAACGCACTTAACAATTATTTGCATATGAAAGATTTACTGTCTAAAAAAATCAGTTATAAAGACAGTATTTAAATAATGAAAAGTGAAAAATTAAAAATTAAAGATGAGGAATAAAGTTGAAAAAAATAGCCATTCTCGGTAAGCCGAATGTTGGTAAAAGCTCTCTTTTTAACAGAATTTTAAGAAAGAGAGATGCTGTAATCAGTGAAAAAGCCGGAACCACAAGAGATATAAAAAAAAGAATTATCAGTTTGGATGATGAACTTGAAGATGTTGTTATAATGGATACGGGAGGGCTTGAAGAGCGGGATGAACTGTTTGAGAAAGTAAAAGACAAAGCCCTTCAAATAGCAAAAGATACAGATATACTGCTTTATATGGTTGACGGGAGAAGTCTGCCCGATGAAGATGAAAAAAAATATATAAGAACTCTTCAGAAATTAAATAAAAATATTATATTGGTTGTAAACAAAATAGATAACGACAAATTAAAAGAAAAAGTTTATGATTTTTATGAACTGGGTGTAAAAGAAATATACCCTATTTCCGTTTCCCATAACAGGGGTGTAGGAAAACTGATTGAAAGAATAAAAAAATTTATCCCTAAAAAACAGGTATTTGAAGTAAGCGAATTTGAACAAGACATTCCTTTGGAAGAACTGTTAAGTGAGAGTAATGAAAATTTAGAGGATATTAAAGAGATAAAAGTGGCAATTATAGGCAGGGTAAATGTGGGTAAAAGTTCACTTCTTAACGCACTGGTTGGGGAAGAGCGGGCAATAGTAAGCGAAGTTGACGGGACTACAATCGACCCTATTGATGAAAATATTTATTTCAACGGATATCATATAACTTTTGTTGATACCGCAGGTATCAGAAGAAGAAGCAAAATTAAAGATATAGAAAAATATGCCCTGATTAGAACGGAAGAAGTTTTAAAAGAAGCCGATATCGCCGTATTGGTTATTGACGCCAAAGAAGGTATAGTTGAACTTGATGAAAAAATAGGCTCTCTTATCCAAAAATTTAAAACCGGGGCGATAATTGTTGCAAATAAATGGGATGAAACGTCTATGGATTATAAAAAGTTTGAAAGTGAAGTAAGATACAGGTTTAAATATTTAGATTTTGCCCCTTTTATGGCTGTAAGCGCCAAGACAAAAAGAAATATAGACAAATTAAAAGAAAAGCTTTCTTTTGTTTATAAAAATTATTCAAAAAGAATTCCTACTTCGCTTCTCAACGAATGGATTAAAGAAGCGACTATAAGGCATCATCTGCCTACGGATGTAAGAGGTAGGGAGAGTAAAATTTATTATGCAACCCAGTTTAAAACAAAGCCTCCTACCATAGCTTTAATTATGAACAGAGCTAAACTTCATTTTTCTTATGAGAGATATCTGATAAATTTCTTAAGGAATAAAGAAGATTTTAGAGGAACACCTATTGTATTAATCCCAAAAGAAAAAGGAGAAAAAAAATGAAAAAATTATCTTTAGCTTTAATTTGTGCGGGAGCGGTTACTTTTGCAAATGCTGATATGTTGAGTGTCAGTGCGGGTGCGGGATACGAGCAGCAAAAAATAGACGGATATGTAAAAAACGGAAATGTGATAAATTATTTTAATAATTCATCCGCTCAAAATGACGGAAATCAAAACACAGGGGATTTAGGGTTTGATAATAAAAACAACCCTTATATCTGGGTAAAACTGATTCATCCTGTGCCAATTTTGCCAAATATTAAATTACAATATACAAAATACAACACAACTGGCCATAGTAAATGGGTTGCAGGAGGAGTAAAAATTTTCGGAGATGTAAATATTCCCTCTGGACTCACCGATGTAAGTTCCAAAATGAATATAAACTCTTATGATTTAACACTGTTTTATGAATTTAAACCGGTGGTTGCCGATATAGAAGCCGGATTTGGCGCTGATTTGTGGCAAGGTAATACCAAAATTGACGGTGACAATGCTGCGATTGTTAACGGAAATATTGTAAAAACTCTTGGAAGCACCCATATTAATAAAAACTGGTTTGTGGCGCTTCCATATCTGTATGCAAATGTTGAAACAATGAGTTTTTTCGGGTTTTCAGCCCTTGGATATGTAAAATGGGCAAAAGCGGGGGATAATCACCATTATGATTATTTAGCGGGAATTAAGTATAAATTTGATAAAATTCCTTTGTTTCTAAAAATGGGATACAGATATAAAGAAGCTTACGGGGTAGATGGAGATAATAAAACAAAATTACAATACAAAGGCTATTTTGCCGAAATAGGAGCTAAGTTTTGAGAATTGTAAGCGGAATGAGGCCAACAGGTAAACTTCATTTGGGACATTTTATAGGGGTTCTTAAAAACTGGGTTGCACTTCAAGAAAAATATGACACTTTTTATTTTGTGGCCGACTGGCATGCACTTTCCACGAAATATGACGAAGGGCTTGATTTAAATGAACTCAGCATTGAACTTGTAAAAGAATGGATAGCATGCGGAATTGATCCAAAAAAATCAATTCTTTTCAGACAGAGTGATATAAAAGCTCATGCCGAGCTTTATTTAGTTTTAAATATGATAACGCCTGTTAGCTGGTTAGAGAGAAACCCCACATATAAAGACGCAATGAATCAGCCTGAATACAGAGAAAAAAATAATGCGGGATTTTTAACATATCCTGTACTGCAGACAGCAGACATTATTCTTTATGATGCAAATCTGGTGCCTATCGGTGAAGATCAGAAACCCCATCTTGAGCTTGCTAGGGAAATTGTAAGAAGGTTTCATTATATGTTTAAAAAAGAAATATTTACTGAACCAAAAGAACTTCTGACAGAAATACCTAGACTTCCCGGGCTTGACGGCAGAAAAATGTCCAAAAGTTTTAATAACGCAATATATCTGGATGACGATGAAAAAACCATTTGGGCTAAAGTTAGGATGGCTAAAACGGACCCTGCAAGGATTAAAAAAACAGACCCCGGGCATCCTGAAGTGTGTATAATTTTTGATTACCATAATGCATTTAACAAAGAAGAAGTCGTGGAAATTGAAAAAGAATGCAGGGCGGGAACTATTGGATGTGTGGAATGTAAAAAAAGATGTGCCGCCAAAATAAATGAATTGCTTTCTCCAATCAGAGAAAAAAAGGCATCTTTAAATGAGAGTATGATTTTGGATATAATAAATGAAGGAAATAAAAAAGCTGGAAATATTGCAAACGAAAAAATGGAAGAAGTTAATAAGGTAATATTTTAAAGGAGAAAAATGAAAGCTAAAAAATTTGCATGTGGCGAAAGACTTCAAAGATTTTTAATAGCGTTTATGATGCTTTTAATTTTGGGTTTGCTTGCAAAAGGATACAATTTAGCAGCACTTATTTTGCTTGCATTTATTGCAATAATGTTTGTTATTTACGGTGTTTTTGATTTTTGTCCGTCAACATGGCTGCTTAATAAAATTTTTGGAAGCTGTTACTGCGAATGTAAGGAAGAAAAAAATGAAAATCAGTTATAAAGAAGCGGGGGTTGATATTGACAAAGGAAACAGTTTTGTTGAAAAAATAAAACCTTTTGTAAAAGAGACGTTTAATAAAAATGTTGTCGGTAACATAGGAAGTTTTGCAGGAGCTTTCAGGCTTCCAGCCGGATATAAAAAACCTGTTTTACTCGGTGCAACAGACGGGGTCGGCACAAAACTAAAACTTGCGATTGACGCTAAAAAGTTTGATTGCATAGGAATTGATTTAGTTGCAATGTGTGTAAATGATTTAATCTGTAATTTCGGGGAGCCTCTTTTCTTTTTAGATTATTATGCAACAGCAAAACTCGAAGTAAATGAGGCTGCAGATGTGGTTAAAGGAATTGCCAAGGGTTGTAAACTAAGCGAGTGTGCCCTAATCGGGGGAGAGACTGCAGAAATGCCTGGAATGTATAATGAAGGGGATTTTGATTTGGCAGGATTTGCCGTCGGAATTGCAGAGGAAGACGAACTTAACCCGAAAGTAAAAGAAGGTGATATTCTTTTGGCACTGCCAAGCAGCGGAATACATTCAAACGGATATTCGCTTGTCAGAAAACTGTTTTTTGATAAATTAAACATGAAATTTGATGATGAAATTAACGGAAAAAAACTTATTGATATTCTTTTAACCCCAACAAGAATTTATGTAAAAGAATTTAAACAATTCAAGCCTCTGCTTCATGCTCTTGCTCATATTACAGGAGGAGGAATAGTTGAAAATTTCCCAAGGGTATTGCCTGAAAATTTAGAAGCAGTTGTTTACAAAGATAAAATAAAAGTGTTACCTATTTTTGAATATATGAGAAAATATATAGATGAAGAAGAGATGTTCAGAACGTTTAATATGGGTGTTGGAATGATTTTTGCAATAAGTGAAGAAAATGCGGATGAAATAATAAAAAACTCTGATGCTTATTTTATAGGAAAAATTCAACAAGGTAAAAAAGGAGTAAAACTAAAATGAACCCCTCCCGTTTTATTTCTAATATCGCAGTTAAAATAGCAACCACCTCTTTCCCTAAATTGATTCAATGTTTTATCAATAAAATGTATGTTAAGTTTTATAAAATAGATATGTCAGAATTTGAACCGGAAGATCCCTGTAAATATAAAACATTGAATAATTTATTTACAAGACATAAAAAATATACCGAGTTTTATGAAGAAGACGATATAGTCGTCAGCCCTAGTGACAGTGAAATCATTGCGCATGACGATATAGAAGAAAATCGGGTTTATCAGATAAAAGGAAAAGAATATTCCCTAAAAGAACTTATTCCTTATGATACAAAATTAAATAATGGGTATTTTATTAATTTATATCTTTCACCAAGTGACTATCATAGATTTCATGTTCCTATAGATTTGGAAATTGTGAGGGCTACATTTATCCCCGGTGAACTTAATCCGGTAAAACCGTCTTTTTTGGAAAAAGAGCTTGTATTTCCAAAAAATAAAAGAGTGGTTTTAAGATGCAGGGATTCTAAAGAAAGATATTTTTATATTGTTTTGGTGGGGGCTATGATAGTAGGGAAAATTATTTTAAATTTTGATGAAAAATTTCAAAAAGATTATAACGAGATTTTTGATATAGAATATGAAAAACCTTTAAAACTTAAAAAAGGCGATGAACTTGGAAGGTTTGAATTTGGAAGTTCAATTTTGCTGTTTTTCGGAAAAGAACATTTTAAATATTTAAATCAAAAAGATTATGTTGAAGTAGGAGATATTCTTGGGGAAATTTATTAAAAGTAAAAAATTAAAAGTGAAAAATAAAAAATTAAAAAATATTTTATTTACTGCTTTCACCTTTTTCACCATTTTTACTATTTTCACTCCTCTTTTTGCAGTTGACAATCAGAAACTTCTTGAGTGTTATGAGATATTTGACCAAAAAAAAGCAGAACTTGAAGCAGAGGCTGAAAAAATACTTGAACAAAAAGAGGCTCTTGAATCTTTGAAAAACACATATATGGCTTTAATGAAGAAAAAAGAGTCAAAACTAAAAGAAAAAGAAAAAGAAATTAATAACACTTTGCAAAAAATAGAAAATGAAAAAAAAGAAATTCAAAAATTAATAACTCAAAATCAAAAAATCCTTGAGCAAATAAAAAATGCAAAAATGGATAAAATTACCCAGAGTTATGCAAAGATGAGGCCAAAAAATGCCGCAGGCGTACTTTCTCAGATGAAAGAAAAAGATGCCCTTGCAATTTTAAAAAAGCTCCCTCCTAAAAATGTCGCCAAAATTTTTTCAAAAATGGACCCAGCCAAAGCAGCAAAACTTACAGAAATGATGCAAAAAGATGAGAATAATGAAAGCACAAATACTTCTGACAACGGCGGGGGCTAAACATTTAATAGCAAAAGCCCTGTGTCAATATATAGATTTAAAAAAAAGAATTTATATTGCTTACGGTACAACAAACGAATATCTTTTATATCATTTAGGGATAAATACAGATACTTTATATGCCGCCGGGTGTAATGTAAGAGGCAAATTTAATGTGACTCAAAAAAGAGACAGGCCGATTGTGCTTGAAAACAGTAAGCCGATTGATATAAGCGGATTTGATATAACAAATAATGATTATTTTATAAAAGGTGCAAATGCTCTTTGGTATGAAAACGCTAAAAAGTGTGCCGCCGTAGCGGCTGCCGATAAAAACGGAGGAACTTATGGTAATTTTTATATAAAAGCTGCAAGCAGGGGTGCTAAAGTTATAATTCCTGTAGGACATGAAAAGCTTATTCCTTTTTTTAAAGAAACTTCTCAGGACGTAGATATTTCAACAGGTTCTAAAATTGCGATGCTCAGGTTTTTTTACGGGATGATATTTACTGAAATAGAAGCCTTTAAAACACTTTTTAATTTAAAAGCAAATATTATCTGTGCAGGGGGGATTTTTGATTCAAAAGGTGCGGTAGGTTTTGAAGTTGAAGGAGATGAAGTTAAAGCGGTAGTTGAATTTAGCAAAAAATATAATAATCTGTTTTTAGAAGAGAGTAAGCGGGTTGATTTTCAATTTTAAAGCTTCTTTTTTGATATAATTTTAAAAAAAGGTTTAGTATGCTGATAAAAGAAGCTCAAGTGCCTTTTCTTTCCAGAAAAATTGCATATGATTTATTAAATTCAGGATTTGTGAATTATCCCAAAGGCATTGATAATGCTATTAAAGAAATTGAAGATATTATAATGGATGATGCTTTGTGGGAAAGGGAAATAGAAGATAAAGCCAGAGAAATATTAGCAAAACAGGAAGAAGAAAATGAATTTTTATTTTATGATGTTGACAGAAGAGAAGTGTTTAAACTTATAAAAAAAGAAATTGCAAATGAAGAGGGGTTTAATTTAAAAAGAGATGAAAGAATAGATGATTTGGCACATTTTTTGGTAAAAGAATTATGGGATAAAGAATTAATTGATTATGATGTAAGGGATGGAAAAATAAAAAATATTGTTTTTAAATCTATAATGGATTTTTTAAAAAGGGAAATTGAAGCAAGGGACGAAGTTTATAAAAAGCTTGAAAACTACAAAAGGCCTTTGGTTCCTGGAAGTGAAGAGTGGGAACTTGTATTTAACAGACTTTACGAGCAGGAGTTAAGAAAAAGAGGACTAATTTAGAGGTGAAAATAGTGAAAATGGTGAGTAGTAAAAAGTTGCCAAGCGGCTACGGTGAAAAATTAAAAGTGAAAAGTAAAGGTTTAAAATGAAAGTTACTGTTTTGCTGGAAAACGGAATGAGTTTTACTGCCCGCGGATTTGGGGCAGGCGGAACAAAAGTCGGGGAAATTGTATTTAACACATCAATGACCGGATATCAGGAAATCATTACAGACCCGAGTTATGCCGGCCAGTTTGTGGTTTTTACCATGCCTGAAATCGGGAATGTAGGGGTAAATAAAGATGACAATGAAAGTAAAAAAGCCTATCTTAAAGGTATAATTGTCAGAGAATATGTTGATAACTGGTCAAATTTCAGGGGAGAAAAAAGTCTAAATGAATTTTTAAAAGAGCAAAATATTCTTGGAATCAGCGAAATTGACACAAGGTTTTTAACAAAGCTTATAAGAAAAGAAGGGGCTATGATGATGATAGCCTCAAGCAAAATTCATAATATTCAAAAATTAAAAGAAATTTTAAATCAAACCCCCAGAATTGAAGAAATTGATTATATAAAAGAGGTAAGTACAAAAGAGGCTTATATTCATCCACACGGGGCATGGAACGATAAAGAGTTTAAATATAATCCTAAAAAAACAGATAAAAAAATAGCAGTACTTGATTTTGGGGTAAAAAGAAATATTTTAAACGAACTGACCCAGGCCGGAATGGAGTGTAAAGTAATGCCGGCTTCAACAAAGGCGGAAGAAATTATTGAAATGTATAAAAGTGGGGAAATTCAGGGGGTGTTTTTAAGTAACGGTCCGGGTGATCCTCTGATTTTGAACGAAATTCATAAAGAAATTCAAAAAATATTAAAAGAAAAA
Organism: Lebetimonas sp. JS138; assembly: GCF_000523335.1. Classification (NCBI taxonomy): domain Bacteria; kingdom Pseudomonadati; phylum Campylobacterota; class Epsilonproteobacteria; order Nautiliales; family Nautiliaceae; genus Lebetimonas; species Lebetimonas sp. JS138. The sequence continues at coordinate 80,708 of NZ_ATHT01000002.1, forward strand.
ATACCGATGTTTGGAATATGTTTGGGACATCAATTACTGAGTATTTCTCACGGATACCCTACGTTTAAACTTAAATTCGGGCATCACGGGGGAAATCATCCGGTAAAAAATTATATAAACAGAAAACCTGTTGTGGAAATAACCGCTCAAAATCATAATTATAATGTCCCGGAAGAGATTGAGAAAATTGCCGAGGTCACACATAAAAATCTTTTTGACGGTTCAATTGAGGGTGTTAAATACAAAAATGAACCTGTTTTTTCTGTTCAGCATCATCCGGAAGCATCACCAGGGCCGCATGACAGTAAATATATATTTAAAGAATTTTATAATATGCTATGAAAAATTTTGATTTTATCCAAAAAATCCTTTTTGGAATTTTTGAACTGTTTTTATTATTTAGCGCTATAGTGATTTTAATAGCCACTTTTACAACTTCTCCTGTTATCTCTTTTATTGTTTTTATTTTTTTAATTTATCTTGTTTATTATTTGGCTTTGAAATATCTGTTTAATTAAAAAATCAATTACCAGCTTCCGCCTCCTCCACCGCCGCTTCCCCCTCCCGATGAATCGCTTCCCCCAAAACTTATTGATGAGCTTTCATTTGGAGAATAATTTTTTGTTGTTTCAAATGACGAATGTAAATTTTTATCTAGATTAAAAAATGAATCCATATCCCCTTCAAACCATAAAATTTGAGTGTTGAAATGTATGTATATTTTTAACCTTCTTCAAGTAATCTGTTAAATAATTTTAAAGTCGCTTTTACGTCTTCTAAAGCGTTATGATAATTTATATTTTTTCTTCCAAAAAAAAATGCTATCGCCTCTTCAAGACGGGGCATTTTCTTTTTTTCAAGCACTACAACGTCGGCGGCGTAATACATTGTGTCAAATATAGGAATATCAATTATGTTCGGATAATGATTAATTCTTTCAAGCTCTCTTTTCATTACGCCGAAATCATATAAAACATTATGTCCCACAACCATATCGAGAGAATTAAAAATATTTAAAATTTCATCTTTTTTTTCTTTAAAGGTCGGCTTGTCTTTCAGCTCTTCCTGAGAAATTTTATGAACGCCGAAAGCTTCTTCTGAAATTTTAGCTTCAGGATTTAGCAGTTCGTAAATTTCTTTTGTGCTCAAATCTTGCATATCCTGTATAACAATCGCATAAGAAATTACATATCCGGTAATATCGGTTGTTTCCGTGTCAAATCCCCCTATTTTTTTTATTTTATTTTCTTTTGGGGTTTTTTTTAAATCATTTATATAATATCTTAAAAAATCTTTACTTGAAAATGCTTTTTGTCTTGGAAACGGTTTGAAACGCTCCATTTTATTTTCTTCTTCTAAAACGACTGAAATTAAATAATCATTGTAATTTCTAAAAATTACATTTTCTTTTATATCTTCTCTTAGGCATTTTATTAAATATGTCTTATCATTTTTTAATTTCTCATATGCTTTTTTTCTTGTTTCTTTATTAAATACACTGGCCTTTCTTAAAGTCTCTGTTTTTGGAGGCAGATTCAAATTTATCCTTTTTTATAAAATTATAACATTTTCTACTTACCACTCAACATTCACCATTTTCACTTTTTTAAGATATAATTACATATAAAAAAGGTTTTTTATGCCAAAAAGAGAAGATATCCATTCAATCCTTCTGATAGGCTCCGGTCCGATTGTCATTGGTCAGGCTTGTGAGTTTGACTATTCGGGCGTTCAAGCGGCAAAAACTCTCAAATCTCTTGGTTACAGGGTCGTTCTTGTTAATTCAAACCCTGCTACAATAATGACTGATCCTGAATTTGCAGATGCCACATATATTGAACCGATTATCCCCGAAGTAGTGGCAAAAATTATTGAAAAAGAAAATATTGATGCAATTCTTCCTACAATGGGGGGTCAGACTGCCCTTAATGTTGCTATGCAAATGTACGAAAGGGGAATGCTTGAGGGGGTTGAATTTTTAGGCGCTAACCCGGAAGCAATTAAAAAAGGCGAAGACAGACAGGCTTTCAAAGAAGCGATGCTGAAAATTGGTATGGATTTGCCTAAAAGCAGATACGCCTATTCCCTTGAAGAAGCCGAACAGGCTGCAAAAGAAATAGGATTTCCGATTATAATAAGGGCAAGTTATACGCTTGGAGGGCTTGGAAGCGGTGTTGCTTACAATATGGAGGAATTTAAAAAACTTGCCAAATTCGGTTTGGAGGCAAGTCCTATAGGGGAGATTTTAATAGAAGAATCTCTTCTTGGATGGAAAGAATATGAGATGGAGGTTATCCGCGACAGAAACGATAACTGCATAATAGTGTGTTCTATTGAAAATATCGATCCGATGGGTGTTCATACAGGGGATTCCATTACTGTTGCCCCGGCTCTTACACTCACTGATAAAGAATATCAGAAAATGAGGGATGCATCTTTTGCAATACTTCGTGAAATAGGCGTTGATACCGGAGGTAGCAACGTTCAGTTTGCCGTAAATCCGGATACCGGCAGAATGATAGTAATAGAAATGAATCCCAGGGTAAGTAGAAGTTCCGCACTTGCAAGTAAGGCGACAGGTTATCCTATTGCGAAAGTCGCAACGCTTCTTGCGCTCGGATATACATTAGACGAAATTAAAAACGATATTACAGGAACTGCCGCAAGTTTTGAGCCTACAATAGATTATATTGTCACAAAAATACCACGTTTTACATTTGAAAAATTTCCTCAGGCCGATTCAACACTTACGACTTCTATGAAAAGTGTCGGGGAAGTAATGGCGATAGGAAGGACATTTAAAGAATCATTGCAAAAGGCGATTTATTCTCTTGAAACAGGTCTTGACGGATTTGAAAAAATTGACTGCGGCGAAGATGAGCTGATTAAAAACATAAGAATTCCAAATGATAAAAGGCTTTTATATATCGGTGAGGCTTTCAGAAGAGAAAAAAGTGTTGAGGAAATTTATGAAATTTGTAAAATAGACAGATGGTTTTTAAATCAGATAAAAGAAATAATCGAACTTGAAAAAGAGATAACTCTTGATATTTTAGAAAATGAAACTCTGCTAAGACGTGCCAAAACATACGGGTTCAGTGATACAATGCTGGCTAAATTAATAAACAAAAGTGAAGAAGATGTATATAAAGCAAGAAAAAAATTCGGAATTGAAATCGATTATAACGAAGTGGACACATGTGCGGCGGAATTTGACACAACTACAAGTTATTTATATTCAAGCGTAAATGTTACAAAAAACGTGCCGCCAAGAAAACCGGATTTTGATGATAAAAAAGTGTTAATCCTTGGAGGCGGTCCAAACAGAATAGGTCAGGGAATTGAATTTGACTACTGCTGTGTTCATGCAGCATTTGCCCTTAATGATTTGAGTGTCAAAACTATTATGTATAACTGCAACCCGGAAACTGTTTCAACAGATTATGACACAAGCGATGTATTGTATTTTGAACCTATTACGTTTGAAAGGGTCAGAAATGTGGTTGAACTTGAAAATCCACACGGCGTAATTGTTCAGTTTGGCGGTCAGACTCCTCTTAAACTTGCAAAACCTTTAACTAAAATAAATGCAAAAATAATAGGAACTTCCGCTGAGGTTATAGATATGGCGGAAGATAGGGAAAAATTTGCCGAATTTATTAACACTCTTGGATTAAATCAGCCTCAAAACGGCACCGCCTTTAAAAAAGAAGAGGCTTTTAAAATTGCAAATACAATAGGATATCCGGTACTTGTAAGACCGAGTTACGTTCTTGGTGGCAGGGCTATGAGAATTGTCTATAATGATGATGAACTTAATGAATATATGAGCGAAGCCGTAAAAGTAAGCGAAGATTCCCCGGTGCTTATAGATAAGTTTCTTGACAGGGCAATTGAACTTGATGTAGATGCAATTAGCGACACAAAAGATGTATATATCGGCGGGATAATGCAGCATATTGAAGAGGCAGGCATTCACAGCGGAGACAGCGCCTGTTCTTTACCTACTGTAAGTATAAGCGAGGAAAAAATAAAAGAAATAGAAAACGCCACAAAAAAGATAGCTCTAAAACTTGGAGTAAAAGGACTTTTAAATATCCAATATGCTCTGCATCGTGATAAACTATATTTGATTGAGGTAAATCCAAGAGCAAGCCGAACTGTACCTTTTGTATCCAAAGCCACAGGACTTCCTCTTGCAAAAGTCGCAACAAGGGTTATGTGGAATTTGGCATATAATCCTGAAATCAATAACGGGAAAGTTTTATTGGAAGCGCTTAATTTTTATGACAAATTTAATGTCGTAACATTTGACAGTAATGTGTATAAACCGAAAATTCATTCTCACATTGCGGTAAAAGAAGCGGTTTTTCCTTTTAATAAACTTACGGGGGCCGATTTAATATTAGGGCCTGAAATGAAATCAACCGGGGAGGTTATGGGAATAAGCTCAAGTTTTGGAGAGAGCTTTGCTAAATCTCAGCTTGCGGTTAAATTCAATCTGCCTAAAAACGGAAAAGTTTTTGTTTCCTTAACCGATTTGGATAAGGAATTTGCCCCTAAACTGGCCAGAAGCTTAAAAAATCTCGGATTTGACATTGTAGCCACAAGCGGAACATACAAAAAAATCAAAGATGCGGGAATTGAAGTTACAAAAGTTTTGAAAATAAGCGAAGGAAGACCGAATATTGTAGATATGATTAAAAACGAAGAAATAGTTCTTGTTATAAATACAAGCGACAATAAAGCAAGCAAAGACGACGCCAAAATCATAAGACGTGAAGTTTTAAACCAGGGAGTTCCGTATTTTACAACCATTGCAGCGGCATTCGCAGCCGTTGAGGCGATTGAATTTTTACAGACAAACGATATAAAAGTGGAATCTCTTCAAAATTATTTTAAAAAATAAAATAATGAGTAAAAAAATTTCACAACTGGAAAGTTTTGACAAACCTCGGGAAAAATTGCTTTCGAAAGGACCGGGTTTTTTAAAAGATTATGAACTGGTTGCTATAATCCTCGGCAGCGGAGTTAAAGGGAAAGATGTTATTAAACTTTCCCGTGAAATTGTTAAATTACTAAAAAACGATTTTAATTCGCTTACGGTTGAGAAATTAATGAATATCAGAGGACTCGGCATGGCAAAGGCCTCCACCATTATAAGTGCCATAGAACTTTCAAAACGCTATCTCATCAAGCAAAACAAAAAAATAACTTCTTCAAAAGACGTTTATGACGAGCTAAAAGAATACCGCAATAAAAAACAGGAATATTTTATAGCTATCTATCTTGACGGAGCAAATCATATCTGTTTTAAACGTGTTATTACAATAGGCACGCTAAATCAAAGCCTTGTGCACCCGAGAGAAGTATTTGCCCCCGCAATTGAACACAGGTGTGCGGGTGTAATCGTTGCCCATAATCATCCATCAGGGCAGTTGGAAGCGAGCGGGGCTGATATTTCGGTTACCAAAAGATTAAAAGAGAGCGGCAGACTGCTTGGAATTGAATTAATTGATCATCTTATTTTTACTCAAAATGGATTTTTAAGTTTTATTGAAGAGGAGATGTTATAACAATTCCCCTATACCTTTAAATTTTTCCACAAATGCGGATATTTTTTCAAACACATTTCTTTTTTTAGTAAGATATTCTGGGTTCAAAGGACTCATTTTAGGGAGTATTTCATTAAGTTCCGTTCCGTTTTCGCTTGCGTATTTTCTCTTTAGTGAAATATTAATATAGCGTTTAGCTGCTTCGGCGTTTAGATTTTCTTCATTTATTAAATTTTTGGCTTCTTCTTTTTGTTTTTGCTGGGCGAATTTGAAAAACGATTCTATAATTTCACTTTTATCTTTGAAACTGTTTAAATCGCTTTTATTTATAAATTCCACTATTAAGCCTTCTTTTGCACGGTTGCCGAGGCTTGCTCTTATAACGCGTTTAATTTCGTCTATAAGGGCGGATTTGTTTTTTTGGAGTTTATGTTTTTCAAAAATAAGCTCAAGTATATAATCGAGATTTATCTCCTGGGATTTTAATAAATCTATCTCGAATTCCACATCGTCCCAGTTTATATCTGATTTTTCTGCGTTTTTTCCGTTTTTTTGCACTCTTATCCAATCTCTTATATCATTGTATGTCGATTTATAATCCTGAATTTCTCTTTCGGGGAGTAAATGTATATTTTGAAGAGTTTTTATATCCTCATTGTTTAATCCGTATTCAATTTTTACGTTTTCAAGTGCGTTTTTATCGTTTTTATCTATATTTTGTAGTTGTTTAAGCGCAATAAATTCATCATAATTTTGAAGTATGTTTTCAAGTTTTAAATATTCTCCGAAAAGTTTAACAAATTCTTTTTTGTCGCTCTCTTTTTCAATTTCAGTAGGGTTTGGAAATTTTTGTTTTAGGCTTTTTACAATTTCTAAAAAACCTTTTTGTATTTTTCCGTTTTCTTCAAAACCTTCGATATATTCTCTGTAACTTTTTTCAAGCACTACATTTCTGGTGTTTTTATCCCCGAAAAGTGAAATGGCGTCTATTGTAGCCTGTTCTAAATCTCTAAACGTTATGATGTTTCCGAAAGGTTTGGTTGCATCATAAATCCTGTTTGTTCTTGAATATGCCTGAATTAATCCGTGATACCTTAAATTTTTATCCACAAACAGAGTATTCAATCGCGGAGCGTCAAAACCGGTTAAAAACATTCCCACAACTATCAATAAATCTATTTCGCCGTTTTTAACTCTTTTTGACAAATCCCGGTAATAATTTTGAAACGATTTGCCGTCGACTCCGAAATTTGTAGAAAACATTTGATTGTAATCGTTTATTGCTTTTGCCAAAAACTCTTTTGCACTTGAATTCATAGCCGACAACTCAAAACTTTCATCGGCAATTTCACCTATTGCGTCTTGTTCTTCGTTGGGGGCGTAAGAAAAAATTGTCGCTATTTTTAATTGATTATTTTTTGCGATTGAAATCGCATCTCCATTTTGTTTTTTATTTAGGAGTTGCGGTTTTAACCGCTTATTATCATTTATTCGCTTATTTTGTAACTCTTTAAATTTTTCGTAATACAATTTTGCCGCATCGATATTGCTAACGGCAAACATTGCGTTAAATCCCTTGCCGTTTTGTAAACGGTGTGTTTTTAGATGAAAGTTTTTCAAAATATACTCTGCTATTTCATTAATTCTCTCTGGATGTAAAAGCGCTTTTTTGTTTTCAAGCGCGCTTAGTTTTTTTTCATCTATTTCTTTTTCAAACTCTTTAAATTTAGGTCTGACGTCGTTGTAATCAACTTTAAATTTAAGAACTTTCTCATCGCGTATTGCATCGGTAATCACATAAGAATGAAGCTGACGGCCAAATACACTTGCCGTTGTTTCACTCCCGAGTGCGTTTTCAGGAAAAATTGGAGTTCCCGTAAATCCGAACTGATAATATTTTGTAAATCTTTTTTTAAGATTTTTCTGAGCTTCACCAAACTGACTGCGGTGAGCTTCGTCGAATATAAAAACAACGTGTTTATTGTAAATTTCGAGATTTTTTTCAGTTTTTAGGAGATTATTTAGTTTTTGAATGGTGGTTACTACAATTTTATTGTCTTTTTTCTCCAAATTTCTTTTAAGTCCCGCTGTATTTTCAGAACCGTTTACGCTATCGGGTGAAAATCTCTGATACTCTTTCATTGTTTGATAATCAAGGTCTTTTCTGTCCACCACAAATAAAACCTTGTCTATAAAAGGAAGCTCTGTGGCAAGTCTTGCCGCTTTGAAACTTGTTAGTGTTTTACCTGAACCGGTGGTGTGCCAGATATATCCGCCCGCTTCAACACTTCCCCATTTTTTTGCATTATATGCTGAATTGATTTTCCACAAAATTCTCTCGGTTGCAGCTATCTGATATGGTCTCATAACAAGCAGGGTGTTGTTTACATCAAAAACCGAGTATTTTAAAATAATATTTAAAAGAGTGTTTTTTTCAAAAAAAGTGGCGGTAAAATCTTTCAAATCTTTTATCGGTGTATTGTCCGAAAGCGCCCAGTTCATTGTAAAATCGAAACTGTTTTTATCCCTTTTTACCGTGTTTGCAAAATATCTGGTATCCGTGCCGTTTGAAATAACGAAAATCTGCAAAAATTTATAAAGTGAACTTTCGGAGTTAAAACTCTCTTTTGAATACCTGTGAATCTGGTTAAACGCTTCGCGGATGGCAACACCCCTTCTTTTGAGCTCTATTTGCACCATCGGCAGGCCGTTTACCAAGATCGTTACATCATATCGGTTTTTGTAATTGCCTCTTTGTTCAAACTGCCTTATAACTTGCGCGCTGTTTTTTGATATGTTTTGTTTATCTACAATATAAATATTTTCTATATGCCCGTCGTCGAAAACAAAATCGTAAATATAATCGTCGTGAATTTTGCGAGTTTTTTCTGTTATTCCATCACCTGGTTTATCAAGATATTCATCTAAAAACCTTTGCCACTCCATATTGCTAAATTTTACATTATTTAATGATTCTATCTGCTCTCTTGCATTTTCGAGCAGTTTTTTGGGTGTTTTTATATCAGGAGAGAGTGTTAGCAATTCCGTGTCAGTCAAGGTAAAATACTAAAGAAGAAAGGACTGACATGGAGAAATTTAATTTTGACAAAGCAGTAAAAGATTTATTAGCAGGTAAGAAGATAGGTGGAAAAGATGGAGTATTAGCTCCATTAATTAAAGAATTAGTAGAAGCTGCACTTGAAGCAGAGATTGAATCTCATATTGCAGATGAAGTTTTACAAGGTAAAAGAAATAGAAGAAACGGTTACAACAGGAAAACAGTTAAATCAACATCAGGAGAATTTGAACTTGCTACCCCAAGAGATAGAGAAGGTAGATTTGAGCCTCAAATAGTAAAAAAACATCAAACAACAATAAGTGATGAAATAGAAGAGAAGATATTATCATTATATGCACTTGGAATGAGCTATA
>NZ_ATHT01000003.1:0-40514 GCF_000523335.1 Lebetimonas sp. JS138
AGATGTGTATAAGAGACAGGATAATAAATGTAAAAGTTACAATCATAGTAGATGCGAAAATTCCAGGAATTCCTACAGCCGCTATGTTTTGAAATGTGATTCTGAATCCGTAAAATATGATAGCGGCCCTAAGCAGGGTTTTTGTTGAAAAATTAATTCCAGGATTCCATTCTTGGGGCAGATGATTTCTCAAGGTATTTGCATAAAAAGCTCCTATAACTATACCTATAATCAAAGGTGAAAGTCCTAAATTTTTAAAAAAAGAAAAACTTGCAATATACCATGCTGCAGTTGAAAACAGCCCCACAAATAAAATTCCGTTTAGTGTATGGGGTAATTGGGTTTTTGTAAACATATAACTCCTTTTTTTTTGTGAAATTATAAATATTTGTTTTAGGTTTAAAAAATTAAAAAAATTTGTTAAAATAATTAAAAAAATTAATGGATAAAAAATGACCCTTAAAGAATTGAATATATTTTACGAACTTTGCAAATATAATTCTCCTAGTGCGGTTGCCAAAAGATTAAATATTTCTCAAAGTGCGGTATCACTTGCATTAAAATCCCTTGAAGAGGATTTGGGAGTTAATTTATTTAACAGAATCGGAAAAAAACTTGTTTTAAATGAATACGGCCGTGTTTTTAAAGAAAAAACATATAAAAATTATACCGAGTTAATAGATGCCAAGCATCTTTTCAATGAAAATAATTTAATAGGAGAAATGAATATTATTGCCAGTAAAACCATAGGAAGTTTTGTTTTACCTGAAATTATTTATAAATTTAAACAAAATTATCCCAAAATTTCAATAAATAAAAAAAATGAAAATTCAAAATTTATTGTTAATTCCATTCTTGAGGGAAAAAGCGATTTTGGTTTTATTGAAAGTGAAATTGAAAATAAAAACATAATCAGAGAAAAAATCGGGGAGGACAGGCTGATAATTGTAAGCAGTGATAAAAAATTAAAAAAAGAATACTTTATAGATGAACTTTTCAATAAAAGATGGATTTTAAGAGAAACTGGTTCCGGTACAAGAGAAATGTTTTTAAATGCAATTTATGATATCGATTTACCTGTTTTTTATGAAACAAACTCAATAAGCGAAATAAAAATGCTTTTAAAAAATCCTGATGTAATAACCTGTATTTCCGAATATGCTGTTAAAGAAGAAATAAAAAGAGGTGAATTATTTAAAATAAAAATAAAGAATTTAAATTTAAAAAGGGATTTTTATCTTGTTTATCATAAAAATAAAATAAAAACCAAAATATTCGAAAAATTTAGTGAATTTATAAAAAAGAATTTAAAGACCATTCAATGAAAAGATTTTTTTTTATTTTAAAAAATTCTTTTAAAGAGCTAATTTTTATGCTCCCTCTTTTTTTAGCAGTAATCGGGCTTGTGGGGCTTTTTCAGGTTTTTGTATCAAAAGATTTATTGGCTTCTTTTTTTAGCGGAAATCCTGTAACGGATACGCTTAGCGGAACTGTTGCGGGGGCTGTGGCCGTGGGGCAGGCGATTGTCAGTTATATTATAGGCGGAGAACTGTTAAAAGAAGGGGTCTCAATGTATGCTGTGAGCTCTTTCATTCTGGCATGGGTAACTCTTGGTATTGTCCAGCTTCCGGCGGAAGCTGAGATTTTAAGTGTTAAATTTACAGTTTACAGAAATCTACTCTCCTTTATTTTTACCATTATTGTTTCTGTGTCTGTTGTATTGACACTAAAGTCAATAAATTGAATTTTCGTGGAATAAAATTTTTAACAAGTGTTATAGTTGTATATACAATTGTTGCTGTTTTCAATTATGATAAATTTGTTTTTGCTTTGGAAAAAAGTGAAAAAATTTTAATAAGAATAATACCGATTTTATTGGTAGTGGTTTTAATAACGGCTATTATAAATTATTTTGTAAGCCCTAAAAAACTGATTAAATATTTTTCAAATAAAAAAATGGGATATTTTATAGCTTTAATTGCGGGTGTTGTTTCCCACGGTCCAATGTACGGATGGTATCCTCTGATTGAAAATTTGATAAAAAAAGGTTTAAATTACGGATATATTGCAACTTTTTTTTATGCAAGGGCTATAAAAGTTCCGCTTCTTCCTGTTATGCTAAATTATTTCGGCTGGAAATTTACTTTTTTTATTTCTTTGTATACACTGATTGCGGCACTGATGGAAGGGCTGATTATTGATAAAATTTTTAAGAATTAAACAGCTTCTTTTTTTAAAATTCTTGAAAAATAATAATGGTTGTTGTAAAAAGTTTTTTTTATTAACTGTTTTTTTATAAGATTTTCAACATTCTGCCATGAGGCATTGGATTTTTTTAAAAATTTCTCAAGTGCGTCTTCTCTTATCGGATGCACTGATGTAATGGCAAGGATGTCTTTTTCAAAATCATTTGTATATGTAAAATTATCTCCTTCGTATTGAACTAAAAGTTCGGTGTTTAACCCGTAATCATTGAAAATTAAATATGCTCTGTTTATATCTTCTTCATCCGGAATTTGAATATTATTTTCTGCCGGAGGTCTTATTGGAATTGAAATATAGGCTTTATTAGGATTTAAAGTTTTTATAAATCCGGCTGTTTTTTTAAGGGATTCTTCATCGTCATTTATGTTTTTTACAAGCATTGTTTCGGTATTTAATAAACCTTTGTATTTTTTTGAAAAATCAATATATCCTTTTTTTATATCTTCAAAATTCAATTTTCCGTGGGGTCTGTCTATTTTTTTCCAGACGGATTTAACTGCGAAATCAACTTTTAAACTGACCCACTCAAATTGCATTAAATCGTTTTGCACATCTTCCCTGTACATTAAAGAACCGTTGGTTATTATTGCAAGTTTTATGTTAAATTCTTTTAAAAGGTTCGCTTCTTTGGCTAGATTTATGTCTAAAGTAGGTTCTCCGTCGGGCACAAATGCAAGATAATCAATTTTTTCGTTTTTTTCTTTTAAAGAAGAAATCCTTTTTTTTGCACTTAAATAAATATCCTCAGGATTATAAAAAGATTTTCTTTCAATGCTCATTTTTAAAGTGTTTCCCAGCTGGCAGTAAATACACGCATATGAACATATTTTTGCAGGAATATTGTTTATTCCCAGACTTCTTCCAAGTCTTCTTGAAGGAACAGGCCCGTATGTCAGTTTGTTTATATCCATTTTTAAGCTTTCAAATTTTTAATATTTAAAATTATAACATAGTATAATTTCATAAAAAAAGAAAAAAATGAAACCGAAATATTCTTTAAAAAACAATTTTTTATATGCAATGGACGGTGCAAAAGAAGTATTTAAAGAAGTTTCTTTCAAAATAGAAATATTCTTTTTTGTTTTGATGAGTGTTGTATTGGTAATACTTCCTTATCCTTTGTGGGCGAAAATATTTATGTTTTCAAGTATGCTTTTCCCGGTTATTGCGGAAATTTTTAACACAGCTATAGAAAAAACGGTCGATTTGGCAAGCGAAGATTTTCATCATTTGGCGAAAAAAGCAAAAGATATTTCCGCATTTGGGGTTTTTGTAAGTGTTTTTATACCTGTTTTTGTCTGGGGAGGGTTTATAATTTATTTTTGGAGTTAAAATGATAAATAAAAATATTGTGGCTTTAGGGTTTGTAAGTTTTTTTACGGATATGGCAAGCAGTATGGTTACTTCTATTTTGCCTCTTTTTATTGTTTACGTTTTAAACGAAGGTGTTGATAAACTGGGATATGTCGTTGCAATTGCAACTTTTGTGTCATATATTTTCAGAATTTTTTTTGGTTTTTTATCCGACAGATATCAGATTGTAAAACCGTTTGTTGTTACAGGTTATATAATTTCGGCCGTTACAAAACCTTTGCTTTATTTTTCACATACTTATAAAAGCATAGCCCTTTTAAGGGCTCTTGAGAGAATGGGAAAGGCGATAAGGGCGGCGAGCAAAGACAGTTTAATCAGCGCTTACAGCGGAGCTAAAAGTGGAAAAAGTTTCGGTTTTCATAAAATGCTTGACGTCGCGGGTGAAATGAGCGGGGCTGTGATTGCTTTTTTGGCTCTTTATTATCTGGGGAAAAATGAAAATATTTTCAGGGATATTTTTGTATTTACATTGATACCGGGAATCATAGCGGTAATAATTGTCGCTTTTTTTGTGAATGACGCCCCGTACAAAAGAAAAAAAACAGAATTTGATTTTTCAAAAGACAGAAAACTTCTTGGAATTTTAGTTATATATTTTCTGTTTATTTTTTTTATGTTTAACGATTCGTTTTTTATAATAAAAGCTAAGGAAGCAGGAATTGATATGGCTTTTATTCCTTTATTTATAGTGCTTTATAATTTTACTCAGACAGTTTCAAGTTATTATTTTGGAATTCAGATAGATAAAATCGGCAGTAAAAGTATTTTGTCTATAGGTTTTGTATTTGGAATTCTTTCTATGCTTATGCTTTTATACAATGAAATTGTTTTAGCTTTTATATTTTTGTATCTTTTTACGGTTTCAAGCTTAAATGCAATAAGGAGTTATATTTCAAAGTTTGCAGTGAATAAATCAACCGTTTATGGTATATTTTACGGAGGTGTCGCAATAAGCGGAGCTCTTGGGGCAGGTGTTATAGGAAATATCTGGCAGTTTTTCGGGGAAATGAAAGCCCTTTATTTTTCCTTAACAGGTTTATGTGTTGTGTTTTTATATTTTATTATAAAGGAGATTTATGTTAAAACCGATAATTGAACATCAAAAAGAGATAAAAGATATTTATAAAAAAATGAAATTTTTAAGGGATAATTTTAATTTGGAAAATCAGGATGCCTTTTATGAAGAATTAATGGATTTAATTAAAGATATAAGAAGTGAATTAGATTATCATTTTAATTTACAGTTTTATTCTGTTACAAATGAAAAAGCTAAAAAATTTGTTTTGAAAAACAAATTAGTAAGGGATATCCTTTTTAGGATGCTGGATTTTATGAAAGCAAAATGTGTGGAAAAAAGTATGGATGCGTTTTTGAAATTTGATGATTTTGAAGAAATTTTAAGGGCTTATTTTAAAAAAGAAAAAGGTCTTTTTATTCAGGAATTAAAATCGGTTTTAGATGAAAAAGAAATAGAAGAAATTGAAAATAATTTGCAAAAATTGATTTAATATGTTAAATTAAATAAAAAAAAGGTTTATTATGAATGATTTTTTTGATGAAAACAAAACACCCAAAGACAAATTTTTTGAAATTGTTTTTAATGCAAATAAAAATTTAGTAATTGACGAATTGGAAGACGTGTTCAAAAGGCTTGCAGCATTGGAAATTTTGGCTGAAGAGAGTTTTGGGGATGAAGTGGATCAAAAAATAAACGAGGTTGTTTTCAATAAATCTGATGAATTTGAAGAGATGCAAAATGATTTGTATATTGATACCATGTCAAAGATTCTGACAAAAAATGAATAAAATTTTTTTATTATTTTTACCTCTTTTTCTTTTGGCTGTGCCTCTCAGATTCCCGCATACTGTTAAATTAAAAAAAGACCAGCTTTTTAAAATGGATGTTTATTATTTAAAGAAAGTTTATCCGTTTGAGATGAGATGGACTTTATATATCAACGATATTATTACCGTTTTATACAGATATGATAATTTTCCAGGACAGGTTGAGCTTCAGCAGGTTTTTTCCCAAAACGCATTTAAAGTTCCCGTTGCCAAAATTCCCGATAATTATCCATATTTTTATATAAAATTTGACGGTTTTAATGGTAAAATTGCAATATTTACAATATATCTGTTTAACGGTAAAAAAGTAAAAGCGGATTTAAAGGAATAAAATGTATTTTGATATTTTAGATGATATGTTTAGGGATTTTGAAGAATATAAAGATATACAAAAAGGAAAAGGCGTCAGGGGTAAACTGATAACAATTATAAACCCTGAGGCTGAAAAACTGGCCGCTGTGGTAGAAGCAGTGCATTTGGCAAGTTTATTGCATGATGATGTGATTGACGAAGCCGACATACGAAGAGGTGTGAAATCCATTAATGCAAAATACGGGGAATTTAGTGCTGTTATGCTTGGGGATATTATTTATTCAAGGGCTTTTTACGAACTTGTTGATTTTGGTGAAAAAATAGCCAAAATTATTTCAAATGCAGTATATTTGCTTTCTCAGGGAGAGCTTGAAGATGTGAAACTCTCAAACAAAATAAACCTTGATAAAAATAAATATATGCAGATGATTTATAAAAAAACAGCTTCATTGATTGAAGCGGCATGCAGGGCGGCTGCACTTACAAAAGGTTTTGATGAAAACGATTTCGGATTGTACGGTAAAAACATAGGGCTTGCTTTTCAGATAGTTGATGATGTTTTGGATATTACCCAGGATGAAAAAACGCTTGGAAAACCAAATATGCATGATTTTAAAGAAGGAAAAACCACGCTTCCTTATATTTATCTGTTTGAAAGATTAAATAATGAAGAAAAAGAAAAATTGGTTTCACTGTTTAAAAAAGATTTAAATGAAAATGAAAAAAACTGGATAAAAGAGAAAATGCAAGAGGATTTGATTATAGAAAAATGTCTGCTGGAAGCCAAAAATTTGGTGGACAGTGCTAAAAAAGCAATTGAAAAATATAATATACAAAAATTAGAAATTCTGGCGGATAAAATTGTAAACAGGTCTAAATAATCTCTTTTAAAAGTTTTTCATAGGCTCTTGATATTTTGTCTTTGGGATATTTTTCCACTACGCTCATTTTATCAACAGCCATTCTCTCGATTCTTTCGTCTTTTGGAATATACGTTTTAAGATACTGTGATTTAGGAAGCTTTAAAATACATTTTATAATTTCCCTGTGCGTGGGCTTTCTTTCAAAGGCGTTTACAAAAAGTTTAATGTTTTTATTTAAATTCTCTTTTACCAGCTGGTTATAAGTCCTTAGTGATAAAATATTGGGAAGAACCGGAACAATTACAATGTCCGAATATTTTACGATGTCTTTTGTAAGGGGGCTTAAAACCGCAGGGGCGTCTATGATTATTATATCATATAAGTTTTTTATGTCCTGAAGTATTGTTTTTATCGAATTTTTATATCTTTCAAGTGAAGTGTCTGCTGGAATTATGTAGATATTGCTGTATTTTGTATTTTTGATTATTTTTTCTACAGGCTTTTTATAAATTTTTCTTTTTTTCGGATTTTTATTAAAAAAATAACTGCTAGCTCCCTGAATGTCTAAGTCCCATAATAAAACTTTACTGTTTTTGGCAGCCGCATATGTTAAATTAACAGATGTTGTGGTTTTGCCCACGCCTCCTTTTATATTATAAATGGCTATAATCAATAAAATCCCCTTTTTAAAAATTAAAAGTATAAAGTGACATTTTTTCATTTTTCAATTTTAACTTTTCACTTGTTAATTGGTATAATATCAAAAAATACCGGGGGTTGTAAATGCAGGAAATTAACATAAATGAAATTAAAAATCCGGAATATGTATTAGTCGGCAATAAAAAAATGAAACTGGATGATTTGATAAATGATTATGTTGAGTTAAAATATTCCAATAAAAAAGCGTTAAAAAAATATTTGCAGGAACAGCAGTTAAAGCCATATCAGGCCGAGCTTATAAAACTGCAAAATTATTTGGAAGAAAATTCTGTAAGAATGGTTGTTTTGTTTGAAGGAAGAGACGCAGCGGGAAAAGGCGGGACTATTAGAAGAATTGTCAGATATATGAACGAAAAACACTACCGTGTGGTTGCCCTTGGTAAACCGAGCGATGTTCAAAAAACCCAATGGTATTTTCAAAGATATGTAGAACAGTTTCCAAGAGGCGGAGAAATGGTATTGTTTGACCGTAGCTGGTACAACAGGGCAATGGTTGAACCCGTTTTTGGATTTTGCACTCAGCAGCAGTATGAAACTTTTATTGAAGAATGCCCTATGTTTGAAAAATCCCTTGTAATGGAAGGGACAATTTTAGTTAAGATATATCTTTCAATTTCAAAAGAAGAACAGGCTAAAAGGTTTGAGAAAAGAAGAAGAGACCCTTTGAGGCAGTGGAAACTAAGTGAAATAGACCTGCAGGCACAGGATAAATGGGATGAATTTACAGAAATGAAATATAAAATGCTAAAAGCAACTCACACGCATTACGCCCCTTGGACTGTTATCAGAAGTGATGATAAGCATTTGGCAAGGTTAAATGCTATGAAAGTAATTTTAAATGCCGTTGATTATAAAGAGCGCAACAATGAACTTAATTATGTGCCTGATGAAGGAATAGTCGTAAGCGGTGCAAGGGAAATTGAGATTATGGAAGCGGACAGAATCAGAAGCGGAAAGTTTGTAAGCTAAATTGAGAGTGAAAGTGTGAAAATGGTGAAAATAGTGAATGGTGAATGGTGAGTGGTGAGTAGCCAAGTTGCCAAGTTCCAAGTTAAAAATTTTTAATAAGGAGAATAAATGGAGTATAATGAGGCAAGAGAAAAATTTGAGAAACTTTTTAATAATGAAATGAGAGAAGATGAAGCAAAAGATTTTTTGATTGAACTCTATAAAAAAGGGGAAAGCCCCAGCGAAATAGCCGCCGCCGCTGATGTTATGAGAGAGCATTCCGTTAAACTCCCTGTGAGTGATGAACTAAGAGACAAATTAATTGATATTGTAGGAACGGGCGGGGATAAATCCAACAGTTTTAATATTTCTTCCACAACAGCCCTTTTAATATCATCTCTTGGAAGTGTTGTGGCAAAACACGGAAACAGAAGCATTACAAGTAAGTCCGGAAGTGCGGATATGCTTGAAGCTTTAGGAATTAATCTTAATCTGACTCCCCAAAATCAGGTAAAAATGTTAGAAGAGGCTCACTTTACATTTATTTTTGCAATAAATCATCATCCGGCAATGAAATATATTATGCCAATTAGAAAAAGTTTGAGTCATAGGACTATTTTTAATATTTTAGGTCCTCTTACCAATCCCGCCGGAGCAAAAAAATATTTGTTAGGAGTTTTTTCTCCCGATTTTGTGGAAAAAATTGCATCAGCCTTAACTCTTATGGATATAAATTCGGCTATGGTTGTAAGCAGTCTTGACGGAATGGATGAAATTTCAGTTGCAGCGCCAACCAAAGCTGTTTATTATAACGGGGTTAAATTAGAGGATTTAACAATCAGACCTGAAAGTTTTGGAATCAACGGGAAAAAAGAAGATTTAGTAGGAGGAGATGCAAAAGAAAATGCAAAAATCACCAGAGGAATTTTAGAAGGAGTTATAAAGGATGCTAAAAGAGAAGCAGTTTTATTAAATGCCGGTGCCGCACTTTTTGTAGACGGAAAAGCAAAATCAATTGAGGAAGGTTTAAATTTGGCTGCCGAAGCGATTGACAGCGGCAGGGCTGTAAAACATCTTAAAAAAATAATAGAAATCAGCAATAAACTAAAATAATGGAAAATGTATAATGGAAAATGGAAAATTTGAGATAAAAACAATTGAAGATTTAAAAAATGTAATTGATTGTATAAAAAATAGTGGTAAAAATATTATTATTTTAAGCGGGACTCTTGGAAGCGGAAAAACCACACTTGTTAAAGAGTTTGTCAAAAGGATGGGTATAAAAGAAAATGCCACTTCCCCCACTTTTGCTATTCAAAATATTTATGAAGGCATAATTTTTCATTATGATTTATACAATAAAGGTGTAAATGAATTTTTAAGTCTCGGGCTTTTGGATGAACTTGAAAAAGAGGGATATCATTTTATCGAATGGGGAGAAGATTTAACCCCTGTTTTGGAAAGTTTCGGAATTGAATATCTTTTTATAAAAATTACGATAGATAATGATAAAAGGCTTTTTGAATGTCAAAACTTATAGCAAAAAATCTTAAAAAATCTTTTAAAAAAAATTTAATTATAAAAGGTGTCAGCATTGAGGCTAAAAGAGGGGAGGTTGTAGGATTACTCGGGCCTAACGGTGCCGGAAAAACAACAACTTTTTATCTAATCTGCGGACTTTTAAAACCTGATAGCGGGGAAGTTATTTATGAAAACAAAGATGTGACAAAACTCCCTTTATATAAAAAAGCCAGGTTAGGTATCGGTTATCTGCCGCAGGAGAGCTCAATTTTCAGGGATTTGAGTGTTGAAGATAATTTATATATTGTTGCGGAAGAATATTATGACAAAAAAGAAAAAGAAAAAGTGGTGGAAGATTTGCTTGAAAAATTCAATATTGAGCCTATAAGAAAAAGAAAAGGTATAAATTTGAGCGGAGGTGAAAGAAGAAGGGTGGAAATAGCAAGGGCTCTTGTCGTAAAACCCAAATTTCTGTTTCTTGATGAGCCTTTTGCCGGGGTGGACCCTGTGAATGTAAATGACATTAAGCATCTGATAACTTTTCTTTCAAAGGAAAATATCGGTATAATTATTACAGACCATAATGTCAGGGAGACGCTTTCAATATGCGACAGGGCCTATGTTTTAAAAGACGGACTTATATTGACTGAGGGCAAAGCCGAAGAAATTGTATCTCATAAAGAAGTCAGAAAAAGCTATTTGGGAGAGGATTTTTCTTTATGAAATTAAAAACAAAAATAACAAATAAACTTTCTACAAAACTGCTGAATTTTTTACCGTTTTTAAAAGCAAGCGTAGATGATTTGTTTGAAGAAATAAATGAAATTTCAAAAGAAAATCCTTTTTTGGAGGTTAAAAACAAAAGATTTATTACAATCAGTAATCTTAAAAATGCCAACACTGACGAAATAGAAGCTTTAACCACTTCTAAATCTACTTTATATGAAACATTGATAAAACAGATAGAAAATTCCCACTTTTTCCCTACACAGAAATCAAAAAGCATTGCTTTAGAAATTATCCAGGATTTAAACAATGAAGGTTATTTTGAAGGTGATATTAAAAAAATAGCGCAAAAAACAGGTGTGGAGCCTGAAAAAGTGGAAAAAATAAGAAAACGTTTTATTTATCTACAGCCCTCAGGTGTAGGTGCAAAAGATATGAAAGAAGCTATGCTTTTTCAGATTGAAACTCTGAATATAGATGAAAAGGTATATAGACTTTCAAAAGCCATAATAAAAGATTTGGAGCATATAGACAGATATGTTGATGAAGATGGTTATGAAGAGAGTTTAAAAGTAATAAAACAGCTTAACATTATTCCTGCGGGTGAATTTTTTAAGGACGAGGAAATTATTCCTGAAATTATAGTTTTAAATAATGACGGAAATCTGGAAATAAAACTAAATGACGAACATTATCCCGAAGTAAATATAAATAAAAAAGAATTAAACAATGAATATGTAAAAGAAAAATTTAAAGAGGCGAGAAATATAGTCGAAGCACTTGAAATGAGAAAGGAGACTTTAAAAAAAATTGCCCTTATGATTGTTGAGATTCAGTATGAATTTTTCTTAGGCGGAGTTATAAAACCCATGAAAATAAAAGATTTGGCTGATGAGTTGGGATATGCGCCTTCCACTATCAGCAGAGCTATTGCAAACAAATATCTTTTATGTGACAAAGGTACAATACCTCTTAAAAATTTTTTTTCTTTCGGCCTGGATGAAGAAATTTCAGCAAGACAGATAAAAGAAGAAATAAAAGAGCTTATTAAAAATGAAAATAAAAGCAAGCCTTTAAGCGACGATAAATTAACGGATATTATAAATGAAAAATATAATCTTAATTTAGTAAGAAGGACTATTTCCAAATACAGGGACGCCCTTGAAATCCCCAGCTCCAGAGAGAGGAAAAAACTTTATAAAATCAATTTAGCTTCTAACAATTAAACTTTCAGGCAGATTGAATTTTTTAATTATTTCAGCCTCTTTTTGTCTCATCTCCCCGTTGTCAATTTCATGATCATATCCAAGCAGGTGCAAAAGCCCGTGGATAAAAAGCAGTGTTATTTCTTCATCAATTGAGTGACCAAAATTAACAGAGCCTTCTTTTGCCTTATCAATTGAAATTACAATACTGCCAAGTGGCATACCGGGAATATTTTCAAGAGGAAAACTTAATACATCTGTGGGTTTATCCAGTTTGCGGTATTCTTTATTTAAAGCTTTAATTTCATTATTATCTGTTAAAATCAGTTCTATATCTTTATCTGTGAGATATTCATAAACCGGTTTTAATTTGTTTATATTAAAATTATAATTACTCCTGTTGTCAAAATCTATCATTATTTTCCTTTTTTTAGTAAAATTATAATAAATAATGTAAATTTTTGATTAAGGCAGTGTTTAATATTAGGAGTAAAAATGAAAAAAGCCGTTGTAATTTTGAGCGGTGGAATGGATTCCACTACAGCTTTGTTTATTGCAAAAAAAGAAGGATATGACATAATACCTGTTCATTTTAATTATGGACAAAGAACCCAAAAAAGGGAATTAAAAGCATTTAACGATATTTGTGAATTTGCAAAAATTACCAATAAGTATATAATTGATTTGCCTTTTTTTACCCAAATCGGGGCAAGCGCCCTTGTGGATACACATCTTGAAGTGCCGACGGAGGGGATAAAACCCGGAATTCCGATTACATATGTTCCGTTTAGAAACGGTATATTTCTTTCAATTGCAGCAGCTATTGCGGAAAAAGAAAAAGCATGCGCCGTTTTTATAGGGGTTGTGGAGGAAGACAGCAGCGGTTATCCGGACTGCAGGGAAGATTTTATAAAAAAAATGCAAAATGCAATTAATGCCGGAACGAAACCTGAAACCGTTATTGAAATTAAAACCCCTTTAATTCATCTAAAAAAAGAAGATATTGTAAAAGAAGCCATTAAAGTCAATGCGCCGCTTGAACTTACCTGGAGCTGCTATAAAAATGAAGAGGAGGCCTGCGGAGTATGCGACAGTTGCAGACTAAGGCTCAAGGGCTTTGAAAAGGCGGGAATAAAAGATCCTATTAAATATAAAACGAGTTTGTAATGGTAAGCAATTTAATATTTAACAAAAAAATAAGAAATAATTTATTTAAACAGTTTTTTAAAGAAATAAAAGAATTTATAGATTTCATTTTTTAAAGGGATAAAATGCAAAAAAAGATAAAAACGGTTGAAACACTTCTTGACGCCCTTCCTTTTATAAAGGAATTTTACGGAAAAACAATTGTTATAAAATACGGCGGTGCGGCTCAGATTGACGAAAGATTAAAAGAGAGTTTTGCCATTGATATTACTATGCTTTATATGGTCGGGATAAAACCTGTTATTGTCCACGGCGGAGGCAAAAGAATTACGGAAATTTTAAACGCCCTGAATGTAAAAACTGAATTTAAAGACGGAATAAGAGTTACTACAAAAGAATCAATAAAAATTGCCGAAATGGTATTAAGCGGTGAAATTAATAAGGAAATAGTGAATATGTTAAATCAGCACGGGGCAAAAGCAATAGGTATAAACGGAAAAGATATGTCTTTTATGAGGGCTAAATCTTTAATGGGATACACCGGAAAAATTACTTCGGTTAACGGGGTTTTTATAAATAAATTGGTTTTGGAAAACTTAATTCCGGTAATTGCGCCGATAGCGGCAGGGGAGAGTGCAACTCATCCGGGATATAATATCAATGCAGATACCGCTGCAAGTGAAATAGCCGCTTCCCTTAAAGCTAAAAAAGTGATATTTTTAACGGATACGCCCGGAGTTTTGGATAAAGAGAAAAATTTAATTTCTTCTCTTACAAAAGAAGAAATAGAAAATTTAAAAAAAGACGGCACAATTGCCGGAGGAATGATTCCAAAAGTTGAAGCTGCACTTGATGCAGTGGAAAAAGGGGTTGAAAAAGCCCATATTATAGATGGGCGAATAGAGCATTCCATTTTGCTTGAATTATTAACAAGCGAAGGAATAGGGACAGAAATTAAAAATTAAGGAGAAATGATGAAATTTTCAGTTAAAAAACCGATTTTTGGATTTGAAAAAATAAACGAAGTGGAACTTCAAAAGATTGATGAAACGTTTGCAGTTTTAAAAGATGTTAAAGGGAATGTTTTATTTACATTGATTAATCCTTTTATTTTAAAAAATAATTTTGATTTTGAAGTGCCAAACGATGTAAAAGTACTTTTGGATTTGAATGAAAATTCTGATATAGAAGTGTTTTGCAATGTTGTAATGAAAGAGCCTATTACAGAAGCGGTTGTTAATTTTAAAGCCCCTTTTATTTTTAATAAATCAAACAAAACCTGTTCCCAGATTATTTTAGATAATGAAGGTTATGCAAAAATAGGAGAATTTATAAAAGAATAATAGTATAATTCCACCAAAAAGGGTGCTTTTGCCTTTATCGAAATTAAATAAAGAACAATTTGTCGCCGCAAGCGCTCCGCTTGGTCATAATTTGGTAATAGCGAGTGCCGGTACGGGAAAAACTTCAACAATTATAGGAAGAATCGCATATCTGCTTCAAAACGGTTTAAAACCGGAAGAAATACTGCTTTTAACCTTTACAAACAAAGCCGCAAATGAAATGAAAGAAAGGGTTTCTCGCTTTATTCCGAGTGCTAAAAATATTGAAGCAGGAACATTTCACGCCGTAAGTTACAGATGGTTAAGGAAATTAAATAAAAATATAGTATTAAAAACACCTAAAGATATGAAGATTTTATTCCGTTCTATTTATGCAAAAAGGGATTTTAACAGAATATTGGGGGAAGAAAAGCCTTACAGCGCCAATTATCTTTTTGAACTTTATTCTATGTTTTTAAATTCAAATGAAGAAAATTTTGAGAATTTTTTAGAAAAAAAAGCACCCAGCCAGCTTGAATATTCAATTGTTTATGAGGATATATTTGAGGAATATGAAGAAATTAAAAAAAAACATAATCTTGTTGATTTTGATTCATTGTTAATATATATGATTAATGAGCTCAAAAACGGAATTGAAAATCCATATACGGAGGTATTGGTTGATGAATACCAGGATACCAATCCCCTACAAAACGAATTTATAGAAAATGTTAAAAAAAATCTTTTTTGTGTCGGGGATTACGACCAGAGTATTTATGCTTTTAACGGAGCGGATATTAATATTATTTCCACGTTTGATGAAAGATATGATGATGCAAAAATTTTTACACTGACGAAAAATTACAGAAGTTACGGGGAAATTTTATCAATTGCAAATAAAGTGATAGCCTATAATCCGAGAGTTTATCCAAAAAGTTTGGAAGTGACAAGGGGATATTCGGGAGAATTTCCAAAAGTATTGATTTATAACGATACGTTTGAGGAATACAGAGACTTAGCAAACAGGATTTTAAATTCCACTACTAAAAAAGACGAAACAGCGGTACTTTTTAGAAACAATTCATCGGCAGATGCAATAGAAGCTATTTTAAGAGAAAAAGGAGTTGAATGCAGGAGAAAAGGCGGGGTCGGTTTTTTTGAATCAAAAGAAATCAAAATAACCCTTGATATGTTATATTTTATTTTAAATCCCAAAGATATTATGTCTTTTATTCATATAGTAGAAAATGCAAAAGGAATAGGAAATTCCATCGCAACCGATTTATTTGAGGCTTTGAGTGTTTTGGGAAACGGAAATGTGATAGAAGGGTTTTTAAAACCGGATTTGAATAAAAAAATATTTACAGCAAAAAAGACATCTTATCAGTTGGGTCTTTTTGATGATTTTATAGAACTGGGGAGTTTAAGCAGATTTAAAAATTTGGGATTTGAGGAAAAATTTTTGGAAAATCCTATTTTAAAACATCCCAAACTTGGAATTGAAGGGGCCGAATTTTTATATAATTTTTATCTGTTTTTAAAAAGAATAAAAATTTTAAAAAACCCACATTCTATTTTTAATGAACTTATTCGTTCCAAAATATTTGATCATATAATTTCAAATTTGGCAAAAGAGCGTTCCCGTGACAAAAACGGAAAAATAGATACAGCTTTGTATGACGAAAAAAAAGATGCAATAAAAAGAAAAGTGGAAATTTTAAAAAATTTACTTAAAAATTATTCATCATTGGAAAAATTTATAAATGCATTGGTGCTCGGGGGAAATGAAATGAGCGAAGGCAGGGGTGTCAATTTATTAACGGTGCATGCAAGTAAAGGATTGGAATTTAAAGAAGTTTATATCGTGGATTTAATGGAAAAAAGATTTCCGAATATCAAACTTTCAAAACCGGCAGGGGGAATTGAAGAAGAAAGACGCCTTTTTTATGTAGCCGTAACAAGGGCGAAAGATAAACTTTTTTTTATGCTGGCAAAAAGAGACAGAATTAAAAATATACAATACGCTCCAAGCAGATTTTTAAGTGAGGCGGGATATAATATAAGTGAGTGGTGAGTGGTGAGAGGTGAGTGGTGAGTGGTGAGTGGTGAGTGGTGAGCCTGCCCGGCCGATTGAAAAGCGGCGGGGTGGTGAGTAAATATGAAAGGAAATAATGAATTATAAAGAAAATAATATAAAAAATATACTGCACGGATTTTTTTTGGCAGTTGCAATGAGCGTGGCCGAGCCTTCGACTATTTTACCTCTTATTGTCCACCATTTTAGCCAGAGTGTTATACTCGTGGGTATTTTTACTTCTCTTTTAAGGGGAGGGGCGATAATTGTTCAGCTTTTTGCGGCTTTTTATGCACAGAGTTATAAAATAGTAATGCCTTATATGAGAGGTGTTTTTTTTGTAAGGTTTTTAAGCTGGTTTTTAATAGGTGTTGTAATTTTATTTATAGGAGATAAAAATCCTTCTCTTACATTGCTGCTTTTCGGAATACTTCTTTTTGTTTTTTCTTTTTCGGCAGGATTTGGGGCTGTGTATTTCAGTGAGATAATAGCAAAAATTTTTAATAAAACCGAGCGCGGTAAATCAATGGCAAACAGACAGTTTTTTTCCGCCGTAGGTGCAATTATTAGCGGCGGGATTGCAGGATGGGTGCTTAATACATTCGAGGCGCCTCAAAGTTACGGATTTCTTTTTATGGTAAGTGCTTTTTTGTTCGGTATAGGTGTTTTTGCATTTTCAACCATAAAAGAACCTGTTAAAGAAAATATAAGAATTAAAGAAGAGAGTTTTTTTAAATTTTTGAAAAATTCATATATTTTTTTAAAAACGGACAAAGCACTTCAAATTCAGATATTAACTATTCTTTTAAGTTATTCTGTTTTATTTGCGCTTCCTTTTGTAATTTTAAAAGCCAAAAGCTCCATACATTTAACCGGCTGGATTGTGGGAAGTTTTGTCACTATACAGATGTTTGGGGCACTTTGCGGCAATATAGTCTGGAAAAAACTGGCCCCTTTTTATAAGAAAATTATTTTATCTTCTTATACATTGGTAATTACGGCTTTTATAATTGCAATGTTTGCTAAAAATATTGTAAGTTATGCTGCTGTTTTCTTTTTAATAGGTTTTGCAATGGACGGGTTTAAAATAAGCGGTATGAATCTGCTTTTTGAAATAGCCCCTGAAGATAAAAGACCCATATATGTGGCAATTCAAAACACAATAACTTCAATAGGGCTCTTTTTTGCCATCCCGGGAGGAATAATCCTTAAATATTTGGGATACAATGTTTTATATATGTTTAGTATTTGTATGCTTTTAATAGGTCTTTTATTTGCAACAAAATTAAAAGCCGAGTAATATATCCTCTATTTTGTCTGAATCGGTAATTTTATATTTTATTGAGAAAATTTCCAGATTATCGAGCATTCCCTCTCCTAAACTTTTTGCAATTAACATTTCAATGCCGAATGATTTTAAATATTTTGGAATTATTTCTCCTGTATGAAGGCCGTTTTCACCGCATTCTTTTTTCTTTATTTTTTCTTTTTTTACAATTTCAAACATAGGGTTTTCTATTAATTTTCTTATATTTGTATCAGTGTCTATTATAAGAAAATATTTACAAAAAGGAATATATTCGCAAATGGTTTTTTCATTTGAAGTAGGAATGGCGATTTTCATTTTTTCCCTTTTTTGATGTTATATTAGCAGCTTTTGTAATTTTTCACAAGCTTTGGTTGCTTTTAGAGGAATATAAATATTTGTTATAGTATTGGTATAAGTTGATTTATCCGGATTTATTTCAATAATTTTAGCACCGTTTTCTTTTGCTAAATAAGGTATCTGACTTGCAGGCATTATTTCCCCTGTTGTTCCGATAATAATCATTAAATTGCACTTTTGGGCAAGTTCTATGGATTTTTCAAATGCTTCTTTTGGTATAGGCTCAGAAAAAAATACGAAATCCGGTTTTAAAATTCCTCCGCATTTTGGACAGAGCGGCGGTAATTTATCCAAAGATATTTTATTTGAATCATATTTTGTTTTACATTTTATGCATTCCAGTTTTTTAGTAGTGCCATGAAATTCAATAACATTTTTGCTTCCTGCATCTTGGTGCAGATTATCTATATTTTGTGTAATTATACCTTTTAGTTTTCCCAAGTTTTCAAGTTTTGCAAAGCAGTAATGGGCAATGTTCGGTTTGGCGTTATACATATAATCGTAAAATATTTCTTTTATGTATTTCCAGCTGATATCAGGATGATTTAAAAAGAAATCCATATCCAAAATTTCAGGATTATATTTACTCCATAAGCCGTTTGGCCCTCTAAACGGCGGAATACCGCTTTCAACAGATATACCCGCACCTGTGAACGCAACTGTGTAATTGGAAGATTGAATTAATTCTGCCGCCTTTTTTAGCATTTTGTCTCCTTATGATATAATTTCTAAAAAAGGATTGATATGCTGAAAGATTTTATCAAAAAAATGACCGAATGGGCTTTGGAAAAAGAAGAAGAAGCTGCAAAAGAATGTACCATACCAATGGAGCAGATTGAAAAAGAGTTAGAAATCTTAAAAGAAAAAAGAGACGAACTTAAACAAAAATGTGAAGAACAGTTAAATGAATTAGATGAACTAATAAAAAGAGTAAATAAAATCAAATCTATAGAAATTTTAAAATGCGTTGCCAAAAAAAATTAAAGTTTTTTGGCTATATCTTTGAGAGCAAGATGTGCATGGTTAAATGCCAAAGCTATACTTCCGGCACTTGTAACAACATCTCCTATTGTATATAATCCTTTTATATTTGTTTCCATTGTTTCGGGGTTATAATGAGGCTCACCCCATTCATTTAGTTTAATTCCGCTGTTTTTTAAAAAATCTACCGGGCTTGTTCCGCCTAAGGCATAAACAACTCTGTCAAAAATTTCGCTTGTAGAATCTTTATAATTTACTTTTACTCTTGGAGGAGTGACATCATCATTTTCCACAGGTTCCACGCTTTCTATATCCACACCAAGTTTTGAATGAATTTTCCCTTCGTTTATATATTTTTCAACCATATCTTTATTTGTAGGGTTCATTCTGGTAATTTTATCTCTTCTGTAATTTAATGTGACATCGCATCCGATATTCATATCCACAAGGCCGTATGCGTACTCCCCGGCTGTATCTCCGCCACCGACTATCAAGACTTTTTCACCAGGTTGTACTTTATCAAGGTTAAAATTAAGTCTTGGTCTTATAGCTCCCGGGAATTTATAAGCCGGTTTATTCGGTTTTCCCATTCTTCCTATTGAAATTATTACATTTTTTGTAAGAATTGCTCCGAGTTCATGGTCTGTCGCAACGGCAAAAATATCATCACATATTTTTTTAACTGCATATACATGGTGATTATAATAAAATCTGCCTTCGATTTTATTCTCTTTTATTTTTTTGTCCATCTGGGCTAAATATTCTTCTTTTGAGCATTCTTCAAAAGTTACGTTTCCGATAAATTCAAATTTTTTACCCTGCCAGTCTTTGTCAACTCTTTTCCCCGGTTTATAGAATTTTCTAATCATGTCGTTATGATTGTCGGCTTTTTCCACAATCATAAATTTATTTATACCCGCAAGTTTTGCTTCTATAGCACTTGCCACACCTCCGGGACCAGCTCCTATAATTATTAAATCATATAATTTATCACATGAATTTTGAGGCATTTATGCTCCTTTTTTTTTCTTTTATTATAACTCAATTGTTTATCAATGTTTCAAATATTCTCAATTATTAATTTTTATGTGTAAAAAAGTAACGGTTTTTAAAAAGTAATATATTTTTAAAAATTTAATGAATAAATATTCATTATTTTACGGGCTTTTTTTATTAAATTTTTAATTATGGTAAAATAATATATAAAAAAGGATTAATATGGAAGAAGTGTTACAAAAAGTAAAAGAAGCAAGCAGAATAACGGCAACCTTAAAAGCGGATATAAAAAGAAAAGTTTTAAAAGAAATGGCTGATGAAATTGAAAAAAACAAAGAAAAAATAATAAATGCAAATAAAAAAGATTTGGAATATGCTCAAAATGCCAAACTTTCAAATGCACTTATTGATAGACTTTTATTGAATGAAAAAAGAATAAAATCAATGGCTGGGGCACTCAGGGATATTGCCAAATTAAAAGACCCTGTGGGAAGAATAATTGACGGTTGGGTTTTGGATAACGGCCTTAGGATTGAAAAAGTAAAAATTCCCATCGGTGTAATAGGTATAATTTATGAATCCCGTCCAAATGTTACAAGCGATGCCGCAGCACTTTGTTTTATGAGCGGAAATGCATGTATTTTAAAAGGCGGAAAAGAGGCTATGCATTCAAATATAATTATTATTGAGCTACTTCAATATGTTTTGGAAAAAAACTCACTTCCAAAAGATGCAATTTCCTTAATACCGGATTACAGCAGGGGAGGGGTCAGCACTCTTATAAAACAGGATAAATTTGTAGATTTAATTATTCCAAGGGGAGGGGAAAAATTAATAAAATTTGTAAGTGAAAATTCAAAAGTTCCAGTAGTCAAACACGATAAAGGTCTGTGTCATGTATATGTCCATAAAGATGCTAAATTGGATGAAGCTATAAATATATGTATAAACGCAAAAGTCCAAAGACCGGGCGTTTGTAACGCAATGGAGACATTATTAGTGGACAAAGAAATTGCAGGAAAATTTTTGCCTAAAATAAAAGAGGCAATGGAAAATGAAGGGGTTGAGCTTAGAGGTTGCGAAATTACATTGGAATATATTGATATAAATAAAGCCACAGAAGAAGACTGGTTTGCAGAATATTTGGATAAAATACTCTCAATCAGAATAGTTGATAATGCAAAAGATGCGATTGAACATATTCAAAAATACGGTTCAGGGCACAGTGACAGTATTATAACAGAAAATTATTCCGTGGCGGAAGAGTTTTTAAACAGGGTTGACAGTGCCTGTGTATATGTGAATGCATCTACCAGATTTACAGACGGGGGTGTTTTCGGATTTGGGGCAGAAGTAGGTATTTCAACAAACAAGCTTCACGCAAGAGGCCCTATGGGGATAGATGATTTAACAACATATAAATATAAAATTTACGGAAACGGGCAGGTTAGGGAATAGTGAAAATGGTGAAAGTCTGCCCGGCCGCTTGAAAAGCGGCGGGTTGTGAGTGTGAATTATGAGTGATGAATTTTGAATTATAAATTAAATTGAAAGGTAAAAATGATAGCAATTGATTTAGGAAGTAACACTATTAGGGCTATTAAATATGATTGTGCTACAAATGAAAAGCTGAAAGAATTTGAAAGAATTATAAAAACAGCCGACAGGCTGGTTGAGACAGGCCAAATCTCCGACGAGGCAATAAATAGGATTATAGATGCTATTAAAGATATAAAAAAAAGATTTGGTGAAGATAAGATAAAAGCTGTGGCGACGGAAGCTTTAAGAAGCGCTAAAAATAAAGAATATGTGTTAAATAAAATAAAAGAGGCAACAGGTGTGGAATTTGAGATAATCACTCCTTTTGAGGAGGCAAATTATACGGCGGTTGCGGTAGAAAACTGTTTAAAAAAATGTGGATTTGAAAATGAAAGATTTTTTTTGATTGATATAGGTGGAGGCTCTACCGAATTTATATTAAAAAATAAAGACAATATAATGGCTGAAAGTTTTAAATTAGGGATTGTAACTTTTACACAAAAATATAAAACACCTGACGCAATAAAAATAGCCGTTAAGAAAAAGGCCAAAATTTTTAAAGATTTTATAGACCTTGCATTTTCAACATACAAAAAACCAAAAAATTTTGTTGCAAGCAGCGGAACCCCGACTTCCATAGCGGCTTTGAAAAAAGGTATGAATTATAATACATACGATCCGGAAAAAATAAATGGAACTGTTATAACTTTGGCGGATTTGGATTATTGGGCAGATAAACTTATGAAAATGGAAATGAAAAAAAGAGAGAAATTAGTGGGTGTTGGCAGAGGTGATTTGATAATTACCGGAATTTATATATTCAGGGAAATTTTCAAACTCACCAAATACAAAGAATGTATAGTGTGTGATGACGGTGTGAGAGAAGGAGTTGCAATAAGTGAATGTAAAATGGAAAATAAATGATGGAAAATGAAAAGTGTAAAATTAAAGAAAATTGATATAATTTCATAAAAAAGGCAGTAAATGAAAATGACGGGTGCTCAAATGGTAATAGAAAGTTTGATAAAAGAAAATGTTGAGGTTGTTTTCGGATATCCGGGCGGGGCAATAATGAATGTATATGACGAAATTTATAAACAGAAATCTTTTCAGCACATTTTAGCCAAACACGAACAGGGTGCCGTTCATATGGCAGACGGTTATGCAAGGGCAACGGGTAAAGTAGGGGTTTCAATGGTTACGAGCGGTCCGGGAATTACAAATGCCATTACAGGAATTGCCACTGCATATGCAGATTCTATTCCTCTTGTAATTATTTCGGGGCAGGTTCCCACCACGGCAATTGGGACCGACGCTTTTCAGGAGGTTGATGCTGTCGGAATTACAAGACCTGTCACAAAACATAACTTTTTAGTAAAAAACGTAGAAGATTTAGCATATGTTATTAAAGAAGCTTTTTATCTTGCAAGAAGCGGAAGACCTGGACCTGTACATATAGATATTCCAAAAGACGTAACCGCCGCCAAAACATTTTTTAAATATCCTGAAAAAATAGATTTAATAACTTATAAACCTACATATAAAGGCAATGCAAGAGCCATTAAAAGAGCGGCTGATGCTATAAAAAAAGCAAAAAAACCTGTATTTTATATAGGCGGTGGTGCAGTACTCAGCACAGCGGCTGATATTATAAGAGAAATAGTCAAAATAACAAAAATACCGGCAGTCGAGACATTAATGGCAAGAGGTGTTTTGAGATTTGACTGTCCGTTTCTTTTAGGAATGGTTGGAATGCATGGGACATTTGCTGCAAATATGGCTATGAATGATGCCGATTTGATAATTTCCTTAGGGGCCAGATTTGATGACAGGGTTACAGGAAAAATAGACGAATTCGCTAAAAATGCAGATATTGTTCATATTGATATAGACCCCAGTCAAATAGGTAAAGTGGTTAAGACCAAATATCCTATAGTAGGGGATTTAAAATTAGTACTCGAAGATATGATGCCGTTTTTGGTAGAGGGTGTAAAACCTGAAAAGTTTGAAGAATGGCGCGAAATTTTAAACAGATATAAAGAACTTTACCCTTTGGCTTACAATGACAGCGATGAAGTAATAAAACCTCAATGGGTAATACAAAAAACCGGTGAAATTGTTCCCGAAGATGTAATAATTACTACCGATGTTGGTCAGCATCAGATGTGGGCTGCCCAGTTTTATCCGTTTACAAAGCCAAGACAGATGATTACAAGCGGAGGTTTGGGAACAATGGGATACGGTTTTCCGGCAGCGCTTGGAGCTAAAAGAGGGGTTAAGGAAAAACTGGTTGTTAATTTCAGCGGTGACGGAAGTATTATAATGAATATCCAGGAAGTTTTAACAGGATACAAATATAATCTGCCGGTAATAAATATTATTTTGAATAATAATTATCTTGGAATGGTAAGACAGTGGCAGAGTATGTTTTATAATGACAGACTTAGTGAAACCGATTTAAGCGATGTTCAGGCCGATTTTGTAGAACTTGCCGAGAGTATGGGCGCAGTAGGTTACAGGGTTAGTAAAAAAGATGAATTTATCGATGCATTAAACGACGCTTTAACTCAAAATAAAGTGGCATTTATTGATGTTCAGGTTGACAGAAGGGAAGATGTGCTTCCAATGGTGCCGCCTAACAGCCCTCTTAAAAATATGCTTGTATTTAAGGAAGACAAATGAAAAGAATAATATCTGTAATAGTTGAAAATGAACACGGAGTTTTGGCAAGAGTGGTGAATATGTTTGCTGCAAGGGGATATAATATTACATCATTGACAGTAGCCCCGATTCCAAACACCGAGTTTTCAAGAATGACAATAATGAGTGAAGGTGATCCAAAAGTATTTGAACAAATTGTTAAACAGCTTTATAAGTTGATTCCGGTTTATAAAGTAATTGAAAGCAGTGATTTTATAGAAAAAGAAATGACAATGGTTAAATTTTCGATAGAAAACAATCTCTCAGATATCGATGCACTTGCCAGATGTTATAACGGAAGTATAAGCAATGTCGGGGAAAAGCATGTGATTGTAAGTGTTGTTGACAGACCCGAGAGAATTGATAATTTTTTAAAGGCAATTAAAAGATTTAAACCTGTTGATATTGTCAGAAGCGGTGTCAGTGTAATTGAAAGATAAAATAGTGAGTAGTGAATAGTGAATATAAAGGATAAAGAAATAATAAATAACGGATATGAAAAAATAAAAATAGGAAAGTAAAAATATGGCAAAAGAATGTAAAATGGCAAATGAGATTAAAGAGTTTAATTTAAAAGAAATATGTAAATATTTGGATATTGACTGTCCGGACAGTGATAAAAAAATTATTGGAATAAATACTTTGCATGACGCAGGGAAAAATGAAATAAGTTTTTTGGAAAATAAAAAATATGAAAAATTTTTAAAAAATACAAAAGCGGGGGCTGTTTTAGTAAGAGAGGAAGATGCCAAAAAATTACCTCAAAATATAATTCCTTTAATTACAGAAGAACCGTATTTAAAACTGGCCCTTCTTACAAAATTGTTTGTTTTTGCCCCATGGGAAAACGGAGGATATCAGATAAATAAAGATGCATTAGTGGACAGTTCCGTTAGGATTGGAAAAGGTGCAAGAATAGGCAAAAATGTTGTAGTTATGCCAAATGCCGTAATAGGCCCTTACGTTGAAATAGATGAGGGAAGCACAATTTACCCGAATGTAACTATTTACAGGGATACAAAAATAGGTAAAAACGTAACAATTCACGCAGGAAGTGTTATAGGAAGCGACGGATTTGGATATGCGCATACAAAAGAAGGAAAACATATAAAAATATATCATTTGGGAAAAGTTGTAATAGAAGATGATGTTGAAATAGGGGCAAATACCACTGTTGACAGAGCGGTATTTGGTGAAACACTGATAAAAAAAGGTTCTAAAATAGATAATCTTGTTCAAATAGGACATAACTGTGAAATAGGCGAATATTCCATTTTGGTTTCACAAGTCGGGCTTTCAGGTTCTTCCAAACTTGGAAGAAATGTCATAATGGGCGGACAGAGTGCAACCGCCGGTCATCTTGAAATTGCTCCGTTTACTACAATTGCAGCAAGAGGAGGTGTTACAAAAACTATAAAAAATCCCGGAATTTACGGAGGATTTCCTTTAATGCCCCATAAAAGCTGGTTGAAACTGCAAGCAATTCTTTCAAAACTTCTAAAAAAAGATTGATTTTTTATTTTTTTTGATATATGTCAATTTTTTTTTACCTTCTTTATATTACAATAAGAAAAACTTATAATAAGGGTGTAAAATGAAAGTATATTTGGATAATAATTCCACAACACCAATGGATGAAAAAGTAAAAAAGATATATTGCCAAAGCAGCGATATTTTCGGGAATGTAAATGTTATTTATGATTTGGGAATAGAGGCAAGAGAGGCCATGAACAAAGCATATGACATTATTTATCCCGGAATTGGCGCAAGTGACGAAGACGATATTTTAATTACCTCTTCCACAACGGAGGGAAACAATGCCGTTATTAAAACTTTTTTGGATGCCTATCTTAAAGGAAGTGAAAAAAAACATATAATTACAACTATTGCAGAACACAGCTCAATAAAAGCGCCATGTGCTTATGCAAAAACTTTGGGGATGGAGGTTACATATCTTTATACCGATGAAAACGGAAGAATAAGGCTTGATGAACTGGTTGATGCAATAAGAGATGATACTGCTCTTATTAGTGTATTATTTGCAAGTAATGAAAGCGGTGCGATTCAACCTATTAAAGAGATTGGAGAAATAGCAAAAAAATATAATATCCCTTTTCACTGTGACGGAGCCCAGGCTATAGGAAAATCGAGGGTTAATGTAAGAGAACTCGGAGTTGATTATTTTACATTTTCGGCTCATAAATTTCACGGACCAAAAGGAATTGGAGGATTATATATTAAAAAAGGCGCTCCTTTTGTCAATTTGATACACGGGGGAAATCAAATGGGAGGAAAAAGAGGAGGCAGTGTATACTTAAACGGAATGGTTGCAATGGCTGAAGCTTTAAGATTGGCAAATGAGCATTTGGATGAAATGTACACAAAAGTTTCTTCACTCAGAGATAAACTTGAAGATGCAATTTTACAAATTCCTGACACTAAAACATATGTAGATAAAAAACAGAGGCTTCCAAACAGTGTAATTGCATCATTTAAGGGAATTGAAGGTGAAGCTATGCTATGGGATTTGAATTTAAATAAAATATATGCTGCAACAGGAAGCAGCTGCTCAAGTGAAAGGCTTGAAGGAAGCGAAGTGCTTGAGGCTTTGGGGGAAGACCCTGAAATAGCACATACCGGTATAATTTTTTCATTAAGCAGATTTACGACTGAAGAAGAAATAGATTATGTAATAGAAAAGTTACCAAAAATTGTTGAGAGACTAAGAAGCATATCAATGTCATATGCCAAGGTGAAACCTAATTAATAGTGAGTAGTGAGTAGTGAGTAGTGAGCCTGCCCGGCCGCTTGAAAAGCGGCGGGGTGGTGAGTAGTGAATGGAAAAGCGAATTTATTCGCTAATAATTATATGAGACTAAAGCCTTATCTCCAATATGAATATGTTTTAGAAGTTACGAATTTATTCGCACAAATTGAATTTAAATTTTTATACAAGGAGTAATAATGGGTAGAAACGATTTAATAACCGGAAATGTCTGGGAACAGTATTCAAATAAAGTGATTGAAAGAATGAATAATCCGAAATTTTTGGGAGAATTCAGTGAAGAAGACGCTAAAAAAAGAGGGGCAAAATTGGTGGTTGCCGATTTTGGAAGTGAAGCGTGCGGGGACAGTGTAAGACTTTACTGGCTGGTTGATCCTAATACAGATAAAATAATTGATGCGAGATTTAAATCTTTCGGATGCGGAACGGCGATAGCCTCTTCGGATATGATGACAGAACTTACCATCGGTAAAACAGTGGATGAGGCTATGAAAATTACAAATCTGGATGTTGAAAAAGCATTGAGGGACGAACCGGACAAACCCGCATTTCCACCTCAGAAAATGCACTGCAGCGTAATGGCGTATGATGTAATTATTGAAGCGGCGGCCAAATATAAAGGTGAAGATGCAAAAAAACTTAAAAACAGTGAAATAGTCTGTGAATGTGCAAGGGTTACAAGAGGAGAAATCGAAGAAATAGTAAGAAAACATAATGTAAAAACTATTGAAGAGCTTCAAAAATACACTGACGCCGGTACATATTGCAAAAGCTGTGTAGCACCCGGGGGACATGAAGAAAGGGATGTTTATCTGGTGGATATTATAAAAGAAGTACAAGAAGAAATGAAAAAAGAAAAACTTCAAAAAGGGGCTGAGTCTCAAAAATTTGAAGATATGAGTCTGGTTAAAAAAATTAAAGCGGTTGAAGAGATACTTGATAAAAAAATAAAACCGGCTTTAGCAATGGACGGAGGAAGTCTGGAACTCATTGATGTAAAGGAAAACGGCGATAAATTTGAAGTGTATGTAAGATATCTCGGGGCATGTGCTTCATGTGCCAGTGGAATGGTTACTTTGATGGGAATTGAAGAAGAATTGAACAAAAGTTTAAATACAGATAAAATAAAAGTTATACAAATATAGGAGGATTTAATCCTCTAATTTTGTAATTGTATGGTGGTTAAATGAGAAGTCTTGTTCTGGGAAGTCAAGTCTAAAGTGCGCACCTCTGCTTTCTTCCCTGTAAAGTGCCGCTTTTGCCAAGGCTTTAGAAATATCAATTGCATTTACACATTCCAATTTTTCTTTTAAATTTGAATCTTTTTCATCATTTTCATTTAAAGTATTTTTGATGGTTTTTAATTTTTCGAGTGCTTTTTTTATTGCATATCCGTTTCTTAAAATACCTACTTTTTTAAATAACAGTTCGCCTATTTCATGTTTTATTTTTTTTGCATCTATTTTTGTGCTTTTTAATTTGTTTATTAATTCTATGTCTTTTTGTATTGTATCATCCGGTATGTCGACAAATGTTTTTTGCCTGAAAGAATATTTAACGGCTTCGTATCCTGTGATTTTTCCAAATACAGCCCCTTCACTTAAAGAATTGCCTCCAAGCCTGTTTGCACCGTTTACACCGTTATTTCCCGCTTCTCCGGCATAAAAAACACCTTCTATGCTTGTAAAACCGAATGTGTCCGTTTTAATACCCCCCATGGTATAATGGGCTAACGGATTTAAAGGAATCGGCTCTTTGCTTATATCTATTCCTTTTAGTGATTTAACTCTTTTTTTAAGATTAATAAGCTTTGTATTTATTATCTCTTCATCTATCATTGTCAAGTCCAGATATACTTTTTTGCCTTTATTTAATTGTTTTACTATTGCACGGGTAACAAAATCTCTTGTATTGAGTTCATCTACAAATTCTTTCCCGTCGCTGTTTATAAGTTTTCCTCCCTCCGCTCTTGCAGCCTCGGAAATTAAATAGTTTGTCCCTTCAAGACCAGTCGGATGAAATTGTATAAATTCCAAATCCATAGCTTCCAGCCCGGCTCTAAGCCCCATTGCTACTCCGTCGCCCGTTGCATCTGTAATATTTGTAGTATATCCTCTGTAAAGCCCCGCATATCCTCCTGTTGCGACTATAACCGCTTTTGCTTTTATTATTTTTATTTCTTCATTGGTTTCATCTAAAAATGTGGCCCCTGCAACTTTCCCATCGTTTATTAATAAATTAATTGCAAAATGATTTGTAATACTCGGAATATCAAGTTCTTTTATTGTTTTACTCAGTGCTTTCATAATTGCGGGACCTGTAGCATCGGCTGAGAAACATGTTCTTTTGAATTTTGTTCCGCCAAAGGGTCTTTGGGCAAGTCTTCCATCGGGAAGTGTGGTAAAAGGAACTTTGTATTTTCTGTGCAGATTTCTGATTACCTGAGGGGCGTTTTCGCAAAAAATTCTGACTGCTTCTTCTTCCGCCAGTCCTATACCGCTTTTTAATGTGTCTTCTATGTGATGTTCAATTGAATCTCCGTCTTTCATATTATTAAGAGCGGCGTTTATTCCGCCTTTTGCCATAAATGAATTGTTGGCCATTGGGGATTTTTTTGTAACAATTGCAACATTGCTTCCAAGTTCTTTTGCTTCAATGGCAGCCATCATTCCTGCAATTCCGCTGCCAATTACCAAAATATCATATTGCATCAGTTTCCTTTTTGATATAATTGTACCAAAAAAAGGTTTTTAATGAAGAGGATTTTAATCTTATTTGTTTTAATAAGCTCTTTAATGGGTTATGAAGTTACAATTAAAAGTATACAAAATGATAAAATAAGTGTAGACAAATATGTAAAAAAGGGCGTAAGTGGAATAGTTTTGTGTCCTTATGAAAATAAAAATATAATTTGTGCGAAGGCCACACTTTTTGGCACCGAAGGTAAATTAAGTGTTTATGATAATTTGGAAAACGACTCTTTCGCTCTTCCTGTAGCCATACCAAAACCCGGTGATAAAATCATCCTGGCAAAAAATTACAACAGAATAATGATTATCGCCCCAAATCAGCAAAGTTATTTAAAAGCCAAAGAGTTATTTAAAAATAAAACACTGATTTCTCCTGATATTTTTGCGACATTTTTGGAAGAAAATCCGACTAGGGATGATTTTATAAATTTTGCAAAAAAGATGGATATAGGTTTGTATGCTTTTGTTTTGGATAAAATATATCTTGTGGATTCATACAGCTTTTATGCCATAAAAGAGTTTTCAGCTGAAAAAAATTATAAATACACCGAGCCTTTTTTTGTAACCTATCCAAATTTTCATATAGAGGGAAATGTTTTTTCAAAAGTTAAAAATCTGTTTAAACAAAGTATCGGTTCGTATGCCAAATATTACAAAAGTTTAATAAAGGAATAAAATGATTGAAAGCAGACATATA
The DNA here is from genome assembly GCF_000523335.1 of Lebetimonas sp. JS138. Lineage (NCBI taxonomy): Bacteria > Pseudomonadati > Campylobacterota > Epsilonproteobacteria > Nautiliales > Nautiliaceae > Lebetimonas > Lebetimonas sp. JS138. Next base: position 30,436 of record NZ_ATHT01000003.1, read on the forward strand.
GAGAATTTAAAAAACATTGTGGGTGATGATGATATCAAAACAGACAAAGCTCATTTAAGGGCGTATTCCTATGATGCCACAAAAGAACATTTTTACCCAGATGCGGTAATATTTCCTGAAAATGAAAAAGAAATAAGTGAAATTTTAAAATATTGCAATAATAATAAAATAGCTGTAATTCCAAGAGGTGCGGGAAGCGGATTTACAGGCGGGGCGCTTCCGGTAAACGGAGGGATTATACTGGCTGTGGAAAAATATATGAATAAAATAATTGAAATTGACGAAAAAGATATGGTTGCTGTTGTACAGCCTGGTGTTATTAATTCAGAGCTTCAAAAAGAAGTGGAAAAAAGGGGTCTTTTTTATCCGCCGGATCCCGCAAGTATGGATTATTCCACAATAGGCGGAAATGTGGCTGAAAATGCAGGCGGGATGAGAGCTGCAAAATACGGACTTACAAAAGATTATGTAATGTGTCTCAGGGCTGTTTTACCAAACGGGGATATTATAAGGGCAGGGAAAAGGACAATAAAAGATGTAGCCGGATATAATGTGGCGGGAATATTAATAGCAAGCGAAGGAACTTTGGCCGTATTGACGGAAATAACGCTGAAACTGCGTCCAAAGCCTAAAATGAAAAAAACATATATGGGAATTTTTGAAAATGTGGTAGATGCAATGAATGCCGTTTATAAATCCCTTTCATCCGGGGCTGTTCCTGTTGCCATGGAATTTATGGATTCTCTTGTTGTAAAAGCGCTGAGGGAAAAATTAGGGGTTAATCTGCCTGAATGGGCCGGGGCTTTACTTGTAGGCGATGTTGACGGGAATGTCGAGGAAGAAATTGATTATCAATTAAAAATTTTGGAAAAATCATTTAAGCAAAACGGGGCTAAAGAATTTATTGCAACGGCAGATAAAGAAAAATCAGAAGAAATATGGTTTGCAAGAAGGAATGCAAGTCAGTCTATTACAATATACGGAAGTAAAAAATTAAATGAAGATATATCCGTTCCAAGGAGTAAACTTCCGGATGCACTAAAAGGAATAGAAGAAATAGGGAAAAAATATAATGTAACAATTCCCTGTTTTGGGCATTCCGGGGACGGAAATATCCATGTAAATGTAATGGTTGACGGTGAAAATGAAGATGAGGTTAAAAGGGGTTATAAAGCGGTGGAAGAAATTTTTAAACTTGTTATTTCACTTGAGGGTACACTCAGCGGGGAGCACGGAATAGGTCTTAGCAAGGCTCCTTTTATGAAACTTGCATTCAGTGCGGCTGAAATGAATCTGTTTAAACGAATAAAAAATGCATTTGATCCAAACGGAATACTTAATCCTGGTAAAATGGGAATATAAAATAGTGAGTAGTGAGTAGTGAGTAGTGAGTAATAAGGAGTGAAATGAAATTATGTACTTTTAATGTAAATTCTATAAGACAAAGAGAAGAAATTGTAAAAAATATTATAAATGAATATAATGTGGATGTTATATGTATGCAGGAAATTAAAACCGAAGAGGATAATTTTCCAAAATTCGACAATATGCACTGCATTATTCACGGTCAAAAAAAATTAAACGGTGTGGCGACATGCAGCGTTTTTGAAATTGAAAATTATCAAAAAGGTTTTGAGGGAGAACTTAGCGAATCGAGATTTATTTATACATTGATTAATAATATTCATATTATCAATATTTATGCGCCTCTGGGAGACAATTACGGCGAAAGGTTTGAATATAAAATTTATTTTTATAATAAACTGTTTGAATTTTTGAAACGATTTGATTTAAACAAGCAAAAAGTTTTAATATGCGGTGATTTCAATATATCACATACATCTCTTGATGTCTGGGACGAAGAAATCTGGGACGGTGAAGTGACCCATTTACCAGAAGAGAGGGCAATTTTGTCTAAATTTTTAGACAGCGGATTTATAGATGTTATAAGAAAAAAACATCCTAATGAAAAAGTCTTTTCATTTTACGATTACAGAGGCGCCGCGGTTTATAAAAACGAAGGGCTCAGGCTTGATTATATATTGGTGAGTGAGCCTCTTTTTGAAAAATTTAAAGATGTGGAAATTTTAACCGAAATCAGGCGAAAAAGAAAACCGACTCCATCTGACCATGTGCCGTTAGTTGCAGAATTTGATATTTAAAGGTTTAGGTTGTTAAATGAAATAATAAACTTTTTGGTGAATTTTGCTCATTCTTTAGGATATATAGGTATTTATTTTTATATGCTTTTAGTCGGCACTTTTATACCGGTTCCAAGTGAGCTTGTTTTACTGCCGGCCGGATATCTTGCGGCAACAGGTAAAATGAATCTGATCAGTGTTTGGTTATGCGCTGCACTCGGCAGTTTAAGCGGCGCTCTTGTAAATTATTTTTTGGCAAAATTTTTGGTAAATAAAATCTTAAAAGACAAACCTGTAATAGAAAAAGTAACAAAATTTTGGAAAAATCATGGAAAAATTTCCGCCTTTTTAGCTCCTCTTACTCCCGGACTTGGACAGTATATTTCTATTCCCGCCGGTTTATCCCATATGCCGCTTAGATGGTTTATTCCTCTTACTTTTTCGGCAAATCTGATATGGACCGGATTTTTAATAATGGTAGGTTTTTTATTTGGAACCGGAGAAAAAGCGCATAAAAGTGCTGTCTTCGGAAGTTTGATTTTACTCGGAAGTGTGATAATTATAGCCACTGTTTATGTGTTCAGTGAACTGAAAAAGACTAAATAAATCTTTTTATGTCTTCTCCGGAATATATAATAATTTCAGCTTTTATATTTTTAAGTTTTTTTTGAATCAATTCAGTTAGTCTTTTTTGTGTTTTATTTAAGTCCATTTTTTCAGGTTCTATAAAAATTATTACAATTTTATTTTGATAATGATAAATTTTGTCACTTCTTCTTATATTGTTTTTTAATATTTTAGAAATTTCTTTTATCGTCTTTTCAGAGGGGATATTCTCAGAAATAATTTTCAGCAGTGCAAAATTTTTCCCGTATCTTTGATATCTGTTTTGCAAAACATTAAGAGTTTCTTCCAGATGATATAAATTATAAAGTTTACTTACAGGATTTTTAAGTGTTTTTATATTCAGACTTTTACTTATTACACTGTAAACAATATAAATACTCACAAGTGTTGTAAGTACTGAAATTATGGATATTAAAATTATAAAAAACAGAATTTTTTGTGTTTTATTCTCCATTGCCTTTGCTATATAAATTACAAGAGGGTCTGCCGTTTCCCAGCTTTGTTCGCTTAAAATATATAATTTGTTTTTATTTTTAGTTTTTTTTATTTTTTCCCAGTTGTTTTTTAAACTGTAAAAATTTTTCTTAAAAAAATCCATAGCTTCATATGGAATGATGTCTTTATAGATGTTTTCAACATCTGAATATTTATTGTCAATATATTTTTTTACGTCTTTGATTTTTTCTTTATCTTTTCCTATCAGCGCAAGTTTGCAGTATCTTTGTGTTCCTCCCCTTATTTGCCCCAGTTCATTTATAATGTATGCATTTTTTATTTGATTGTTTTGTACTAAATATATTACAGAAAAAGAATTAACAAGAATAACTAAAAAAATAAAAAAAAGAAGAAAAATTATTGTTTTAGTGTGTTTCATAATCCACAACTCTTCTTTCGAGTATAAAAGGCTTTATGAAATCAATGATTTCCAAATGTTTTGGATGTGTGGCGTAAATTTTTAAATCTTCAATGTTTTTCACTTCGGTAATTACGCAAAAATCACTGGAATTTTCATCAAATTTTATATCAATTCCCACTTCTATATGTTTAATTTCTTTAATCAGATTTTTTAAATTTTCTATTTGTTTTTTAAACTCCAAAAGGGGGGCATTTTTTTTTGTTTTAAAAATAACTACATGTCTAATCATAATATTTCTTTTACAAATTCTTCTATTCTTTTTATGCCTTTGTTTATAGTTTCAAAATCGGTTGCAAATGAAAATCTGAAATATCCCTCACTTCCGAATCCAAGTCCCGGAACCACGGCAACGCCTTTTTCTTCAAGCAAATCAAGGGCAAAATTCATTGAATCGTTTACAATTTTTTTATGATTTACAAAAATATAAAAAGCGCCCTGCGGTTTTATGGCACTGAGCCCCTCAATTGAATTGAAAGCCTCGTATACAAAATCTCTTCTTCTTTTAAATTCATTTACCATTTTTTTTATATCTTCGTCTGCTTTTCCAAGAAGTGCCGGAATAGCCGCTTTTTGTGTTATTGTGTTTATATTTGATGTGCTTTGTGATTGAAGGGTTATCATTTTTTTTACAAGCTCTTTGTTTTTACTTGCACAGTATCCGAATCTCCAACCCGTCATTGCATGGGATTTAGACAGGCCGTTTACGGTAACAGTTCTTTTATACATATCTTCATTTATACTTGCTGCTGCAACAAATTCCCCTTCATAAATCAGTTTTTCATACATTTCATCACTTATAACCCAGATATTCGTTTCTTTTAAAACTTCGGCAATGGCACTTAATTCTTTTTTTGAATATATACTTCCTGTGGGATTACTCGGAGATGTAAGCATTAATGCCTTTGTCTTTGGTGTAATTGCTTTTTTTAACATATCAGGCGTTATTTTAAAATTTGTTTTTTCATTTGTCTGGATTATAACAGGTGTCCCTCCATGATATTTTACAAGCTCGGGATATGTAACCCAGTAAGGAGCCGGGATTATTACCTCGTCACCTTCATCCACAATAGCTGCAAATATGTTAAAAAGGGATTGTTTTGCCCCGTTGCTTACTATTATTTCATCCATTTCGTAGTCCAAATGGTTATCTCTTTTCAGTTTTATTTTTATAGCTTCCAAAAGTTCCGGAATTCCGGCAACATTTGTATATTTTGTAAATCCTTCGGTAATGGCTTTTATTGCTTCATATTTAATAACTTCAGGTGTGTCAAAATCAGGTTCTCCCGCACTGAAAGCCAAAATATCCCTGCCCTGGGCTTTTAGTTCCCTTGCTTTTTGGGAAATTGCTATTGTTAATGAGGGAGAAAGTTTTTGTATTCTTTTACTGAACATTATATGCCTTTTTTTAACAAAATTATAGCAAATTAGGATAAATTGTGTGCTATAATAAATAAAAGATATTAAATAACAAGGAGAAAAATGAAAACGATAATGCAGAGTTTAGAAGAGCTTAAAAAAAATATTGAAAATCCGGAATTAAAAACAAAAATAAATTTGGTTGAAGATGCATTTAGAAAATTAAGGACAAAATCCGGTCTCAGCGGGCTGGTTAAAAAGAAAAAATTAAGAAAAATTTTAAAAACAGTTGAATATGAAGAGGAATTAATAAGATTACAAATAGAACTGATTAAACTTCAAAACTGGGTTTTTGAAAATAAAAAAAGAGTTATGATTATTTTTGAAGGAAGGGACGCCGCAGGAAAAGGCGGAGCTATTAAAAGATTTGCCGAGCATTTAAATCCAAGAAAATACAGGGTTGTGGCTCTTCCAAAACCTACAGAAGTTGAATCGGGGCAGTTTTATTTTCAAAGATATTTCAGACATTTGCCGGATCCCGGTGAAATAGCTTTTTTTGACAGAAGCTGGTACAACAGGGCGATTGTTGAGCCTGTTTTCGGATTTTGTACAAAAGAGCAGTATGAAAAATTCATCAGAGAAGTCCCGGAAATGGAAAATGCCCTAATAGATGACGGAATCATATTAATTAAATTTTGGTTTTCTATTTCAAAAGAAACCCAAAAAAGAAGATTTGAAGAGAGAATGAGGAATCCATTAAAACAGTGGAAACTCTCTCCTGTTGATAAAAAAGCCCAGGAGCTTTGGGATCAGATAACATATTATAAAGAGGAAATGTTTTCCAAAACACATACCAGCTATTCGCCTTGGATTATTGTAAATTCCAATGATAAAAAAACCGCAAGGTTAGAGAGTATCAGATATGTGCTTTCCCAGATTCCTTATGAAGGTAAAGAAAAGGCAAAAGTTTCACTCCATCCTGACCCGGATATAGTCCAAAGATATCACAGAAAAAATATTCAATTGGATTAATCAGCGGTTTTTAAGGGCTTCTAAATAATCCCTGTATTTTTTTTCTATTTCCTCTGATTTCCTCAATTTTAGAAAAATAAAAATATAATTTATAAGCATTTTGTGAGGTAAAACTTAAAAAGTAGGTGTTTCATTTACAGAAAACAGGAATAAAACACTCTTTTTCCTATTTTGGATTAGCAAATGAGATTTACCTACATCTGGGATGAAAATGAATTTGATTTTTGCTTTTTTTTATGATATATTTGTTATATTAAATAATAGTAAACTTTTATAGACACAAAAGTTTACCGATGATGAAATTTATATTCATGTAAGTACAAAAACCTTTTAGAATAAAAATAATTCATTTGACAGTTTCTTTAGGAGAATGCGAGATATGAATAAAAAAACAAAAAATAACGCTCATTTAGAGGGAAGCATATACAAACATTTTGCTTATCTTTCTAATAAATCATATCTAAACAGTTTGAATATGAACAAGTTAGGCACAATAAAAAAAACACAGATGGATAATATAAAACAAATAGATAAAATAGTAAAACCGTTTATAAAATGGGCCGGTGGGAAAACACAATTATTAGATGAAATTAATAATCTAATTCCTGATTACATTAAACAAACTCAATTTACATATATTGAGCCGTTTGTTGGTGGAGGTGCTGTTCTGTTTTGGATTTTACAAAAATACCAAAATATTAAAAAAGCGATAATCAATGATATAAATGCAGATTTAATCAACGCTTACAAAACAATAAAAGAAAATGTTGAAGAATTAATATCCATTTTAAAAATATGGGAAAAGGAATACCATTTGTTAAAAGACAAACCCGAAGAAAAAAAAGAATACTATTATACAAAGAGAACTTTATTTAATAGTAGAAAATCTGATAAAACAATTCAAGCGGCACTGTTTATATTTCTTAATCGAACTTGTTTTAACGGTTTATATCGTGTTAACAGAAAAAATGAATTTAATGTGCCAATTGGAAGTTATAAAACACCAATGATTTGTGATGAAAAAAATTTAAGAGCCGTAAATAAAGTTCTTCAAAAAGTAATTATATTAAACGGTGATTTTGAAGAAACGTTGAAATATGCAAAAGGAAATACACTGTTTTATTTCGATCCACCTTATAAACCTTTAAGCAAAACATCAAGTTTTAATTCTTATGTAAAAGATGAATTCGATGATAACGAACAAATAAGGCTTGCTAAATTCTGTAAAAAAATTGATTTACTCGGATATCAATGGATATTAAGTAATTCAGATGTTAAAGGAAAAGATTCAAATAACAATTTCTTTGATGAGCTGTATAGTGAATTTAAGATAAAAAGAGTTTTAGCAAGAAGGAATATTAACTCAAAACCAAATAAAAGAGGAGAATTAACAGAATTGTTAATTACAAATAATGCTTATGAAAAAATTATGTCAATTGCTCAATAAAACAGAAGATGAACTTTTTGAAGAGATTACATCATCTTTTAAAGATAAGATTACACAATGGGATTATTTTGTAAACTGGAAAAAAGTTTTACAAAATATTGAGCCCATTGAAAAAGAACTGAATTTACTTAACTACCTTATTGGCAAAAAGAAATTACACAAAGAAACAGTTGATTTATTGCTGAAATACCCCGAAACAATTAAAGCAATTCCTTTGCTTCTTGCAATTAGAGACAAATCGTTGGAGGTCTTGATAGATACAAGAAATTTTATTTATCGAGAATTTAATTTTTCAAAGAAAAGTTATTCAAAAGATGAAATAAAAATATTTTCTGATTTCATATTAAAAAGTGGTTTGGGAGAGCTTTTAAAAGATAAGAAAATTAAGAATTTGGTTGATTATGCAACCGGTGTTGAAGTCGGTTTGGATAGTAATGGCAGAAAAAATCGTGGAGGAACTTTAATGGAAAATATTGTGGAAGAGTTTGTAAGAGATACAACAAAAGAATTAAACATTAAATATATGCCACAAGCGACCGCAAAGAAAATTAAAGACAAATGGAATATTGATGTTAAAGTTGATAAGTCATCAAGAATTATTGATTTTGCTGTTAACAAAAACGGTAAGCTTTATTTTATCGAGGTTAATTTTTATGGTGGCGGGGGTTCCAAACTTAAATCTACTGCAACTGAATATATTAGAATGAATGATTATTGGAACAACCAAGGCATTGAATTTATTTGGATAACCGATGGAGCCGGCTGGAAATCAACTTTAAAACCATTGAGAGAATATTTTGATAAAGCGGATTATCTTTTGAATTTGGAAATGTTAAGAAACGGAGTATTAAAAAGGATATTGGAATGAAAAAAAACTACTACACACATTCTGTTGATTTAAAGAAAATTGAGATAAAAAATAAATCACGAGAAGAATTTGTGAAAATTCTTGAAAAAATAGAATACCGAGGTTATGAAGTCGAACAATTAAAAAATGGAAATAAAATTGTTATTACAAAACCTGGTGGAAAGACAGTTTACGGACGACCTAAAAAAGAAGACTTTCTCGTTTTTATTTATAATCCGAAAGAAAGTGGATTATGGCAAATAACACATAAACAGATATTCCAAGATATTGAAGAAAAATCGCAAGAGAATAAAAAACTCACTATCGAACTTATTGATTTATTAGAACGAGTAAAAAATGGTGAAGAACCAAATGAATTTATAGAAGAAATTGACCTATTAAAATTTAATACTGGAGAAAGTCCAGAAGCTCTGTTAAAGGCTTATAAATGGATTTGGGGGCAAGAAGATGTAAACTATCCAAATGGTGAAGGACGTGAGATGTCGTGGAAAAGTATTGAAGAATTTAGAGAAAAAATTAAAAATGATTAAATCTTATTTTAAATCAAAAGATAAAAAATTTATCTTATTACACGGAGATGTATTTGAATTATTACCGCAATTTGATTTCAAGTTTAATATGGTTTTTGCCGATCCGCCATATTTTTTATCAAACGATGGTTTAACCATAAAAAACGGGAAAATTACCAGTGTTAATAAAGGGAAATGGGATAAATCTAAAGGTTTTGAATATATAAATGATTTTAACCGCAGATGGCTAAAACTTGTTCGAGATAAAATGAAAGATGACGCTACTATTTGGATAAGTGGCACTATGCACAATATTTTTAGTATCGGACAGATTTTAACAGAATTAGATTTTAAAATTCTTAACATAATTACTTGGCAAAAAACAAATCCACCGCCAAACTTTTCGTGCCGTTATTTTACACACTCAACAGAACAAATCATCTGGGCGAGAAAAAATACAAAAGTTCCACATTATTTTAACTATGAATTGATGAAAGAAATCAACGCTGGTAAACAAATGAAAGATGTTTGGACATTACCAGCCATAGCAAAATGGGAAAAATCGTGCGGAAAGCATCCAACACAAAAACCGTTATCCGTATTAACAAGAATAATTCTTGCTTCAAGTAAACGAGGAGATTGGGTTTTAGATCCATTTACCGGAAGTAGCACTACCGGAATAGCTGCAAATTTGTTAGAAAGGAAATTTTTGGGAATTGATATTGAGGATGAATATCTTAAAATAAGTAAAAACAGAAAACTTGAAATAGAAAACAAACAAATCTTTAATAAATACCACAACAAATTACAAAACTTTATAAATATCAAAAAATTCACAACCCTCAACTCTTAAAAGGTAATTAGGTCTTAATGTCAATTCATATCAGAAAAAAATAGTTTTATTTTTTCTGCTTATTCTTTTGTGTTCTAAATTTGAATAGGAAGAAGTCTATACATCTTTTGAAAAAGATGTCAATAAGAGTATCCGGATATAGTGGCCCCATCAAAAAAACTGTGTAAATCCTAATATAGATGTTGAGAGATGATAAAATAAAAAAATAAAAGTAAAGGATTTACACATGAGTATTTTAAACATTGAAGAATATAAAAGAAGATTAAAATCAGGAAATCCAGTGACAATTGAAGAGCTTGAAAATGAATTAAAAAATTTAATCAAAGAGAT
>NZ_ATHT01000004.1:0-39665 GCF_000523335.1 Lebetimonas sp. JS138
AGATTAGATGATGCTTTAAAGTTATGATATAATTTCCCCAGCAGACACGGAATTATGAACGGTCTCGTAAAAAAAGAATTAAGAAGCTAATTCTTTTCCGAAGTCTTTGTGTATGTCTCCTGAAATAACTCCAAGATTGAAGTTTTGAACTAAGAAGTTTACTATATCTTCATTTGCAAATTGAGGAGCGTTTGGTCCGATATAAATATCTTTTACTCCAAGACTTAAAAGTGCAAGTAAAATAATAATCGCTTTTTGTTCCATCCACATTAGAGCAATTGAAACAGGTAACTCATTTACATCCTCAATTCCAAGGGCATTTGCTACTGTTAAGGCAATATGAACCGCACCGTTAGAATCATTACATTGTCCAAGGTCAATATATCTTGGAATATCAGTTCCAGGGACAGTTCCGAAATCTATATCGTTGAATCTGAATTTACCACAGCTTGATGTGATAATAATATGGTCTTTTGGAACGGCAAGAGCCAATTCTCTGAAATAGTTTCTTTTTCTTCCAGGTGCGTCACATCCGGCAATAACCCATACCCTTTTTAATTTTCCTTCTTTTATTGCGTCAAGAACTTTTGCCCCGTAACCTTCAAGAACAGTTTTATAATGATGACCTGTTACAATTTTTTCGTCGCTTTCGAATCCTGAAATATCAGGAAGACTTAAAGTCTGGTCAATCAATGGGTCAAAATTGTCATTTTCTATTTTTTTAGCACCTTCTATACCTGTAATTTTATATGTATAAAGTCTGTCAATATAATTTTTAACTTTTGGTGATTTTTCAGGCGGAACGATACAGTTTGTATTTACAACACAAGTTCCTTGCCATTTAGAAAATACATCAGTTTGGTCATACCATGCTTTTCCGATATTTCCTTTTAGGTTTTTGAATTTTTTAAGATGAGGATAACCGTGAGCTGGAAGCATTTCTGAATGGGTATAAACATTTATTTTATCACTGAGTCCTCTTTCTTCAATTCTTTTTAACAGTTTTTCAAGCATATCAAGATTATGGCCTGAAACTAAGATACCTTTTCCTTCTGCTTTATTTTGTGTAACTTCCACAGGTGTTGGAATTCCAAGTGCCTTTGTGTGCATATCACTTAATAAGTTCATAACTTTAACACCGGCATTTCCAACTTTCATAAGCTGTGCTATGTGCTCATCAAAATTAAAGTTAACATTTGTAAGTGTAAAATATAATGTTTCACTGTTTACATCATCAATTTCTTTTAATGTTTTTTTGGCGTCTTCATCTCCAACTTCCTGAACCAATTCATTAGCGTGTTCTCTGTATGCGCTAAGACCTTTTAGACCGTAAATCATCAGGTCTTGTAGTCTTGATTTTGTAGCAGTTTTACCACATACCCCTTTGCTTTCTCCATGGCTCCCGCATCCTCCAGGTGCACTCATTTCACATTGCCAACATAAAAATGGTAAATCGCAAGCTTGTTTTTTAGTTTCTTCTTTTTTTCCTCCGAATAATCCGAACATTTTGACTCCTTGTTTTATTTTTGTAATCCCATTGTAAAATATTTGTTAAATTAAATCATTGATTATAATCAATGATTTAAAAATTTTACATTGTTTGGTCTTGACATTTGGGGACAGTTTAACAAGCCGAAGAATCGTAGATGGTGTAAGTGTTTATGAAATTTTGCTAGAAGAGAGGATTTTGATAATTACTGCAAGTATAGGACACGACTTTGATTTGGAAAAAGAAAAAGGAAAATGGGGGGTGATTGAGAAATATATACCTGTTTTTAAGGTTTTATAATATATTAAAAGCTTTAAATTTAACTTCTTTTGAAGTCAATGAAGTGATAATTGCTACAGACTCGGACAGGGAAGGAGAAAAAATTGCATTTGATGTAATATTAAACAACAAACCGTATAATTTAAATATAAAAAGGGCCGAATTTCACGAAATTACAAAATATGCATTTGTTGAGGCTGTGAATAATTTAAGATATTATGATAAAAATTTAGTAGCCGCCCAGTTTGTAAGAAGAATTACTGACAGATGGATTGGTTTTAATCTCTCTTTGTGTTTTCAAGATTATTTACATAATGTTCATTTATCTGCCGGAAGAGTTCAAACCCCGGTACTTAATTGGATTTGTGAAAGGACGCAAAAATTAAAAGAAAAAACAAATGTTGTTATGGTGAAACCGAGTGATTTGACAGTTGAATGGGAATTTGAAGAAGAAAAAAAAGCAGAGGAATTTTTGAAAATATTCCTGACGAATTAGAAATTAAGCTGATTAAAAGCGAAAAAGAGAGTCTTTTTGAAAAACCTTTCAATACTTCCACTCTTTTAAAAGAAGCGTCTTCTAAACTTCATTTTTTGCCTCAATATACAATGAAACTGGCTCAGGATCTTTTTGAAAACGGATTTATTACATATCACAGGACGGATAGTTTTAGAATTTCTAATATAGGTAAATCAATAGCGAAAGAATATATAAAAGAGAATTTTGGAGAAAATTTTGTTAAATTAAGAAGTTTTGAAAGTGCAGGGGCTCATGAAGCCATAAGGGCTACCACTCCTATGGATATGGAAGAGATTAAAGGTTTTTTAATGTTTAAAAATATAAATCTTTCTTATAACCATTTAAGATTATATGATTTGATTTTTAGAAAATTTATTGCTTCCCAGATGAAAGAAGCCATATTAAAAAAGATACTTTTAAAATTTTGGATAAAGAAATAGAAATTATTACAGGAATTTTGGAAGACGGGTTTAATCTGGTTTATCCGGTTAAAATTTATGAATTAAAAGAGGGAAAATACAATATTCAAAAAAATATTGTGAAAAAAAGCAAATTTTCTCCTTATACATATGCGGAAATTATTGATGAAATGAAGAATAAAGGAATAGGGAGACCGTCTACATATGCCGTTACAATAGAAAAACTGCTTACAAGAAAATATATAACGGAAAAAAAAGGATTTTTGTTTGCCACGAAGTTGGATTTAGGGTTTTGGATTTAATAAAAAAACATCCTTTATATAAATTTGTTAGTGAAAATTATACAAAAGATCTTGGAAATATTATGGATTTAGTGGAAAACGGTAAAAAAGATTATAAAAAAGAACTAATTAAATTATATAATGAGTTATTTGTGCGTTAATGTATTAAAATCTATATTTATAGTATTGAATTTTTTAAGATTAAAATTTAATTTTGTAAGATATGAAATAATGGCAACACTAAATCCCGTTGCTATAACCACATTGTAATCATTTGTTATTTCAAGAGATAATACTATTGAAGTTAGCGGTAATTTCATAATTACCCCCATAAAAACGGCAGAGCCTATTGCCGCAAAATAAAACGGCTCAAGTCCTATTCCTACATGTAAATACTGTAAAATTAGACCGAACAGATAACCGCTGAGAGCACCTATACTCATTAGCGGGACAAACATTCCTCCAATAGCGTTTGAATAGATGGAAAAAGTAGTTGCTATTATTCTTAATAATAAGATTTCTAAAATAAATAAGATATTTAAATTTTCATTATTTATTAGAAGTGAAACTATTTTATGACCGGTAAATCCTGCATAAGGGGAAATTATTAAAATAGTTGCAATTACGCTTCCTCCGATAATAGCAAAAATTAAATCTTTATATTTCCTAAAAATATTGAAAAGCTTTAAATGCATAAAATAGAGTATTTTATCTTGGATAAACAGATAAAAATAAATTAATAAAGTCATATAAGGTATAAATAATGCGGTAACATATACATATTTAAAATTAATCATTCTACCCGCTGAATATATGAAAGTAAAAGGCTGTAAAAATATTAAAGCAATGCTGAAAGCACTCAGGCTGCCTACTATAATAAAGGTGATATAACTTTTTATAAAATTATAAGCAATGCTTTCAATGGCGAAAGCAATACCTGTTATAGGTGATACGAATATAGCTGCGATTCCGCTGCTTGCACCTATACTTATCATTGGTTTAAGCAGTGTTTCCGGAAATTTAAAAAGTGAATGAATTTTATATCCTATCATTGCACCGATTTCCGCAGAAGGGCCTTCTGTTCCCATGGCAAATCCGCTTCCTATCGATAATGCTGAAGCAATTATTTTTAATAAAAGCGTTTTTATGGTAATCATCTCTTTTTTTTCGGTTACTATTTGCGCTATTTGTTCAACTCCGTATTCTTTAACATTTTTATCTTTATAGATTATGAAATTTACAATTAAAATTGATAAAATAGTTATTAGATAAATATACCATTTTGGCCATGTGGAAATAGTAAAAATAGGATTTGAACCGAAAAAGATTTTTGAAATATATTCCATTATATAATAATAAAAAACAATAAAAAATCCGCTTATAAGCCCTGTAATAATGGAAGCTAATAGAAAATCTCTTATTAAAGATATTTTATTAGTAATTTTTTTAAAAAAATCACTAAAAAGCATTAATTTTTTTTCTTAATTCTTTTTAATTTTTCAATCCCTTTTAAATCGTCTTGACTCCATTGATAATACGTCCCAAAAACCCTGTCCCAAAAATCAGTTGTAACGCCATGATTCATTTTAGGCTTTTTATGATGGACAAAATGAAATTCCTGCATATATCTCCAGTATTTGCTTGCAAATTCGCGTCTGTGCATTATATGATGCATTATTCCGTAATTAAAATATCCAAGAGCAAGTCCCCCAACTATTGCTAAAGCATCTCCTAAAGGCATAAAAAAGTGAAACAGCCATGCAAAAATAGAGGCAATAACCGCACTCATAAAAAACGGCATGGCATCATAACTGAATGGGTTTTGATGATGATGTGCATGTCCTTCAACAAATACTTCTATCGATTTTTTCCCGTGAAACAGCCAGGCATGAACGGCGTATTCCAAAAATGTAAAAAATATAACCCCTACAACAAATAAAGCAACACTGCCCCATACATCGTCTGAATAATATATTGCCAATATTAAAAAAACTATACCAGTTAAACAGTCTGTTGCCAGGCTTAAATAATAATTCCATTTGCTCTGGGTTATTTTTAAAATAAAGTCTTTCATTTTTTCTCCTTAATATTAATATTAATTAATAATTATTATTAAAATTTATTATAACATAAAATTAAAGAAATGTTGGCACTGACTAAATAACGGAAAAGTAAAAATATGACAGCGTAGCGGAATTTAGCGAAAATTTTGCGTTTAAAAAATTGCATTTAACCCGTTAGGGCTGCGTAGCTGTTTGCAATTTTTAGCAAAATTTGAGCGGTGCGTTAGCAAAATGAAGCTCTCAGCTGTCATATTTTTATCTTTGTAGTTATTTTTGTATATTATTACCATTTAGTCAGTGCCGAAATGTTTGATATAATTATAATAAAAAGGGTTTTAATGTTTAAAAATAGAGTTGAAGCAGGAAAACTTCTGGCAAAAGAAATTAAAAAATTAAAAGAAGAAGGTTTAATAACAGATCCGGTAGTGGTAGCGCTTCCAAGAGGAGGAATCCCTGTGGCGGCAGAAATTGCAAAGGAGATAAACGCCCCTTTTGATATTTTATTTGTAAAAAAAATACCGGCCCCAGGAAATGCGGAATTTGCTATTGGAAGTGTCAGTGAAAACGGATTGGTTTTTATAAATAAAGATGTGGCTGAAAAACTTGGTATAAGCGATAGTTATATTCAGCAAATTGCAATGGAAAAAATCCAGGAAATTGCCAAATTAAGAGAAAAATATAAAATCGAGCCGAAACTTCTTGAAGGAAAAGATGTAATATTGGTGGATGACGGAGTGGCCACGGGGGCCAGTATGTATCTGGCTGCACAAAGTATAGTCAGAGATTATCCTAAAAGTGTAATTATTGCCGCCCCTGTGGCTCCAAGAGATGAAGAAGTGGAAAATATGTTAAAAAGTGTTTCGCACAAATTAATAATTCTTGAAAAACCGGAACTTTTTATGAGTGTCGGCAGATGGTATGAAGATTTTCATCAATTGAGTGATGAAGAAGTTATTAATATTTTGTCTCAATTTAAATAACTTGACAAATTCAAGATTTTTTAGTTATAATAAATAAAATATATTAAAAAAGGAGGGTAAAATGGCAAAATTAACACCATTTGAACAAGAAGCGGTAGAAAGATTTAAAGAAGCTATTGAACTTAATAAAGAAAAACCAGGTTTAGGAAATGTAGATATAGAAAAAGCAAGAGATCTTATTAAAGATGCCGGTGCAGTTGTACTTGATGTGACTTTACCTAATTTAGTAGAGGGTGAAAATGCAGAAGAGGCTGGAATTCCTTCGTCTTATTACACACCATATACTGAATTTACAGACTATATAGATGAATTGCCTGAAGATAAAACCCAACCTGTTTTGGTGGTTTGCAGGAAAGCATTTTTTGCAAACAGGGTAAAAGGGCTTTTAGACGTTCTTGGATATAAAAATGTTTATGTATTGGCAGATGATGTTAAATATTTAGTTGAAGCTCATAAAGCTCACACCGAAGGTTAATTCCTTCTTTTTCTTCTAAATTAACTCAAAATATATTATACTTTCTTCAAAAAACGGATATTAATGAAAAATCTATCTTTAATGTTGTATTTGGCAATGTTTGCATGGGGCAGTAACTGGGTCAGTGCTAAAATTTTAATGGATTATTTTAATGCATATGAATTAATTTTTTGGAGATTTTTTATTGCAGCATTTGGGCTTTTTTTTGTGATTATTTACATGAAAATATCTTTTAAAATAGACAAAAGAGAAATTTTTTATTCATTTATTTGTTCAATAGTGCTTTGTTTATATAATTATTTTTTCTTTTTAGGGGACCATTTTGGAAATGCTTCATTAGGCGGAGTTTTAGTAACCACTTTAAATCCAGTTTTAACATTTTTTGCACTCGCCATGATTGCTAAAAAAGCTTTAAAAAAAAGTGAATTATTAGCTTTAATTTTAGGAGTTTTTGGTTCGTTTTTAATAATAAAAATCTGGAGATTCAATTTAAATGATAAAGGGATAGTATACTTTTTATTGGCAACAGTTACGTGGGTAATACTCACTATAGTCAGTTCAAAAATAAAAAAAGAAAATTCATTGGTGTTTAGTTTTTTAATGTTTTTATTTTCTACTGTTTTTATATATTTAACTTTTTTAAAATTAAAAATACCAAGACTTGATATTGATTTAAAAGGATGGGTTAACCTGCTTTCTTTATCTGTATTTGGAACAACATTTGCAACTGCGGCTTATTTTTATGCAAGCAGTGTAATTGGTGGTAAGAGAGCTAGTGCATATATATTTCTGGTTCCGTTTAGTGCTGTGATTTTATCATGGATATTTTTAAAAGAGAAAATTGATATATTTGTGATAATAGGGGGAATAATCAGTTTAACAGGGGTTTATATTTTAAACGGATACTCTTTAGAAGATGTAAAAGCACTCCTAAAAAGGAGTTAAATTATTTTTTATTTCTTATATAACCTTCGATAATAAATCTTAAAGCATTTAATTTAATAAATCCTGCAGCATCTTTTTGATTATATACGCTGTCTTCTTCAAATGTTGCAAATTCAGGGCTAAACAGTGAATATGGTGATTTTCTGCCGACTACGTATACATTTCCTTTATATAGTTTTAGTCTTACGGTTCCGGTTGCATTTCTTTGGGTTTCATCAATTAGTTTTTGAAGAGCTTTTCTCTCAGGAGCAAACCAAAAACCGTTATAAATAAGTTCTGCGTATTTTGGCATTATTTCATCTTTTAAATGAGCCTCACCCTTGTCAAGTGTAATAGATTCAATAGCTCTGTGTGCTTTAAGCAGGATTGTTCCTCCCGGAGTTTCATAACAGCCTCTGCTTTTCATTCCCACAAATCTGTTTTCCACTATATCAATTCTTCCAATTCCGTGTTTTTTACCAAATTCGTTTAATGTTTCAAGAATTTTTGCCGGTGTCATTTGTTTACTATTTATTGCGACAGCGTCACCTTTTTCAAAATCAATTTCAATATATTCAGCCTTTTCAGGAGCATTTTCAGGAGAGTTTGTCCATCTCCACATATCTTCTTCAGGTTCAGCCCAAGGGTCTTCCAAAATTCCGCCTTCGTATGAAATATGAAGCATATTTGCATCCATTGAATAAGGAGATTTTTTTCCGTGCCTCTCAATTGGAATACCGTGGGTTTTAGCATATGCCAGTAATTTTTCCCTACTGTTTAAATCCCATTCTCTCCAAGGGGCAATAACTTTGATATCAGGTTTTAGGGCATAATATCCAAGCTCAAATCTTACCTGATCGTTTCCTTTTCCTGTTGCACCGTGGGCAACCGCTTCAGCTCCTACCTGATTTGCTATTTCAATCTGTCTTTTTGCAATAAGAGGTCTTGCAATTGAAGTTCCAAGCAGATATTCCCCTTCATAAATTGAATTAGCTCTGAACATAGGAAATACATAATCTCTTACAAATTCTTCCCTTAAGTCTTCAATAAAAATATTTTCCGGTTTTACCCCTAGTTTAATTGCTTTTTCTCTGGCAATTTCCACTTCTTCACCTTGTCCTATATCGGCTGTGAATGTTACAACCTCAGCATTATATTTATCTTGCAGCCATTTTAAAATTACGCTTGTATCAAGTCCTCCTGAATATGCCAAAACAACTTTCATAAATATCCTTTTTTATTGCAATTATAGTATAATTTGACTAAAAAAGGGATAGTTTGAGAATTGATAAATTTTTGAATTCCGTCAATATTGTAAAAAGACGAAGCACGGCAGATGAAATGTGCAAAGAGGGAGTTGTTTTTGTTAACGGTAAAAAAGCAAAATCAAGTAAAGATGTGAAAATAGGGGACAAAATAGAAATTCACTATTTAAGCGGAATAAAAAAATTTGAAGTATTGAAATTACCCGAGAGCAAAACAATTCCAAAAAGCAAAAAAAATGAATATGTTAAGGAGATATAATGAGATGGAGTAGATTCTTTTTATATACACTTAAAGAAACGCCAAAAGATGCGCTAACCCCAAGTCATATTTATTTAATAAGAGGCGGATATATCAAGCAGGTTGCAGCAGGGATTTATGATTTTACCCCTATTGGAAAAATGGTACTTGATAATATAAGAGCTATTATAAAAGAAGAGATGGACAAAGCCGGGGCTCAGGAGGTAATACTGAGTTTTGTAACACCTTATGAACTGTGGGAAGAGACAGGAAGGGCTAAAAAATACGGCGATGAACTGCTAAGAATTGAAGATAGGAAAGGTCAAAAATTTGTTCTCTCACCTACAAATGAAGAGAGTGTTGTTGATTTGGTAAGGAGCTTCATAAAAAGTTATAAACAGCTTCCTGTTAATTTGTATCAGATAAATTTAAAATTCAGAGATGAGGCAAGACCTAGATTTGGGCTTTTAAGAGGAAGGGAATTTATAATGAAGGATGCTTATTCATTTCATTCAAGCAGGGATGATTTGGATAGGGAATTTAATTTAATGCAGGAAACTTATGAAAAAATTTTCACAAGATTGGGACTTGATTTCAGGGTGGTTGAGGCAGACAGCGGTGCAATTGGAGGTACCGGAAGCCGTGAATTTATGGTTCTTGCAAATACAGGCGAAGATGATATTGTGGTTTGCAGTGAGTGTAATTATGCAGCAAATATTGAAGTTGCCAAAAGAAAACATATTAAAAAAGAGAATCCGATAAAAACTGAGGAAATTGAAGAAATCCATACCCCAGATATTAAAACAATAGATGAGGTAAGTGAATTTAGTGGAATAGATAAAGATTTTATTATAAAAGCGGTTGTTAAAAAAGCAGTCTTTGAAACTAATGAAGAAATAGTGGTGTTTTTCCTAAGAGGAAGTGACGAACTTGAAGAGACAAAAGCAAAAAATGCGATTGGAGCGATTGATTTAGTTGATGCAAGCGAAGAAGAAATAGAGAGTGCTGGATTGGTTCCAGGTTTTATAGGTCCTTTTGGACTTCCAGGTAATATAAAATATGTAATTGATGATGATTTAAGAGGGGCAGAAGAATTGGTATGCGGTGCAAATAAAAAAGATTATCACATAAAAGGCGCGGGGCTTCTTGATGCAAATCTGCTTGGAAATTTGACTATTTACAGAGACATAGCAAAAGTTAAAGTTGGAGATTTGTGTCCAAAATGCGGTGCACCTCTTAAAATTACAAAAGGTATAGAAGTAGGGCATATTTTTAAACTGGGTACTGCTTATAGCGAAAAAATGAACGCAACATTTCTTGATGAAAACGGAAAAGCCAAACCTTTTGTTATGGGATGCTATGGAATTGGGGTCAGCAGACTTATAGCTGCTGCAATAGAGCAAAACCACGATGATAAAGGAATCATCTGGCCAAAAGAGATAGCTCCTTTTGTTGTTGATATTCTTGTAGGGGATGTTAAGAAAACAGACCAATTTGAGTTTGCGGAGAGTCTTTATGAAAATTTGACAAATGCCGGAATTAAAACAATACTTGATGACAGGGCTGAGAGATTTGGTCCAAAAATAGCGGATTTTGAGCTTGTAGGTTTTCCTGTCGGGGTAATTGTCGGTAAGAAACTTAAAGACGGTAAAGTAGAGATAAGGGATAGAAAAACAGGTAAAAAATTTGAAGTAAATGCAAATGAAGTATTCGAAAAAATTATGGAAATTATAAACAAGGGCTGATATGGGACTCATATATTTTTTAATGTATCTTTTTTTAGAAATCCTTTTTTCTTATGAATTTATGAGGGTTTTTACTCCATTAGGATTTTTCTTGGAAATTCTGTTAACCGCCGGAGCCGGTGTTTATATACTACAAACTCTTGATTTGTCACTAAGCACCAATATGCATAAATTAATGAAAAGGAAAATTACTCAGGAAGAATTTTTATCTATCGGGCTTTTTAAATTAATCGGGGCTGTTTTACTTGTAATACCCGGATTTTTCAGTGATATTGTAGGTATTTTGTTTCTGTTTGAGCCGTTTGCAAGAATATTTGCAAAAAAACTTTTTCCTCGAAATGATTTTTATCATAAAACCTATAAAAATGATGATGATATAATTGATGTAGAAATAATAGAGGAAATTCCTAAAAAGGACTAATCCACTCTTTTACTCCTTTTGTGTGTAGAAAATAAACACTCATTCATTAATTTTTCTTATAATTCTCAAAATATTTAATAAAAATTAAATTTATGTTTAAATTATGAATAATTAATCATTAAAGGAGCAGGAGTGGAAGGCGTAATTTTTTTATTTTTACTTATAATTTTCTCACTCAAGGTTTTTGCTTTGATAAACAGGGAAAATGTAAAAAATTCGTTTATTATTGCAAGCGGTGCTGAAATTTTGTATTTAGGTGTTGCTCTTCTTGGCAGCAGTGCGTTAAGCGCTGTGATTTTGCATCTTGAATATCAGTTTGTATTCAGGATTTTGGCTTTTTTAATGCTGTTTGAATTTTTCAGGTATAAAAATTCGTTTAAACTGAGCGATTTGGCAGGTGTGGGATTTAATAAATGGGGTGTAATTTTCGGTTTTTCAATATTTGGAAGTCTCGGAATTTCATTAATTACATCAAAACAGTTAATTTTAAATTCTATCACAGCTTCAGGAATGTTTGAACTCGGATATTTGATTGTGGCAATCAATATTGTTCAGGCTGTTTATTTAATTTCTATTTTTGAAACAATTGTATTTAAAAAAGGCGAAAGTTTAAAAAACGTAACTAATAAATTGCTTATTTCAATTTTTACGATTGCCGGAATTTTGGTGTTTTTACTTCCGCAGATTTATTTAATACTGCCGGGAAAATTCAGTAATATCAATGCTTACCATATATCATTCGGATTTAATTATCACGGAATAAATGGTATTTTTGCATTGGTGTTTGCTTTTATAATGGCAATGGTTTTTATTTATTCAATAGATTACATAAAAAAATATAAATCTTTTTATTATACTTTTTTAGGACTTTTAACGCTTGCTTTGATAGAAATACCTTTAAGCAGCAGTTTTGAGAGTTTTTATCTTTTTTGGGAGAGTATGACAATAACTTCATATTTATTAATTATGCACTCAAGAAGTGACGAATCAATAAAAGCTGCAAAACTTTATTTTGTTATGTGTATTGCGGGGGCATATTTCTTGCAGTTAGCGTTTTCGCATTATTATTCTTTGGGAATAGAAAATTTTATTGAAATAAAAAGTGTTTCATTAACGGTTGCTATATTAATGCTTATAGGATTTGGGGTAAAAGCGGGTATTGTACCGATTCATCAATGGCTTCCTGTTGCCCATCCGGCAGCACCAAGCAGTATTTCAGCCCCTCTTTCAGGTATTTTAACAAAAGCCGGGATTTTCGGAATTATTGTTTTGGTTTATGTTATAGGATTTCAAAACAAAATTTTTTCTTATTTATTGATAACAATAGGTTTGATAACTCTTTTTTACGGAGAAATTAAAACACTTTATGAAAAAGATATAAAAAGACTTTTTGCTTATTCTACTATTGGTCAAATAGGGGAAATAGTTACTGTTTTGGGGCTTATGAGCAGTGCTGCTTTGAGCGGTGCAATTTATCATGTAATAAATCACGCAGTTGTTAAAGATTTATTGTTTTTAAGTGCGGGATTATTGATTTTGAGTGCCGGAAGCAGAAATCTTGAAGATTTAAAAGGGATAGGAAAAAAACTGCCCCTTTTGGCTTTTCCTTTAGGAGTTGGTGTTTTTGCCTTAAGTGCTTTTCCTCCGTTTGGAAATTTTAATTCAAAATTTTTAATGATATATGCCGCTATGAAACAAAGTAATTATATTGTTGCATTTTCACTTGTAATCGGGGGGCTCATAGGGTTTATTGCAATGCTCAGGGTGTTTAGATATATATTTTTAATGAATCCGCAAAGAGAATTTTCAGATGTTAAGGGAATAAAAGTAGCAGCTGTATATATTTTGGCTTTTGTTTCATTGCTGCTTGGAATTTTTCCTCAAAGCGTTATTGATTTTATAGTAGCGGCCATAAATTCTACATTAAAAATAAATGTTAATTTGCCACATTTCACATTAGAGTTTCCAATAAGTGTTTTGATTATGATAATTGGTGCGATAGTTGTTTATCTGTTTGGAAAAACAAGTAAAACAGCAGGAATTACCGCCGCTTCTTTTTCATTTTTGGCACTTTTAACTGTGTTTGCAGATAAATTCAGTTTTGGCAGCTTTTTTGCAGATCTTGTTTTGTTTATGGCTGTAATGAATTTTCTTTTTGCTACGAGGTATATGGATCATTCCCATAAGCCTTACAGATTTTTTGCCAATTTTATGATAATGATAGTCGGGATTTTAGGTGTGGCTCTCAGCAAAAATATTTATTCAATGTTTTTTTACTGGGAAATAATGGGCGGATGGGCCTTATATATAGCCCTTGTTCATGAGGCAGATTCATTTTCGATTCAGGAAGCCACAAAATATCTGCTTTATAATTTTACTGGTGCTGGTATAATAATGATAGGTTTAAGTGTTACAATGCAGTATGGAAATGTTATTGATATAATAAAACATATTCCTTTAACAAATGAAGTTATTTTTGCCTTAGTTTTATTAACTATAGGCTTTTTGGCAAAAGCTGCACAACTTCCTTTCAGAATAGATTATCAAATGCACCCAAAACCTGCCCCGACTCCTATAAGCGGATATATTTCTTCTGTTATGTTAAAAACAGGTCCGTTTATGTTTGTAATGGTTATCTATTTGGCTGCAGCCGGTATAAGCGCTTCTAAATTATTTGTAATAGAAGATATAGGACATTTTGCAGCTGTTGTGGGTGTGATTACCATTATTATGGGGGCAAGCTTCGGACTGCTTACCAATTCAATGAAAAGACTTTTAATTTTCTTAACAGTAGGTGAGATAGGTTATATTTTTGCCGGTGTTTCTTTATTGACCTCCCAGGGACTTGCCGGAGGGCTTTTGCATTTAATAAACCATATGTTTTTTAAAGATTTGCTGTTTTTAAGTGCTGGGGCTATTTTTTATAAGACCGGAATAGATTCGTTAAATGACCTCGGAGGAATTGCAAGAAAAATGCCTATTACTTTTGCAGTGTTTGTGATTGCTGTGTTTTCGACGGCAGGTGTGCCTATGTTCAGCGGTTTTGTATCAAAATGGATAATATATCACGCCTTAATGTCAAAAGGATATGACTTTTTGGCTGTTTTGACAATTTTAGGAAGTGTGATGATTTTATTGGTGTTTGTAAAATTTATGCACAGCGCATATT
Organism: Lebetimonas sp. JS138; assembly: GCF_000523335.1. Taxonomy (NCBI): domain Bacteria; kingdom Pseudomonadati; phylum Campylobacterota; class Epsilonproteobacteria; order Nautiliales; family Nautiliaceae; genus Lebetimonas; species Lebetimonas sp. JS138. Next base: position 14,266 of record NZ_ATHT01000004.1, read on the forward strand.
TTGGAAAAGTAGATAAAAAATTCGAAAATATAAAAGAAGTGGACTGGTATATGAGCCTTTCTATGATAATTCTGGCCGTTTTGAATATTGTTTTGGGAATATTCCCCTATATTGCATTAAAACCTATAAATTTAATTATCCAAAATTTTGGATACAAACCTGTATGCATCACGCTAAGTTCTGTCTGTATGGGCGGAGATGTACTTAATTTATTGACACTTTCCATTTATATATTATTAGCCGTTATAATAGCTTATTTAATGTTTACTTATAATAAAAAAATCAGAAAAACACATATATTTCTATCAGGTGTGAGGGATTTAAGCGACAGGGAACTTCATATCAATGCCAAAAACTTTTATGAAAGTGTCACTGAACTTATAAATGCGATTATTTATATCGTTAAAAAAATATTCGGATTGAAAGGAGGCTATGTTGAGCGCTAATATTATTCATTTTTTAATTTTTCCGGGAGGTTTGTTTGCCCTTTGTTTAGGAGTTTTTATGCTTTCACTCGAGCGAATTGTGGTTGCAAGGCTTCAGGGAAGAATAGGACCTCCTGTTTATCAAAATTTTATTGATGTTATCAAACTTTTTAATAAAGAAATTTTGGTTCCAAAAGATTCAAAAGAGGCTGTTTTTATTTATGCCCCTTTAATAGGGTTTGCCGGAATATTTGCAATGCTTTATTTTGTACCAATTCCGGGTGTATATGAAGGAACAAATGTAAACAGTGATTTAATTGTGCTTATATATGTAATGGCGCTTCCGGCCATTGCTCATATATTAGGAGGCGGTGCATCAAGTTCTCCTTATGCCGCCATAGCGGTAAACAGAGAACTTAAATTGATGCTTGTGTATGAAATGGTTTTTGTAATAATTTCTTTCAGTATTGCCATTTATGTAGGGGGAGGGGATGTTGTTTTTTCACTTAAAAAAATAATGGAATATCAGCAGCTTCACGGAAGTTTTTTGTTTGACTGGAAATTCTGGCCAGCAGTGATTGCTTTTATAATTTTTGTATTGGCGACCCTCGAGCTGCCTCCGTTTCAGATTGCCCATCATAATGACGCCGATGTAATGGACGGATTTCTGATAGAACACAGTTCAATTCCTCTGGCTATTTACGAAATGACTGATGCAATGAAAATAGTGTTGCTCAGCATAGTTTTTCAAATATTTTTCTTTCCTGTCGCCATAACCGACGATATCGTTATAAATTTAATCTGGTTTGTTTTAAAAACAGTTGTGTTTGTTATGTTTTTTTCTGTTTTGCATGCAACTTTGCCTAGTTTCAGGATTGATCAGGGATTTAAATTTTTACTTACCGTGCCGACTACACTGGCACTTATTACATTAATATTGGTAATTTTGTCTGTAAAAGGATTAATATGAGTATTATTACAAGAAGTCCTTTTTTATTCAGGATAAATACAGGAAGCTGCAACGGATGTGATGTTGAACTTGCCACAACGGCTATGATTCCAAGATATGATGTGGAAAGACTTGGATGCAGATATACTGGTAGCCCAAAACATGCGGATATACTGCTTGTTACCGGCCCTATAACTGCAAGAAGTAAACCTTATTTAATTGAGGTGCTGGATGAGTTGCCAAATCCTTTTGTGGTGGTTGCTGTTGGAACGTGTCCTACAAGCTGCGGGATTTTCAGGGATTCTTATTCCATAGAGGGACCGCTTGATAAATATGTAAAAGTTGATGTAAATGTGCCGGGATGTCCCCCAAGACCTCAGGCTATTATTGACGGTGTTGCAAAAGCACTTGAAATTTGGAAAGAAAGAATAAGGAATCAAAAATGAGCGGATTTTTAAAAATTGCAATAAGGAATTTGTTAAAAGGCCCTGTAACAGACCCGTATCCTTTCGGAGATACATTTATACCGGATAAGTTAAGAGGTAAATTAAAAGTGGATGTCAAAGCCTGTACCGCCTGCGGGACTTGTGAGGAAGTGTGTCCATCAGGTGCCATACATATAACAAAAAATGAAAATGCATATGTTCATACCACCTGGTATAACACCTGCTGTTTTTGCGGAAACTGTGAGTTTTTCTGTCCGACAGGGGCTATAAAACTTACAAATGATTTTCATACGGCAAATACTGAAGAAGAAAAATACCTTTTTACCACTGTGGCCGTGATTAGTGAAATTAAATGTGAAAGCTGCGGCAGAATGTTTGTGCCTGCAAGCGAAGAATTATTAAAAAGAGCGTACCCCGATGTAGAAGACACAATAAAAAAAATAACAAAACTATGCCCTGAATGCAGAAGAAAAGAGGCGTTTGAAAGGCTTTATAAATGAAAGAAACATTGAAACAAAAAGTAATTACCGAATTAAAAGAGAGAATTACGGGTGAATATTCTTTAAGAGAAGAAACAGATGCAAAAGGAAATATACAAATCTGGCTTAAACTTTTCAACAGAAAGGATATTTTGCATGTTGCACAGGTTATTAAGGATTTCGGCGGAAGATGTGTAATTATAAGCGCATATAAAAAAGACGACCATCACGTACTTGTGTATCATCTGGATATTGACGGAATGCTTATTAATGTGGAAGTGGAATTATTTGATGATACAGTTGATTCAATAACCCCTATTCTAAACAGTGCAAACTGGACGGAAAGGGAATTTAAAGAAATGTTTGGAATAAATCTTGTAGGTCATCCAAATCCAAAAAGACTGTTTCTTGATGAAAGTATAGCTGAGGGGATACTCGGGGAATATATGCCTTTGTCTCAGGCAATGAACGGGGCGGCGACTTGTTGTATGTGGGAAAAAATAGAAAGTGAAAGGGAAAAGCATGAGCACTAAAATACCTATAGGCCCTTTTCACATAGGACTGGAAGAGCCTATTTATTTTAAAATAGATTTAGAAGGTGAAACGGTTAAAGATGTAGATATGATAAACGGTTTTGTCCACAGGGGTATAGAATATCTTGCAATGCAGAAAAATTTTTTTCAAAATTTAATTCTTACAGAAAGGGTCTGTTCACTTTGTTCTAACAATCATCCTTTTACTTATGTAATGGCGGTGGAAAAAATTGCCGGTATTGAAGTCAGTAAAAGGGCGAATTATTTAAGGGTTGTGGCGGATGAAGTAAAAAGAATAGCATCGCATATGTTCAATTTAAGTATGCTTGCCCATTTGGTCGGTTTTCATTCTTTAATGACACAGACAATGGAAGCCAGGGAAATTATGCAGGATATCAAAGAATCAATCTGGGGTAACAGAATGGATATGAGCGCAAATACACTTGGAGGTGTTAAATATGACCTCGATGAAGGCCAGATTGAATATATTTTAAGAAGACTTGATGAACTTGAACCTCAGGTGGATGAATTAATGGATATTTATTTTAATCATAAAATTGTAAAAGCAAGGACTGTGGGAGTCGGTGTTTTACCAAAAGAGGATGCTTTGCGTTTAGGTGTTACAGGACCGACTGCCAGGGGAAGCGGTGTTAATAATGACATTAGGGCAAAAGCCCCGTATGCCGCTTATGACGAATTGAAGGTAAATGTTATGTTGGAAGAGAGCGGAGATGTGCATGCAAGGACAAAAGTCAGATGGAGGGAAATAAAAGAATCAATAAGGCTTGTAAGAGAAGCTGTTACTAAATTACCAGAAGGTCCTGTTGTACTTGATAAAAGACCTCATATTCCTGCCGGCGAAGCAGTAACAAGAACCGAAGCCCCGAGGGGAGAACTTATATATTATCTTAAAGCCGATGGAAGGCAAAAACCCGAAAGGATGAGATGGAGGGTGCCTACATATATGAACTGGGAAGCTCTCAGGGTGATGATTCCGGGCAATAAATTAAGTGATGTTGCTGTAATTTTCAACAGTATCGACCCTTGTATTTCATGTACAGAAAGATAAAATAAAAAGGAGAATTAATAATGGCTAATGAGTTTATTTTTGCTGATCCTAAAAAATGTATAGGATGTTTGAACTGTGAGCTTGCATGTGCGGCTAAACATATGGGTGTTCCCTTTGAAGAAGCTTATGATATGGCGTTAAACGGGGAAGTTGAATTGATACACAGAAACACTGTTATTAAAATGAACGGAATAACTGCCCCGATGCAGTGTATGCAGTGTGAAGATGCGCCGTGTGTTGAGGCATGCCCTATAGACATTATAAGATATGAAAACAATTATGTAAAAATTTACGAAGACGACTGTATAGGATGTCGAAGCTGTGCGATGGTGTGCCCTTTCGGTGCTATAAATATGGCAAAAAGCAATTCTACAAACGTCAGCGGACTTGTTGCGATTAAATGTGATTTGTGCGGCGGAGAGGAAGGGAAACAGGCATGTGTAAACATCTGCCCTACTGATGCGATTGAGCTTATAGACTATGATGAATATAAAAAAAGAAAACAACAAAACGCATTTGAAAGATTAAATCAGGATGCATGAACTATCAATTGTTCAATCTATGATGAAACTTGTTGAAAAACATGCAAAAAACAGAGAAGTTGAAAAAATAGTGGTAAAAATAGGGAAAATGAGCGGGATAGAACCCTATTTTTTAAAAGAGAGTTTTGATTTTTTCAAAGAAAACACCGTTTGTAAAAATGCCGAAATGGAAATAATAGAAGTAGGTATTAAAATAAAGTGTTTTGAATGTGGAAGTGAGAGTGAAATAAAAGGTTTTGATTTTCACTGTCCTGTATGCGGAAGTGAAAAAACGAAAATAATAAGCGGTGAAGAAATGCATATAGAATATATTGAGTTAAAGGAGTGATAATGAAAAAAGATTTTAAAGCGGTTCCTAAAAAAATTCAAAGAAAAAGAGAAGCCAATAAAAGGGTAAAAGATTTTGAACCGGTTTATATTGAGTTTAATGAAGAAGAAGCCGCACAGCAGGCTAAAAGATGTCTTACCTGTCCTATAGATGTTTTAAGGGGGCTTGAGAGCGAATTTAATTTTTGCAGAACAGGATGCCCTCTTAATAATTATATTCCAGAGTGGATAAGAGAAGTAAGACGCGGAAATTTGAAAAAAGCATTTGAGCTTAGTAACGAAAAATCCCCTTTTCCTGAAATTATGGGAAGAGTGTGCCCGCATGACAGTTTGTGTCAGGGAAATTGCGTATTATCCAAAACAGAACATGGAAGCGTTGCAATAGGTGCTATTGAAGTTTTTATCAGCGAAGAAGGATTTAAAAAAGGATATAAACCGTATTACGGGGAAGATAAAAGAAGAAAAAAAAGGGTTGCGGTTATAGGCAGCGGACCTGCCGGGATGAGCTGCGCCACTTTTCTTTTAAGAGGCGGGGCAAATGTGGAAATTTTTGAAAAATCCGACAGACCGGGTGGACTTTTAACATACGGTATTCCGAATTTCAAACTTGATAAGGAAGTTGTTTTCAGAAGATTTAAATGGATGCAGGAAGCCGGGCTTAAAATTCATTTGAATTCACCTGTTTTAGAAGAAAAAGATTTTGAAAAGATTGTTGAAAATTTTGATGCAGTGTTTATAGGTGTCGGTGCTCCAAGCGGCAGGGGGGCGAGAATGGAAAATGAAAATGCTAACGGTGTTTATCATGTAATGGATATTTTAACAAACGCTCAAAAAAGAGTTTTTCAGGATTTTGACGATTGTGTTTTAAAAGATAAAAGAATTGTTGTTATAGGCGGTGGTGACAGTGCCATGGATGCAGTAAGAACCAGTGTAAGGGCAGGGGCCAAGGAAGTTTACTGTGTATATAGAAGAGATGAATCCAATATGCCTGGAAGCAAAAAAGAAGTTGTAAATGCAAAAGAAGAAGGTGTAAAATTTAAATTTTACACAGCACCAAAAGCTGTAATGGTTGATGAAAATAATAATGTAAAAGGAATTGTGTGTCAGCAGACTGAACTGGGAGAGCCGGATGAGAGCGGAAGAAAAAGGGTTAGAGTTATAGAAGAGAGTGATTTTGAAATTCCTTGTGATATAATTATATTGGCGTTAGGGTTTGATACCGTTAAATTCCCTTGGTATGAGCATGCCAGTATTGAGACTGACAAATGGGGATGTCCTGTTGTAAATAAAAAATATCAGACCACTAATGAAAAAGTTTTTGCCGGAGGAGATGCAATTAGAGGTGCCGATTTGGTTGTAACAGCTGCAAGAGACGGAAGAGAAGCGGCAGTTGGCATTTTAGAATATTTAGGATTAAAGGATTAAAATGATTCCAATTTATAAAAGCGATGTGGTTATAGTCGGGGCTGGACTGGCCGGACTTGCTGCGGCAAGAGAGCTGAGCAGGGCCGGTAAAAATGTAACGGTTCTTACAAAACTTCATCCTCTGCGTTCACACTCAGGTGCCGCTCAGGGTGGAATAAATGCAGCTTTGGCTGATGATGACAAAGTTGAATTTCATATGTTCGACACTGTTAAAGGAAGTGATTATTTGGCAGACCAGGATGCGGTTGAGCTTATGTGTTCAAAGGCGCCTGAGACAATCAGATGGATTGAAAGAATGGGAGCGGTTTTCAGTAGAAGGGAAGATGGCAGAATTGCACAAAGACCTTTTGGGGGTCAGAGTAAACCGAGAGCATGTTTTGCAAAAGACAGAACCGGACTTACGCTCCTTCAGACCATTTACGAACAGTGTGTCAGAGAAAATGTGTTAATGCTTGATGAATGGTATGTAAGTGATATTTTATATGAAAATGGCAAAGCTTACGGAGTTGCGGCTTTTAATATAAGGGATTTAAGTTTTGCCATTTTTAATGCAAAGGCCGTTATGTTTGCAACAGGAGGATATGCAAGGGCTTTTAAAATAAATTCAAACGCACATGCAAATACAGGGGACGGTCTTTCTATATTTGCAAGAAAAGGTCTTCCTCTTGAAGATATGGAATTTGTGCAGTTTCACCCTACGGGACTTGCCGGAAGCGGAATATTAATGAGTGAAGCCGCAAGAGGCGAGGGCGGAAAATTAATAAACGGACTTGGTGAGAGGTTTATGGAAAAATATGCACCTGAAAAAATGGAACTGGCTCCTAGAGATGTTGTAAGCAGGGCTATTATGAAAGAAATAATCGAAGGAAGAGGTGCAAAAGAAGACCATTTTGCCGTATATCTTGATCTAACGCATTTAGGAGAAAAGAAAATACAAGAAAGACTTCCGGAACTAAGGGATTTGGCTTTGACATTTTTAGGCAGGGATATGGTAAAAGAGCCTATTTTAATTTCTGCAACCGCCCATTATTCAATGGGAGGAATACCTGTTGATATAAACGGACATGTCAGAAAATCAACAGAAGAATTAAGCGAAGGGCTTTATGCGGCTGGTGAATGCGCCTGTGTCAGTGTTCACGGTGCCAACAGGCTTGGGGCTAATTCACTGCTTGAGGCACTCTTTTTTGGAAGATGGGTAGGCGGCCAGATTGCTGAAGATTTAAAAGATATTGATTTTAAAGAAGCAAAAACAAGCGACGTAGAAAATGCTTTAAGTGAAGTTGATTTTCTTTTGAATAACAACGGAGATGAGAGAACATCCAAAATAAGGGAAGAGCTGCAGGAGCTTATGAGCACAAAAGTAGGTGTTTTCAGGGAGGAAAAAAATCTGCTTGCGGCAAAAGAAAAAATAAAAGAACTTCGCAATAGATATAAAAATATAAAACTCGATGATAAATCAAAAGCTTATAATACTGACTTGCAAGAAGCAATAGAACTTGGCCATATGCTTGATTATGCACTGTTTATTACTGCCGGCGCAGTTGAAAGAAAAGAGAGTAGGGGGGCGCATTTCAGGGAAGATTATCCTAAAAGGGACGATGAAAATTTCTTAAAGCATACATTCGGATATCTGGAAAACGATGACATAAAAATTGAATATGCCCCTGTAAAAATAACAAAATTCGAACCTCAAGAGAGAAAATATTAAAGGGTTGATAATGGAAATTACTTTAAAAGTTTACAGGTTTAATCCCAAAAAGGATGATAAACCTCATTTTGATAAATATAAACTCGAATTAAGAGAAGATGCGGTTTTATTGGATGCGCTTAATGAAATAAAATGGAAATTTGACGGAAGCCTCAGTTACAGAAGAAGCTGCAGGCATGGAATATGCGGAAGCTGCGCAGTTAAATTAAACGGTAAAAATGTTTTGGCATGTAAAACGCCGTTAAAAGAAGCAATTGAAGATTTTGGCGAAGTGCTTATAGTTGAGCCGTTAAGCAAAAATAGGGAAAAAATTATAAAAGACTTGGTAATAGATAAAAAAGATTTCTGGGATAAAAATAAAAAAGTAAAACCGTATCTTATAGCAAATATAGACGAACATCCAGAAAAAGAAAATTTAGTAAAACCCGAAGAAGTGGAAGCATTGGAAAATGCGGATTACTGTATTGCCTGCGGATGCTGCTTTTATGCATGTGGGAGCATAAGCGCTAATAAAGATTTTCTCGGACCTCAGGCTCTTGCCAAAACATACAGGTTTAGTGCTGATGGCAGAGATGAGGCAAAAAAAGAAAGGCTTGAATTTGTTGATAAACTGGGAATTGGAGTGTGGGATTGCGTAAAATGTCAAGCCTGTATAGAGGTTTGCCCTAAGGGAGTGGATCCGTTTACTAAAATCACCCATCTTCACAATCAGATTTTTGAAGAAGGTGTCGCCAAGAAAAATGTGGCTGCCAAACATGCAGAAGGATTTGTACATTCTATAAAAAAACACGGTATTTTAGACGAAGGAATGCTTGTTTTATATTCTGAGGGTATTAATGTGGCAAGACATTTGCCTGAAGCTATGGAAATGCTTAAAAAAGGCAAAATAAAATTTCCATGGAATATGCCTAAATCTGAAGGTGTGGAAGAGATTAAAAAATTAGTTGAAATATCACAAACACACGAATTAAAGGGTTAATATGAAATATGCACTTTACACCGGTTGTACAGCTAAAGAATCAACACCCGAACTTTTAAAATCTACTTTACTGGTGGCAAAAACACTGGGTATAGAAATAGAAGTTTTAAATGAGGCCAGCTGCTGCGGGGCCGGACATCTGCAGGATTTTGACGAATTCCTCTCATTGGTAATAAATGCAAGAAATATATGCCTTGCTGAAAAAAGAGGCCTTAAAATGGTAACACTTTGCAATACTTGCCAGCTGATGCTTGAAAACACCAAAAGAAAACTGGATGTTGATGAAAAATTAAAAGAAAAAGTTAATCAGAAACTGGGCGAACTTGGTTATAAATATGTGGGCAATATGAAAATACAGCATTTCTTATATGCTATTTTGGAAGATATAGGATATGAGGAAATTGCAAAACATATAAAAAGACCTCTTAATCTAAAAATTGCCCCGTTTTACGGATGTCATATAATAAGACCTTCAAAAACACATGACGGGGATAATTTAAATGAAAACCCTTATAAGCCAAATGCAATAGAGAATCTTATAAAAGTTTTGATGGGTGAGAGTATAGATTATCCTACAAAGCTTAAATGCTGCGGTTTTCATGTTGATTTACAAAATACCCCTGTTAGTGAAAAATTAACTTCTAATATTTTGGAAGATGCTACAAATGCCGGAGCTGAGGCGATTGTTACGCCGTGTCCTTTGTGTCATCTAAACCTTGATGTAAAACAAAGGGCTATTGCAAAAAGGAAAAATAAGGATTTTAATATCCCTGTTCTTCATTTGCCTGAAATGCTGGCTCTTGCTTTTGGATATTCCGCTGAAGAGATAGGGTTAAACCATCATGTAATAGATGTAAAATTTTAAGGCTTTCGCCTTATTTTTTTATCTTTGCATAAATTTTTATTTAATTTAAAAATTTCTTTTATTTTTTCTAAATCTTTTTCTTTTGAATAAATATGTTTTACCATAAGCTTTTCACAATTGTTGTTTAAATCAATTTCAAATTTTTCAAAAAAATCTTTATAATCACTTAATTTCTTTTTAGCTCTGTAATAATAAACCAAATGAGATAATGATAATAAAAAAACAGCTAAAAAAAATAATATAATCGAAAATATTTTTTTATCTGTTCCATAGGGCACTGCCTGGTAAGTAGCAATAATAAGCATTGCTAAAGAAAAAATAACAGCCCCTATATAATAACTTTTTTGTGAAGTGATTATAAAAAGATAATTATCAAAATTTTTTTCAATTTTAGCTGCTTTATATAAATTATAAAAGCTCATCAATACAATAACTGCACTTGTTAATATTAATATATCATAAAACATGTAATTCCTTAAATTCAATTTTGTAATAATCATTTGGAAAATGAACGGTTTTGATTAAAAATTTTTTATTGTCTATTTTTTCTGTTTTTTCTTTTTTGAAATCAAATTCTATATTAAATTTATCTTCAAATTCTTCTAAATTGTTAATTTTACCAAAAATTTTTTTAAAAGCTTTATTATAGATTATGTTTTGATTATGTTTACAGATACAGATTGGATAATTTTTCTCTTCTATTAAATTTTTTAAAATTTCCAAGTATTCTTTTGTCTCTTTTCTTTCATTGATAATTTTTGCAAATTTTTTTAATGTCTTAAACAGGGAATCTTTAAAAATAGGTTTTGTAAGATATCCGTCAATTCCTATATCAATGGCTTTTTTCATATAATCCATATCTGAAAAAGCGGTAATTACAAGAATTATAATGTTTTTATCTTTTTTTTTGATATATTCGGAAAGTTCCAAACCGGAAATTTCAGGCATTTTAATATCTGTAATTATTAAATCTAAATTATTGTTGTTAAAAATTTCAATTGCTTTTTTTGCATCTTCCGCAATAAAAAATTTATTGAATAAATCCTTAACAAGTAACGAAAAAGCTTCTCTTACCATTTCGTCGTCTTCTACAAAAAGAACGTTTAAATTTTTTAATCCCCGCATTCTTCAAACTTTATATTTTTATTGGCTAGCTCATTTTTAAACCATTCATATAGTTCTTTTGCACCATCTCCAGCAAAAGATATTTCATTGGTATAATTCAGCTTTGGTAAAGTGGAAAATTCTACATTTTTAGGGACTTTATTCATAATATCAAGCATTTCAGATTCTTTTGCATGTGCAATTAAAGTATATCTTTCTTTTTTATTTTTTAAAGGAAAAAATTTATCTAAGCTTTCTCTAGTCATAGGATGAGACATTTCAGGAAATCCCGGCATAAAAAAATATCTGTTTTCAAGATAAAATCCAGGAAATCCGTTTATTGGATTATTCCAAAGAGGTTTTGCACCTTTTGGCCAATAGGCTAGTAAATATTTTTTTGAATTATCTTCGTTTGGAAATTTCTCATCAATTTTTTTTATAAAATCTTTGTTATATTCCATTTGGGAATTAGCAAAAACTTTAGCTGCAATTTCTCTTGTAAAATCATCAGGAGTGGCTCCTATTCCACCGTAACAGAAAAGATAAGAATTAGGAGTATTTTTTATAAGTTTAAAAATATTTTCAATTAAATTAGGTTCATCTTTAATAATAAAAGAGGCACAAAGTTCATAGCCCCTTTTTAATAGTTCATCTCTTAAAAATTTAAAATGTTTATCTTCTCTTCTTGCATTTAATATTTCAGTTCCAATAATTACCTGAAAAATATTCATTAAATTTTCTCTTTTATTACTTTTTCCATTTCATCTACAATTTCTTCAATTGTTCTTTCGCCATTAATTTTAATAAGTTTGTTTTGTTTTGTATAAAATTCTTCTATATCTTTAAGAGGCTCAAGAAACACTTTCATTCTGTTATTAAAAACTTCTGCGTTATCATCAGCACCTCTAGCTCTTCCAAGAACTCTGTCTCTTGCAATTTCTTCACTAACTTCTACTTCAATAACAGCCACTAAATCAATATCTTTAGAATTTTTTAGCATCTCATCAAGTGCTTTCATTTGCTCCACGCTTCTTGGAAAACCGTCTATTAAAATTATGTCTTTATCCGCTTTTTCAATAGCGCTTTTGATTGTGTTGATTACTATTTCAAGAGGTACTAAATTTCCGTTATCAATATAGCTTTTAATTTTTTTTCCAAGTTCGCTTCCGCTTGCAACTTCTGCCCTTAATAAATCACCTGTTGAATAATGCACAATTGTATCTGGATTTCTTTTTGCGATAAGTTCTGCATCCGTTGTTTTTCCGCTTCCAGGCGCACCTATAATTAAAAACAGTTTTTTCATTTTTTTACTCCTTTTTTTATATTTATTTCTTAACTTCTAACTAGGCTATTTGGTAACTCATAACTCATAATTCACAACTCATAATTCATAACTCACCACTCACTATTTAAACATCGGGCATTCAAATTTTTTAACATAAATTTTTTTGCTCATTCCTTTTCCTATGGCAATTTTTCTGCCTTCCATGTCAATTTCGACAGGACCAAAAATTGATTTATTTATAATTTGTCCCATCTGTCCTTTTCTAATACCCAAATCCTGCATTCGGTATTTGAAATTCCCGCAGGAACGGTCAAATTCAATTATTTTAAAAACATCTCCGTTTTTAAGATCGCTTAATCTAATCATTTTTAGGTTTGTGTATTTTTATGTGTAATTCTTTTAACTGGGCTGTTTCCACTTCATTAGGTGCTTCTGTCAGAAGACACTGGGCTTTTTGTGTTTTTGGAAACGCAATTACGTCTCTTATGTTATCAGTATGACGCATTAACATTATAACCCTGTCAAGTCCAAGTGCGAATCCGCCGTGAGGAGGTGCACCGAATTTAAGTGCGTCAAGTAAAAATCCAAATTTTTCCCTTGCTTCAATTTCATTGATACCCAGAAGCTTAAACACCTTTTTTTGGATTTCTTCTTTATGTATACGTATACTTCCTCCTCCGATTTCATAACCGTTTAAGACTAAATCATAAGCAACTGATTTTATATTTTCAAAATTTTTTTCATCCCAAGTTTGCATATTAGGCATGGTAAAAGGATGGTGAAGCGGAGTAGGATTTCCTTTTTCATCTTTTTCAAACATTGGAAAATCAGTAACCCAGACAAATTTAAAATCTTTTTCATCATATAAATTCATCTCTTTTGCTATTTTGGCACGTAGTCTGCCCATATAATCAAGTACCGTTTTTTTATCTCCTGCTCCGAAAAATATTATGTCTCCCAATTGGGGATTAAGTTTAGATATTAATCTTTCAAGTGATTTTTCACTTAAAAATTTTAAAATCGGGCCTTTTAAACCGTCTTCTTTTATTTGAATATATGCAAGTCCCGCTGCTCCGAATTTTCTGACGTAATTTTCAAGCTCTTTTAATTTTTTTCTTGAATAAAAATTATCCCCTCCAGGAATTTTAAGTGCTTTAAATCTGTTTTTGTTTTTATCTTTTGCAATATTGCTGAAAATTTCATTGTTTGAATCAACAAATTCATCTATTACATCAATCATTGCCAAATCGTATCTTAAATCCGGTTTGTCACTTCCGTATTTTTCCATGGCTTCATGATAAGTTATTCTTTCAATCGGCAGATTAACATCAATCCCGGCTACTGCAAAAGCTTTTTTTGTCATACCTTCAATTGTTTTAATTACATCTTCCTGTGTTACAAAACTCATTTCCACATCAACCTGTGTAAATTCCGGCTGTCTGTCGGCTCTGAGGTCTTCATCCCTGAAACATTTTGCAATCTGATAATATTTGTCAAATCCAGCTACCATTAAAATTTGTTTAAAAAGCTGAGGTGATTGGGGAAGTGCATAAAATTTCCCGGGGTGAACCCTGCTCGGTACTAAATAGTCCCTTGCACCTTCCGGAGTGGATTTGGTAAGAATAGGTGTTTCTACATCAATAAAGCCCACACTGTCAAAATAATCTCTCACGGCTTTTGTGACTTTGCTTCTTAAAACGAATGTTTCTAAATTGTCAGGGTCCCTTAAATCCAAATATCTGTATTTTAATTTAAGTTCCTCATTTACATTTTTATCCCCGATTTGAAAAGGCAAAACTTCGCATGTATTTTCGATTTCCAAAGAATCAGCTACAACTTCGATTTTTCCAGTTTTAAGTTTTGGATTTTCAAGACCTTCACCTCTTAATCTTACTCTACCTTTTGTTTTTATTACATATTCGTCTTTTACTTTTTCGGCAACTTTATGAGCTTCAACACTGTCAGCCGGATCTGCAACTATTTGTATTAGCCCGCTTCTGTCTCTGAGGTCTATAAAAATAACCCCTCCGTGGTCTCTGTGTGAATTTACCCATCCTGCCAGTTCCACCTCTTCTCCAATATTCAATTCATTAAGTTCTGCACAGTAGTGGCTTCTCATTAATATCCTTTTTTAAGCGCAATTATATCAAAATGTGCTATAATTTTTTCAAAGGATGCCAATGAACAGCATTTATCTTTTAATTTTTATTGTATTGTTCAATTTATTCTCAATTTTTTTTGTTAAATATATAAAATATTTTATATTTAAGCATAGAAGAAATATTTTTTTTAAACTTTTTTATTCAAGAATTTATAAAATTTCAATACCATTATTATTGTTGATTGACGGAAATTTTGTTTTTTATTTATTAAAAAATTATAAAATCAAAGAATGGGTTTTTTATTTTAATGTTTTGTTTATAGGCTGGCTGTTTTATGAAATAATCAAATATATTATTTATGTAATAATCGCAATTAATTTATCTCATAAAACCAATGTAAGAAAAGAAGTTTTTAATTTATCTATTCATTTTACAAAACTTTTTATAATTTTAATTATTTTTATTTCAATATTAATCCATTTGGGGGTGAATATTGCGGCTATTGTAACATCTTTGGGTGTGGGTGGTGCTATTATAGGTTTGGCGGCCAAAGGTACATTGGAGAATTTTTTTGATTCCATAAGGGTTATCAGTGAAGACGCTTTTCATCAGGGGGACTGGATAGAAACAAAGGATTTTGAAGGTCTGGTTGCCGACGTAGGCCTTACATCTACACAGGTCAGAACATTTGACAATGCTTTAATAACTGTTCCCAATTCTTTTTTGGCCAACAGCTGGATAAAAAATTATTCCAGAAGGTTCATAGGAAGAAGAATAAAATTTTGGGTAAAAATTAAATATTCCACCGATATCGAAGAGATTAAAAGGGTTATTAAAGAAATAAAAAAAATGCTCGAAAAACATCCCGGGATTGTAACAGATAAAAAAATAGAAAATAAACTGAGGCGTATTATGTATAAAAATGCACTTTTTTCCATAGAAGATAAATATGGGATAAGAAAAACACTTTTGGTTTATTTAGATGAATTTGATGAATATTCAATGAAGATATTAGTTTATGCCTATTCGATAAGTATAAACTGGGAAGAGTGGCTGAGAGTTAAACAGGATGTTTATCTTAGAATATTGAATATAATTGAAAATTCTAAATTAGAGTTAGCCTATCCCATTCAGGAAGTTTTTATTGATAAAAGGGATAAATTATGGAAATAAAAAAATTAATTGATAAATACAAAAAATCAGACAGCGCTAAGATTTTGCATAAATTAAGGGTGGAGGCGAGAAAAGCTCTTTCTAAATTACAAAAAGAAGGTAAAACCGATACGGGGCTTAAAAATTTACTTAAAAACTCTTCTAAATTAAGAGATACAGATGTATTGATTAAAATTTGCAAAGGTAAAAAAATTCAAAAATTTTTAAAAAGAAAACATGAAAAACTTAGAAAAAAATTTTTAGAATTTTTAGATAATTTTAAAAGTGAAATAAAACCTATTGAAAAAGAAAAAGAGATTTCAATTGAAAATTGTTTAAAAATTTTGAATGAAACTTTTTTAGATAAAGATGACAAAACTCTTCATAAAATAAGAATAGAAATTAAAAAATGCAGATACACTCATCCTGAATATGAAGATATTTTAAAATTAATTCAGGATAATTTAGGAAAAGCCCATGATTATTATAATTGCGAAAAATTAAGAAAAAAATTTAACAAAGACACTAAAAAAATAATTAAAAAGAAAAATAAATATATTAAAAAAGCGGAAAAGATAAGAAGTGTTTTTATAAACGATATTCTCAGCGCTTAGATTATTCTGCCGGCATTCCTTGTTTTTTACTTCTTTCCATTGCCTGCTGGGCAAGATATCTATCTCCAAATTTTTGAAGATTTTCAAATTCAGTCTCAAATGTGTCAAAATGTCTCTCTTCATCTGCAATGATACTTTCAAATAACTGTTTGGTTCCAGAATCTTTTGCATTCGCACATTCAATTGCAAAATCGTTATACATATCTATTGCATCTTCTTCACTTTTCATAGCCCATTTCAGCATCTCTTTTGGGTCTCTTATATGTTCTACCTCGTGGGCCGGTTTCATTTCAATTTCACCGCCTACAAATAAAATTCTCTCGGCATATCTTTCAGTATGCAGCATTTCTTCAATTGCAGTTTTTTTAAAAATACCGGCCAGTAAATCATATCCCAAGTCGTCCAGTATAAAATGAAAATACATATATTGGTGAATTGCACTGAGCTCTTCCCCCACTGCTTTATTTAATAATTCTATTGATTTGCTTCTGTCCATTTTTTCTCCTTTTGGTTTTGGATATTATAACATAGAATATTATAAAATAATATTTTTCTGTTAAAATAATTTATTATTATAAATGTTCATAACTTGCTATAATTATAAAAAAAGGTTTAAATTGAAAGCGGGATTTGTACTTAAACCAAAAGCGGATGAAAAAATAAAAAGTGATTTTTTAGAGATAAAAAAAATTTTTGAAAAAAACAATATAGAAGTTTTAATTGATACTGTTTGTGCAAAATTAATAGGACTTTTGGGGATGGATTTTAATAAAATGTGCGAAGAGGCTGATTTTCTTGTCGCACTCGGGGGAGACGGCACTTTAATATCACTTACAAGAAGAAGTTACAGGTATCATAAGCCTATACTTGGTATAAATGCAGGGAAACTAGGGTTTTTAACTGATATAAATCCTGAAAATATTAATGAATTTATTGAAAAATTTTTAAAAGGTGAATATAGAATAGATGAAAGAATGGTTATTGAAGTTGAATTTAACAATAATCTTTTGTATGCTTTTAATGATGTGGTTATCAGTAAGGATATTAATTCATCTATGATACATATAGATATAGATACAAATGAGGCCCATTTAAATACTTATCACGGAGACGGCCTTATAATTTCCACTCCAACAGGTTCGACCGCATATAATTTAAGCGCCGGCGGCCCTGTTGTGTATCCTTTGACGGAGAGTTTTATATTAACGCCTATCTGTCCGCATTCTCTTACACAAAGGCCTCTTGTTATTCCGAGTAAATTTAAAATAGAGGCAAAAGTGAAAGAAGATTTTGCAAAAATGATAATAGACGGTCAGGAAATATTTGATATAAATTCCGACATTAAACTGAGAAAAGCAAAATATCCTGCAAAACTGATACACAGGATGGAAAGAAATTATTTTGATGTGTTAAGGGAAAAACTTCATTGGGGAGAAGGGTAGTGATAGAAAGAGTCTATATAAAAGATTATGTTACATTTGAAGAAGTCGAGCTCGAATTTCAGAAAGTTGAGCTTGAATTTTCAAAAGGTCTGATTGTTTTTACGGGTCCCAGCGGGGCCGGGAAATCTGTTTTAATGAGGGGAATTTTGTCAATTTTTGGATATTTTGACGTAAATGCCGCTTTGTCGGAAGCCGTTGTTGATGCAAATATAGATTTGGAAAAATACGGAATCGAAAACGATGAAGTTCTTATTTTTAAACAGATTAAAAAAAACAAAAACAGGTATTTTATAAACAATCAGGCGGTTAGTAAAAAAACAATTAAAGAAATGTCTTCAAAATTTCTGGATTATCTCTCTTTAAGGGAAATAAAAGAGTTTGAAAATAAAAATATATTAAGTCTGCTTGATAAAATTATTCAGGAGAAAGATTATTATGTTAAATTAAATGAATATAAAAATCTATATAATAAATATAAAAAATTATTAAAAGAACTAGAATTAATAACAAAAAAACAAAAAGAATCTGCTGAAAAAAAAGAATTTTTAAAGTATGAAATAGAAAAAATAGAATCAATTTCCCCAAAAATAGGGGAGTTTGAAG
Organism: Lebetimonas sp. JS138; assembly: GCF_000523335.1. Lineage (NCBI taxonomy): Bacteria > Pseudomonadati > Campylobacterota > Epsilonproteobacteria > Nautiliales > Nautiliaceae > Lebetimonas > Lebetimonas sp. JS138. The sequence continues at coordinate 32,315 of NZ_ATHT01000004.1, forward strand.
AATTAATGAAAATAAAAAAAGATTTAAGTAAATTAGAAAAAATAAAAGATAAAATTCATGAAGTGGAAAGAATATTTGATTTAGAACATATTGTATATGAATTTTTGGAAATGACAGACGAAGATGGAGAATTTTTTTCAAATACTATGAATGAACTTAGAATTATGATTGATAAAGCTGTGGAAAAAGCGTCTTTTTTGGAGAATGTAAATATAGAAGAAGTGTTGGAAAGATTATCCAAACTTCAGGAATTAATCAGAAGGTTTGGGAGTATTGAAGAAGCACTTAAATATTATGAAGAAAAAAAAGAGGAATTAAACAGGTTTGAAAATATATCTTTTGAAAAAGAAAAACTTATTAATGATATTCAAAAACTTAAAAAAATCTTAAATGAAACAGCCCGGTTTATAACTGAAAAAAGAATCATTGCGGCAAAAAAGCTTGAAGAAAAGATTAATTATTTTTTAAAAAAACTTTATATGCCCGGAGCTAAAATACATTTTTCTGAAGACGGGTTAAACGAGTCTGGGAAAGATAAAGTCGAAATAGTCATCAATGATATAGATACTAATACACTCTCCACCGGTGAATTTAACAGACTTAGAGTAGCACTTTTGGCTAGTAAACTTGAATACGAAGATGAAGAAAAAAGTCTTTTTTTAGATGAAATAGATGCAAATTTGAGCGGCGAAGAAAGTATGAGTGTAGCCGAAGTATTAAAATATCTTTCCACTAAATATCAGATTTTTGCTATTTCCCACCAGCCTCAGCTTGCAAGTGTAGCCGATAAACATTTTTTGGTTACGAAAGAAAACAATAAAAGTTATGTAAAAGAACTGAGTGTTAATGAAAGAATAAATGAAATTGCCAGAATAATAGGCGGAAAAGAAAAAAGTAAAAAAGCTTATGAATATGCAAAAGAGCTTTTAAAAGGAAAATAATGTTTTGCCCACTTGATTGCTGGGACGCCTGCCAGTGTAAAATGGAAAACGGAAAACGGAAAATTAAAGCAGAGGGAATAACTCCTTATCTTTGCTGGAAATTAAACAATTATTTTAAATTTCCTATAGAATCTACTGCAAAATTTAATGGTAAAAATATTATGTTAAATGAAGTGTTACATAAATTTACAACTATATTAAAATCAACTCAGCCTAAAAAAGTTCTATTTATCAAGGGCTCAGGAAATATGGGATTAATGCAAAATGTTACGAAATTATTTTTTGAAAAATACGGAGCTACTTTTGCCGTTGGCAGCACATGTGACGGAATAGGGGAGAAAGGTATTAAAAAATCAAGAGGCAAAAGTTTAATTTTACCAATATGGATTGTAAAAAATGCTAAGAATGTTATTATTTGGGGAAGAAACCCATATGTTACTAATATTCATCTTTTGCCTTTAATAAAAGATAAATTCACTATTACTATTGATGCAATAAATACTAAAACAGCTAAAAATTCTGATTTTTTTATTCAGGTAAAACCAAATTCTGATTATTATTTAGCTGCATTGCTTTCCCAAATGGCAATGGAAAGGAATTTAGTTAAAAAAGATGACGGTTTGGATTTTGAAAAATTTAAAAAAATAGTTTTTTCTTATTCCAAAAACGAATTAATTGAAAAATCCGGAGTAAATGAAAAACAGGCTGAAAAACTGTTTGAAATAATAACCGAAGGTGCTGTTGTTTTAACCGGGCTTGGTATTTCTAAATGTAAAGAGTGTTATAAAACCGCATGGGCAATTGATTCACTTTTTTATATGCTGGATTATTTTGGGAAAAAAGACATGGGTGTTGCATATCTCGGAAGCAGCAGTTTTGGGATAAACAACCCTTTTAAAATAAATCATAAAAACAAAATAGCTCTGTTTGATGTTAATCTGGATAATTTTGATGTAGTTTTTATTCAGGGCGCAAATCCGCTTGTCAGTTTTGTAAATAGGGATAAATGGAAAAAATTAAAAGAAAAAAAGTTAATTGTATTTGGAAAATATTATGATGAAACGGCAAAAATTGCAAATCTTTTTATTCCTACAAAAGATTTTTATGAAAAAAAAGATGTAAGAGGAAGTTATTTTCATGAATATGTTTTAACAATGGAAAATGTAAAATGGAAAATGGAAAATGAGCTTTGCTCATCTGGCTGCTTGAAAAGCGGCCACGATGAAAGAATTAGTGAGTATGAGTTTACAAAATATTTATTTAATGAATTTGGATTTGGAGAATTGAAAAAAGAAGACGAATATATCAGGGAAATTTTAGATTCTAACTTAGAAAAAATAAATGACAATGTTTATAAAAAAAAGGTGTTTGATAAACCTCCTTACAGCGAAGGATTTTTTACAGAGGATAAAAAGTTTCATTTTTTAACTGAATTGTTTGAAAGAAATGAAAAAGAGTTTGAAATTATTACGGCAAAAGAAGCAAAAGCATTGAATTCACAGTTTAAAAAGGATGAAAATATTTATATAAATCCAGAGAGTAAAAATATTATGTTAAATTGGGTTAAAAAAAATATCAATCAAAAATTAATAAAATATGATAAAAACGTACCAAAAAATATCATATATACAAAAGGCGGAACTGTTATAAATGAAATATTAAAAGCAAAAGGGGAGAATGCATATTATGAAATTCAGTAAAAATTCTTTATGTCCATGCGGTAGCGGTAAAAAATATAAAGACTGCTGTTTCAAATGGCACAAAATAAATTCAGCTCCCGATGCACTGTTGCTTATGAAAAGCAGATTTTCTGCTTATGCCATGGGCAATGCCGAATATATTATAAAAACCACTCATAAAGATTCCCCTCATTTTGAAAAAGACAAAAAGGCTTGGATTGAATCTATAAAAGATTTTAGTAATAGTTATTTCAAAAAATTAGAAATTATTGAATTTATAAATGGTAAAAAAGAGGCGTTTGTTGAATTTAAAGCATATATTGATGATTATATTATGCACGAAAAAAGCCGATTTATAAAAGTTGATAAATGGTATTATATAGACGGAGTACAATATGAAATTTAGCGGATTTTACAAAATATGGCTTTGTAAAAAAGTTTCAAACTTTGTGTCTGAGTTTTATTGCTTTTGTGAGGGAATTAATATCAACATTTTCAAAATGTACCCCAGTTGGAATGCCTTGGGCAATTTGAGAAAATTCAATTTTCAAATCTTTTAATTTATCTTCTAAATATAAACTTCTTGCTTCACTTTCAACCGAAGGAGGGAATGCAAAAATAATTTCTTTTATTTTTTTATCTTTTATAAAATTTCTTAGTTTTTGAATTTTTTCATCATCTAAGTGATTTAAAACAAAATAGTATCCGTTGTAACTTCCGCTTTCTTCGATAATCATTATATCTTTTGGACTTTCCACAACTGCAAGTATTTTGTCTCTGTTTGGATTATCGCAAATTTCACATATTTCATATTCGCTGAAATTGCCGCAAATTGAACATTCTTTTATATTTGTTACTACATTTTCAATAGCATTAATCAGTTTCATTGCCCTGAATTTATCTTTTGCCAGAAATAAAGCAAGTCTTGTTGCACTTTTTTTGCCAATGCTCGGTAATTCTTCCAAAGCTTCAATTAATTCATTGATTGAATTCAAATCTTTCATTTTTCTCCTAATTTTAGTAAAATTTGTGAAATTATAACAAAGGTTGATAATTTGTGTAACTGTAAAAATAAATTAAACGATTTTGAAAAATATGTTATTTGTGATAAAGGCACCGAACCGGCTTTTGATAATGAATACTGGAATAATAAAAAACCAGGTATTTATGCATGTAAATGTTGTGAAAAAGAGCTTTTCAGCTCGGAGCATAAATTTGACAGCGGCACAGGATGGCCGAGTTTTTATATACCGGTTGGGAAAATTCTTGAAGCTCCTGATTTCAGCGGCGGAATGAACAGAGTGGAGGTAATGTGCGCAAACTGTGAGGCGCATCTCGGACATCTTTTTGGAGACGGACCTATGCCGACAGGTCTTAGATATTGTATAAATTCAGTTAGTCTTAAATTTATACCAAAGGTTTAATTTGGCTGTTAGAAATCTTGAGGTTGATGATAAAAAATTTAAAATTGCTTATGATATTATAAATCCGAATAAGGAAAAAAATATTATTTTTTTGCACGGTTGGGGCAGTAATAAAGAAATTATGAAAGTTTTTAGTGATAATTTTAATGATTTCAAACATATTTATATTGATATGCCAGGATTTGGAAAAAGCAGTAATGATTATGTTTTAAGTACTTTTGATTATGCAAAAATAATGGATAAATTTTTAAATGAACTAAATATAAAAAAAGATATTATAATAGGACACAGTTTTGGAGGAAAAGTTGCAACCCTTCTTAAACCGGATTTACTTGTACTTCTTGCAAGTGCCGGAATAGTTTTGCCAAAACCGATTAACATTAGACTTAAAATAAAATTTTATAAAACATTAAAATTTTTAGGGCTAAGTAAATTTAGAAAATATTTTGTAAGCAAAGATGCTAAAGGAATGAATGAAAATATGTATGAAACTTTCAAAAAAGTTGTGGATGAAGATTTCAGTGAAATTTTTAGAAATTATAAAGGAAAAGTACTGATTTTTGGAGGAGATGAAGATAGTGCAGTTCCGCCTGTTGCAGTAAAAAGACAAGGCGAATTATTAAATAGTAAAATTATTATGTTAAGTGGAAATCATTATCTATTTTTTAACTCACCCAATATGAACAATGCAAAAGAAAACAGAAAAATAATAGAAAAAACAATTAAAAAAGTAATATGAAAAAATTAATTTTATTTCTATCTGTTTTGCTGTTTGCTCATGATTCGCCTTATTCACTTGATAAATTTAAACCAATACTAAACAATGCAAAACTTCAGGCACCTACAAGTAAATACAATCCTTTATACAGTGTAAAATACGGTAAATTTAATGCATATGAAAATAAATATTTTTATCTGCAGGATAATGATTTAATGGTATTTTATATGTGCAAAAAACACAACAGAAGTGAGCTTAGATTCAAAAATAACTGGTATATAAATGATAATAAAGAAAAAATCCTCTATGCAAATTTAAAAATATTTCCTTTAAATTCTAATGAATTTACATTTTTACAGATTCATTCTGATAATAATTTATGTGATGTAAACAAACCTCTTTTAAGAGTAGCTTTTATTAAAAAAAGAAATAAAATAAAAAATTCAATATGGGCTATAATAAGAGTTTCACCATATGAAAATGGTTATAAAAAAATTTTCTTAGGTAAAAATGAAGGTTTTATGAAAATAAAAATTTTAAAAAACGCTAAAAACTACGATAATAAGGAGAATTTATGAGTATTTTGGTTGAATTTGCTATGTTTCCAACAGATAAAGGTGAAAGTGTTAGTGAATATGTAAGCAGAATTATAAAAATGTTTAAAGAAAGCGATATTAATTTTCAGTTAACACCGATGGGAACAATATATGAAGTGAATACCATTGAAGAAGCAACAGAAATTATAAATAAAGCCTATAAACTTTTAGAGCAAGACTGCAATAGGGTATATACAACAATAAAAATGGATATAAGGAAAAATAAAAGTAACAGAATGAAGCAAAAAATTGAATCAATTGAAAAGAAAATAGGAAAAGTAAATTGATAAAACTAAAAGGCGTTAAACATCATATTTTGGATATTGATAGTTTGGAAATAAACGACAATACAGTAATTTTAGGGCCAAACGGAAGTGGAAAAAGTATTCTTTTAAAAGTTATTACACATGAATTATATCCACAGCGTTTAAAAGAAAGACTGGTTTTTGGCAAAAAAATCACTTTAAGAGAAGCAAGGAAAATTTTCGGGATTGTAAATTCAGATTTGGAATATTTTTATAAAAACGAACATATAACCGTTTTTAATGCTATAATTTCTTCATTTAAAGAAGCTTTGGTGGTGTATAATTTTTTTAAATTTAATAATAATGAAATAGACAAAACTTATGAAATATGTGATAAATTTAATTTAAACCATAAGCAGGATGTTTCAACTCTTTCACTTGGTGAAATAAAAAAAGTATTGATTGCAAGAGCGGTTATTCATAATCCAAAAATTTTATGCCTTGATGAACCTACAAACGGGCTTGACATCAAAGTAAAATATGAATTTTGGGATTTTATAAAAACACTTAATAAAAAACTTATTTTAATAACCCATGATTTTTATGAAATAACTGATATATTTAGTAAAATAATTATGTTAAGAAATGGTAATATATTCAAATCAGGCAATTTAAATATATTAAACAAAAAAAATATAAATAAATTATTTAATTTAAATGAAAAACATTTAAAAAGATTTTTTAATGGATAGATTATATGCTCCATGGAGAAGGGAATATCATCTGAAAAAGCAAGACGGATGCGTATTTTGTAATATTGCAAAATCTCCAGAATATGATGATGAAAATGAGGTATTTTACAGAGATGAAATATGCTTCTTTGTAATGAACAGGTTTCCTTATAATCCGGGACATTTTATGATAATACCAAACAGACATGTTGGAGAATATGAAAATTTAAATGAATTAGAAGTAACACATATTGCAAAAAAAGCTCAAACCGGATGTAAAATTTTAAAGGATTTTGGAGCGGATGGAATAAATATGGGATGGAATTTGGGATTTGACGCAGGGGCCGGGATACCTGGGCATATACATCTGCATTTGGTCCCAAGGTTTAAAAGAGATACAAACATGATGACAACAGTTTTTGAAACCAGGGTTTACAGTGCAGATTTTGATAAAATATACAAAGAAATTAAAAAAATTTCTAAAAAATACCTTTAAGGAGAAAAAATGGATTTTTTTAAAATAGTTCAGACAATAGAAAGCATACAACATCCTGCAATTGCCACAAGTCTGGTAAATCTTGGTATGCTGGAAAATATTGATTTTGAAGGAAACACAGTTAAAGCCACATTTGTATGGCCGTTTGAAGGAATTCCTATAAAAGGGCAAATTATTAATTCTGTAAAAACACTCCTTGAAAATATGGGGTTAAAACTGGAATATAATGAAAGAATAATGAGTGAAGATGAAAAACAGAGATTTTTAGAACTTGAAAAAAAATACTGGAGAGGAGGAAATGCTGGTTGCGGAGTTTAAACTTTTCTTAAAAACTCGGCCCCATCAAAAAAACTGTGTAAATCCTAATATAGATGTTGAGAGATGATAAAATAAAAAAATAAAAGTAAAGGATTTACACATGAGTATTTTAAACATTGAAGAATATAAAAGAAGATTAAAATCAGGAAATCCAGTGACAATTGAAGAGCTTGAAAATGAATTAAAAATTTAATCAAAGAGAT
>NZ_ATHT01000005.1:0-20360 GCF_000523335.1 Lebetimonas sp. JS138
CTCAGAGATGTGTATAAGAGACAGCCCCTGCTCTCTTCCCTGTATAATGCGGAATGGACCATTACTTCCGCAATCAGTAAAGAATTTAAAAACTCAAGTATCAAAGGCAGCTCCACATTGTTTTCCCTGTTTTTATTAATACAGCATATTCCAAGTTTCAGACCTCTTAAATAGGAAATATAATCATATGCCTTAAGAAGTGATTTTTCGCTTCTAAAAGGTCCCGCATTTATAAAAAGATTTTTTCCGAGATTTGTTTTTAACGAATTCACATTGTATAAACTCTCCCCTTTTAATATACGTTCAATTTCCTGTTCATCCTTTTCTATTTGAATAAAATCCACAGGTTTGAATTTTTCTTTTTTTGCATACGTCGTAGCTTCTTTTCCGGCAATTCTTCCAAAATATGACGATTCAAGCAAAGAATTTCCCCCAAGTCTGTTTGCCCCGTGAACACCGCTCATTGCACACTCCCCGCATGCATACACCCCGTCCATTGTGGTTGAAGCGTCGTCTCTTATCCATATTCCGCCGATGGTGTAATGGGCGGCTGGTGAAATTTCCAAGAGTTCTTTTTTTATATCAACCCCGGCACCCATCAAAGCTGTCTTATATGTTGATGGAAGTCTATTTTCTATCATTTCAACCGGCAGATGCCTGAAATCAAGATAAACTTTGTGGCCGTTTTGTATATGCTTTAAAATATCCCTTGTCAGAATATCCCTTGTGGCAAGTTCACTTGTAAAACGTTCATTGTTTTCATCAACCAGATAGGCGCCTTCCCCCCTTGCCGCCTCCGATATTAAAGAACCGCTGCCTTTTAGTGCCGTGGGATGAAACTGAACAAATTCCATATTCGAAATTTTTATACCGGCTCTGAATGCGGCCGCTATTAAATCTCCGGAGCTTTCCTGAGAATTAGTTGTAAAACCTTTAAAAATACCGGCATATCCCCCTCCTGCCAGTACCAAAGCTTTACATCCAAGCGCCGTAACCCTGGAATCGGCTTTTCTTAATAAAGAAATTCCGCAAATCTGATTTTTATGCGTTATCAAATTAAGTAAATAATGATTGGTAAAAAAATCCACTTCTTCTTTCCGGCAGGCCTGCAGCAGTGCCATTACAATAGCCGAACCCGTCCTGTCGGCCACATAACACGTTCTTTTTTTACTTCCCCCTCCAAACGCCCTTTGCGCTATTTTATTATCATCTGTTTTATTAAATTTTACCCCCAGACTGATAAGTTCGTTTATAATATTAGGCGCTTCTTCACACATTTTTTTAACGGTATTTTCTTTTGCAAGTTTTTCAGCCGCTTTTATAGTATCTTGAGCATGTAACTCGGGGGAATCCCCTTCATCGGAATAGAGTGCCGCATTTATCCCGCCCGAAGCGACTGCCGAGTTGGACCTTAAAAGCGAACTTTTGGTAACCACTGCAACTTTCAAACCTTCTTTTTTTGCATTAAGCGCCGCAGACAAACCCGCTATCCCGCTTCCTACCACAATAACATCGTATAACATTTATCCTCCAAATAGTAATTTATAGATATTTTCTTTTTTTGCCAATGGAATATAAGACAATAAAAGATTCTCTTTTACATGTTCAGGATTAATAGAGCCAAATACTGTACTTAAGGCGCCGTTTGACCTTGCAAACTGTAACGCCGTAATAATGTCACTGAAATCAAAAGTGTTTGTAAGTTCTTTTACATCTTTATTAAATTTTCCTTTAAAAAGATTCATCTGCAAAAGAGGTGATGAGTTTATTATATTTATTCCGTACGCTTTTGCACACTGATATAAAGTGTAATATTTTCCGTCTTCAAAAACCTGATTCACATAATTTAACATATGAGGCTTTGCAAGATTAAAGGGGGTTTGAATATATTTAAAATGATGTTTTTCTGTTATACTTTTTGCAATATCCACCATTTCTTTTAAACTCAGATACTCAGGATGGGTCTCTTCATATAAAAATGCGTTCCATGAGGCAATTCCGTAATATTTTATTTTGTTTTTTTCAACCATTTCTTCAAAAAATTCAAACGCTTTTTTAATTCTTTCAATTACGGTTTTTCTTTCAACATACCCCAGCTGTGCTTCAGGATTGTGCAAAAAGAAAATGTCAATACATTCAATATTTAAATTTTTTAATGAATTATTTAAACTCCATTTCAAAAATTTCGGGTTCATACAGTGCTGGTCTGTTACTATTTCCTCTTTTGCAGCAAGATTTGTTTTTATTATTTTTTCATCTATCCATTCATAAGGATTTTCCGGAAAAGGAAACTCCAACGGTATAAATCCCGCTTTTGAAGAGACAATAAAATTTTCTCTTAAAATCTCCCCTTTTTCCATCATATCATTTAAAGCCATTCCTATCTCTTTTTCACTTTCCTGATATCTGTATACGCTGGCGGTGTCTATAAAATTTATTCCGTTTTTTAATGCGGTTTTAGTGGATTCGTAAAAATTAACCTGTTTTAGATAATTTTCCTCCCTGTAAGGCTCTTTTCTAAAACTTCCGAGCCCCAATGAAGAAATAAAAAAATCACCGTTAAAGTTATAAAAATCTTTTGAATATTTAGGAAATTTTTTAATATATGAAAAAGTTCCTTCCACAGTTGCAAAATTCATTAATATAAACCTTTATTGAAATTGTTTAATTTTATATATGCAATTTATATTCTAAAAAATAAAAAAATATGATAAATGAAGATTTTTGAAGTTTATAAAAAGTAAAATTGGAGAAAAAAGAGGGATTAATCCTCTTCTATTTTAACATCTCTTTCTTTATGATAGAACATTCCGGTACCGACAGGCACAACTCTTCCCAGGACAATATTTTCTTTAAAGTCTTCAAGATAATCAAATTTACCCTGAATACTCGCTTCTGTAAGAACCCTTGTAGTTTCCTGGAATGAAGCGGCTGAAATGAAACTGTCTGACTGGATGGCTGCTCTTGTAATACCAACAAGCACCGGTTCTGCAATGGCAGGTTCACCGCCAAATTTTTTGATTCTTTCATTTTCTTCATTAAACATTTTTCTGCTTACCAAATCACGCTCGATAAATTTAGTGTCCCCGCTGTCAACAATTTTTACCTGTCTTAACATCTGATTTATAATAAGTTCTATATGTTTGTCGTTAATATTAACACCTTGGAGTCTGTAAACTTTTTGAACTTCGCTTACAATATATTGCTGAAGCGCTTTTTCTCCCAAAATATTTAAAATATCATAACTTGACACAATACCGTCTGTAAGTTTTTCTCCCGCATGCACAAAGTCTCCTTCATGCACTAAAATCTGTCTTTCAGCCGGCACCAAATATTCTTTAACGCTTGATTCACCCTCAACAATTAATCTCTGTTTTCCTCTGAGTGTTTTTCCAAATTTCACTGTTCCGTCTATTTCGCTGATAATTGCAGGTGATTTTGGTTTTCTTGCTTCAAATAGTTCATTTACCCTTGGAAGACCACCTGTAATATCTGCTGATTTTGCTATTGCTTTTGGAGTTTTTGCCAAAATATCACCTTGTTTTACTTCAACGCCTTCTTGAACATGAATAACCGTTTTAGGCTCAAGCACGTATTCATATACCCTGTCTTTGCCCGCAAGTAAAATTCTTGGCTGATAACCTTTTGGCAGATATTCTTTTACTATAATTCTGCTCTCACCTGTTAACTCATCAATCTGAGTAGTTACAGTAAATCCGTCAATTACATCTTCAAATTTAACCACACCGTCGGCTTCAGCCAATATCGGATTGGCAAAAGGATCCCATTCCGCAATAATTTTATTTTCGCCGCTGATAGGTTTGGCTATGATTTCTCCGGCTTTAATATGTTCATTATCACTCTTAAGAATTTTACTTCCCCTAACAATATAATATCTTCCGGCTTCTCTGTCATGCTTATCTACAATTACGGCAAAAAGACCTTTATATGCGTTATCAAATCCGATTTCTTCCCCGGCTTTAAGATCATATACTCTTTCTAAATGATCCCCTGATAATTTATAATATTTTATTATTCCCTCATTTTCGGCAATTACCTGCATTGGCACAGGTTCATTATCATCAACTTTAAGCTCTGCCCCGTAAGGAATCCTTTGAGGAATATACCAGGCTTCTTTTATAACTTCAACTATCGCCTCGTCTTTTTCAATTTTTTGATTTTTATGAGGAATGTATAACTTGCCTTCTGTTTTACCTGCAATTCCTGCAAGTTCTGTTCCTTTAACTATATCATTTTTTCTGAGTGAATATCTTTTGACACTTCCGTCGTCACACTTAACTTCAACAATCACTTCTTCATGCTGGGTTTCAATATTTACTATTCCGTCACATGGGGCTTTAAGTTTTGGTTCAACAAGTAATACAGCGGCATTTCTTCTGTTTGCAACAATTTTTTTACCGTTTCTATCATAGTTTGCTATATTATAATATCTGATATATCCGTATTTTTTGGCGACAATTTCTCTCTCTTCCTGGGTTGAGCCTGCAATACCGCCTGTATGAAATGTTCTAAGCGTTAGCTGTGTTCCAGGCTCACCAATTGATTGTGCCGCAAGAATTCCCACAGCCTCACCCACTTTAACTAATTTTCTCTCAGCCAGATTCATACCGTAACATTTTGAACAGATACCTTTACTTGATTTACAGGTAAGCGCACTTCTTATTTTGACGGATTTTACACCTTTTCTTACAATTTCTTTTGCCTCTTCTTCGGTAATTAATGTACCTTCTGTAAATAAAACTTCATTAGTAATTGGGTCATACACATCATCTGCTAAAACTCTTCCATAAATTCTCTCTTCCAAGCTTTCGACCAATGTTGCCCCGTCTGTAATATCTGTTACTTCAATTCCTTCGTGCGTTCCGCAGTCTTCCATAGTTACCCTGAAGTTTTGTGAAACATCAACAAGTTTTCTTGTTAAATATCCTGCACTTGCTGTTTTAAGAGCTGTATCCGCAAGACCTTTCCTTGCACCGTGGGTTGATAGGAAGAATTCAAGAACATTTAGACCTTCTTTAAAATTTGAAATAATAGGTGTTTCAATAATTTCTCCGTTAGGTTTAGCCATAAGACCCCTCATACCGGCTAACTGTTTAATTTGGCTTGCACTACCCCTTGCTCCTGAGTCGGCCATCATATAAATTGAATTAAATCCGTCTTTGTCTTTTTTCATAATTTCCATCAGTTTGTCGGCAATATCATTATTTGCTTTTGTCCAGATATCGATAATTTTATTGTATCTTTCCTGATCTGTAAGCAAACCTTTTCTATACTGTTCCTGAACCTCTCTTACTTTTACAAGTGCGGCCTGGACAATTTCTTGTTTTTCGTTAGGAACGACAATATCGGCCGCGGAAATAGATACCCCTACTTTTGCCGCATATTTAAATCCAAGATTTTTAAGATTGTCCAAAAATTCGGCTGTTGCTTTAAGTCCGCCTTTTTTGTAAACATAATCAACTAAGTTTGCAATATCTTTTTTCTTCATTATTTTGTTATACATTTCAACCGGCACAAAATCCGGGGCAATTGAATGCAATATCATTCTGCCCGGGGTTGTTTCCACGATAGTGTCCGCTTTTACTCTTACTTTTGCATGCAAATCCACTGCCCCTTCATCAAGTGCCATAAGAACTTCTTCAGGATTGGCAAATAATTTATGCTCTCCTTTTACTTTGTTTTTTATTAAAGACAGATAATAAATTCCAAGGACCATATCCTGAGATGGGACTGCTATAGCTTTACCGGAAGCAGGCAGCAAAATATTCATACTGCTTAGCATTAAAATTTTAGCTTCCGCTATCGCTTCCTGACTCAAAGGCACGTGCACAGCCATTTGGTCGCCGTCAAAGTCTGCGTTGAATGCGGCACAAACCAACGGATGCAGCTGAATTGCGTTTCCGTCAATTAATACCGGGTGAAACGCCTGGATTGAAAGTTTGTGAAGTGTAGGCGCCCTGTTAAGAAGTACTGGATATTGATCAACTACTTCTTGCAGACATTCCCACACTTCCGGTGTTTTTTCTTCTATATGTCTTTTTGCCTGTTTAATTGTTGTGGCATAACCCTTTTCTTCAAGTTTTCCTATAATATGCGGTTTAAAAAGCTCAAGCGCCATTTTTTTAGGAAGTCCGCATTGGTCCATTCTAAGATGAGGACCTACAACAATAACGCTTCTTCCTGAATAATCAACCCTTTTTCCAAGAAGATTTTGTCTGAATCTTCCTGTTTTCCCTTTAATAATATCACTGAGTGATTTAAGAGGCCTTTTATTTGCACCTTTTATTGTATTTCCTCTTCTTCCGTTATCAAACAAAGCATCAACCGCTTCTTGGAGCATTCTTTTTTCGTTTCTGATAATAATTTCCGGTGCGTCAAGTTCAAGCAGTCTTTTTAATCTCTGGTTTCTGTGAATCACCCTTCTGTATAAATCATTTACATCGGCAACGGCAAATTTCCCGCCGTCAAGTGCAACAAGCGGTCTAAGATCCGGCGGAAGAACAGGAATAACAGTCATAATCATCCATTCCGGTCTGTTGTCAGAATTTAAAAATCCTTCCACAATTTTAAGTTTTTTAACAATCTCTTTTTTTCTTGCTTCGCTTCTTGTAGTTTTTAATTCTTCTTTTAGTGAATAATACATATCAGGTAAATCAAGTTCTTCAAGCATTCTTCTTATTATTTCGGCTCCCATTTCAGCGTGAAAACCTGTATCCCCGTAAATTTCGACAAGTTTTCTGTATTCGTCCTCAACCAATACATCACCTTTTTTTACAGGAGCGTCGCCCGGTTCATATACCACATAGGCTTCATAATAAAGAACCCTTTCAAGGTCTTTCATTTTAATATCAAGCAGAGTTCCGATTCTGCTTGGAAGGTTGCTTACATACCAAATATGCGCTACAGGAGTTACAAGCTCAATATGACCGAACCTTTCACGTCTTACTTTAGATGAAGTTACTTTTACACCGCATTTTTCACAGACAATACCTTTATAGCGCATTTTTTTATATTTTCCACAAAGACATTCATAATCATTGATAGGACCGAAAATTTTTGCACAAAACAGACCGTCTCTTTCAGGTTTTAAGGTTCTGTAATTAATGGTTTCCGGTTTTTTAACTTCACCGAAAGACCATGAAAGAATCTCTTCAGGAGAAGCTATTTTTACCTGAACGGCATCAATATCTTTTGGTCTGTTTTCTTCGTCCCAGTCAAGTTTTATATATTTATATTTGCTCATTGTCTTCTTCCTTTTTATAAAACTCTAAATCAAGCCCGAGTGCACGAAGCTCTTTGCTCAAAACAAAAAATGTTTCACTAAGCCCTTCAATAGGCACATTTTCACCTTTTGTCAAAGCTCTGTATGCTTTATTTCTTCCTTCAACATCATCGGATTTAGTAGTCAGCATTTCTTTAAGGTTATAGGCTGCTCCATACGCTTCAAGCGCCCAAACTTCCATTTCCCCAAATCTTTGCCCGCCAAACAGGGCTTTACCTCCTACAGGCTGCTGTGTGATTAAGCTGTACGGACCTATGCTTCTTGCGTGGACTTTATCATCTACCAAATGATGCAACTTCATCATATACATATATCCGACATTAACCCTTTCTTTTATAGGATCACCGGTTCTTCCGTCAAATAACTGCATTTTTCCGTCATTTGGAATTCCAGCCATTTCAAACAGTTTTTTAAACTCTTCTTCGTTTACACCTTCAAATACAGGAGTTGAAAACTTAACGCCTTTAGCCCAGTCTTTTGCATATTTAAGAAGTTCTTCATCTGTTAAGGTATTAAGGAAATTTTTATAATGTTCGCCAAAATGGGCAACTTCAACTATTTTTATCATTTTTTCTCTTAACTTTTGAGCCATATCGGCTCTTTTTTCATCCAACAACTGTTGAAGCTGCTCACCGAGTTTTTTACCGGCAAGTCCCAAATGCACTTCCAAAATTTGACCTATGTTCATACGTGAAGGAACCCCGAGAGGGTTTAAAACCACGTCCACAGCCCTTCCGTCTTCCATATAAGGCATATCTTCCTGAGGAACTATTATACTCACAATACCTTTGTTACCATGACGTCCTGCCATTTTATCACCGACTTTAATTTTTCTTTTGTTGGCGATATAAACTTTTACCATTTTGGCAACGCCGTTTGGTAAAATATCGTCACGTTCTAAAATTTCGATTTTTTCATCATAGTCCTGTCTGATGTTGTCTTTTTCTTTTAAATATTTATTGGTAATTTTTTCAAATTCTTTAGAAGTATTTTCATCATAATTTTCAACAAGACTTAGTAATAAAAATTTATTAATGTTTATTAAATCTTCTTTTGGAATTTTATTTCCGGCTTTATATTTCTTGGAATTCAATTCAACATCTTTTACCAGTTTTTTCCCGCTTAAAAGATTGGCCAAAGCCAATACTTCTTCTTTATCGATAATTGAGAGTTTGTTTTTATAAATCTCTTCTATTTTTGCTTTTTCTTCTTCATGGGCCTTTCTAGCCCTTTCATCAAGCTCGTAGCCTTTTTTGGTATATACTTTTACATCTATTACCACACCTTCCATACTTGCAGGCGCATAAAGAGAAGAATTTACCACATGACCTGATTTGTCCCCGAAAATTGATTTAAGAAGTCTTTCTTCAGGAGTCGGTTTTACATCGCCTTTCGGGGATATTTTACCAACCAAAATCATTCCTGGTTTTACATAAGTTCCCACTTTAACAATTCCGCTCTCATCCAAATGGGTCAAATATTCCGGTTTAACCCCTGGAATATCGGTTGTCAGCTCTTCAAGTCCGTGTTTAAGTTCTCTTACTTCACAAACTTCTTCATAAATATGAACGGAAGTGTATGCATCATCTTTAATCAATTTTTCATTTAAAACAACGGCATCTTCATAATTGTAACCGTTCCAAGGCATAAATGCCACCATTACATTTTTACCAAGTGCTATTTCACCGTTATCCATATTCGGACCGTCTGCTATAACATCCCCGGCATTTACTATATCGCCTTCTTTTACAATAGGCCTTTGGTCAAAACAAGTATTTTGGTTAGTTCTTAAATATTTTTCAAGCCCGTAATGGTCTATGTATGCTCCGTTTTTATCTTCACCTAAAATATAAATATTGGTAGCATCAACTTTTATTACTTTTCCGCCTCTTTTTGCTTTTATTATCTGCCAGGCATCACGCGCCACATATTTTTCTATTCCTGTTCCCACAATCGGAGCTTCACTCCTTAGAAGCGGTACACCCTGACGCTGCATGTTTGAACCCATTAACGCCCTGTTGGCGTCGTCGTGTTCCAAAAACGGTATCAAGCTTGCCCCTACCCCGATAATCATTTTAGGATTAAGGTCATAAAGATCCACTTCTTTTTTATCCACCAAAATTATTTCACCGTCTTTTCTGGCTTCAACCAAATCTTCAATTATTTCTCCTGTTTTTTCATCTATTTTTACACTTGCGGGAGCTATTACTTTTTCTTCTTCCTGAGTGGCCGTTAAATAAACAATCTCATCGCTGACACGCCCGTTTTTTACCACTCTGTACGGTGCTTCAATAAATCCGTATTCATTTACTTTTGCATAAATAGAAAGTGTGTTAACAAGACCGATATTTTGTCCTTCAGGCGTTTCAATAGGACAAATTCTCCCGTAATGGCTCGGATGAACGTCACGGATTTCAAATCCGGCTCTCTCACGAGTTACACCGCCTTCACCAAGGGCTGAGAGTCTTCTTTTATGGGCAACTTCACTTAAAGGGTTTGTCTGATCCATAAACTGGGAAAGCTGACCTGTTGCAAAAAAATCCAAAATAGTGGTGGTAATAAGTTTTGTATTTACCAAATCCATTGGCATAACTTCATTTACATTGGTAACGGTTGTCATTTTGTCTTTAATTGTTTTTTGCATTTTGACAAGGCCTTCTTGAAGCCTTTTAGCGAGTAGTTCGCCTATACTTCTGATTCTTCTGTTACCCAAATGGTCTCTGTCGTCAATTTGTCCTATACCGTTTTTTACCCCTATTAAATATTGGATGGTTTTAATAATATCCTGGTATGTAAGCACTGTGATGTCATCAGGAATATTAAGACCCAATTTGTGGTTCATTTTCATACGGCCGACTTTGCTTAAATCGTATCTTTCCGGGTCAAAGAAAAGTTTATCAAAAAGTTCTTTTGCAGTCTGAGGCGTAGCAGGCTCTCCCGGTCTCATAACTTTATAAATTCTTATTCTTGCCAAATCATTTTCGTTTTCAATACCTTCTGTCTGTTTAAGAATTTTGAGTGTTTCAATATCCTGATGAAATGCTCTTAAAATTCCGTCATCAACACCGCTTGCCAAATCATTTACTATTTTAAATTCGGTTATTTGTGATTCAATAATTTTTTTAAGTTTAACATCGTTAATAATAGTTAATGTGTCAAAAAGCACTTCACCGGTTAACGGGTCGTAAATCGGCTCGGCTAAATGTCTGTCCATTAACTCTTCGAGAGGATATTCAACATATTTGTGCTCTTCAATTAATTTTTTAAGTTTTCGCTCAGTTAGTCTTTTACCTGCATTTAATAAAACATTACCGTCTTCGTCTTTTAAATCATAATCATATTTTCCGCTCTCCAACTGATTGGAAGGCATTAAAAATTTATTATCTTTTATTTTAATGTCTATTACAAGATAAAACATTCTTAAAATATCTTCTTTTGAATAATCCATGGCTCTTAGAAGTATTGTAACAGGTACTTTTCTTCTTTTATTTACTCTTACATATAAAACATCTTTTACATCATATTCAAAATAAACCCAGCTTCCCCTGTCCGGAATTATTTGGGCTGAATAAAGAAGTTTGTTTGAATTTTGTGCCTCTTCTTGTTTAAAGATAACACCCGGACTTCTGTGAAGCTGATTGACAATAACTCTTTCTACTCCATTAATAATAAAACTCGTTCTTTCTGTCATTAAAGGTATGTCCCTGATAAACAGAGTTTGTTCTTTAATGTCTTTTATACCTATTTTATCACCTGTTTTTTCATCTTTTTCATGAACAATAAGTCTGACTTTTATTCTTATCGGAATAGAATAAGTAAGACCTTTTTCCATACATTCTCTAACCGTATATTTGGGTTTTTTAAATTCAATACCCACATATTCAAGCGTGATTCTGTTTTGTGTGTCACTGATTGGAAACATCGATTTAAACACATTGTGAATACCGCTTTTTTCAGGTTCTTTTAAATTAATAAAGTCTCTAAAAGAATTTTGCTGTAAATGTAATAAATTCGGAATATCAACTATTTGAGGTATTTTTGAAAAATCTAATCTTAACCTGTTGGCTGATTTTAATTGGTTTAACATTGGCTCTCCTGCGCAGAATTTATGTAGAGGTTAACAAACTGTAAGTGTATCAAAAAAAAAGAAAAAAAGCAAGGATTATTTTACTTCTACTTCTGCTCCCGCTTCTTCTAATTGTTTTTTAATTTCTTCAGCTTCGTCTTTAGAAACACCTTCTTTGATAGTTGATGGAGTTTCATCGACCATAGCTTTTGCTTCTTTTAATCCGGCACCAGTAATTTGTCTTACAACTTTAATTACATTGATTTTTTTAGCACCCGGTGCTTTTAATATTACATCAAATTCAGTTTTTTCTTCAGCTGCTTCTCCTCCTGCTGCACCTGCTCCTGCAACTACTGTAGGTTGTGCGCTTACATCAAATTTTTCTTCAAATGCTTTTACTAATTCGTTTAATTCTTTAACTGTTAAATTTTCTATAGTTTCTAAAATTTGTTCAACTGTACAAGCCATTATCTCTCCTTTTAATTTTCTTCAGATTTTTTTTCTATTAATTTATTTAGTCCCCATGCAAATTTTGCAATAGGAGCTTTCATCATAAATGCAACCATACCAAGCAATTCGTCTTTTGTTGGAAGTTTGCTTACTTCTTCAACATATGCCGCATCTTTTACTTCACCTTCAATTACCGCACCTTTAATTTTAAAAGTGTCTTTATAATTTTTAGCATGTTTAGTTAATATTTTTGCTAATGTAATCTGGTCTTCACCCCAGATAAAAATATTATTTTCTTCGAAATCAACTTCAACACCGTTATTTGCAAAAGCTAATTTTGCCAACGTGTTTTTTACAACTTTGGCTTTTCCTTCAGCAGCTCTTAGTGCAATTCTTAGTTCTTCAAGGTTTTGTACACTCTGACCTTTATAGTCAGCATAAAAAACACTTACATCATTTTTAAATTCGTTGCTGAGTTCCTCAACGATTTGTTTTTTTAATTCTTTTTTCATAAAGCTCCTTTCACTTAGACTCGGCAGGGAATTAAGGTTACCCACCTGCTTTCTAAGTCATTTAGACTTAGGCCAATGCCTATTTATATTCCGCTAATTCATTTACATCCAGTTTTAAACTCGGACTCATTGTAAGTGAGAATGCGGCATTTTGAAGGTATCTTCCTTTTGCGCTTGCCGGTTTCATTTTATTGATTTTTTCAATAAATGTTTTTGCATTTTCGTAAAGTGCTTCTGGAGAGAAGCTGACTTTTCCAATACCAACGTGCATATTACCTTTTTTATCAACTCTGAAATTAACCTGACCGGCTTTTGCATTTTTTACCGCCTGGGCTATATCCATTGTAACTGTTCCAGTTTTTGGATTTGGCATAAGGCCTTTTGGTCCCAAAATTCTTCCGTATTTACCAAGTTTTCCCATCATATCAGGTGTTGCAATTAAAATATCGAAATCTAAATTTCCGTTTTCAATCATATCGAATACTTCGTCACCCACATAATCAGCACCCGCCTCTTTTGCTTCATCTATTTTAGCAGGATTTGCAACTACTGCTACTTTTACAGTTTTTCCTGTACCGTGAGGCAACACTACACTTCCTCTTATCATTTGATCTGCATGTCTTGGGTCTACGCCAAGTTTTAATGCAAGTTCGACTGTTTCATCGAATTTTGCAGATTTAAGTTCTTTTATTTTTTGGGCAGCTTCTTTTAAAGAATATACATCTTTATCTATTTTTTTCAGAAGCTCCAAATATCTTTTACCATGTTTTTTTGCCATATTCACTCCTCGTAAATTTCTTACTTCCACTCACAGTGGTATTAATTTTCTATTTCTATTCCCATACTTCTTGCACTGCCGGCAATAATTTTCATTGCCTCTTCTACATCGTCTGTGTTTAAATCAGGTAATTTTTTCTCGGCAATTTCTTTTAATTGCGCCTTGGTAAGTTTTCCGACTTTGTCTTTAAGCGGATTTGAACTACCCTTCGCTATACCTGCAGCTTTTTTTAAAAAGTCTGTTACAGGTGGTTGTTTTGTAATAAAAGTAAAGCTTCTGTCTGCATAAACAGTAATTACAACAGGAATATTATATCCCATCATATCTTTTGTTTTTTCATTAAAAGCTTTACAGAATTCCATAATATTAATACCTCTCTGACCCAAAGCCGGACCTACTGGAGGTGACGGATTTGCTTTACCTGCCGGGATTTGAAGTTTTAATACATCAATTACTTTTTTTGCCATCTTGTGTCCTTTTATACGATTTTTTCAACTTTTGTGTAATGAATTTCAACAGGAGTGCTTCTTCCAAAAATTGTAACGTTAAGTTTTAACATTCCTTTTTCATAATCAAAATCTTCTACTTCCCCTGTGAAATTCGCAAACGGACCTTCGTTTATTCTAACTATTTCACCTTCTTCAAAAGAAACTTTTGGTTTTGGTGCGCTTTTTTGTTTAGCTTTCTCTAAAATAAGCTCAACATCTTCTTTTTTAAGAGGAGTTGGTTTTTTAGATTCACCAATGAATCTACCAACTTTTGGAAGAGATTGTATTTTATGCCAAAGCGCTGTATCTAAATTGGCTTCCAAAAACACATAACCAGGATATATGCTTCTTTCATAAACTTTTTTTTGAGAATTTTTAACTTCCAATACTTCTTCTGTAGGAACAACTACCTGAGAAATATTTTCTAAATGTTCTTCGTTTTTTAAATTTTCAATTGCTTTTTTAACTGCCAATTCACTTCCAGAATAGACCTGTAATGCATACCAATCCATAATATTCCTTATAATACAGCTTTTAATATTCCGCTCATTATCAGATCAATTAGACCTAAAAATGCTGTAACGACCGTCACTACAGCAACCACTGAAATAAAAGACTGTTTAACTTCATTTGCACTTGGGAAAATTACTTTATCCAATTCAATTTTTGCTTCTTTTATATAATTGCTTAAGCTTCTAATATTAAATTTTTCATTTTTCATTTTTTATTCCCCATTTTTACTGTTCACTACTCACTATTTTATACCTCTTCCAAAAATTGGTAATGGCAGGGCAGGAGGGACTCGAACCCCCAACAAGCGGTTTTGGAGACCGCCGCTCTACCATTGGAGCTACTGCCCTGTGGAGCGGGCGACGGGACTCGAACCCGCGACCCTCAGCTTGGAAGGCTGACGCTCTAGCCAACTGAGCTACACCCGCTCACCAGGCCGCTATATCTAACAGCCTGGAAAGAGGGTGAACTTAATATTAAACCCCACAAAAATTTATATTTTTGCGGGGAGTGCCCAATTAAAGTTTTGATTCTTTATGAACAGTATGCTTATTGCACCATTTGCAATATTTTCTCATTTCAAATTTTTCAGGATGTTTTCTTTTTTCTTTTGTAGTATGATAATTAAATCTACCACACTCACTGCATTTTAGATGAATAATTTCTCTCATCATTATCCTTTAAAAATAAGGGGAAAACCCTTATTCAATAATTTTTGTAACAACTCCGGCACCTACAGTTCTACCACCTTCTCTGATAGCAAATCTTGTACCTTCTTCAAGTGCGATTGGAGCAATTAATTCTACTGTTAATTTTACGTTATCCCCAGGCATACACATTTCAACGCCTTCTGGTAATTGAATGCTTCCTGTTACGTCAGTTGTTCTGATGTAAAATTGTGGTCTATATCCGTTAAAGAATGGTTTATGTCTACCACCTTCTTCTTTAGTTAATACATAAACTTCTGATTCAAATTTATGATGAGGAGTAATACTTCCAGGTTTTGCAAGAACCATACCTCTTTCAACTTCATCTTTTCCGATACCTCTTAGAAGTACCCCTACATTATCACCGGCTTCACCTTCATCAAGTTCTTTTCTAAACATTTCAATACCAGTAACTTTTGTCGTTCTTGTTGGTTTAAATCCAACAATATCAACATCATCACCAAGTTTTACAACACCTCTTTCCACTCTACCTGTTACAACAGTACCTCTTCCTGAAATTGAGAATACGTCTTCAATCGGCATTAAGAAATCTTTATCAGTATCTCTTTCTGGTGTTGGAATATATTCGTCAACTGCATCCATAAGTTCCATAATTTTTTCTGACCATTCACCAAGCTGTCCGGCTTTTACTTCTTCAAGAGCTTTAAGAGCTGAACCAGCGATAACAGGTGCGTTGTCTCCGTCAAATTCATATTCGCTTAAAAGTTCTCTAACTTCCATTTCAACAAGTTCAAGAAGTTCTTCATCATCAACCATATCCATTTTGTTCAAGAATACAACAATTGCCGGAACACCAACTTGTCTTGAAAGCAATATATGTTCTCTTGTTTGTGGCATAGGACCGTCAGTTGCTGCAACAACTAAGATAGCTCCGTCCATTTGAGCGGCACCAGTAATCATGTTTTTAACGTAGTCTGCGTGTCCTGGACAGTCAACATGTGCATAGTGTCTTTTATCTGTTTCATATTCAACATGAGATGTATTAATAGTAATACCTCTTTGTCTTTCTTCAGGTGCGTTATCGATTTGATCGTAATCTTTAAGTTCAGCAAATCCTTTTTGTGCCAAAACACCTGAAATAGCTGCTGTTAAAGTAGTCTTACCATGGTCAACATGACCGATTGTACCAATATTTACGTGTGGTTTATTTCTTACGTATTTTTCTTTTGCCATTTCTTCCTCCATGTTTAAAATTTTATTTAGCTCATTTATGAACTCCAACAAGGCCTTGCTGGAGCCCATAGCCGGGATTGAACCGGCGACCTCTTCCTTACCAAGGAAGTGCTCTGCCACTGAGCTATATGGGCAAAAACACTGCTAGCAATGTTTTGTTTTACAAAACAATAGTATTTCGGGAGTTTATGAGCAGACAACCATACTCGTAGTTTGCTCAGCTCCCAGTTTGTCATGACTGGAGCGGGCGACGGGACTCGAACCCGCGACCCTCAGCTTGGAAGGCTGACGCTCTAGCCAACTGAGCTACACCCGCATATATTCCAAAAATGCCTGCACATTTTTGAAAACTCATGACTCAATGGTGGTGGGGGAAGGATTCGAACCTTCGAAGGCGAACGCCAACGGGTTTACAGCCCGTCCCCTTTGGCCACTCGGGAACCCCACCTTTTATTCTAACTGGTCAAACGCTGAATGGAGCCGGCGAAGGGACTCGAACCCCCGACCTGCTGATTACAAATCAGCTGCTCTAGCCAACTGAGCTACGCCGGCATCGTTTGTGGATTGAAATTATAAGTAAAAAACATTTTATTGTCAAGAGAAAAAAAGTTAATTTTTAAAAAATTTAATTTTAAATAACAATCATTTACATATTGAATAAAAACGTCTAAATTTTATTATAATATGTAAATCTTATTCAAAGGAATATATATGCCAAGTATTGCGCAAAGAGAGGAATTACACAGAAAAATCTGGCAAATAGCCAACGATGTGAGGGGTTCGGTTGACGGATGGGATTTTAAGCAGTATGTTTTGGGAAGCCTTTTTTATCGTTTTATAAGCGAACATTTCGCTTCTTATATGGAAGGCGGGGAAGATATAGATTATTCAAAATTTAATGATGATATGATTACACCGGAAATTAAAGACAACGCAATAAAGGAAAAAGGTTATTTCATCTATCCAAACGAGCTTTTTTGCAATATTGTGGCAAACTGCGACAATAATGAAAACCTAAATACGGATTTGGCAAAAATTTTCAGCAATATAGAAAATTCCGCCAGCGGATATCCAAGCGAAGACGATATAAAAGGGCTTTTTGCCGATTTTGACACCACAAGCAACAGGCTCGGAAACACCGTTGCTGAAAAAAACAAAAGACTTTGTGCTGTGTTAAAAGGGGTAAATGAACTTGATTTTAGAGATTTTAAAAACAGCCATATAGACCTTTTCGGAGATGCTTATGAATTTTTGATTTCCAAATATGCGGCAAACGCCGGAAAAAGCGGAGGTGAGTTTTTCACACCTCAGCAAGTATCCAAACTAATAGCAAAACTTGCCATACACAAACAAAAAAAAGTAAATAAAATTTACGACCCTGCCTGTGGTTCCGGATCACTGCTTCTTCAGGCAAAAAAACAGTTTGACGAGCATATTATAGAAGATGGATTTTCGGTCAGGAGATAAATCATACCACTTACAATCTTGCAAGAATGAATATGTTTTTACATAATATCAATTACGATAAATTTGATATTAAACTCGGGGACACTCTAACAGACCCCAAACACAACGACCAAAAGCCTTTTGATGCAATAGTTTCAAACCCTCCTTATTCTATTAAATGGATAGGAAGTGATGACCCGACACTTATAAATGACGACAGATTCACACCTGCTGGTGTTTTGCCTCCAAAATCAAAAGCTGATTTTGCTTTTATTTTGCATTCTTTAAGCTACCTTTCAGCCAAAGGAAGAGCCGCTATCGTTACATTTCCTGGGATTTTTTACAGAGGCGGTGCTGAGAAAAAAATTCGTCAATATCTAATAGACAACAACTATATAGAAACTATAATATCACTTGCACCAAATCTGTTTTACGGAACTTCAATTGCGGTAAATATTCTCGTGCTTTCCAAACATAAGCCAGACACCAAAACCCAGTTTATCGATGCAAGCAAACTTTTCAAAAAAGCAACAAACAATAATATTTTAGAAGATGAGCATATAGATAAGATTTTGAAAGTTTTCAAAAGCAAAGAAGAAATAAAACACTTTTCACATAATGCATCATTGGAAGAGATAAAAGAAAATGACTATAATCTATCAGTCGGCTCTTATGTAGAACCAGAAGATACCAGGGAAAAAATAGACATCAAAAAGTTAAATAAAGAGATAAAAACAACAGTGGCAAAAATAGACAGATTACGAGTGGAAATTGATAAAATCATTACCGAAATAGACGGAGAAATATAATGGAAAAATTTATTGAAAAATTAAAAAATGTTAAGGTTGAGTGGAGAAAGTTAGGAGAAATAGCTGAATTAAAAAGAGGAAAAGTCATTTCAAAAAGATATTTGAGAGATAATAAAGGAATATATCCGGTATATAGTTCTCAAACTGTAAATAATGGTGAAATTGGAAAAATAAACACTTATGATTTTGATGGTGAATTTGTTAATTGGACAACAGATGGAGCAAATGCTGGAACAGTATTTTATAGAAAAGGAAAATTTTCTATTACAAACGTTAGCGGATTAATAATAATAAATAATCAAATAAATCTAATATATAAGTTTTTATATTATTGGTTAACAATTGAAGCAAAAAAACATGTATATTCAGGTATGGGTAATCCAAAACTTATGAGTAATCAAATGGCTAAAATTCCAATCCCAATTCCTC
This sequence comes from Lebetimonas sp. JS138, assembly GCF_000523335.1. Classification (NCBI taxonomy): domain Bacteria; kingdom Pseudomonadati; phylum Campylobacterota; class Epsilonproteobacteria; order Nautiliales; family Nautiliaceae; genus Lebetimonas; species Lebetimonas sp. JS138. Next base: position 18,693 of record NZ_ATHT01000005.1, read on the forward strand.
CACTTGAAATACAAAAAGAGATAGTTAAAATCCTCGACACTTTTACAGAGCTTACAGCAGAGCTTACAGCAGAGCTTCATGCGCGAAAAAAACAATATGAATATTATCGTGATAAACTTTTAACTTTTGGTGATGAAGTTGAGTGGAAAAAGTTGGGAGAAGTGATAAAAATAGAAAAAGGGAAACAAATAAATAAAAGTCAACTTGCTAAAACGGGAAAGTATCCTGCTTATAATGGAGGAATAACTTATTCAGGTTTTACAGACAAATATAATTATTCTGAAAATACAATCATTATAAGTCAAGGTGGTGCTTCTGCCGGATTTGTAAATTTTGTCACTACTAAATTTTGGGCTAATGCTCATTGTTATGTAATTTTACCTAAAAAAGATATAGTAGAAAATAGATTTATTTTTCATTTTTTAAAACTAAATCAACATAAATTAATGAATAAACAACATGGAGCAGGTATCCCGGCATTAAAAACAAGTGAAATTTCAAATATAAAAATCCCAATCCCTCCACTTGAAATACAAAAAGAGATAGTTAAAATCCTCGATAAATTTGACACACTTGCAAACTCTATAAGCGAGGGTTTACCAAAAGAAATTGAGCTTAGAAAAAAACAGTATGAGTATTACAGAAATTTACTTTTGGATTTTAAAATGTAAAAGAAATTAAATATAAGCGAATAAATTCGCTTTTCCTGGAGAGGAGGTTTTAACCTCCTATATATAAGCGGTTAAAATCGTTTCTCCGAATATACTAAATTAAATCGGAGGTGAGACTTTAGTCTCACAAAATAATAAACGAAGTAAAAAAGGGAAAAATAATGCAAATAAAAAAAACTTTACCACACATTAATTTAAAAGGATATTATCAATTTGTAACTTTTAGGACACAAGATAGTTTAGATAGTTATATTAGAAAAATTAGAACTCAAAATATTGAAAATAAAAAACAGGAATATCTAATCGATAAATATTTAGACAATTCTTTAAAAGGTGCATATTTAAATGATGAAATATTTGAATTTTTGAAAGATTTTTTGATAAATTTAGATAAAATATTTTATGAATTAATTGCTTTTACCATTATGCCAAATCATATACATTTACTTTTTAAACAGATAAAAGATTTAGACATTATTATAAAAAAAATTAAGGGTGAAAGTGCTTATAGAATAAATAAAATGTTAAATAAAAGCGGTAAATTTTGGGAAAAAAATTATTATGACAAAGTTATAAGGAATGAGGAGCATTTTAATATTGTTTATAACTATATAAAGTTTAATGGTTTTAAAGCAGGACTTAAAGATTGGAAAGAGAGATTTTATGGGGTTTATGAGTAAAATATAATAAAAGGAGAGGAGGTTTTAACCTCCTATATATAAGCGGTTAAAATCGCTCCTCCGGAAATAAATATATAAGCGGTTAAAATCGCTTCTCCAAGGAGATGCAAATTTATTCGCACATAAAGGATAAAAAATGCAAACATACACAAAACCAATAGCAAATACAAACAACTTCATCGTGCTTGATAGATACGAAAAAACATGGGCGGTAAACGAAAATTATCAAAGCGAAGCGGCACTTGAGAGGGAATTTATAGAAGATTTGCAAAATCAGGGTTATTCTTACCGTCCTGATAGAGACCGTTCAAAATTCC